>CAVVIY010000001.1:0-468651 GCA_963748475.1 Candidatus Bathyarchaeota archaeon
AACCATTTCTTTCTTTTACGATGCAGCCCATTTAGTGCAGAAAGCGTTAGATGACATAAATGAATACCGAATTTGGGTACTAGAAACGACAAGAAAGGCAACAGACCTCCACCGAAATATCTGTACAAAGAAAAATCTCGATACGAGGGGCAGAACCCTCAGAGCTTAGGACATTCAACATACCTCAAGAAGTTCGGAATGGAGACAAAATTAAAGAAACCTGTGGGCGAACCACGAATCATCGAAGAAAGCTACAACACTTCTGATAGGCATACGCAAAGCGGCGAGGAGAAAGAGCTTCTCGTTTTAGCTGAAAAGCTCAAACCAGAACTTGACAAAATAGAGTTGATAATAATGGAGTACATAGAGGGAATTTCGCATGAGAGGCAAGAAAGCGACTTGAAATAGTTGATGAAGATTGAGCTATCCGTTTAGTGAGAACGAACAGTAAATGACTAAAGTCTCGGAAACAACCTTCGAAAGTATTCCATCCAAGGTATCATATAGCTCATCCTTGGTTAAGACTGTAGTATCAATGTTATGAAATTCGCCTCTAATTTCACGAGTTATGCGTCTAAACCAATCCTCTCTCGTAAGATCGGTGTCTGCTTGCATCTTCATCACTTTTCTCTGTACAAACCACTCGATAATTCGTTGATCTGTACGTATTCTCTTTGCATCTAAGAACTCGATCCATTGTCGCCAATTTCCTGCAGATTGAACTTGTTCCCAAGGGAAACTGTGACCAAGAATATAACAATAATAGAAATAGGCGTTTTTCAACCTTTCAGCTTTCCCTGATTGTGGTTTAGTTGCATCTGAGCTATCAAAAACAGCTTTAAAGAAATAAGGCAAAAAAGTATCAGGTAAACCATAATTAGTCCTAACTTGATTCCATAAATCTCTGAGTTTCGAGACCTAAATTAAACCAAAATCTAATTGAGTTGTTTTTTCCTTTGAGTGCTAATAGTCCTTTTTGTTGCAGACTTTTTTCAATCTCGCAAATTTTGATTTTTAAGAAATTATCTAACTTGTCAGCACTATCTTTATCCTCGTAAGCTAAAAACCCAATAGTTTTGTAAATCCGTCTTCCATTCTTGTCAACAATTATTGCCATATTGTACTCCAAGGTGCTCCTCAATTATACAAAGTATATGCCCATTATATTCGAATATAGAGCCGATGTTCGCTTGAAGATCTCTTCAGGGTCTTCAACATCCTTGAAAGGCGCACTGTTGTTGGATATTGGCCCACAAATGGTATTTTCTTAGCCATCATTTCTATTAGATAATCTTTTCTTGCTTGCTCGTTCTGCCTTGAGGGTACTCTTTGTTTGTATAGCGGATGTGAGGTATTGATCAAGAGAATATTTCCTTCTCCTGAAGCGTGTGGTGTTACTTTTCCATCGATTTTTATTATTTCGCCATCTATCTCTTCTGTCACTTCTGGGACAGTACTGAACTTCCTTAAACGCACCTTTGCTAAGCGGTGGGTCAGTAGCTATCCAGAAACGTACTGAGACAATTTCCAATTCTTCGCCTTTCTTATGGTCTGGATGATGTAAACGAATCATCTTAGCCCTTAAATGGCACTCTCCTTCAGCGTATTCAGTTTTTGTTATCTTTATTGACATAGGGTTTACTTGAGTTGGATAAGTTGGGTAAACTGTAATTTCCTTGTCAATCAGTGTACCTCTTCTGGCCTCATTTTGCTCTGTGTAGATATCTAAAAGAACTCGAGCTGGTGACTTTGTTGAGTTTTTGTATTTTTGCTCGTATATTGGTGATTTCCTCATTAAATTCGACCCTCTTAATTGGATTTGCAAAATCTGGAGATGGAAAAACTAACTGAATGCTATCTGTTTGGTCGTTGTCTAAGGAAACCTGAATCGTTTTTTGTGGTCGCGTCTTTGGCGATGTCGGTGGGGAAAGAGTTTCAACATAGATCCCTATTGATTTAAGCAAGGTATTAAATTCTTTGAGTGTAGCGTAATCTCCAGTTGACGATTTACCTATTGCTACCCAAGCTTAGCTGAAGAAAAACATTGCATTTGAGCTGCAACATAATCCTTGATAGCTTGGTAGATGTTCTTGTTACCCATACCAGCCTTCTTTGTAAAGCGATAACTTGTGGGATCTTCGCACTCTTTCAGTTTATGTGAACACCTAAGTCACCTTCAACATAACCGTAGATGTGTTTTAGAATAATCGGGTCTGGAGCAACAAGAAGGTCTGAAATAGGTATATTTTCAACTACCATTCCCCCTCTAATTATCGCAATTCCCTGTATATCGTCCCTGTATGGGATCTTTTGACCAAACTATGTGAAGTTTCTTTATCCTAAGTCCTTTTCTGGATTTACCTGTTAAGCAAGCCCATTCTGTTATCCAAACTTTGAAATTAGCAGAGTCTATTGTTGGAAATTGCAAGTCAGGTGGGATAGTAACTATTGTCTTTCGATCAAAAATATCAAGAGTTATTTCAACACGATCATCTGTAATTAATGGCCACCAAGTTGTTTGAATGTATCTAAGAAACATGTTGTTTGTAAGTGATGCTTTGAGCCAGTCTTCAGGTTCGTCTATTATTACTCTTGTTCCGACTTGTGTGAGGGGAGAAAGATGATGAAGAATATTTTGAAAGCCAATCCTTAGCCTCTGAGTCTTCAAACTCCCACAGATCACCAAGTCTTCTTACACCAATCCTGTAAACATTATCCTCTCTCAATGTATCATATACAATAGTTCTGTTTTTTGATGCGCCAACAAAAACAAATTTTCCTTGACCTCGTGCGCATTAGCTGCTTCTTTCTTTTGTCTTCTGAATGCAAGTCCTTGAAAACGACCCCATCGTTCTTCTTCGGGAAGGTCTACATCATCGTATAATTCTTCAGGAAGAATTCTGCCAGTGAGACCAACGGTGCCATGATCTTCCATAAGAAACATTTCTCGACCAGCAGCATCTTTCAAGAGAGTAAATTCCATTTTCCAATTACCGTCAGCTTTGGCATCCCAGGAGTTCTGTATTGCATCTTTTTGTACCGCGTGTGAAAGATCCTTCACATTTTGGTAATACCCGTCAAGGATATTGTCAATTAACGGTTCCCACGATACGGAGTTTTTTTAGGTTTGTTACATTCAAGAGCTGATTCAAAACTCATCCAGACACCTCTTTACTGGGACAAGCAGAATTATTTGATTTTAAAAACTCTAACGTATTTTCTAAAAAATAGTTGATGGATTCTTCAGAAGGCTTATTACGATTAGATTTGAGAATTGACTCTACTTTCTTTTTTTGTTCTTCTTCTGACAAATTAGGGGTTTGCAGCGCATCAACGAACGGTTTATAAATTGAACATTTTTGTCCTTTTGAGTTGGTAATTCTGCCAACTACTGCCCAACCTCTTGTCTTCATACGATTTCTCTTTTTCCTTTGTCTCCTTTGTTTTAGGACGCTTTGGGTTGGAGTGTTGATTACTCTTTCAGTTGGCTCTACATTACCTTCTTCACCTTCAGTGAAATGAAGAAAAAGCGATTGACCCTCAATTTTGGCATCTGCCAGAATTGCGGGCAGTAAGTGTTTCTCTCTGATTGACTGCTCGATTTCAGATAACGGGATTCTTACAACAGTTACTATCTCTTCAGGCATATAACCCACACATCTATTAGTTATAATAGCTATAACAACTTATAAGCTTTATTATAATTGGTTATACCAACTTTAACCCCTTTATATCTATGATAAACCCAAATTTTTGCTATTTAATGAAAACGAAACTATAAGGCGCTTACGGCGAGTAAGCTGTCCCGCCTTTTTTTCAGGTCAGCAACGTCTTTTTTCCAGCTTTCAGTAGTTTTCTTCACCTTTCAGCGTAGAGAGGGATAAGCACTCTTTAACAATCTTCTAGCGTTCTCAAAAAGCATATATCATAGAGGTTATTTAGAAAAATATCCGAAAGTGATTTTGTTGAAAGAACTATCAAAAGAAGAAATTATTAAATGGAATAAAAAATATGACGAAGCCTATGAGAAGTATGAAAGAGATTAAAGAATTCCGTAGGGAAGAATCTTAAATTAAATGGAGAACTCAGCAAAGACGATTTAATTAGGATTGTAGAATGGAAATTTGGAGACCTTGAGTACAGAAAGAAGAGATTTCTTAATCTCATAAATACCCTTGATGACTCTGATGTCCAAAAATAAGTAAAGACGCTCTTCATTCAGTTGATGAATGGACAAAAATAGAAAAATTGAGAAAGATTAAGGGGGTTAAGAATGCTCTAGTCAGTGTGATACTCACATTTTTAGACCCTGAAAACTATGGAGTTTTTGATATCCATGCATATGACGAATTATATGAGACAAATCCAAAAACACGTCCTAAAGACATGTTTACAGACTCAAAATATCTATATGAATTTCTAAGCGATCTGAGACAAATTGCGAAGAAATATGGTTTTGGAGTAAGATATGTTGAAAAGGCTTACTTCAAAAAGAATTATGATGAAAGCAAATAATTTCGATTTCGTGCACACGGAATCGTCCCGATGCGTTCAGTTCCTCCTGGGACAACTCCTTTTCTTGCTTCCTGCATAGAAAAGGGGCGAACCCCTTTGGGGGTAAGTTCGATCCGGATCAGTCTCAATAACTTTTTACTGGTAAATGGTGCTGGGATCCCCCTTCTAGTGCCCATGCGGTTGTATCCCAATCACAGTCAAGTCCAAACATTACACCCAAAACAAAATTAGCGGTTCCGAACCCTTTGGGTATGGGACCCAGCGGCCTTCTCTTCGAACATGTACCGCCATCATTACTTTTTTCTGAAAGTCGTTCAGGCGCAAAGACCGAACAATTATGGGCTAACTAGTTGGTCAAAAAAAATGGTATATGTGAGCATATGCATAGGTCTCTCCCGGGCTACCACTGCATATGCTCTTGTACACCATTTGGGGTTTTTTGGGTTCTTTAACTATTGGCTGTTTCAGGGTTTGGTTCAGAATCGGTCCCAAGCAAATTACAAAAAAGAGAATGTTTGAGAAACTAATACTTATTCAGTTCCGGAGCGGGGGTCTGCCCGCAGTGTTTTTTCAATTGACTGGATTGCGGTCTTAGCATCTTGTAAATTTGCTAAGCTTAAGCCAAATGGGAAGTTTAGCTAAGAAATCCTCGGCACTTAACTCGTCATCTTCGTCAACGAAAATTACTTGAAGAGGCGATCCAGGTGGAAAGTTTCTCACAACAAAATCCTTCAGTTTTGCAATGTTGACTGTTTTTGAAGCTAAAGGCGCAACTATGTTGTCATGCTTGACCTCAAAGGTCCCTTTTCGGTGGTTTGATTGTTTTCGCATAAGAGGAGGTTAACAATTTGAGTTTTTAAAATCGTTGTGAGGAGTCACTCTCAATTGGGCGATGGTGTTTCGTAGGTATCCTGCCAAACCTGCGACAAAACAACTGAAATTCCCAAAAAAGAAAAAGGGGAAGTATTGTTTTCAGTATAAAAGTGTACGTGGGAAGGCGGGTCCGACGGGAATTGAACCCGCGACCCCCGGATTAAAAGTCCGGTGCTCTAGCCTGACTGAGCTACGGACCCCGCTTAAATCGTTGCGGACTGATAGGAAAATGAGAAGGGGTTTTTTAGCGTTTCGATTAGAATATTGGTAAAAAAATAGGTTAATAGATCGTTTGCGTTTTCAGGATTGTTGTCATGAAACTTTTGATTTTATCCTGCGAGTTAAGTATGGTTTCGATGGTTTTCGCGCCTTTTTCGGTTAGTTTGTAGACTCTTTTTCTTTCAATCCATACTCCTTCAAGTAGGCCGTTTCTTTCAAGAGAGTATAATAGTGAATATACTGTGCCTGAGCTGACCAGGAAGCCGAATTTGTTGTGTATGTATGATATTACGTCATATCCGCTTATTGGTCCGTTTTGTAATTCAGCCATTATTATTGTGTCCATAAAGCTTTTGATTAATTTTTCATGCATTTTTTTTAATATTTTTGTTTCTGATTTTTCGTTGTTAACTGTTATTGTTAATGCTACCATGTTTTTACACGCCCACTATTGTTTATTCGTGTTTAGATATATAAGTATTATTCAGATTTAGAACAATATATTATAACAAAAACTGAAAAGTATAAACAAATTAAATTTGAGTGCAGTTAATATCATTGCAAAATGGTCATTGCGCATTTTCATGTATTGTGCCATAGCAGGATAGCGAATGCGAGGTATTTTACACGGAAATGTCATAGCATTAAAGCAAAGCTTAAAAAATTTTCAATTTTTATATACATAAACACGTATATGCATATCACAATTTTAACGCAAAATTTCTATTTTCCTGTTTCATAAGCTAATTTTAATAGTTAGCGATATATGTGCATGTTAAGAAACGTTATCTCTTGTTTTACGCTAAAGATGTTCGGTGCCCTAAAATTGATTTCATGGAAATATACATTTAAACGATTAAATGAAGAATACGACATAGCCAATAAAAAGAAGCAGGCGCTAGACAAGCTTTTTGAAAGTGGCAAGATTTCTCAAACAACTCGTGACTCATTTACCAATGACATCAATGCAGCAATAGTGCAAATCGAAAAACAACAGAAAGAACTAATTGAAAGCATGCAAATAAAAACCCAAGAGTTAGAGAATCAAATTAAAACATTAGAAGTACTTCTTGCTAACTATGAAATTCAACACGTAATAGGCGAAATTGACGAGCAAATTTATCAACAAGAAATAAACCTTCTCACAACCGGACTAGAAACAACCAGAAACGAACTAAACACAATAAAACAATCCGCAAACCAACTATGCCAACCAACATCAATACAAGAGCCCGCAGCCCCAGAATCAGTTGCTCCAGTCGTCGAAGCTGAAGTCATGCAACCGGCCCCAGTTGAACAAACCCCCGTAGAGGTTCCTGTTGAAGCCGCCCCAGTTGAAACAATAATAGAAACATCGCCAGTACCAGTCGCTCCAGTTGAAACTGCTCCCGCTGAGAATCCCCCCTGAAACTGTAAAAGCAGAAGCAGCTCCAGTTGAAAGCGCTCCAGTAGAGGCCGCCCCAGTTGAAACAACTCCAATCGAAACGGCTCCAGTCGAAAATATACCTGTAGAAACCGCTCCAGCTGAAGTTGCCCCAATTGAGACTCCAGCCGTCGAAGTCACTCCAGAAGAGACCGCCCCAATTGCTACCCCTGAACCAGAAGTACAAGTAATAAACGAACCAGAACCTGAAATTGCTCCTCAAGAACCAGCAATAACCGAGCCAGCGCCACAAGAACCAGCTATAATTATAGAAGCAGAAGCTCCAGAAGCAACACCAGAAGTTGAACAACCGGCAGTTGAACAACCGGCAGTTGAAGCGGAAACAGCAGACATTGCTCCAACCGAAGTAATCGTTGAAGCAGAACAGGAACAAATCGAAGTTAAGATTCCACTGCAAGATTTTGAGGTCATTCCCAAAGAAGAGCCAATTGAGACAACACTTGAGAAAGTAATGGAGCCACTAACTGAACCAGTTGTCGAGCCAGTAATAGTAGAGGAGACTATAGTTCCGGCCCACCCTTTGGAGGCCCCTCAGGGGGCGCAGACAGCAGCAGAGCAAAGCAACGAAGAAGCCGCAACAGAAACAGAAGACTCCAGTGAAGAAAAAACAGAATAAACGTATTTCTTAATTTCTTTTCTTTTTATTTTTCTGGTCGATTTTTAGTGTACCGGCTATGTTTTCAAAAGAGACTGCAACAATTTAATGGCGGACCATGCAGCCAATGCACTTGTATGCGGATTATCCGAGTGAGGGTCGTTCGCAAAGCGTAAAGACATTTCGCCGAAGCGCCATTTAACTTGAATCTCGTGTGTGTTACGCTTAACCGATGGGTCAGAGACTACTCGTACTTTTACTTTGGCGGGTTTAACAGTTAACGCTAAAGTGGCAGCAACATTCATTTCCCTGGGAAACAGTCTAACTGCTTCTTCAGCATAGCCCTCATAAACAACTTTTTCCTCTTTATTGTCAGTCTCTAAAGCCTTGGGATTCTTGCGTGAAGTCAAAGTTACCTCGTCAATCCCCGCTAAAGCCGCACTGGAAAGCGCATCTAAGCCGCCGATAGCACCTGAAGGAACATGAACCCTGCCCAAATCAACATCTAAGCCTAACAAGGCACCAGTGCTCATCACGATTAACTCGGTTCCTGCAGAAACAATTTTTGGCACATAATCCTTAGCCGCCTGCTGCGACGCCGCTTCCACAACGACTTTAGGCTTTAAACTAAGCAATTCATCAACGCTTCCAACAATGCTTACAGGAAAATTGAGTTTGCTTTTAAGCGTCTGAGCTTTTGAGACGTCAAAGTCGTAAACAACCAATTCGTCACAAACTACAAGTTTTTGCTCAATAGCCTCCGCTAGTACAGTGCCAATTGCGCCGCATCCTATCAAACCCACTTTCATGTGTTTAATCACTTTCTAGCATAGTCTTTGTCAAAAAGAATTCTTACGCGGATATCAGCTGGATTAATTTGCCCCATCATAAGGGGGCTATCAGATTCAATCTTAACATTGTTAAAGTCGGCAACCTTCAAAGTTCCCGCAATATCTGCTCTTCCTTCAGTAAGAACTCTAACGTTTCCGGCGCTGCCTGTATTTATTATTATTCCGGTCAGTGGCAAATTAAGCGGTAATTTATTCTCCGCTTTGCTTTGCCGACCCTGAGTAATGGCACCAATAATTACGTCACCTTCCTTTTCTGTCTCTTCATCTACAAGAGCTTGGTTGAATTTAGGCCAAAGTGAAATCTGAAGGCTTTCAAAGCCTTTGTCTCCTTTGAACATGACTTGGTAAATCTCCTCGGTCACGTGTGGAGTTACTGGCGCCAGAAGCTGTAGCATACGGTAGAGTATCTCATAGAGCGTGTACTGAGCAGCCAGCCTTCTCGCTGAGCCGTGCAGGTCAGGATTGTAGAGTCGGTCTTTGACTGCTTCTAGATAACAATCACAGAAAACATGCCAGAAGAAATTGCGAATATCCTCTATCGCAACATTGAATTGGCATTTTTCGAATTCTTCAGTAACTTTTTTGGTAATGTTCTCGGCTTTGCTGATTATCCATCTATCAAGAAGCTCTAGCTTTACATTCTTGGCTGAGACGGCTTTGTAGTCAGCTAACAGGTTAGCCGTAAACCCGGAAGCGTTCCACAATTTAACTAAGAAACGTCTGCCGTACTCAACGTCCTGTGCTCTATATGGAATGTCTGAGCCTGTTGCTCCACCTGCAGCAGCCCACTGGCGCGTTGCGTCGGCTCCGTTCTTGTTTAGCACTTCAGGCGCAGCGGCATAATTCTTCAGTGACTTGCTCATTTTTCTGCCATCTGAGCCAAGCACCATGCCGTTGATAAGGCAGCTCTTAAACGGTTCTTCATTAAAAAGCGCGAGGTGCCGAACCATCAAGTAATACGCCCAGGTTCTGATTATGTCGGTGCCTGAGGGGTGAACGTCCGCTGGGAAAAGATGCTTCCAGTCTGCTCGGTCAGGCCATCCAGCGTGAACAGCACATGTTATCGACGAATCCATCCAAGTGTCGAAAACGTCTTGTTCGCCAGTGAAGTCTTTGCCGCCGCATTTTGGACACTTGTCTATGCATGGGTTTTCAAGTTTCGGGTCTATGGGAACCCAGTCCTCTTTGGCTAGGATTAGTTCGCCGCAGTTTTTGCAGTACCAAACTGGAATCGGAGTGGCAAAAAGGCGTTGGCGGCTAATTACCCAGTCCCAATCGAGCGATTTTGCCCAGTCGATTAAACGGTTTTTCATGTAATCAGGATACCAAACTATCTTGTTCGCTGTTTTTTCTACGGCGTCGGTTAGTTTGCGGGTGTTCATGAACCATTGTTTTCGCTCGAGGATTTCCACGTGTGCCTTGCATCGGTCGCAGACGCCTACTTCCTGCATGATTTTCTCGGTTTTCTCGAGCAACCCCGCTGCCGTGAGGTCTTCAACTATGGTTGCCCGTGCTTGGTTTATGGTTAAGCCAGCGTATTTGCCGCCGTTCTCGTTTATGCGACCGTTCTCGGTTAGGAGCATGATGACTGGAAGCTTGTGTTTGATGACTGTTTTCACGTCTTCTTTGTCGCCGTAAGTGCATATCATGACCACTCCAGTGCCAAACTTGGGGTCAACATACTCGTCGGCTATAACTTTCACCGAGCGGTTGATTATTGGAACCACGATGGTTTTGCCAATGTACTTGCTGTACCGCTCGTCGTTGGGGTTAACTTCGATGGCGACGCATGCAGGAATAAACTCTGGTCTGCTGGTCGCGATAAGTGCATAGTCGCTTGTGCCTTCGAATGGGAAGCGGATGTAGTGCAAAACGCCGTCGCGCTTCACGTAATCTACTTCAGCATCCGCAATTGCGGTTTCATCATGTGGACACCAATTCACGGGATGCGTGCCCCGGTACATGTAGCCTTTTTTGTAGAGCAAAATGAAGCTGAGTTGAGTCCGACGCCAGTAATCTGGGTCCATTGTGCGGTACTCTGTTGTCCAATCTATGCTGCAGCCCAGCTTGAGAAAGCCTTCTTTCATCATGACAATGTATTTTTCTACCAGCTCCATACACCATTTGCGGAACTGTTCAGGCGGAACGTCCCGTTTGCGTATGTTATATGTTTTTTCAACTTGGATTTCTATGCCTAAGCCGTGGCAGTCCCAGCCTTGCGGGAAGAGCACGTTGAAGCCTAGCATGCGTTTGTACCTTGCTACCATGTCAAAGTAGGTCCAGTTGAGCACATTGCCCATGTGGAGTTCGCCTGACGGATAGGGCGGCGGAGTGTCTATGCTATAGGGAACGCGTTTTTTATCGTTCCAATCGTAGTGGTAGATGCCCATTTCTTCCCATTTCTGCTGCCACTTACGCTCAATTTCCGCAAAGTTGTAATCTTTAGGCAAAGGCTGCATGCTAATCAATCCAGTTCGTTAGTGCTGACGGTAGGAAACTAAAATATAACCTAAAAACATTACCCCCTCTTAAGCAAGAGTTATGTCAATTATGATGTTGCTTTATCAAAAAAAATAAATAAAAAAGAAATTCGAGGCTGCTGACTATGTTTTTCTGTCTATCTGTTTCTTTCGCTTCGTACGAAGAGGAATGTTCCAACTGCAAAAGACGCTACCGAAATTGCAGCGACAATCGCTAAATCGAGCAGTGGGTTGTATAGAGCTATTTTGCTGTAGAATGGTGTGCCTTGATAGACTAGTCCTCTGAGCAAATCAACTATGTAAGTCAGTGGCATGGCATGTGATAGGGCGCTTAAGACGCCGCTGGATTTGTTTATCGGTATAAATGCGCCTGAGAGGAACATCTGGGCAAATGTGAACAGGATTACGCCTCTATCCGCTGTTTTTGGGTTGCTGCTAAATATGCTGGCAACTAACACGCCGAGAGTTCCGCCTGATATGCAGATAAGTGGCGCCAACACAAGGATCCAGCCGATTGCCGACAGCCCGATGGATATGCCCATAATGGGGGCGATGATGACGAATGCGAAAAGCTGTAGTATGCTTGTGATGCTGCCTCCTACTATTTTGCCGAGTATGATTGAATAGCGCGATATTGGAGCTACAAAGATTTCCTGTGTGAAATCGTTTTCTCGGTCTTCGACAAGTGATGTGACGCTCATCATGGTGTTCATGGAAATTGTTGCGGCGACCATTCCTAAAAGCGCAAACTGAAGGTAATTGTACCCTAGACCGCCACCTAAGTTTTGCGCAATAACGCCACCCAGAATTCCCAGAAACAAAACCGGAAAAAGTAAGCTAAAAGCAAGCGAAGTCTTCCAATCCTTAAAGAACCGCAATACCTCTCGGGCGGCAATAACTACAACTGCGTTTAGGTCTTTTTGAAGTGGATTCATTAAAAAGTGACCTCTTGGGTTTTATTTTCGATTAAATCCATGTACGCTTCTTCGAGGGTCGGTGTATGGAGCTCCATGCAAGTTAGTGGCATCTTGATTTGTGCTAGAATTTGCTGTGGCGTTTGCTCCTCAAAATAGATTTTGACCTTACCGTCCACCGTAGTCTCTGACTTAAAGTTCGCAATCTGGGAATATAGCATGCTTCGGTTTTCAGCATCTAAAACGAGGTACTTACCAAGTAACCGGTTTTTCATCTCGCTTGGTGTTCCCAGAAAAATAATTTGTCCATGATTTACTATGCATACCCTGTCAGCGTTTTCGGCTTCTTCGATGTAATGAGTAGTGAGGAATATTGTGGTGTTTTGGTTTTTGGCTACTTTTCGTAAATAGATCCATAGATCTCTGCGGGAAACGGCATCTAAGCCTTGACTTGGTTCATCTAAGAACAGCACTTTGGGCTTTATCATTAACCCGCGGATGATTTCTAGCTTACGCTTCATTCCGCCTGAGAAGGTTTTAAGGGGTTTGAACAGGTCCTCGCGTATGCCCATAAACCTGGCCATCTCTAAAACCTGATTTTGATATTCCTTGGGCATAAGTCGAAAGAATGGCTTGTAAGAATAGACGCCGTAGAGGTTTACGTGTAAACGTATGTTTTCTTCGGCCGATAAGTTGAGGTCTAAGCTTGGATTCTGGAAAATGATGCCGACATTTTCGCGTACATTTTTTGCTTGGGTGCTTACGTCGTAACCTGCTATGGTTATGTTTCCGCTTGTTTTTGCCAGTGTTGTGGTTAAGATTGATATGGTGGTTGTTTTTCCTGCTCCGTTGGGTCCGAGAAACGCGAAGGATTCGCCGGGGTATACATCGAAGCTGATGTTGTTTACGGCTGGTTTCTCGGTTTTGCGGTAGCGTTTGGTTAATTTTTCTACGTGTATGATTGACTGCATTTTTCAGTCCTCATTTGCTTAACATTGTTAAATAAACTTAACGTTGTTAAATAAATACTTAATGGTGTTAAATAATCAATTAACGCGGTTAAACATATAAACAGCCAACCCACAATCAACAGTAATGAAAACAAGAAAAACCAAAACGCCACACATACAACCCGACGCCGTCATAAAAGCCGCATTGGAAATATTAGACGCTGAAGGTCTAGAAAACGTAACCCTAAGACGCATAGCAGCAAAACTAAACGTACAAGCGCCCGCTCTATACTGGCATTTCAAAAACAAACAAGACCTCACAGATGACATGGCTCAAGCAATCCTTTCAAACGCAAAACTCGACAACTTCACCGCACCAACCGACATAAACAATTGGCCCACATGGCTAGCCGATTTAATGCATTGCTTACGTAATGCGCTGATAGCTCACAGAGACGGAGGACGCGTAGTTGCGGGAGCAACGTATGGCCGCGCCTACACTTTAGAGAAGATAATGGTAGGTGTTACTCGAGTTTTAGAAAAAGCTGGATTTGACAAGCTCAATGCGGGTCTAGCTGCCGGCACAACAATCGATTATGTTTGGGGTTTTGTAATTGAAGAGCAGGCAGGAATTGAACCACCGCAAGACGTTCAATCTATCGGGACTAATTCAGAGGATGATGCATTTTTAAGCGCAATAATGGAAGAATACCACAAACTCACCCCTACAGAAATTTTTGACTGGGGCTTGCAAGTAATAATAACAGGGTTAAAAGCAGCTCGAAATAATGCTAATTTACCAAGTCCACCCGCATAATATTTTTTGGATCGTTTCTTTCGCAATCCTAAAATACAACATTTCTGAATCAATTTACTGTAAGGTAATTCGGAGAGCTGGGAAAATTGACCTGGCTGAGAGGACGGCTGTGTGCTGTCGACCAAATGAACCTGAACTTAGATGATACTGGCTAAGGGAATAGTCAAAATTGCTATTTTCGTTGGATTGCAGTAAAGCCTATTCATTAACACTAAGCTGCATCTCACTCGACTGCTCTCCCTTCGAAAAAAGTGCGCGCAATTAATTGCCTAATTTCTTTTGATGTTATCGAAAAATTCTCTGGGCGTTAGAATTCTGGTTTTTTTGAACCTGCCAAGTTTAAGGAGATGTTTGTCTCCGGATACTATGATGTCTGCTCCAGATGCCAAGGCACATTCCAGTATTTTGTTATCTTCAACATCTTCCTCTATAACTTGAAGTTTAAACTTGGGCTTAACTATTATTGAGTTCGCTTCGATGGCTTGTAGAATTTCTCTTTCGTTTACGTGCGCTTTTCTTAGGATTTCAGCGATTTTGAGATATAATAGGACTTTAGATATTTCTAATATGATGTCTTTGCTAACGTAAATTGTTAGTTCTTGTTTTACTTGGGAAAACTCGTCACTGAGAATCTTTTTTATGAAGATTGAAAGCCAAACATTCGTGTCGAAAACTACTTTGACTTTCTTGCCCACTCGACTGCCTCAGCCACAATTGTATCAACATCAATAGACTCTTCGCTGGTTGCCTTTTCAATTTTCTTAGCTATATCCTCAATGGATACCTCCTTAGTTTTCCTGAGCAGTATGTCTCCATCGCGAGTAAGCACCAAAAGCTTCTCGCCACCCTTCACTCCCAATTTCTTGCGGATCTCCCTTGGGATTACTACTTGACCTTTAGATGAAACCTTGATTATATCCTCAATTTGTTCTGCCATAAATTACTAAAATATCCTACGAGTAAATAAATTTTTACATTTCTACCAAATAGTCATTTAAAAACAACAACATGTCACTAGCGAAAAATAGACCGAGGGAAAAAAATTCGACCCCCAGAAAACCCAACGCTTTAGCAAAACTAATATGCGACAAAGCAGCAATATCTCTTCAAATAAGTTCTCGGGGAGCTGGGAGAATGACCCGGCTGAGAGGACGGCTAAGTGCTGTCGACCCTTAGAACCTGAACCAGATAATACTGGCGGAGGGAAAAAAATTAAACAACAAACAGAACCGACTAAAAGTAATAATATTTTCTCAACCAAGATACTCGCAGAAATAATTGTATTTGTCGCAATGGCAGGAGCGTTAGCTCTGGTTAGCCACTCCTTCTTCGTCATGCCACAAGGAGGGACAATTAACCTTGGGATGGTGCCTATCTTTTGGCTGGCGCTGCGAAGAGGACCAAAAATCGGCATATTTGCAGGCGCCGTGCTTGGCGTGGTTGACCTTGCGATTGAGCCTTTCGTTGTTAACCCTGCTCAATTCATTCTTGATTATCCCTTAGCTTTTGCATGTCTTGGACTTGCAGGATTCTTTCGAAACCTTACGGTTGCTGGTCCGGTTATCGGTGTGGTCGTAGGCGGTACCGCACGCTTCATGTCTCACTTTACTTCAGGCGTAATCTATTTTTCCCAGTACGCGCCACCCCACATGAGCTCAATCGTTTACTCCGCAATATATAACGGGATCTACATGGTGCCGAGCATTATAATCTGTGCATTCGCAATCTTCCTACTGCAAAAAAGCAAGAGGCTAAACATTTACATGTAAGGTTCAAAGAAACATGGGAAAACTGTCCAATGAGAAACTGAAAACACTGTTAAGCTGCATAAAGAAGGATTCACGAGTCATCATTCCGCCCATGGTTGGCTACGATTCAGGTGTGCACCTTTTAGACGGCAAATACGTGGTGGTTGCTAGTGACCCATGCAGTGGCGTCCCGGAAGAATGGTTCGGTTGGCTACTGATCAACTATGCAGCCTCAGACCTATCGCTTTCCGGCGCCAAACCAGAATTCTGCACCATTAACCTTTTAGGGCCACCATCCACTAAACCAGCCACTTTCCAAAAAATCATGAAGCAAACATGCAAGGCAGCAGACGAGCTCAACGTAGCCATCGTTCGAGGACACACAGGCACGTACAATAGCCTCATAGACCTACTCGGCGTCGCCACAGTTTATGGGTCGGTTCAACCTGAAAAGCTACTTACATCGGGAAACGTTAAGCCAGGAGACCTAATATTATGCACTAAGCCGCTTGGTTTAGAACCAATCACTAATTTCTCGCTGACGCAAAAAGCTTTAGCGCAAGAACTCTTCGGAGTGATGCAACAAGAAAATCTTTCTAAGCAGGTTCGCATGCAAAGTTGCGTAAAGGAAGCATTGCAACTGGCTAAAGTAAGCGGTGTCCACGCCATGCATGATGCTACAGAAGGAGGACTCGTAGCAGCGCTAAACGAGTTGGCAGAAGCATCAAAAGTGGGCTTTAGGGTCAATCGGGAAAAAATACCAGTCTGCAAGGAAATGTTGGTTTTGCAAGATTACTTTAAGTTAATTGATGAACAAGTATTAGCGGTGTCTTCAACGGGCACGATTTTGGCTGCTGTAGATCCTCAAGCACAAGAAAAAGTGAAAGAAATATTAAGCAAAAACGGGTTTTCCGCATCCTTTTTGGGGCAATTCACGAAAAGTAAAGAACGTGTTTTAATCAAAACGGGAAAAGAAACGCCTTTTCCACAAGTTGCCGACGACCCATACGCTCTGCTTCTTTCCAGCAAATAAGTTACTTTTTTAATTCAGATAGCATAAAGTTAACAATTTCTTCAGCTATGTTGACTTTTGTTACAACCTGCAATCCTTTCCAGCCGGGCTGGCTATTTACGTCAACGATTCGTGGTCCTTCGGGTCCTTCTAAAATGTCTACTCCTGCGACTTTGCAGCCGACAGCTTTGGCAGATTTAACTGCTAATTCCCCAAATTCTTTGCTGATTTTCGCTGGTGCTGGCTTGGCTCCTTGACTGTAGTTGGTTTTCCATCCTTTAGCTACGCGACGCATGGATGCGACTACTCGGTCGCCGATTACGAATGCACGTATGTCTGAGTATCCGTGAGGTACAAATTCCTGCATGTAAATTACGCCGTGATGGAAGGTTATTGCTTTGAAAATTGTGTCGGCGATGTCTACGTCAACTATGCGAGTTGCGCCTTGTCCTCTCGAACCAAAAACTGGTTTAACCACAATGTCTCCGCCTAATTCAGAAAATGCCTTTAGCGCTTCATTTACGCTTTCAGTGGCTAACGTCCGCGGTACAGGAACACCCACATCCTCAAGGATAGCTAAAATGTCATATTTGTCAACACAGTGCTCGATTGCGGTTGGCGGATTCACCATGTAGAAGCCTTGTCGTTCAAGCTTGTAGAGCATATCCATTCGGAAAACCAGTTCTTCAAGCGAACCGCGACCAATCGGACGAATAATAAGTCCGTCTAAATCGTCTAAGATGCTGGTGCCGTTAACTTTGAAGTAGGGTTTGTATGCGAGCCTTGCGACCAATTTAGGAAAAGTGAAGCACTCATATGGAATGCCCCGTTTAGTCAGAGCTTCTCGTACTTGCGTGCTGCTCCATGCTTCCATGTTCCGCGTCATTATTCCAAATTTCAATACAGGTCAGTTGACTCCTTTTACATTTAGCGTTATTTGACACGTGAATTATAATAATTGTGGTTTCCAGCAACATAAAATGATAAAAAATAAAAAGAAAATGATAAGGACGACGTTAAAGATGTTCAGCTAATGAGCTTAATATCTTCGTGGTGGTCTTCGTTTTGCGTAGCACTCACGGCAATAAACTGGCCTTGAGCCGTCTGGCTTGAAAGGAACTTCACATTCTTTTCCGCAGTCAGCGCAGGTTGCCTTGTGCATTTCTCTGTTATTATACATTCGCTATTTCAACTCCTACTACATTTGGTGTGCAAAAATTGCTTCTTACACAGTACCCTTTAACTTGTTCTCCATGCTTATAAATTGAATGCTTACTATTTTTAGATTAAACATTGTACAGGTATTCTTTTTGATTTCAGTTTAAATTCTTTCATTAATCCGATGAAAAATAGAGCATGGAGCTTTTAGAAGCTTTAATTTTTATGACGTAAAAAATTTAGAAACAAATGGAAGTGGGTTCAGAGTGGTGTGGAATATGCAAAAGGTGATGGCGAACCATCAAATGCATTTCCCTCTGGACCCAATTCTACAAGAACAAGATTTAGCTCTAAAGCTTTATGAATACAGAATTCATAAGGCGAGGTCTCTGCAGCTGTTTGAATCAGTCCTTGAATTTCTAATTTAACTCCAACGTTGGAAGTTCACTCGCAGGAAACCCCATGCATAAGCGTGGGGTAGTTCACACTAAATTCATAAAGAAAAGCTTGAAAAATTAAATATCAAATTATTATCTCAAGCTTTTTCTTAAGGAAGGGCAAAAAAAGAAGAGTATTTTGAACGTTTTTTCATTAGGATAATTTAAGGTTTGAAATTTCCTTAAAAATTCAGGAAAAATGGCTTTTTTTACATTCAAGCTAATATAGGAACACTTCGTTATATGTAGGCATTCATAATATTGAGAGAAAGTATGGAACCCTTTGCGCTTTGCTTTTTCTCTTGACTCTGACGTGACACATGGGAGAAGAAATGTGAGAAAGAAAAAATCAACCTTAGGAGAGCACATTGCTCTTCTTTCAGTAAAACACAACATTTACCCCTCTGAAGTTTTCCAAGCACTTATTAAAGCAAAAGACAACGAAAAAGCCGTCTGCGGCAACCTTACAGTTGAATACCGTGGTAAGGTGAAAGATGAAATAATTTTTCTAATAAAAAAAGACAATAACGCTGTAGCTCAATTCAGAGTTGATGAACAATTTCTGTTGAGAACGGATAATCCTTTCGAAAGCTGGATGACAACTGATAAAATATGCAAAAAAATCGCTAAACAAAATATAGATTCAGTCTTCACTACGATTCACGATTTGAGAGCTTGTATGAAAAAGGTTAATGTTAAGGCTGAGGTTCTTGAGATTCCTAAGCCAGTGCAAGTTCATACACAATTTGGTAATACTGTCAGGGTAGTTAACGCTTTAGTTGGAGACGAAACAGGAAAAATCAAACTCTGCCTATGGGAAGGACAAATAAACACAGTCGCTGTCGGAGACAACATTGAAATAAAGAATTCACATATATGCGTTTTTAGAGGCGAGAAGCAACTGCGCCTTGGAAAAAAAGGAGTTATCAGCACATTACAAAGCCCTGCCGAAGTATTAAGCAGCAGTTAGCACCGGCAACAGTTAGATAAACTCCATCAGGTCTATTTCTTTTTGGGAGGACTATTTTTATACACCAATTAAGCATTGCGTTGAAAGAAGTGAGGGCACTAATACTTTGACACTTATTGTTGACGATGCAGGAAGCGGCGACTTACTTTTCGGCGTAGTAATCGGCGCCTACCAAGAAGAAACAGGCGAATTCAAATACGATCTGATCGACGTAAGATTCTACCAAGAAATCTTCCGCGAAAAAGAGTACCTGCAAGAAGCCTCACGCATCGTCTCTGAACTTGTCGCATGGTTTAACCTTAAGCCAGAAGAGGCAATCCACATTTGTCAAGGCTGCATCTTTGACGTAGCCGCTGAGGAGCTTCGTAAAGTTTACGGCGAAGACCGCGTTAAACGCGTCAGAGTCGTCGGCGAAGCGCAGAGGTTAACAGAAATCGCTTACCTAGACGAAATCCGCAACTTAGGCTATGAACCATTAGCTGAACGTGAAGAAAAAAGAGGCAAAAGCTTCTTTCACATGATGCGCTGGCTAAAAGACAACCCTGAAATGCTACGTTACGCCAAGACAGGTTGGCCACGCCTCAAGAACTACCATTTGTTTAGCCAATTTCACCAAGAACCAGTTTACACCGCCGTTTGCAGCGACTGCGGCTGCGAATGCAGAGTACCATTTCAACCCCATGCAGACCGCCCTGTGTACTGCCAGAAATGCTGGCAAGTCCATAAGTCTCACAGGAACGGGGCAAAAACATAGCGCCTTAATATAATCATTTTTATATCATGGGTACTGTTTGACATTACGTTTTAGTGCTAACACAATAAGCACTGCTAATCCGCTCTTGAATGTATATACATGCATATTACATAGCCTTATAAGCAGATTCCACCGATGCTCAATGCTCTAAAAGGAGGCGGAAAAATGCTGAGTAGAGATTGTGACGGCTGCACGCTCCTGCACATGTGCAGTGAACGCTACAGGCGCGTTAGCAAAAACGAGAAAGTGTACTGCCCAGACGGAACAGCCCATTTAGTAGACCAAAACTAACCATGTTCTTTTCTTAATTTATTTTTGATTATTTTTTGGGCAAAGGCAGAAATGTAAGCAATTTATCAATTATTCACTGCTCGGTGATACTGTGGATAAGGCTGATTTTTTGTTGTGGAGCCGCAAATACGATAAAAGCCTCGGTTGGCAGGCGCAGAGGGAACGGGAGTTGGGCTCTAAATTTCGAAAGGCGAAAGCGTTAACCTGCGGTGATTTAGCGCAAGTTGTTGAGTGGAAATTCAAAGAGGAGCCTGAGAAAAAAACTCGGATTTTAGCGTTAGTGACTCGAAACGATGAAGGGACAGTTAATCGCCTTTCAAGCCAAGCTCTAAGCATCCCTTCTTGCGAAGACGCCTACCGAATGAACTGTCTCACACTGCTGGAAGGCATCAGCCCCGTGTTAGCCAGCGTTATCCTCGCGTTCTTTGACCCAAAACAATACGGCATTCTAGATGCCTCTGTGTGGAAGGCGCTGCTTGGCAATCCACCGCCTAACTTGTTAACAACTCAGAATTATCTAAAACTGCTCTGGGCAATGAGGAAAACAGCAGCCAAACAAAACCTGGACGTAAGAGTAATCGACAAAGCACTCTACAAAAAAAGCCTTGATGAATCTAAGTAAGAGTTATCGAATCACTGAAGAAAGTTAGAAACTGAAAAAGTTGCTATATTAGTCCTTTCACTTTTTCGAAAACGTCTTGAGCGTAAATTGTTTTTCCACAATGATTGCATTTTGTTTCGTTTCCACTTTTTGGAAAATCAACTGTGGCTCCGCATTCGGGGCACTTGAGTACTTGCATTACTAGGCCGCCTTTTTCCATTACTGATTTCAAAAAAGAGAAGTCCAGCATGACGTGTATTTTGTCTCTTTTCCTTTCGGCTTCATTTTCGTCTATTCGCATTTTAATAGCGCATTCAATCATTGGCTTTAGCAGTTCTTGGAAGGCGTTTTGAAGATTGAAGGTTTTTTCGCCGTCGTTGGTGACGATTGAAACTTTTTTTGCTGATTCCCAGTTACCGCTGTCTCCGCTTTCTGCTGATACACCCTTTATGTCCTCCAGTGGCATGTCAAGTGCGACTTGGTAGGTGATTTGCGGCTTCCAAACACCCATTCGCCGCTTTTCAAGCCAGATGAGTCTTCGACTTGTAAGCAGAAGAGCGCCGATTTGAAGGATCATTGCTCTCTTTTGAGCAGGGGTTACGGCCGCTTCGTTTTTTATTTGGCGGTTGCCAGTCCAGAGGTTTAGGATAGATTCTGATTTGTCTATTATGACGCATGTTAAGACGGTCGGGTCTACTGCGTTTGAAAGGAATCCCCAGTCTATTTTTCCGTCAAGTTTAAGATCTTTCCAGAAAACTAACGCGATGGGCTTGCCGATTTCGACGAATAATGGAACATTTGTACTTGCAACTTTGTATAGCCCGGCTCCGTTTTTCGGCAGTTCATGCAACGTTAAGCCTGCTATTTTTTGTTTTTCCATGACCAGTTTCCATTTAGTTTGGCACTGGTTGCATTTAGCGTATTTTCCGACTATTCCTGAAAGCTCGTATGCACTTGTTGAACCGCATACGGGGCACTGCGGAAGTTCCTGCTGCAAGCTCATGATAGATCGATTTCTCTATTAGCTGTTGTTTTATTTATAATAATTGCTATCTTGCAATCAACAGTTTTAAATGAAGGCAAGAGAACCCGATTCAATTACTTCTCGTTTTGTAGCCTTCTTCTTTCTCTCTCACAGCCTGCCCCCGGTTTACTAGATGATCTTGATAGGATCCTATACAGCACCCAAATACGCGTTTCAGAACGGGCATCAAGGATTATTTAAAAGTTAAATAACACAAGTAAAGCCATAAAAGTCATAAATAATCAAACGAGCATGAATAATATGGGAAAACTGATTCCAAAGCGATGCCCAAACTGCGGTTCATCAAACATACACAATCAAGAAATGCAATCGCAATCTGATACATCAGAGATGTATGACATTTAATGTCGAGATTGTGAATGGAGCGGCGATATTTCACCAGACATACCACTTAGCAAATTACGAAGGCGTAAACCAAAAAAGAAAGAAGACTCGTAATAGTCTTAGTAACAGCCATGAAAACATTGAAAGAAATAACATCAACTTTGGAAACGCTCAAGCCAACGCTGAGAGAGCGGTTTGGAGTGGAAACCATAGGAGTCTTCGGTTCCTACACTCTTGGAAAACAAACCGAAAAAAACGACTTAGACATCCTCGTAACTCTAGCAAAAGACGCGCATGTTGGGCTTTTCGAGTTTTTGGACTTAGAGGAGTTCTTAACAAAGAAGCTTGGAGTAAAGGTTGACCTTGGAACTAAAGCGTCGCTTAAGCCGCACATTGGTAAGCATATTCTTGAGGAAGTAGTAATGGTATGAAAACCCGTTACTAAAGGCTGTTTGTTTGCCGCTATTTATCAATGTTCGCAATTAGCGAACAACGCTGAATTTGACACCCGAATAAAAACAGAAGCACTCCTAGAAAAGAACCACTGGACAGCGAAACAACTAATCCACGTCTACTTCGGAATTGACGTGGAAACTCTCTGGAAGGCAGTTAAAGAAAACATTCCGCCACTAAAAAGTCGATTGAATGCTGAAGGCCCAAGAGAAACAGTAGCGGTGGATCACTGCGGTTTGACGCCCAGACTCCGTCTGGAAGCCTCAAGCCCTACGCTCTTACCCGCACCCCCTTGAGCGCATAGCGTCCAAACTTAGGTTGCTCTCTCCCGAGCCTAGCCGGGTTCGCCTGGTGAACAATGAAACAGTTCCCCTACGGAAGCTGCCCGTTGACCGCCAGCCCCAAAGGACGGATAGTCAATGTTTCGGAAATGAAAATCCAAGCGGCCTTTGACGCCTCATCCGCAGATGTCAGCCCGTCATATAGAGGGTTTACGGTACAATGGACCCCTACCCCACCGCCTAAGATCCACCGCCGAAACCTAAAGAGACAGAACACAGTTTAAGTCTTTCGCAGATGTAGGCGCTGTTTTTCTGGTGTTTTTTGGCGCGAAATTTTTTCTTGTTGTTTTGGGTTGCTTTTTTGAGGCAGGGCTTAAATTGTTTGCAGGTTGAGTACACAGAAGTACACAAGAGTACGAGAAAGTATAAGGAAGTATGAGGAAGTACAAGCAAGTACAAGGAAGTATTTTCGCGTCCCTCCTCAGCATCCTGAAAAGGAGGAAATGTTTAGGTTGCCGTTAAGTCGAAGAGTTAATTTTAAAACCACGTTGAAGAGGGCGAATCTTTTTCAGGTTTCAAAGATTAACCGGTGGCAGCTTAAATTGGAGCCTGATCAGGTTCTGCGCGTTGGAATACGTGGGCTTGGAGACGGTTGGGAGTTTTTTCAAGGATGGGTAAGGATGGACGCATATTCATTCCAAAAGCAGTCTTGTTCGCGGCGCATGGTAGAGAAGAAAATCTGGCAGGCCGCCTCGTAGAAATAACGCTTGAACCCACATAAACCAGCAAACTGCAACCCAGCAGGACTCCCGATTCATTCATTTATCTTAGCAAGGTTTATCTGTGCACATGTACACATACATAGATTATGGTTACTAAAACTATCTCAATTACAGAAGGCGCATACGAAGCCTTGCTACGTGAAAAGAAAAACAAGGAAAGCTTCACAGAGATAATTCTGCGCATCACGAAAAAGTCAGGTAAGCTAGCAGATTCCTTCGGCGCTTGGAAGATGACAGATGAGGAAGAAGAAGCTATTCAAGCTGAACTCTCTGAAGGATGGCGTATGACTAGGGAGAGATTATATAATGAAATGTCTCGACACTGATTTACTCATAGCGATTCTCAGAGGCAAAGAAGAAGCTTATAACAAGGTAACAAAAATAGATGAGGAATCTAGAGGAGCCACTACTGCCATCAACGCGTTTGAAATCTTTTTTGGTGCATATAGGTCAGCGATGAAGAGCGAGAATGTGAAAGAAGCTGTTAAGTTGCTTGAAAGACTGGAGTTAATTCCCTTTGATCTTGCCTCTTCACGAAAAGCAGGGGAACTAACCGCAGAACTGAGGGAAAAGGGTCAGCCAATCGACTACAGGGATGCCATGATAGCTGGAATAACCATCGAGAACGATTTAACGCTCGTTACACGTAACAAATCGCACTTCAGCAGAATCAAAAACTTTAAGCTTGAAACTTGGTAGACGCTTCTTATCCAATAACTCCAGTCTTTTAGCTGCGGGTTCGCAATTTTTTTGAATTTTTGTACGTTATAACGTATTGATAATTTAAATATAAGTACATCTTAAAGTACACATATGATAGATTCAAATATCTTGCAGAGATTTAATCAACATTGGTCAACCGGCAAAATCCCCGAAGATTTAGCTAAGCCTTTTAGGCGATCTGTCTACTTTGACGTTTTAGAAGCGTTGGAAAACAGACAAGTTTTAGTCGTTACGGGATTAAGACGGGTTGGAAAAAGCACAATCATGTTTCAGGTCATTGAAGAGTTGCTATCAAAGGGCATTGAACCAAGAAATATTCTATATTTTTCCTTCGACGATGAAAAAATCAGCCTTGAAGAAGTGCTGGAGACATATGAAAAAGATGTTTTAATGAAGAGTTTTTCAGTTCTGGATGAGAGGACATACCTATTTCTTGATGAAGTACAGTATTCCAAGGGTTGGGAAGGCAAGCTTAAAACTTTTTACGACCTTTACCCAAAAATTAAATTTGTTGTATCTGGCTCGGCTTCATTACTTATTGAAAGGTCGGTTAGAGAAAAACTGGCTGGAAGGTTTTTCTCCATACCTGTTGACCCGCTTGATTTCAAAGAATTTTCAGCCATGAAAAAGACCCCTCTTGACTACGTTGAATTCAACTATGTAAAACTCAAAGAGGCCTATCTTAAACAAACAATTGCATTGCCTATGTTCTCGGATTATGTGAGAAAAGGAGGTTTCCCAGAGCTCACTGAAGAAAGTAACGAGAAACGTATAGCAGAATACATCAGGAACAGCGTTACCGATAGAGTAATTTTCAAAGATTTTGCTTTTCTGGTTGAAAACAGAGATTTTGAATTGTTCGAAAAAATTATGCTCTTGGCATGCTCGAACCCCGGCATGCTAACTAACTACATAAGCATTTCAAAAGACCTGAAAAGAGACCGAAGAACAATCTCAAACTATTTTCACCTTCTAAAATACGCCATGCTCCTCTACCAAACATCAAACTACAGAAAAGGAGCGATTTCAATCAGAAAACTCCCAAAAACATACATTCTCTCAACGGGCATTATTTTCTCACTTGAACCCCAAAACTTCAAAGAAAAAGAAACACTCTCTAGAATAATCGAAAACTTAGTAGTAGTCTCTTGCAAAGCGAAATATTATTGGCGAAGAGGAAAAAACGAAGTTGACATCGTTCTCGAACGAAACAAAAAACTTGTTCCAGCAGAGGTCAAATACAGAAAAGAAATTGAAAACAAAGACATGAGGGGGCTTCTCAGATTCATGACTGAGAACAAAGCAGATTTCGGAATCATCATAAGCGAAGAAACGCTAAGCGAAACAAAACAAGACAATAAAACAATTTGGATAATTCCTGCATGGCTTTTCATCTTAATTAACTGGAGAAACATCACTGGCTGAAAAAAGACGAACTTTAAAGATCAAGCAACCTTCCAAATATACAAGCACCTCATAGACATAACGCTTGAACCAACATAAACTAGCCGACCAGAAATTTTTAGAAAAAAAGGTACAACAAACTCGCGCAGGTAGAAACTATGCCGGACACGCGTGCGTGACCGCTATGGGCTAAGATCACTGTTGACCTTAATCAAACGCCTTTCTGAGCAACAATGCGACCAGCCTTGATGGCATCTACTAGAGCGTGATAATCGTGCTCCGTTTGTTCTGCGTAGGAAACGCTAAAGTTTGCAATCGCTTCGTCGAATGGTTTGCCATTATCCAGGTATCCTGAAATCCCAACGGCATCTCCTGAACGAGCGTGAGCTAGTGCCAGGCAATAGCTGCAGCATGCAAGGTAATCCTTAAAACCTTTCATATCCAATAGAGAAACATCGACGGATCCTTTCATATCTCTTAGCTGGCGCCAATAATAATCGCGTCCCGAAGAAGCAAAACCGCGACTCCATCCCAGAAAGATATCGCTTGCCGACTGCATTAACCGCTGTCCTGTTACTACACGGTCTGCATGATTGGCAAATTCTCGTTGGGTTAAGTAGGGTTCTAATACCGAAGTTCCAGCCTCCTTTTGTTGTAGCACAATTTCATCATCAGTTGAGTTGGCTTCCAGCAAAGCTATGAAGCATCGAGTTCCCACACTGCCCACGCCGACAACTCTTAAAGCAGTATCGACGATGTGATAACGGCTCAGCAGTTCGCGACGATCTATTTCGACGCTGTTGACGTATTCAAGCCAGGCTTTTTCTAGGTCATTTCTTAGTACTTGGATTTTCTGTGTCAAGGCATTACTCTGAGGAATGTCGGTTAGACGAATCATCAATGGTGGATTATTAATAAATTGTCGTTGATCATCTACAATTTCGGTGTACTTCTCAAGTGATTGCTCCTCTGTTCTAGTACAGGCCTTCTTGATCGTTTTTTTCAAAATTTTTGACTCTTTTTTAGAGTTATGAAATGCTTTTAAGAGCCTTTCAGCGTCCACATAGGAATACCATAAATCTAAGGTAAGCATAGTAGCAAATTTTGTTATTGCTTTACGATATTTTTTGGCGACATGTTTGGCTAGTTTGCGATTATCTTCAGGTTTAAACCCCTTGTCTCTTCCCGCAATGGCTGCACTGGTGGCTAAGCGTTTGAGGTCCCATTCCCATGGACCAGGGTAACATTCATCAAAATCGTTTATGTCAAAGATTAGTTTGCGCTCAGGCGACGCAAAGATGCCGAAGTTGGACAAGTGTGCGTCGCCGCTTAACATTGTTTTGATGCCGGTGACTGGGGTACTTGCAAGGTCAGCTGCCATGACAGCGGCTGAACCCCTAAGATAAGCAAAAGCTGAAGTTGCCATGCGTCCATATTTAATAGGCAGCAAAAACGATAGTCGCCCTTTATCATGCTCTTGAATTAGGCTGATGGGGTCTTGAAAATTACTTGGACGTTTCCACTCACCGTGGCTCTTCCATGAAATCTTGACACTTAGTTCCTTTCCTTTTTGCCAACGCTTCTGACGACTAAGACTTTTATTTGGCTGTATAGGGTCGGATATTTCTTTAGACCTCCTTTTTTGTTCACCATTATCACTTTATGTGGCAATAGTTAGTTTCTGATTGGTCAGTTATTTTAGGACACCTTGTGCGGCCTCAATTGCTACTTCGTCGGGGCCAGGTCCACGCAGAATATAAGCGAAAAACACCGCAAGTAATGCACCTGCTATAGGCCCTACTAAATATATCCAGTAGGTACCAAAATTAAGAAGAAAAAGATCTGGAGCAAATGAGCGCGCTGGGTTCATTGATGCTCCAGATATGGGTGCTGCCCAAAGTCCGGCTAACGCAATATAGCTGCCAACTGCGAGGGCAGATAGGGGTCCGATGTTTTGAGCTTTAGAAGCGGTTCCGAGAATTACGCTGACCAGTCCAAGTGTAAGAATAAATTCTATCAAAACTGCTTGCAAACCAGTAAAGCCAGCTCCTGGTTGAGTGGAACCAAAAGTTCCCTTCACACCAAATGTGAGGGCAAGAAAATAACATGCTATAACACCGCCGGCAATTTGAGCTACGATGTATCCAGGGACTCGGCGCCAAGGGAAATCACCTCGAGCAGAAAAAGCAATCGTTACTGCGGGATTTAGATGAGCCCCAGAAACCTTTCCCATAAAAAGAATGATTGCCATAACCATTAAACCAGGAGCAATAACAAGAGCAACTTGGCTAATGGCTCCATGTGTTGCAGTATTTACGACGCCTCCTCCAACCGCTACTAAAACAAGAAAGAAAGTTCCTAACACTTCTGAGAATAATCGCCGCAACTCAAGAAAGCGATGAGCGCGAGCGCCAAGCATTGGATCTGAGGCAGACGGCTCTTTACTCGTGAAAACATCTCCGTGTAAGTTTCTTTTAGGCTGCTGAATTATTTTAGCAAGCATTTCAGAAATAAACGTTTGGGATTGTTTATATACTGTACATAGCGCGCGACCGAACAAAAAAATCGAAAAGCAACTTATTTTTAGAGCTTGCGTTTCTGGAAGTGGACCAGTTGACCCCGTATGTCTGATGTTATAGTTACTTTGCTAGAAATGAAACTAACTTTTTATGATACACTGAGAAAGAAAGCATGACGTTTATTGCTATCAGGTACAATGGGAAGGCGTACTCCGAGAAGGTCCACATTGTGGCAGCCCCGAAACTTGTCAGGGCATTGAATACTCCGACTATGAAGGGCCAGGCGGACTCGGTTTCTGGATGGTTCCATGCCTTTGTGAGAGTTGGTATTGCGGCCAATCCATCAGCCACAATTGCGAAGGCTATTGCTACGTTTGGGTCTTTGGTCACATACCAAAGAACTAAGGCCAGCCCTGATAATATCCCGCAGACATAGTCAAACGATGCGAGCTTCCAGTAGGCTTTCTTTGTAACAAACGAAGCTGTAAATATCAGAAGTGGCGAAAACCCCGACATGAATACTGGTAAAGCTGCCCAGCCTACCCCGTTGGATATAGCAGCTGCGGTTGCGATGAAAGGTGCGATTGACCACATAAGCCAAGACACCCTATTCGGCTTGGCACCCCCTTTGAACATCGAGCGTATGTAAACATAGGTCGCAACCAACGTCGCAAAAGCGGCAACGAAAACAAGGTATACTGACATACTCTGTTAAACCGTAAATCCGCTATTTGGGTCTTTGTCGACTTTAGAATCTCGCAGCATTCATTTGTTTCCTATTTAGCGCGCGTAGGCGCGGTTTTTCTTGTGTTTTTTGGTGCGCAATTTTGTTCTTTGTGTTTTGGGTTGTTTTTTTGAGGCAGGGCTTGAAGTGTTTGTAGTTGATGTTTCGATTTGTTTTGATTTGTGTTGATTTGTCGTGATTTGTGTGGATTTGTGTGTGAAGGGTAGAGTTTAGGTTGCCGTTAAGTAGAAGAAGTAAACTACATTGAAGACGGACTGCTAAAGACTGGTGATTACCAACATTCTGGTAAGAGCAATAATTTCAGGTAGAAAATCAAGAGTGTCCGTTCAATTTTTTCGAACACTAAGGAAAATATTGAACATGTTCAATATAAGTGAACATATATATAATACGATGAACAGTAAACGTTTACGGTTTAAACGTCTATGGTTAGGAACCTATTTGTGGGAAAATCTTCCCATATTATCCGAGTTCTAATCTTAAATCCTCAAAAAAAGTGGACAACAAGACAATTGGCTGCAGAAGCAAAAGTGAGTTTAGGCTTAACGTCGATAATAACAAATGACCTAATTGATATGGGTTTTCTGATCCGAGAAAGATCGATGAAATTGAAACTCCGCAAAGAAGAAGAGTTAATGAAACGATGGGCTGCAGCCTATAATTCAGGCATGCAGAAAAGCAAGGCCTACTATTCATCTGGTACACTCTATGAAATTGGGCAGAGAATATCGGAAATTGCAAAAGAATATTCTATAAATTATGCGTTTACGGGTTCATTCGCGACAGATCTTGCTACTCAGTACATAAGGCCTGCCGAGGTTCGCGCCTATCTCTTGACTGAAAATGACATGGAAAAGGTGGTTAGTGCGCTAAACCTTGAAATCGCGGAGATTGGCGGAAACGTAATTTTCTTCGTGCCTGAGGATGAATTCGTTTTCTATGGAGCCCGAGAAGTTACAGATAGCAGAGTTGGTTCAGTTACTATTGTGTCAGATTTGCAGCTAATTTTGGATTTGTACAATGATACTGACAGGACTAGAGAGGCAGCTGAGCGGCTTTTAACTAGAAAATATGAGTGGAAAATGCGCCTTGACAAGACGGTTGAAATGGCCAAAGAATTCTTTGTGACACAAGGATTAGTAGTCGATAGAGTACTTTCAGCGGAAAATGGTTTGGAACCTGATTTTATTCTCCGTAATCCACGTACAAAAGAAATCATTGTAGTTGAACTTAAAACTTCTACAGCAAAACTTGATTCCGTGGATAGCCTAAAGAGAGCTGTTTTGAATTTTGGGCCGACAACTAAAGGGATTTTAGTGGCTCCTTCAATAACCGAGGCGGCAATGAAGGAATTGGAAAAAGCAAACTTGCAATTTGAACCCTTGGAGGCAATTGAAAATAGTGTACACAAAGCATCAGGTTGATGTTTCTTTCAAAGCGCTCAATGAGATCAGTGAAGCGTTTAATCATGACAAAGACCTGCAGAAGAGATTTGTTCTGACGGGTGGTTGGGCGCCTTATTTCATCTCGTTAGGCAAATTTGATCATACAGGTTCGAGAGACATTGATTTGGTTCTTTCGCTCGAACTTATGAATGTTTATCCAAGCATTGAAAGGCTTCTGACCGAAGAACTGAAGTACGAACAATCAGGGGCATATGAATTTAAGAGAACTGATGATCAAGTTGAGTTTGAAGTTCATTTCTTATGTGAGCCAGAACACAATCCTTTGAGCTTAAGAACATACAAAATACAAAGTGGCGTATCGCCAGTAGTTATCTCTGGTTGCTCAATAGCGTTTGATGACAATTTCATGCAGAAATTGGATAAAACTGAAATTCTAGTGTCAGGACCTGTGGCTTCCATATCCTTGAAAGCTCATGCATTCGATAACAACGCAAACAGGATCAAAGATCCATATGATATTTACTCAATCATGATTTCAGTTGATGACATCGATTCAAAACTTTCAAAGTGGAAATTGGATAGTCCCTTCGTAGAAGAATCAATTGAACTTTTAAGGAAGGCTTTTGAATCTGAAACTTCAGATGGACCAACTGCGGCGGCGGAATACCTAATACAATTGCCTTCGGAGAGAGCAACTTATGCGGCACGTGTTTTCACCTCAGTAGATAGTATTTTAAGAAAAATACGTTAAATGACATTTTAAGTAACCTCTCCGCCTAAAAATCGCTTGAAGGAACAAAAGAAGAAGGTCAACAATTAGAAATCTACAACTTCTAAAAATTCAAATAATGCGCTTTTGTCACAGAGCATCGTATAGCTCCAGCTTCTGCTCTATGCTCGCTTTGTCAGCAGGCAATTCTTCTTGATTGAACGCTTCTATAATATGTATGGTTTTCTCAATTTCCGGTTTTGTCTTGATTCGTGTGGAATTGTGTGAAGCATAGGGTTTAGGTTGCCGTTAAGTCGAAGAGCTAATTTTAAAACCACGTTGAAGAGGGCTAATCTTTTTATGAGTGAATTTCTAGCCTCATCTACCAACATATTCAAGTTTTGACGAAAATGACGTTGTCTAAATGGCGGAAATGTTCGTCTTCGGTGACAACTTTTCCCTTGAAACTTCTTGCTGTGCAGAGAACTATTGAATCCGCTAAACCCCAGCCCTTCGCTTCAACCTTCAAATCTTCATTGACTCCGCCTGCCTCAATGGCGATTTCAACATCCAAATCCACAATCCTGCTTGTCGCTCTTATAAATTCTAAACGTCGTAATCGCCCTTCCACAGTTTCATTTCCAAGCTCAATATCTTTTCTTAATTTCCGACTAATTTCTGAAACCACAATTGTCGGGGTGATTGAATGCTCACTTTCTATGAATTTCTTGGCAGCTTCGCCCATTTTGGAGGCTTTAAAATATTCGATCCAAGCGTATGTGTCTATGATGTAATTACAGCTCATGAAATTCAGCCCGGTCTTCTTCAGTGAATGAGGTGAGCTTAGGGTTTGAACCGAACATTGAGCAGGGAATCTTTTTCCGTTCGACGAGTAACTTCTTTATTACTTCGTCGTGGCTTTTGGCTTTCATTTCCTTTTTTGCTTTGTTGAGCATTTGAAGAGTTTTTTCGTTTACCTGAACTGTTGTTGGCATAGTAGCCACCCATTTATTCTATAATTATAGTTATAGATTTAAGAGTTTCGAATGATTGAAGGATAAAATTGCGTACTTTTTTCTCCGTTTTCTTAATTGACGCCGCACGCGATGAGGTAAACATAAAAGCGGCAGATGTTTTGGAGTTACTAGCGGGATGAGTTAGTTGACAAACGTTCTTCAAGCAAATAAATGGGAACCCGACGCTAGAACAGAACCTGAGCCTAGAAGAGAACCGTTGCCTAGAACAGAGCCAGAAGCTCGAACCGAACCAGCCCCTAGAACTGAACCAGAGCCTAGGACAGAATCAGCTGTGAGAACGGAACCAGTGAATAATAAGATATTGTCAATAAAGTGCCCTTCTTGCAGTTATCTTTTGGTGTATTCCAAAGGAAGTGAGAAGCAAAGTATCAGATGCACAAAATGCGGAAACGTTTTCCAAGTAGAGTAGGCTCCATTCAGTTTTGAGTTTGGGCGCGCTGCCCTGCCCGGAATTGATTAGGCAAATTTTGGCAGATTCTCTGGCATGGAATTTTAGAAATTAGAGGTTTTCTGGTCCAAACGCTGGTTCATCCGCGACTGAAGCAACAATTTGTTCGGCGTATTTTTCCTGTTCTTCGTTGCCGCTAACAGCCAGCCAAACCGCGCCTTCTGCGCCGCAGACTCCTCCTGCAGCAATCAACTCCACAGTGGCGCCGGTCAAAGCCGCTAATGCATCCAACTCTGTGAACACCTCGCCTGGAACAGGCAGCAAACGACTCCCACCTGCACCGGGCGCGTTGAGCTTCTGGGCTAGCGCAAACAAATCGCCATCCACCCGCTTCTCAACACCCACAGGAATAATGAGTTTTACTCGGCGCCCAACCACAGCAGGCAAAGCCAAACCAATGGTTCCAGCTTTTGGGTGACCAATCAAAACCGCCGCCTGCCTACGAGCCAAATCCAACGCATTCGCACCTTTCAAGATGACGTCGCCTTCCTTAAGCGAATCAACCACATCCTCAATCGACTTGCCCCTCTGCCAAACACCCTTAACAATCACCACATCACCAGGAAAAGCACTTACATCTGGCAACCGACCCGTACCAGACACAGATCCTTTGGATGGCAGGGTTATGCCGCGGAAAAAATGTTTCCTCGAAAAATCGTTTTCGATGCGATGGGCCTTGAATATTTCTTCTGCTACGTATCCGTTGGTTGTTCCAGCGACAATGACAACTGTCCCGTTCTTGAGCGCTTTTCTGACTGCGGGGTGGTTTGCCAGTGTTTTGGCAATTAAGCGTTTTCCCGCCGCCGGAGTGATCACGAACTGTTTCAAAGTATGCACCTAAGAGATTGTTATTTGAAATGTGCATAATAACAATTTTGTTAAGTGTATCATTATTCTTCGACGGATAATTTTAGAAATCAATTTCTGGAACAAATAATTTTTAATTATCCAGTACCATAGGTAAACCATCAACTAGAGCCGAAATTCATAAATCTATATATGCAGAGACCCTAAACTAACCGTCGTGGGATGGTGCAGAGTTATCCTTAGAAAGAAACTCGGCGCCTATACATCGGCATTAAAAATAATAATGGAATGAAAACAAACCGATGGTGAATTAAGGTGAAAAAGTCGTTTATAAAAGGTTTCCAAATCAATTGGTCGAGGAAAGTGAAGCTCTCCGAGGCTGATTTCAAGAAAAATAAATGTGAAAGGTACTTCTAATGGGAACATTAAATCTTGATAGTATTTTCAACCCCAAAAGTGTAGCTATTGTCGGAGCCAGTGACGCTGAAGGCTCGGTAGGCTACGCGATTGTAAAAAATTTTACCAAAATGGGTTTCGCAGGCAAAGTTTACTTTGTCAACATTCGAAAGCCAGAGATTTTGGGAGTTAAAACTTACAAATCAGTCGCTGAGATTCCAGAACCTGTCGACCTAGTTATGATTGCCACGCCTGCCAAAACTGTTCCTGATGTGATGGAGGAATGTGGAAAGGCAAATGCTAAAGGCGTAATCATTGTATCCGCTGGCTTTAAAGAGACAGGTCCTGCTGGGAAAGCTTTAGAAGAGAAGATTTGTCAAATCGCCAAAAACTATGGAATCCGAGTTATAGGACCAAACTGCATTGGCGTGCTTCGCCCTAAAATAAATCTTAATGCTACTTTTTTGGATAAAATGCCTAAACCAGGCAATGTTGCTTTTCTTTCTCAAAGCGGCGCTTTGGGCTCAGCAGTTCTTGACTGGGCAATCCATGAAAACATCGGCTTTAGCAACTTCGTTTCCGTCGGCTCCATGGTTGACGTAGACTTCGGTGACCTGATAGATTATTTCGGTTCCGACCCAAAAACCAAAAGTATATTGATGTACGTGGAAGGCATAACAGATGCACGCAAATTCATGAGTGCAGCAAAACATTTTGCAAGAGCCAAACCTATCATTGTAGTCAAGTCTGGCAAATTTGCTGAAAGTGCAATGGCTGCAGCTTCTCATACGGGTTCGCTCTCAGGAGAAGATGGCATTTACGATGCTGCTTTCAAACGTGCGGGCATTGTAAGAGTCAGTGAAATCGCTGACTTATTTAACTCGGCAGAGGTCTTAGGGTCACAACCATTACCAAAAGGTCCGAAACTAGCAATAATAACTAACGCGGGTGGACCAGGAGTAATGGCAACGGACGCTTTAATTGCTTATAATGGCAAGTTAGCAAGTCTAAGCCAGAAATCGCTGGAGACTCTCAACGGTGTACTGCCTCCTTTCTGGAGCAAGGGCAACCCAATCGACGTTTTGGGTGACGCGAAAGCTGACCGTTACAAAGCCGCGGTTGAAGTCTGCCTCAACGACGAAAACATCGATGGAATCTTGATTATTTTCACTCAGCAAGCAGTCTCAGAAGCAATAGAAATTTCCAAAAACATAGTTGATCTTGTACGCAACAAAACTAACCTAAACAAAACAATCTTAACCTCGTTTATGGGTTTTGGCCCAGTTCAAGAAGCCAACAACATCCTAAACGCAAATAACATCCCAACATACTCAACTCCTGAACAAGCAATCAAAACATACATGTACATGTACGAGTACCAACGCAACAAAGAACTCTTATATGAAACCCCTGAAGAGTTACCGCTCGACGACTCACCCCCAAAACGCCCCATAATGGTCATATTACGGAATGCTGCATTTGAAGGCCGAGACGTTTTAACTGAAGACGAAGCAAAAAAAGTCCTCAAATACTATAATTTTCCGATTGTAAGAACAGAAGCCGCTAACACTGTAGACGAAGCAGTGATGTTTGCCCAAGATATGGGTTTCCCAGTTGTACTAAAAATTTTGTCACCCCAAATCCTCCACAAAACAGATGCAGGTGGAGTAATTCTGAACATTAAAACTCCAAACCAAGTTCGCGATGCTTTCGAACTTCTAATCCAAAGAGCAACAACCTATAATCCAAAGGCCCAAATAATTGGTGTTACAGTTCAACCCATGGTTGAGAGAAAAGGCCAGGAAATCATAATCGGCGGAAAAACCGATCCAGTCTTCGGTCCAGTAATATTATTCGGTATGGGCGGTGTTGGTGTAGAGCTTTTCAAAGATTATTCAATTGGGCTTCCACCATTAAATACAACTCTGGTTCACCGCATGATGGAAGAAACAAATATTTACCAATTACTCAAAGGATACCGAGGTTCCGCTCCTGTTGATCTTACGAAGCTCGATGAAACCGTGCTACAATTCTCTCAATTGCTTGTTGATTTCCCGCAAATAAAGGAAATTGACATTAACCCACTATTAATCAATGAGAAAGAAGAATGCATTCTTGACGCTCGCATTGTAATTGACAAAGATGCAGTTTGCAAGAAATTTGAGTTACACGAGCACATGATTATTAGTCCTTACCCAAAAAAATACGAAACCATATGGCGACTAAAAAGCACACAACAAGTATTGCTGCGCCCAATAAAGCCAGAAGACGAACCCATGTGGCTTGAAATGTTCCAAAGCTTCTCAGAAGAATCCATACGATACAGGTTTTTCCAAATGCTCACAGACACTCCGCGTGAAGTTCGAGTCCGCTACTGCAACATTGATTATGACAGAGAAATCGCAATTGTCGCTGAAATGGTTGAAAACGGAAAAAGAAAACTCCTTGGTGTAAGCCGTGTTATCATTGAGACTGATGGAAAAAGCAGTGAAATGGCCTTCATTGTAACCGACTACTGGCAAAACTTAGGTTTGGGAACTAAAATGGTTGACTACGTGCTTGACATTGCAAAAGAAAAAGGCGTCGAAAGCGTCTACGCAATAATGCTACAGAACAACTATAGGGCTTTAAGCTTAACAAAGAAAATGGGCTTCAATCTTGAATACTTGAGCGACGGAACAGTCAAAGCAACACTTAACTTGAAAAATGAAAACGTTGGTTCACGATGTCTAATAACAAATGTACCTGAACCCCTTCAAGAACCAATAAAGCAACCAAAAACCGCGAAAACAGAAGAAAAGACCTTACAACTAAAACTGCCCTAGCTAAAGAAAAAGAAGAATACAAAGGGTTTGTCTCAGCGATGAAGTGGACATCTCAAATGCCTGAAGAAGACTACGGAATTCTGCCTGCTCTCAACATTGACCTTTGTTCACCGGTTTTAATTGAAAAAGCCGGAAGAAGAGGACTGGGCGCGCGAAAATTTCTCAAAAACGACGAAATAGCCATCGAATGGCTGACAAATCTCACGGAACAATCTGGTAAAATTAAGAAGTTACTGAAATTTTACAAATAAGTCCATTAAATCCATTCATTTCGTTAAGTTGCTTTCAGTTGTCATGCTGCTCTCCAGTTTTGTCAAGTCTTCTTCTTTGTCAGGTTTTCTCAATATGAAAAGATGTTCATAAGAGAGCAGCAGAAAATCAGTGTATCTTCCTTTCTTTTCCTGGTTGTCTATGTCAACCCAACATTCTTCAGCAACTTTAGATAAGCCTGCCCATTTTTCCCTTGTCGTCTTAGTTTTCCATTGATATTTCATGATATCCTCTCTTAGAATAAAACCGGCGTTTAGGAAATTTTGCATCACTCCGAAGGCTATCGGGACATGGTGTCTATGTTTTCGGGTATCTCCTATCAGAATAGCGCAGAATCGTCCAGGCCTGAGAACTCGATAGCTTTCTTTGGCGATTTCTTTCATTCCTTCCATGTAACCAATTAGGCTGTGAGCGAACGAAAAATCTCCCAAAACCCGGTTCTTCTTGCTCGAGTAAGAAATTATGTTTGCATACGGTGGATGCGTGGCGACCAAATCTATTGTTTCATCAACGATTAAATCAAGCTTCGTAGCATCCCCGACATAAGTTCGACTGGAAATAGATGGAAAACCCGAGTCAAGCGGTTTATAGTCAAAATTTATTCTGTCTCTTGTTATCACGATTGCATCTGGATTAATGTCGACTCCCACTCCATTTCTACCCAGTAGTTTGCATTCTATCAGAGTTGTTCCAGATCCGCACATCTGGTCTAGAACTGTTTCGCTGGGCTTGGAGTACCTAAGGATAATATTGCGTACCATTTGCGGTGGCCAATTTCCTCTAAAATCTCCTTTGTGGGTCGCCCACGTTCCTCTCACTGGAAAAGACCATGCGTTGGTGCGTTCAAGCTCAAAATTCTCCGGCTGGTATTGCTTTATCTTCTTTTTCTGTCCTATCCTTATCTTGGCTCCTCCTATTGCAACATAAGAGTTTTTAGCAACAAATTCCTCAAATTCCTTACTTGTTATCTCTCTCATTTTTGATTCCCACTTTAAGTGTTATAGATTTGCGGTTTTTTTAGCGATGTTTAGCCAACAATTAATGCGTGTCTATTCGGACTGTCGGTTTAAACCGTGCTGCGTATTTGACGGGTGGCGGACGCTTGCTAACAGCGCAGTAAACGATTCTATCTATTTCAGCATCTCCCCATTCTATCCATCTAATAAACCGCATTAGAAATTCCCGTGGCGGATTTACGTTTCCATGTTTGCAACCGTTAGGACCGTAATTGAACTCCTGCTCAATCATCAACAATTGGGTATAGAATAAATTAATATCTGCCTTATCGAGTTTCATTGGAAAATTCAGCTTAAGAACATCTTTAGAATATAATTCCGGGTCATTACCTTGATAGATTTTCTCGATAGCATCAAACAACTTAGCTCCGTCTTCTTTATTACTCAAGCGTTTTAAGTACAAATCAAATAAGAGCCTGATATGAGTTGGATAAAACTCCATTGCTCCAACAGGTCGTAATCCAACTGCAAAATCATGAGGACAAATTTTATTTGTGCGTTTAGCAAGGACTGAAGTTCCATCAACACCCATGTATAGGATTTTAGTCTCTTCAGTTGCCAAATTCATTAGAACTTCAGAAATATCGTTCATGTTCATATGTTTCCCTGGGCAGGGTTTCTAATGAGATTCCACTTAAGGCTTGCCAAGAATTCTTTATAAGAAGAAATCAAGATATATGTTGAATGATTGAAATGGGAAAAATAAATCTTGAAATAGATGATTCTTTGGAAAGAGAGTTTAGAATAGCTGCTGTCAACAAGTTTGAGGCGAGGAAGGGCTTTTTAAAGAAAGCCATTGAAGAAGCTATCCGTGACTGGTTATCGACCAATGATGCAAAATCAGATAAAAGGAAGAAGTTGGCTGCCGGAAAACTGTAACATAGCCTTTTAGGCGAAGACTAAGTCTTGAATTTTGTTTTTTGATGCCAAAATTATTCTGTTTTTGACCAAATCTCTATAAGCAATTATTTACAAAATACAGGAACCATGATAGAACCAATACAAGCCGTTCCTTGGGATAAACCACCTCGGCCGTTTGTAAAATGGGCTGGAGGTAAAGGGCAATTACTGGAGAGACTTGAATGCCATTTTCCAAAAGATTTTGGCACTTATTATGAGCCTTTCCTTGGTGGAGGAGCGGTTTTCTTCCATTTGGTAAATAATCATCCTAAATTTGATGCTGTCTTGTCTGATACAAATGCTGAACTCATAATAACCTATCAAGTTATCAAAGAGCAGGTTGATGATCTAATTAAGCTTCTCAAAAATCATCGGACAAATTACAGGATTGCTCCCAAGGAATATTATTATTCAGTTAGAGAAGCTGAACCTCAAGCAGATGTTGAAAAAGCGGCTCGACTTATTTTTTTAAACAAAACGTGTTTTAATGGACTTTATAGAGTCAATAGCAAAGGAAAGTTTAATGTACCTTGCGGCTGGTTTCTGAACCCCAGTATCTTTGACGAGGTAAACCTTCGGTCTGTAAGTACTGTTTTGCGTTGGTCAAATGCGAAACTACTTAACGCAAATTATACTGAGGCAACAAAAAATGCAAAAAAAGGGGATTTTGTTTATTTTGACCCGCCATACCTTCCGAAGAGTCCGACCGCTAGTTTTACATGTTACACGGCTGGTGGTTTCTCAATCGCCGATCAGAAACAACTGGCAAGTTGGTCTATCGAGTTAAGCGAACGTGGATGCCAGGTCCTGTTAAGCAATTCAGATACTCCTGAGATATATGAAATCTACAAAAACCACAAAGTTGAACTTGTCCAAGTGTTACGAGCTATTAACTGCAAGGGCAACCAACGAAAAGGGCACACTGAATTAATTATTAGAAGCCCGAATTCCTAAATTTAGGTCATCTGAATTAACAAACCTCAAATAGAGTAATAGTTTACATTCATTAATTGACGAAGCTCTGTAGTTGTCATCTTTTTCTCTTCTTCAAAAATTCCATGTTTTTTCTAATTGACTATGATTGTGCATCTATCCACTTTGCTCTTATTAGTTTGAATGTTCAGTTTGTTTTTTATGATGATTATGAAAAGTTGCACAACCTTTTTACATTGGTATGTAAAGGGCTTAACTGATGTAGCTTGGTTAGATATGATGTCTTAGGTTTCAGAAGCGAGAAAGACTATATTGATTATTTCTTCAAGTCACTTCTCAAAACAAACTGGACATATGATTATTTTGTAGAATGGAAAAAAGTTCGTCAGAATTTAGCAAATTACGTTAAAGAAATCAGCCTTCTAAATGCTCTTTCAAAAATCCCCGCAGAGAAGAGGAAGACCGAGCTAAAGTCAATATTTATCAAATATCCGGAAACTATTCCGGTTATTCCGCTAACCATCGCAATGCGAGAGCATAGCATCCCCATATTGGAAGCAGGCGAAAAGACTTTTCACAAGATATTTGATTTTTCTCGCAGAAGAGTTGGTGAAATTGAGGCTGAAAATCTTGTAGTTTTCTGCGAAAGAGTCGGTGTGCTTGCTCTATTCGAGGGCATCAATGATCTCTACGCTTATTTGATGGGCGTAGAAGTAGGAATGGATTCAAATGCCCGAAAAAATAGGAGTGGAGAAATATTTCAGCAGTTGTTGAGCCTTCTTCTCAAAAAGAAATCAAAAGAATGCCACCTGCAGCTAAAAGAAGAAGATGCAAACATTCAAACAGCTAGAAGTAAAAGGGCTGACTTCGTAATTTATTCCCAAGGGAAACCACGAATTGCAATCGAGTGCAACTTTTACAACACAACAGGCAGCAAACCCATAGAAGTCGCTAACGCATACATTGATCTTCAGAGAAAAATTCATGAAAAAGGCGGATTATCATTCATTTGGATTACAGATGGCCCTGCATGGGAAAAAATGAGAGCCACGGTAAAGCAGAGTTTTGGAGAAATCGATTTTCCTATAAACTACACAATAGCAGAAGAAAAGTTAGAAGCCATTCTAAATGAATTACTCAAATAAAGTTTAATATCTGCGATTTCTTCTACGATTGCTTCTTTATGGACTACCGAGTAGTTGTTTCCAAATATCAATAGCGTCAGATTAAGCAATTTGTAGAGATTAAATATCAGGAGCTTAGTGGAAAGGAGACGCATTCTTTGTTGACATGTGGATGTTGCATAGTTCTCGTTTTTCTCCATTCTTTATTGCCCAAAACGTCATTACAAACTCGCCTGAAAACCGCATGTGAGCCTCAGAGGGAACAATTGCACGGGGAAAAACGTCGGCGCTCAGGTTATCGAAATCAAAAGTGTAATCTATTTGCCGAATAGGTTGCTGTTGCCGCTCTTGCCGCCTTGGGCTGGGCTGCACCGCACGCACCTTCTTAGGTGCCGCCTTGATGTCTTGTTTGAGACGCTTAAGCTCTTCATTAACTGTTAACCCTTCACACCGCCGCTCAAACTCATCCCGCCTCGCATCCACAACCGCCATAATCTCCCTGCGGGTTTGACCTTTAACATATGATCGAATCTTATCCCAATCACGCTTAACCGTCCGAGCAGAAACACCAAACTCAATAGCAATCTGCTTCTGCGTAAACCCCATCTCAGCCAAAACCCGCACCCGCCGCCTACGCTCCCTTTCCCGCGTATACTTCTCCATACTCTTAGTATAAACTGAAACCTTGCGATAAGACGCCTCTTTTACCTTAGAATGCCCCGCATTGCTGCTGAAAAACCGCTTTTTCCCCTGCTGGACTTCACTAATCTTGCCTATTTCAGGAAAATGTTCGTTTTCCAAGCTTTTCCCTCCCTACAAATCCCCGTTTTCAGCGGAAAAACCACACAAAACGAAAAATAGTAGTGCACGACAATTATATTTTTCATTATGAATATTACCCTCATAGGCATGTCTGGTGTAGGAAAAAGCCGAATAGGAAAGCTTCTGTCGACTAAGTTGAATTATAGCTTCATAGACATCGACAGGATGATAGAGATGGGCAATAGCAAAAAACTGCAGGATATAGTTGACTGTTTAGGTGATGAAAAGTTTCTAAAACTAGAAGAAAATGCCATAATGGGCATAGGGAAGATAAGCAATTCTGTTATTTCTCCAGGCGGTAGCTCCATATATTCGGAAAGAGCCATGAATTTTTTGAAAAGCATCTCTAAGATAGTCTTCCTCAACGCGTCATTGGAGGAAATCAAGAGACATACTGTAGATTTTTCGGGAAGAGGAATTGTTGGTCTCAAGGAAAAAGGGCTCGACAGACTCTTTGAAGAAAGACTTCCTCTTTATAAAAGATACGCGGGCGTGACCATAGACCGGAAGGATTTCAATGACGACGTCATTGTAAATATGATAATTGAAAATGTTTTGTAAATTGATAGTTAATCGCGCGCACGGTTAGAGGAAGCCAAAAGAAACGTCAAATCCACGTAAATTCACGTATAATTTACGTAAGTAAGCGTATATTTTACGCCCAGTTCCTTCACAATTTACAAGGTCTCTAACCATTTTCCAAGGCGCTTAAGCGTTTCTAACCGTTTTTCAAGCCTATTCTTACTCACAATTTAGAGAAAATTGAAGAAATAGCTTCAAATAAAAACTAATTCACTGGCAAAAACCTGCAAAAATCCAAGATCTCCAAACCAAGTAGAAGCACATAATCTGCAAATGTTTATAGACTAATCTAGCTATAAGAAGAATTATTATGAAAACACTTGAAGAACTAAAAATTGAATTGGAGTTGCTTAAACCAGTTCTTAAAGAGAAGTTTCAAGTGGAAACCATAGGGATATTTGGTTCTTACTCTCAGGGGCAGCAAAAGAAGAAAAGTGACGTAGATATCCTTGTGACTTTCACAAAACCAAATGATATTGATCTTAGATTTTATTGCTCTAAAACAATATTTAAGCCGGAAATTGAAAACAAGAGTTGACTTGGTTGAAAAAGAAACTCTGAAGGTCCGAATAAAAGACAGAATACTGCAAGAGACAATTTACATATGACAAGAGACGCCAAACTGTACTTCGAAGATATAATTTCATGCAAGTAAAGCTTAGGGCTTCGTTCAACGTGATCCTTTTTCAAACAGGTATAGCTTCCTCCAAAATTTGTTCTTTAATATAACTGTTAAGGAACTCTTTTGAAATAACATCCACTTTCATATGTAGTTTACGTCTGAGATATCTACGTAAGCGAGCAACTAAAAGTAAATCAACCATTTCAGAGTATGTAACTAAGATGTCTAGATCGCTTCTTTCGTTTTGTTCGCACCGAGCATATGACCCAAATATGTCAACGGTTTCCACTTTGAACCGTTTATTTAATGTAGGCTTTATGGAGTGAAGCTGTTCTTTCACTTCTTCGAGAGACTTCTGCAAATCTTGAAAAGCTCCAGTATTACTTTTACTTAAATATTCTCTTAACAAATTGACCTCTTTAACCTTGTGGAGGAATATTGGCACAACTCCTTCGGTCATTTTACAGAAATAGTTACTGAGAATTTTTATGTCCTCCGTATTAACCAAAAAAAGAATCACTTAATGCTCAAAAAAGAGAAAAAGGGAGAAAACGGGTGATGTCATGGCTGGTCCGAGGTACAAATCCCAGCGGCCCCATTTTGTCTCTATCTGAGGCAGATGTGGGAAAGTTTTAAATTTGTGCAGTTATACATGTCTAATTATGATAGCGAAGACAAAAGTTAAGTGTTGGGGAAATTCGTTAGGCATAGTGCTGCCGAAAACACTGGTTGACGAAGAAGGGCTCAAAGAAGGCGAAGAAGTAGAAGTAACAGTAAGAAAAGCATCTGACGTGAGTTGTCTTAGAGGCAAATATCCTTTCAAGGACTTGCAACATGAGAAAGACGAAATGAAACATGGCTGGGGATGATTTGCAGAAAGCTAAACGGTTCTTCTATGACAGCTATGCAGTTCTAGCTTATCTTAGTGATAACCCAAAATACAGGTCTTTTTTCGAAGAAAATGACGGCATTTTAACGAAGCTAAATTTAATGGAAATATACTACCGCACTCTTGAAGTTCACGGAGTACAAGCTGCTTCCCAAGTGATCAAAGCATTTGCTAAATATGTGACGAACTTTGGGATAGCCGACATTGAGGGCGCAATGAAACTTCGGTTAAAACTAAAGAAAAAGGGTCATGACATATCTTATGCCGACGCGATGGGATATTATCTTGCACAAAAATCTAACATAAAATTTCTAACTGGAGACAAATGGTTCAAAGACTTGGAAGGCGTTGAATTTGTTACCTAAAACAAAGCATTCTGCATCCTCTTGAAGACTTAATAAACAACTATGCTAAAGAACCTTGATAAGGTCAATCAAATTGGCGCACGAACTCAAAACCCTTATCGAAAGACTAAAACCAATTGCATTTGTCTACAATTTTAGGGATGAAAAGCCCGCAAGAATTGATCGCTTTTTGGATGTAAGCGCCACGTTAAAAAATAGTGATAATTATGAAATCCTTACCTTTTGGTTCCGCTGGGATCACGATTGGGAAGGTGACGGCGTAGAGGACTGGGAGCCCGTTACTTATGTCGTTGAGGAAGAAAAAGTCGTTGATATTCAGACACGGACTCATTGGCGGATTGTTAGGTGGATGACTGATAATCCAGTGCTAGAAGACGGCGAAAGAGCAATTCTGTATTTTAGTAAACATGGTCACGCACCGTACATGAGAGTTCAGTCAAACATCGGATGGCTAAAAGAGGCCTTGGACAAGACAATAACCGGGTATGCAACTGTGGATTTTCTTGAAGTAATGAGTGAAACAGATGGGTATGTGAAGGTATCTAATTTCAATGTGATAGAGAACCGTGAACCTCCCAACTCCTCACGGGCAATGACGGGAGTCAATATTCTAGGCAAAAAATTCTTCACAGAATACTACAAAAAGCCGAAGCGTTAGCCTTATTCTTTTTGGGTTTTGTATCTCTGTAATACTTCATCTATTGATTCTGTATCTTTGCTATCCTTAAGGACACGATACCCAACAATCCAATGCTTGAGTGACTCCCCTATTCTAAGAGCATCTCTTCTGATAATCTCCGGAGATTTGCCCTCTGCAACTTCCAAAGCCTTAAACAAGTAGGCAAATCCTGTCGATAGGGGTTCATCTGGATGCATCTTAAACCACTTCCCAACGGTATCACCGATTGCAAGCATTTCATCTTGCAACTCCTCTTTGGTTAAATCTTGTTTACCGACCTTGTTTAGTTTATCAATAATAAAGGTGCTAAAACCTAACGAATCACAGTCCAATGCCTTCTCATAAGGATCCGTTATGCTATCGCTAATTCTTACAATCTGATCTGGATCTCTTTCAGGAATTACTATTCTGAGTTGGTATTTGACATCATATTTCTCAAAGATGGATCTAATATCTCCGAGGTTTCTCTGAGAAATCTCTATTACACCATTAGCTAATTTCCTATGAGGTATTTTAAAAAGAAGTCCATCCCTATTTCTACCATATAATTCGTCATGAAATCTAGTCTTAGCTTTGGCGTTCTCTGAAGAAAGCTCATACGCAATTATGATATTAGCTTTAGTTAACTTTTCGCAGCCTTCCACTTGCATTGTTTATCACTCAAATCTTTAATTCTGCAACTGTAATAGTATTAAATGATATTATATAATCATTGTGCTGCAACCATAAAAACCGCCATGTCGGAGATTTCCTGAACTGTTTTTGGATAGTTGAAGGCGTATTTTTTGGTTTTTTCGCTTGATATGCCCTTAGCCCACTCTGAAACATCAAGGGTTATCTTCTCCTTTGGAACTTCATTGTACCGCCACGCATAAATAAAATCTAGAATGGTTTTTCAGGATCCGAGTATCTGAGGTTTTCTTTGATAATAATTTAGAATCTAAAATTCAGCTTGGCGATTCAATGGTTTTTTGTTGCCTTTTTAAGTTCAGACGCCATTGCTTGTAACTTCTCTAGGAGAACGTCGATGTTTTCCTGATGTGCTTTGATTAGGTTAATGAAGGCGCTTCCAACAATTACGCCGTCAGCCCCTGCCATAATGAGGCGCTTTACATGCTCAGGCTTTGAGACTCCAAACCCAACCGCCAACGGAATCTTGCCAGAAGTAAAAGGCAAAACACGCTTAACAAGCTGAATAGTTAAATCTTCAACCGTCTGCTTGTGCGCCTGTGACGCCAAAGTGGGAAACAAGATACAGAAAACCTGAAGAGCATTGGGCTATTGTTGCAAGCCGATCATTAGAAGTCGAAGGCGCCGCTAAAAAAATCGTATCTATACCCACCTTGCTTGCGGCCATCTTGTAGTCGTCTGCTTCTTCAACCGGTAAATCTGGAACTATGGCACCGTCAACCAGGCATTCTTTAGCTAACCTAAAAAACCTCTCAAGCCCCATCCTAAACACAGGATTATAGTAAGTCATTATTACAACGGGCACATCATGACTTTGCCGGATTATCCTTAGCAATTTCCAGCACCCTAACAGGCGTCGTGCCCACAGCTAAAGCGCGTACGCTTGCAGCTTGAATGGTTGGTCCATCCGCAATCGGATCAGAAAACGGCAACCCCAACTCCAGAATATCTACGCCCCCTTTGATTAAGGCATCAGCAATTTTCGCCGTCAGTTCCGGTTTTGGGTATCCAGCCATAATGTAGCCGATAAGCGCCCCGTTTCCCTGCACCTTTGCCTTTTGGAATGCTTCGCTTATTGCGTTCATATTTTTGCCCCTATGTAGTCTGCTATGGTTTCCACGTCCTTGTCACCCCGCCCCGACAACGTTACCACGATTGACTGGCTCTTCTTCATTTGCGGCGCGAGTTTCATGGCGTAAGCTACTGCATGCGAGGACTCTAATGCAGGCAGGATTCCTTCCTCTCTGGACAAAGTGAGAAAAGCATCTACCGCTTCCTTGTCCGTGGCTGAAACATATTGTGCTCTTTTGAGGGTTTTTAGGAAGGAGTGTTCGGGTCCAACGCCTGGATAGTCTAAGCCTGCTGAAATGCTGCTTGTGTTCTGTATCTGCCCATTACTATCTTGAAGAACGTAAGTTAACATACCGTGAAATACGCCTTCGGCTCCTGCGCCAAGAGATGCGGCATGTTTGCCTGTTTCTAAACCTTCTCCGGCAGCTTCAACACCATAAAACTTCACTTCCGTATTATCTTCGAATGGGTAGAAGGTGCCTATGGCGTTGCTTCCGCCGCCAACACAAGCAACCAGCGCGTCTGACAGTTTGCCTTCTTTTTTCTGGAATTGTTCTTTGAGTTCTTTGCCGATTACGCTTTGGAAATCCCTAACAATCATAGGATACGGATGGGGACCGACGACTGAGCCGATTAAGTAATAAGTCGTCTGAAGGTTTGTAACCCAATCCCTGAACGCCTCGTTTATCGAATCCTTGAGGGTTTTTGAGCCAGTTTCCACAGGATGCACTTGAGCGTTTAGAAGTTTCATGCGGAAAACGTTAAGCCGCTGCCGTTCACAGTCTTCCGTGCCCATGTAAACCTCAGCTTTTAAACCTAAAGCAGCGCATGCAATTGCTGTGGCTACGCCATGTTGACCTGCTCCTGTCTCAGCAATTACACGAGTCTTACCCATCCGCTTAGCCAGCAGCGCTTGGCCGATTGTGTTGTTTATTTTGTGTGCTCCACCGTGGGCTAAGTCTTCGCGTTTAAGGTAAATTTTGGCGCCGCCCATTTTACGGGTTAAGTTCTCAGCGTAATACAGGGGTGTTGGTCTTCCAACGAACTCTGAAAGATAGTAGTCAAGTTCCTTCTGGAAACTTGGGTCTTTTCGGGCTTGCTCGTAGGCTTCTTCCAACTCCTTAATCGCTGCCATCAGGACTTCTGGAACAAAGCGACCGCCATATTTCCCGTATTTTCCGTCAACTGGGTAATTGCTTGCTTTCATTTTGCATTCACAAACTCCTTAACTTTTTCTTCAATGTTATCACTTGCCATTATGGCTGATCCAATAAGAAAAGCACGTGCGCCAGTTCTGCGTAGAGAAAGTATGTCGGCTAGCGTGTTTATTCCACTTTCAGTTATGACCAACTTATGGTTTGGATCATTTTTTGACAGAATTTTTTTTGTTACGTTTAAATCTACTTTTAATGTTGCAAGGTCACGGTTATTTATCCCAATCAAGTCAGCGCCTGTTTTTACGGCTGAGCAAAACTCCGTTTCGGTGTGGGTTTCAAGCAAAACCTCAAGACCGAACAGATGAGCCCCATCTATCATTGCGTTAATGCTTTTTTCGCAGTACCCTCTGTCAAAAAGCGCCTTTAATTAGCAAAACAGCGTTAGCTCCAATCTTTGATGCAGCTTCGATTTGTATCGGGCTTAAGATTATGTCTTTCATGAGAATGGGAAGTTTCACAGCTTTTCGCGCTTCAGTCAACGCTTCCAAAGAGCCGTGGAAATGTATTGGCTCAGTTAACACGGATATTGCGGTTGCTCCGCCTCTTGCCATAGCCCTCGCAATAATGCCTGCTTTAACGTTTTTTCTGATTACTCCAGCTGAGGGTGAAGACGCTTTGATTTCGGTTATAACTGGGTTAGCTTTGCTCTCTAAAATTGCCTTCCTTAAGCTAATACGAACCCTTTCCGCTGGCTTCAACGTTTCATAGTATTCGCGATCAATAGTTTCTTTAGCATCACGCGCCAGCACATCAAGAAAATCACTCATACTTCGCTTCCAACTCCTCAAGTTTTAACAGGCTGCCGCCTGAAGCTTTAACCAAACCCTTAAGCTTACCATACGCTGCTCCGCTCTCTATTGATTCACGAGCTAACTCCATGCCGCCTTCAAAGTCGTCCGCTTTTCCCCCAACCATTATTCCAGCGACACTGTTAACAAGCACAAACTCCATTTTTGGGTCACCGTGAGTAAGATTGCCGCTGAGAATTTTGAAGACAGCTTCAGCACTTTCTTCGGGTGATGCCACCTTTAAATCGGTGATGCAGGCTGTTTTTATTCCAAAATCGTCAGGAGAAACTTCCAGTTCGCTGACTTCACCACTTCTTAAATGTGCAATAGCTGTTTTGCCAACCGTTGATATTTCATCTAAGCCATCTAATCCATGGACAACCATCGCTTCCTCGCAGCCCAGCCGCTTCAACGCAAAAGCCAATGGAGCAGTCAGTTTAGAGTCGTAAACGCCGAGCAGTTGAGCATTGGCGCATGCTGGATTAGTTAGCGGTCCAAGAAGGTTGAATACTGTGCGAATGCCAATTTCGCTTCTTGGCTCAGCAGCATACTTCATAGCTGGATTGAAAGTTGGAGCAAACATGAAGCCTATCCCAACGTTTTCTATTATGCCTTCAACTGCTTTTGGCTCCAAGTATAGGTTGAAACCGAGCTTTTCTAGCACGTCGGCGCTGCCGCATTTGCTGGTAACCGCCCGGTTTCCATGCTTAGCAACCGCAACGCCAGCTCCTGCAATAACGAAGGCTGCTGCTGTGCTCACGTTGAAGGTTTTTATTTTGTCTCCGCCCGTCCCGCAGGTATCCACTAGGCGACCATGCACGCGGGGATGTATCTGGCTGCTCTGCTCACGCATAACAGAGGCAAAGGCGATAAGTTCCTCAACAGCTTCACCCTTCATTCGCAAGGCTGTTAGAAAAGCAGCAGTCTGCGAGTTTGTAGCTTTTCCAGACATAACTTCCCGCATGATTTCTCCTGACTCGTCGCTTGTTAAGCTGTAGCCTTCGATGAGTTTCTGTATGCCTTCCCTAATCATAGCCGCCGCCTTCCCATCCAAGAAGTTTTTAATTATAACTTTGCCATCTTCGCAGAGAATCGATTCAGGGTGAAATTGGACGCCGTCAATCGGGTACTTAACATGCCGAACGCCCATGATTTCACCGTCGTCAACGCATTCTGCGGTAATTTCTAAGCATGAAGGAATAGAGCACCGTTCGCCAGCAAGCGAATGATACCTTGTTGCCGTGAAGGGGTTGCGTACGCCTGTGAAGATGCCTTTTTGGTCATGTTTTATTGTGCAGGTTTTTCCATGCATGAGCCTTTTGGCATGGATGATTTTTCCGCCATAGACGTGGATTATTCCTTGGTGACCTAAGCAGACGCCTAAAGTTGGAATTGTCGGACTCATGGTTTGCAGGATTTTTGTGCAAACGCCAAAGTACCGCTCATCTTCAGGTGTGCCTGGACCTGGCGAAATCACGATTCTGTCAGGTTTAAGCTTGGTTAACTGTTCTATGGTAACTTGGTTGTTTCTGTAAACGATGGTTTCTGCGCCCGTTTCGCCTATGTACTGGACAAGGTTGTAAACGAACGAATCATAATTGTCAATTACCACTACTTTCATGGTTTTGCGCCTCCAGCCTGCTCAAGCGCCTGCATCAGCGCTTTTGCCTTGTGGTCTGTTTCGAACCATTCTCTTTCTGGAACTGAATCAGCCACGATTCCGGCGCCAGCTTGAATGTACGCTTTGTTCTTGTCGGCGAAGAGGGTGCGGATGGTTATGGCAAAGTCGGCATTGCCATTGTATGAAAAGTAGCCTACTGCACCAGCGTAAGGTCCACGCCTAGCTGGCTCAAGTTCATCAATGATTTCCATCGCTCGCACTTTTGGTGCTCCAGAAACCGTGCCAGCTGGAAAAACAGCCCTCAGCGCATCGTAGCTTTGAAGGTTTTCTTTAAGTTCACCTACTACTTGCGAAACAATATGTTGCACGTGACTGTACTGGTGAACCTTCATGAATTCAGCCACATGAACACTGCCGTACTTGGAGATTCTGCCAATATCATTGCGGGCTAAATCAACAAGCATCACGTGTTCAGCACGTTCTTTTGGGTCGGCAAGCAATTCACGGGCTAACTTGCTGTTTTCCTCTGGGTCTTCAACAGCTGGTCTTGTTCCTGCAATGGGGAAGGTTTCCACAATTCTATTTTCGACTCGGACAAGCATTTCCGGGCTGGAACCAACGATTTGCCGATCGCCTGACTTGTAAAAGTACATGTAGGGTGAAGGGTTAATGGTGCGAAGAGACTGATAAAACGGAATCAGGTCACCTTTTACGTGGAACTGGTAGCGTTTAGATAGGACAACTTGGAAAATGTCTCCTGCAGACAACGTATTCTTTTGCTTTTTCCACCGCTTTCTCATAGTTTTCTTTTTTAGTGTTTACTTTAGGCTGAGTGTAAGATAATTCTTCAGAATTGATTGGTTGCTTGAGTAGGCTTTCAACTTCGGGTAGGCGGTTCTCGCTTCGGTAATAGTAGAATGCTTGACGCCGTAGATGGTTGAAGATGAAGCCGTCGTCAAATATGCCCATTTCCAAGTCAGGGAAATTCAAGTCAGCCTGGCTGTTTTCGGGCAGTTTTTCCCAGTAACGTCCTGCATCATAAGAGATGTAGCCGACTGCTCCGCCAACGAATCTGAATTCACTGTTTGAGACTGCGTCGTCTTTGAGGAGTTTTTCTATAAGTTGCAGTGGGTCGCTTGTTTTCTGTGTGGTTGTTTCGCCGGTTCTTTCGTTTTTGATTTGGGCTTTTTGGTTTTTGGTTTGGATGGTTATTTTTGGGTCGAATCCGATGAATGAGTATTGTGCGAGTTTTTTGGGTCCTTCAATGGACTCGAGAAGGTAGGTTGTTTGGTATTTTTTTTGGAGTTTTGAGAATATTTCGAGGGGTTGTTGTGTGAGTGAGATTTTTTTGATGTTTAGGGGGTTAGCTGGTTTGGTTTCGGTTGATGTTTGTGTGCCAAAGGCGATTCCCCATTTTGTTTCTGCTCCGTATGGTTCAGAAGCATACGTTAATGTATTATTTAAGGCTTATTAGTACAAAAATGTACCTTAATGCTGTTTGAGCACATCACTCATCCAATCCAAATAAGCCGCTGAACCCATCAACAATCGGAAGCGCAAGAATCTCCGGAACCTCATAACTATGCAAACCCTTCACGTGCTCGGCAACTTGCGTAAACAAATCCCTGCGTGATTTCATAACAATTAAGCATTCCTCAGCCTTATCGATTTTGCCCGACCAATGAAAAAATGACGTGACAGGATTAACGATGTTTGCGCAAGCAATCAAACGTTCTTTCAAAAGCGACTGCGTTATTTTTTCTGCTTCCTGCTTATCCTTCGCAGTAACTAATATAACGATGTAATTCTTGTTCAATGGCCCTCACTAAAGTAATGTTTAGTTTGGGAAGTAAATAAATTTGCCATCTAGTTCGAATGCCTAAGACATTTAAATTTCCGTTTAGATAATAGTAGATGATGAGGGGAACGATTTGAAAGAGGAACAGTTTAAAGTTTTAAAGACTTTGATTGAAGCTACAAGCCGCATGGACCTGAATATGTTTGCTAAAAAGGTGAATCTGAGCCCAAACCAAACTATGCAGCTAATTCAAGAACTAGCAAAAGGGGGCTATCTGCAAAGAGGCGAAAGAGGATATGGTATTACTGAAAAAGGAAAAACAGCCCTCAAAGTGTTCACGCCTGTTCCAGAAGAAATGGGGTTCCACTTTTACTTTGAAATTAATCAGCCCGCAAACTTGAACGCGAAGACGCTGCAAGAGTTTTACATGGCTATAAAACAGGTCAGCGCAGATTCGCTTGAATTTCACCTCTACAGAGGCGACTTTGAAAACTGGCTAAAAGAAGCCTGCAAAAATCCAGAGCTTGCAGATAAAGTTGGAGGCGTTAAGGCCGCTGGTCTGACGGGTGAAGAGCTTAGAGCAGAACTCTTAAAAGCGCTCGACGCAAATTACGGCATCCGAGAAATGTTATAGCGTCTACCGTTTTTTCTTATTCAGCTTAATCCACCAATCAGGAACTCTAGCCTTTTCCGCGGTGTCCCAAGAGTCAAAGGGTTTAATGTCCAAGATTGGTGTGCCGTCGAAAGCGTCTAGACCGCGAACAGTCAACGTGTTGCCTTCAACTTTTAACAACTCAACCAGTGTTAGTCCAATGGGGTTTGGGCGAAGGTTAGTTCTGGTAGCGAAAACTCCAAGCAAAGGCATGTCCATTCTGCCTCTCGGCTGAACCTTCAATTTCATTTGTTGCTTGCTGGAAATTTGGTTAAGCCAAAAAAGCACAAACAAGTGCGAAAAGCCATCAACACCCTCTAAGGCTTCAACCAACTTGTCACGAATGATAATCTGTGAGATTCTGGATTTATCTTTAACCTCGTCGCCGACAGCTTCGGTTTTGACGTGACCTATCGGGTTCAAAAAGATTTTGTCTTGAAAAGTCATCCTTAAATACGCTCACTTTTGAGTGAGCCCTAAAACTATATAAGCATTCTACTGAAATCTCGAATAAACCCGCTAATAGAAATCACAAGCTAAAAATTGAAATTTACCTTTAATTTCTAAATTTAGCGAATCAGAGCAATGTCTTCAAAGCGCCAAAAGAGATTGTTTCTGAAATCTCTTCCACGAATCTGATGTGCTCTGCATTATCAGATGCGAGAGAACCTTTCAATATTATGGGTTTGAAGTCGAAATCTTCAGCACCTCTATAGGTGGACAAGACACAAAACTCTGCACAAAAACCTGACACAATAACGGTGTCAACTCCAAGTTCCTTTAGTTTTTCCGCAAGTCCTGTCTTCGTGAAAGAGCTACCGTAGGTCTTCACTATGTGTATATCTTGAGGCTCAAACTTCACATTCTGAGGCACATCAAAACCTGTGTTACCTGGCACAAGGCCCCGTTCCTCATCTTTGTGCTGTACGACGACAATGGGAAAATTCTTTTTTCTGAAAAGATCTATGGCCGCGTTTATGTACTCGATAGCAGACTTCAGGGAATCTGAGCAACCCTGATTGGGGTTAAAGAACTCGTTCTGTATGTCTATAACGATTAAGGCTGGTTTCATTTTATTCTCCTTCTGTGAATCTCTTGAAACTTGGTGATTAGCCTAAATAAATACGTTGTCAACAAGAATTAGAACCCTATGCAAAATGCCGTTGTTGTGTGTATTTGAGTTTGGGGATTAAATTTTAATCTTTCTCTCTCTCTCCTACTTCTACCCTTACCTTACCCTCTCTCCTATATACTCTCATATAACACACCTACAACACACTGCACACCGCACACGACACACCGCACACAACACACAAAAAAACAAGAGATAGAAACAGACAAATAGATAGACAAACAACCAGAGAGGTTCCCATGAAAATATTGGTATAAACGTTTTCATGTGAAAAATAAACGTTTACAAAATGTTAATTGTATGATAAATAGATATAAATTAATCAAAAAAGTATCGGGAAAATGATAAAGTGCCTTTTTATGGAAAATTGACATTAAATTTCCATGAAAATGATGTAATTTTATTGTCGATATTCTTAATCGTATCGTACTATTCTATACTATTCAATAACTATTAAAAACAAAGGAATTAATCATGACGGAAAAACAAGAAAAAGCTGTTTGGTTCGTGACGGTTTCAGCATCCCTAAACAGTGCCCTTGAAGAGGCAATCCTGAAAGACACTCATTCTACCAAAAGTGAGTTTATTAGAGACGTTGTTAGGGAAAAGCTTGAAAAAATGGGCTACAAACCCAAAATAAAGTTTGGAAATATGCCTAAAACTGAAAAGGAGATAGAATCTTGACCGAACAAACTAAACCTGAATCAGATGAAGCACCAAACGAAGGTACACAAGCAAAACAAACACTCCAAATAAAAGCGTTAAAGTTCATGCAAAACTACCCAACGAACCAAACACTCAAAGCCTATGCAGAATATCTATGCTGGGACATCAACGTTTCAGCAAGAACAGCACTAGACAGCTACATCATGCCACTTCTTAGACGTGGATACCTCAAATATGTAGGAAACTCACCTTACAGCGGAAAGTCACTATACACCTTCATTAATCCACTTGGAATAAACAGCGTGCCCAGCGCCGACTCTCAAATTGATTACACTCTTGAATCTAAGAGAAAAGAGCAGTTAACTAAACTTATAGAAGCCGAATTGAAAACTAACCCTAAACTCAGCGAAAGCGAAGCAGTACAAAAATTTGCCACTAAATTTGTGCCTGAGGATTTAGTAAGTTTCTGTTTTGACATAGCTAAAAATCATGTTGAACTTGAACGGCAAAAAAAGGAAACTCCAACAGAATACATGAAGCGAAGGAATAAGGAAAAACATGAACAAGGACAGCCGACAGCTTTAGAGGAGGAAAAAGGAGAGGCTAAAACTTGAGGCTAAATTTTAGATTAAAAAAAGGAAATATTACTATTTTTTGTATGATAGCTCAAACTCAAACTATTGAAGGTGTTACTTCTCTTCAAAGTGACGGTAAACACATAGTTATGCTTGATTTAGACTCAGAAACTTGCACTTTTACAGAAATTCAAGATAAACTAAGAAAAATTCAGCTTAGTTACGGTCTTGGAGATATTTTTATTGTCTCTGATTATCAGAATAGTTATAGAGCTTGGTGTTTCACTAAAGTTAATTTTGAAGTTTTTCTGCATATTTTGGTTGATTGTTTAGATATTCTTGATTATTCATTCTTTTACTATACAGTTAAACGTAAAAAGGCTACTCTTAGAACATCTAAGAAGCTCAATAGACCTAAACAGCATGTAGTATTGGTTTTAAAGAGTTTTGCTGTTTCTATTCCTACAAGTAATGATGTTGTTGAGCAGGTCATTTACGATACTGGTTTAGAAAAGAAGGGAATTTCCCTTCTAATAGGAGATAAAGAATAATGGTTTCAGAAGCATTTCCAGAGGCTTTTGAAAGATTCGAGAATGATGTTAATGTTGATAAGATTAAAACGTTCTCTCAGTTAGAGTTAGCTTTTGAGAGCTGGTATAATGGTGGAAGGATTTATGATAATTTTGGAAGAGTTATTGGTTATCGCAAGTGGAGAGGTACACCAAAACAAGAAACTGCTTTAGAGCAAGAAGCAAGAAGTATAGGTATTCCAGTTGGGGTACGTAGAGAGTATGCAGTTAAAAGAGTAAGACATGCTCGGAGAGTTTATACTGGTAAAGAATTCTCTCGCAGTTATGGTTCTTATGATGTGTGGCTTCAGAAAGAAGTTAGAACAACCGCATATCAACGTAGAATTATTCTTGCTCATGAGAAGTATCCGAATAAGACTTTAAGTGAACTTAGAGGACATGGCAAAAAAGAAGTAATGAAGAAGGTGAAATAATGAAGCAGTGGAAGGATTGCGGTTATGTAGCTAAAACTAAAAATCCGAAGGTGTTGGCTGTCAAAATTAAGGGTGAACGTTATATTTTAAATTTGAAAGACATAAATGACGTTCTTAATGATAAGCTGGAATACGCATTGATTTTTGAACGGATAACAGAAGAGAAGGTGATAAATTGAGTAACTCTAAGAGTAACTCTAACAAATTACAATTAAGCTTTCCAACTTATACTCAAAAAGGTAGACATTCAAATATTCTATCTATCAAGAAATGGTTGTTGAAAGGAATAACGGAAGAAGCCATCATAAACGCTAACAGTTTTTTCTATTCTAAGAGGACGTTGCATGAATATATCAGAATCGCTAAAAAAGAATGATTAACAATGAGAAATAAACATGTAGATAAACATGGTAATGTTTATGATGCAAAAGGCGAAATGTTAGAGAACATTCCTTTTCAGTCATTTTCAAGCGTTCCACGGAACACTTGCTTAAAAGTACATCTAAATTGCTTATTTTTTTGATTGTTCATAGGTTTTTTTTAGTTGGTATAATGCTTTTTCTACTGCATGTGATAGTGAAGCAAACTCTTTTTCTTCTAATTTCTGGTTTATCCAGTCTAAAAGTTCTTTATTTATAGTTACACTTTTTTTAAGTTTCATATCACTTAAGTTATTGAATAAGTTTTATAAGTTTATGTAGGATAAAGTAGGATAAACAAAGGAGAAATGAGATAAAAATGCCTTTTAGGAATAGTAAGACGTTGAAAATTGAAACTGATTATGGCAATTATTTAGGTAGAGATGAAGGATGCTTCGAGTTAAAAAGGAAAAATGGAGATATTGAGAAATATCCTCACTTCTCTAAACAAATTGGTGAGTGCGTTTTAAAAAGTGGTAGTTATGTTTCTGTTGATGCATTGATTGATTTAATGCTGTGGAACATCGATACTTTTATTGTTACTAAAAGGAATAGAGTTGTTGGTGTTTTGAAAAATCTTGAGGATGATAGTCATGTTAAAACCCGAATTTCTCAATATTCTGCTATTCTTGATAAAGAAAAGCGTGATTATATTGCTAAACAGATTTTAAAGTCTAAAATTATTGGGCAAAACATGGTTTTAAAAAAATATGGTTTAAAATGTCTGGATATTAATGTTAATTCGGAAGGTAGTAATGCAAGGCTTTATTTTAATCAGATTTTTAAGCTGTTTCCAGAGAAGTTTAGACCAGAGAAAAGAATAGGTTATAAAGCCTATGATGGAATAAATAATATCTTTAATTTTGGTTATTATGTGCTTAAGTGCAGAGTCTATAAAGCATTGTTAAAAGCAAAGTTAGAACCGTTTTTAGGCTATGTCCACAGTTTGCAATACTCTAAGCCTTCTTTAGTATGTGACTTTCAAGAACTGTATAGATTTTTGATTGATGATTATTTAATTGAGAGATGCCAAAAACTGCATAAGAACGATTTTGTTGTTGTTACTGATTTTATGATGCATCTGAGGATGGGTAAGAAAATACATCTCTGTGAGTATGAAACTAACGATTTAGCCGATGGATTGAACAGTTTGTTTAATAAAATGGTTGAAATTCCAAGAATAAAGGTAGGTAAGAAGCAAACACTTGATACTCTGATTAGTGAAGAGGCTTTGTTGTTCGCTAAGTATCTGAGAAATGAAAAAACATTCTGGAATCCAAGAATCCCAACAATTAAAACTGTTAACTGATTGTAAATATTTAGTCAGTGTTAACAATTCTTAAAAACAAAATAATACTACATTCATTTTTATGAATAATTGGAAAGCATTAGGTTACATATTTCTTGGTTTTGGAGTTTTAGCCTTTATTGTAGCAATAACTACAGGATACACAGCGGCAAACGCAAACCCAATTATCAATTCAATTGACCCTCAAGCTGGTCAAGCTCTTTTTATGAATTCTTTTGCACCTTATGCTGTAATAGGATTATGCTTTTTTGTTATTGCAGGGGTTGGATTGTACACTGGAAGAAATAAAATAATAGAACCACAAGAGCAAACAACAATACAAAACAAGTTACCATCCTATAACACTACAAGTTACCAAACAAATGAACTAAACTTATTAGAACGGTTAAACCGTTTAGAGAATATTGTTGATAATAATTTTGATGTTATTACTAAAAGGCTTGATAAGATAGCAGAACAACAAAAACTCGCTTCACAAAATACATTAATTAAAGCTAAACAAGAATAGATATTTTTGGAAGTCAATATTAATTTTTATCCTCTTGTTTTTTTGTGTGTTGTGTGCGGTGTGTCGTGTGCGGTGTGCAGTGTGTTGTAGGTGTGTTATATGAGAGTATATAGGAGAGAGGGTAAGGTAAGGGTAGAAGTAGGAGAGAGAGAGAAAGATTAAATTTTAATCCCCAAAGCGCGCTAGGGGAAATCTGTGCCCTCACTAAACAACATAGACAGAAACAATACTGCGATAAAGTTAACATCAAAAAAAGGAAAAGTTATAGTGGGGGAGGTGGTGGAGACGCGCGCTCTTTTATCATTGAGATGACAGCTGCGATGACAGCTATGACAACAGCTATTATGCTAAGAGATAGGGCAACGTCAGAAGCAGTTGTGTTAGTTGCTCCTGTTGTTCCTTTTGCGCCTGTTGCGCCTGGTATGCCTGTTGCGCCTGGTACGCCTGTAGCTCCGATGAGGTTGGGCACTGCGTAGTTTACGACTGTAGCAATAGCATTGCTTATTGCCCCTTTTGCGGTAATGTTGTAGTTCGCTCCTGCTATGCTTGTTGGGATTATTTCTGTTCCATTGATTGAGCCAGTAGAATCTGCTGTGAGATCGTTGAATTTGAATACGGCTGTAGTTCCACTGTACAGTGTCAGGGTTACGGTTTCACCAGGTGCGAATCCGGTTCCTGCAACTTGGAATACGTTACTGTCGTTAGGAGTTGCCGCAAGCGTTGCAGCCGCTTGTACGTTAGCTATGAATGTGAGGCATAGAAGTAGAGTTGCTATGGTTGCTATTAGAACGGTGGTTTTCATTTGTTCACCTCCATCCTTTTAATTATCAATATTGCAATATTAAGGGAGATATTAAGCGCTCTTAAGTAAACATTTCTCAAGTTTAGTTCCATGCCTTTCCCAACACCATGATTTGACCCTACTCAAACCAAATTTTAGGAACATAGAGTTATACTTACAAAAATAGTAAACATTAACTCAATTTGCCATGAAAAACGTTTGGGTAGAGCAAGAGTTTTCATGCACTTCTAAGAGCGCTTTGCGCTATAGCCATTCGGGACAAACCAGCGCGCTCACTGAGGCGTAGAATAAGTCTTAAATCTGAAAAGCGTAGAAAATTAAAAGCTTAATTGAGGCAAATCAGGGAAAAAGCAACTGTGAATGAATCGGTAGCACAAGTGATTTAAGCTAAGAACAGTTTTTGCGTTTTAATTTGAAGGAGGTGAGTGGGAAATGATCTTTGTCTGTTTGAATAGGTTTAGGGGCAAGGCAACTAAAGAAAATATTGAAAGGACGAACAAGGTTCTTGCCAGTGAGCCCAAGGTTAAAGTTCTGGCATTCTATTGGACCTTTGGAAGGTATGACTCAATTTTAATCCTCAAGGCACCTAATGAGAACACTGTAATGAAGATACTTGTGCAGGTTTGGGACTTTGTAGCAACCGAAACAATGCTTGCCATTTCAAGAGAAGAAGCGATAAAGCTCTTGTAGACAAATACATGTAGCGAGCGCGCGCTTTAGTATAAAAAGTGTGTGTGGGGATTAAATTTTAATCAAAAATTATTTCTTTCTCCTTAAGGAACTAAACAGCGTGAAATCTCGAATAAGCTGCTAAAAGACAGTACAAGCCAAAAACTAACTCCGTCTTTAATCTCTAAATTTAGCTGCACGATTCGCAATTAACGTAGCCATTGCGCCAGCAGCAACTCCAGCGTCAATGTTAACAACTGCCAAACCCAGTGAACATGACTGAAGCATAGCCATTAGCGTGCTTACTCCTTTTTCGCCAAAACCGTAACTATTAGAAGTTGGAACCGCAATCACTGGAACATTAACCATGCCAGCAACCACTGAAGCCAAAGCGCCTTCTCTGCCTGCAACCACAATAATAACGTCAACATCCTTCATGATTAAGTCTTTTAGGGGTTGAAGAACCCTGTGGATTCCAGCCACACCCAAATCGTACGATGTGTAAACTTGGCAGCCCATTTCTTCAGCAATCACCTTTGCCTCTTCAGCCACTGGAATGTCAGAGGTGCCTGCGGTTAAAAGTCCAATCTTTCCACCAGTGCTTTTAACGGCAAGGTTTTTCTTTTTTATGACGACCATTCTTGCTTTTTCGTTAACTTGGAAAGTTGCATCGTCAGGCAGTGCCTTGTTGAGGGCTTGAATTTGTTCTTGACTGCATCTGCTCACTATTACTCTCCCGTTTTCACTTAGCATTCGAAGGGTTATTTCAACTAGGTCTTTTGTTGTTTTGTTTTCAGCTAAAATTATTTCAGGTATGCCTTTCCTGTGTTCCCTGTTAGCGTCAATTTTTGCTATGCCTTCAACTTCAGCAATAGCTAGCAGGCGCAGTAGTTTTTCTGCTTCCTCAACTGTTAACTCGTTTTTAGCGGTTTTTTCAAGAATCTCTTTCAACGTGGACATATTTCATTCACTTGCCTCAAGAACCACAAGCAATATATCGTTTTTGCTTTTTTAATATATGCAAGCGGTCGGAACAGGATGACTGAATTTTCCACAATAGTTATGATTGATTGTCAAGTCGCTGGAGTTTCTGGAGACATGATCCTGGGCGCATTACTGGACCTTGGAGCAGACGTAAACAAGGTTACTTCAGCCATAAAAAGTCTGGAGAACGCCGATTACGGTTACAAGAACGTAGCGGTTGATATCAAACATGTTATGCGTAAAGAGTTCAGAGCCACCAAAGTTGACGTTACAGCCGAAGGAAAAACCAGAAAAGACGGCAAACAATTAATCGAAATAGTTGAAAAAACAGCAGAAAACCTCAAGCTTTCAGCAAAAGCAAAACAGTACGCCTCAAACGTCATCCACACGTTGGTTGATGCAGAAGCGAAACTTCACGGGCATCATTTCGCTGATGCACATCTGCATGAGGTCGGCTTAGTTGATACTGCCGCGGAAATTATCGGTTCAGCAGTTGCCATGGAAGACCTTGGCTTCTTTAACGCTAAAATCGTTGCAACACCAGTCTCCGTTGGCGGAGGATTATTCCAGTTCTCACACGGCACAGTGTCAAGTCCATCTCCAGCGGCGCTAGCTATTTTTCAATCAAAGAATTTTCCGATTAAAGGTGGACCTGTCGAGTCGGAACTAGCTACGCCCACGGGAGCAGCAATAATAGTTAATTTAGCAGACGAAGTAAGCAGGTTTTACCCTGAGATGGCTCCACTGAAGGTTGGTTATGGTGCAGGCGGAAAAGAGTTTTCTGAAATACCTAACGTTCTTCGAATAACCATGGGTAAATCTTTAGAAAACTGCTTGATGAAGGATCAGATTGCCGTGTTGGAAACTAACGTTGATGACGTGTCAGGGGAAATCGTGGGGCATACTGTTGATAGGCTTCTTGCGGAAGGCGCAAAAGACGTAAGCATCATTCCCATGTACACTAAAAAGAATAGACCTGGGCAAATTATCAAGGTAATCGCTGACCAAAAAGATACCCAGCGCCTCTCAAATGTACTGATTAATGAAACAGGCACGTTGGGAGTCAGAGTTTACTTCTGTGAAAGACACATTGTTACCCGTGAATCGTATTCTGTCGATTTGCTGATCGGCGGCGTTAAAGAACCAGTAAAAGTAAAAGTTTCAAAAAACAGCAATGGAGAAATCATCCGCATAAAACCCGAATACGACGATCTTAAACGGTTGGCGGAAAAAACTAATAAGCCTCTTAGAGAACTTTCGGAGCTTGCAATCTCGAAGGCAAAAGAAGTTTTTATGCAAACGACGTGATTTGCTTGGAAGACTTAAATCGTAAATTTGAAGAACTCAAAGATTTCATCAAGGAAAAAGGAAAGGACGGCGTGGTAATCGCTTTTTCTGGAGGCGTGGACAGCTCAACATTGGCTGCTGTAAGCCATGAGGTTTTAGGTGAGAAGGCTGTGGCTGTTATAGCGCAATCTCCAACATACACGTCTGAAGAGTTAAAGGATGCTAAAAAAACAGCCAAGGATATAGGCATCAAATTGTATGTGATTGAAACTAACGAGTTATCCAATGAGAATTTTAGCTAAAAACCCTGAAAACCGCTGCTACTACTGCAAAAAAGAATTACTCAAATCCCTAATCGACTTCGCGCATGAACTCGGGTTCAAAGCGGTTTTTGAAGGCACAAACTTCACCGATTTAAACGATCACAGACCAGGATTCAAAGCCGTCCAAGAAGCAAAAAACGTGTATAGTCCATGGATGATTAACAAGTTTAGTAAGGATGAGATTCGCCAAGTAGCCAAAACAATGGGGCTTAGCGTTCATGACAAGCCTGCTTTAGCGTGTTTGGCTTCAAGGATACCGTTTAACGAGAGAATTACAGCTGAGAAGCTGAGTAGAATCGACAAGGCAGAGCAAGCCATAAAGGCGATAACTGGAGTTAAGCAAATCCGCGTCAGAGACCATAACGGGTTAGCAAGAATAGAAGTTGGAAAAACTGAAAGAGCACTCTTTTGCAACGTCGATGTTTTGGATAGGGTAGCTGAGGATTTGAAAAAATTAGGATTCAAATATGTGACAATTGATTTGGAAGGCTACCGATCAGGAAGCATGCTAAAAACACTGGACACAGCAGCATAAAAAAACTGTTTGTATTTAGCTGCGTCGTTTTCAGCTTCATTTATTTGCTTCGAGAGAGGCAAAACGAATAAGGGTGCAGAACAATTGAACAGTGGAAAGAAGAGTGCAGGAGGGGCAATCAAAATTAAAAACAAAACAAAAAACAAACCAAAAAACGAAACAAAAGGCAAAACAAAAAACAAAGGAAAAAAGACGTGGAAGCAGCAGTAAAAAAGATTTGAAGAAAAATGAGCATAAAAAAAATTGTTTGTCTCAGGGACTATGCATAGGCGATAAGCTTGTAATCGGCTGCTACAAACGTTTCATTGCCTAAAATAATTGGTGGCAAAACGTAGTAAACGAAATGTTCTTTTTGAATCAATTTGCCTGTTGATGCGTTAAGGGACCAAAGAGTATTCTTTTCGGTGACAAAAACTGTGCCTTCATTTTGGACCAAGCTGATTGTTTGGCCATAGATGGGCGTATTGTCCTGAATCTGTCTTGTCCATACAACATTACCAGAAGCCAAGTCCAGACCACAAACAGTTTCATTGAACTACCGTTGACTGTCGACCCCAAACCCGAAACTCCAGAACAGCATTTGATTTTGACTATCTATTATTACTGGAGACGTCACTATAGGATTATTGGGGATAACCTGCGAAAACAGGTTTTGGCTATCAACTTTGGTCTTCCACGCCAATGTTCCGTTGGTTAAATTAACTGCGTAAAAGTTGCCGTCGGAAGCTCCAAAAAGCAGCAAATTGTTATAGATGGTTGGTTGGTATGTTAAAGCGGTAATATTGTAGCTCCAGAGGGGCTCACCTGAAGTCTGATTTAAGCTGAAGGTTTGGTTGCCGTTCTGCATGATGACTTGCCCTTGATAACTTCCTATAACATTCGGAATCCCAATTAATACGTTAATTTTAATGTTGCTTTGCCAGAGAATAGCGCCGTTATCAGTATTTAGCTTAAAAATATGTTGGCTTGACCAGTTGCCACCTAATGCATAAACAGAATTGCCCTCAAAAGGATCGCCTCCCAATGGATGTCCGCTTACCGACCATGTGTTGTTCAAATCACTTATGTCGCCATAAGTTCCTGTTTCATATAAAGGAACCGCTTGCCACAGAGACTCTCCTGTAGTTGCATTATGGGCACTAACACCACCATCTTCGGTAACTGCAAATACGCTGCCATCCTCAACAATGATGCTGTCAGGAGCCCTTTTCATGTAATAGGAGTTACCTAACCACCCTATGAAACTCCACTGGAACTGTCCAGATGTCTCATCTAAGCAGCTAACTGAAGCGAGCTCTGAGCCAACGTAAAGTTTTCCTCCTGATATTGTGGGCGACGAATCAAAGTTACCATTTGTGCTGCTGTTCCAAAGAGATTCCCCGCTGTAGCTGTCATAACAATCCAAGTTTCCGCTTTCATCCACAGTAAACACTTTTCCGTCATCAGCAGCTAAGCCAGTAGTAGTCGCCAAATTCTCAATAGGACGCTGCCAAGCTACAGGAACACTTGATTTAAAGATGCTTGCTTCATAAATTACTAGTGACGACGCCACTATAACTGCAATTAAGCCCACAGCAATAAAAGCTAAGTGGCTCCTATTCATTTTGCTCACTTGCAACCCTGTATATTTTGTCTTCTTTAAAAGCTTAGTGCGCGAATGCCAAGAACGAATTATCACCATTTTTGACCATTTTTGGAACATCTATGCTTGCAAAATTACCCCAAATAGGATGCGTTAAGAGCGAGAACTTTGCAAAAAGTATTATTCTTAGTTGAAGAATCAATTTATTATGTTGCGTATTGGTCACAGGGGCGCCAGAGCTTATGCGCCTGAAAATACGTTGGCGAGTTTTAAGAAGGCAATAGAAATCGGCGTAGACGCAGTTGAGTTAGACGTTAGAAAAGCCAAAGACAACCAACTTGTCGTTATTCACGATGCAGATGTTAAGCGGACAACCAACGACGAAGGCTTAGTCAGTGAGCTTACGCTTAAAGAAATCAAAAGCTTCTCCGCTGAGAAAGGCGAAAAAATTCCGACTTTGGAGGAAGCGCTGGATTTTTTGGATAAGAAGGTGAAGGTGTTTGTCGAGCTTAAGGAAACGGGCATTGAAGAGCAAGTGCTTTCGATAGTGCATGCGAAAAGCCTAGAGAAGAATGTTGTTATCACTTCTTTCCTTGAAGATGCGCTAAAAAAAGTTAGAGAATTAAACAAGGACATAGAGACAGGGTTGATTTATGCGAAGCACAAGAACCCCATTAAAGCAGCGTTAGAACTTAAAGCGAACTATCTTTTTGCACTCTACAGATTCACGCATACCGCTAACGTTCAGAAAGCCCATGAAAACGGCTTAAAAGTAGTGGTTTGGACCATAAACAACCCAGAAGAAGTCGAAGAATACGCTAAGAAAGGCGTGGACGGCATAGCCAGCGACAAGCCAGACATACTCATGCGTGTTAATGCATAGCAACCCACGTTTTAAGAACCTGCACGATTCGCTCTGCAGTTATTCGTTTTCCACTGCATCACTCTGCAGCAACAAACCGTAAGCTCTATATTATTCAATGGAACCTTTTTCAAAAGCGAAGCCATGCGGGCCCGTGGCTCAGTCAGGCTAGAGCGGCGGACTCTTAATCCGTAGGTCGCGGGTTCAATTCCCGTCGGGCCCGCCAGTTCCCGATTAATGCAGCGCCAAACTTGTTGTCAACACAATGAGCACAAAGAGGGTTATCAACACGTAATTGCGGTTCTTTTCCCACGCAAAATAGACGACAGAAGAAATTGCTCGAATGTAGGGGGTTAAAATCAGTATTATCAGTCCCAGCGTCATAAACATGATAGCGTTCTGTGACCCGAATAAGTGTTGAGTCTGGTTCAAAATGAAAGCGAAAAAGTTCTGTCCGCTAATAAACACATTTTTGTTTTGGGAAATCTGCACGTTACCATATGTTCTTGTAAAAGAGGCTTATTCCAATAATTTCAAGCAATACGCTGATGACCACCCCTATTATTAGAATGTAACTTACAATGGTTTCAAGTTTTGATTCGCCGCTGCCTAAGCCTTGAGAAGTCATAGCGAAATCACTCCTTTGTACAACATCTGAATAATTAGCAGCGTAACAATCACAAGGAAAAGTATTCTGAGGTTTCTATCACGGATTCTACTTAACAATCTTCCGCCAACTACTGCGCCGACTGTTGTGCCCACAGCCATCGGCGCCATCAAGGTTAGGTTCAAAAGACCTGAAAAAAGGTAAACGCTCACGCCAGCCAGTGCAGTCATGCCTATGATGAAGCTGCTAGACGCGCTGGATACTTTTGAGGGGATTTTTAGGACTTTCTCGTGAACAATAACTTTGAAAGCTCCAGCGCCTATTCCAAGCATTCCCGCAGCTAGACCAGCTACAAACATTCCTAAGCCGCCCAGAAGAGAGTTGGTGGCTTTGTATTTTACAACCTTGTTTTTGGATTTGTCAAAGTAGCTTCCCTCAAGGCCAAGCCGTTTAGAAATTTTGTTCTTGTTTCTCTGGCAGAGTATAAACTTCGTTAAATGAGCTTCTAAAGTTAATGAAAGAGGTAAGTAGGAAAGCTGCGAATAGAAAATAGAGGAAAACTGGCGCGATTATTACAGTGATTGTTGCTCCCATAATGGCACCGATGATGGTGAACATTTCAAGGTACATAGCGACTTTTATGTTTGTGATCCTGTCTTTTACGAAGGATGAGGCTGAACCGCTGGATGTAGCTATTATAGCTACCATTCCGCATGCCACTGCCTCCTTGACGGGAAGGCCAAGTAAAACCAAGATGGGAGTAAGAATACTTGCGCCGCCTAAACCAGTGAGGGAGCCGACTAGGCCAACAGCGATAGACAGCAGAATCAAGGTAAACATGTCTAGGCATGCTTCTCTCCCGCCATTGGAAATAGACTATTTCAAGTTATTAATTAATATAATTGGACGTTTGAAAGGAAAAAAGAGTGTTTTTAAAGGGATATTTCCTTATCAAGAATATATCTAGAGGTTACACCCATAGAGGCAAGTGGATGACAAGAACTTTAATTGTTAACTGCTCATTGAAGGATATTGAAAACAAAGTTTTGCTCGACGCCATCAGGAAGTTTAGTGGCTTCAAAGTTATCCATTTTAGAGAAATAAATGCTGACTTCCAAGTTGACAAAAGTATAGACGCCGTCGTTTTGAGTGGGTCCGCAGCTAGAATAGTAAATCTTTCAGACAGAGCCATGTTCGAAGGAACCGTTAATTTGATAAAAAAGTGCAGCCAACCAGTGTTGGGCATTTGCTTTGGTCATCAATTGCTTTGTTGGGCACATGGCGCAACAGTAGGCTCCCTTGATCAGCCCGTCCTTGACAGGTTCGAAAAGATTAATGTAATTACAGGTGACGAGTTATTTGCGGGTTTTACGCAGCCAGTCCTAGCTGAAAATCACTACGATTATGTGTTAAAAGAAAGCCTAGACAAGGCAGGTTTTATCCTTCTTTCGGATTCTCCTTCATGTGAAGTGGAAGCAGCAAAACACAGAATCAACCCATTTTATGGCGTTCAGTTTCATCCCGAACGAATAAAAGTAAAAGATGAGTTTCATACTGACGGACATAGAATCATTGAGAACTTCTATAGAAATGTAGTCAAGAAAAGAGTAAGGGCTTAACTCCATCGGCGGGAAGTCCCCATCCTAGGTAGGGCGGGGATGGTAGCCGATAATCTCTATAACATTTATAATTAGCAGTTGCCGAGCATGCATAGGAGAATCAGAGGAAAAACTGATGCGGCTGACGCAGAAAATCAGGATTTACCCGTCATTGCAGCAGGAAAAGGTGCTGTGGGATTTAGCTGAGAAGTGTCGTCTCATTTACAATTTTGCTTTGGCAGAGCGTAAAGAAGCTTACTTGAAAGGTGAGAAGATTAATTATCAGATTCAGCAGAATGGGCTTGTCCTCACTAAGAAAACTTATCCAAAGTACGGTGTTGTCTACTCGAAAGTGTTGCAGATGACGCTAAACCAGTTGGACAGCGATTACCGCTCGTTTTTTGCGTTGCGACGAAACGGCGACGTTACTGCTAGGCCGCCGCACTTCAAAAGCAAACGTGCCTTTGCGACGATGGTTTATAATCAGAGTGGCTTCAAATTTGAGCGCGGATGCATAAAACTGTCAAGCAAGCATCCGCAGGGTGTTTTGCTTTGCTTCGCTATTCCCGAGTCCTTCGCTTTTGGCAAGGTGTATCAGGTCACGGTCTTTATGGATAATAAAGAGAAATATTACATTTCTGTAGTGTATGAGAAGAAAGCTTCTGTTTATGTGGATAATGGTTTGTATCAGGCGTTTGACCTCGGCGTCGCCAAGCATACGGGAGTTAATGTTCATGGCAGATTCATCGAGTTTGCGAATAGTCGACATGACAGTTATTGGAATCCAAGGTTGGGCAGGTTGCAGTCTAGGCGTGACCACTGCAAGATGAAAAGCAGGAAATGGCGTTATCTTAACGGAATTTTCAGGAAGCATAAACGGAAGTGCTGTTGGCAAACGATGGATTTTCAGCATAAGCTTAGCCGCAGAATCGTTGAGAATACTAAAGCTAATACGATTATAGTTGGCGATTTGAACGTGAAAGGTATGGCTCGATCTGCTCGGTCGTTTTCGGGCTTGAATAGGTCTACTCAGAATAATGGTTGCTTAAGCCGGTTTGTTCGGTTTCTAGCCTACAAGGCGGAGCTTGCAGGTAAGAGAGTAATAGAAATCGACGAAGCGTACACGAGCAAAAGATGTTATGTATGTGGCAAACATCACGATATGCCTCTTTGGGTTCGTGTTATGAAGTGCGATTGCGGAAACGTGCTTGACCGAGACAAAAATAGCAGTGTAAATATTATGTTGCGTTTCTTATCGCAGTTTGCCCTGTGGACGGGCTACTACAAGTTTGTTGGTAATTTGCGAAAAACAGGTCTTCCAACGCCAACGTTGGAAGTTCACTCGCAGGAAGTCCCATGTGTAAGCGTGGGGTAGTTCACCCTCAAGCCAAGAATAATCTTACATCCCTGAAAACGACATAGTTGAACTATTAACCCATTAGATTTCCTAAGCCGCGTCGCTTCTCTTGAGATCGAGAATTTTGTTGTTTATCATTTCCCAAAGGTCAATTTCTGGGATGGGTCTGAAGCCGGGACAGAATTGTTCTTTAGCGATCTCATAGATTGCTCGGTTAATTGGCATTGGAACGCCTACCTTGTGGGCTAATTCAAGCATGTATCCGCTTAATGATTCCAGTTCTGTGGTTGGTTTTCCGCTGAATACGTCTTGTGTCATGCTGGTTGGTCCGACCCTGTTGACGATGAAGTCGTGGAGAGGATTTGTGGGTGATTCTGGCATGTTAACTGCTATTTGGATATCGTTCCAAGAGGGCATGCTGCCAAGTTTTTGCTCTTTAAAGCCTGCTGCTTGCAGTACCTGAATTCCTTCTGCTAGTAGTCTTGTTGTCATGTGGACAAGGATCTTTTCAGACTCGACTGATCGTTTTCGAAATCCTACTAGTGCCATTAATGCGTTTATGAGGTTAATTGCCAGTTTGCAGTGAACTGCATCTTGTAAACGATTGGTGATAAAGCATTCTAATCCGGGATATAAGACGTTTTTAACGCTTTTAAGTTCGAGTTGCAGGTCATTGTTTGGTGTTCCAATAATTAGGTATCCGCGTTTTACATATGTGGCTTTCCCGACACCGTCTCGCCACGCGTTATAGCAAACGACGCCGTATATTGCTCTAGAAAAATACTTGGGTAGTATCTGCTGGTTTTCTAAGCCGTTCTGAAGGCTTGCAATGATTGGCTGACAATTTCCAAGTTGGTGTCTAAGCGTCTGTCCCGTTTGGTCGAGATCATAGTTTTTCACGGTAATTATTATAATATCTGGAAGAGGAATCTCGTCTATTGATTCAATTACTTTCACAGGTATTGGAGCAGTTGTGGCTTCTTGACCTATTTTGTAAAGCCTTAACCCGTGACTTCTAATCGCAGCAACACTTTCGCCTCGTGCTAGAAGATTCAAGTTTTCATTGTGAGGAAAAATCCAGCCTGCTACGCTTAACCCGATTGCCCCTGCTCCGACGATTAGAACATTGGGTTTTTCTTTCAAGAGATCACACTCGTCGATCGTTCTTACCGTTCTTAACAACACCTTGTCCAGAGCGAGCGATATAATTATAATTTGCTAAGAACAAATCGATAAACTAATGCACCAGATGGGAATGAATAGTGAGTGGTTTCGACAAGAAGGCAAACAATATGCTTATCTCTGTTTGAATTCTTCTCTAATCTTCATTTGTCTCCTCTTGAGGTTGTAACCCAATGAGAACTCATGGGCTGCGTCACGGATTTTCCTTAGCAAAAGCATCATTCTGCTGTTCTTGTCAAAGTTTCTTGGCGCAGACTCGTCTGGCAAATAAATTTCCTCATGCTCCTTAGCCAAGCCGATGAGCGGAATTTGTAATCCAAGCGTTTGCAACGCCGTTTTTGCAGCGCTCACCTGCCCCGGTCCGCCATCAATCACCAATAGATCGGGTAGTTGGCTTTTTTCTTCTACCAAGCGCTTATACCTTCTTGTGACGACCTCGTTGACGGCGGCGAAGTCGTCCTGTCCTATGAAAGTTTTGATTTTGAATTTACGGTAGTTCTTCTTGTCAGGCTTCGCGTCCCTAAAGCTGACCATGCCTGAAACCACATGCTCCTGCCCCAAGTTGGAAACATCAAAGCACTCTATCACGCGCGGCAACACTGGAAGATTAAGCGCTGTCTGTAAATCAACCAATGCACTATCAACCTCCAATGTGGATTCCAGGTTTTTCTCCGCCAGCTGCACAAGCGCAAGCTTATCCGCTCGCCTAGGAATCGTCAACGAAACAGGAGCGCATCTTTTCGCTGAGAGAAACTCTTCGAGGGCTTTTTTCTCTTCCGTTCCTTGCCAGCAAGGTTTGTTAAGTAATATTTCGCGGGGTATTTGGTTGGTTGTGTAGAAAGCTTTTAGAAATTCCTGTTCGATCTGGGGCTGAAGGTCAACGGTGAACTGATTTTTGCCACGCAATACGCCTCTACGCACACCCATCTGAATCGCCAGCATTTTCTCGCCAACCTGCTTGAACGCCATAATATCTTGGTCAAATCGCCGTTCATGGTCAACAATCTGATGTTGTGTCAAAAGCCTAATGGAAGCGATTTGGTTGCGGAGATCAAGAGCAGTCTCATATTGCTTTTGTGCCGAGGCGGTTTGCATTTGAGAGTTGAGCTGTTCGATTGTTTGCTGGTAATTGCCGTTCAGAAAAGACCGTGCCTGCCTAACCTGCTCGGCGTATTGTTCAGCGGTGACTTTTTCGATGCAGGGTGCAGTGCAAATGTGGATGTGAAAGTTTAGGCACGCGAGTTTATGCATTGTTCTTGCATGTGCGTAGTTTGAACACTCGCACTACTAAGCGCTGGAGGTCCTGTCGTATGGACCCTTCAGTGTATGGACCGAAGGATTCGAGTTTGCGTGAAACTTTGCGGCTAGTCACTATCCTTGGATAGGGTTCTCTTGTAAGTGAGATGTAAGCGAAAGTTTTAGCATCCTTAAGGTCAATATTATACTTGGGCGTGTGCTGCTTAACCAGCTTGTTTTCCAAAAGCAAAGCTTCAACTTCATTGTTCAACAATAATCCAGTCAATATTTCGAATCCGAGAAACTAGCTGCCGAGTTTTCGCAGGCTGGTCAGTGTTTGAAAAATAGCTTTTGACGCGTGACCGCAGGCTTTTGGCTTTGCCAATGTATAGAATTTCGCCTTGCTCATCTTTGAAGAGGTAAACTCCAGGGTTTGTCGGCATATCTGAGCTTTTAAAGTCTGAGGGGCATGTTATTTGGATCATGCAGACTGTTTCACTGCCAAACTGATTTCTTCTTGCGGACGCTTAAGCATTTTCTTCAAAAACATACCCGTATAAGACGCAGCCTTTTGGGCGACTTCTTCGGGCGTTCCCTGCGCCAGCAGTTCGCCGCCAGCGGCTCCGCCTTCGGGACCCAAATCGACAAGGTAATCGCAGCTTTTAATCACGTCTAAATTATGTTCGATGATGTAGACGGTGTTGCCGTTGTCAACTAGCCGATTTAACACTTTAATCAACCGTTTAATATCATCAAAATGCAGACCCGTGGTTGGTTCGTCAAGCATGTAAACAACGTGCCCAGACTTGTTTTTGCTAAGTTCACGGGTAATTTTGATGCGTTGACTTTCCCCGCCTGACAATGTGGTTGAGCTTTGCCCAAGTTTAATGTATCCCAATCCAACGTCTAAGAGCGTGGTTAGTTTTCGTGAAATTCTGGGGGTGTTCTCAAAGAACTTTGCCGCTTCCTCCACAGTCATATCCAACACTTCAGCAATGTTCTTGCCCTTATAGAGAACGCTCAAGGTTTCCTTATTGTACCGTTTGCCTTTGCAGTCGCTGCATTGCACGTAAACGGCAGGCAGGAAGTTCATTTCTATGCGCAGAAGGCCGCCGCCTTGGCAGGTTTCGCATCTGCCGCCTTTCACGTTGAAACTGAATCGTCCTTCTTTGTAACCGCGCGCCTTTGCCTCTTTGGTTGAAGCGAAAATGCGCCTAATCTCATCGAAAAGTTTCGTGTAAGTTGCCGGGTTGCTTCGTGGTGTTCTGCCAATTGGGTCTTGGTCGATAACTATAACATTCCTGACTATGTTTGGGACATCAATCGATTCGTGTTTACCGACTTTGTCAACCCGTTCGCCGAACATTTGACGCAACACAGGAATAACTGTCAAATTCATTAGCGTACTTTTGCCGGAACCAGAAACGCCAGTAACTCCACATAATACACCTAACGGCAGCTGCAAGGTGAGTTTTTTGAGGTTGTTTTCTTCTGCTCCTTTAACGATGATGCAGCCAACGGGTTTCCGCCTTATCGCGGGTACTTCAATTTTTAATTCTCCGGAAAGGTATTTGCCTGTGAGGCTTCGCTTATTCGCCATGATTTCAGCTGGCGAGCCTTCTGCGACAATGTGTCCTCCGTGGACTCCTGCACCAGGTCCCATATCAACAATGCAGTCCGCATTGCGTATGGTTTCCTCATCATGTTCTACAACAATCAGCGTATTACCTAAATCGCGTAAACGGTGAAGTGTGCTTATGAGTTTAGTATTGTCCCTTTGATGCAAACCAATGCTGGGTTCATCAAGAATGTAGAGTACACCCATCAAGTTGCTGCCAATTTGCGTAGCCAAACGAATCCTTTGCGCTTCACCGCTGGAGAGTGTTCTTGCCGCACGAGAAAGCGAAAGGTAGCCCAAACCAACATTTTTAAGAAAACCCAATCGCTCGTTGATTTCCTTTAGCACCTGCTTAGCAATGGTTAATTCTTTCTCGTTCAGCTGGACGGGCAGATTGCTGAAGAAGTCAACTGCTTCTTCAATTGAAAGGTCAGTTACATCGATTATGCTTTTGTCCAGTATTTTTACGGCAAGCACTACTGGCTGCAGTTTTTTCCCTTTACACGCGTTGCAGGGTCTTGAGGTCATGAACTTTTCAATGTCTTCTTTCCGCCATTCACTTTCAGTTTGACGATAAAGCCTTGCTGTTTGCGGAATTACGCCTTCCCAACCTTCACGCATCCACATGTTTGCCCCATTAGACCAGTGACCGTTTAAGGGCTCTTTGTCACCGTACAAGAGCACATGCAGTTGCTGTTCCGTAAAATCCTTTATCGGAGTAAAAACGTCAAATCCATGTTTTTTTCCAACCGTCGCAATCTGCTGAGCCCGCCAGCTAAGATCCATACTGCCGTAAACAGCTAATGCCCCATCCATAATGGAGAGATTCTTATCTGGAATCACTAGGTCTTCAGAGATTTCTGTGATTTCGCCTAAGCCGTGGCAGCTTGGACAAGCACCAAAGGGCGAGTTAAACGAGAACATGCGGGGCTCAAGGCTTTCAAATACTATTTCTGGATGGTTAGGGCAGGCTCCAAAAGTGCTATACATCGTTTCATCTTCAAAGCGTTCAAGCTCCTTCTTCTTTTCCCCCTCAGCTTTTTTGGCGTCAATGACTATCATTGTTCCCTTGCCGACTTGAAGCGCCTGCTCCACAGCTTCAGAAATACGTGAGCGTTCCTCATCGACCATTTTTACCGTGTCAATAACGGCTTCAATCCAGTGCTTCTCATACCGCACAAGCTTAACTTCTTCTTTGATTGAGTCTGAATCGTAAATTTTTTGGTCAACCCGGATTTTGGTGTAGCCTTGTTTTTTGAGGTCGTCAAAAACCTGCTCATGGGTTCCCTTTATGCCCCTAATTATCGGCGCTAGGAAAGTGAGCGTTTTTTCTTTCTCAGCCATAATTAAGCTGGTTATGTTTTCGGCGCTTTGGGGATGAATCGAACTGCCGCATTTTGGACAATGATGCGTGCCAATGCGTGCATAAAGCAGCCTTAGGTAATCGTATATTTCGGTGACTGTTCCAACGGTGGAGCGTGGGTTTTTGCTGGTGCTTCTCTGTTCAATGGAGATTGCTGGAGACAACCCTTCAATCGAGTCAACATCAGGCTTATCCATTAAACCAAGAAATTGTCTGGCATAAGCGGAGAGGCTTTCAACATATCTTCTTTGGCCTTCAGCATAAATAGTATCGAAGGCAAGGGTGGATTTTCCTGAGCCTGAGAGCCCAGTAATCACTATAAACTTGTTTCTCGGCAAGTCTACATCTATATTTTTGAGGTTATGTTCCCTTGCACCTTTAATTGAAATGGTATCTCTCATAACGTAAACCAGTACTTTACTCCGCTTCCGTAAATTGTAACCAATTTAATCATGAAAGATTTCAACCTTTTGTCCTCAACACTCATTTTTCTGGGTTAAACTTCGCTTTCCATCTTCCTGGACAACGCCTCATGCAACTCTGCAATGGTATCCCTAAGCTCAATAGCTCGCTCAAAGTTCAGCTTCTCTGCTTCTTCCCGCATTTGAGCATCAAGCTCAACCAACTGGCGCCTGATGTCTGTTTTTGCCAAGTGTTTTGTGCCTTTAATTGTGCCCTCTTTCAAAGAAACACTTTTCACAATAGTGGTTGGAGTGATGTGGTGGATTTGGTTGAAGCGTTTCTGGAAGGAACGTCTGTGACGGGTGATTTCCATGGCTCGTTTAATTGAAGCTGTTTCCACGTCAGCGTAGAGTATTACTCTGCCGTTGACGTTTCTCGATGCTCGCCCAATGGTTTGGATGAGACTTCGCTCATCACGCAGAAAACCTTCCTTATCAGCGTCTAAAATGAAAATTGTTGCAACCTCAGGAATATCTAAACCCTCCCTCAGCAGGTTGATGCCCACTAGAATGTCGAATTCGCCGACCCGCAGTTGCCGCACAAGCTCTATCCTGTCTAAGCTTTCGATATCCGAATGCATGTACCTAACGCGGAAGCCTTCCTTAACAAGATAATCCGCAAGGTCTTCAGCCATCCGCTTCGTCAGCGTTGTAATTAGGATGCGTTCGCCTCGCTCAATGGTTTTCTTTGCTTCCGCCATTAAATGCTGCATCTGCCCAGCTATTGGGTGAATTTCAACTTCAGGGTCCAAAAGACCAGTTGGTCGGGTGATTAATTCGACAGGTGGACCACTTTTTTCTAGTTCATATTCGGCGGGGGTTGCAGAGACGAAAAGAGTTTTGCCCATTTTCCGCTCGAACTCTTCAAACTTCAGTGGTCTATTATCGAGCGCACTGGGTAATCTGAAGCCGAAGTCTACAAGGTTCTTTTTTCTTGAGTAGTCACCGTTGTACATGGCGTGCGCTTGAGGAATCGTCTGGTGACTCTCATCGATGATGAGTAAGTAATCCTTGGGAAAGTAATCCATTAAAGTGAATGGTGGCTCGCCGGGTCTGCGCCCGTCAAAGTGTCTACTGTAATTTTCCATTCCTGCGCAAAAACCAATTTCCTTTATCATTTCTAGGTCATAGTTTGTTCGTTGTTTGAGCCGTTGAGCCTCAAGGGGAGGAAGGTCTAGGTAGCCTTCGTTCTAATTCCTGTTTGATATGCTCAAGGGCAAGTGCATGTTTCTCTTCAGGCACCACGTACTGCCGTGCAGGATAAAGCGTAAGCTTATCAAGCGTTCCTTTAACATCTCCCGTTAACAGGTGAACTTCCTTGATTTTACCGATTGTATTTCCAGCAAGCTCAATGCGAATAATATCATTCTCGTAGGAAGGCACAACATCTAGCACATCGCCCCGCACGCGGAATCTGCTTGGCTCAAGAACCATATCATTACGTTCATACTGCATGTCTACCAGAGCATGGATGAGTTCTTGCCTCGTAGTTTGTTTTCCAACCTCTAATTCGATGGCCATGGTTCTGAAGTCGTCTGGGTTTCCAAGGCTGTAAATGCAGCTTATGCTGGCAACTATTATGGTGTCGCTTCGGCTTACGATGCTTGACACGGCATGCATCCGCATTTTCTCTATTTCTTCATTCACATCGGAGTCTTTTTCGATGTACATATCCTGCGCTGGCAAGTAAGATTCAGGCTGGTAGTAGTCATAAAAGCTGATGAAGTACTCCACACGATTATTCGGAAAAAACGACTTCAACTCGCCATACAATTGAGCAGCCAAAATCTTGTTATGCGAAATTATCAACGTTGGTTTCTGCAGGCGATTGATGACGTTAGCCATCACAAATGTTTTTCCAGATCCAGTTAGACCCAGAAGCGTCTGCTTACTCTTCGTGGTAAAGTTCTTAACTATTTGGTCAACTGCTTTTTCCTGCCCTGACGAGATTGGGAATGGCGCGACAAGTTGAAACTGCATGTTATTTCTCCGCAAGTAAAGAGAAATGTTCCAATGAGAAATGAATTAATAAGTTTTTTCTAGAAAGTAAGTTATTTCAGGTCTTTATTTGCTTGAGACATTAACCTGTTTTTATGAGTTCGCGCCTTTATTCGGTAAAATTGCCACGTTTTAAGCCAAATGCTACCAGTGCAATCACAACGCAAGACGCAGAAAAAAAGCGTTCAGTAAATAAGCGTTTTACCCGACGGTTAATTTTCCGAATTTCCCAACGTTAAGCTGAATTTCACCCTTAAAACTGGTGACGTAGCCGTTGTCAATTTTAATGTTATCACCAACGTTAACTTGGTCAATCTGCTCATTCCACAGCGTCAGCTTTACACTGCCTGTCTCGTCTGCAACCACAGCATCAACTATCTTGTAAGTCTCATCATTAAAACGTGATTTGACTTCTCGTGGGTCACCTTTTTCAACAACTTTCGCTTCAACGCTAACCCGTTTCATTCCATTCTGCAAATCTTTGATTGCTGTCACATTAAGTCACCTAAACTGTGAATTCCCTGCTGAGGGTTTTCATTTGCAAAGGTGACCTTCAATCATATAAATCTTGCCTAGCTATTACATTAGCAAAGAAAAGACTTCTTGGACATCCTGCTCTCTGCCTTGTTGATATGCCTGATAGAGAAGGTAGTATAACAGAAGAGGAGTACGAAAAAAGAATCAAAGAAAAAGCGAAAATCAAGTAAAAACTTTCCTGAAGGCACCTATGTAAAAATTGATAAGTAACATGTGCAATTAAAGAATTTGACCAACTATGACTGATTTCACTGTTATAATTATCACAATTGTTATTACTGTTAGTTTAATCATAGTTTACCTTATTTTTCCCCGCGTTAGAGGGCTTCATTGCACATCGAGTCTAACTTGCCCTAAATGCAAAAAACAATTCGATTACGATTGGGTTCCAGGAGGCTCCTTTAGCGCCGTGCGCCTCGGAAACAAACGATACCTAAGGTGCCCAAACTGCCATGAATGGTCAACCTTTGAGATATTGACTACCCGCATCAAGCAAAATCAAGCAACAACTCCCCAAGAAACTTAACCTTCAGTAAAAAAAAGAATTAATTTTTTTCAAGCATCGCTTTGCTTGTCTTTTGGAAACTTATTTAACAATATCCCTCGCTACGTCTACGTTAGCCAGTAGCCAGGAAAAACTGGGAAAGTTGAGGTTTAGATGCTTGGTATTGGTTTAAACAACACCTACCAGCAGAAGCAGGAGCAAAATCGTAACTCCTATGCTGACAGCGGAAATAGCTATCTTCTTTATCATTGAAAACTCTGGTTTCAATGTTCCAACGATTATTGTGCATAAGCCGCCTAACCAGATATATGAAATGGCAAACATTGCAAAAACTGTGTCTCTGAAACCTGCAGTCGCCGAGTTAATGCTGTTGAAGATGGCTTGGGACTGTGCTGATAAGGCGCCCACTGCCTGTGAAGGATAGTATATTGCGCCATAAGAGTCAAAGCGCACGCCGAGCGATAGATCAAAGGGATAATAAAGCGTTGGCAAAGTAGCTGCCGCAACAAGATTTACTAATGCTCGAATAACCAAAACGAACAAAGCGAAACCTAAAGCAACAAACAGAGGTTTCCAAAGTACACTGCTTTTCAGTCCTTTAAAGAACAGGTAAAGGAACCCTGTTATTAGGAACCAACCTAAAATGAACTGCAGGGAGAACGCCTGCAAAAACTGCAGAATGAGGCCAGTGCTATTGTATTGGATGGGCGTTTGGTATTGTCCTCGGAAGAATAAGGCGCCGATACGAATAGTTATGTTAGAGCTGGCTGGGTAGTTGAAGGTTAATTGTAGAGCTGTCACATTACCCCAAGAAGGTGAACCGCTGCTTGTCCAACCTTGGGCAGTTGGTCCAACGGGGATGGTTAAATTGTTCCAAAGACCAATTTCTGCCGTGTTTGATAAAGAGGAAGTTAAGTCGTATTGGTAAGAGTTTGAGTCGCTAACTGAGTACAAGCGTTAAAGTTGCACTTTGAGGCGCTACCGTAGGCTGCACTTGTTTTATTGTCATTGAAAGGTTTTGGAAACCTGAGGGGGCGCTGCAGTCCACATTGAAAACGTTGCTTAAAGCTGCCGTTATGTTGTTTGTGTTTGTAGCATCCATTTCCAAACTGCTGTTTCCAAATAAACTATAGTATCCATTCGGATCTGTTGGCGTGGTTCCAAGCGCTGCTACGTAAATGCTATAATTGAAGAAGTCATTGTAATTGTTGTTAAAGTGTAACGTTTGAACTGCTTTCCATAAAGTCGCGTTGATAAACGTTGGTAAATTGGTCAACGGTAGGCGACGTGTTCTCAGTGTAGGTTTTCGAAAACTGCACATACTCGTAGCCTATTTGTATGCCTATGAAAAGAAGCAGAATTATTAGTGCGCCCAAGTATTTTGGGTTCTCAATTATTTTCTTGAACACTTTCACAGGCGCATAAACAACTTGCGGTATGTCATCGAGAATCAATTCTTTTGGCTCCGTCGTTATGTGAAATTCAACACGTGATTTATTAAAGTATTTGTTACATCCCAAGTTTAAGCCGACGATAAGTCGTATAATCCACATATTCGTATAAACGGGTTTTCAGCTTGGAATTTAACATTAACTTTTTGGCGCTTTCGCTTATCAACAAGTTGGCTTGTGGTTCTAAGCAAATACGCGTCGCTTCCCGCTCCTGAACCGTAACTTGCAACTAAGATGCGTTCTTCAGGTTTTGCAATGTCTAATACTGCAGCTAAACCCACAGGCGAGCAACCGGAATAAGTGTTGCCGAACTTGTTAATTTGAAGCGAAGGCAAATACTGCTCATCCTTAAAACCAAGCTCCTTTGCGATCCTAACTGGGAACTGGGGGTTAGGCTGATGCGCCACAAAATAGTTCAAATCGCTTGCCTTCAGGTTAAAGCGTTCCATAAGTTTACATGTTGCTTTGCGGACATGCTTGAAATAAGCTGGGTCACCTGTGAATCGTCCGCCATGCATCGGGAAAGGTTCGCCGTCTCTGCGCCAAAAATCGGGCGTATCAGAGGTACATGAGTACCATCCTTCAACTTCAGCGATAACATCATGTTTTCCGAAAATAAACGCGGCGCCGCCGTACCCAACAAACGCATCCAGTTCACCGCCAGGGCAGCCTCTGGGTGCTGCTTGAGCGTTATCTGCGCCAATAACCATAGCGTATTTTATGCCTGACCGTGGGTAGCTAACAAGGGAGGCTGCGTCTTTAAACATGCTTGAAGCCGCTTTACAAGCAAACTCCGTGTCCACTGCGTCAACGCCTTGAATGTCGCCGTCTTCTTCGCCAAGCTTGAGAACCTGAGCTACCTTTGACGCGATAGGCTTAACTGCGTACGGGTTGGATTCTGAGCCAACATAAACTTTGCCAACCAGCTTGCTGTCAACGCCTGAATGAATCAGGGCTAGTTTTCCAGCCTCTACTGCGGCTGTTACCGAGTCTTCGTCGATAAAGGGAACAGCACGTTCGAATCCGCTTTCTTTTATTCGAAACCTTGAAGTGTAAACGCCGTAACCTACCACTCCGGGGATGTCGTATTCTTTGTTTGGCGCGAGTACGCTGTACTCTTGATGCGGATAGTACTCGTCGGCTAACGTGAAAGCCAAAGAGATTGTTGGAATCAAATCGCTTTTACCGACTGAATAGCGCCTTCTAAAACGCGGAACCACTTCTCTTCCCTCAAGGCTTGAAAAATCAACATCGTCATCTTCAGTTATCAACTGGTCAGTTAGCCTTCCTGGAACACGGATTTTACCATCATGAAAAGAAATAATTCCATAAATGAAGCTGGAGAGTTTCATGAACTTGTTTGTAGGTTCATTGATGAAAGTGCATAATTCAAGTTTGCCTTTATCATAAAACAGGTCTATATTATCCATTTTTCCGTAGCTTTTTCTGCCACAGTTGCTGCAGTAATCTCTCACTTCAAAATATTCTTTGCCGCAACTTTGACAGCGGCTTGCTCGTAACCTGTCACCTAAATAAGAAACCCGTCGCTCTATCGGTTCACTACTCAATCTTTCTTCTCTCCTAGAATGCTAACGTAAGCTTTAGTTCCAAAGCCCTCAAACTCCAGCACACAACCACTCTTCGGTGAACCATTAGCAACGTTAACTTGGCGTTCGCCAGCCTCACCCTTTAACTGGCGGTAAATCTCAAAAATTTGTGCCCCGCCAGTGGCGCCTAACGGGTTTCCATCTGCCTTTAACCCGCCATCCGTATTAACGAAAAGTTGCCTACCGTTTATTTCGTAGTAGTTTTTGTTGTTTTGGCAGCTTTCATATATGTTCTTCCAAGCTGTTCCCGGCTCACAGAAGCCTAAATCTTCAAGGGAAACAAGCTCCATCATGGTTGACTGGTCGTTAACTTCGATAACCTGCAGGTCAGACAAAGCGGTTTTAGCCATTTGAGAAGCATTCTTCATGGCAATTTCAGCCGCGACAAAATGGGACAGGTCTTCTCTTGCTGAATAATTCAGGTAATCAGTGGCTGAAGTGCAGCCTAAAACGTAAACTGGATTGGCACTCAACTTTTTGGCAACTGCCTCGCTTGCAAGAATCAAGGCTGATGCGCCGTCAGAAATTGGGGCAAAATCATAGAGCCCCAAGGGTTTATGCGCTGCTTTCCGCGCGTTTAAGACTTGGTCAATAGTGATTTTTCTTTGGAACTGGGCATACTTGTTTTTGGTTGCGTTCGCATGGTTTTTAACTGAAACCTGAGCTAGAGCGATATTGAGTTTGTCAAGGTTTTCGCCGGTTATATTGTGCTTTTTTATGTAAGCTCTCAGCATAAGCTCATGATTTGCTTCTGGAGTTCCACCTGCATAGTAGCTCCATGGGTCTTCCAAAAGCATGAGGTCATCACGTATTTTGTCCCAGCGGTCAGTCATTTTTTCTATGCCGCCGACAAGAACCGTGCTGTAAACTCCAGCCTGAATTGCGTGACAAGCGGTTAACAATGCAGCGCTGAAAGAGCGGGTTACTTCCATGGGCACGTGAAGTTCGGTGAGTTCTGACAGAAAGCCTTCTTCTAAGCCTAGTTTATTTGTGATTGGAAGAAAACAATCTGACATGTAACAGGCTTCTAGGTCCTTGCGTTCTATGTTGCATTCGTTTGAAGCGGCAAGCCAAGCTTCCTCAATTAGTTTTTCTGGTTCTTTGCCGTAATGCTCTCCAAACTTGGTTCTGCCAACAGCAACTATGGCTGGGCGATTTTGCATAATTATGTTCTTCCCTTTTTGAATAGCAATTATCCTTTTCTGAAAAGACTATTAAGGGTTTGCCATATTTCCACACAGAAATAAGGGATTAACTAATATATGATTGATTAATAATTTCATCAGGCGTTACATGGGAAAGTAAAGGAATGTTTACTGGTCTTCAAGAGAGAATTGACGCGTTTTTTATAAGTGCGAGTATTGAAGGAATGTGATAAAGTTACACCACAATGCTGGCATGGGGAAACAGTTACTGTGGCGAATACAAAAAGAGAAGCAGCAAAAACATAAGAAAGGTTAAGTCTGGACGTCGGAAACTCCATGGTTTATCTCGTTTATGGTTAACTGGCGCTTTAAAGTTTTAACCAGGTTCAGCAAGTTTCTGCTTAACTCAACTGGATAAACAGGCGCACCCGTTAACGCCTTATACTCCTCTGGAAGTTTAGACAGATTCTCTGCAGCAGTGGCTCGAATGTTATCAAGCGACGGAAGCTTGTAGATTAATTTGCCCTTTTCCATAACTTTAACAAGCAACGGTTCGCCCTGCACTTTCTCATCAGCCAAGGCAATGGTGTCTTTTTCAAAATTTCCCGCTGCGTCCTTGAAGCGGTAAACTTGTTTTCGTCCGGGTAAAGTAATTTTGTCCTTGCTTAACTTCATTATAGGCGAAAAGCTGCCGTCAGCCGTCATGGTTTCGCAGAGTTTGTAAATCACATCCAAATAGGGTCTATCCGCTGAAGTGCCCATTTTAGTTCCTACCCCAAACGAGTCTATTCGTGCGCCTTTGCTCAGCAGTTCTTCTATTTTGAATTCATCCAAGTCGCCGCTTGCAAAAATCTTCACATAATCCAAGCCTTGGTCGTCAAGGATTTTTCTGACTTTTTTGCTGGTTTGCGCCAAATCGCCGCTGTCCAAGCGGACGCCTCCAAGCCTAAAGCCCTTAGCCTCAAGCTCTTTGGCTACAACTGCTGCTTTTTCTGCGCCTGAAATGTCATCGTAAGTGTCTATGAGAAGCGTGGACTTGTTTGGGAAAGTTTTGGCGAAAGCTCGGAACGCATCAATCTCTTTTGGGTAAGACATGATAAACGAGTGCGCCATGGTTCCGAAAACTGGAATGCCATAGGCTTGCCCTGCCAAAACGTTACTGGTGCCTTGGCAACCAGCGATGTAGCTGCTTCGCGCCACTTTCATTCCAGCGTCAATGCCCGGTTCTCTTCGCAGCCCAAACTCAATGACTGATTTTCCCTTAGCTGCGTGCACTACCCGAGAGGCTTTGGTAGCTATCATAGTTTGCAGGTTGACACTGTTAAGCAAAAAAGTCTCAACCAGCTGAGCCTCAATTATCGGCGCTGTAACACGAATTAAGGGTTCATTTGGAAAAGCGACTGCGCCCTCAGGAACAGCCCAAACATCACCCGTAAACCTGAAACCCCGCAAATAATCAAGAAAATCTTCTTTGAACCCCTGTTTTTTCAGGTAAGCCAGATGCTCCTCGGTGAATTTGATGCTTTGCAGGTACTGCAGGGCTTCTTCTAGTCCTGCGAATAGGAAGTAGGAGCGGTTCTCAGGCAGCCGCCTAATGAACAAGTCAAAGGTTGCTGGTTCAAAGTTTTTGTTGTCAAAGTAGCTTGCGCACATGGTTAACTCGTAAAAATCGGTGAATAAACCCATGTTTTCCTCTTTTAGGCAACCGAGGAAAGATTTCATGAGCTAATAGTGGAAGGCTAAGGAATTTAATGCTTTCTAACCGCGGTAAGACTCTAAGGCGCTTAGGATTCCCTCTACTCTTTACGGCAATTACGCGCATGCCATCTTAGTCGCAAAATCTTAATCCCTCTTTTGAACTTGCACTTGAATACTCTTTTCTACACAATTTGCTAACAAATACGTTTTAAGTCAATCGGGGACTCCAAAGATTCAGCTTTGTTTTGCCATGAATTGATCATATTTGACTTTACGAAAATCTCAATCTTTTTTGTTTGCACGCCAAGAGAACTTAGGGCGTCAACTATTTCATCAGCCTTGCCGCTTGGAACAATAATACAGCCATCGCTGACTTTTATTCCCCCAGCCTTCGCCACAGCGCCCTTACTTCCTTTCGAGTAAAGAAAATACGAAGCCTTCATTTTTTCTGCATAGTTCAAGTTTCGCATATCATATGTAATTAGGGAGAAGGACTCTAAATTTATAGGTTGAAGGAAGGCTTCAAATGGTATTTTGGCGAAAAGCACTTTTCCATACCTAAACAATTCTTCTAAAAATACTGGATTAGCGTTCTTAAGCTCTTCAAGTGTTTCTGGAACGGCGTGCAGATTCATGTTTAAACTGCCAACAGTTTGGAACAGTTCATCCCAGTTTTGCCACATTAAGGTTTTGTTTTCAAACAGTATTAGTACGTCGTAATCGGAAAACTCGTCATAATCTCCTCTTGCTTGGCTCCCAAAAAGAATAACGCCTACAACATTCTGATTTTTTGATAGGGAATTAACGATTTTATTTAAGTTTAACCTTTGTTGCTCTTTCGATTTCATCAAAAACACGCTCCATTACAGAGATAGCTTTCTGAGCTCTCTCTCCATTGACACCCTCATAGCCCAAAGCGCCATAAGCTCCCCACAGCTCGTCTAAATCTTTAGACAAGTAAGGGCACTTTTCTTTTATCCAGCGAATTCTGTTACTGTGCGCTGTTCTTGGTGAGACGTGAAAATGTTTTCCCTCGGACGCAGCTAGAACTTCAATCGCTTGCTCAACAGCCTTGATGGCAAGATCGCCGACTACACTATTTCTCTTCTTCTCGTATTCATCCAAAGCTGCTAGCCGTTTTTCTCGTGCAGCCTTAATATGAAAGTCTATATCATTAATCAAGACACTTCGCCTATGACACGTAATACATTTCTTACATGTAAGAATTCGTTAACATACCGTTTAAGATCAGAAAACTTTCAGGGTTCCAAAAGAGCGCGGATTCACCTTTCGACCGATTGACTCCACAACAGATGAGGATACTTAAGACTAGCATATGTAGAAGGATATTATAGCATTCCCCGCAAAATAAGCACCGAAGAACTTGCAAACCTGCTAAAGATGGAAAAAGGAAATGTTGGGGAACATCTGAGAAGAGCCGAAAAGAACATCATGGATTTTCTGATGACTGCATAATTCATTTTCTATACTGACTGACAAAACATTCATTTTTGCGAATACTTTTTGTTTATCCAAACCACATAAGTAGCCATAAGTGAAATGTGTGCCGTTAATCTCAAAGTTTGATCCATGGCGTTCTGGGCTGTGTACTTGTCCGCCGAAGCTTACTTTTAACCCTTATACTGGATGCGACCACCAATGCATCTACTGCTACGCTTCCAGTTACATCCCGAGCTTCAGCGATTGCAGACCCAAAAAAGACCTGCTTGCAGCTTTTAAGCGAGAAGCGGCAAAACTCAACGGCGAAACAGTTTCAATAGCCAACTCATCCGACCCATACCCGCTTGCCGAAGCGTCCGCTGGCTTGACAAGACGGTGCCTTGAAATTTTGGCGGAAAGCAACTGCAAAATACAAATCATAACAAAAAGCAACATTGTGGTAAGGGACGATGACTTGCTAAGCAAGGTTCCATCAACCGTCGCGTTAACCATAACCACGGACGATGATAACTTGGCAAAACTCATCGAGCCACACGCGCCCCTGCCATCTCAGCGTCTTAGAGCGGCACAAGACTTAACTAAAAAAGGCATACCCGTCTCAGTGCGAATAGACCCAATCATACCCTTCGTAAACGACCAACCGCAAAAACTCATCGCCGCCCTCGCAAGCATAGGCATCAAACATTTAACGTGCTCAACGTACAAGGCTAAACCAGACAATTGGATGCGACTCGCCCAAGCAATGCCTAAAGTGGCAGAGAATCTGAAACAGCTCTATTTTCAGCAGGGCGAAAAAATCGGCGGCAACACACTCCTGCCAAAAGAATTCAGGTTCAGACTTCTAAAAAGCGTTCGTGACTTGGCGGTTGTGAATAATATGAAGTTTGGTGTTTGCAGAGAAGGCTTACCTGAGTTGAACACGGCACCATGCGATGGGTCTTGGCTTATGCCTAAGGATAAGGGAAAGTGATTGGATGCAAAACCGCGTCATCATGCTGGTTGATTTCGACTATTTCTTTGCGCAATGCGAGGAGCTACGCAACCCAACCCTGAAAGACAAGCCAGTTGTCGTCGGCGTTTATTCAGGACGCACAGAGGAAAGCGGAGCTGTAAGCACCAGCAACTACATTGCCAGAAAATACAGCGTTAAATCTGGCATGCCCCTCTTCCTTGCTAAGCGGAAACTAGAAGGCACAGATGCAGTTTTTCTGCCAGTTGACCACGAATACTACGACCAAATAAGCAACAGGATAATGCAGATTCTCCGCGGCTACGCAAGCAGTCTGGAGCAAGTCAGCGTTGATGAAGCTTACTTGGATGTTACAGAGCAAGTTCAAGGCAGCTTCGAGAAAGCAAAAGATTACGCTCAAAAAATGAAAAATGAAGTCACCAAACAGGTCGGCATTTCTTTCTCCGTGGGAGTTGGACCGAACAAGCTTGTCGCTAAAATTGCATGTGACAGCCAAAAACCAGACGGTTTAACAATTGTAAAACCTGAAGAAGCAAAAGTTTTTCTTGCGCCGTTACCTGTGGATCGACTATTAGGTGTCGGGAAGAAGACTTCGGCAAAAATGGATTCCTTAGGCATCAAAACAGTCGGCGACTTGGCAAACTATGATGTGCAAAAACTCATAGCTATTTGGGGAAAAATTCTCGGTGTTTATTTTCATAATGCCGCTAACGCGTGTTGACAATGAACCTGTTCAAGAACAAGGAGAAGCCGAATCCATAAGCAGAATCGGCACCTTAAAGCAGGACTCGCGTGATTTAGCGTTTATTTTGCAGAAAACAGACGAGTTAACCGAGGATGTTTCAAAAGAGGTAGCGGAGAAGAATTTGAGTTTTAAGCAAGTTGCGATTTACGTGGTCCTGACTGATTTAAGCAGTAAAAGCAGGTCAGTAACACTTGAGCAACCAGCAAAAGACGCAGAAACAATCAAGAAAAACGTAAAAGAACTATTCGGAAAATTCCTAAGCGAAACCCAACTTGAAGTCCGAAGAGTCGGCGTGAAAGTCTCAGGCTTCAGCAGGGAAGAACCGCAGCAAAAACAGCTGACAAGCTTTTTCCAACCGAGCTAAGAACAAAGCAAACTTTTTCTCCCTGTAAACACATTTTAAGTTGGGTCAAAATTTTGTCTTGTGAAGATCAAAAGAAAAGAAAACTGCCGCCTAACCAAGTGGCTACTGACCATATTTTACGTTGGGGCATTGACCATCCAGGCATAACCTCAACTAACCCCCAGCTCAAACTTGAAACCTACACCCTAACAATCGATGGCGAAGTAGAAAACCCAGTGAAGCTAAGCTGGAATGACTTCATGAAGTTACCCAAAACCGTCTCAGTCAGCGATTTTCATTGTGTTGAGGGCTGGAGCGTTCTGGATTGCAAATGGGAAGGCGTACATATCCGGGAAATAGAGAAGCTTGTTAAGCCTAAAGATGTTGCTAAAGCTGTAACTTTTGAATGCGCCGACTCGTACACTACTTCGCTTTTTCGAGAAGAACTCTACGGCGACGATGTGCTTTTAGCTTACAAGCTTAATGACAAAGTACTGGAAGAAGGCTACGGGTTTTCCAGTACGCCTAGTAGTTCCAAGCAAATACGCTTACAAAAGCGCTTTGTGGGTAGTGCATTTGCGGTTTACCCGCAGCAAAGAGTTAGGTTTCTGGGAGCGACGAGGATACAGTGACAATGCGGATGTGTGGAAGAATAAGCGTTTTAATCGTTGAGAGCGAAGAGTGAAAGGTTTTATTTCCCATAAACTTCTAACAATAAAATGGGCGTTTATGTTTAGCAGAGATGGCATAAAAAAACTACTAAGTGAAAACTACCCCATTTTAGGCATTCTAATAGGGATTATACTTGTTTCACTTTCAATAGGTCCCTACCAAAACGGGGATACGCTATGGGAATATCAGGCTGCAATCGGAGTGATCAAGTGGGGCAGGCCTTATTTATCAGGTTGGGGCAACAACATAATTAACCAGCCACCAGTAGGCTTCTTCATTGAAGCAGTGTTCTTCAAAATCTTTGGCTTATCAATCAACACGGGCGTAACTTTAGTAACGTTGTTTGGGCTTGGATCCACTGTCTTTGTATATAAAATTGGTAAGGAATTGTACGGCAAATCAACAGGGTTGTTTGCAGCTGCGCTCTTTGCTTTAACCCCATGGGAGTTCGTTCTTTCAAGAAGCTTCCTTATTGACGCGCAATGCTTATTCTTGAGCCTGCTTACTCTATTTATAGGAATCATTGCTATTCGCAAAGGTTCGTTTAAGCTTTTTATGGTGACAGGGGCCATTTTTGCCGCAGCTTTTCTGACAAAGTTTTTTGCCGTTTATATCTTGATTCCACTGCTGTTATTCTATGTTTATTATCGACCGAAAAATCTAAAACGTACCTTTAGCTGGTTTGGAGCGTTTTTCTTACCTGTCCTCGTATTTACTTTTTATTGGTACCAAGTAACTTTAAAGCAAGGGATCCTTTTTAATCAGAGCGATCTCGTGATCCGTAATTCCAGTGTTCCTTCGTTCTTTTTTGTTTTCAATTTTCTTGTAAATTATGGGTTAGGATGGTTTTTCATAGGTGCAGCAATCTTATCCTTGGTCGTTTGCTTAATGTACAGAAAATTTCACAAGTTACTTGCTTTTGATTTAATTTGTTTAGCAACTATATTATTTGTTGTAAGCGTCAACACTTTTTTGGGGGCTGTTCTTAATCTTAATGCGCCTTATCTTAACGCCATTAAGTATGATTACCAGTCCTTGCCTTTCTTCAGTTTGTTAGCAGCGTCATTGGTGGGCAAAGGCATTTCACTGTTTAATTCTTTAAAATCAAAGGGAAAACTAAACAAGCTGCTCTTCTTTTTTGTCGCTTTAGGCGGGCTGGGCTTAGTGGCAGCGGCAATATTTTCCAACATATATTATACGCATCAATTTTCCACATTGAGTTATTTGATATTCAGAGTGGAGCCGGGCAAAAATGTGGGTTATTCTCTTACTAACACCAATCCAATTGGCAACAGCCCTCTAATTGCTATTCAATATTTTGGATTCGCAATAGTGCTGTCAGGACTTATGTGGGCCAGCAGGCATAAACTTTATGATTACTTTAACACAAGTAGACACGAACTTTATAATTTCTTTTACAACTTGTTCAAACCGATGCGCCGTTGGATTGAAGAAAAAAATGCTGTTTAAACATAATCAATTCGCATTCATAATTTTTATTAACAATAAATTTATTTATTCATAAAGTCGCTTTTAAATCGGGAGATACTGTTAAGTTATTTGACCCAACATGAAAAGTCTTAAAGTTCACGCAAACAAATGCTTTTAAAGAAATAGAAACAATGTACTCTTATGCCAATAGTTGCATTTGATGATGTAATGTTTCAAAGGCGTGGCTTAAAAAATACTTTTAGGGCACCAATCGCTGTCGCTTTAACAATTCCAGATGAAAAGGCTTTTGCAAAGAAGTATGACAGCGTACTTGACGCTCTTTTTAAGATATATAATCAACCTCGAAAAAAGAGGATTTACAAAGCAGCACACCTAGTCACGCAATTATTAGAAGAAAGCACAGATTTTATTGAAGATTTTCTTAAACAGATGAGTAAATGCGTTACAAGGATTGATATTTTTTACAGTTATTTTCCAAGTGACTATAACACCGCGTATTTGGGTATTCAAAGATACACATCCACGATTTTATACTCCAGACGATTTTGTTAGCCTCATACAAAATTCTTACGTTCATATAGCTGTATGGAGATATTTACAATTACATCCCGACTGTAGCAATTATGAATGTCATGTCGATTACTTTGAAGGCAAAACGACACCAGCATGGGAAGAAATCAAAGACAACCCCAATCTTTTTCTTTACAATAGTGGATGTGAATGCAACTGCTTCATTTCTGCTGCTGATTTAACTCTCAGACACATTCAAGAAAGACTAAATGGAGTTTTGGTTAGACGGTCAGTTAGACAATGTTTCTCCAGTATAACAAATGGTACGCATGTTGATGCGTATTGGTTGGGTCCAAAGAAAGACTTCTTAAATGCAATAGCACCAAACAAAGACTTGGATGCAAATACTAGAGTGAAGATTAAGCACCCATTATACATAATTGCTTATCAAAATCCATCAGGGAAAGCAAGTGACAAAGATACTTTTGAATGGACTACTAACTACTCTAAAATTATGGAGAAGGCTTATGAAAACAATGGGTCTGTCAGATTTTGGAACCCTACGACTGGTCCTCATTTTACAAATGAAGCAACAGATGTTGTAATGCTGGCAAATGACCTTGCAAAACCTACTATTAACTCGATAAAGCAAGTGTTTCCTAAAATCAAGATTGATGAATCATTAAAACAATAACGAGCTAACTTGCTCTAACTGCACATCCTTTGGACTTAGGATATGCGATTTATTTATGGATATGATTGTATATATAAGCTTTACTTGTCTCATCGATACATCCACAATCCTAACTACAAGTCCAGATAATTAGGTAACGGTGACATTTTGCTTAATTTGTTTTTCCCATTCTGCTTGCGTTAGTACACCTTTCTTTTCCAAGAGTTCAACTAAGCTTTCAAGCATTGTGCTTAGTAAATCGACCTCTTCTTGAAGTTCTTTTTTGCTTTTATTCACATGGTTCACCTTTCTTTGTTAAATAGCCCTTTTCGCCTAACCAATTCATTATGATAGTTCTTAATGTGTCGCTTCTACCGTCACCAAGTTTTCCCGCTAGTTCGTTATCTAGGAGGTTAACTATACCTTCAGGTAAAGCAACTAATATTTTTTTCATTGTGCTTTCACCTCGATTCTTTGAGCGTTTGATTGTGGTTCGGCTTTAGTTGCATTGGCTAAGAGTTGGGCTTCATGTTTTGTTGCTTCATCAATCAAGCCTTTCCAAGTGTTAGGTATGTTCATTCTTGCTGCTTGAGCTGGAGTTTTACCGCCTAGCGTTTGGTGAGATCTAACACAGTTATAGTGAACGCTCCAACCTTCGAGTAGGAGTTTGGTTGATTCATAGCTGTGTAAGCCTCTCATGCATCTTGTTCTGTCCTTGAGTGTTCCATGTAACCGTTCGACTACATTGTTTGTCTCTCTTGCTCTTATGCCGACTCTTTGAACTAATTCGGGTCTTGTGTCTTTTCGCATGGTGTAGAATACTTTGTTGAATGCTGCTTGGTAAGCGTTGCATCCATCCACAAAAACTGCTCTCGGCTTAACTTTGCTTTGTTGAAATCCTTTCTTGAAAATTGCAACTGTATCCTCGAAAGTTCTTGTGTTTGAGATATGAGAAGCAACCATGAATTTTGTGTCTTCATCAATCATTTCCCAGAACCATATATTACGCCCCTCTACGCCTAAAATTGTTTCGTCTTCATGCCACATACCTGAAAGTTGTGGAACTTGAGTCGTAACAAACTCCTTAACAAGTGCTGAATATTTCTTTATCCAATTTAGAATTGTGACCTGAGTGATTTTTTCGCCGAATATTTGCTCTATGTTTCTTTCTGCTTTTCTGAGGCTTAAACCGTCATAGTAGAAAGTTTAGGGCTGCTACAATTATGCGTTTGTCAGTTCTCATCTTTGCAAACTTGCCGTTATCAAAGAAGCGTTTACCACATTCTTTACACTTGTAAAGTTGCTTACCTTTTACAAAGCCTTTCTTTGTGACGTTTTCGCTTTGGCAGTATTTACAGTTCATTTGGTATTCCTCAGGTATACCAATGTACACCCAAACATAAATAGCTTTTGGTACCTAAATGGTACCTAACGTGTTGGTGGGTACCTAACAAGCCCCACAGTTTCGATATTCAGTAGTTTGGTACCTAACGGTTAAATACGGGAAAACTGATAGAATAATTAGGTGCCAAAAAAACGAAATTAATGTGGCAATCAACTGGAAAGAAAAAGGGCAAAGAATATGGCAGATTTGTTATTAATGTGCCTAAAGAAACCGTTAATGAATTGCAATGGGCTAAAGGTGACATACTATTTCTTTCTGTTGACGGCAAGACCTTGAAAATAAAGAAAGCGCGGTGAAAATAAGCGAAGGTATATTAGGTACCAAATATCTTTATTGAACGAGATAACTTGGTGAGCACGGTAAAGAGAAGTTTGGCTCTGAGGGATTCGTTGAACCACTCTCAGGGTTGACTTACACACGTCTTCGCCGTGCCCATTCCCAGTTACTTTGAAGGTGTAAGGACAACCTCAGAGAATGCGGACAACGCAGCGTGAACTATTCCGAAACGCTCGTCACATTCATGAGATGTGGCGTAACCGTAACGGGCACGCAACCGCCTTCTCCGAAGGTTGCCATTACTTTGAATGCTTTTTGAACATACTGCTTTTCTAAGCTGGCGTTTTTGCTGTTCTTTGTATAGGTTTTTCATTTGGTTTGTCAGTGTTGCTTAAGTAAACCGTAGCAGAACCATGCATACCTTTCGATGAGTATTGCAAGTTCTTGAATTTTCCCTGCCTATGTTTGCGCCGTAAAGCTTCTCGGACTGTGCCACCATTTATGTCGGGTTCGTGGAGTACTAATGCCTGACTTTTTGGGATTGAGCTAAAGAGCTCATCCCATTGAGTTGAACGTGCGTGTGCTGGTGGGACTTCTTCTAAAGAGACATATTCTTTCTTGATTTTCGACCAATCAACCGTTTGTATTCACCTTATTTAATGTGAACTGTACCGTATAATATAAAGTTGCCTAGTTTGTGCCATAAACTAATTTATTGTACTTATAATTACTAACTAACTAACTAACTAAATCCGTAAATCTTGCTTTAGACTGTTGATAAAAGTTAGTCGGAAATTGGTTTTCAAGCTTTTGCTCGAATGTGGGGTGTTCGTTACAATTGTGTTAGCCCTCATCAAACGCTAGCCAGTTAATCAATCAACTGTGTGTGAAATAGTGAGTGTGTAGTGTGTAGTATGTAGTGTGTAGTGTGTGAACTGTGAAGTTTAATGTTTGACCTTTAAGACCACTTTTGTACCATAATAGGTCATGATTATAAGCACATGGCTAACGATTTTACGGTAGCCAAAAAGTGAGGTTAACTTAAGTTTCAAATACTAAGTCGCTCTCTAAGAGATGTTTATGGCAACCTACCGAGAAATTCAAGCCTATGTTGAAAGCACGTATGGTTTTAAACCACATACTTGTTGGATTGCAGAAGTTAAAGAACTCTGCCATATTCCTCATCTGAGAGAGGCACCAAACCGTTTAGGAACAGAAAGAACTAATCAGTGCCCTAAAGAAAAAATTGATTCTATCAAAGACGCCTTAAAACACTTTAACATGATTTAGGATGTTGGGTCAAATAACTTAACAGTATCAAATCGGGATAACATTTATAAGCTTATTCTAATACTCATCTGGACTCTTTATGAGGTTGAAAAATATGTCTCAAAAAAATAACGCAAGGCACCTTTCAAACTGCCAGATGGCTACCGTAAACGCAGTCATAGCAAAGAATAGCAGCACATCAAACGTGCCTACGCTAAAACGAAAAGAAGACGCAAAACAAATTCTCTACTTAAACAGGATATAAATCACAAAAGGCTTGCTTCTTTAGTATCCAGAACACTTTTGCCAAAGTTTAAGTCTTTTATATTTGACTACCCATCAGTTTTGATGAAAAAAGAGGCAAAATCTTGAACTATACCGAAGCTAAACTTGGAAGAATCTTCATTCTTAGACTTAACCATGGTGAATGTCTCCATGAAGTTATAGAAAAATTTGCTGCCCAAAAACAAGTTTCAAGTGCACTATGCTTCTTTTTAGGCGGTGCAGAAGACAAAAGCAAAGTTGTCGTGGGACCAAAAGACGGAGCAGTGCTTCCTCCTGAACCGATGGTTACGCTTTTGAGGGGAGTGCATGAAAGCTGCGGTGTAGGAACAATCTTCACCGATGAGCAAGGCAAACCGAAACTGCATATGCATGCAAGCTTTGGAAGAAATGACACGGCGGTTACAGGCTGCGTGCGCATGGGAGTTGATGTCTGGCAAATAGGCGAAGTAGTCATTTTGGAACTGGCTGGTTCTTCAGCTAAAAGAGCTAAAAACAAGGATACAGGTTTTGAATTTTTAGAAATCGGCTAAGTGCCAGGTTTATTATGGAACAGTTTCTTATCCAGTTGAATGCAGACCAGAATGTTTTATTTCCCAGTGGCTCAGGAATACGTTAGCGCCGTAAGCTACAATTTCGAATTTCTAGAAGTCGAAGGTTAACCTATGAAAGTCAGGATGAAGATTCTACGGGGGTCAGTGCCAAAAGCAGGAATCAAACCCTGTTTAACGAGGTTTTCTATCATTGCATTGCCTGAAAGATATTGGAATTGGCCAGATTGATACAGCATCTGCAAAAACGCCCATCGCGGTAAGCGTCGTGTTGAAGTAGGGCACGTTACCGCCGTACTCATAAGTAAATACGTACTTCACATTGTTTTGACTGCATTCCTGCACAAACTCAGTTATGTTGAAAACAGGCGTGTAAGCATCCACAGGCTCCGCGGGATATTGGAAAACTGAGATTATTCTTGCCCTGCGCATTAAGGTAAAACTGGACCATACCACTGCTGAAAAGGTTCTGGGGACACATAACCATAATCGACTCATTCGAAGCAAGGTGGGCAGCCGCGTAATCTGTGGCTTCCTGAATAGGGATGTGGATTTGGTCTTTAGCAACCCAACTGTAAGCATCGCTGACACTGTAAGTTGTGCCCACCAAAGTGAAGACTACAAGAAGACCAGCGGCAACCTGCACTAACCGTTTCTTGCTCACGCTCAGATGCGGAAGTTTCCAGGTTTTCTGCGCTTTATCCAATGCAGATATAATCAAGCTTGCCCCGGAAATGGCTAGCACGGGGAAGACCGGTATCAGGTAGCGCCACTGCCTGTTCGGTATGGCGGTGAAGAAGATATAGACCACGACGAACCAGATGAGCAGGTACTTGTCTTCGGCTTTTCGCCGCACCGCCAGCCAACCCAAACCCACCAGACCCACAGCATATAGGAGGAACGAAATCGGGTGGACATTCGTGTATGGCTCCGTTATCTCTATGAAATAGAAAATCGACACTCGAATCCAGTTGGGCAGCGGGTCAAACCACGCGGGGAATCTGTTAAGTCCAGTACTGTAGAGTGTCTTGTCAGGGTTGCCTATGTTCATGGCGTATAGCCACTGGTTCAGCAATCCAGCTGAGTACAACCAGTAAAACATCAAAATCAGAGGCACCGCCACAGCCACAACCGTTATGGCTAAGCGGGGGACAGTGCGAAACTTCTGCTTCAAGTAGTCCCTGCCCAAAATCGCCAAGCCCGCAACCGCTATGATAGCCACAATCACCGTCTGATACTTCGTCGCCACGCCCAAAGCAAACGTCACAATGGTCAACGCCAAGAACTTGTTTTTGTGTTCTTTGAGCCACAAAAAGAAGAACAGCGTCGAAACCGTGAAGAAGAACACCAGCATCGTCTCAATCATAGCCACACGGCTAAGCCAAACGTAACCGGGCATAACAGCTAGCATGATGCTGGCAAGCAAACCCGTTTTCGCCCCATAAATGCGGTAAGCAAACTCGAACACGGCGTACACGGAAAGCAGCGAGAACACCACGGACACAAGCCTGCCCATGAACAAGCTCACGCCGCCCGCTGCAAAGAAACCCGCCGTAAATATGTCGTACATGGGTGGGTAGAAAGCGTTCCAAGATAGATACTGCTGGAAGTTTCCCCGCAGCAGAAATAAGCCGCCGTTCAGGTTGGTTACTTCATCCCATTGAGGGGACATATAAGAGAGGTTATAAAGCAGAAAGGCGACGTAGACAACGGCAAAAATCAAGAAGGCTATTCGCCACTTGTTTAAGCCACCCTTAAACCACTTTAACAGCGAATTTAGATTCAATCAATCCCTCTCAGCGAAGCACCCAAGCTGATTAAATGATTACCGTTTATGTCGGGAGAGCTACCTTGTCTTATGATTAAGATGTACAGGTCAATTTCCCCTCCCAGCCTTTAATTTGAGAACTTGGATTTAACTCTTCTTTTTTCCTTATTCTGGTTGATTCTATGTCTGCGTGAGCTTAAAGCTGAGAAATAGGTAGGCTTTTTGCTTAGTTTTTCTCGTAACAAAAAGAGAACCTTTGGACTGGTTATCATCTTCTCAAACAATCCTTTTGATGCCAGCTTAAACGTAGCCGTCAAGAGCCAGAGATTCTTCTTTTTATCAGTTTATATTGCCTTTCCAAATTCAACATTAACGGTACCGGTTGTCCGAAAGGCTGACATTTCCCGTTTACAATTGCTTTAGCTATCGCGTCAACATTGGGTTCAGAGTCAATAACCGTGTAGCCGTAACCGATTGTTGGACCGTAATGCGCGTCGGTTCCGCCTACGCACGGAAGATTAAGCTTTTGCGCTATTTCTTTTGCCTTTTTGTTTGCAGCGGTTAAATGGAAACGCGGAAGCATTTATGGTTTCCACGGCGTCAAATTGTGCTTCCTCTACGTGGCTTGATAGGCTATTTACCTTTGAACCAAGCGTAGGGGTGAACTGCAATAGCTATCCCGCCCGCCTTGTGAATTCGGTCAACTGTTTCCCTTGCGCTTAAGCCTCTTGGAATTAAATCTTGAAGGTTCAAGGCAACTATGTGGCCGTCTGCGCTTGAAACCTCCATGCCTGGAATAACAAGAAAATCTGCTTCTTTAGCTATTTTCCAGCTACCCTCAATCTGGTTGTGATCTGTAACGGCAACAGCGGTCAAGCCGCGTTTTTTGGCGTAAAAGACAAGTTCTTTTGGAGTTATTAATGAATCCTTGGAGTAGTTTGAGTGCACGTGAAGGTCGGCGTTAATTTGCATTAATTAGCCCTCTTTTTATTTGGGTTGGCTTGCCAGTTTAGCTCTAATTTGAGCCAACTGTTCATCAAGTTTTGCCTCGTCAGCTTCAATTTTGTGGAATAGCGGTTTTGGTTTAGCTATTTTATGCCCAGCCTCAAGCGGTTTTAAGGCTTCGTTCCAGTTGCTTTTGTTGACGCTTCCTGGAAGGTTGAGTGTTTGCCAAAGCTGACTCCGCCGTGTCAGGGATGAAGGGCGCTGAAACCACCGTTATAGCTTTCACTGCTTGGGCGGCAACGTAGAATACGGTTGCTGCTTTTTCCTTGTCAGTTTTCATCAGGTTCCATGGTTCCTTATCGTTGAGGTACTGGTTTCCAATGCGGCTTATTCCAATTAGCGTGTTGGCGGCAGACTGAAGCCATGAGCTTTCGATTTCTTGGGCTGCAACTTGCACTTTTGCTTTGATTGCCTGCAATACAGCTTCGTCGTCTGCTGTCTAGTTTAGTTGGGTTTGGAATTTCGCCGTCAAATTTTGAAGCAATAAAGCTTAAGGTTCGGTGAATAAAGTTGCCGAAGGTGTCGTTTAAGTCAGAGTTGATTTTGTCGATGAAAGCGCTCCATGTGAAGTTGGTGTCTTTGCTTTCGGGTCTTGTGGCGATTAAAAAGAAGCGCCAGTAATCCACTGGAAACATCTCGAGCGCTTCATCTATCCAGATGCCGACGCGTTGGCTTTTTGAGGCTTTTTCTCCTTTGAACTGGAGGAATTCGGTGGCGGAAACGTTCCATGGCAGGTTATAGCCTTCGCCTGAAGCCAACAGTAAAGCAGGCAGAATTATCGTGTGGAAGGGGATGTTGTCTTTGCCTACGAAGTAGAGGGTTTTGGCTTGCTTGTTAAACCAGTATTCGCGCCATTTTTCCGGCTGTCCGATGCGTTGGCACTGCTCAATGGTTGCTGAAACGTAGCCTAAGACGGCGTCAACCCAAACGTAGATTGTTTTGCCTTCGGCGCCCTTGAAAGGTGCTGGGATGCCCCATTCGACGTCGCGGGTGACGGCTCTTGGTTTTAAGCCTTCTTTTATCCAGTTTAAGCTGAAGTTTTTTACGTTGGCTGGAAGCTGCTGATTATTCTGCAGGTACTCGGTTAAGGGCTCAGCAAGTTTGGATAGGTCAATGTACCAGTGACGTGTTGTTTTCACTGTGGGCTTATTCTTGCAGATTACGCAATACGGCTCAATCAGCATGGTTGGCTCCAAAAGCCTGCCGCACATGTCGCATTGGTCTCCGCGGGCTTTTTCGCATCCGCAGTATGGGCATTTGCCTTCCACGAACCGGTCAGGCAAGAAACGCTGGTCATGCTCGCAGTAGAGCATCTGTGTTTCTTGCTCGAAAATGTAACCGTTCTTTTGGATTTCAAGCAAGATTTTCTGAACAAATTCTTTGTGCACTGGGCTTTCAGTGCTGGTGTAATTGTCAAAGGAAGCATTCCATCTACGAAAAAGTTCGGCTACGCGGGCGTGGTTTCGGTCAGTTAACGCTTTAGGCGTAATGCCTTGTTTTATCGCTTCAACCTCGATGGGTGTGCCATGCGTGTCTGAACCGCTCACCATCAACACGTCGTCGCCTCGTAACCTGTAGTATCGTGCTGTAACGTCGGCTGATAGGACTGAGCCGACAAGGTTGCCTAAGTGGGGCGTGACGTTGATGTACGGCCAGGCGGATGTAACTAAAACTTTTTCAGGCAAATGTATCTCCAACAACCGTTTAGTACCGCCCTTATTTAAAATTACTAGAGCTAAATTAGTAACAGAAATTTGTGAGCTCATTAATTCATGTACTAGGCGTTGTTGTTGTAGTTTGATGACAGTCACATAGTTTTAAATGCATTTTCGGCGAAATAATCTGCAAAGTGATTAGTCGAGTGGATAAATCATGTTAAAAGAACTATGTCATGATAAAAGACAAAAGCAACGCCTGTTTCAATCCTTGTTTTTGAGTAACGGAAAAAGTAAAGACGTCATGGTCCTAGAGGATGAGTATATCGATTTTGAGGAAGTTCAAAAGCACCTGGATAATGGCGGATTTGTCTTCATTACGAGCAAGAACAGCCAGAAACTGCGGTTTGGCGACCAGGGCGAATGCAAAAACCGAAGACTGAAAAGAAAAGAACCGAACTAAATAAGACGTGGCCAACTGAAGGTAATAAAGGGTGTTCCAACGTCACTAATTCCGTGTGCGTTGAGAGTGTTTTGTTTTCGTTTTGAGCACACACAAACGCCCTAAGATAAAAGGCAAAAGCTAAATACATACAGCATAAACATTTTAAATGCAGTCTCAACTTTAAAATGTAAGAAGTGATTTTTTTGACCGAACTAAAAAAGATAACGATGCAAGAACTTGAAGAAAGTAACGGGAAAAATGGTAAACCAGCCTACTTCGCCTATAAAGGAAAAGTCTACGATGTCTCGGAAAGCGGCTTCTGGCTTGATGGAGACCATCTGGGAATGCATCAGGCGGGCAAAGACTTAACTGAAGAATTAGAGATGGCTCCGCATAAGGAAGAAAATTTTCAGAGAGTTAAGCTGGTAGGCGAATTAGTGTAAGCGTTAAGCGCAATAAAAACGACTTTTGAAGGCTAATTTGCAAGAATTTGATTTTTGCGGTTCTAAACGTTTCGTAGGCTAAGTGTTACTTATCTGAAACGCGCAATCACGGATAGCATCAAAGACTGGAAGAAATGCTTTACCTTTCTCAGTTAAGGAATACTCAACCCTTGGGGGAACTTCAGGGTACACAACTCTTTTTATGATTTTGTTTTTTTCTAGCTCTCTGAGGTGCTTTGTGACGGTTTTTGAGTTAACGTCACCCATATTTTTTTGGAGAGCAGTAAATCTCAGCGTCTGATCTCTGAGGTTCCAGATAATAAACAGGTTCCATTTGCTCCCGACGATTTCTACGACTGTTTTAAACTGTGCATGTGCCTTATTTTCAGATTCCACATGCCAATTCGCCTTTAGTTACTTATTGGAAACAATATTACTATTATGCTTCTTGCGTATTTTAATATTGCTGGTGAATAAAGTACTTGTGTCTAAAGAGACGAAATGGATAGCGGTGTAAAAAATGAAAGTTTTAGCGATAAACGGCAGCGCCAGAAAACAGTGGAACACGGCGATTCTGTTGAACAAAGCCCTTGAAGGTGCAGCGTCGAAAGGAGCCCAGACAGAACTCATTCACCTATATCGACCTTAATTTCAAAGGATGCACAAGCTGCTATGAGTGCAAGCTAAAGAATGGGGCATCATTTGGCAGATGCTCCATTAGAGATGAATTATCAGTTGTGCTCGGCAAAATAGAAACAGCTGACGCGCTAATCCTCGGAGCGCCTATTTATCTGGGAACGATACCTGGCGTAATGAAGTCGTTTCTGGAGCGTTTGGTAACCCCTTACATTGGTTTAGACGCCGACGGTGACCTGGTTTCCCTCTTCCCGAGGCAAATACCGACTGGCTTCATTCATACCGCAGGAGGCGACGAAAACCACCTGAAAGCTATGGGAGTTGAAAACCACATCAGAAACAACGAAATGATGCTGAAAATGGTTTTCGGGTCGGTGGAATCACTCGTAGTTACGGATACAATGCACGTTGATGACTACTCAAAGTACGTTATGCCTTTTGATGCTGAAGAAAAAATGAAGAGACACAAGGAAGTGTTTCCTCTGGATTGCGAGAAAGCGTTTGAGATGGGCGTTAGACTTGCTCAAGAAAAGTCGACTCCACCAAAGAACCTGAATGATAAGAAGGCGGTTCACATGAGCGTTGATGTCTACTATTTTTCAGGCACAGGCAATTCACTTGCTGTAGCAAGAGATATTGCAGAAAAAACCAATGGAAAACTGATATCCATACCTTCCGTCATGAGTAAAGACAGAATTAGAAACTGATGCCCAAGGTGATCGGAGTTGTTTTTCCTCGTTCACGGAATTTTCCGCATTCCGTCAATAGTTGAAAGATTTGTTGGGAAGCTGGACGGAATTAGTTCAAAGTACATTTTTGCGGTCACCACATATGGAAGCATGGCTGGCGGGGTCATCAAAAGTTTTCGCAAAGTGGTCGAATCTTGTGGCGGCAAGCTTTCAGCGGGATTCGCAGTGCATATGCCGATGAACAACATCACCATTCCTTTCATGTACAGTGGAAAAGTTGGAGATAAAGAAGCAGAAGTTGTTTGCAGACTGGCGCAGGGAAGTCAATTTTATTTGTGAATACGTTAGCGCCCGAAAGGAAGGCAAATTTGAAGCTATCCAACAAGTTGCTCGTTTCTTTTTTCTACCCGATTGACAAAATATTTGCTCGATGGAGAATTGAAAGCAAATACAACAAACTCACAAACTCGAATCTAAACAAAGATGAACTGTGGTCTATGATGGATGTCAGCTTCCATTTTGACGAGAAATGCGACGGCTGCGGGATTTGCTCAAGAATTTGCCCTGTGAAGAACATAAAAATGGTTGACAACAAGCCTTCATGGCAGCATCATTGCGAACGGTGCATGGCATGTTTGCAGTGGTGCCCGAAGGAGGCTATACAATTTGATAAGGATTCGATTGGCAGAAAAAGGTATCATCACCCAGATATAGAGATTTCAGATATGATGAGGCAAAATTAGCACGAAACTTTCCTATTGAGAAATAAATTGAAGCACTGAATCAATTCGGCGCAAGTCGCTCATAACATTTTTTACATCTTTAACGCTTAATGCCTCACGCTTTTTATGCAGTTCACTGATGGTTTCGTATAAGCCATCGAAAGCGGTTTTCACGTCTAAATCGTTATTCATGCCTTTCTCGAAGACAGAAACTATAGACCCTTGACCCCCGCCGTCTCTGTCTCTGTATTGGAATTGTCTGATTTTTGCTCTTGCAGGTCTTTAATCATGTTTTTGAAGGAATCCAGTTTTCGACTGGTTTCAGCCAACTTTTCAAAGGTAAAGTTTAGTTTTTTCCTGTAGGGTCCATATGTAAGAAAGAACCTTAATTGTTCGCCGCTGAAACCCTTTCTTTAAAATGTCGCTTGTGTAATACACGTTGCCTGTGCTTTTGGACATTTTCTTGCCGTTCAACAAAAAGGTGACCGCCGTGAAGCCAGTAACGCGAGAACTCTTTGCCTGAAACGGCTTCTGCAATGGCAAGCGTATAATCGTGATGCCTAACTAAATTGTCGATTCCGCCGCAAGCAACATCAATTGTAGAAGCCAAGATGCTTAGTTACTATGGCTGCGTCCTGAATATTCCACGCTGGCCTGCCGCTGCCAATCGGCGCCGCATAACAAACTGCGTTTTGTTTGCAGCCATCCCAAATAATAAAATCTCCTTTGTTCCAGGGTGTGCCAGGGTACGTGTCCTTGTGGAAGCGGCGTTTCTTTTTCGGCCACTTACTCATGTCCAAATGCGCAAGTTTTCCAAAGCCGTCGAATTTTAAGGGGTCAAAATAAACGTTTTTTGCACCCTTGTACGTGTACCAGTACGCGTAGCCTTTCTCTAACAGCTGAGCGATTAATTTTGCCGCTTGATCCACTGCTGAGGAAGCCCTTATGGCGTAGTCTGGCGTTTTGATTTTCAGGAGCTTGAAATCTTGGAAGAAGACGGCTTCGTTTTTCCTTGTCAGTTCTTCTATGGTGAGATTTTCTTTTTTTGCCTCTGCTATGGCTTTGTCTTCCACATCTGTTAAGGTAATTAGCCGTGTAACCTTGTAGCCCAAGTATTCCATGTAGCGTTGAAGTATGTCTTCAAAGAGGAAAGTGCGGTAGTTTCCAATGTGCGCTCGCTGATATGTCGATGGACCGCAAGTGTACATTTTAACTTGCATGTCTTCTGCGGGTTTGAATGGCTCGATTTTTCGTGTGAGAGAATTGTATAAATTCAGCAACTAGCAGGCTTCTCCACTTAAGCGGTAGGCTTGCTGCTCTTTTTCCAGTTCCTTTAGTGCGTTTTTTGCTTCTTCCACATGCCGTTGAGTTTGGGTTTGGGAATTGAAAATGTGCCTGACAACACCTTGCTTATCAATTATGTAGGTGACTCGTCCTGGAAGTATGCCCATGCTTGAAGGAACACCGTACAGCTTGCGCACCTTGTTACCTTCGTCGCTTAGCAGTATGAAGGGTAAGCCATAATGAGTTGCAAAAGACTTATGGGACTCCACACTTTGCCCACTTACGCCGAGTACTTCAGCACCCAAATTTGTTAGTTCTTGGTAGCTATCTCTGAAACTGCATGCTTCTCTTGTGCAGCCGGGCGTTTCATCTTTTGGATAAAAGTATAAAACTATGTTCTTTTTGCCGAAGAATTCTGAAAGTGTCACATTGTCTCCCATTTGCGAGGGAAGCGTGAAATCTGGCGCTTTATCGCCAACTTTAACAGACAAAAAATCACCGATTAATGACACATTAGAGGGCTATTATTCTTTTCGCATATCCGTTGACAGGCAGTCAAATGTTATAAGAAACGAAAACTTTGTAGAAGTTATGGAAAAAACATTATCTGCTGCTGGTCATAAATGTCAGGCTTTATACTTCGTTGCGCCGGGCGTTCCGATTGTTTTTCTGCATGGATTATCTTATACGATAGATATTTGGCAGCGCATTGGAGTAACAGAACTATTAATTGAGAAGCGAGTGCCGTTTTTAGCTTTAGATATGCCTTACGGTTTGAGAAGCCAGTGCCAACCTAAAACCAGAAACCCCGAAGCTAACGTGGCGGTTGCGGCTGAGGCTGTCAAGAATGTGTTCGGTTCAGCGGTGCCTGTTCTTGTCGGCGCCAGCATAGGTGGAAACATAGCATTAAGGTATGCCACTCGGTTTCCAGTCAAAGGCTTACTTTTGATTGCGCCTGCCAGAGCACTGGAAGAAGATTTAGTGCAGTCTTATGGCAAGTTTAATTTTCCAGTTAAGATAATTTGGGGTTCACAAGACAATTTCATTTCAGGGGAAGAAATGAGAACCCTATCGGATAAACTGCCTAACGCTAAACTTTTAGTCTATAACGGCGCGTCTCATTCAGCGTATAAAGATCAGCCTGAACTGTTCAAAAAAGACCTGCTGGAACTTTACGCTACTGCTGAGCAAACATGATTTTACTTTGGCAAAGGTTTTGCAGTAACAACGTAATGGTAGCTTCCAACATCTTTAACGCCTTCAATTTGGAAGCCTGCCTTTTCAATTAAGCTTGATGCATGCTCTTCGCTGAATCTAATTTTGACTGGCGGTCCAAAAGGCATGTCTTGTTTTTTCCAATCCAAATCAACCAGCCGCCCAGTAGGCTTTGTCATCTGTTTCGCGTTTTGCAGCACTTTGACTGGATCAGCAAAATCGTGAAGCACCATGCTAAAGAAAACAAAATCAGCGCATTTACTGCAGAAAACCGTTTCTTCAGCCGCGCCAACCTTTGCAATAATATTTTTTAAGCCTTCTGTTTTGGCTTTGCAGTTTAGTTTTTCAATTGCTGAAGCGTCTGAGTCCACAGCGTAGACTTTCCCTTTTCCACCTACTTTTTTGGCTGCTAAAATGCTGAAGAAGCCCTCACCGCAGCCTATGTCTATGAACGTCATGCCTAAGTGTAAGTCCTGCAGGATAGCCTCTGGAGTGTACCATGAGCGTCTAGTTGCTTCGTCAAGGGCGAAACCGCCGTGGCAGACCATAATGGAAGACCGCTATGTTATGGCTGAAGGAGTTCTCTTATTTGTTTCTCATGCGTTTGCCGTGTTGTTAGCGGGTAGATTTCGCGTTCGCAGTCAAAAAACAGGGGGTCTTGACCTATGATTTTTGAGAGTTTCTCGTCTGAATCAACGTTCACTATCAACATGCTGCCCTGTTGCCCGATAAGGTGATAGTATATTTCAAGCGTCTTCTCTTTCTCCAAGTTATCGAAGTACTTGAATTGCAGTGGAAGCAGTTTAGCCCATTTCTCGATGGGAACTTCACGTTTGACTTTTTGTATTATTAAAAACTTCATGTTCATCCTTAAAGAACAGTGCATGTTTGGGTATAAAATCTTTATTTAAAAGACAAAAAAGAGTAAAATCGTTTAAGAAAAATCGTTCATTCTTAGCGCTAAGCAAGCCAAAAATGAAATCGCTTACGTGTTTTTTATGAAAAATGTTTGCTTACTCTTTCTTTTCGCCGCCGTGCCCCTTCCACATGTCCTGCATCCTCATAGGCATCTTAGATATCGCATCTTTAGCTAAATCCATCAGATCCCCGTTTACTTCAACTTCTATTGTTACTTTCAATTTGCCTTTCTTTTCTGCCATTTCAGTCATGGAACCACCTCCTGTATCGGCTTAATTGTTTGGGGAATAAGTTACCGAGAAGATGAATCGCCTGCATACCAGTTAAATCCAAATCGATTTCAATACGGTAATGGTACTTTCCTAAGCGTTTAGTTTTAGTTTTGTAATTTCCAATTGTGTCCGTTTCCTTGAACCTGTGAAGCTGTTGATTCATCAATATGGTTATGGCTGTCGGCGCCAGAGGTTCAAAAACAAAAACAACTCTTAAGAGAACACGAACGGCACTTTCGATGAGCGATTCAGATATGGATTCTTCCTCAGTCATTTTTCATCCCTCGAAAACATCAAAACTCCTCGTTTGCTCCTATTAGAAAGAAGCAAGAACTTAATTATAAACTAACAGGCGCGATTTTTTAAGGTTGTGTGACTGTTATAACCAACAACAAGGCGACTTATTTTGGCGCTTGAAGATTTGAATTGGCAAATTTACGGTTGCAGAAAATGCAGACTTTGGCAAGGAGCAAAACATGGTGTACCAGGCGAAGGACCATTAAAGACGAAAGTTATGCTGGTAGGGCAGAACCCGGGAGCTGACGAGGACGAAACTGGCAGGCCTTTTGTTGGGAGAGCAGGAAAATTCCTAACTAAAGTGCTAGCTGAGAATGGCATAAAACGTGAAGACGTCTTCATAACCAACATCGTTAAGCACATTTCTCCACAGAACAGAAAACCTTACGCCGACGAAGTAGCGGCATGCCTACCCTACTTAAACACACAAATAAGCGTTATCAAACCAAAAATAATCGTACTGCTTGGCGCATCGGCAAAAGATACTCCGCGGTTAGACGGCATAGAATACATGCAAGTAATTCATCCTTCAGCAGCCATGCGTTTCAACAACATGAGAGACAAGTTTAGAGAACAAATCGCTGAATTAGCCAAAAGAATGGCAACACTTAACGCTTGAATTAAGGAAACAAGGAAAAAAAGTGGTAACTACCATTTTTGGGCGTAATGTGGTATGGGAATGGCTGACTACACACGGCGCCATTGGAAAGACACCTGACAAAGCCAAAGTTTATGCTTCTGCTATTATATTGATGAGTAAGCGTCGTTCTGCCTTCCTCAAGTGCTCCCCTAACGTTGAGCTCCCAATGTTAAGCTTCTTAGCAAGAAGCTCTGAATTTATTCTTCGTGGAATATCATAGTACCCAAGCTTGTAAGCTGCAATTAAGACCTCCCTCTGCTTTTCAGTTAGCTTGCTGAGGGGGGAGTCGGGTGAAAAGTTTGCTTCAGTCATCAAAACTACTCTATGTCGAATCCCTAATGCGGTTATCTTCTTGATAAATTCGCCCACTTGTTGCGCACTTCCAAGAAAGGAAAACGTCAGTTTTCTTCCGTTAATTTCAAGCGGAGGGAACAAATATCCGCCTACGCCTAGAGAATCTATAATTGAAGATAAACTTGGCCCACCTTTCAGGAAGACAATGTAGGTTCTGCTGTTTTCTTGCTCAAGAAGTTGCGCTTCAACTAGTAAACCTCCAGCAAGCAGGTCTTCGATTCTGGATGAGTCGTCCTTGAATTCTATCCTCGATATTACTGCGAATTCTTTGCTGTCTTGCCTTAGGAAATGCAGAAAGTCTAATGATTTTATTTTTTGAAAGGACCCCATTTCTAATCCAAATTTGGAAAGTTCTTTTCCCGAGATTTCTAAAATTAATCGACGCATAAAAGATACTTGGCAATCTTTTGATTTATTCTTTTCCATTGAGCCGCATGTATGCGGTAGAATGTTAATCCGACAGGAAGCAAATGCTTAACGTCACATGGTTACATGGAGTTAGAAACAATTGCGTAAGTCAATCTTCGACCAGCTCAATGTTTTCATCCGGAAGCGGTATCGGTCGGTTATTATAGCTTGGATTGTCGTGGTGCTGCTTTCACTTGTTCTTATTCCAAGCTTCTTTTCAGCAGTTTCTTATGATATCGTTGGAAGTGTTCAACCGCCGGCAAATAGTGAGTCAGACAAGACGTTAAAAATTCTGGATGCCCAGTTTCCAGAATTGAGTAATACTAGTCAAAATATTCTAAGTGTTGTTGTTCAAGGAACTTCCGCTTACTCGGATTCATTAAAAGGTGCTATTCTCAAGTTGAATAGCACACTTTCAAAAGATAAAGATGTCAGCGACTTTACTGGGGAAACAAGCCTTTACTCAGTTGAGGCAAGCTTGCTCAATGAGTCTCTACCAGAGATTATCGATCAGGCTGCAAGCCTACAATCAAACATAACCACCATTAACTCAGGACTATACACTCTGCAAGATAACCTGACAACACTGAACACAAGCCTATTTCAGTTGCAGAACGGCATCAACCAGACAGCCCAACTAGTATTTGGGGTCCCAGCGGCGTTTGTCGGCGTATGGCAAGGTGTGGTTCAAGGGTTCAACGCTCAAGGCATAGCAAACCCAGATCCATACATGGTTAACGCTCAAGCAAATTCAACAGTGTTCACAGTAACTTCGAATTTTGGAAACAACGCCGAATCTATCGGCTACTACACTGCTTTCTTCAACGCTTGGAACAGCAGTTACGCAACTCTGCCCGTTAGCACGTCAATTTCTGACCGGGAAGCCTTTGCGATAGGTCAAGCCGTTTCGTCTCTTCTTAGCAACTCCCAGCTTGGCTCACAGGCAAGCCAGATGATAGGACTTGTAGCATCAAAGCTGGCGGTTTCAAATTGGAACCAACATTCAGCAATAGAAAACTTGACTATTTCAACTATAGTATCAAGTATTCCTTCAAACCTTTCATCTTCACTCGGGGTCTCGGCAACAAGCCTCGTCAATGAATTGTACAGCTTTGGACCGTCTCCCTCAAACAAAAGTATTGCAAACTACGCCATTGCCCTTATAGAAACAAAGTACTCGAACCAGACAATTCCGGATGTTGGGTTTTCTGTTTCTGACCTAATACAAGCCTCTTACAATCTTGGTCGATCACCTAGCAATAGTCAAACATGGAATCTATCTTGCGGCTTTATTTCAAACGCCACCCAAAATGCTTTTTCAGACTCGCCTCTGTTCAAAGTAAACAGCGCATCGTTAAGTTATCTTCTTTACAGTCTGCCGCAGAACGCAACAACTGCTGATATAAGTAACGCTGTCGACAACGAGATATCAACTCAATCATACGTAAATTACCCTTTTGCACTTCTAAACTCACTAACCCAGAATTTTGTAAACTCAAATAATGACACAATGCTAATTATCCTCAATTTCGCCTCAAGTCCAAAACCCGACATAGTTGCCCACATAAGAACCGATATTGATACTACAGGGTTGCAAAACCTTGGCAAAGTTTATGTGACAGGTGGCCCTGCCGTGTCTTTGGATTTGCGAAACACCCTTCTGCCTGTCCTCGATATTACCCTGTTGCCAGGAATCATCCTTTCCATCATAATCGTTGGACTATTGCTTTTTTCGTTGACAGCGGCTTTGATTCCAATAATGATGGGCGGCTGCTCCATTGTGGTGTCTCTTGCAGCCATATACCTCGGCATTGTAAAGATAGGGCACGCCAGCATAACGTTCATCACGCCAGCGTTGACTCTACTCTTATTGTTGGGACTTGCCGTAGATTATGCGGTTTTGCAAATCAAACGCACAAAAGAAGAACGTCTTAGCGGTAAATCAATCGAAGAAAGTGTAGGCACCTCAATTAAATGGGCAGGACAAGCCGTATTAACTGCAGGAACCACTGTCATAGTAGCCTACGTTGTTATGGCATTAGCCAACGTCCCACTTTTTAGTATTGTGGGGCTCGCTATAGCAATAGGTGTTTCAGTTCTACTTATCGCATCAATTACGCTGCTTCCAGCCCTCGAAATTGCGTTAGGTGATAGACTTTTCTGGCCAGGTCTAAACAGACACTTGATGAGAAATTCCAACCATAAGGGAATCTTGAAACGAGTGGTTGAAGGTACGCAAAAAAGGAAAGTTCTTGTAGTGGTTATAATTGGCTTAGTAGCGTTAGGCGCCATCTTTGTAACTTTTAACACACCGTTTAACAATGACGTTATGAAACTGATTCCAAACTTTTCAAGTAACCAAGGGCTAAATGTTATAACGGACAACTTTGGAAGCGGAACAGTATATCCAACATACATTACAGTCACAATGCCCACGCAGGTAACGTATGGAGATAATCAATTCAACCAAACTCTACTTAATCAAATCGAGCAAATCACAGCTACGGCTGCAAGTTCAAAAGGTATCACGAGTGTTGTCAGTCCAACTAGACCATATGGAAATTCATTCAATTACTCAAACATCGAAAACATGCCTGATGCCCTACGTCTGCAATATGAAAACCAAATGTTTGCAGCGATAGGAAAAGACAATAAAACCGCTTTAATCACCGTTGGGCTCTCAGAATCAATCTTCAGCCAAGATGCACTCAACTCTTTGTCTCAGATGGAAAAGAACATTAACAATTTACCGATTATAAGCGGCACAACAATTCATTTTGGAGGCCAAGCGCAATCAACAAAGGATAGCGTATCATTCATGAATGCCATTATTCCAGAAATCACCGCGATTCTAGCCGCGACAATATGCATCATTCTCTTTTTCCAGCTGAGGTCAGTATTAATGCCTCTTTATCTAATAGCTACGATACTTTGCAGCGTCATCTTATCCTTAGCGGCGATTTCACTCATATTCCACAGTGGTCTTAACTTACCTATCGTTGTCTACGTTCCCTTGTTTGTAGTAACAACAACGATGGGTGTCGGAGTAGACTATGGAGTATTTTTCGCTAACAGAGTACGCGAGGAAGCGATAAACGGCAAAACAGACAACGAAGCAGTAGCCTCGGCTGTTGATAAAGTCTGGGTGACCATCCTTGGCCTTGGGCTTGTGTTGTCGGCGGTGTTCGCTTGTTTGCTTATAGCTGGAATTGGAATCTTTAACGAACTAAGCCTTGCCATTGCTATAGCGGTGTTACTAGCAATTACAGTTGGTATGCTATTCTTTGTGCCCGCACTAATGGGACTCACACAGAAACATAACTGGTGGCCGCATAAACGGTCCAGCGCAAACAATAAGAAAAAACAATAAAGGGTGAGGGCGTTAAAGACGAGCTTTAAAAACGCCTTCTTGTGTATTTGCTTTAGCGGTGCCGAGGGTGGGACTTGAACCAACGAATGCTATGCCCAGATTGTAGCGCCAACATCATTCACGCGTAGAAAGCGAGAACACCGTGTATGAGGGGTGTCTTATCAAACGGTGAGGCCCAGTTTTCACGGTTTTTTGTTTCTTCTTAAAGCCTGTCGGCCAGACAGGAAGCGGCATAACATAGTAGGCGCCTTAATGTAACCGACGCCAGTTACAAACCGACAAAAAACCAAACGACACGACACACGACAATAACATCAACATGCCGAAACATGAAAAGTCGCAACTTTCACCAAAACAAAAGTCGCAACTTACCTTTTTCTTGAAACTCTTATATATTTCAGATGCCAATTCATTGTTGAGTGTCATGGCTGAAGTTTGTTCAACATGTGGGCTTCCAAAGGACTTATGCGTTTGTGGAGAAATAGAGAAAGAGCAACAGAGAATTCGCATTAGGCTTGAAACTAGAAAATTTGGCAGACCAACCACTATACTTGATGGTATGGACGATAAAAACTCGAATTTGCCAAGCATTGCACAAAAACTGAAAACGTATTGTGCATGTGGAGGAACTAGCAAAAACGGGCAAATTATGCTGCAGGGGGATCACCGAGACAGAGTGCGCGAATTCTTGATTAAAATAGGTTATCCGACAGAAAACATCGAAGTACAATAACCGCAAAGTCGAAGCAGTGGTGTAAATTGACGAAAAAAGTAGATGATATTCGCGAAATATTCAAATCGATCAAGCATCCAAAACGAACGCAGATTTATTGTCCCAGATGTTGTAGCCCAAAGTTAAAGCTGACAAGCAATCTAGGTGTTTGGTTAACGGGTGAACAATATTACTGCGAAGACTGTGGTTACGTTGGAACCGTAGTTATGGTGCTTGAAAAAGAAAAAGAGTCTGATGCTTCATCTAAAGAAGATGTTTAATCGGGCAACTCAAGATTCAATTGTTTCTTAAGTGTTTTGTAGCGGTTGCGTACGGTTACTTCAGTGACGCCCGCAGCTTCAGCGATGTCTTTTTGAGTTTTTTTCTCGTTGTTCTGCAAGCAAGCAATGTAGAGGGCAGCAGCAGCCAAACCCATAGGGTCTTTTCCAGCAGCAGCACGTTTGCGTCTTGCGTCTCTGAGAATTTGGATGGCTCCACCCTGGGTCTTGCCTGAAATTCCAGTTTTCTCTGCAATTTTAGACACGTAAGTAAGTGGGTCAGCGATAGGCATGCGAACATCAAGCTCACGCAGCAATAGTCTGTAGCATCTTGCGACGTCTTTCTTATCGACGAGACTGGCTTCAGCTATTTCCCGCAGTGTACGTGGTGTCCCGCTTCCACGGCAAGCAGCATAAAGCGCAGCAGCAGCGATAGCGGCGATTGATCTTCCTCGAACAAGGCCTTTGTCTAAGGCTTTTCGGTAAATTACAGCGGCTTTTTCTTTAATTGGTGGTGGAATGTAGACTTTGTCGGAGAGACGATCAAGTTCTGCCATGGCTTGAGCTAGGTTTCGGTCGACGGATGAGTGCACTCGGCTGCGTATTTGCCATTTCCTAAGACGCCACATTTGCAGCCTTGTGGATAGGGGCAGTTTTCTTCCGAAGGCATCTCGGTCGACTTGGCTAATGGCTGTGGATAAGCCTTTGTCATGAACAGAATAGGATGTGGGGACTCCAACTCGGCTTCTTGACGCTTTCTCCTCTTGGGTAAACGCGCGCCATTCTGGTCCTTTATCCATCATTTGCTCGTACAGAACCAAGCCGCAGTCACCGCATACGGTTTCTCCAGTGTCATAATCGTGAACTAGGTTTTCGCTACCGCACTCTGGGCACTTGTCAGCCAAGCGCTGTTGTGCTTTAGTTTCTTTTTTGCTCAATTTTTTCTACTCCTTTTTAACATGCGTAGAACCGTCACTATAGGCCAATCTGGCTAGAAAACAGTACATTCGGCCCGCGCAAACTAACGAAATGCATGTTACTTTTATTTAAGCCTTGTGGTCTTAATAAAGCTATTGCACACTTTATTTAACAAATTTATACACCATCGACATCTGGCTGATGGAGATTAGCATAAAAAAAATGTTAATGAAAAATAAAGTGCCAACCCCCATCTCTCATAAAGAACGCTTATTAGGATAAAAAATGTCCTAAAACTCTAGCGTTAGCAAAAAGAAGGCTTGCAGCCCGGTGGTGTAGTGGTCAAGCATAGCGGGCTTTGGACCCGCCGACGAGAGTCCGAATCTCTCCCGGGCTACTGGGAGCTCTATCGGTATAATTAATGAAGAAATCAGTAACGCCTCATGACAGCTAAGGAACCTGAAACAATCAGCCGAAAAAGTTATGCTAAGAAAATAAAATTCTTTAAACAAAAACACAGACTTGGAAAACCTGCCTCAACCTGGAAACTACATTTTGTCCCTCGAAAAGGCAAACACGTATAATCGACTTTCCCCTCAGCCTAAGTTAAAGCACATACAGGTACGTGGTGGATGAATTGGATAAACGACACATGCGATATCTGGATTGGAGAACGATTAGTTTATTTGGTTACGTTTTTGGCGGGCTTTTCCTTTTAGTAGGTATTTACGTGTATTTGTACTATCAAACGACTTGGATTGGTCAGTTTGGTTTGGCATTTCAGCCCTATCAAAGTTACGCCATTCCTATACTAATTGTTGGAATTGCCCTGCTGATTACTGGCTCCATCGCAGAAAAACGAGATAGAAAGAAAATAAAAAGTGTTGAAAAACAACAAACGATAGCAAACATAGGTATTTGTCCCAATTGTGGAGCAAAGCGAGACCTGGATGCCCAATACTGCAAAAAATGCGGCAAGAAATTCGAATGACTACAAGCTTTGGTTTTTTGCTTGTGTACGCGCATGCGTTTTGAGATTGTGCGAAAACTATTTTCAAAAACTATTTTCAATTTCAGAAAATTGTTAAGGTCATGGTTATCCCGTAGGCTCAGACGTATCTTTATGCATAAGCAATTTTTAAAACTAGCTAAATTCGAGTTTTCACACGCTGGTTCTTAAATCCCGTTTGCGACGCGCAAATATTTAGCTTCGGAAAAACTCATAAAAAGAACAACTGCTCTAACAGATTTAAGGATTGAATAGGGCCAGCTCTTTCCTGAAGGCACGGTCGGAGGCCTCGAACGCATCGCAAAAAGCCTTTCTGTGGGAGTATTTCTGAGAAATGTGCGTGAAAGTGTGAAAGTGGATTTTCTCGGATAAGAGAAGGTTTGGAGTGATTGTAAGGCAAAATGAGGAGGATTGTCAAGATGCATCTCTCTTCTCAAACGCTTTTCTCCATAAATATGCCATTAGAAAAAGATTAAAGCACACAGACTATTGCCCCAAAGCCCGAAACGCAAAAAAATATAAATAGCGCAGCGTTAACGCGCTTTATTCAGAGCGCGAATGGTATAGAAAAAGTACTTGCCGGGTTTATATGCATTTTAAGTACCAGAAAGCCATAGTCCTACTAATTGGCATTTTGTTAATAGTGTCCATGACGCCTACCTCTTTAGTAGCTAACTGCAAAAAGACTAGTACTTTTCAAGCTCAATACGGGCTCCTCAACCAAAAGTTGTATGTTTCAGTACCGCCTTCACTCTACCATTATTATGGTAACATGAGCCACACAGTAAATGTCGACAGTGATTACGCAAATTTTGTTACACCTCAAGCTGTCGAAACTATCGCGGAGAGCATTCAAAACATTACGCGCAATCTGCCTCACAGCAACGAACAGTTTGCTAATGCTGTGTTATCGCTGGTTCACCAAATCCCATATGTTATTAGTGATGTGCAATATCCTGTTGAAACTCTTGTAAACAATTCTGGAGATTGCGTTCCATTGTCAACCCTTGCAGCTTCCATCATGATGGCTGGAGGCTTAAATGTTGTTTTGATTGACTATACAGGGATAACCCCCGGTCACATGAATGTTGGAGTTTACCTACCCTATACGCCGGTCTATCATACTCCTGGGCTGGCACCTACCGATTTTGTGTACAACAATAAAACTTACTGGACAGCTGAGTGCACCCCTGCCGAAGACTGGAAAGTTGGAGACCAAGCTGCATCCCTAGCTAACGCATTGCCCGTGATTATTCCCCTTAATAACACTGAGCAGTCATCACCAGGACAGGTTTCATCAAGTTTGAACAAGCCTTTACTTCCTTCGTCTATAACTATTAGTCTGTCTCAAGGACCAAGTGTCAATGCGTCTCAAGTAGTACAATCAAGTATCGGAGAAAATCCGCGGGCTCTTACGATTTCGGGTTCAATTTCACCAACGTACTCGGGGGAAAACGTCTCTATATACGTTAGCAGTGGATCTTCCTATGATTATTTCACAACAGTTACAAATGATAGTGGCGGATACATGTTGACTTGGAACTTCACCTCAGCAGGCACCTACTACATTACAACAAGTTGGAGTGGTGCTTCAAATTATGCCGGTGCCGACAGCGAAACACTCACAGTTTTTGCTGGACCTGAATCATTTGTTCAGTTTGAGACCCCCTCCTATAACTACATACTTGGGCAAGCAGCCTTTGCAACTTTCGAAATTCAACCATTGCAAGGTGTTAACGATTTTCTTAGCATCCCATTAGGGAAAGGTGTTTCCTTCAGCTACGATTTCACTGTACTACCAGCAGGGAGACAGGATCGAACGTTCAAACAGAAACAATAACAATACCCGCAAGCGAATACACAATAAACACGGGAGGAAGAAACAGTAAACCAACCATAATAAAGGTGCCTGCGGAAACAGAAACAATACCAGTAAATGTACCAATAGGCTTGTCGCCTCTAATGTTACCATCGGATTTTAATCAAACAATATACAATCAGTTTTGTTTTATCCTTCAAAATAACAGCGGAAATTACAGCTTAAACGTTAGTGCATTGAACGCCTATGAAATGTCTAACATAATACAAGGTAACGAAAGCAACACAGCTTTCGTGAACGCTTCTGAGAACATAAAAGAAAACGCATGGTACAATGTCACAGACAGAATATCTGACAACGCAATAACTGCTAATTTATACAACACAAACGGCACTCTCATAGAAAGTATGGTAAATCCATATAATGCGACGGGCTGCGATGAAACGATAATGTTAATAACAAATAACTTGGATAGCGCCGTAATTTTCAAAGACTTAACAATCCAGGCTCTTAAGAGTACCACTCAACCGCCCAAGAGCAATGAAAAGACAACTAATGTAAGCGGATTGTTATTTCTATACGTCAGCTTGTCAATTCTCTTAGTTGCAATTTTTTCAGTAGCGCTGGTATACATTAAGAAAAGAAGACAAATGAGACAAAAAACGAAGTAATGTGCACCCCAAATCCGAGTATGACTGTGAATCAGGTTAATCTTTGAGAGTACAGGATTTGGATTAGGCGATATTGGGTAAATGAGGTTGCATGTTGGTTGCTTATAGTGTTTCACGGAATCCTTTGAGTACTTCTTTGATAGATTGGATAAGGGGATGTTTAACTTGTACGGGTTCAGTTAGTTTTTCTAGGCGGTCCACTCGCCAGTATATGGGAGGGTGGCTGTCTAATCCGACCCATTCTTGGAGACGAAAACTGGGCGTGCGTTCAAATAAGAGCCGTCGGAAACCGATTTTTTCTAATGAGTTCGCCAAGATTTTGGGTTGCCCTATCATTATGGCGGATGTTAGGTCAGCGCGGGCTTCGAAGAATTTGGCTATGAAGAATATAAGCGTCATGACTGCGAAGAAGTAGACGAAGAACAGTAAAGACAAAAATATTTCTGGGAACAGTGCAAGTAGAACGTAGAATCGAAATATGAACTCGGCGCTTAATAATCCGAAAAGGATGAGGGGGTCTCTGCCCTTGAGGTGGCCGAACTCGTGCCCTAAAACGCTTACGACTTCAGGTTCGTCAAGCTGTACAAGCAAGCCGGTGGTTATGAGGACTATGCCTCGGCTGGGGCTGGGCCCAGAAGCGGCAGCGTTGGGAACCATGGTGTTTGAAATAACGATTTTAGGTACTTTGTAGCCAAAGCGGTCAGCCACCTTCTTCACTAGTTCGTAGACGTTGATTTTTTTGGCTGACAAGCTGCCCTGCCTGCAGGATACGTTGTATTTAGAGAAGACGCTTTCTGCTTCGTTGCAGTCGATTTCGCCGTGTTTAGCTATAATTTCTTCATAGACTTCCTTTTTGAGGGCTACCAGTTGCTCGGGCAGGATTTGTTTGTAGTCGTCAAGCGTGCCGAGTGAGCCGATTGGCGGCTGGTACTCCAAGAAATGTATAGTGGGGTTGTCTTTGGTGATGGTCCAGTCGCCTGATCTGGCAATAATTCTGTCAGAGTAGAAAATAAACACGGATTGTGACGCAATTAAGATTAACGGGGCGATCAAGAAATACTGATGATAATATACGTAAACAACAATGAATAATCCCATTCCTAAGACTATGAATACGAATGAGAGGAGAACTTGAGTTTCTAAAAAGATACGTTGGAAGCTTTTTTCGTGAAGCTTAACCTTTTCAGGAACGATTTTTTCGCCTTCCTGCCATGCGAAGTACCATGTGGCTTTACGGGCTTTTTCCTCGAACATCTGCGTAGCAATAACCACATCCTGACGGGCTTCTGCTATAGCCGCGTCGGAGACCTGCGGACCCAGAAACGTTATGGTCATGTTCACAGAGTCAGTGCCCACAACTTCTACTTGCAGAATTTGCTTTCCCAGCGCGTCGAGGACAACGTAGGAGATGCGGTTACTGTTTGGGGTTACCTCTTTGGAGAGGCTGGAGAAACGCTGCTTCTGCGGAGTCAAATATTGCGTGTACATGAAGTCGAATAGTTTTTCGTAGTAGCTGGGAGGAACTTCGGTGTCAATCTTATAAGAAACAGACAATGTAACTATTACTCTCCAAAACCTAAAGTGCTTTAACTTAAATATGCTTTTCTTTCATTATTAACTCTGCGGGTAAATAAGCTTTAAATGCAAACTTCAAAAAAGTCTCTAAAATCACCGTAGTTATAGAGAGGAAAAGATGATGAGACTCAGAGGAAAAAAATAAAAATTAAAGACCAAATAAGAAACTTTTGGCGTGCTAGCTTATTCTTGCAATTCTTTCTGTATCGCATCAACCTTCTTCGCAAGCTCGTTAACCACCGACTTTATCTCTGTTAGCTCCGTTGACATTTGTGCTAATGTTTTGGTTGAGGGTTTATCTTTGTCCATTTGCGTCTGGTAATATTCAAGTCCGAAAGCGACCGCAAATGTCACTATGAAACCGACTGTAACGAGTAATCCAACAGCTATGTCCGTGTCGAGGCTTATTTTTCCGATTGAGAGGTACGTGGAGGCTATTACCATAAGGGCAAACCATGTAAACCCGATTATCCATGCTCTAACATCCACTGTTATCCACCTCCTTTCTTAGGATTTGCGGCGAAACGTGAATTTCAAACTGTTGAAGCTTATAGTAGCGAAGTGCTTTAGCTTCTCCTTGGGCTAATTCTATTCGGCTTTTCACTATTCCTGCTCTTTCGAGTTTCTTGAGATGAACTTTTGCCAGTGCCCTATTGACGCAGAGTTTGTTGGCTATTTCGTTCAGGTACATCTCTCCCCCTGCAAGTAATGCTACAATCCTTAAACGTAGCGGATGTCCTAACGCATCTAAAGTTTTCGCGAGCTCATTAAATTCAGTCATGAAGCTTTTTCTTCAACTCCTATTTTATGAACTGAATAGCCTGCTTTCATCCTCATTACATCACAGCCATTCGCCTTGCTACGAGGAATAAGGTGATAACCAAGGCTATGCCAATCGCAGTGCTAGCTGGGGCGAAAGGGCAACAAGTTCTGTATCCTACTAAGTTTAATTTACCCTGCGAGTCGGGAATTACTGTTTTGATAGTAACTAAACTCAAGAGGATAATCACGATAGCAAAGACTATGGTTAATGCTTTTACCGGCATTGTTTCATCTCTCTTTCCTAAGGCTTTTCTATCTTGGGGCATTCGGATGTTGTGTTACTGGCAAATCTGGTAAGCGATGTGTCGCTTTGATTAGCGATGGATTTGACCCAGTTTCTCTTCTCCCAGAGAGCGCAGCCGTTAGCTTCTTTGAGCTGGTCATGGTTTTCTCTGATAGTTCTCAACAGTTTTGATTGTAAGGCTTCTTTGAGAGTGACATCGTTTAGGTTCACGTCTGAATATGGGATAAAGGGGCATGGCTCCACTGCGCCTTCAGCGCTGATGTGTATGAATCCTCTTCCTGCCGAGAGGCACCCGCCTATTTCGTCTTCGTCCCATGGAAGAGCAATGAATAAAGCCGGGAACTTGGCACGTAAACTGTTTCTTACTAGTACGACTTTGGATTTTTGTTCTTCGGTGAGCACCCAATCTTCGGTTCCTTCTCTGACCGGTGTGTATTCAACTAGCATGAAGAGTTTGCAGCCTGCTTCCACAAGTTTCTTTACGAATTCGTCATCTGTAACTTCGTTGAAATTAGTTCTAGTCAAGGTTAAGGAGGCGCCCCAAAATACTTTTTTTTCCTTCAGTTTGCCAATAGTTTTGAGAAGGGCATCGTATACTCCAGTGCCGCGACGAGCGTCTGTTTTAGCTTCGTAGCCTTCAAGACTGATCAGAGGAACTATGTTTCTTTCTTTTGTCATATTCTCGAGAACTTTGTCGTTGACCAATAGACCGTTCGTAAACATGAGAAACATGATTTCCGGATATTCCTTTGGAATATCAAGTACGTCCGGTCGCATCAATGGTTCACCTCCGGCCAGTACGACAAAAGAGATTCCAAGTTCCTTTGCTTCTGCAACGGCTTTCTTCAGCCTTTCGTCGCTGATTTCACCGTGACGATTGCCGCGCAAATAATGATTATAACATCCCTCGCAGTGGAGGTTACAAGCGCTTGTCACGCTGAAAATTAGGACGGGGGGAACCTGTAAACTCTGTTTTGACCAGTTAGCTCTTATTTGTGCGGCTTTTCTTTGCCATCTTAGGGTTCGTGCAAAGAAAATCGTCTGGGCGGGGTTGGTGAACGCGACTCTTAATGCGTCTTTGAAAAAGACGCCAAGTGAGTCTGTGATGATTTTGTTGAAATTGAGGTTAGAATCGTTTGTTTTTTCTGTGGTTAGTGTTTCGACGGTGTTTTTCATATTTTCAGCCCACATGTATAGTTTTGATTACATGTAATCAAAAAGTTACATATAAACTTTCTCAGAAAAGCTTAAGAACCTACAAAAAACTGTGATACACTTAGCCTTTTTTCAAAGTTTACATCAATCAGTATTCTCGTTAATTTTCTAAATGGTTTTTTTAATCGCACACTTGCTATTTGGTTTTATTAACGCTAGTTTGAGTTGATGAATCGTTTGGTGCTTGCACTTTTTGTTCTTGAACTTTTTCAACCATGACAACCAAGCCTTTTAAAGCCTTAACGTTGACTCGCTCGCCTTTCTCGATATCTCCAGATAAGGATTCAGCGCGCCAGTTTTCCCCACCTATTCTTACTTCCCCTTTAGGTTTAAGGTCAGTAATAGCCACTCCTATTTTACCTATCATGGCTTCTGAACCTGTGAGTTTGGAGCGCCGCCTGATTGGCCCAATCACCCACCTGATATACAAGCCAATGATTACTCCAAACACTACAAGCAAGCTAAGCTCAATATCCACAAGCCCCGTTATCGGCGAAGGCGAATACTGCAGCCCCAACGAAAGATAGTATATGCCGAAGGCGCCGAGGATTACTCCTGCCATAAGCGCGAACCCGTGTCCCAGCTTCAACTCCGCAACAATCAGCCCAGCAGCAACCACCAGTATTACTATACCGAGCAGCGAAGCACCAATTATCTCCGCTCCAACCAGACCCGCGACAATAGCGATAACACCTAAAATGGTCAGCAAGATGGTTGGGTGAAAAACATCCAGAACAACTGCGACGACTCCGACGAGGAAAAGAATGCCATCCAGAGTAGAATTGCTCAAGGCACTGATTATTTGCTCGTAAAGATCTTCACTTAAATACACCTGATGGTTTCCAGACAAGCCCCACTGGCTAAGAGCATCGGATAATGAGTTTGCTGTGCCATCGACAACATGATAAGCCACTGCCTGATTGGCTGAAAATGCTTGATCAGCATAAACCATGTTGAAAGCCGCGCTGGCGTTGCGCTCCCAACTCTCTGCAAGGCTCTGCATTAAATCAATCATTGCATCTTCGGTGTGGTTTTGCTCCAGCGCTGTGCCGCCGACTACGATGGGTGTGCTTGGACCAATTTCTGAGCCTGGCGCCATAAGAATCCTGTTTGTTGCCATAGCTATGTAGCTGCCAGCTGAAGCGCCTAAACCGTTTGGAACGATAAAAGTGTAAGTCGGAATGCCTGATTCATTCGCCGCCGTGATGGAGGATATAATCGAAAGCATGTCACTGAGGGTTCCGCCAGGAGTATTCATCTCGATAACTATAGCGGCTGCTTTTTGGCTTTGCGCGGTTGAGACGACACGAGACATGAAAGTGGATGAGCCAGGATCTACAGGAACGTTAAAATTTGCTATGATCACGTTTCCGTTTCCAGATGCTGCAATTTGAGTGGATGCGGCTGCAGAAGAAACAAAGAAACTGCCTGCCACAAGCAAGAGCAGCGCTGCAAGTAAACCTAAGATTACCGAGATGCGAAAATATTTTTGCTTCATTTTTGACAATTTGTTTCTATTCTTGGCTATTAAGTAGGCTACCTATAAGCTTTGGCATAACTAGAAGTAATTGTGTTAATGAAGTATTATGACAAAGCTGTTTGGAGTCAAGTCTAAAAATAGCTCTCTTTACTCGCTACCAATAGATGGCTAAAGTGTTCTCTTAGCGCTCCCAGTACCATGCTAACGCTGTTAAGGCTTCTTCAAACAAGTAGTCCTGCGGTATCACGTCAACTTTTATGCCCATTTCTCTTAAGACTTCGGCAGTTGTGGGTCCAATTGCAACAGTTGTAACTTCACTATTTAGAGATGTGCATAAAATAAACCAGAGAAATAAAAGTGTTACTGTGAATGCTCACGAAGATGTCAGTCGCATAGGCATACAAATTAGCGGAGCCACATTTGCAAATATTGCTGTTTATTAAATAATGAAAATCTACGATAATATTTTTTTTAAAAATAAAAAAAGAAAAGAAGGATTTTACTTTTTAGCTCTTCTAGTGTACGCGTATGTTCCAAATGCGGTTGCGACTAATACTGCTGCTACGATGGCGACCATTGCTGATGAAAACTCAGCTATTTTGGTTGGTGTTGGTGTCGGTGATATTGATGGCAGTGTCACTGAGCTGGTGGTTGGAATCCAGATGGCTTCTATGGCGGCTCCGCTTGAAGTTGGCGTGTATGTGAGCGAACTCGAAGTGTACACGTTATTTGAAGAGCATTGTACTACCCAGCACAGGAATTTGAAGTCGGTTCCTGCTGTCTGCGTAATGGTTGTAGAGTGGCCTATAGTGGCGGAGAAGGTTGCTCCAGATGTTGATCCAGCGGGGCTTGTTGTTCCCCCGGCTGTCGCGAAGATGGTTAATGTAGATGTTCCACTTCCAGATGTCGTTGCCGTTGTGTTGCTGGTCGGAACGAAAACTGCCTCTAAAGAGCAGGTAGCTGTAAGGGTTTTAGTGTATGGGTTATCAGTTGACGCAATTGGACCAGTTGCGGCGGCGTATACGAAGCATACGAATTGGAAGCCTGATGAAGCTGTCGCCTGGAACTTTTCTGTGTCGCCGCTGGTGAAAGTAGTAGTTGTTCCCGAAGTCATGGCTGTTCCGTTTGCTGTGACTGACTTTGTGCCTAACGTGGTGTAAAGGAATAGAGTCGTTGTTGTTGCTGCTTTAGCATTTGGAACGCTAGCGCTTGCGGCTAGGATTAAAAGTGTTGACGTTAGTAGAATCATTGCAAGAACTTTTAGCTTTTTTGTTTTCAAGTTTTTTTAACTCCTGACATTATCGAAATATTGTTTGACGGGTTTTTTCAAACTCTTCAAACACTATTTTCTACGTTTTCAACATATGGGGCGAGTTCAATATAAGGCTTTAGCAACTTTCGAGCGCTTGGTCAAGAGCTCGCAGAAAATACCTTCATTTTCAAACACCACCAAATAAAATATCGAGGGTCGATTTGAGCAAAAAAATTTTAACGTTCAATTGAGATTTTGCTGATGCCAGCTTCTTTTTCAACACTTATCACGTGTTCGCCCTTAGCAGCGAACGCTTCACTATGGGTAACAGCGATTATTTGCTCTATCGCTTTAAATCGACTTATGGCTTCTGCTAACCGTTCTATGCTGCCGTCTTCGCTTCCCAAGTTTTCTGTGGGTTCATCAAGCACAAGTATGCTTAAGCCGTGACCAGTTCGCGACTGCATAATCAACTGCCCCAAACCTAAACGGTAAGCAAAAGCCAAAAGCGTACGTTCTCCTCCGGAAAGGTTAGCCACTTCGCGGTCAATGCCCGTTTCGGTTTTCACGTAAGGTGTGTAAGTTTCATCAATAACAACGTTAAGCATGGGTCCTTCTCCGCCAACTAAGCCATCAAGCACTTGCTGAACAAAATTGCGCAAAACTTTCACAAACTCACTTCGCAGTTTAGGCTGAATACTACGGTAGGCGTCGCGAATGGCGCCTAAAACTTCCACGGTTCTGCGGATTTTCTCCATGCGTTCAAGCTTTTCCTGAGCAAAATTAATCCGCTCTTTAGTTTCGTCTAAGCGTTTGAAAAGGTCTTTTTTGCCGTTTTCTTTAGTGCGTAAATCGGAGTCTAATATGTAGTATTGTTGAAAAGCCTTTTCACGTTGCGCTCGGGTAGCATCGAGTTCTGATAAATCAAATCTGCTAATTTCAAACTGAACCTGCTCCAGCTGCAAACGCAAATCAGTTTCAAGCTTCTGCTTCTCCTCAAATTCGGTTGATAAGTTATTTAGGTTATTTTCTTCTTCAATTAGGCGATTTTTTAGCTCTTCAGCTCTTGTCAAACAAGTTTGCAAGTTCGAGTAAGCTTCAGAGGCTACAGTTCTTGTTTTCTGCAGGTTATCAATTTCAATTTTTAATTGATTAATGGTTTTTTCCCGTTCAAAATTTTCTTGTTGGATTCTTGAAAGCAGATTGCTTTTGTATTCGCCCTCTAACGGTTGTACGCAAAGCGGGCATTTACTTTCTTGTGATAAAGAAACAACTCTCTTCTTGTCTGTTTGCAGGTTCCTCGATGTCGCTTCTTGATCAGCCTTTAAACTGCTGATTTTATCGTTAAACGCTGCTAAAGAAGAATGCAGTACTTCAACGGGTTGATTAGTTGACAAACCTGCTTGCTCAAGCTTATCTAAGCACGCTTTAACTTGAGCATCAATTGAGTTTTGGCGCTGATGCAAATTATTCAAGATTGTTTTTTTGCCTTCAACACGCTGAGTTAGGGAAGCCAAAGTGTTAGCCATGTTAACAATGTCGGCATTGAGTCTTGCTTCTTTCCGCTTAAGGTCTTCAATAGCTTGCTTTTTCTCTTCTAGCTTTTTCAGTTTGGAATCTGCTTCATCCAACGCTTTCTTCCCAACCGTTAACTTTTGCCTTAAGTTCTCAAGATCCATTTCTAAAAGTGCGTATTCTTCACTCGCCCTATTATATTCGTTGCTTAGTTTTTCTAAACCAATAACATCTGGGTCCTTCTCGTAAACCCGCTTTTCAGTTTCATAGTCCCGCTGATACTGAGCTATATTACTCCACGCAACCTCATAGTCAGACAAACCGAACAATTCATCCAAACGTCTTTGCCTGTCACGCGGTGCAGCATCTAGCAGCTCTTTGAGGTGTTCTTGCCTAAACCATACTATTTCTCGGTAAAGTTCCTTGTCTAAACCTGTGATAGCTTTAAACTGTTCAGCGATGGCATCGGTTTTCATGCTGGCAACAAGCTTCTCATCCTCATAGAGTTTGAGTTCTTCAAAATTTTGGGTAATACTTTTTCCTTTTCTTTTTAACCCTCGTGTAAGCTTGTAGGTTTTTCCGTTTTGTGTAAACTGTACAGTGACCTTGCCTGAATCCGCGCCTTCACGCAACAGATATTCAAAACTTCTGCCTATTGAGTCACCAAACAAGGCGAAGTCAACCGCGTATAAAACGCTGGATTTTCCGCAGCCTAAACCACCAACAAGACAGTTAAAGCCTCGTGTTAATGGCACGGTGGATTTAATGTGGCTGCGGATATTTTCTAGCTGAACTATTTCAATTTTCATTTTGCCAACTCCTCAATGGTTTGCTTGACTTTTTCGTCTTGTTTTCTTGTTAAAGGTTCTATGAGGTTGAGTGCTGAACGTGCGATTTTGTCAGCTTCTTCGTGGCTATAACGGTCGGAGAAAATCTGCAGAAAATACTCGAAGGCTTTAGTCTTCAAATCTTTAAATTCGCTCTCAAAAATGGACCGTGCGATTTCGTCTGAAACAGCGGTTTCTTTTAGCAGTACGATTGGGTGAACAAGCAACGCTTTCTCGCCAGCTCTTCGGATTTTACCTATGTCGATTTCTGCTCGGCTTGCTTCAGCCGGTAAGGTGCCCTTCAAAACAGGAATTATTACTGCTCCTTCAAAGTCAGCGCTTTTTACCAGTTGAGTGGCTAACTCCGTGATCTTCCCTGACGCCATACCCGTGAAATCTTGCTCAAAAATAACGAATTTACGTGTGGAAGCTAATTCTATAGATTCTGGATTTATTTCTCCTTTCTCGTTTACATTGATGTGGAAGAAGCCTTTTTGATACTTTGCTTCTCTGTAATCTGCTGTTTCAGTGCAGCCGCTATACGCTAGGATGCCTGTTTTGAATTTGTCTAAGTATCGGTCATGCACGTGACCAGCAGCATAATAGTCAAAGCCGTTTGGTAGTTGCTCTGGCGAAATTTCGGCTTCAATGTATGGTGGCTTAACGCTTGGTAAATCCAAAGCGCCGTGAAAAACGAAAATGTTGCAAACCTTGCCACTGGGCGTTGGAGGGTTTTCCTCCATGAACTTTGGTAGCGCCTCTTGAGTTTTATGCTTATTGTGAAAGTTTGGTATGCCATAGACGTAGCAGCAGTCTGGTTTGCGCCAGCATGCGCCGCTGTGTCTTGGTAAATGGTGTATTAATCCTGCGCTGTCCAATGGATAGAGGATTGTACCCGTTATGGTGTTTGGCGCAGAATCGTGTGAGCCGTCAACCGTTAAAACTGGGATGTCGGCGTCTTTGAGCCGCTTAAAACTTCGAATAGTATTCTCTAAAGTAACGTTTGATGGTCTTGCTTGGTGGAATAAGTCGCCTGCGATAATCATGAAGTCGGGTTTTAACTCGATTGTTTTATCCACTACTTCTTTGAATGCGTTATCGAAGTCTTGCCTTCTAGCTTCAAGTCCATATTGTGCATAACCTAAATGCAAGTCTGAAGCATGAACAAAGCTGAAAGGCTTCAAGTGGCTATGACTCCCTTTGTGTTCCCCTTTAGCTTTGATAAGTAGCTTTCCTATTTTAAGCGTTCTTGCACAATTGACAATTCAAGCTCCCGCCTTTAAGCAGGAGTCCTTGACCTACTCCATTTCCTTTATTGAAATTGCTACCTTGCACTTCTTTAACAAATCTGCGTCCTGCGTGACTAATCTCATGTTTTCCTTTTCAGCCAAGTACGCGTATGAGGCATCGTAAAAAGTAAGATGCCTTTCTATGGCAACTGCCAAAACATTGGCTATCGAATCAATCTCCATCTTTCTTAGAGGACGAATTGCTTCAGAAAAAATAGTTGCTACTCTTTTGGGGTCCTTGAGCTTCTTCTGTTGGCTCTCTCTCCAGAGGACGTTCCCAATCTCATATTCCGTTAGGGAACTCACTGCACATTCCTTAGCGTTGAATGCAACGCCGGAAACCAGTATCGGATAAAGTGCGGAAGTATCTATGAGACACTTACATCTCGTGCCTTGTCGCTCTGACGTCATTTACCCACTCCTCAGGTTTAACGTCCATCAAGTCGCTAAGTTCTCTGGCGATTTGCTGCGCTTTTGCCTTTTTCTCAGCCACGAGCTCCTCAAGAAGCTCCTCCACTGCCACTTTTAAGTCAACTCCTAGCTTCTCAGCCTCGTCTTTCAAGCTTTTCTTAACCCTTACAGATAAAACCTCAGTCGTCATATTTCCGCCTCGTATACAGCGAAAGTAAAATGTATACAAGAAATATATAAGACTATTGGCAATATACGACTCCATCGTCGAATGAAGATTGCATAGGTAAAAAAATAGTTTGATTTTTTGTTTTTAAAAGGGAAAAATTTAAACCACTATGTGTATGTTAATGTGAAAGGCGCCTTAATTAGATGAAATGCCAAGTATGCAATCAAGAAACTCTTCTGCCGTTTCGCTGTCCATTTTGTGGTGGACAGTTCTGTAGTGCTCACCGTTTGCCAGAGAACCATGCATGCCCAAGAATTGATTTTGCTCGTTCACAAAGACAAGAACAAGTGATTACACCTCAATCGTACAATTCCTATCAGTACAGCTATAATCTCGGTAGGCAACCGAAACGTGCGAAGTATGTTTCCTTTAGTCATAAAGAGCTAAAACACATAAGCGTTGCAGCAGGGCTCGTTATCAGTATTGGTTTCTCCATCGGATTGTATGAAAACTATTTGGGAGGCTTCTTACCCAAATGGTCCTGGGATGTAATGGCTGTTTTCGCCGTTATCATGACTGCGTCTTTTTTGGTGCATGAAATAGCGCATAAAATCATGGCTCAAAAAAATGGTCTATGGGCTGAATTTCGCTTAACAACTTGGGGAGCAGTCTTAACATTAGTTTGCGTATTTTTGCCTTTCAAAATGATTTCACCTGGTGCAATGATGATTTCTGGTACACCTAATGGTGACGAAATCGTTAAGATTTCCCTTGCTGGGCCACTCACTAACATCATTTTCTCAAGTACACTTCTTGGATTAGCGTTTGCTTTACTGCCGAGCATACCGAGTACTTATACGACCATGCTGATTTTCGCCTCTTACATCAACGCTTTCATGGCCGTTTTTAATCTCATTCCATTTGGAATTTTGGACGGCTACAAAATTTTCAGCTTTAACAAGAAGCTTTGGGCTTTAGCCTTCATTCCCAGCCTTATTCTTACAGTGTTTACTTACTTGCATATCTAAAAAGCAAAAATTGAACCAGAGTTAACCATGAACGCTGTTTTTATTCTCCTTTCTCAAACAGCAAATAATGGTTTATTGTAATTGAATGCTCCCTCCATTCCAGCAGTCTTGTACAAGTCCAGTCGCCAACCTTGCTGTCCATTTCCATAATTGCCTCCCCAACGTTATCATGATGCCCAGATAGAATGCATTTCACTTCCTTCATGCCTTTACCTCTTGTTGCTTGAAGGTTACACACAAAGGCCAAGTTGTTTTTATTAAAAAATTTTAGAACTTGTAAACGCAAAAGTGGTTAAAACTTTAATTTTAGATGAGTTCGATTGTGACGTGGACTTCTTCGGGCACACGGATGCGCATGATTCTACGCATAACCCGCTCTTCCGAGTCAATATCGATTAATCGTTTGTGAATGCGCATTTCCCACCTGTCCCACGTGGCAGTTCCTTCACCTGAGGGCGCTTTTAGAACTGGCACTTTCAGCCGTTTTGTGGGTAATGGCACTGGACCGTTGATTTTTACGCCTGTTTTTTGAGCGATACTTTTCAGTTCTCCGCATACCTCTTCAAGTTTGCCGTAATCTGTGCTTGTGAGGCGTATTCGTGCTTTTCTTACCATCTTGGTCAATCAATCCGTTGTTTTGCCGTTTAATATATGTTGGTGACCCTTAGAGATTTAAGCGGAACATAAAAACCTATCGTCGGTTTATTCGACCTTATCTACCTATATTTGGTTTAGTTCGCCGAAGCGTTTTGGTCTTCGGAAGAAATGGATTGCTGTGCCTGCAAGGGTGATTTCGTCGTATTTTGTCGAGCCAGCTTTGCCTAGAGCTAAGATTTCTTCTGGTGTTGTCACCGATGTAACCTCGTAGTCTTGCTCTTTATGCTGTATTGAATGGATGTATTTGAGGCTGCTCTTGAATGACTTGTGCCTTAACATCCGCATGATAACCAGTGGGTTTCCGTTGGACAGCTCTGCGATCTTTGTTCCGCCCCAGTGTCTGAAACTCTTGAAAGTAATATGTAGTAATTCAGGATTCTGGAACCTCTCGGCAGCCCTCGCTCGACAGTGAATAAACGAGTTGTAGACGCTGTCATAGTTTGTTGCAAAAATTCGCTTGTTCTTCCTCGGCAAGTTGTTGATCATAGCGCACAGTTGAGGTGTCAACTCGTATCTGCCCGGTAAATGCCCCTTGCAGGAATGGTTGATGCTGAAGACGTTGCCTTTGAAGTCAAGCCATTCTGCTGCGATGATTTCTGATGGGTCGGCGAAAGTTTCTTTGAGACAGCCTAGAAATATAGTGAGACCTCTTTTTCGGCATTTATTTTTTTGAAATAAGAAGACGACCTAAAAGAAAAGTGAACTGCAATAAAGATACGTGACTAAAGATTTTACTCCTAAACTATCTATCGCTAAAAAAGGTTGCAGTTAATTAGTTTTAGACTATCCTTATAACAAAAAATGCTTTCCTACCAACTAATCTACGGATAAACACGACCATTAGCAATTATCTCTTTTTATAGAATCTGATTTACGCTAGAATGTAAGGCAATACAGTAGCATAATTACATATTCTGAGTTCATAATGTTCATATTCTTAGTGCATCCAAAAAGGAAAGATGGATATTCAATGGCTCATTGTCCTAATTGTGGCAAAGAAGTTGACAAACCGTCAAAGGAACTAAAAAATTATAGTTTTACTATTCAAGCCTACAATTGTACAAAATGCCACAATAACTTCAAAGTCACAATTAATCAATCAATGTATATGTAACTTATTAGAAGAACCAACTCCAAAATTACCTCTTAAGGTTTTAACCAGCAAGCGCATCATCAAAAAAACCTCTCAAGCAAATCAAAACAAATACAAAGTTACATCACTATGAGACGTTTAAAATTAGTATGCTTGTTATCTTAGCCAATTAGTTTGGCGGTCCTAGTTTATGCAGGAAATGAATTTTTGTTTTAAATTTTCAAAATAATGGCACCATCCCAAGGTTTAGAGTTAATCGGTGCATTTTTAGCTTTTTTAGTGAAGAATAGCGTTAGTGCACTGTTTCTTGTCGGTTCAGGTTGTATCCAGTATTCTGCATTCATAAATGACTTATAATCAGCTCGTTATCTGTTTGGACGTGGGGTATGGCTAATACAGACCCTCAACCAGAACGGCATAGTTGTTGAAGTAAATGAGTTAGTTGCTTCAAACAAAAAACCAGTTCAAGTTTTACATGTTGACGATGACCCTTCCATTCTGGAAATCTCAAAGCTACTCTTAATGGATATGGGAAACTTTGAAGTTGACCACGCCTGTTGCGTCGATGAAGCCTTCAAGAAACTATCAACTAAGCAATATGATGTTGTTATTTCTGATTATGAAATGCCCCAGAAAAACGGATTAGACTTTCTAAAAGAACTCAAGGAACAAAATAATCGAATTCCATTTATCCTATTTACTGGGAAAGGAAGAGAAGACGTTGCAGTCCAAGCTTTGAATTTAGGAGCTGACAGCTACCTCAACAAAAACGGTTCACCAGAAACGGTCTATTGCGAATTAGCAAATGCAATAAACAAAACTGTGGAGCGCAAGAAATCAAGAAAACTGCTTGCCGAGTCAGAGTCAAAGTATCGCGCACTAGTCGAGAATTCACTTCAAGGAATAGCAATTCTGCTAGCAACTCCGCTCAGGATAGTCTTTGCAAATGGCGCGTTTGGAAAAATCTTAGGTTATTCATCTCAAGAGTTAACGTCGCTTTCGCCCGAAGGTATTATGCGTTTGGTATATCAAGAGGATAGGGCTGTTTTTTTTAAGCGTATGGAAGACCGTTTGCGGGGTGAACCGGCGGAGACCTGCTATGATTTTCGTGCGGTGCGAAAAGACGGCTCAGTAATCTGGCTGAGCGCGCTCTCAAATCGAGTTGACTATGATGGTCTGCCTGCGGTGCAGGGTATGTTCTTAGATGTTAATAAAAGCAAGAAGGCTTCGGAGGCTCTTTGTGAAAGCGAACAGAGGTATCGAGAACTGGCAGATTCTTTGCCAGACATTGTTTTTGAAACTGACCTAAGGGGGCAATTAGTGTTTGCCAATAAAAGGGCTGCTGAAATTTCTGGCTATTCTCACAGGGAGCTTGAAGAAGGGTTGAATATGTTGCAGTTTCTTGCCCCTGAAGATAGAGAAAGAGCATTGAAAAACATTCAGCGGTTATTTACCGGAGATAGTTACGTTTCTACTGAGTATACATTCGTGCGGAAAGACGGGACCATTTACCCTGCGATCGTCACGGCAACACCTTGTATTCACAATAACAAGGTGATAGGTCTAAGAGGCATAGTCTTAGATATTACCGAACGCAAGAGAATGGAGGATCAACTTAAGGTTTCAGAAGAACGCTTTAGGCTCCTTTTTGAGTATGCACCCGACGCTTATTACCTGAGCGATTTAAAGGGCACTTTTGTCGATGGCAATAAGAGCGCCGAAGAAATGACAGGATACCCTAGAAGCGAGTTGATCGGCAAATCCTTTTTGAGTCTCAATTTGTTACCGAGAAATCAAATCCTTAAAGCGGCAAAGCTCCTAGCTTTGAACGTTTTAGACAAACCTACGGGTCCTGACGAGTTCATTCTTAGTCGGAAAAATGGCACTCAGGTTTCAGTGGAAATAAGAACGCACCCGTTAAAGATTCAAGGTAAGAAACTCGTTTTGGGAATTGCTCGAGATATCACTGAACGAAAGAAAGTTGAAGAGGAGCTACGTTCTGCTTCTTTGTATTCCAGAAGTTTAATTGAAACTAGTTTGGACCCATTGGTTACAATCAGCAAAGAAGGCAAGATTACTGACGTTAACAGGGCTACTGAGCGTGTTACTGGATGCTCGCGTGAAGAACTGGTTGGCAGTGATTTTTCGGACTATTTTGTTGAACCAGAAAAGGCTAGAACAGGATACCAAAAAATTTTCGATGAAGGTGCAGTTAAAGATTACCCGCTGGCAATTAGGCACAAATCTGGAAGAGTAACCGACGTTTTGTACAACGCCTCAATTTACCGCAACCGACAGGGCGAGGTACAAGGCGTTTTCGCAGCCGCAAGAGACATCACCGAACGCAAAAAAGCTGAAGAAACAACTAAAAAGCAAGCTGCTCTCATTGATCTTAGTCCTGATGCTATAATCGTAAAGAAGTCGGATGAAACGATAACTTACTGGAATATAGGTGCAGAAAAACTCTACGGCTACACAAAACAAGAAGCGGGCGGTCAAAAAATCAATGTTCTCCTCAAAGCCAAATATTCCCAATCATATGATGAGATTACCGCCCAACTTGAGCAAGGCAAAAACTGGACAGGCGAAATAACTAATTACAACAAAAACAACAACAAAGTAACAGTTCAGAGTCACTGGACGGCAACACTCAACTCCCAAGGCGCCATAGAAGAAATTCTTGAATCAAACATAGACATTACCGAGCGCAAAAAGGCTGAGGAAGTTGTGAGAAAAAGTGAGGCGAAGTATCAAGAGCTGGCTAACTTTTTGCCGGAGATTGTTTTTGAGGCTGATCTAACGGGGAAAATTACTTTCTTTAGTCAACGGGCTCTTGAAGTAGCAGGTTTTACAAGAGAAGAGCTCGAAAAAGGCTTGAATCTGTTGTCGTTCGTTGTTCCCGAGGAGCGAGAAAGGGCAATGGAAAACATAAAGAAGTCGCTGGCTGGAGTGGAACATTGGGCTAACGAGTATATGCTCCTAAGAAGAAACGGCACCACCTATCCCGCAATTGTTAGGACCAGCGCCATTATTTCTGAAAACAAAGTGATCGGACTCAGAGGGATAGCTCTGGACATAACGGATCGCAAGAAAACTGAGGAAGCACTGCAGGAAAGCGAGAAAAAGTCAAGAGCAATAGTTGCCAGCTCTCCAATCGGGATTGCTACCTCAGGTGCAGACGAACACTTCTTAAGCGCAAATGAAGCCTTCTGCAAAATACTAGACTACACAGAAGACGAATTACGAAAGCTAACCTTCAAGGACATAACCCATCCGGCAGACCTCAAAGAAAGTGTCAAAAAAATGGGTGAACTGGAAGACGGCAGGGCATCTTCTTTCACGCTTGAGAAACGATATGTCAAAAAAGACGGAACTGTGATAGATGGAAAAATCATGGTTAGTGCGGTGCGAAACCAGAATAGTAAACCCAACCTTTTCGTTGCTGAACTCGAAGATATCACTGAACGCAAAAAAGCTGAAGAGCACCGAAAGGCTTTGGAAAGAAAAATAAACGACTATTCAAAGCATTTGAAATACATGGTAGATTTAAGAACTGCCCAGTTGAAGGATGCTAATGAGCGGATAGTCAAATCGGAGCGTTTAACCGCTATAGGCGAATTAGCTGGCATGGTTGGGCATGACCTACGCAATCCACTAGCAGGCATAAAGAATGCTGCCTACTTCCTGAAAAAGAAGGGCACAGCAATTTCTGAAGCTCAATCTAAAGAAATGCTTGAAATCATCGATAAAGCCATCGACTACTCAGACAAAATCATCAACGACCTACTAGACTATGCGAGAGAGATGCATTTGGAACTAACAAAATATGCTGCACACGCTCTTGTAGATGAGGCAATAGGGATGGTTCAGGTTCCAGACCGAATACAAATCCTAAACCACGTTGATGAAGAGGCTCGGATTTGGGTCAACACAGACAAGATGATGCGAGTTTTCGTAAATCTTATCAAAAATGCAATTGACGCCATCCCCGAGAAGGGAACACTCAAAATTAGCAGTTGCCAAACAAGAGACTTTGTCGAGATTGCTTTCGCTGACACTGGTACGGGTATACCTGAGGAGACATTGCAAAAGCTTTTCACACCGCTGTTCACCACGAAAGCGCAGGGCATGGGCTTCGGCTTAGCCATATGCAAACGCATCATAGAAGCACATGAAGGCACTATAACAGTGAAAACAGCCGTAAACAAAGGAACAACCTTCACAATATCCTTGCCCATAAAACCTAAATTACCATTATTCGAAAACAAGCCTTTGTTGGAGAAACAAAATGCAACCTAAAAACAAAGAGCCAGCCTATTCTTTACTTTTGGTTGAAAACTTGGTTGACTGCAACATCTCAAGAGAAAGCGCCCGCGAAACTAACACCATTTTCGATTGCCTTGGCGACCTACTATTTGTCATAGATAAAAACCGAGTCATCACTAAAGTCAACAAAAGCACATGCGACATATTCAAAAAGAAACCTGAAGAATTAATAGGGAAACATTGTTACGAAATCATGCATGGCACTGAGGTGCCTTGGTGTAATTGTCCAGCTACAAAAACTTTTGAAACAAAGCGAATAACCTCTGAAGAGGTAAATGATCCTCACTTAGGCATACCGCTATTGGTAACTACTTCGGCAATTCTTGATGAACAAGGCGAAGTCGCTCAGGTTATTCACATCGCTAAGGACATCACTAAACAAAAGAAAACTGAAGAAGCATTAATGAATAGTCAGGAAGAATACAGTTCCCTTTTTGCTAACATGATAGATGGGTTTGCCTATTGCCAAATGCTATTTGATGATGCGGGCAAGCCTGTTGACTTTGTTTATTTGCAGATCAATGACGCTTTTGAAAAAATAACTGGCTTGAAGAGAGAAATAGTTGTTGGTAAGAAAGTGACATTGGCAATACCTGGAATTAAAGAAGCCAACCCAGAGCTTTTCGAAATTTACGGCAGAGTTGCACTCACAGGTCAAACGGAAAGGTTTGAAGTATTCTTTAAACCCTTTAACATGTGGCTACATATTTCAGTTTATTGTCCAAGAAAAAGCTATTTTGCAGCTATATTTGAGAACATTACTGACCGCAAACTTGCTGAGGACAAGCTAAAGGAGAGCGAAGAGAAATACCAAACTACATTCAGCTCGTCGATGGACGCATTGATGTTGCTCGACGAGAAGGGCTTTTTTGACTGCAACAAAGCTACTCTTGGACTGTTTGGCTGCAGGTCAGTGGAGGAGTTTACCAAGTTTCATCCAGCAGATTTGTCGCCTCCAACTCAACCCGACGGCTCGCCATCTATGGATTCCGCTATGAGCCACATCAAAAAAGCGTTTCAGACGGGTACTGATCACTTTTTCTGGATTCACAAACGAACGGATGGCACAACTTTCTCTGCGGATGTACTTTTAACGAGGATGCCACTGAAAGGTCGAGAGGTTTTGCAGGCTACGGTTCGCGACATCACTGAACTAAAAAAAGCTGAAGAAACGCTGAAGTTTCAGGCTGATTTGCTAAATCAAGTAGGACAAGCTATCATAATGGTGGATAACAACAAAACAATTCGCTTCTGGAACAAAGCAGCAGAAGAACTCTATGATTATTCAGAAGAACAAGCATTAGGTCACAAAGTTACTGAGTTATTGGGTGGTACTTCACCAGAGGAAGCAGATGAAGTAGCAAAAAGGTTAATGGCGGGTGAAAGCTGGTCAACCGAAATCTTGACTAGGAAAAAAGATGGTTCTGCTGTGCCGATAATTTTGAATCGAACGCCAATTTACAAAGCAGACGGAAAATTTCTTGGCTCAGCGAGCATTACTACAGACATAACCTTGCAAAAGAAAGTAGAGGATGACTTGACGTTTTCGTTAAATTCGTTGTCCGATAGTTTAGATAAAATTGGGGAATTAAATGAAAAGCTCCGAGTTGTGGGCAGTTTAACTAGGCATGACGTTCGAAACAAGCTTTCAACGGTAACTGGTTATGCGTATATACTCAAAAAGAAGCATCCAGATCAAGCAGATGTCGTGGATGGGCTTAGCAAAATGGAGCAGGCTATCAAGGAAATTGTTAAGATTTTTGATTTTGCCAAAATGTATGAGCAAATTGGCGCGGAAGAACTAACTTACGTAAATTTGGAAGAGAAACTAAATGAAGCCGTAGCTCTTTTTTCGGGACCTCTCCCAACGATAATAGATGATTGCCACGGGTTAACGGTGCTGGCGGACACTTTTCTGAGGCAACTATTCTACAATTTCATCGACAACACAAGAAAATACGGCAAAAAAACCACAACAATAAAAGTACACTTCAAAAAGACGGATCAGGACAGCTTAGAATTGGTTTATGAAGATGACGGCGTAGGCGTGCCCCTTGAGAATAAACCGCATCTTTTCAAGGAAGGCTTCAGCACAGGCAGCAGCACCGGCTTTGGACTATTCCTCACCAAAAGAATGATTGATGTTTATGGCTGGAAAATCGAAGAGAATGGCGAACCCGGCACAGGAGCTAAATTCACCATAACCATTCCGAAATTGAGCAAGAGCGGCGAAGAAAACTACAGAATCGTTCAATAGGCGAATATGGTCGCAAACCAACAAAAATACGAAGCTCTGCTGCTTTCAGGTATTTAGCAAAGCATAGCTTTTTCGCTGATAAGGCTCTCTGATTCTTGCTTCTCGCCTTTTTTTGGTCCTTCTAAAACTCGTTTCACTTTTCCAAGCGAGTGCCGCGTTAAATTCTGGCATTGTCAAACTCATAAGTAGTTGTCTGAATTTAGACAGTGATTTCTTTGACTCGTGTTTCAGCGCGCCAGTGCGTTTGAGACTGATGGTATGGGAAGTGTTAAACGGGCGGGGCGCTCACGCCATACCATGAGCGCCTCTGTTTGTGGGTTGGATGTGCATAAGGATAGTACTTATGCGACGATTTTGAATTCTGAAGGAAAAATAATCAATCAAACGAGAATGAATAATGAGAAAGTGCTGTCGTATTTGTCTCACTTTAAGGTAGGCAAGGTTGCGATGGAAGCTTCAACTCCGGTAGCATCTTTGTATAGGCAGCTGGCGAGTGAGGGCATTAACGTTGTGGTTTCTCATCCTAAGAAGACGCGTTATATTGCGGAAGCTAGGATTAAAAGCGACAGGGTTGATTCCAAGGTTATTGCTGAACTTGCGAGGTTGGATGCGTTGCCGCTTGCGTATGTTCCTGACAAAGAAACCGCGGATCTGAGAGAAAAGGTGAGGCGAAGAGCTTTCCTGGTCAGGGAACGTGTTAAGCTTAGAGTGAAAGTTAAGAGTTTTCTGACGTATGAGGGAATTAAGTGGCCTTCCGAATATGGCTTATTTACACGGAAGGGTATTGATTGGTTGGGTTCTTTGAAGTTTGAGTCTGTTGATTCTTATCTTAGAATTATGAGCGTTTTTGATGATGAGATTCGGGTGCTTTCTAAGGAGCTTGAGGGCTTGGCTAGGGAAGATGCGGATGTAAAGTTGTTGATGACTGTTCCGGGATTGGGTTATTATTCGGCTTTGCTTGTGAAGAGTGAGATTGGCGACGTTTGCAGGTTTCCGTTTGGGGAGCGGCTTTGTAGCTATGCTGGTTTGGTGCCTTCTACTCATGCGTCTGGTGGCGTGGTTAGGCATGGTGGTATCACGAAGGAGGGCAGCAAGTGGTTGCGTTGGGTGATGGTTGAGGCGGCTCAGACGCATGTGCATAAGTATGATACTTCCATTACGAGGGCGTATCAGGGAATAGCGCAGAGAAGGGGAAAGAGAGCTGCTACGGTGGCGGCTGCTCGTAAGTTGTTGCTGTGTTGTTATTCGGTGTTGAAGAATAAACGCCCGTATTACGATCAGGCCTGAACTTTCCTCGTTTTTCACACTGTCCCCATTGGTGGACGAGAGACTGATTGAGGAAGCCTGGATGCGTAGCCATATTGCCTCTTCAGTGTGGGCGAATAGGTGTATGCCTCAATCGACTACGGGGAAAAGGTGAAATTAAGAGAAGTGAGGAAACATGGAAAAGGTAAGCTAAATAAGGGACTTCACATAGGTGTGTGAAAAGTCAAATTTGCTTCAAGAAATTGCGTTTTATATGTGAAAACACATCTCTAAGCCCGCGCGCGCTTGGAGTTCTGACTTTATGAAAGATGTCTCCTAAGTAAGTATGGCTGGTGTGCCCGTGAGTTAACATGGTCTTTGCGACTATGGTTCTGACTAGGCGAATCCTGAGCTGCTAAAATAGTGGGCCAAAGCGCCCGGATGGGTGAATGCATACTCTCGCTCTCTTTATCAACTTAAGAAAACAAACATTAAGAGCTGATTCGTTTTCTAATTGCTTCGTACTGTTCGGGCGTGAACACTTCTTCTTCACATGCGGGACATCTGAGCGCCTTGACGTTGTGTAGTATAACACCGTCAAGTTCAAAGTCAAACTCGACTTCGACGTATTCAACGCAGCATGTCGGACAAAGTAAAGCACCTGCCCTAATGCTTCTATGTTTACTCAGTGAATTTTTTTCCAAGTTCCTCTGCCCAAGCCTCTACCTTAGCCAGATCTGTATTATCTACCATGGTTTTTCTCAAGATTCTTATGCGCCCGCCGAAGGCTTCTGTAGATACGGGATTAATGTTTGGATATTTAGCGAGAGTATTTTCGACGAATCTGGCTTTTGCGTTTTCATAGCTTCCTGGCGTACCTGCCCAAGAAGAGGAAACAAAAAAAGCCACTCGTTTGCCACTGAAGTCATTTTTAAGAAACTTTAACGCTTTACCGTAAACCCTGCCACCCCTGACGCCTCCGCCGACGACAAAATTTTTGTACTGCAATAGGTCGGGTATTTTTTGCTCTTTGAGGTCAACCAAGTCAACTTCTAACTGATATTTGGAGCGCAAGACGTCGGCAATTTTTCTCGCTGCCTCTTCAGTTGCTCCACCCTTAGTTTGATACGCTATAAGAGTCTTGTTTTCACCCATGTTTTAAGCACTGCCATGAGGCTTTTCAACTGGCGCAATTCTGGTGCCGCAGCTATTGCAGAAAACTGAGCCGGAAGGATTCTTTGAACTGCACTTCGGGCAAGCAACGGTTTCTACACGCATAGGTTTTTGCTGCCAGTTCTCTTTTGCCTTCTGGAAGGCTGCATGCGTTTCTCGCGCGGCAAGGTTGAATGCTTTCTCAAGCTCTATTCCCACAGTGTTAAAAGCCTCCCGCAACTCGTCGGACGGATAAACAACGTTTGCGGTTCTACCTTTCGCGGTTTTAATGCCGCATTTTGGGCAAAAGTTAGCGTCATCAGCTATTTTTTCGCCACAGTTAGAACAGTAAGCCAAACTTATTCACCATAAATATCCATGTTGTGCTGCGAATTTAAGCCTTTATGATTTGAGAGATTCAAGTAAAAAAAGGGTAATGCCAAAAAGTTAGGTGGGCAGCGCTTTAATGGAGTTTTTGTTTTGCTTCTTCAATGAGGTTTATTGTCTGCAGCCGCCATGGCTCAAAGTTCTGCGTTGTTGCAGGGTATGTGTTGTAGTGTGCACCAATCTGCCTCATCATCGTAACCGTCAAATTCAACTTTTTGAGAAATCCGACGCGTCGAATACCTCTGAAAACCCGTTTAGCGGTTTCAGTAATATTTAGGTGGAAGTCATCGCCCATACCTGCTTTTAGCACGTCATCTTCAGTCATGAGTTTCTCATTCATGCCGTAGTTTAGGTCTTCATCGTTGCAGGATAAAAGGAACATGCGAAATACGTCTAAGCTTGCTTGTTTTTTGCCGTAAGTTTCAATGTACTTCTTGTTATAACTCCACAACGCTTCTTTGGTAGGCTCACCCTTTGCTAAGGCTTCAACGATTGTTTGCCCAGCCAAGTATCCGCTGAGCATTGATGGTCCGATGCCGCCGCCGTGAATCGGATTAACCAGTGACGCAGCATCTCCCACAAGCACGATGCCGTTGGCAACCATGTTATCCAGCGGTCTTCTTGTCGGGTCAAACCATGCACCCGCATTCAAAACAAGCGATCCTTCAAACGCTGGTTTCGCAAATGTGTTATCGTAGAGTTGTTTTTTGGGACTGGGATATTTGCCGCGCATGCATATGCCTAAGCCAACGTTAACTTTGGCTCCGCCTTTGGGAAAAATCCACACGTAACCGCCAGGAGCGACTTTTTGGTTGAGGTAAATTTCGCAGAAACGGGTGTTCTCGGTTTCCTGTTTTAGCTGGCGAATTTCACGGTAACAGGCTTCAACATCCTCATTTTCTATTTCTTTATCTATACCCATTTCCTGCGGAAGCTGATGTCTAACAACACCAAAGAAACCGCTAGCGTCAACCACAACTTTGCTTCTAAACTGCACGGTTTGACCAGTTTTCATGTTTTTAGCTGATAAACCAACTACTGCGCCCTTCTCAATTATTGGTGAACGGAAATTCATGTTATCCTCAAGAATAGCACCTTTGTCAGTTGCTTTTTTTAACAGCCATTGCCCAAACAAGCGTCTGTTAAGCAAATACCCGACAAAGTCCTTATCCGCTATAGTGAAAACCGTGTTCTCGTCAGGTGAATAAATTTTGATGCCGTCAATTCGAGTCTCCAATTCGCCGCCAGTCGGCTTCTCCAGCCCCAAAAACTTTAGGTGGTGTTCTCCTAGAGCGTCGCCGCAAATTTTTTCTCCAATCTGCTCGCGGTTTTTCTTTTCAGTTATGCAAATTTTTAAGCCTGATTCAGCCATGGTTTTTGCGGCTAAGCAGCCGGCTGTTCCTGCGCCAACAACTACGGCGTCATATTTTTCCAAGAATTCTCTCCTCCATGACTTGATGTAATTTGTATATCTTGTTGTATTAGTAAACCTTTATAAATTATGAAGTGAGCCAAACTACACCGAGTGTAATCTCAATGAGTGTCCCATTAACTTTAAGCGCTGAATTCCGTAAAATCGTGGAAGCCCGCATGAACCAAGTCTTAAAAGGCGTAGAGGAAACGTTCACCCAAATAATAGAAACCCAAAAGATAACGCCCACTGAACTCAAGTATGAACTTGATAGTCTGCAAGAAAGCTTCAACCTCTTATTCCAGAAATGGAGCCTTGAAATACTCTACACGCTACTGCTCAAAGACGCCATTGGTTTTGGTGGAATAAAAAAAATCTTAGCAGTCAATTCCCGCACGCTTTCCGATAAGCTGAAGATGCTTCAGAAGCATGGCTATATAACCAGAAATGTTACTACTGGCCCGCCACTGCGAGTGGAGTATTCTCTAACAGCTAAGGGAAAAAACACTGTACTGCTTGCATTGCCGCTTCTGTACTATTCAAGCTCATCGGAAGTTAAGGCTTAACTGGTTTCCTCTCATTTCGCTTGAATGGTTGGGGCAGGCTTGTTGTTTCTTTCACAGTTTCAAAAACCATGCATGTCAGCGTCTTCTCTAAACCCTTAATCAATCGCAGCTTGTCAACTACAAATTTTCCAACTGCATCCACGTTTTCAGCACGAAGTTTCAATAGCAGATCCCAATCGCCGGTGATAATGTGAACTTCCTGCACTTCAGGAAACCGAGCTATCTCTTCAGCAACCTCTCTTTGAGAAACTGGTGCATCATTGGTTTTTGCCCTGTATGAGACGGAGGCTAAGATGAAGGCGGCTGTGCCTAAATTCAGCTTTTCAGGAGACAGAATTGCCCTGTACTGTTTTATTATGCCTAGTTCTTCCATGCGTTTTGTTTTTGCGAAAACAGTGGTTATTGGCGAATTGATTTTTTTGGCGATTTGCTTGGCTGTGAGTTTACTGTTCTCTTGGATTAAAGCTAATATAGCCAGGTCTTTTTCGTCTAGTTTTATGCTCATATGTAAATATTACAAGATACACGTATAAAAGCTTGTAATAATTGTAATTTATCCATGTTTTGTTATAAAAAACTTATTATCTGCTTTGCACAGTGTAGTTTCCAATAAACTGACTAAAGTGACTACAATTGAAAGACAAACAAGAAAATGTTCAAATGGAAATTCCAAAATCATTAGACCAACTTTCACCAAGCGAATTAGAAAGAAAAACTTGCATAGGCAAAATAATGACTTACACACTAAAAAGTCTCACATCCGCATTCGTAGACAAAGGCTTTCAGTGGTTACTTCCGGTAGCCCTAAGCCAATGCACCGACCCTCTCTGGCCAGACCCAGGTGCATCCATTGAGAAAAGGATAGAGGTAGACATCTACGGCAAACCTGTACGCGCAACAGCAAGCATGATCATACATAAACTCGTCGCCGCATCAACCGCATACCCGAAGCTGTTCATACTTTCACCCAACATACGCATCGAGAAAGCAGAGCGAGCTAAAACAGGCAAACACACCTACGAGTTCACACAACTTGACTTTGAAGCCCGAGGCGCCACCTCAAAGGAAATCATGACATTAACAGAAGACGCTCTTTGCACGCTAGTAAAAGGTTTAAAACGTAAAATGAAAAGCGAATTAACTACGCTGTGCCGCTGTGACAATCTGAAGGCACTAAAGGCGCCATTCAAAATTTACGACCGCGTTGAACTGGAAGCTAAATACGGCGCAGACGGCTGGGAAGCGGGCATAACCAAAGACATAACAGAACCCGTTTGGGTAACAAACATCCCCAGAGAATTCTACGATTACGAAGACTTCAAAACAGGCAAATGGGACAACTACGACTTATTCCTGCCACAGTTCGGCGAAGTGCTCTCAGGTGCCAAACGCGAATGGGAATACTCAAAAATCTCGAAGAAGATTGAGCGCGACCAAGTCAAAAAAGAAAACTATGCGCTGATACTAACAATGGCTAAAGAAGGTCGACTGAAACCCACTGCTGGCGGAGGCATAGGCATGGAACGCTTAGTAGGCTGGATTGCAGGTGTCAAACATATTGGTGAATGTCAACCGTTTCCAAGAGTACCTGGAACTGTAAATGAACTCTAAAACTATGTAAAGAAACACGTAGACAATCGATACAATACTCAACTTTTCTTTTCATTGCAAAAGGTTTATCATTTACGTATGCGACACTCTGAAAGGAACGCGATTAACCCCAAAAAAGATTGAAGTGAAAAGAAATGACTATGATGAATCCATACCTTGAGGCTCTACAGCCCAAACTTAGCGCGCATGATTTCAAGAAACTAAGCGCAATAGATAATCCTAACGTCCATGAGTTTATAGCGAAAGAAAGCGACCTCTGTCAACCTAAAGAAATTTTCATTTGCAGTGATTCAGCTGAAGATATTGCACATGTTCGGAAACAAGCAATCGCTTCAGGTGAAGAACAAGCAATCTTAAGCCTACCTGGGCATACTGTGCACTTTGACGGTGAATACGACCAGGGACGGGACCGTCAAGCCACCAAGTACCTTGTACCCAAAGGAATTTTCCTAAGCAAAGCCCTCAACCAAATGGACCGTCAAGAAGGGTTAGCTGAGGTCAGAGGTTTACTTCGGGATTCCATGCAAGGAAAAACAATGATTGTCCGATTCGTCTCACTGGGTCCGCAAGATTCAATCTTTACTATTCTCGGCTTGCAATGCACAGACTCATGGTACGTTGCGCACTCTGAAGACCTGCTTTACCGACCTGGATATGAGCAATTTGTAAAAGCAGGACCAAAAAGTGACTTCCTACGCGTCCTGCACTCAGCTGGAAAGATAAATGGGGACATGGTCAGCGTAGAATACAATAAAAAATGCGTCTACATTGACCATATGGATAATACCATCTACAGTGTTAACACACAGTATGCTGGAAACTCTGTCGGCTTCAAAAAACTCGCCTTCCGTTTAGCTATCCGTAAAGCAAGCAGTGAAGGGTGGCTAGCGGAACACATGCTGCTCATGGGTGTGTTTGGTCCTGGGGGGCGTAAAACCTATTTTGCTGGAGCTTTCCCAAGCGCTTGCGGGAAAACCTCAACAGCTATGCTTCCGGGAGAAACAATTCTTGGCGATGACATAGCTTACATCAGAGATATTGACTCTGCTGCCCGTGCAGTTAACGTTGAATCAGGCATATTTGGCATAATACAAGATGTTAACCCTAAGGACGACGCATTAATTTATAAGCTTCTAACTAGCCCAGGCGAAATCATCTTCTCTAACGTGCTGGTTAAGGATGGCAAATCATACTGGCTTGGCATGGGGCAAGAGCTTCCCAAAGAAGGCTTAAACTATACTGGCGCATGGTACGAAGGCAAAAAAGACGAGAGTGGCAACGAGATTCCGCCTGCCAACAAGAACGCTCGTTACACATTAGCACTCAAAGCATTGGAAAACTGTGACCCTGAACTTCACAATCCTATGGGTGTTGAATTAGGCGGGCATTATGTACGGGGGACGCGATGCTAAGGCTTACGTGCCTGTTCAGCAAAGCTTCAACTGGGAACACGGCATAGTCGCTTACGGTGCATCACTTGAGTCTGAAACCACCTTCGCTACTGTCGGTCAAGAAGGCGTTCCCGAAATTAACATGATGAGCATCCAAGACTTCATCTCAATCCCACTCGGCAAAAACGTTCACAACAACCTGAACTTCGGACGGAAACTCAAAAAGCAACCCGCCATCTTCGGAGTTAACTATTTCTTAAAGGAAATAGGCAACGGCAAATACCTAAACAGTCCACAGGATAAGCATGTTTGGTTAAAATGGATGGAACTGAGAGTACATAACGAAGTTGACGCTTTGAAATCGCCAACGGGTTATATTCCGAAATATGAGGACTTACGCAGGCTATTCAAACAAGTATTAGGCAAAAACTACGCTAAAGACGATTACATTAAACAATTCACAATTCGGGTCCCAGAAAACTTATCGAAGATTGAACGGGTACAACGGTTCTACCAGGAAAACGTCACTGACACGCCGCTAGAATTATTCGGTGTACTGTATCTGCAACGTCAACGCCTGCTTGAAGCCAAAGGAAAATACGGTGAATACATCTCACCCGAAAATTTCGAAAAAGAAAAATCAGACTGAGGCATCCAAAATTGAAAACGCTGACAATATTTCACCGCTTTCTTTGCGTCAAATTTTTAAATGGATCCTACTTACTGACTACTAATTCATAATCGTTAATTAATAATGACGGTCAAATGGAAATTAAAGAAAACAAAAGGTGAAGAGAATTGATGATGAAAAAGCCACAAAAGAAAGACGATTCAGAATACAACATTAATCTAGTCACTATTGAAGGCGACGGCTCTTTCCCATGCCCAAAATGCGGAATAACAATCTCACCAGAAGACGAGACAGAGAAAAGCTACAAAATCTTAGAAACTATAGTTATCAATCAAGAACTTGCGGAATTAGTCATCGCTTGTGGCAAATGCGGAAGCACAATAAAACTTGGTTTTCAATAGGGCTTTGACGCTTAGGTTGCCAAGAAGTTAAATAATTTTCATTTTTGCCAAAGCTAAGAAAGAAAACAATCGATTTCCATCAACGGCTTTTATAAATTTTAGTTAGGTGTTCGCTATGCGAGCTAGTTTGCCATAACGAGTTTGGTTTTTTAGCAAATAGTTTATTTTCTCTTTCACCCTTACTGAATTGTTGGGTTTGTATGCTTATTGAGACGATCACGGTTGGCATGTTATCCACAAACTGCTATGTCGCTACCTCGCAACAAACGAGAGACGCAATCATAATCGACCCTGGATTAGACTTTTCTGCTGAAACCCAGCAAATTCTCGATTACATAACACAAAGTGCATTAAAAGTTAAGTTAATCGTGAACACTCATGGGCACTCTGACCACATAAGCGGCGATGCCATTTTCCAAGAAAAATACAATGTTCCGATTTGCATTCACAAGTATGATGCTCATTTTATTGAAGGATTTAACGAAGGCAAGTTTCCTGCAAATGTCCTTTTGGAGGATGGGAGCCTAATCGAGTTTGGTGATGAATCTCTGAATGTTATGCATACTCCTGGGCACACGCCGGGCAGCATCTGCCTTATAGGAAAGCGGTTAGTTTTCACTGGCGACACATTGTTTGCTGGCGGAATTGGCAGAACAGATTTTCCAGAAGGCTCGGTCAGTGACATGAGGCTTTCTTTGCAAAAGCTTGTGCGTTTGCCTGATAATTTTTTAATTTACCCTGGGCATGGAGCCGCATCTATAATGGGTGAAGAAAAAAGAGTTAATCCCTTTTTAAACAATAATGATAGTTTTTAATTGAGCTTTGTTTGCTGGTTTAGCTTATTTCTTGCAGTGCATGCAGACGCTTGATAATGTTTGGGTGAGTCGAGAAGATTTCAACGAAGTTATCCTTGTGTGTCGGCTTCTCTGCGAGTGTTTGGTTTAGTAGTTCTTTTTTGTCTGCTATTTGGTTTGCGTGTAGTTCTGCTGAGTCCGCGTTTGCTCTGTCAGGATCAGCGATAAATAACGCTTTAAAGGCAGTGTTATTTTTTTGTTGTTGTCTGTTTGGTTTGCCAGCGCGTCGGCTTTCTTCCACTATTGTTACTAAGCCTGTTGAGAGCTTTTCTGCGCCGTTCTCAACTACTGAAACGCTGTGTCTGTCAGCGTAATACTCGCGGAGTCTGCTTAGGTAAAGTGTGAATAAGGTTAGTACCCAAGAGAAAGCCATAAAGCCTAAGCCTACTAATGCGTTGCTGCCTCCTTTTTTGGCTCCTCCTCCGAAAATGCCTGAAAGCAAAAAGGTGTAACCAATAAAGTAGAATAATGATGGCAGGAAAGAAACTACCATCATGGCTTGCATGTCATGGTGCGTTATGTGGCCAAGTTCATGTCCAATGACTGCTTCAACTTCACCGTTATCAAGAGACTTCAAAAGCCCCGAAGTTACGGCGACGCGGTTACCGGTTAGAGGTGAGCCATAAGCGAACGCGTTTGGAAGAGGAATCTGTGCTAACATAAGTTTTGGTGTTGATATTCCGCTTTTCCTGCTCAGGTTTTCAACTGTTTGGTATAGTCCTGGGTTTTCGGCTTGTTTAAGTTCTCTAACTTTGTATATTGCGCCTATAAGGTATGGTCCCAATAGCCATTGGGCTACGTTAATGACTACTACAAGTATCCCTATGGTTAATAGGGAAAATACTCCAGCTAAGGTTAGGACGACTGCTACTACGAGGGTGGATAACCCAAAGATTATGGCTAAAGTTGCAGCCATAGAAAGCCTAAGTTTCCAAGCATTCATGCATCGGTCACTTTGAATACCCCTGAGTTTCTATGGACACTTATAACTTTTATGCGCAAATTGAAAGAAACTAATCCTTGAATATGACTAGCAACCACGATAAGCTTGTTTGAATTACAGTTAAAACTTTGCCCAAGGCTACATGAAATTTTAACAATTCTGCATGTAAAGTGCGGGATTTATTTCTATGTTGAACTATGTTGAATCATATTTGGAGCCAATAGAATCATCTAGTATACTAGGAGGTAGGTGAGCACACAAACAAATACCCTTAAGACTACTTAGCTTTAGCTTAGATTTCGAGCCCCTTAAATATCAATTCATTTATTGTCTAATTTACTGGAGTATCAAGCATTGACTGAAAAGCAGGATTGGCAGCATCTCTACATGCTTCTTAAACTCGCAGAAATGGGCGCTTACCATCGAATCGCCAAAATTTCAACCGAATTTTTAGCAGGCAAACTTGGGATTTCCCAGCAAACCGCGTCACGCTATCTGATAGAGCTTGAGCGTAAAGGATGGATACAGAGGAACATTACTCCAGAAGGGAGCTTAATTAAAATTGAAGAGGCTGGAACTAAAGAGCTGCACAAAACTTTACTCTAACTTGAAATTTTTAGTTGAAAAATCGTATCCTCCTTCGGTAACTTTGGAAGGAACCGTTTTCACGGGTTTAGGTGAAGGCGCTTATTACATCGCCAAAGAGCCTTATCGGAAACAGTTTACTGAAAAGCTAGGGTTTGACCCTTACCCTGGCACACTTAACCTTAAACTATCAAGCGACTATGACATTAAAACTCGCATGGAAATAGAAGCGTACCCAGCAATTGAGATTACAGGCTTCAAGAACGAAGACCGAACCTTCGGCTTGGTGAAATGTTACCCAGCAGTCATCGATAACAAGGTTAAAGGCGCTTTGATAACGGCGTTGCGAAGCCACTATGATATTTCAGTGCTGGAAATAATTGCGCCTGTATGCCTCAGAAAACAGTTAAACCTCAAAGACGGCAGCACAGTGAAAGCGGAAATTTACATTATGCCCTAGCTTAAAACGGCGAAATAGGATGCTTGTACTTAACTGAATACTGCTCATGCGGGTTACGCATTGTACCTAACCAATAACCGATTAGCAAACCGAAACCTAACCCGCCTATATGAGCCAAATCATTCACGCCTGGTCCTAATCCACTGATAAACAGCAGAAAGAACGCGTAAACCAACGCTCCGAGGATAGATTGCCTAACAGAACGCCTATTATAAATCACAACTGCTCCGAACAGTGAGAAAATTGCGCCTGAAGCTCCAACCGATAATAGGTTTGGTCCAAACGCTAAGGAAACAACGTTGCCTGCTAAGCCCCCGACAGAGGTAGATTCCAAGGTACTCGGGCAGAGAAAACATTTCTTCTCCGCGTAAACCGAAAATGAACAGAAAAAGCATGTTGCCGCCAATGTGCGCTATTGAGGCATGTATAAACATGGATGTGAAAAGCTGGTAATACCAGCCATGAAACACAAGATAATTATATTGACCATATTGAAGCATGATGTTGTAGTTTGTGTTCAGCCAATTTCCGCCAACTATAGAAGTATAAATGTAGACAGCGACGTTTAGGCGATTAAAATGTACGTGGGCTTATACTTCTCTGAATTCATGATGCATAACCATTCAATTTGTGCTCATTCACGCAATTCCGCACTTCTCACGGGAAGTTATGATCGCTTCTTCGGCTTCGCCAGTTTTCAACGACTTTCTCTCTTATTTTCGATGAAGAGCCCAGTTCATCTGCGTCGAATTTGCCTATCCGAACAATTTTCACGTCCAAGTTGTGTTCCTTCACGTATTGGGACACTCTTCTCTCCATTTCATCTTGGTCGTATCCTAAAGCAATCACATCGGGCTTAACGTTCTCGATAAATTCACCAATTTCAAGGTTCTCGTATCCAAGCACTGCTTCATCAACAACTTTCAACGATTCAACCAGTGCACGGCGTTGATCCTCAGGCATTATGGGTTTTCTGCCCTTGGTTTTCTCTACCGTGCTGTCTCTTGCAATGATAACTACTAGTTTAGCGTTTTCTCCGCCTGCTTTTTTGGCTTCCTCCAAAAATTTAACATGCCCTAAATGAAGCAGGTCGAATACGCCTGATGCTAAGACAACTTTTTTCTTTCTTGGTTTGTTGGCCATTCGAATTTCACAGCACCTAATAGTCTTAAAGCGTCAAGGAGCCCTTCACAGTAGGCTACCGAAGTTAGGCTTGTTTCAAACTTGCCTTGAGCCTTATAATACTTTGCATCCTTTAAGTAATCAGAAGCCCAACACAAAATATTAGCCACAGCCTCCTCCGTAACGCTTATGGGCACTTTTGTTTGTTGCAGTTCTTTGAGGACTTTTTCCGCTGAAGAAATATACTTTGAAGTGAGCGCTTCTAAACTCATTTGGCAAGACTCCTAAACTCTGCTGGTGCACCAGCAAAAGCAATCAAGGATTCAGTTTCCATAAAATGCATGTCGCCTGGAAAAATCAAACTGTAAGGCGGCTCGCCGAAGTCATAATTTACTAAATTTTTGACGAAATCAGCTTTCAAGGTTGGATTGTTGCTTCCTGCCCGTGCGATGCCGACTGCAGCTGTGTCTGGGGTGATTACGCCTTTTTTGTTTTTTTGTTCAACCTCAAGTAGCATTGCGATGGCATGGTTGATACTTAAGAACTGCTTTTCGTTTGCTTTCAAATCTAAGAGGCAAAGGGTATGCAAACCAAGCTTCTTGTTTTGAACGATAACATTGTAGGGTGTTTCCGAAAAATTCTCAGGGAAGGGAACGGTAACTGTTTTTCCAAACTTGTAATTATGCAATCCCGATAAGCTTATTATTGCTGAGATTATGGATGCTCCATGGATAATGCGGGTTTTTATTCCATGCTTTTCCGCATCAATTCGCAAAGTGACATGTGTCGTGGCGATAAATGGGTCACCTGGAACAAGAAACACTGCTTTGCCTTTTTTGGCGGCTTCAAGAATGATGGCGCCGTTTTCTTCTTCCAGTTCACGCCTTGAAACTGCCTGGATTTTTTTGCCGCATAAGGTTTCAAAGCGTTGCAGGTTGAAGTCTGGCATGAGGCTAGTGTAGAGTTCTATGAAAACGTAATCTGCAGTTTTGGTTTCTTCTAAACCTTTGATGCTTATGCCTTTTTCATCGTTTAATCCTAAGCCTACGAAGACAAGTTCATTCAATATTGAGCCCTTGTAAGTAATTGAGGGGTTAAGACTTAAACGTTATTTTTCTTTGATTTCGCCCTTTTTAACCAATTGGTCGTAGTAAACGCGGCAGGTGTTCATGGAAATTCCAGTCCGTTCGCAGAATACCGTAAGAATTTTTTCTACGGGTTCATCAGGTTTTTTTCTTAAGTTTTTCCTTTAAGCCTTAATCATATGTTTATCACTTCATCGCTCATCGGAAGTCCCCGTGCCTATCAGCATATTATTTACGTTGTTCTTTCTCAAAAAAACTTCTCTTGTTTTTGGCTGGAACATTCAACCAAACATTTATATCATTTACGCCAAAGAGAAACCTACGCATTTCAGTCTGGTAGATGAAGGATTGAAAATTTAATGAAGCCTGTTGACAATCTAGTTACAGATAACATCAAGAATCTTAAGCCATGCGTTCATGGTGGAGAGCTTTTGGATGCTGCAGGCAAAAGTGGTTTTAAACGAGAGGAAATTTTAGATTTCAGTTCAAGCGTGAATCCTTTAGGTCCATCAAAAAAAGCGCTTAAAGCAGCAAAAAAAAGCTTTAAAGAAATTCCTGCTTATCCAGACTCAAATTCTAACGAGTTACGGCAAGCTATTGCCAGTCACTTTAACGGATTAATCAAAAGCAATGTCGTTGTTGGCAATGGTTCTACGGAACTTATGTACTTGTTTGCTGAGGTTTTCATGAAAAAAGGCGACACCGCCATTATTCCTGCACCGACATTTGGGGAATACGAGAGTGCAGTTAGAAAGACTGGTGAAACACCCAAATTCGTGAAGCTTGACAGCAATTTCAACATTGAAGCGGATGCTTTTGAACATGAAATGGCAGGCGCAAAGATTGTTTTCTTATGCAACCCCAATAATCCAACTAGCATTCTTATTCCAAACGAAATTTTAAAGGGAATAGTTGAGCGGGCTTTGGAGCAGGATAGCCTTGTTTTTCTTGATGAGGATTTTTTGGAGTTTGTGGAAAACGAAAAAGCCCTATCAATGATAAACCAAATAAAGAGTTACCCTAACCTGTTTATTTTAAGGTCTTTTACGAAAATTTTTGGTTTAACTGGTTTGCGGGTTGGCTACGGAATAGCCTCTGAAGAAATCATTAATGTGCTATTGTGCGCGAAGATTCCTTGGAACGTTAACTGTTTAGCGCAGGCTGCCGCTGTTGCCGCGTTGAAAGACCAGGAGCATCTGAGGGTGACTCGTGAGCTTATCAAAAAAGAGAAAACACAACTCTTAGCCGAATTAGAGGAAATTAAGTCGTTCAAGATTTTTCCGCCTGACGCCAACTTTTTCTTCATTGACATTCGTAAATCAGGGTTAACAGCGACTAAATTGAAGAATAAGTTGTTGCAGGATGGCATTTTGATTCGGGACTGCACCTCTTTTAGAGGACTTGACCAATACTATATTCGTGTGGCGGTTAAAACTCGTGTGGAGAATGAGCGGTTGATTGAAGCTTTGAAGCGGACAGTGAAGAATTGAAAAGACTAAAGTTTGAGTAGTGAACCATGTTTTCTTTTGATTTCTCTTTTTTGTCGATTCTGCCCTGATTTTTCTGCTGGCTTTTTTGATTGATGCAATCATAGGCGAGTATCCTGACAGGATTCACCCAACCATCGGTATAGGCAAAATAATAGCTTACCTTAAACCGAAACTGAAAAACCCAAACCCCAAAATTGAGAAGGCAAACGGCGTCCTGTTAGCTTTAAGTGTTATGCTGCTTGTTTCGGTTCCTGTGTTTTTGCTGCTTTTTTGGATTAGGCAATCTTTCGGTTTCTTCGGTCAAATAGCCTACATTATTGTGGGCGCGGTTTTGTTTAAGGCTACTTTTGCAGTAAAAGGTATGGGTCAATACACTAAGCCAATAGCTGTTGCTTTAAAGAAGAAAGATTTAGTTGAAGCGCGGAAATGGTTGCCCTTTATTGTCCGCCGAGACCCAAACACGCTTAATGAGAAGCAGATTACTTCCGCTGCTGTGGAGTCCATCGCGGAAAGCACCACAGACGGGATAACTGCACCATTCTTCTTCTTCGCCCTCTTCGGTGTTCCGGGCGCTTTTGCGTATCGTGTGGTTAACACGTTGGATTCTATGGTTGGCTACAAGAACCCTGAAAACAAGAATATCGGATGGTTCTCAGCGAACTTGGATACAATAGCGAATTATATCCCTGCCCGATTAACAGCTTACTTAATGGTTGCTGCTTCATTCCTTTTAAGGGAAAACTGGCGTGAATCATGGCGCATCCTGCAGAGGGACAAGCGAAAAACCGTAAGCATAAATGCAGGCTGGACAATTTCAGCCATGGCTGGAGCATTAAACACCCAACTGGAAAAGCAGGGACATTACACCTTAGGTGATGACCATGGAATTTCGCCAGAACACATCTCAAGGGCATTGCGGTTGATGGCATTGACTGCTGTTCTGTTTGGTTTAGTGGTAGTTTTGCCAGTTTTGGCTTTGAGAATTTATGTTGCAGGACTATAGTGTTTGGAAAATTCTACCTATTACATCAAATACACTTAGCTGGTCGTGAGTTTACACAAACTGAAAGCCTTTGCAAGCCTTCGTCACCCACGTCATCGCTATCAAGTTGGAATGGTCATGTCGAGGAACCTATAGCTTCTTCCGTCTCAGCCAGTTTGTCGTTGATATATTGGTTTCACGAAGGGTGTTGTTTGATGAATTTGGAGAGGTTAATGATTTCTAGGTCGCCCTTGCATCTGGGGCAGGTTTTTTGGATTTCGTTTGCTCTCGCGCCGATTTTCAGCGGTGCTCCACAGTGACAACAGTAGTATGTTAGGGTTTGTCCTTTCGCGGAGAGGTTCTTGACAAGGGCAACTGCTTCTTTTTGCATCTGGGTTAATTCTTTATCTTTCTTTTTATCAGGATTTGTTTTTTTCTCAGTGGAGTAGTCTTTGCAGGTTTCCGCCTGAACAAAATACGTGTTAAACCCAGCCTTCACGGGCGCCAAGGCTACGCCATTCTTCTTACAGGACTCCTCATCGAAGTAGCCGCAGTCCTCACAGGTCTTCTTCTTATCATACTCCTTCCGAAGCACCCAAAAACAATCCGCACAGTAAGCCTTCTGTTCCCCATTTGCAGTCACAATTAAGCCTGAACCAGAGAAGGATTTTTTGCAGCCACTGCATTCAAACCGCATAGTATTCACATGAAAATTACTATTTGATTAACTTTTATTTATTGTTTGACGCTTTAAAATACCTAAATTCATGTTAAAAATGCGTTAATTTTTAGAGTTAGAAAAAAACGAGCATTGACCCGTATCTGTTCAGCATTAAGTCTGTTCTGCTCTGCTATATTCACTTTCACCATTTTGTTTGTAACATTAATGAGAGTAAGGTCTAAGAGTGGGTAATATTATACTGCTTGTAAAGGTTGATAAATTTGTCTAGAAAAGCAAAGAAAGCTGAAGGACTCGAGCAGCATAAGAAACTGCAACGCGAAAAGGAAATGAAAAGAAAAGAGAAAAGACAGGTTTCGCTTCCAGCAAAACATGCGGCGAAAGGCAAGAAATAATCCGCCTTGCGCCAAACAACCGTTTCCATTGTAACTTTCACCACTATTTTTATCCTAGTCAGAAAAGTACAAACAAAAGTTCTTCATCTTGGTGTTTAACCCAGAATACGCAAGGTCAAATCTTGCCAACTCGCAATAAAGTTGATTTCTCTTGACGGCGCATCACACACTTTAACTTCGCATTACTTAGTTAATGTTTATATACACTGAATAACGATTGATTTTGTGCTCAAATTTAGGTTAAAACAGGAAGTTGACTAAAAATGCCCGTATGTCCACAATGTGGGGCTACAGTGCCTGAAGGCGCGATCGCCTGCGGTAACTGTGGAGCACCCTTAAACTCCTCACAGACAAGTTCTGCTCCGTTTCAATCCACGTCCACAAGTTCAACGACATGGCCAACCAGAACCGACAGCAGCGACCTATCAACACGCCTAGAAAAAGCCCTCCGAAGAAATGAATTGTTAAGTTACGCCGCAATAGGCATAGCCGTAGTCATAATCGTTTTTTATTTTATCTAACCTGACAAAGCATGGGCCAAAACAGAAAAAAGCTTAACAGTCAAGAAGGAGAAAAAAATGGAAGACCCCTTAGAAAGGACCGTAAAAAGAATAGAGCGAACGAATAAACTACTCATTATAGCAGTCATTATCGAAGTCATCATCTTACTTTTCATCGGATAGAAAGACCACAAAACACGACGACAAATGCCACTTCACGATTGGAAGGCAAATCGCGTTCGCTTATTCCCCTTATCCCATTTTTTTTGTTTTTTAGCTTTGGGATTTAAGAGCCAACAATTCTGCGCAGGTCCTCTGATAAACGTGTTTTGGCAGCGCTTAAAGACCACAAACTCAGCGCTTAATGTTTAATAACCGTATCCAGAGAGGCGCATATCTCGATTTTTCCCTTGTTTCTTGGTTGTTTTGGTTCATTTTTGCTCACTCTTCTGAGGGGAAAAGTAGGTCTGGGGGGTCAAGGGTCATAAGCGCATCGCCTTCGGAATCTTCTCGGCTATCGGCTCGGCTTTCCCGTTCTTGTGCTTCGGCTTCGCGTTCTTGGGCTTCTTGCTCTTCTTTTGTTGGTTGCTTATACTTTTCACCGTTCAACCAGCGTTTAAAACGTTCCGTTAAGCTCGGTTTTTTTGGTTGTTTGAATCTGTCATTTTTTGCGCTATCCGTGTATTTTTCCATTTTTCCTATGCCATACCTTGCCAAGATGCCAAAAAAAACAATCAAGCCACCTAATACACCATAAGCAGAATTCTTAAACACCAATAAATTAGAAGGCACAGAAGTAATGTACAATTGATAACCACCTATTAGAAAACCGCCGATTGCTCCAAGAAAAGTCAAAGAAATTGCAAGCCAAATTTGAACATCGGTTTGGAGTTTTGCAAGTTTAATCTGCAATTCTCTCTCTTCTTTATCCAATGATTCTCGCTTCTCTATTCTGTTATGTAAGGTGACAAGGTTTAAGCCTTTTCAACGCATAAGGGTAAAAAAAAGCACAAAAATTAAAGATAAAACTTTTAAGCGGTTGGTCTCATACGTGAAAATAGGTAAAAATGACTGATAAACCGAAAGAACCTAAAGATAAGGTGCTTGAACTTATAAATTGGATTGATGAAAACAAATCGGAAATTATTAAATGGCATGATGGTTTTGGTGGCGCTTCTTGGCTGGTAATAGGTTTCTTTGTGGCAGTCGCTTTGATTGCAGGCTTTTCAATACGCGATTATGCAGTTTCAATAGTAATTATAATTGGTGGCTTAACAGGGTTAATAGCTTATTTTTCGTTAATTGTTCAAACAAGTGAGGGAACAATTTCAGAAAGACGATTTGAAAGAGCAATGAGAGTTAAAAACAATTTTAACGATAGAGACAGAGTTCTTCTTAAGGCACTAATCAAAATAAAAGGCAATAATGAAGAAATCAACCTAAAGACATTATACGCGATGGATAAAGAAGCTAACGGCGAAATTTTCAACGAAAAAAAGCTTTTGGAAATACTATGCAAGTAGTTCCTTGTTGGCAAGCGATGCAAAAACTTAAAACTGCATAGCGTAGAATAGGCTCTAAGGTGAAAAAACGAGCCACCGCAAAATGTGGATTTTTCAAGTAAATCCAAAAAACTACAGACTTCTTGCTTCATTGGCAGATGCAAGTTTAGTAGATGATGTTTGGAAGGTTTCAAGATTTAAAGAAGAAATTTGTTCTGGAGACATTGGATTAATCTGGAAATGCGGTGAAGAAAAGGGAATTTACGCTGTAGTTGACGTTACATCCAATGTTCAACTACTTACTGATACGCCGCAATCAGCACAATATTGGATTCATGAAAAAGACAAAAATCTAACAATTGACAGGGTACGGATTCATCGGTCACTCAATAGAGGAAAGTCTCTTGTAGTAGAAGAAGAACTTGTTCGCATACCTCACTTTAATATAGAAAATATTTTTAGGAACAACTTTAGGCATAACACCAACTTTAAGGTTGAGGGTACTGAAAGAGACATAATTTTAGACTTACTCAATAAACGATTTGGCTACGTTCCATGAATAAGGTATATTATTGTAAGTATATTATTGTAAGGTTATGCACTAAAAAGTCCTTTAGCACTCCCGTACCCCTCTGTGTTTTTGACTTTTTGAAAGCACGATAAGTCTTAAATCTGCATAGCATTGATAGAACTATGGTGAAAAAGTTATGAGCCATGAACATAGAGAATTACAAGAATTAAGTGTTAGAGTGGGAAAATTAGAGGGACAAGTAAGAATGCTGTCTCAGATTGCTGATTTTGAGAAACATCCCTTTCTATTTTCAATTTTAGAGTCTGATTTATCAATTGAACAAAAGGATGCAATTATGAAATTAGCATGTAGGGTTCAAGATACTTTAAAAAGTGCAAAACCAATGAACCATGTGCAATTCGAAAATGAGCTTTATAAAATCGCACCTTCAGAGAATGGTAATTATGAGTTTGCTAAAACGATTGTTATGACATTACACGATGAAGGATTATTTGTTGATGTTTACAACCATTTTAAAAAAGATGGGATGAATATTTAGTAAGAGCTAAGATGTACTCAGTAATGGCTAAGTTTCCAAAGAACATTAAACGGTTAGGGCTATTACCGAGTACATTCAAAGGTTAAGGGCTTCGCTATTACAGAGTAGACAAGTCTTAAATCTGAAAAGCGTAGAAATAGAACTTCGAGAAAGAGGGCAATTTGATGAGTTTCTTTAATAGAAATAAATGGCGTGAAGACAGCTTCCAATTATCATTAGATGATACTGAGCTGTCTCTTGGGGAAGAATTAAAAGGGACTCTAAGCGTCAAGTCCGAAGTAGAGTTTGATATTGAAATGATTTGGGTTAGGCTAAGATGTGAGGAAAGTGCGGGAAAAGACAATGCAATTCTCTACGATAATGATGATTTAGACCTTAGTGAAGAAATACATGTGAACGCTGGATTTGATAAAGAATTTCCTTTTGTTATCAAGTTACCATCTGTTGGAAGAGAAACGTATCATAGCATCCACCAAAATGTACGATGGTTGGTAGATGCATACATCAAGGTGAAAGGAAAAAAATACGCTATAAGTGCTGAGGGAAGCGGTGAAATTCTTGTCGCAAAACCTTCAGCATCAACTACAGCAGTTAAAGAGGTTAAAGAGGTTAAAGAGATTGTTCGTGAAGTTGTTTTGATACCATGCGCTTATTGTAGTGGATTAATGCAACAAACAGCTATTTTCTGTCCAAACTGTGGAGCAAGAAGAAAAGGCTAAAGATGCAAGAAGTCTTAAATCTGCACAGCGTAGAAATAGCCTAAGCTACAAGTCAAGAAATTCTATGTCAAAGAATCTTTACAAATACGTTCTTAAGAGCTTAAGTGGTAACTTAACTGCATAGCGTATTAGAAGCAAAAAGCATGAAGAAAGCGGTATTATCGTATGCGTTGGCATCTTTACTATTGCTTTCAATTAGTGCATCATATGTTAATATGGCAAAAGCTCAACCTCTTTGGATAGAGATAGGTGTTCCCGTAGAACCCTTTAACAACCCACCAACTATTCAAATCATTTCCCCAAACCAAAACCAAACTTTTACCCTTCCTGATGTTTTGTTAAACTTTAGTGTTGAAATTCCACATTCATGGGTTTTTTATATTGGAGCACCCACCCAAATCCAAATGGAACAATATCCGCAGATTTGGGGAAATATTACGTCAGTTAGCTTCTCATTAGATGGCAATCAACCACAAAACCTACCCTTAGATATGATAAACGTCCCTTATCTTAGTAATTCATCACAAAACTTGAACTTTTCAGAACCATTAAACTTGGCAGATGGAGCACACACCATTAGAATATTTGTTTATGGCTATACCTATTACGTTTCAAACCCGTTGGCAAGCGTAATCAACAATCCACAATTTGCAAGTGTACCAGTTCAAGCAAACACTACCATTAGCTTTAATGTAAGACTACCCAAGCCTATAATTATCAGCCCACAAAATATAGTCTTTATCATTATATTCCCCCTGATTGCGGTAATAATGAGTGTCTTTCTGTTGGTTTTGCTTTATAGAAGGCATCGAAAAACCGCTACAACTTAGTACATGAAGACCATCATTAAAAGCAAATTTAGTTTGTGCTTTTTTCCTTTGTTTTTCTAAGAAGCATTAATCCGAACAAAATATTTACTATTAACAAAATGATAAAGCCATAGGTTGGAAAATACACCCTTGCTGTTAACGACTCGGGAATTGGTGTTCCGCTTGGGTATAAGTAGTTATATGGTACTATCATAACTTTCCAGAAGTTAAACCATGACACGATTGGTTGACTTGCTGGATCAGAATTTGAAGATAGCGAAGTTATGGTCTGTGCACCACTAAGAAAAATGAGAAAAGCCAATACGGTGTTAAAGGTTAGAATGATTGCGGTAAAGGCTTTTGAAACCATCAATACCCCTCAATTTATCTTAGTTGTTGTTTGCTTAAAGATTTTTCTAAGACCTTTTCCCATGGTTGGGTGTATACCCCTACCCTTTAGTTTTTTGACTTTTTCATAGCACGATAAATCTTAAATCTGCATAGCGTAGAAATAGCCTTAACATGGGGGAAACGGGCAAGAAACTTTTTGGCGAGAATCCTTTTATCGTCACACCGTCTCTAAGACTAAGTATGGGTAGTATCAGCAAGAGTTTCCCGTTGCTTCTTATTGTTCTCTTAGCCGCATCAAGTCTGATATTGGCTAAACCAGCATTTGCTCAAACCATACCTACGCCCTCTGTTCCAACGTTCACCGTTCAGCTCGTCGGTCCTCCTTATACTGTACCTACAACTTATTCCTTAAACCAAAGTTCAGGACAGATTATGGCTAACATCGGCTACAGTAATGAGTACAACGCCGTTGTAGTGACAGTTAAAAATCAGCCCTTTGATGCCGCTTACGGTACATTGTACTATAATATACGTGTAAAAGAGCAAAATGAAACAAGCTGGGGCTATCCAGAGAACCAAATTTTTTATGCGTTTGATACTTATCCAACACAGTCGACAGATTTCGATTACACCAATATATCAATTCCTTTTAATGCTGGCACACAAGAGGATATCCAAGTTGAAGCAATGCTGGGAAGTATCGGTCGTAATGCTACTCTTCCTGGTGCTCCATATGAATTTGTCGGTGTAACAAGTGCTTGGAGTAACACGCAAACAGTAACGATACCTGCGAACATTCCCTTAAGTCCTACTCCTACCCCGTCATCTTCAACTTCAACGATAACTCCAACACCAACTTTAACATCTGTTAGTAGTGCTTTTTACGCATCTCTTTTACTAATAGCTCTTTTTGTTATCGCATTCTTGTTGGCAATCATTATTTTTCTACTAATTTATATGAGAAAACGAAAGCCCATTAATTCAAGTCAGCAAACTGTTTCCAACGATGGGCTGTAACATTTGGCTGATTTATCAGAAAAAGAATTAAAGAAAAGAGGGGTTTAGGGTTCTTTGTTTTGTTCTTCTTCCCATTCTGCCTTAATGCCTTGAGACTTGAGCATCTTTAAAACCGCTTTCATCGTTTCTTTTTGTTTTTCCGCTAATTTTTCGACAAACGTGTCTTCTAAATCTTCATATTTCTTTTCGGATTCAGTTAGTTCTTCTTTTGTTTGGTCTAATTCGCTTTTGACTTTTTCAACTGTTTGCGGTAGCAAATAAGGCAATGCAGTTTTGAACTTAACTAATAGTTCTTCAACATCATGACTTGAATAATGAAAATCAATTCCTTTTGGCTTATGCGCTAAAAGTGGTGCAATCATGTTTGAATTGATTCCAGCGTTCTCTAAAGCTGATTGCACAAAATCCCTGAAATCATGGGGCTATACCGTTTGGCTTCTAAATCGTGCCATGCGTCAAGTGATGCTTTATCGAATCTGTGTTGAATTGCAAATTTTGTTAAAGGCGTAATTTTTTGTTCTTTTCTGTAGGCTACAAATAAGGGGTCATTTTCAGTAACAATGTAGCCTTTTTGCTGTAGTTCTTTTTTGTATGCTTCAAGTTTTTTAGCGGCTAAAGAATGCAAAAAACCAACTTGCTTTAATCCTCTATATTTGCCCTTGCCGTGACCTTTTAACCGTTCTGCTTCAATAAGCAATGAATAAGGGACTTCTCTGTCGTTTGTGGGTTTCAAGTCTTTCCATATCAATTTTGGTATGGTTTCTACTCTAATTGGTGTAGATGCGATAAACCAAACTAAGAATTTATCTCTGGCAAACCCCATCGCATTTTCCAAGTCTATTATATCTTGACTTTTTGGGCATCTGTGTTTTGATTCTGGGGTATCCACATCTTTGATTTCTTCAAGGTGTCGCCGATTATTTTTGTAGAAACTCAAAACTGTTGCTCGAATGCCTTGTTTGACGCTTAAAGGATAATTAGCTGTGGAAATGAATTTTTCGAGTAGATTCTCTGCTTGAAATTCTTTAGCCGTATTAACTGCTTGAAGACCTTCAATTTTAAACTCAATTAGCTCATCGGGGTTTTTGTTTGCCCAATCGCAATATTTCTTTAAGTGTGGCAAATAAGTTTTGATTGAACCGCTATTGAATTTGTTAAACCACATTGTGCCGCTATTGAAAGAGAGAATCCACTCGGTTAAGTTATCAGTCATCTTAGACAAAACTATCACCTCTAAGGCTTTTAAAATTTCTGAATTCTGGGTCAAAAGTGAAATATACGCATCTCTGGGTTATGGTATTGTTTAATAGGTGCTACTGTAAACTATGCTTTTAACAACTATTTCACGGTTGATTTGATGGCGGATAACCAAGAGCTTTTGACTCTGCCTGCTGATCAAGTTTTAGCTCAGCTGAAAACGTCGCAGTCTGGGTTGTCCTCGCAGGAAGTTCAGAGCCGCCTTGCAACTTACGGGCCGAACGAGTTGGCTGAGAAGCAGAAACGCACTGGGTTTGTTGAGATTCTGTATCACTTGAGAAATCCGCTTGTGCTTATCCTTCTGATTGCAGCTTTGATTTCTGGGTTTGTAGGGGACGTAACGGATGCGGTTATAATTTTCTTTATCGTGCTTCTCAGCGTTATTCTTGACGTGTACCAGGAAACTAAGGCTCAGAACGCTGCTGAAGCGCTTAAAGAAAGAGTGACCACAAAGGCGACGGTTCTCAGAGACGGCGTTAAACAAGAAGTGAAGCTTTCTGAAATCGTTCCAGGCGACATAGTGTATCTCATAGCGGGAGATCTTGTTCCCGCCGATTGTAGATTAATCAGCACGAAGGACTTGAACCTTAACCAGTCAGCGTTAACGGGTGAAGCGTTTCCAGTTGAAAAGAATGCTAATCCACTTTCAACGGTGACGTCTGAGCTTACGGGCTGGAACAACTATGTTTTCTTGGGAACCTCTGTGGTTAGCGGAACCGGAACCGCTGTCGTGGTGAAGACCGGCGGCTTAACCGAGTATGGGGGAATCGCCAAAGAACTTGTGACTAAGGCGCCTGAAACAGAGTTTGAGAAGGGGCTTAGGCGGTTCGGAGCTTTAATGACTGAGGTCACGCTTTTCCTTGTGGTTTTCGTCTTTTTTGTAAACGCGTTTTTCTATGCTGGCAGCCGCGGCATTTTGCAGTCGCTGCTTTTCGCAGTGGCTCTTGCGGTGGGCTTGACGCCCGAGCTTTTGCCCATGATAATGTCCATTAACCTATCCAGAGGCGCCGTAGCGATGTCCAAAAAGGGGGTTATCGTGAAACGGCTGGCCTCAATTCAGAACTTTGGCAACATGGACGTCTTATGCACGGATAAAACCGGCACGCTCACTGAGAACAAGCTTTCACTTAACGAGTACGAGGATTTGGAGGGAAAAGAAACCCCGAAAGTGCTGATGTACGGTTACTTCAACAGCGTTTTTGACGCCGGACTGAAAAGCCCTCTGGATGACGCCGTACTTCAATACAAGCAGTTCGACGTGACAGGCATCAGCAAAATTGATGAGATCCCGTTTGACTTTATCCGGAGGCGCATTTCGGTAGTGGTTGAGTATGAAGGGCAAAGACTCGTAATCTCCAAAGGAGCTCCCGAAGAAATCCTCAAGATTTGCTCCTACTGTGAAACTGACGAAATCATAACCGATTTAACAACTGTCTGCCAAGGCAAGTTCGATCAGAAATACACCGCCCTCAGTGCAGAGGGATACAGGGTTTTAGCGGTCGCATATAAGAAGGTTAAAGACGACAAAACGCACTACTCGATTGGCGACGAAACCGACATGGTTTTTCTGGGTTTCCTGTCTTTTCTCGACCCGCCAAAAGAAAGCGCGAAGGAATCAATCCGTCTGCTGGAAAGAGATGGCGTGGAACTCAAAATAGTCACCGGCGACAACGAGCTAGTCACAAAAACAACCTGCGAACAATTGGGCTTCAACATAAAAGGAATCATTCTCGGAAACGACATTGCTCAACTCCAAGACGATGCCCTAGCCCGGGTTGTGGAGGACAACAACATTTTTGCTCGTGTGAACCCAGCTCAAAAAGACAGAGTCATCAAAGCTTTACGGTCCAACGGACATGTAGTGGGGTACATGGGAGACGGCATTAACGACGCTCCTTCCTTGAAAACAGCGGACGTGGGCATATCGGTGGAGAACGCTGTTGACGTCGCGAAGGAATCCGCTGACCTAATACTGTTGCAGCCTGACTTAACCGTGCTTGATCAAGGGGTTTTGGAAGGTCGGAAAACCTTCGGCAACACCATGAAGTACATTATGATGGGTGTCAGCTCAAACTTCGGCACCATGTTTAGCGTGGCTGGAGCATCGTTGTTCCTGAGCTTCCTGCCCATGACGGCTATTCAGATTCTCCTAAACAACCTTTTGTATGATCTTTCCGAAGCAACTATACCGACAGACAACGTGGACGAAGAGTACATTGGAAAACCGAAAAGGCTGGATATCTCGTACATAAGAAGGTTCATGATTGTCATGGGACCTGTAAGCTCGATTTTTGATTACTTGACGTTTTTCTTATTGCTGTTTGTCTTTATGCCTATGCTGCCCGCATTTGTACCTGAACTTCAAAGACAGCATATTTTTCAAACCGCGTGGTTTGTGGAGTCTCTTTCAACGCAAACGCTGGTGGTTTTCTTGTTAAGAACCAGAAAAACGCCGTTTTACAAAAGCAAGCCCGGCAAATATTTGGTGATAAGTAGCTTGGCTGTCGTGGCTGGTCGCGTTCGCATTGCCCTACACGCTGCTTGGTGCCGTATTCGGGTTTACGCCTCCCCCTGCAGCGTTCTATGTTGCCCTTGCGGGGCTAATAGCTGGCTACTTGTTCTTGGTTGAGGTTGTCAAGAAATGGTTCATCAAACGATACGCTTACCTTCTGGAACAGAGCTTTGTGCCGAAAAAACCAAAACTGGTGGTCCCAAAAAGCAATTAGTTTGTTCTGCTGAATACTATTGTTTTTGTCTCGTCTATCCAAAACGTGAATCGTTCGCTTGGTGGCTTCATTATGTTACTTATCTACCTCTAAGAGAAATGATGACCAAAGCAGTCGTTTATCGGTGGTCAAAGATCAGTATTTGATTGAGCGGAAACTAATTATTGATGAAAGCGGAACTTCTTCGTAAGGGAGTTTGCTTTGATGCTTGTTAAAGATCCCGTTTGTGGAATGCCTTTAGACCCAACTGAAACTCAGTTTACAACGAATTTTTTATCGAGGCAGTATTATTTTGACAGCGAGTACTGCATGAGCAGTTTCATCGAAGGCGCCAAAATAGCTTACTTCTCCATGGAAATCGGCATAAACTCTGATATGCCTACCTACAGCGGGGGACTAGGCGTTCTTGCTGGGGACGTGATTAGATCAAGCGCAGACTTGAGGATTCCGTTAGTTGCAGTGACTTTAATCAGCAAGAAAGGTTATCTCAAGCAGAAAATAACGCCTGATGGCTGGCAAATTGATTACCCTGAAGAATGGGATCCCTCGAAGTTCATGAAACTGTTGCCAGAAACTGCAACCGTCAAAATTGATGGACGAGACGTCAGAATCGGCGTCTGGGTCTATGAGCAAGAGAGTCTAACGGGCGGAACCATTCCAGTATTGTTTCTTACAACCGATGTTGAAGGGAACACTCAAGAGGATAGGGAAATTACTGATTTTCTTTATGGTGGCGACGAAAGATACAGATTAAAGCAAGAAATAGTTTTGGGAATAGGCGGGTTACGTATTCTTGATGCATTAAAAATTAATGTTAAGAAATATCACATGAACGAGGGTCATAGCAGTCTTCTTACCCTTGAACTGTTAAAGAACAACGATTTGAGCGTTCGTAAAGTAAAAAACCTCTGTGTTTTCACCACTCATACTCCCGTGGCTGCTGCATTTGACAAATTTTCGTATGACATGGTTTCGGAAGTTCTTGAAACCGAAGTGCCTGAGGAAACCTTGAAAGAATATGGCGGATATGACAGATTGAACATGACGCTTCTGGCTCTAAACCTAAGCAAGTACACTAACGGTGTGACCGAAGCACATATGGAATACTCCAGGAAACTTTTTCCAGGATATCACATACAAGAAATAACAAACGGGGTTCACTCCTACACTTGGACTTGCCCCTGCTTTAGAGCAGCTATTCGACAAGTATATTCCCAGATGGGCCAATGAACCAGAACTCCTAGTAAGAGTTAACACTATTCCCGATGAAGAGTTATGGGACACTCACCTAAGGGCGAAGCAAAATTTACTTGACTTTGTTAAAACTTGTTCGGGGCTCCAGATGGACATCGACACTTTAACATTAGGCTTTGCCAGAAGAGCCACAGAGTATAAACGAGCAACAATGATCTTTTCAGATCTGGAAAAACTTGAAGAAGTCAAAAGCCAAGGCAAGATTCAACTTATTTTCGCTGGAAAAGCACATCCAAAGGATGAGATGGGAAAAAGCCTAATCAAAGACATTTACGAGTTTATAGACCGCTTGAAAGGCGAAATTGAAATCGTCTACCTTGAAAATTACAACATGGAAATGGCGGGGAAACTGACTTCCGGAGTTGATGTTTGGCTCAACACCCCACTGCCGCCGTATGAGGCTTCTGGAACAAGCGGGATGAAGGCGGCGCACAATGGTGTGGTTAATTTCAGTGTTTTAGACGGATGGTGGATAGAGGGCTGCGTGGAGGGTCTCACGGGTTGGGCGATAGGTCCATCCCCTGATCAAGTGATAAGCGAGGAAGAAAGAAGAAAAAGAGAACTGGGCGATCTATACAACAAGCTGGAATACCTCATAATTCCAAAATTCTATCAGCAACGTGACGATTGGATTAGTATGATGAGGCACTCGATAGGTAAAATCGCGTATTACTTCAATACACATCGGATGATGCGACAGATACGCCACGGACGCCTATCTTTAGGCAATAGTCAAAAGATTTTCTGAACCCAGAAAATCTTGATTGGACTTAATAGTATTGCTTCAATGGGTTTAGTGGGTCCGTAGCTAACTTTACGGAAGACGGAACCACAATGCTTTGCCAATCCTTTTCGATTTTGCGTTCTTCAGTTCTGTCTACATCGACTTGGTGTATGTTAAGGGCATATTTCATCGCTTGGTCCTGCGGGTTCTCAAGCTGAAGCATCTGCTTAAGGCTTAAGTGTTCAAAAACTCGCCTAATCGGGCGCATTGAGTTGCCATGGCACGAGATAACCACATTACCAGGATTCTGTTGAAACCACCCTTCAAGCTGCACAACAAAGGGCAAAGTGCGGCTCTCAACCATCTTGAGGCTTTCACCTTCAGGAGGCGCAAAATCGTAACCGCGGTGAACTTTAGCAAACCACTCTGGTTTTTCAGCTGCAAGCTCTACCTTGCTTTTGCCCTGCAACGTACCATAGCATCGTTCAATCAGGCGGTCATCCATGAAAACAGGAACATTGCGGTGCTGTTTTAGGACAATTGCAAGGGTTCTTTTGGCTCTCAAAAGATGTGAGGTAAATGCATAATCAATTTTTTCTTGTTCCAACTGTCTAGCAATCTCTTGTGCCTGCAAAAGTCCTTTTGAAGTTAAGTCTGGGTTACGCCAGCCTGAGAATATGCCGTTGCTATTGTCTGTGGTCTCAGCGTGTCTAAATACGAAAAGATTGCAAATCATAACGCGTTTTCACCAAAATGTCGTAAGCACCGAGGAGGCTGCAAATTCTCTCAGCTCTTTTATGTTATGTATCTCTATTGAGTTGCTGGCGTGCTCCATAGCGGTCCTCACAGCCGCGGTGAACAAGACAGTTTCTTCATCATCAACTATGTGCATTTTGTGAAGTTGGTTTGCAACTGCGGATATTCGGTCTTTTTCTTCCTTGTAGTTTATAAGAACTGGGTATACGCCGAATATTAGTTCGAGTTGTTTTTTTACTTTGATTTCAGGAGTGACAGCAATTATCGGTTGTGCAATCTTGAAGCGAGCTATCATTCGGGCCGTGTAGCCTGACCGCGTCAAGGTGATGACTTTGTGAATCGGCATGCATTGACATATATCCTGGATTGCCCTGCTCACCGTGTCAGAAATGTTGATATACGACGTTTCTTCGACGTTTGTTTTGACGGCTTTTTCTGTTTCATTTGCTATGCGAGTCATCATCTCAACGGCTTCAACGGGATACTGACCAACCGCCGTTTCTCCAGAAAGCATAACGGCATCTGACCCGTCAAGTATAGCGTTTGCAACATCGCTGACTTCAGCCCTTGTTGGACAGGGTTGATTAATCATTGATTCAAGCATCTCGGTAGCAGTGACAACAAGCTTACCCTTCTGATTGCATAATTTGATAAGGGATTTCTGAACCAAAGGTACTCTTTCAGGTTCGATTTCAACGCCTAAATCTCCTCTTGCAACCATTAATCCGCTAGCGGCTTCTAAAATCTCTTCGACGTTTTGGACACCCTCAAAGTTCTCAATCTTCGCGATTATTCCGCCTCCAAAACCATAGGTCTGAGACAAGTTTTTCACGTCTTCCGCATTTCGCGTGAATGAAAGCGCAACGTATTCGACATCATGTTTTTTTGCAAAACTTATGATCTCCAAGTCTTTCTCAGGGAAAGTTGGAACTGAAAGATGCTTATTGGGAACGTTAACTCCTTTTCCATCTTCTATGACGCCGCTGTCCAAGGTCAGAAGCCGGAGCTTTTGATCTTTCTTTTCAACTACGCGCGTTCTAATTTTTCCGTTATCGATGTATACTTCGTCATCAACCGCCATTTCGTCATAGAAATCATGATTGAAACATACTTCTTCCCCGTCAAAGCCTACTTCCAAAATGTCTCCCTTACTGATGACCTTTCGTTGAGATGCCTTGATTCTTATTTCTGGTCCTTTGATGTCAATTATTATGGGGATATCCGCAATTTCCCGTACTGTTTCTATAACCGACTGGAATTGAGCGAGATTTCCATAAGCAGTATTTATCCTTGCGCCGTTCATGCCAGCTTGGAACATTTTTTCAATCGTTTGCTTTGAAGAGCTGGCGGGACCTACAGTGCATATAATTTTTGTTTTCTTCAACAAAGTCTCTCCTCATGCATTCTAAAATATGCCGCATTCCAAGTTAAGGTTAACGGCGAGAATTGGAATTACCAGACATCATTCCTCAAATTTGAATCGAAGAAATTCAATTAAAATTACCACGAGAACTGCTTAATCGTCTTTATGTTTGCTTAGACAGATTGATTAAGGGCTTTGAAGAATTAGAAAACAAGCTTCAACAAAAGTTAAAACGAAAGGGTAGGCGGTTGCTCTGGTTCCCAGCATTGAGCTCATTGTAGCGGCGTTCCTGCTAATGGCTTTCTTAGCCGCGGTTCTATCTACAAGGCTCAAGATACCGTACACTCTGATTTTGGTCTTAACAGGCGTTGTAATCACCGTGGTCGCATCTTCGTTTACTCTTCAGGGAGGGTCTTTCGAGAACCTGATCTCTCAGCTGAGATCACTCTGCGCTCAACTTCTCCAAGGCGGCGGAGGCGGCCTTTTCGTGGGCTTCGTTGTTCCCCCCTTGATTTTCGATGCCATGATTCACCTTCGCGCCAGCGATCTGCGGGCTGTAATCAAACCTTCATTAGCTTTAGCAACCGTAGGCGTCTTGATAGCAACTGGTGTCGGGGGGATTATCTTATGGAAGGTCGTCGGTCTTTCGCCGTACGTTTCTTTTCTTTTCGCCGCGCTGATTGCCCCCACAGACACTGTTACGGTTTTGGAGGTTTTTCGACGAGTCAAGGTTCCTTCCAAACTATCAACGCTGCTCGACACAGAAGCGGCGTTCAACGACGCCACAGGCATCATCCTTTTCACTATAATCCTTTCAACCGTCGGTCTTCAAAAAGTCGCGGTAACACAAACAGTGCTCAGTTTCGGGTTCACCCTTGGTGCAGGTGTATTAATTGGATTAGCGGTCGCGTTTCTAGGCGAAGTGCTCACAAGCTTGATAGCGGACAGAGTGGCCGAAACCATCTTGGCGGTCGCGGTAGTGTACGGTTCGTACGCGCTGGCAACGGGAATAGGCGCCTCAGGGTTAATAGCGGTCGCTGTGGCAGGGTTATACTTTGGCAACTTTACGATGCGGTCCGCTATGGAACCCGCGTCAAAAGAAGCCGTGACCACATTTTGGCAGATAGCAGCCTTCCTAGGCAACTCAGTAGCGTTTCTAATCATCGGTTTCGAGGCAAATATTATTACTCTTTCGCAATCAGTTCTGCTCATCGTGGCCGCCTACGCCGCCGTGACCATAGCCAGAGCCGCCACAGTGTACCCAATACTCGCTGTGTTCAACAAATTCGGCGAAAAAATATCCGCGGTTTGGCGCAACATCGCCATGCTTGGCGGAGTCCGAGGCGCCTTGTCCATAGCGCTAGTGGCTACAATAACAACGTCCGCAGTGATTTCTAAGGGAGATATCAACACCATAAACACAATGGTGCTCGGAGTAGCTTTCATCTCAATCGTGTTCCAAGTGCCCTTGCTGTTCCGCTACGTGAGGAAAAAAATCCCCCAAACGGAAACTGTATCAGATGCAGAAATTGACGAGCAATTCGATTTAATAGCCTTGCACATGGAGGAATTGAGAAAACTAAGATTAGAAGGCCAAATATCCAACGAAGAATTCACAAAAAGAATAGAAGAAAACAAAAGGAACCTCGACGAGCTAATAGCAACGTCACCCATAACAGTCGAAACAAGAAAAATTATTCTCGCACGAGCCTCCGCTTTATACAATTCTTTCCCAAAAATGCCAAAACGCAAAGCAAAAGACAAAAACAAAGAAGAACATAATGACAAGCCAAGTTAATTACATGCTAATCGATGGCGAAATGCCTAATGCCGGCGTGTAAAAAAACAAATAAGAAATGTTGCTAGAAGGGTTTTTAGTTTTGTTTCCCTTTTGGGGTAGATCCAAAAAACCTAAATTTACTTTTTTATTAAAAAAATATAAAAAATACAAAACGCCGAATTAGAAAAAAGCTGAAAATAAATGTTTGAGGAGTTTATTCTTCCATCATTATCAAAGTTAAAGTTGACCGAACTTGCTTGATTGTGCGAATTTTGTGTGTCACTGAATCCTTTAGCTCTTCCATAGTGTCTGCTTTGACTCGTACAACCAGATCGTATACACCATAGGAAACGTAAGCTTCTTCGACGTTATTTATGTTCCTAAGCTGTTTTAGCACGTTATCTTCTGAGCCCGACTCAACATTAAACAATACATACGCTCGTGGCATTCTAACACCACTTTTTAATAAATTACAAAGGTAATTAAATAGTTTGGCATAAAAACGGTTTTATAATAACTGTAAAACGGTTCAAGTTGACGCTGTGCACAATTAAATATTTACAAAAATATGCTGAGGTACACTGTTCATATCTGAAAGGAAAAAGAAATTTTAATTTTGAGAGCTTATTCCATAAAAGCTAAATGCATCATAGCAGTTATTCCTACCAAAATCTCCTCGGAGGTCCTCAAAACATGAAAATTATATCTAAAGAAGATTTCCAGCACTTTATAAATGCTTTAATAAAAGATGATTCTTTGAACGTTATTGGCGTTAAATCCAGAGGAAATAAATTTGCTTTTGGGCCTCTTGAATCCGCTGAGGAATTGCGTCTGGACTATGACGTAACATTGTTGCCTCCGAAAAAATATTTCTTCCCTCAACGTGAAACATTATTTACCTATGACTTGTCAGATGGGTTTTCCGCTAAAAATCCAGAGGAACCCCAGCCGATGGTACTTGTGGGAGTTCATCCTTATGACATTGTAGCCCTACTTCACATGGATGAAATATTCAGGGAAACGAAGTCTGATCCATATTATTTTAAGAAACGAGACGCAGCAATAATAATAGGCGTCAACATTCAAAAGATGTCAAAATGGAATTTTTCTTCCTTTATGGGATGCGCCGCAATAGACTATGGCTATGATCTTATGCTTACAGACTTAGGTAATAGATATGCAATAAACGTTGGCTCTCAAAAAGGAGAAGACCTATTATCTAAATACGCAAAAAACGTCACACTCGCATTGGCACGCGACATCCAGATTGCTGGGCAGAAAAAAAGAGAAGTAATGGCCATGTCTCAGCAAAAGTTTGACTTTCCGCCTGAACTTATCCCTGAACTGCTTAAGGACAGTTATGGGAAAAGTGGGTTTTGGGAAAGCCATTCTGAAAAATGTCTAGCCTGCGGTTCCTGCGTTCTAGTATGTCCAACATGTTATTGTTTTGATGTTAAAGAAAACCTTGATCTTTCCCTAGAGCAAGGTGAGCGGATCAGAACGTGGGATGGTTGCTTACTAGAAGATTTTGCAAAAATTGCCTCAGGAGAAAACTTCCGTGCTACAAGACCTACAAGGTACCGCCATCGATATTTCAAAAAAGGAAAGTATATGTTCGATACTTTCGGTTTTATTTCTTGTGTTGGCTGTGGAAGATGCTCTTCAAATTGCCTCCCCGATATAGCGAATCCTGTTAACCTTTTCAACGACATGTATCATGAGAATCAAAGCTTAGGAGTACAAATGGCAACCTCTGCTGTTCAGCCAGAAGTTAACATTCAGACCGAGGGAAACATAGACTTTGTACCAAGGCTAGCGACAATAATCAAGAAAGTGCCGATGACTTCGATGGAAACACTGTTTGAAATCAAACTAGACGACGGATCAGAACTTAAGCACAAACCAGGCCAATTTGTAGAAGTCTCTGCGTTTGGAATAGGCGAGGCGCCAATATCATTATCCTCATCACCGACAAAGAAAGAAACGTTCGAAGTTTGCGTACGCAGGTTAGGAAATGTCACTACAAAATTACACAGGCTTAATGTAGGGGATAAAGTAGGAATCAGAGGCCCATTTGGTAACGGGTTTGATGTTGACTCTCTAAAGGGCAAAGACCTCTTATTCATAGCTGGCGGTCTTGGGATAGCACCCCTCAGATCCCTAATCAATTATGTTCTTGACAACAGGAAAGACTTCGGTCGCGTCTATCTGCTTTACGGATGTAAAGAACCAAAGGAAATGCTTTTTGGCGATGAACTAGGCTCAATAGCGTCCAAAGAAAATGTTGAGTTCAAACCTACTGTAGACCGGTGTCCTGAAAGTGGAGTTTGGGAGGGCAATATAGGTGTAATTACAACGCTTATTCCTCAAGTCTCTTTTGATCCAGAGAAAACACTGGCGATATTATGTGGTCCCCCCGTCATGTACAAATTTGTAATTGCAGATCTTAAAAAGCGAAGTGTCCCAGATGATCACATAATCATGTCACTTGAAAGAAGAATGAAATGCGGAGTTGGAAAATGCGGTCACTGCCAAATTAACCAAATCTACGTCTGCAAAGACGGACCTGTTTTCAATTATTCAAAAATAAAAGGTGTTCCGGAGGCTCTGTAATGAAACCCAAAGTTGCTTTCTTTGATTTTGCCGGCTGTGAAGGAGACCAATTACAAGTAGCTAATCTCGAAGAAGACCTTTTAGCTCTTCTTGGTCAAGTTGAAGTTGTCAGCTTTAGAGAAGTCATGAAAGAACACAGCGACAATTATGACATAGCTTTTGTTGAAGGCTCCTGCACCAGGCTACAAGACGAGGATCGACTAAAAACGATAAGAAAAAATGCTAAAATCGTAGTCGCTATAGGATCATGCGCGACAATAGGCGGAATCAACTCTCTTAGAAACTACAAAGATTTGGATAACGTCAAAAAAACTGTGTACGGAGAAAACGCAAGGCTCTTCGATAGTTACGCTGCGAGAGCCATAGACGCAGTGATTCCTGTGGATGCTTACGTTCATGGATGCCCAATAGACAAAGAAGACTTCTTACAAGTTGTCAAATCACTTTTAGTGGGAAAGAAGCCGGACACTCCGACTTACCCTGTTTGTGTTGAATGCAAGAAGAACGAGAACGTATGTGCCTTTGAGCGGGGTCAATTTTGTGTCGGAACAGTAACCAGAGCTGGCTGCAACTCATGCTGTGTAAATGAGGGAACAATATGTTGGGGTTGTCGAGGCCTTGTGGACAATCCAAATGAGAATTCCCACAAGGAAGTCTTAATAAAATATGGTCTCACAGTTGACGACGCAATTAGTAAGTTTAGATTATATTTTGGTTGGCAGGAGGCAAAAAGATGAAAGAATCAAATATTGACGTTGAAGTCCACCATATAACAAGGGTTGAAGGACACGGAAACATCAATGTGAATATCAAAAATGGAGTTATAGAACAATGTGAATGGAGCATTCCAGAGGCACCGAGGTTCTTTGAAGCCATGGTTGTAGGAAGATCTTGGAATGAACTTCACCACATCACCTCTCGCATATGCGGTATATGCTCAATTGGTCATACACTTGCTTCATTGAAAGCCACAGAATCAGCCTTAGGCATTCCTATAAGTGAACAAGACCTGAAACTTAGAAAGCTAGCGTTACATGCGGAAAATTTGCAGAGTCACATTTTACATTTAGGTTTTCTTGTTCTGCCTGATTTGATGGGGGTAGGTTCGGTAATTCCTCTTGCGTCTACAAATCTTCCAGAGGTTAAGATCGTTCTTCAACTTCACAGGACTGCAAATGAGATGTCAAGCTTGCTCTGTGGAAGAACAACACATCCTCAAAGATTGATACCGGGCGGTTTCTCCAAAATCCCCTCGATGAAAGAATTGATATTAACCAGAAAGAAACTGCAAGATTCTATTCCAAGCATTCTAGCCGTCGCGGAATTATACAAGAGCTTAGCAGGCAAATTACCTCACTTCAAAAGAGAAACAGAATTCATTTCTTTAACTGACCCAAGTGAATACGCACTTTATGATGGAAAACTGGTTTCATCAGACACAGGTACTGCACCAGTAAAAGACTATCTTGCATACACAAACGAGTACATTATTCCGCAATCTACCGCTAAATGGGCAAAGCATACCCGTGAATCGTACATGGTAGGTGCTTTAGCGAGGCTAAACAACAATTACAAGAGATTATCCCCAATGGCTCAAAAAACAGCTGAGAAGTTCAATCTTCTACCAATGTGCTATAATCCTTTCATGAACAGTATTGCCCAACTTGTCGAAGTAGTTAACAGCGTCGAAGATTCTATACGACTAATAAACGAACTTGAAGCAACAGGACTACAACCCCAACCAGACTACAATAACCCAGAAGTCAAAGTGAAGGCAGGCAATGGCGTTGGCGCAGTAGAGGTACCAAGAGGCATATTATTCCATGATTACACCTACAACGAAAAGGGGATATGCACAAAAGCCAACTGTATAATCCCAACCAACCAAAACCACGGTAACATTCAGTTAGACATGAAATCTATTCTTCCCCAGATAATCGATAAACCGCAAAAAGAAATCGAATTAACGCTGGAAATGTTAGTAAGAGCATACGACCCATGCATTTCCTGCTCCACACACGTTGTAAAAGTCAACTTAACTTAGACCAAACGAATCCTTCAGCAGCCAAACATCGACTCCAGCCAAAATTCATATTTTAGGAACAGGCATATCGTTGTGATTGTTTATACTTAGAAAACAATGAAATAAAGTCTAAATATCTAAGTCGTTTAAAAATTTCCAGAATTCTTCAATACACCTGATAACTCTTATTTCCAAATAGTTAAAGCCGCAATTCGTGTCCTCATCACTTGGTTCTCTGAAAAACCCCACTGTATGAGGATAATTCTTTTCAAATTCCACAACATCCACAATATCCATTAAACTAACTTGAGACTTTGAGTTTCCCTTCTTCCGATCTTTGAACATCACTGAATAGTAAAGGTATTTTCTTCCCTCATTTCCTAACGCGGGAAAACTGATTAACCAATCCATCTCTTGGAAATGAAAACTTTTCCTTTTTCTTTCCAATTTCATATCTCCTCAATCTCAATATATTCAACTACCCTTGTGTAGCAAACCTATGTTAATACTTGCCGTCAAAATTAAAGTTCTGACCAGCAAAATTTTTGACAAGTATTCGATTAATTTTCCTTTTATGGTTTTTTCTAAACAACAGTAAATTTAGGTTAATTTGGTTCCGACCTTATTTGTTGTCAAATCCCACATCCTGCGCTAATTCCAATTATGATGCAGAAGCAGGCTTACAGTTCAAAAGCTCGGATGATAGCTGCAAAGGTTCATTTCCGAGCACCCTAAAGGTAAGTGAGGGTTAAAATGAGTGAAATCTTAAATCATTCAAGAAAGACAATCCGCTCTTTATTTTCTCAATGTTCAACTGTCCTGGGTTCCCCTCTGGTCTCAATCTGAATAGCCATGTTTATTAAGCTTTAAGAAGCAGAGACAAATTTGCACCCTTAAGAACATAGCTCCGATATAGGAAATTGACTGATCTGCAATTGCATTAGCAGATTTTTAAAAAGATAATTTACTCCTTTTTTATTCAACCCAAGCATAATTTCAGAAGCTCAAAGATAATATTCATCTAAAACTGAAAGCGTTCAACGTAGCCGATTTAGCAATTATGGAAAAAATGTGCTCTGTCTCTAATTTTGGTGCTGTTATTGTTTAGGTAGCGCAGCAGCAACTGTTGAGTTGTGCTTTGTTGCCATTTTTTTCTTGTTGTTTTGGGTTGCTTTTTTGATTTAAAGCTTGAATCGTTTGCAGGCTGCGTATTAAAAAGTCCTAGAAAGTATTAAAATGTCCTAGAAAGTATTTGAAAGGTGGTTTGGTTGCCGTTAAGTCGAAGAGTTAATTTCAAAACAACATTGAAGAGGGCAAATTGTTTTGCGATTGAGTTGTTAAATGTTAATAAATTTTAGGAGTCAAAGAGGCTGTTGACCAAAGGTCGCCTTTAAGGGGGCAGTAGAGTTATGCTGCAAGTGTGGAATCCAAATATGATGTAGAGTTCAGGATTAGTGCAGTAAATAACTAATGATTAAAAATATTTAGAGATGAAGCCGGAAAAATGAAACATTAGCTTGTTTCTTGCGGGCTGTTTGTCTCCCACGTAACCTAACACTTAACCGCATAGCTGAGCGTCGCTTTAAGCTTGGTCAAGCTCTCTCGGCGTGGGACTTTGTGCCCGTCCCCACCGTGTCCCATGTTTGGGTGAACCCGCCATCACAGCAAGCAAGCTTTGTGTTTCTTGCAGCTTCCGTTGGGTCCGTCGGCATGGATTTAGCCAGTGGGATAAAACATTACAGTAAAACTGAACAGTTAAGTATTACTATCAAAAGCAAGTGTTAGGACCCGATTACCGCAGTCATGAAGTCCCAGTTTGCCCCTGCATCTTTTTCAAGTTAAGCTATTTTTTTAGACTGTTTTTTCGTAGGGAAAAGATGCATAAAATAGTGAAAGGATAAACGCTTATTCCTTTTGCCTTAAGGCTTGTGGAATATAAGCACATCGTGGGTCTGAATCAAAAATGTCTCCCGTGTAAAACAAAGCTGAAGATCGGCAGCCACCGCAAATCTCACGGTACTCACAAACGCCACATTTGCCTTTTATGTTCTTTTTATCTTTCACTTGGGTGAAGAACTGGGAATTTTGCATTTCAGCCCAGATTTCCTTAAGCGACTTCTCCTTAATGTTTCCAATCCTGAAAGCGTCGTTATAACTGCAGGGTATAGCGTCGCCGTTTTCCGCGATGCTCATGAATTTGCCGAAGAAACATCTGCCTAAGAAGAAGTTGTTGTACCATTTGTCAAAATCAGGCATCCCTCGCTGCTTTGCAACTCGCGCATAGAAGGGAATGTATATGTTAATTCCTGGTTTCCCTTTATACTCTAATGTCAAGTCGTAGAGTTTGTTGCAAACCCATTCATATTGTTGCGGTTTGAGGTCAGCTTTGAGGCTGTTTTTGTCTTTGCTGTAGGGGATAAAACCATGAAAAACCACCCAGCGGGCGTCATATTTGCGTGCTAAATCAAGCACGTGACGCATATCTTCCTCGTTAGCGTTTGTGATAGAGTCGCCAGCGTTGGCAAACGTGTATACAAGGCAGTTTAACAGTTTCTCACGTGAAAACTTCTTTATCGCTGAAACTGCGGCTGCATAAGCGCCTTTGCCGCGAATAGCATCATTTGTTTTCTTTCCGCCGTCAATGCTAATTGAAATTTTAACTTCGTTTTTGACGATGTTTTCAAAGGCTGTCTGGTCCATGAGGCGCCCATCAGTTATGATGCTTGTATTTAAGCCAAGTTTTCTAGCATAACTTAACACGTCAAAGAGATCCTTTCTCAGAAACGGCTGCCCACCAGTAATTCCGAAGAAACTTGCGCCGAAATCGTAAACTTCATCGACAATTTTCATGGCGCCGACAGTGTCAACTTCATCTGCAACAACGGGTTTGCCTGCAGAAGTACAATGTACACAGTTACTGTCGCAAGCGAAAGTGCATCGCCATGGAACAATAAACAAGGGACCTTTAGCTTTCATGCTTTGCCTCTTCGTGGCTTGTTAATGTTCTATCCAAAACAGCTAAGCTATTTAACAATTCACATATAATCTTTTAAATTGCTCCATAAGTTTTGGCATTAATTCGCATCCGCGCTCTAAAGTCCCCAAACTCCCCATAGCGCATTCTTTCTCTGAGAACTTTACTGCTTTGCCATCGTCTACTTTGTCTCCTGAGATTAATACTGGAACTGGCGTATCACTGTGCACTTTCAGCGAGCAGGGGGTCGCGTGATCCGCGGTTATGCAGATAAGGTTGTCTTTTAGAGAAATCTGCTTGAGCAATGGTCCAAAGAAATATTTGTCGATGGCTGAGATAATCTGAGTTTTTAAGATGCAGTTGCCGTCGTGTCCTGGTTCATCTGGACCTTTAAGGTGAATGTAGAAACAATCATGCTTGGGCAGCACATCCAGCAGGGCTTTAACTCTTACTTCGCAGTCTTTTTGAAGGTTGCCTGAGGGCGACGGCAAAAGCATGGAGTCCATGCCGGCCAACTGCGCGATGCCTCGTTCACCATGCATATCCGCCAGAGCTGCGAAGTCTACGTGATAATGCTGGTTTATGTTGAAGAATTTTGGAAGCAGATGTCCTGCATCTCGAGTTAAAACAACGTTTGCTTTCAGCTTGCCCTCAGCTGCACGCTTTATGTTTATTGGGTGATTTTGCCACAGTTTATGGGTTTTCTCGATAAACTCGTTCACAAGTGCCGCGGAAACCTTTGCTTCCGTCGTGTTGTCCGTTGGTTCGCAGGTTTGCAGCACCATTTCAACTTTTGCCCGTGCCACCCCAATACCGTTAATTATTGTATAGGCTGGGTCACTGTTTGTTATGTTGCTTGAAAGAGGCTTTCCTTTGCTCTTTATTAATAGAACTGCTCTGTGCCCCAGCGTGTTTCGGAACTCAAAGGTTGCAGGGTAAGATTCAAGCTTAACCTGTTCGTTAGCAGCCTTGCTTAGCTCCGAAGCTTCCTCGGTGGTTAATGTTCTTGCTACTCGACGGTCGATTATGGTTTTTCCTTGACCTAAAGTTGCAAAGTTGCACCTTAACGCTAAATCACCATCCTTCATTTTTAAGCCTGCACCAACCGTTTCGATAACGCCTCTGCCAGTACTATACTTGAAAGGGTCATAACCTAAAAGCGAAATAACAGCAACATCACTCTCAGGCGCAACGCCCTTCTTTACTGAGTACATCAAGCCAGTTTTTCCGTTTCTGGCGAGAGCGTCCATGTTTGGAGTTTCAGCTGCTTCCAAGGGGGTTTTGTTACCCAAAGATTTGATTGGTAAATCTCCCATGCCGTCTATTGCGACATAAATTAGCTTCAAACCCGTTGTTCCTCCTTCAAGATTGTGCTAACTCGGTCATTTAGCTTTATTATTCTTTTGATGGATGCCCATTTTTTTCACATAGAGAACTCTTCGAATCTCATCTTGTGGCTTGCGGGATTTCTGCATTTTAGCAATGAGAACTGCAGGCTTCAGTTGCAATATTGGGCGCTGCTGTGTGTGAGGTTAAGAAATAGATTAATAGAAGCGAGAATTTTGAATATGCATCACAAAACAAAAAGACGAAGCCTATATCGGGAAAAACTAAGCATATGTGGGCCGGTCGTCTAGCCTGGTTAGGACATCTGCTTGACGTGCAGAAGGTCGCCGGTCCGAATCCGGTCCGGCCCATTTTCCCAGTTATTTTGCTGTAAATTCGACAAAAAATTCATTTGCCCGCTTCATAATTCTGGACTAATTGACTGATTGCTAAATTTGTTTTTTATGAAACAGCTTTAGTTAAATGGGCCCATCCCTGTTGGGAACTGAGTCGGGTAGAGACTTGGCTTGCCTTGGGTTTAAGTACCGTAATAAAGTTGCAAAAGCCGTTTTGCCGAGGGAGGCAGAAGCTTGGATAAAGCGAACTCTTACTTTCAATTGCTCTTATTGCGGTTCATTTTTTGAAGCAGACGTGCCTGACAAGTCGCATCTATGTTTTTCATTCGAGAAATTACCTAATGGAAGGGTCAGAGAAGCAATAGCTAAAGTGTACAGGTGCACGAATACAAATTGCAGTGAAAAAAATAACAATTTACTGGTATGATGAAACACTATTCATAGATAGGGTATGACTATGACTTAGCGCGTACCACTTCAAAAGTCGTGATATCTCCTATTGTTAATAGCTTTAGGTTTTGAACCCTTTCGGGTATGGGGACGGGCAGCTCTAAACCATATGTAAATTATCCAAAAAAAGCGAAGCAAGGCTCTGATTAACGAAGGGACTCATCCCAGTTTGGGGGTAATTCCTCTATATGGTGTGGCTGATGGGAATGATGAATGCACGATTTACATTATGAATGGCAAGAAATGTATCAATAAATTTAGGAAGTGATCTGTTGCATTCTTCTATGAATGAACTATTGGCTTGCAAATTAACTCGTAATGATACGGTCCTGCTTCAGTCTGTTCTATAACAGTAAAGCCATTCTCAAAAAGAACATGTTTCGCCTCTTCTTCAGAGAGACGTTCTTTCAATGGTGGACCGTGCTCCGTTTTTATTTTCTTCCAGTCAACATCAACGACATAGGCATTTGGTTTTGATATACGCTTAACTTCTTGAAAGAAAGCCTGCCTATCCTCAACTTCATGAAGAACATTAGCAAAGAGAACGAGATCAACAGATTCTTTGGGAATTCCTGTATGAGAAACATCGCTATTTATAACTTTAACAATCCCTGAGTCGATGCCTGACTTGGCAATGTTTTCTATCAAGCTGTTTAGCATCGACTGGTTGCTGTCGACTGCGTAAACGAGGCCTTTTTCTCCCGCTAATTTAGCCATTGGTATGGTGAAAAAACCAGGTCCCGAGCCTAATCAGCCATCGTCATTCCTTTCATCGCACAAGCATGCCTTAAAATGGTTTCAGGATTGTGCCATTGCTTTCTTTCTTCAGACATGAAGAACTTGGCGCGTTCGTTATGATTTTCCATTGAATTGCTCCTCAATTGCTTATGCGAAAATCAATCAAGTATTAATGCGCAGTGGTTTGAAGGGTTTAGTAAGAAATAAACAAGGTCTGTTAGACATAGTTTGCTTTTCAATATCCATGTTTATACTGTTCCTTTGTATTTGTTAGTTGCTGGGCAACCGACGCATTTTCCAGCTTTGTATCGCACACAAGGATCACAATTAACACTGCACGGAGCAACCGTTGTTCCTTGGTGTGCCAAAGTTTCTCTAATCTGCAAGTAAGGTGAGAAGAAAGTATCGCTAATGGGGTAGAACTCTGATCTGCGGATTCCAGGGGCACTGCGCATTGAGCATTTTTCCATCGATATGCTTTCAAGCGTTTCATTATTTTCTGCATAAACTAAAGCTATGAGGTTGAACCCGCCTACGGTTTTGAAAATTTGAACAACACGCGGACAATCCTTGAAGCGATCGAGCAAGTTCTGCATAGCTTCTGCGCTGTCCATTTCAAGCATCACTATGGCTGGATGCAATCCCAGTGCATCTGGGTTTAGAAGAGCGGATACCTTGATTGTTCCCTTTTTAAGCAGTTTTTCCAATCTTTTCTTTGTCCCCATGCTTGTATAACCAATGTCTTTTGAAATTTCGTTTAATGGTGCTCTTCCATTCACCTGCAGTTTTGCCATTATTTTCCTATCAACATCATCCATAGTACTCTCAACTGAGTTTATTTTGTAAACGCTAGTTATTAATATTATTTATCTATTAAACTCTAGTAGATAAAGTTGATTAAGGTTGAAGAGAATGACGAAAAGACTAGTTGTACCCGTAGAAGATGAGGCAGGTTTGGATGCTGCGGTAGCACAACATTTCGGAAGAGCACCCTACTTTGCAATCGTGGACATTGACGAAAATGGTCAAATTCAAAAGGTCAAAACTGAGCCCAATACAGGAGAGCACATGGGAGGTACAGGCCATCCACATGAAACCATACTTTCGTTAAAACCGGATGTCATAGTTGCATTTGGAATAGGTCCTGGAGGGTTACACAGCTTTCAGAATGCTGGTGTTACAGTACTCAAAGCACAAGATCTCACAGTTAAAGAGACGATTGATTCTTTTAAAGCTGGCAAACTAGGAGAACTTGCAGGTGGATGTGAACATGCACATCACCATGAACACTCGCATTAACCAAATAAGAGGTGAAAAGAATGGGAAGAATTAAAGCTAAAGCCACTTGGATTGAAAATGTACATTCCAAAGTAGACAATCAAAGGAACCACAGTGTGGAATGTGACCTCTCAACAGCTGCAGGTGGAACTGACTGCGGACCAACGGCACTTGAACTTAGCCTAATGGCACTAGCTGATTGTGGTGTTACAATCTTTGCGGATGTCTGCAAAAAGAGCAACATAAGACTGAAAAAGGTCGAAGTAACCGTAGAAGCTGACAAATCTCCCGATTCGCCGATGATAAGCAACGTAAGCCTAAAGGTAAACGCCTCTTCAGATGCTAGAAAAGAGTTGCTTGAAGCTGCTTGGAAAAGAACAGAAGCAAACTGCCCTGTCCTCTTTATATTCAAAGAGCCAACGCCAGTAAAAGTAGAGTTTGAAGGAACAACAGAGAAAGCATAGGCTTTGCCAAAATGAAGACTGCTCTGATAATCTATTGGTCCAAAACAGGTAACACAAAGAAAGTTGCCAATTCGATAAAAGAAGGGCTTGAAGAAGCCAAGTTACAAGTCACGGTTAAAAAACCGGAAGAAGCGGAAGCGCTTGATTACTTTGATTACGATTTAGTCTGCGTAGGATGCCCTTCTTATTCTTGGCATCCGCCCGAACCGATGACAGATTTTCTAAAGAAAAAATTTGCTAACTATCGGCAAAATGGCAAAATCAAGTCTTCTTCTCCTAAAGTTCCAGGCAAAAACGCGTTAGTTTTTGTAACTTACTCGGGACCGCATACAGGAATTGAAGAAGCTACGCCTGTTGGCAAAGATATACGCCAATACTTCGAACACTTAGGCTTCAACGTAATCGATGAGTGGTATGTATTAAGCGAATTCCATGGCTCATTAGAATACAGTACTCAAGGAAGAATGGGCGACATTAGAGGTAAACCAACTATTGAACAATTAAAAGTCATTAAGGGCGATTCCAAACGAGTAGGCAGATTAATCTAATGCTTTCTTTCTTTGTTAAAAAAGAATCTTTAAAGTTATCGTATATAGTAAATTATTGGTGACCAACTTGGTTAACACCTGCCGAATGGTAGGACCAATAATTGAGGCACTTTCAACTGAATATGCTGGCAAAGTAGAGTTTGGAAAAATGAATGTTGACGAGAATCAAATGGTGCCAAGCAGCTTTGGAATAATGAGCATTCCAACTATAATCATCTTTAGTCATGGCAAAGAAGTTGAGAGATTAGTTGGCGCTTACCCCAAGGCGCATATCGAAGTAATGATCAAACGGTATCTGGCATAGCAGCCACAGAGGATAGCACATGACGAACACTGAAGAAAAAATAGAAGCAGGAAAATCACGGTTTGCTGGCGGCAACCTTCTGGCTATCCGCTGGAACAGCTTATTGCACGCGCGCGAATTTGTTTTGTTAAAAAAACCTTATATGTTAATCGCTTGGAACAGACTGGTATGACAGAACCAAAAAATGGTCGCCCAATTTTCTTCCCAGAAAACCTAGTTCTCTTTGGTAACCTAGTGCTTTTCTTATGGATTGTTCTTGATTCAGTTGCTTTTCTACTATATGATTTTACAGCAGGTATTGTGTTTTTTATCCTAACTCTTATCTTGATTTATGGTGTACTTCACCTTCTGGGTTGCCTACGTCCATGCTACAATTGCATAAAATGCACTCATGGCATGGGGCGCTTGGCAGCCTTGTACTTTGGCAGACGCATCTTTAAAGACTACAAATATAACTATAAACTGCCCACAGCAATTTTTTTCTCACTATACATCGGAGGCTTCCCCGCAGCATTCGCACTCTACTCAGCCATCGTAGATTTCACAGCCATCAAAGCAGCAGCGTTTGTGGCTCTCTTCGCATTTACGATCTATAGTGCTTTAACATGGCGACCGAGAAAACCAAAAACCCCAAAAGAGGTAGTATAGCCTCGGGCGGAGTTTAACGCGATTAAGCTTTTGCTGCTTGTTAGCCTAACTGGGAATTTCGGCGTTTGCTGTAGTCAGTTGGGTCGTGAATCGCAATAAGGCCTTATGGAAGCCTTCCAATTGAGGGCCATGCATAAGGCGTTTATTGATCCAGAAAAATGTGGTCATTGCACTGAATGCAAGGCTGCCAATTCATGCCCACATAAGGCAATTACTCGAATAGACAGCAATGAGCCAAGTGTTGTTGACTCAACGTATTGTCGAGGATATGGCGACTGCATAGCAGAGTGTAATTCATCCGCAATCATTAAAAACAGCATAATGTCTGCTGGGCTTACAACATTTTGGCGACTTCGCTTAATGGTTTGACCGGTCTTACTTCTACAGCCATTTGCCCGAAGAATCTTTTAACTGCTTCTGGGTTTTCGGCGTCTATAGTGAAGAAACCTTTGTGGTCCACTGAGGTATCTTGCGGACAACTCATGTAAGCGGCTACCAGATTGATTCCTGCATTCTTCATGTTGTGCTCCGAGAAAAGTTGCTTAAGCATGGCTTTACCTTCAGTAGTTAGTAATGGGCATCGAGAAGCTTGGTGTGTGTGAGTGGCTTCATATAACAAGCAAAATCACCTCCTAACTAAACAGTGTCTAAAACGATTAACATGAACTGGCATTAATATCTAATGTCTTGTGGATTGGGCTAAATCACTTTATCGGTAGTTTTAAGTTAGTTGTTATATCTACTGCGCCGAATTTGGCAGAGGAGCTCTCGCTTCAGGCTATTCCAAGCGTGCGTGTGTGTTCTGGCAAGATAAAGGGTCATGTGACCCGCCACCATCATCTTCAGAAACATGAGTGTTTGAAGAGTGAGTGCGCGCGCTTGTCATTATTAACCAACAACAATTCGCTCCGTTTTGCAACGTGCATACCAAACTTCTCTAATTATCATGGAGTTGATCTTTCAAGGTTTTCAGAATTTTCACTAAAATTTTTTGTCTTCAAAGCTGCAAAAAGAAAAAGTATGCCACAACACTTATCACATAAATAACCAGTAAAATCTGGGAGAGCAGAAGTTGAGTAAAATGGATAACTTTGTTCCTGTTTTAGAAGAAAAGGAATTACAAGAGGGCACAATGAAACTATTGTCAATTGAGGGATTGCCCATTTTACTTATTAAGCAGTTAGGCCAAATTTTCGTCATAGATAACCGCTGTCCACACCAGGGGTGTGGTTTCTCCGGCGGAACTCTTGATGGTACCGTAATTATTTGCCCCTGCCATGATTGGCGCTTTGACTTAAAAACAGAGGAATATGAGGATGAACCATCAATGAAGTTAATAAGTTATAAGTGGAAAATTAAGGCTGGCAAAATCTGGGTAAAGCTCGATGAAGACGAGTAAAGTAGCGATTTAAGCTAAAACTATTTAATGTTAAAAGGAAAGAACCTAAGTTTCGGAAGAGCATCTAACAGGGTGAATTAGGCATGGTTATCCGTGTTGCAGCTGCAATTCCGATCTTGCAACGAGTTGAAATAGTGTTTTCTGTTCAGATATATCTGAATGCTTACGCTCTCTTCTAAGAGAATCATGAAGGGAAGCGGATGAACGAAATAACATACGAATCTATTGGGGTTGTACACTCGCCATTTGCGGAACCCAAAAACGTGCCTATACAGGCCTCAGCGTCAAAGGGCAGTAAAGGAACCGTAGAAGTAAACCCCAAATATGCCGAAGGCTTAAAGGACTTAGAAGGTTTTTCTCATATTATTCTCCTTTATCATTTTAGCTTGGTCAAGGCAGGTTCTTTGTTGGTGAAGCCGTTTCTAGATGATACCCTCCATGGAGTGTTCGCAACTCGCTCGCCTGCTAGACCAAATGCAATTGGCATATCCACTGTGCGCCTCATCCGAATCGAAAACAACATACTGTACATTAAAGATGTAGACATTTTAGACGGCACGCCACTATTGGACATTAAACCTTACGTTCCCAAGTTTGATTATAGAAGAACTACCAAGATAGGTTGGTTCAGTGACAAAATTAGCAAACTCAAAGAAACAAAGGATGATGGCAGATTCTGCAAATAAAAATCAGCATAAATCTTTTAAAATTGAGTTTTCAATTCCACCATCTCAGAATCAACTGTGCACTTTACTTTTAAGAATGAAAACATCACCTTAAGCGCTAACTCATTGTAACTTTCAGTGTTTAGCCTAAACCTCGAAATTAATTGCAGCCTTTAGAGCTTTCTCAATTTACATTATCGGCACATCGTTAATTGATGGATAACAACTATTTTATGGTCACGTTTACCTGCAATCCGTTAATTACGCTTTGGGTAACGGTACAATAGTCTTCAAAGATATTCAGGCATCTGCAAACGCGGTTTTCATCTCCCTCTTTTACATTAAGATATATCTGGGCATCCAGGCTCGTGATTCTCAAACGCCCTTCCGAGTTTCTTTCAGTATTAGCTTTCACTGTGGTTTCAAGATGGTCAACATTGATTCTTGCTTTCTGTAAACAGAAAAGAAGACTGGAGCTGAGGCAATGACCAACGGCTGCGGATAAGAGCCTTGTGGGATTCGGCCCAGAATTTTCGCCAATAGGCTTCATTTCATCCACAAAAAGATCAGGCATGCGATCAACATCAAATTTAACTCTAAACTTGAAACCCTGAATTAATGTTATCTTCGTTAAGGCTTGTTCAGACAAGTTATCACCGATCTTCATTCAAGTTAATTAGGTTTAAGAAATAAGTATAGCGCGCCTTCCTGATAGCTCTGACTGTTTTTGTATCGACAAAGCAACTGCTACCGCCATGAGATAACACGACTTAGGCGGATTAGTTTGCAAGTGTAACAATCTTCTCACAAGATTTTTTCCATGAAAATCATAGCGCGCCTCGCTGTGCTCGCAAAAAAATAAAAGAAAAGATAATAAAAAAGGGATTTCTTGACAGCTTAAGAAAAACTAACGACGCAAATCAACATTATTTGATTACTCGCGCGCCGCGCTCCTTCGAAAAACCTCAGCTCTACAACGACTAAGGATAAGCAACTATTTTCTTGTTAAGAAAAAAAGAAATTTGGTTACTTGCTAACAATATTTCCATCTCTTAGAAATTTCTTGACTTGCTCCTGGATTTGATCTCTGACCTCTCGAAATTTAGCAAGTTTCTCCTCCTCTGAGCCTTCAAAAGCCGCCGGGTCTTCAATATCCCAATAATACCTCGTTGACGTTCCAGGAATAGTAGGACATTCGTCTTCAGCTTTCTTACAAACAGTAATCGCGATTCCAAAGTACTCATTTCTTATTAATTGCCAAAGCTCCTTGGGCTGAGCTTTAGACAGATCATAGCCAATTTCCTGCATCACCTTTATAGTGTAAGGATGTATTGGTTGAGGATCAAAACCCGCACTATACACATCAAAGTAATCTCCACCATACCTCCTAAGAAACGCCTCTGCCATCTGACTTCTAGCAGAATTATGCGTGCACAAAAAGATAACTTTCGTTTTGCTCAAACTACACACCCCTTAGTTGCTTCAACTTTTAAGCTTTCAAGAGGAATACCATGATACTGCGTTTTGCTAATATCCTTATCCTCAGAAACGATTTTTACGGCAAATCCAGCCTCTTCCATTTTATCTAAGTAATCTTTTTTTAGCAAAGCACCCGAAACACACTCGCAAAGAAGATCATCATCATTTTTTTGCTTTTCCGTCAGTTCACCAAGCAAAACGATGTCTGAAACAAACATCTTTCCGCCACCCTTGAGAACGCGATATGCCTCTTTGAAGACTTTAAGCTTATTAGGAGCCAAATTTATCACGCAATTACTAATCACCGCATCAACTGAACCGTCTTCAACAGGTAACTTTTCAATATCTCCAAGCCTAAATTCAACGTTACTAAAACTATGCATCTTGGAAAGAATTCTAGCTTTAGCAATCATCTCTTCAGTCATGTCCAGACCAATAACTTTACCGGTTTTTCCAACTTTCTTTGAAGCCAAGAAACAGTCAAAGCCAGCGCCGCTTCCCAAGTCAAGAACAACATCGCCTTCCTTGATGCTGCTAAACGCGGTAGGATTGCCGCAACCTAATCCAAGATTGGCCTCTGGAACAACGTTCATTTCCTCTTCCGAATAGCCGATATTTTTGGATATTTTTTGGGCCATTTTTAGGTCTACGCTACCGCAACCACACGAACAACAAGAGTTGCTATTAGTCGCAATTTTCGAATACGCTTTCTTAACGATTTTTTTCACATCTTTATCTTTCATGTAAATCTCCTAGCTGCAAGTCATTTTCTCAAAAACTTCTTTCGCAAGAGCGCTTAAAAGTTCAGCGCTCAAGGCGTCAACGACACTGTATATTCTGGCATCTACAATTGAATACAGTCGTTTGGTTCCATCTTTTCGGCACCTTATCAATCCAGCATCTTTTAAGATTTTAAGGTGACGGGAAACAAGAGGTTGAATAAGATTCAGATGCGGAACTATTTTGCAAACACATTTTTCGCCATCTCTTAAGTATGCTAAGATTTCAAGCCTAATTGGATCAGAAAGTGCATGAAATACTGTAGATTTGAACCGGTTATTTCCCTCAGTTGTTGCCATTGTTTTCTTAAATGTCAATAACAATATTTAAAAGTTGCTATATATTAAGTGTCTATACTAAGGAAAATAAAATGTCCGAAGAAACGTATGAGGGCATCCCCAGGGACAAAATACCTTGGGACCCAAAAATAGATTATGAAAAGTGCATAACATGCGGTAAATGCGTTGATTTTTGCCATATGAGCACGTTCAGATTAGAGGAAAAAAATGGCGAAAAACGAACCGTGGTAAATCCAAACAGATGCGTCGTATTCTGCAGAGGTTGTGAAGACATTTGCCCCGCAGGCGCTATCACACATCCATCTGAAGAGATAACACAAGCGATAATTGATAAACTAAAAAAGGTCTCTCCTTAAAGTCAAACCTTTGTAATTTTTCATAATCTCAACTCTCCTTGAAAAAGAGGAAGAAGGTTAATTTAAGAAAATGAGTGATGGGCACGTTAGGGTTAGAAATTGGGAAGAATTCAAACGTTTAGTTAGCGAAAAGAAGCCAAGGTCTATTGTGTATATCCTTGAACAAAATGCTCTCTCACCAAACAAAGAGCTTACAACCTTGAGAATAATATTAATGCATGACAGGCGCTACTACCTCTTTCTTGACTTTCCTAAAGGTCAATTCCTACGGGAAACGGGAATTCCTTTGCATAAAGATAAAAATGGCCTCTGGAACTTAGATGAAGACGAAGTCAAGGTTATCCTGAAAAAAGTGTTTGAAAAAGAGAATCTGGAAATTTTTTCTTTCTGGACCACGTAGTTCTCGATCATACCGTTGGTTTATTAGCGCCTGTTACTCCATACCACATGAAAATCTTCGCTACAATTGCTACCACTACACCAACACCAGTTCTAGTCAATACTGTAAGCAAAAACCCCTCGGTTCCAGTCACAACATTTGCGGATGAAAGCTGGAAAATACCGAAAAGCATAAGCCCGCCAATTGTTCCAGCTATAACTCCTGAGATTACCATTCTAAAAAAATTGTCTGACCGCTTATTCAATGCGCCAGCCATATAACCAATCAACATTGCACTAAGAATGTAAGCTAATAAAACAGTGCCAGAACCGCGAATGCCATGAAAACTATTCGCCCAATAGAGCGCATAAATGCTTCCTAACAGAAAACCAGAAGCACCACCTGCCCACCTATTCCAAACCAAACCCAGCACCATTGGTACTCCAGCTATTACCGTTAGTTCTTCAACATCCATAGTTATTCCGTATGTGACCCCAAATCCGCCTCCAAACAAGGCACCCAGCTTGGAAACCAAAACAATTAACAACATTACAAGGATAGGAGCAACAATACCGTAGATTATGTCGTCTCGATTCCATTCCTTCCAATTCAGACCCATAAACAAACACCGTTGAAAACAACTTAACCATATAAACATTTAAATCTTGTTATAGATTGGACGGCCCTTTTTCAATGGCTAAAAATAGTTCTGAACCCAAATGGTTTTAGGGATGGGCAGCTGCAATCTTGGTATAGAACTGAGAAAATAGCCTTAGTCGGGTAGTTTGAGCAATAGGGACTCAGACCGTTTCGGGAGTAAGCCCGGTCCGGCCCATTTTACTAGTTATTTTGCTATAAATTCGAGAAAAAATCCCATTTGAGCGTTTTATAATTGTGAACTAATTGACTAATTGCGATATTTGTTTTTGTGAAACAGCTTTAGTTAATACGGCCCATCCCTATCCAAGACTGAGCCCAGTAGAGACTCAGATCACTTCAGGTGCGAATCCAATTAATTTTACTGAGGGCTTTGCTTCTTTTGTAGTCGGTCTTTATAGTTGTCAAGACAGATTGATTAAGGGCTTTGAAGAATTAGAAAACAGGCTTCAAACAAAAGCTATACCGAAAGGGTAGGTGATTGCTCTGATTCCCAGCATTGAGCTCATCGTGGCGACGTTCCTGCTTATAGCTTTCTTAGCCGCGGTTCTATCTACAAGGCTCAAAGTACCGTACACTCTGGTTTTGGTCTTAACAGGCGTTGTAATCACTGTAGTCGCGTTTTCGTTTACCATGGAAGGAGGGTCTTTCCAGAACCTGATTTCTCAATTGAGATCACTCTGCGCTCAGCTTCTTCAAGGTGGCGGGGGCGGTCTTTTCGTAGGCGTCGTTGTTCCTCCCTTGATTTTCGATGCCATGATTCACCTTCGCGCCAGCGATCTGCGGGCTGTTGTGTACTAGAAAAACTTATTTCCGTTCACTGGTGTATTATGAATCCTATGCGCACAGTTAAAGAGATAATGAAACCTGTCGTCAATATAGGTCCGAAGCAGACAGTCTTGGAAGCTGCTAACCTCATGGGAGGAGTCTGATAGAAGCAGTTTGCTGATTTTTGATGGCAAAATTACTGTTGGCATCATAACTGCGAGAGATCTTGTCATAAGAGTCATCGCAAAAAACCTGCCTCACACCACTCCCGTTTCGGAGGTCATGTCATCGCCTCTCATAACAATCGACGCTAATGTTACCCTGAAGAAAGCTGCCAGAATTATGGGCGAACATAGGATAAGACGGCTTCCAGTCACCGAGAGCGGAGAAGTGGCAGGAATTCTAATCGCATCTGACGTATTGCGCCAACTGTCCAAAAAAACTTTAGCCGAAGATGTCTGGGAAGCTCTTGTCGTTGAGCACCAGTAGCAAGTTTCGTCGCGCACGCTTTAAGTTTCAAGTTAATCGTAAGGGTTAAATTTGCCTTGCATTCATCCTTTTAGCAGAGATGAATTTTATGCCTGAAATGAATTTTGAAGGTACCGCCACATGGAAAGGCGCAACAGAATGCGAACTCTCAATTAAAGGCAAGAAACTAGTTACTGTTAGCCCACCGCCGTCGTTTGGTGGAAAAGAAGGCTACTGTGTACCCGAAGACATTTTTGCTGCTGCTTTAGCTTCATGCATCAATACGCTGTTTCTTTTGATTGCAAAAAATAGCCAGTTAGGGCTGAAAAGTTTGGACACCATTGCGAATGTTAAAATGAACGTAGAAGGGATGGAGAAACTGATTTTCACAGATGTGCACTTCAACATGAACGTTGGCTTGGAAAATGACAACGCACGCGAACGCAAAAAGGCTGACATGGTGTATGGGATGGCGCAAAAGATTTGTCCGATTCGGCAGTCGTGGGGAGAAGCTGTCCCAATAAGCTTTGAACTCAATTTCAAGTAAAACCTATTGGTTTAGCCTCCACATTTTCTTTTCTTGTATTTCTGGTGCAATAACCTAAAGTTAACGAGTTTTATGTGCAATGGGTGCGTTTGGAAAATGACCATTCAATGAAGCAAAACAGGCGCGTTGCACTTATTCAGCTCGTTCTAAGTAAGGCTCTTCGGAAGCTTCGAGTTTTTTCAGTTTAATTAAGCGTGCATCTACGGTTTTGTATATTGTTGTTCTGAGTTCTTCTCCTTGAAGTGTTTTGTTAACTAGGTTAATTTCGTTTGCTAGTTCGTTGTCTCCCAAGGTTTCTCTAATCCATATGACAAAGTCTCCACGCTTAAAGTGGAACTCCACAGACTTGACATCTATAATCTGTATCGCGTTGCAAAAATCCGCGAGGCAGACTGAACACCTATCAGTGTACTGTCCACTATCTGTGAAGAAGTAGAAGGCATGGTTGGCGGGCACAATTCTCAAAATATTTGAGGCTATTTTCGGATCAGTCTTACCTTCAACTTTTTTAGTTTTCACGAGCGAACTGTTTTTCTTTCCGGTTTTGGCGATTGCCAACAAGCAAATATCCTCCATTAATTCTAATACTTTACCGTTAATAATAGTTTTTTTGTATCAGGCGCACGCTGTGTGTTATGAATTTGGTCTATTCTGTTAATATACCATTTATTCGGTTAGTAGACTAGAAGGCTTGCCAGTGAACTCTGAAGAATCAAAAAACCCCTCTGAACAAGAAACTGCTTATTCAAGCTACGTTAAGACTGGACTATCCACGGAAGAAGTAGCGAAAAAGCTTCAACAATACGGCCCTAACGAAATTCCTGAAAAGAAAGTTAGTCTTTTTCGCAAGTTCGCGGGCTATTTCTGGGGACCCATCCCCTGGATGATAGAAATTGCCTCAGTACTATCTATAATTATACAGCACTATGACGATTTTGCAATAATTTTCACGTTACTAATTGTAAACGCAGTAGTGGGATTTTGGCAAGAACGGAAAGCCGACAACGCCATAGAATTATTGAAAAAGCGACTTGCCCCAAAAGCCCGAGTGCTAAGAGACGGAACATGGCATGAAATACCCTCAAAGGAACTTGTCCCTGGGGACATCGTACGTGTCCGCTTGGGCGACATTGTCCCTGCTGACGTTAAACTTACAAAAGGCGACTACTTGCTCGCGGACGAATCCGCATTAACCGGAGAATCCCTGCCGGTAGAGAAACACGTTTCTGACGTAGCATACGCAGGAGCCATAATTAGGCAAGGCGAAATGGACGCTTACGTCGTGGCAACAGGAATAAGTAGCTTCTTTGGCAAAACCGCCAAACTAGTGTCAGAAGCCAGAACTGTAAGCCACTTCCAAAAAGCAGTCATAAGAATAGGAAACTACCTGATTATCCTCGCGGCAATAATGGTTTCCGCCGTTGTCATCGCATCGCTCTTTCGACATGTCAACCCATTAATTATAATGCAGTTTGCACTGGTTTTGGTTGTAGCTTCAATACCTGTAGCGTTGCCTGCCGTTTTGACAGTTACCATGGCAGTTGGAGCAATCGTCCTTGCCAAAAAAGAAGCTATTGTGAGCAAACTGGTTTCAATTGAAGAAATGGCTGGAGTTGACGTGTTATGCTCAGACAAGACCGGCACCATAACGAAGAATGAACTTACCGTTGCAGAAGCGCAAGCCTTGGGCAAATTCGAAATTGATGATGCGCTCTTGTATGCAACATTGGCTTCTAGGGAAGAAAATCGTGATCCCATTGATGATGCTGTCATTGCTAAAGCCAGGTCGGTCAGCGCAGTTACAGATGTTCTTGGTCGATACAGCGTGGTTGATTTTAAGCCCTTTGACCCTATTTTGAAGAGAACGGAAGCAACCGTGGAGAGCCGTGATGGTGGGCATTTCAAAGTGGCCAAGGGCGCGCCGCAAGTTGTTTTGTCTCTTGTTTCCAACAAGACTGAAATCGAAGATAGAGTTAACGAAATTGTAAACACTTTCGCGATCAAGGGTCATCGAGCGTTAGGAGCAATTAAGGGAGACGAAAAGGGTAACTGGCAATTTGTTGGTCTTCTTGCAATTTACGACCCACCCCGAGAAGACTCTGCCCAGACAATAAAAACAGCCCAACAGATGGGCATAAACGTCAAGATGGTCACTGGCGACCACATCGCTATAGCCAAGCAGATTGCTCAAGAAGTTAATCTGGGCACAAACATAATCCCCGCTTCTTCTTTCATAGACAAGCCTGAAAGTGAAGCGGCAGGCATTATTGAGAATGCGGATGGTTTTGCCCAAGTTTTTCCTGAGCACAAATATCGTATCGTTGAGTTACTTCAGGGAAAAGGGCACATTGTCGGCATGACGGGCGACGGAGTTAACGATGCTCCAGCACTAAAGAAAGCGGATGCAGGGGTTGCCGTTGCCGGAGCAACTGATGCAGCTAAATCCGCAGCGGACGTGGTTCTAACGAAGCCAGGGCTTTCCGTAATCATTGACGCGATAAAAGAGAGCCGCAAAATTTTCGAACGCATGACCAATTACGCCGTCTACCGCATCGCCGAGACTTCCCGAGTGTTACTTTTCATTAGTCTTGCAATTCTTGTCTTCAACTTCTACCCGGTGACGGCAGTTATGATAGTCATTTTGGCTTTGCTCAATGACATACCTATCATAACCATTGCATACGATAATGTGAGGGTGCAAGAGAAACCCGTTCGCTGGAACATGCGTGGTGTATTGACGGTGGCTTCTCTGATTGGCACAACAGGAGTCGTTTCAAGTTTCGGACTCTTAATAATTGGCTTATACGTATTCCACTTAAGCGTTAGTACGCTGCAGACGCTGATTTTCCTTAAAATGGCTGTCGCTGGGCACCTCACGATTTATTTAGCGCGAACTGGAGTGCGCCACTTCTGGAAACGCCCCCTCCCAGCCAGCATACTCTTTGTAGCCACAGAGGGAACTCAAGTTGTGGGCACGTTGTTTGCTGTCTTCGGTGTATTTATGAATCCTATTGGGTGGGGATTCGCCGCTTTCGTCTGGGGTTATGCATTGCTCAGTTTCCTGATAACGGACCAGTTGAAGATTCACTTCTTCAGATTAATGGGGCACCAAGAAGTCTTGTCTAACAGACAACAACCTCACGTTGAGTTGTCTACATTTTCTCATGTTAAACAGTCTTTTTTCAAAAATTTCAAAAATCTTCCAGCCCTAAAAATTAAGAGGTCAAAATGCCTATCATCTTTAGAAAAGCAAAATAAGAAGTAAACAACATTTTTGGCAATTGCCACCTCTTGCATAGTTCATTTCTTGGTTCAGAACTTCGTTTCGCTATTTTCTTTGACGCTTCCTGACAGTTTAATCTCTTCCAGTTCTGACATAATCTCTATGTTGTAGACTCGCCAGACGTCTTCCCGCGCTATTATGCCTATCAGCTTTGTGTTGTCCCCTGTCTCAACAACTGGCAGGCGTCCAATCTGGTTGTTTGTCATCTTTCCAAAAGCAGCATAAAGACTTTCATCAGGAATCGTTGTAACCAACTCTTTTGTCATTACGGAGCTTACCTTTGTTGTAATCCTTTGGTCTGGATTAACTTTAAGAACATCCGTGAGTGTGACCATGCCCACCAGCCTGCCGCTATCATCCAAGACGGGTGTCCCTTTTATTGTGTTCTTTGCCATTACCTCCGCGACCTCTGAGAGCGGTGAGTTGAGCATAGTTGTGATGACCTTTTTGGTCATTGCGTCTTTGACAAAGAGCTTCTGCATTAAAGGAGTAGAGTATTCACTTCTGTGGGCTGGCGAATCAGATCTCGATTCAACTTGGCTTCTATAGATAGTGTTCTTTCCAGTGATAACGTAAGCGATGGCAGTGGCAATCATTGAGGGAACTAGTAGAGTTAATCCACCAATCATTTCGCTAACCATGATTATGACAGCGACAGGCACCTTGCCCACGCCTCCGAAAAACGCCATCATCCCCACTATAACAAATGCGGCGATGACAAGCCCGAAATTCGGAAAAAGCCCGTTTAGGACTATCCAGAGTGTTCCTCCTAGGAAGCCGCCGATTACTAGGGCTGGCGCGAAGACTCCTCCGCTTCCTCCTGAACCTACCGTAAGAGACGTTGCCACTATTTTGGCTACGATGATTATTGGGATCAAAATGATTGGGAGTAAGACAAAGTTGCCGCTCATTAATATTTGAAGCCAACCATAGCCCATGCCGAGTACTTGCGGGAGAAACATGCCAATAATTCCCACTAATAATCCGCCCAGTGCCGGCTTCAAGAAACGTGGAATTCTCAGACGTTGAAAAATAGCTCGTATGCCGTAGAAACCTTTGACGTACACGATGCCGACTAAACCGCAAACTACACCCAAGAAAGCGTAAAAGGGTAGAACAATCGGGTTGTTGAAAGCGCCAAGATTCATGTTGCCAAATATTGGCGTCCACCCAACATATGATGCGAATATGCTGTAGCCCACGGTCGAAGCTATGAATGCTGGCAGTAACGTCTCTACCTCAAAATCTTGCATGTAAAGAATTTCAGCGCTCATTATGGCTCCTCCAAGCGGTGCCTTGAAGATTGAACCAATTCCTGCTCCTATGCCGACTGCAACTGCTATTCTTCTGTCATGAACACTAAGCCGAAATCTTTTGCTCAGGAAGGAAGCGAAGCCCGCTCCCATCTGCGCTGTAGGACCTTCTCTGCCTGCACTTCCGCCCGAGCCAATTGTTATTGCTGAGGCCACAACCTTAACCAAAGGTATTCTGGATCGAATCTCACCCTTTTTATTATGAAAAGCATCTATCGCTGCGTCAGTACCATGACCCTCAGCTTCGGGCGCTAAGCCATAGACAAGTATTCCACTGCAAAGTCCTCCCACAGTAGTAATCAACGGAATCAAGTAAAGAGCAGAAGGGATTACTCCTAAGCTTCCGCCTTCTCCGGCTGGCGTAGGAGCAAAAAAACCAGCGACACCGCCGAGCAGACCCGTGCTTACAAGTCTAATTACTTCATAGAAAACAATACTGCCTACTCCGCTGACTACGCCTATCAAAATAGCGATTGGAACCCATTTTCTAAGATAACCAAACTCGCGAGAAGCACTTGGGGACTTCACGTGTTTTTTCCTTCTCGAATATCCACTGCACAGTAAGGTCGGATATAAACGACACGCACGGAAATATCTAAATGGAATAAATTAGAGATCGACTCTTTTTCATGCACGGTCATCTACGATGACAGCACGCTAAGTGAGACGGTTTGGGATGATTCTCAAAAATACTTAACTCTTGGACACAGCGAGTTTTCTTTAAAAAGTAGCCGTCAATAATACTCGAGGGTATTTGCGCTAGACCGAGCTTTTTCCATAATTTCTTTAATGGTCTCCTGCCTTAACCCTGTCTTTCTCGCAAGCTCCGACGGATCTTCGGCAAGCAGTTGCCTAATTAGCACTAATCCACAATCAACCAGCCTAAACCTAACTTCACTACTCAAACCTCTAAGGCAACTCAGCGGATGCAACCTCTTATCCTCAATCATATTTTCTAACCCTTGATTTAAGGGGTAATTCCACCCGACTTGGAATATACCTCTACATAGGCCATACTTTATCGCATGTTCAGAGAATCTAGTGTTAGTAACAATCATAGCTTTATCAATTTTAACATCAGTTCCACCCAGCTGGGAACTTTCAGAAACATCTTCCAGCACTGCACGAGCTATGCGACTCTCATCCAATCCAGTTAGAGCATGATAACTCAGATGATGCTTTGCCTCCACAAAATAAGTCACGCTATCCTTTCGTGCAATCCCATCGACTTCATGCTCCACACACCGTCCCTTCAAAATCTGATTTGAGCTAACTTCGAACCCTTGGTGCTTCAACAAAACCCGAACAAACATCTCGAATTCAGGCTTAGAACCCATCAAACTCAGCCCTTTTCGCAAATCAAACAGGTACCTCACACCAGGTTTATCTTTACGCATAAACCTGAAAATAAGTTGAAGAATCTTCGTTGTCGGCTCGCCCTCGTACAATCTGTTTTCAACTTTCTGGGCAACTTCAAACGCAAGTTGACGGCGTGCACCCATCCTAAGACAAGTCCTAATAACCTTTTCTTTGTCAAACAATTGTTTAGAACCATCTGCTTTAGTCACAAAAACTCCCAAGAGTTCCACCAGCTAAAGTTTAACAGACTATGCTCAGACATACCTTAAGTAACTATGCCTTAGCTTCTTTAGCGGGTGCTACTTGCTCTCAGAATCGCCCCCTAACTGTTTGATATTCGCCAGATCCAGTCTCTGTTTTTTATTATGGTTCTGAACCCCTTTCGGGTATGGGGACGGGCAGCTTCAAACTATGGTCTAAACTTACGAAAATAGCCTTATTCGGTTAATTTGAGATAGGGACTCATACCTGATCGGGGGTAAGCCCGGTCCGGTCCACCATATAATAACTGGCTTTTAGGGCTTCTCTGGAAAAATGTGTATCAAAAAAATCTATAACGATTCTAAAAAGTCTTTTTTTATAAATAGATACATACACCTAACAGCAACTGTAGGAACGAAGCAACTGTGTTAGCACGTACAGCTATGAGATTATGCTGACTGCTCCGTTGTTCCTCCATTGCTCACGCCAATATCTCCTTCTTGATCTCCAGAACAGCATTCGGACCACAAACAGCGCCATGAAGATTACCAGCAAAACGATGAGAAATTCCCCGGGTAAGTAGCTACCGCCTCTGAAGGCAAGAAAGTAAAAGAGCACAAGCACAATGATTATTCCAATCGGCAGCATAAGAAAAATCCCGACAATACGATACCAACTCGGCGGGCCAGCTCTATTCCAGCCAACGCCTTCACTGCTTCCAGACCCCATTTTGGCACGTTGCTCTTGGATTTGTTTAAGTCGTTCTTCATTCAGATAGTACTTACCGTTTATTTCTACAAAAATGCCTGATTGACCAAGTCTTCGATGCATGGTCTCTTCAAAACGCGGCGGCAACCCCAGCTCCTGAATGGTCATGGCTTTTTCTGGGCTTATAGCTCCTTTCTGACGGAACTTCTCAATTAGCCCCTGTAACCGTCGACGCATTCCCTCTCGGTTACGCCAAATCATAGGGGTAGGTTAGAGGCAAGGTTTGAGTGTTATTTTGTGTGTTACTCGGCTTGGTCTTTTTTTTGGTATCCTTCGTTTTGCTTGTTATTTCTTCGAATAGCCCATAGTTTTCTTCCATTAGTTCCGAGAGGAAATACGCGGTAGAGTAGTGGTCTCCGGCGGAGATGATTAATTTGTTTTTTCTAGAATTGTTAGGTGGTGTCTAATTGTTTTGTAGTTTACTTTGAGGAGTGTGGCTAGTTGGTTTGAGTTTTGCGGGTTCTTTTTTAGGGACTTGATTATTTGTGCCCGGGTTTTGCCGCCTTTTGTTCCTATGATTAGCCATCCTATTAATTGTCTTATTGGTCGATTGTTGTTTATCATGTTTGTTGCTTCCCCGTTTTTTCTTGTTTATCTATTATACATTGCTACTATTTAAGGTAGTAGCTGCTATCGAAATTAGCACCGTCACTTTTGGTTACGTTTTGTTTGCTGCGGTTTGGATGGTGTGTGCTTTGTGAAAGAAAAAGGTGAGTGTCGTTAACAAATAGTAACATTTATATCGCAAAGCTACTATCAAAGATAGTAGCATAAACAATTGCAAGGAGACAAAACCAACGGAAAACCCAACCCAAAAACCAAAAAAAACCAAACTTGCCATTTTCATAGCCACCATACTCATAGTAGCCACCCTAACAGCCGGAGTAGCTGGATACTACATAGGCCACCTACCCACCTCCACTAACAACAGTCAACAAAACCAAGCCCCAACCACCCCATCTACCTCAACCAATTCACCCGCCTCAGCCGCTCAAACCGACACCACTTTATCTGACAATGCTTCACTTTCACAGATATACCAGCAGGTGTCGCCATCAGTAGTAGTCATACAAGACTTCCAACCATCAACTGACATATTCAACCAGGTTGAATACTCTCAAGTCCTTGGTTCAGGATTTACTTATGACCTCAACGGCCAAGACATCATAGTCACAAACTACCATGTAATAGACGGCGGAGTAAACATTACAGTTACCTTCCAAGATGGAAACACTTACACCGCCAAGGTACTAGGCTCAGACCCCTACTCAGACCTAGCCGTACTTTCAACTAACGCACCACAATCTGAACTAGTCCCACTAACAGTCACCAGCTCATCAAGCCTACAAGTCGGAGACCCAGTCATAGCAATCGGCAGCCCCTATGGATTGTCAGGGTCGATGACCACAGGAATAATCAGTGCATTGGGCAGAACAATCACCGAAGACACCACAAACGGATACGCCATAGCTGACATCATCCAAACAAGTGCTGCCATTAACCCAGGCAACTCAGGCGGCCCCCTACTCAACTATCAAGGTCAAGTCATCGGCATAACAACAGCTGTAGTCGATAATTCCCAAGGCTTAGGCTTCGCCATACCTTCAGGCACTATACTGAGAGAAGTCCAAGACTTAGCAACGACTGGTTCATACACTCAACACTCGTACCTGGGCATTAGCTCCGTAGACATGACTTATGACATCGCGAATCAAATGGGAGTAACTGTCACATACGGCGTCCTAATTCAGCAGGTAACAGGCGGTGGACCCGCAGCCAATGCTGGCCTCAAAGCAGGCACCACACAAACCACAATAGACGGCAACACCCTAACCACAGGCGGCGACATCATAATAGGCATTAATGACTCAAGAATTAGAAACGGGGACGACCTATCAACATACCTAGAAGAATACACACTACCAGGACAAACCATTAGCCTAACAATTGTACGAAACAACCAAACCATGAACATATCAGTAGTACTAGGCACACGACCTGCCCCTACCAGCACAGGAGCATCTTAATAGAAATGGCAAGCTCTCACCTTTTCTTTTTGGAAAGCAGGTTGAAAAAAGCATCGTGTTTTGTTTTCGAAAGATTAAAGAGCTACTACAGAGGATAGTAATGTGGTCGTAAGCCATGATTGAAGAGAAAAAACCAGGATTCTCCCAATACAACATAGAAGGCAAAGCATTAGAAGCCTTTCTAGGCCCACTCGAGGCTAACATCATGGAGGCAATATGGGCTTCAAAAAAAACACCCATAACAGTCAGAGAAATCCATGCCGCCCTGAATAGAACCAAGAAAATAGCCTACACAACCGTCATGTCCACCATGGACAGACTCTTCGACAAAAGCTTATTGGAAAGGAAAATAGAAAAGGGAAGAGGCGGGCTCTACTATGTCTACTGGCCTAAACTTGAAAAAAGAAACTTCCAAAAATCAGCCGTACGCGAGGTTCTCGCTAGCTTGATCGGAAATTTCGGCGAAGCGGTCACCAGTTGCCTAATCGAAGAAACCAATATGGGAGAAGGAGACCGCAAAGCGCTACAAGAACAACTCAGCAAAATAAAGAGAAATAAAAAATAATAAGGTAACACTGAAGAGGCGGTTGAAGTGAACTTTGAAGACGTCCTCGTTCAGGTCTTTCAACCCTACTTCTACTATTCGATTATAGCTTTGGCCATATCGTTTGTTTGCATAAAAATAGTCGTAAAGTGTTGCCCATTCATGGGAAGTAAAACCAAAAGCCTGATTTACCTGATCCCTATAGTTGCGCCACTCTTTGTCATGCTTTCATTTCCGCCTAAAATAGTGGTACAAGCGGTCTCTTACCATTTACTTGGATCCTTCAGCATCGCTATCCCTCGAGGGCCCATGCTTTTTAGCCCCTTTCAGCTATTACAGCCGCTTCCACCACAAACAATGGTCACGCTTGTGGCATTTTCAATAAATCCGATTCTTTCAATAACAGGAATTATCTGCCTAATCGGCTTAGCATTAGGAGGGATTTACGCTGTCACAACAATTGTGATGGGCGATTGGGTAGCCTTTAGGCTTTTACATGTAATCAACCTCGACTCAAACGAGTTTGAATGGCTCCAAACAGAAATAGCTAAAATCTCCAAGAAACTATCCATTTCGACTCCACAGGTGGCGCTCGTGGAAGACTTGCGCCCCAATGCTTTCACCATGGGACATGGCCGCAAAACAAAACTTGTCTTCACCATAGGACTTTTAAATATTTTAGATAAAGAGGAAATATTGGCCGTAGCGTCCCATGAACTTGCCCACGTCAAAAACCACGATTTCTTCTTTAAGACCTTATCTAACGCCTTAGCTGCTGTGTCATTCTTCAACCCTCTGGCATATTTTGCATTGTTCAACAGTCAAAGGGAAAGAGAAATGCTAGCAGACGAGAACGGAGCAAAACTCATACAAAAACCAGATAGCCTAGCAAACGCATTAACAAAAATTACCAAGGCTCTGCAAAATCTACCAGGAGAAAGTAAGTTAATTCGTATAACCTCAAGCCTTTTAGCATCATCACCAATCATTCATAGACCACAAATACTTTCCGGTCATCCAAAAATAAACCTGCGGCTAAAAAATATAAACCAGCTAACCACGATAAAACCGAAACGACTCAAACCCAGCAAGCTTATAGTTGCAATTTTGCTTACATGCGTAATAGTCGTAGCTGGCGTCACAGCCACTTACGCCTTAGTCAATCTTCAATCCGGATACGTAACTCCTAACAGGCGCAGCCTACGTTAAAGGCGCTAGCACTGACTCGATTGGCACACACATAATATTAATTGACTCTAACCTGATTTGTAACCCTATGCTCGGGCAAATATCCAGTTTGCAAAACTCAAACCCGCAAATTATTTCACCAGCCAATCCAACGCAACTAAACGAAGTGCCCAACTTTAATCAAAACCAAGCTGAATACAACACGCCTAAAACATCCATAGTCATTCCTGGAGCAAATCCATCCAACCAAATAACCATTATCTATGCATTGACAAACGAAAATGGCACAACTTTAATCATAAAATATTAGTAAACCCTTTCAATTTCTCAGCGCTGCTTACCATGAGGAATACTCTTTTTTGAACTAGTTCTCATAGCTAAAAAGATACCTACTTCTCCCCAAGTTTGCTAGTCGAACCCCAAGCAAAACTGAGCTCTCGTAATAGACGTGTAGACTTCTATTTTCAACATCGGTATGACATCAGCCGTTATTCAATGGCGCCATTACATTTTACGCAGATCCACTATTTGCATTGTTTTGTGTAAAAGGTTGCTAAGGTGCTTTTCTCTGTCGCGTGGATTAAGTCGAGATTTCGCGGACAACAACAACGATGAATCGTCCATGCAGTGTTTTTACCAAGCTATAGTTTACCTTTACTGACATTAGGGATTTGTCCTTTCGCATGTGAGCCATTTCATGACTAATCAGTGCTTTTTCAACAATATTTCTTAGAAGCGATTCGATTGAGGGCACATCTTGAGGCTGCAATAGTGAACGAATATTCATATTGAGGAATTCGTCAAGGCTATAGCCGTATGCTTTTGAAGCTGCTTCATTTGCATATGCAAAGTCTCCTTTAATATTTACGAGAAATATGGCTTCCCTTGCGTTGTCTAGAATCGTTGCTCTTAGTTTAAGCCCTTCTTCCATCTTTTGATGTTCGTGAATTTCTCGGGTAAGTTCTTCGTTTGCCTTTGCGCATTCAGCGGTGCGTTGTGCCACTACCTCCTCGAGCCTGTGTCGATATTTGTTTAGTTCCGCTTCTATCTCCTTGTTCTTGGTGATATCCATCGATAAAATCAAGACTCCTTCTGGCACAGGTTCGATGTGAAGCTCAAACCAGCCTTTGGATCCATCTGGAAAAGTGAATTCATTATCCATTTGGTGTGGAACACGATTTGTCATGCAGTTTCGAAGGTGGCTAAACATTTCTGTTCTGTCTATGCCTGGATAAACCTGCATCATTGTGTAACCTAACAGTTCTTCTTTGGTTCTTGCGCCCCTGTTTAGCTACTGCCTCATTAACGTATACATAGCGCCAATCATAATCGATAATTTGGCAACCCTCAATCATGGAATCCAACGAAATCTGAAGCCGATTCTCCACCTCTTTTAACGCTTTTTCGTTTCCGCCTCAGGATCAGTGACATCGTCCGCCGAGCTAAGTGTTCCAATAATGTTACCTTTTTCATCGCTGACGAGTATGTTATGAAAGCTAAATATTCGCTCTTCTCCTTGTTTGGTAATAAATGAATGATCAGAATGTACATGGCGAAGAGTCCCACTTAGCATGTCGTGAAAAAAACGTCTAGCATCTTCTCTTTTCGCTTTTGAAAGAAAACTGTCAAACCAGTTCTTACCCTTAATCTCATTTCTTGAATATCCGAGAATTTCGCATGCCTTTTTGTTTACGTCGGTAACGACTTCGTCGCTGCCGATAGCAATCATAAAGGCGTCTGCACAGTCAAAAAACAATTGCGCAAAATTATTTTGTGTTTCCAACTTGTTTTCCCTCAACCAGATTATTTTTTGATACTTGCTGTCCGACAGCAGGCAAGTACATTTGTTGAGTGTACTCTTTCATCATTCGGCAAGCGCTGAAAGCAGGGGTGATTGTTTTTATAGCTTCTTTAACGATTTTTATCCATCCGTGCGGTATGCCCCTGCGGTCTAGGTCATAGTAGAGAGGCACGATTTCGTTTTCGAGCAGATTATAGAGTGATTCGGCATCTCTTTTATCTTCCTCCTCCGAGTTGCCTCCCTGAAAATCGCCGATTGCCCACCCATTTTTGCCGTTGTATGCTTCATCCCACCATCCGTCGCGAACGCTAAGGTTGATTACACCGTTCATTGAAGCTTTCATTCCGCTGGTTCCACATGCTTCCTGAAGTCGTCTGGGCGTGTTGAGCCAAACATCGACACCTCGGACGAGTTCTCGTGCTACATTGAGGTCGTAGTCTTCAACAAAGGCAATGCGCCCTTGAAATCCTCTGTCCAAAACTGCATGATACACCTGTTTGAGAAGCTGTTTTGACTGGTAGTCGGCTGGATGGGATTTGCCTGCAAAAATTATCTGCAAAGGTCTCACCGGATTTGTTATTATGTCGTTTTAGCCGTTCAATGTCGGACAGAACTAAGTAAGGCCGTTTGTATTCGGTAAATCGGCGGGCAAAAGCAATAGTTAAAGCGTATGGATCCAGCAATGAACCCATGGCAATGACTTGTTGAGTGGTGGCTGCGTCTTGCGTCCAGCGTTGTTGGGCTCTGTCTTGTATGGTATTTATCAATCGGGTTTTTAATGTTTGACGTACCTGCCACAATTCTTCGTCAGGTATGTCATCTACGCATTTCCAATATTCATCGTCGTCTTGTTTTTGAAGCCATTCAGAGCCAAGGTGCTTTTCACAAAGCGCCCTGATTTCTGGCGCTTGCCAACTGGGTAAGTGCACACCGTTGGTTATGGATACAATCGGTACCTGTTCTTCCTTCTTATCTGGCCAAAGGACTTGCCACATTCTCCGGGTTACTTTGCCGTGCAGTTTGGATACGGCGTTGGATTGACCAGATAGACGAAGCGCAAAGGCTGTAAGATTGAATTTTTCAGAACCAAAGCCTTCATACTGTCCAAGCTTCATGAAAGTTTCTCTGTCGATTCCGAGGGGCTCCCAAAGGTTACGTGAGTAGCGGTCCATTAATTGAAAGCTGAAGATATGATGACCGGCTGAAACTGGAGTGTGGGTCGTGAAGACTGTGCATCTGCGTACGTTTTCGATGGCTGAATCTAAAGAGGCACCGTTTGCTCGCTCTAGTCGGAGTCGTTCAAGCATCATGAAAGCCGTGTGGTCTTCGTTAGCGTGCCATACAACTGGTTCTATGTGAAGTTCGCGCAGTGTGCGCACTCCGCCTACGCCTAGAACGATTAGTTGGCGTAGCCGTTCTTCTTGGTCGGCTGTGTACAGGCGAGCTGACAACATTCTGTCTTCAGGACGATTTTCTTCAACATTAGTGTCCATCAAGTATAGGTTAACGCGACCAACACGTACCTGCCACACCTTAACATACAGTTGGCGGTCGGCGAGTTGAATCGGAATAAGAGGCCCGCATCCGTAAGGCCAAGCGCAAGGTGAAATAGGCGCATCATTGAAGTTCAGTTGTCTGTAATCTTCTTGTTGGTCGCCTTCAGGGGACATCCGCTGGCGGAAATAGCCTTGAGGATACATGAATCCGACTGCCACAAGTGGCAACCCGCGGTCCGAGCATTCTTTACATATGTCTCCTGCTAAGACGCCCAAGCCGCCTGCATATATAGGCAGGGAATTGTGGATGGCGTACTCAGCTGAGAAATACGCGATTTGCCCATTTGGTTTGTCTGGGTTTGTTTGGCCGCACCAGTCTTGGCCTCGTGACATTTCTTCGTCAAACTTTGACATTACTGTGTCGTAGAGTTCCAGAAAAGCCGGGTCTCTTGCCGCTGCCTCTAGCTTTTCTGTGCTAATGCTGCGCAGCTGCTTGACTGGGTTGTGTTCGCTGGTTCGCCAAAGGGCATAATCTAAAGAGCGAAAAATCTGTCGCCCTTCCTCATGCCAACTCCACCACAAGTTATTGGCAAGCTCGAATAACCTGCCGATTCTTGGAGGAAGGTTGGGCGATTCATTTTCCTGATTATCTGCTGAATACATGAAGTGAGCCACCTCGAACTTGTTCAATACATTTTTTGAAAGCGCCAGAAATATGACGAGTTAGCGAACGTTTACAACGCAGGATGCGCCTAATTTAATATTTTTAAGCGCCAACTTATATACATACTGCAAACGTTTCAGCAGGCTCTTCAGCGATTAAACGTCGACGAGTCTTTCGACTACCACAAAAAGGGAAAGAAAAATTTTTTCGGAATGCCGCCTAGATAGGTGCCAGCATTAGGAAAGTATAGTTTGCGTCTGCTGTTTGCAGTTTAGCACCGATTTTCAAAGCAACTCTGCCAGCAAGCCAAGAATAGGAGTATTGTCCCGCAAGTTTAAGTGTGACTGGCTGCCCGTTCGGGTCGGTACCCTGCGCCTGTAACAGAACATCATGTCTTCCTGTCAGTACTCCGCCGTTTCCGCTTGTAAATGTGTATGAAACGCCGTCAGCTACCAATGTTCCGCCTGTAACATCAAAAAGCTTAACAGTGCCCTTGGTTGATGTTGGCTGAAGCGTCAGGGTCAAGTTTGCTTGATAATATTTTATTGTGTCGCTGTCGATTGTTTGGTAAATGTTGCCTCGGGCATTAAGGGTTCTTATATTTGAAGCGGCATTGTTTGCAATGGTTTGAGCGCTTACATACGGTACAGTTATCACCAGCACGATTGCCATTGTAACTATCGCGGTTAAAACGATTTTGTTTTTTTTGCTTAAACTAACCATTTGTTTTGTTCCTCCAACTTTTTCATTAATCTCTCCTTTGTTTTTGTCTTTAAAAAGGAAGCCGCACTTTTGATGTGCACCATAAATGTATACTAAGGCTTAGTTTCATCTAGTCTTTTCAGATAACATTTCTTCTTCCATATGCAGAAGTAGGCCTATTCGACGCTCCCACCTGCTTAAGAAACGGTATTGAGCGTACATTGCGTAAACGCTGTAGGCGAGTACGATGCCTGCTAAAATTAGAAGAATAAAACCTATGAATCCCAACCCGAAATGCCTAGTTCTTAAAATTAGCCAAACGACAATTATGAATAGGATTCCTGAAGATGCAAGTCCGATTAGGGTGCCGTTTCGAAATTTTGTCCATTCCTTGTCTAACTCGGACAGAAAGTCGTGTAGAGACTTGACTGGGTAAACCTTCTCCTCAATAGGCTCCTTGGTCATTTTTCTTACCTTCCTATTTATTGCTTTTTTAGTTTTTATATCTGATGCACCAGAGATGAACTAGAATGGCTCAAAGTATTGAAGGCAGCGACTTGCGCAGTTCAATGTAGAGTTTTCTTCCTTCATCTGTTAACATGCAGTAACCTTCCGGTGTTTCCTTTACCAACTTTTTCTCTTGAAGGAAAGCTAAGTGTTTTAGGAAATCGTCGTAGGAGACGTTTGTTGATTTCCGCCAGATTGCAGTCCTTAGCTGAGGTTTTGAATTGAAAAATAGGTATTCTAGTATTTCAAATCGAATTTGAACTGCGCTTTTTCTGATCTTTGCCATCCTTTGAATGCACCAGTAAATGGATACTAATTATTTAGCAAATACTAATATAATAATGGCATTTAGGCGCTGATTATACAGGCAAATAAACTCTAAATTGTTTGGGGTCTGTCAAATTTACTTCTTCATCTTTCCCGATCAGACTGGGACGGCGACATCATCCCCCATCGAATCAGCACCGTCCCAGATTAAAAGGGCTTTGGTGAAGGAAAGATGAAAAATGAACCAAGAATTAGTTAAACAACTGTTGGAACAACTCCAACAAGAAACCAAAGACCCAACAGACATAGGAAAACTAAACATCCCAAACACAATGCTCTGGATGAAAACAAACGCCTATGAACCAACAACCATCAAAAGAGTAGCCAAAGAGCTAAGGCACTTAGAACGGAACTGCAATACAAGCACTCCCAAAGAAGTCAAGCTATTCATAGCAAACAAAACATGCTCTAACGCAAGAAAAGAAAACTTAATCGAATCTTATGCTATCGTGATAAAGTCTTTAGGCTTAAAATGGAATCAGCCCTTTTATCAACGCCAAGACAAAAAGCGCAGAGCACCAAAAGAAGAATTAATACAATTTATCATAGCCAACGTTAATTTCCCGATGAATCTTAAACTGAAAATGTCCAGAGATTTAGGAGAACGCCCCATTGAATTAACATGGCTAAAAGTTCAAGACATAGATTTAACCACAGGCAGAACCGATTTAACAGGAGCTAAACACACAATCGGAAGAGAAGGAAAACTTAAACAAGACACCTTAGAACTACTAAAAAGATACATTCAACGTGAAAACCTAAACACCCAAAGCATAATATTTCCAACAACCTCAGACAACATAAGCCAAGAATACAGACACGCAAGAAACACTTTAGCAAAAAGATTTAACATGCCCGAACTCAGACAAATACAGCTTTATGATTTTCGCAGACGAAAAGCCACAAGAGAATACAAAATATCCAGACACAACTTTTTACACGTCAAGAAAATATTAGGACACAAAGACGCAAGAAGCACAGAGAAATACATAACTGAAGATGAGCAAATCGAATGGGAACCCATAAAAGCGATAACAGACGAAGAGAAAAAGGAATGTTTCGCAAAAGATTACGAATTTATGACAAATGACAACGGAATATTTTGGTTTAGAAAACCAAAAGAGTAACATATTTCAAAAAACCAGCATAGCACACATACACTTTTCCCCTTACTTTTTAAGCAACTTGCCATCATCCTTTTTTTATAAAGTGACAAAAATGCAGAAACCTAATCTAAAAAGACTTTATAGGGTGTGGATAAGAATTGGACAATCGCAACCTACTGAAGCTCTGTTCAGCAACGTAGCAAGTATCATTAAATCTCAAATAAGTGAGTTAGTTACTTCTCTTGAGAATAATAAAATGATAGATTGGTACTATTTCTTAATTCATGGTAAAAACAATGACACCGATAATGCCTACTTTGATTTAGTTTTCTCAGTTAGCGAAGGCATAGATTTCAAGAACTTTGTTGAAGCTCTTCCTACCTACTGCTTAGACCCTGAGCAAGTGGTGCAAGGATTTGGAGAATCAATTTCAGGTATCACAAACTCGCAATTGAAAAACAATGAAGTTGAAGAAGCATGGAAGATTATAGGCGAACAGTCAGAATGGGTTATCCGCATGCTATCTTCTCATAACGATAATGAAATAACAATTCAGCAATATATTCAATTTATGCATTACTACATGAACATGATGGGCTTAGGTCATCATTCATTATTCTTAATGCCAGCACCAACTGGAGTCATAGGTTTTTAATGCTTACAGTCAAAAGAAATTATTAAAAAATCAAGCAATGAATCAAAGATAATTGCGAATTTGTTTGCCAAGCCGAAGGAATAACATACTTCAAAAAACCAGCTTAAACAAAATCTCTCTTCAACACGCACACACAAAACAGTCGCTCCAGTCGCTCCGCTCCTTGCGCTCCAATTTTATTACAACATTCTCTCTTTTTTATAAAAGATATAACCAGAGAAAAATTAACTGCTAAAAGAGAGCAAAGACAGCCATCTAACGACAGCGCTCTAAATGGCAATTAGCCAACCTTTAACAACAACTCTCTTGCAAACACTTAAAACTTGACAGAACCAATAGTATAATATGCGACTTCAAGCTAAAAACCTTGGACCTATCAATAAGCTCGATATAGAAATAAAACGGCTCACAATTCTTATTGGAAAAAATAGTTTAGGCAAGTCGTACGCTGCACAGCTTATCTACGTAATGCTATGTGTTCTAAAAGATTATAAAGCACAAAGACGCCAATTTGGATTCAACAGTTTAGAGGAGTTGTATAACTACCAAAGATACTTTCCGAAAGATTCAGATATAGCCGACCTTACTAATCAAATAAGGGAAGAAAACCTCGATGATATTGTAATCATTGAAAAAGTTGTTGACTTGATTCTTCAATCTGAATCCCTTAGTTTAACCAAGCTACTTGAATTTTGGCTTGAACGAACTTATGGAGTAGATATAAACAAGCTTGTGAATATTAATTCTTCAAAGTCAGAGATTGAATGTAACTTTCTCGAAGATGTAATTTTTAAGGCTGAAATTTCTAAACGGGGTCAATTGAAGGTTTTTCTGACTCTTCCAAAAGATAAGTTACAAAATTATTGTCAAGAATTCACTCCTTGGTTGCAGAAAATTCGAATTAAACATAAAAAGAAGACTTATGTTGAAGAATTAATGCGTGACTTAAGAAGAAAATTATTGGAACAATCTGTAGACATCGAAATGCGAGACGATGTCTTTGGGTTTAGAAGGAATATACCACTAGTGTATTATATTCCTGCAGGTAGAGCTGGACTTATTGAAAGCTATGATACAGTCGTCGAGGCTTTATTCGCTCAAGCAGCTAGCACTCCCGCTTCTGGATTATTTATTTCGCCTTTGTCAGGTATGGCAAACCAATTTTATGGTGTTCTGCGTAGTCTAAATGGGGAAAAGGGCGAATTAAGTAAAGAAATTTCACAAGATTTTCTGGATTTAATAAATGGCGATGTAAAGCTCAGCGGTATTAGACTTAAACGAAAGCAAAGAGCTGCACGCCTTCGAATGGTCTATTATTTTCATTTAGGTACCAATGCATCTTCAATTGAGCTTACGCATGCTGCATCGATGATAAAGGAGGTTGCGCCAATATACCTGATAGTGCAGGAGTTAGTCAAAAAAGGACAATTCTTGGTAGTTGAAGAACCTGAATCTCATCTACATCCAGGCGCACAATTCAGATTAGCAAGAATATTTACAAAATTGGCAAACTTAAAGGTAAATGTGGTATTGACTACTCATAGTCCGATTATGTTAAGAAAGTTCTCTCATTACATTCGCAAAAATACCGATGGGCAATCGGAGAATATTGAACCAAAAAATGCAGCACTTTATTGGATTAAAGAAGGAAAAACAGGAAGCGTTTCAAAAGAAATCAAGGTTTCAGATTACGGTACATTAGACCAAATTCCCACATACGATGAAGTATCGAGTGAACTCTACGAAGAAGAAGTAAGCTTGTATAAAGAAGAACAAAGTGAATAGAGTTTTGATCTCGCATCAACAATTGATAAATTATTTAACTAGCGAAGAAGAACTGGCTAATTGCGTATGTACACTTGGGGATCATGATGGAAAAGGCAAAGTTGAATGCTTAGAAAGAGGTCGAATATCTTGGAGTGATAATCAATTCAAGTTTCTTCATATTAGATTTGACGGTTGCGTCTGTAGCGAATCTACATGCAAGAAATGCGACTGCGTCATTTTTAGGACTAAAGATAACTGTAAACCCGTCATGTTTGTAATAGAAACGAAAGGAAATAGTCCCAGTTTTTCTGAGGTCAAAGCTCAAATAGAGACAGCACTAGAGAAAATGATAGGTCTTTTGCCAGAACCAAAAAAACAATTTGAAGTCCTGCCAATACTTTGTGCAGCACGTAGAACGGGGTTTATGAAAGACCAATGCCTAAGTAATAAGGTCAAAATATTTGGAAAGTTTTTGCCAATTCTAATTCTGCTATATAATGAAAATATAAATAATTTTTTCGGATGTGATGAATAAAAGCTGAGATTAGTATAGTTGTAGAATCAAGGTCATCCTCGCACACGCGCCGAACGAAACGCAAAGAGCCAAACGTTATGCAAGGAGAAATTTAAGGCAAGTAATCATATACAAGTTAAGGGGGTTAGAGTGGAAACAATTGAATATTTAAGAAAAATGGCTGAATTGAATCTCTGCAACAGATGCTTTCAAGTCTACAAAGAATGCCTTGAACCGAAAATACAATCGACAATACAGTCTTTGCTATTAAGACCTTTAGGAGATTGGACAGAAACCGAATCAGAAATTAATCAGATGATAATGAAGGACAAAGGCATTTTCAAAAGTTCCGCAATAGTGTATTCGCTTGGAAATGACTATAATGCCAATGCCACTATGGTTGATGTAGAAGCTTTCAACGAAATAACACATTGGAAGCTCAACAAGAAAATTAATTATCTCCGACATAATGGAATTCTTCAAGATTCTTCTTACCAGCTTCTTGACAAAGCACGGAAAACAAGAAATCGCATTCACGACCCGATAGGTTTTTCCAAGCAAGATTATGATTTGTTCCATGCAGCTTTCATAATTACCCATCAAATATGGATTGCAACAATAATTGACCAGAAAGACACTTCAATTTGGTTTAAAACCGATGCTGAAAAATACGCTAAGCAATGGTTGGAAAGCCAAAAGTAGAAGCGAGAGAGTACTCTTATTTACCAATTTTATCGCTCGCTGTGCTCCTCACTTCGTTGCGGTACGCGCTCGCCCTCCAAAACAGGAACACAGGACTGGGACGGCGACATCATCCCCTGTAGGACAAACGTTATTAGCGCAAAATAAACGCTTTGCTTTAAAAATTGAATTGAAATAAAAAAAATGGAATATTTGTGGCTTTTAAACTGGCGTCGGCGTTGGCGGCGGAGGAGTCGCTGTTGCTACGGGTTGTTCTGGTTGCGGTTTTATTTGGAAGAAGCCAATTGCAATCAACAGTGCAGCGATCCACATTAGAATGGCACCTATGAAAATTATTGTTAGAAATGCACCTATAATTAGCAATAGACCTGCGGTTGAGAATAAGTGCACACTTGCTTTTGCTGAGAGCGTTTTGAGTGATCGCCTGGCGAAGAAAGCTGCAACTATAGCGAAAACCCACAAGATCACCAGCACCAAAAATACTGCGCCCAGTGCAGATGTGACATCGCTTGTGGTTATGTTCGAAGTAACTGGAGTCATACCGCGTAAGGATGAAATTGTTGACCAGCTGCCGTTCCAGGTTGGATAAATATTCCGAAGCAGATTTGTTAATATGGTTGTGTCAAAAATTATGTAGAGAGCCGCCGCAGCTGCCACTACTACTCCTACTATGCCTGCGACGAGACTGTAAATTGCGTTAGTGAATATGCCTCTTTCATGGTAGTAGTCAGCTAAACCGTTCAGTGCAATGAAAACGAGTATTACGCCAATAAGGTCAAGAATGCCAAAAGTATAGCTGGTAACCAATGAGCCTACAAGTATTAGTATTGCGCCTATGCCGCCCAAATTTTTGCTCGATTCTAGATTCATCGTTTTTCCTCCGTTTTCTGTCATCTATTTTAGAATAAAAGCTTTTTCATGCTTATTCACTGGCTAAGCTAGTTGCCGTATTAAAGTTTGAATCAAAAAATCGAAACTTTTTTAAGGGTAAAATGAATTTGGGCTTAACTGGTTTTTATATTTCCGCTGTCAAGTTGACCTTGCAGTATGCTGTAATAGGTTTGCAGGTAGGCTTTGCCGTTTTCTGTTATAGCATAGACTTTGCGGGAACGTCCATCTTTTTGTTGTTTTTTGCTTTCAAGAAAACCTCTTTGTTCAAGATTGTTTAGTGCGGGGTAAAGTGCGCCATGTCTTAGTTTTATGTTGAAATCTGCTTCTACTTGTTTTTTGATTTTGTATCCCCATGTTGGTTGAGCTTGCACTATTCTTAGTAGTTGCATGTCTAGTAAGTTTCTGATTATGTGTTGTACAATTTCTTTTTTGTATGTTTCAGACATGGGTTTCTTTCCTGTTGGCTGTTGTATGAATTTGTTGATGTTTCATTTATTTAGTTTATGTTAATTTTGTTTTATGGTTGTATTGCGCAGTTATGTTTTTGTATGCCTTGGTTATGTATGAAGCTTTATATTAGGGTTTATTAATATAGAATACTCAAGATATGTCCGAAAACGGACATATTGTATATGCGTAGAACAGCGCAACCGTTCAACAAAAAAACAGGTAAGGAACAAAAGAAAAATGTTAAGAACGATAAACTCCCAAAAAGAGGTTTCAACCAAACTGACTAAAGGTTTACTGGACCTAATAATACTACAATTCGTAAGCACACAACCCATGCATGGATACCAAATAATAACCAAAATCCGCAAAAACTTCGGCGTGTACTTCGGTCCAAGTACCGTCTACCCCTTGCTAAACGCTCTTGAAAAGAAAGGCTACGTAAAAAGTGAATGGAATATGAACGCTGAAAGGCCAAGAAAAATTTACAACCTAACAAACAATGGACAAAACATGCTAGACTTCACCGAAGATTCCCTAAACCTGATATGCCGAAAAATAGGAACACAAACAAACACAGAAACCATGGAACCCTCTACCCAGCCAGCAATAGCCATAATAGCTAAGAAAAGCATAAGCACACAAACAAACCGCTCAGCATTACAAATCCACTAAAAAAAATAAAGCGTTCCGGCAGAAAGCAGCCTTTTTCTTAGTTTTGGTATTCAATCAAAAAATCAGTTGCCAACTTATCAAAAAGTCAGCAAGAAAACCTCTCAACTTGTTGAGAGGATGAATTGCGTGGTTTTGTAGTTTGCTCCTCTATTTATTGTTGTATGGTTTCTGCTGAGACGTGTCTCTGTTCCAACGTAGTAGCTTGGACTCCGCAGTTTGCCTTTTCAAAATTGGTTCTCTGTACTTTGGGGGAATATGTGAAGTGGTGGTTGATGTTGTAGCAGGCACTTCTGTTTTGTACATAAACTAAATAAACCTAATACATCGATTCGAAAACATGGAAGCCTCTCTGACGATACGGTGCGGAGTAACATCATTGACGAAGCGGAAACAACAATTCCTAAACACAGAGTACGACAACCTGCAACATTTCTTGCAAACCAAACAAGACCGTGGACTATACTCCGCCAACAAACAGCAGGCACAGCGATTCTACAAAACAGTTAAGCCACATCAGGAGTATCCGCTCAGCATCAGAAATGACCTTCTCAAAATTAAACAAGTCGGCAACAGTCTATCGGAGTTCTGGGCTAAAATCCCAAACAAGAATACAAGACAGCTTTGGGTAGCAATCAAGCCGCATAGACCATTTCCTGAGCAATTCAAGGTTGTGAGTCAAAACTGTATCGTTATAAAGGAAAATTCTACCTTAACATCGCATTGAAAATTGGGGTTGAGGCAAATTTGGCTTTCAGAAAGATTCTTGCTGCTGATTTGGGTGAGAGAACCATTGCAACAACCGTGTTGCTCTCCAATGGAGTAATCTCGCATCCGCATTTCTACGGCAGGAAGGTTCGTGGGCTTCGTAGGCATTATGCTTGGCTTCGCAAACGATTAGGCGAGAAGAAAGCTTTGGCGACTATTCGAAAAATCAAGGATACGGAGAAACGTAAAGTCAACGCTATTCTGCATAAGGTTAGCCGCGATATTGTGGATGAGGCGCAGCGGGAAAACGCAGTAATTGTTCTTGAGATTTGACTGGCATCAGAAAAGGGGCACAAAAGATGGGTCGGCGGATGCGGCGGATAGTTGGCGGTATGCCGTTCTATCGTTTAACTCAGATGATAGCGTATAAGGCAACTTTGAAGGGGATGCTTGTGGTAACGACAAGTGAAGTATATACTAGTGTTACTTGTCATGTTTGCGGTTGTGAAGGTGACAGGAAAAAGCAGGGATGGTTTGTTTGCCCCAATTGTGGAGAGTATAATGCTGATTTGAACGGAGCCATCAATATTGGTTTAAAGCTTGAGAGGAACTTAGGCTACATGCCTTTGCTCGGGGGTATGCGTGAACTATCCCGAACTCCAACTGCTCTTAGATTGGAGAAGCCACCCTACTTGTAGAGTGGTAGTTCACTAACAAACGTGTTTTAAATATATCGACAGCTAATTCTATATTGGAAGAATCAATTGAAACAAGTTAGTAACCTCACAAGCGATGAATTGAATAATCAAATCCTCGAGTTTTGCAGACATGTCGCTGGCTCCGCAAGTATCACCGCTATAGCTTACGTTGACAACTATTCAAACAAAACAATTAACGAGAAAACAATAATTGACGTAATGCTTGTAATCAAGAATTTTCAACCAAGAATAATGAGGTACATAAAAACACTCAATGAACAAATCATTTTCGTTCTTGCGGTTGACCAATGGATTTTCGAGCGAGATATCGAAATAGGCCTTCTAGGAGAAGCCATTGCAAGTGAACTTATTTTTCCCCACGTGCCTATTTATGGCGAGGACTATTTACAGAGTAAAGAAGTGACGTTAAAGAAGCGTTTGATTTTGGAATTACTCCAGAATTTGGCTTCAAATTTTCCAGAGCTTACGCAGCGTTTTCAAATTAAACCGCAATATTTCATGTATGAGGTGCTTTTGAATAGAATCCGAGTTTTCCCTTTACTTGCCTATGACGCTGCAGACCTATTCAATGGACTTACGTTAAATGAAGTTGAAAACCTTTGCAGTTACAATAAAGCCTTAAGGCAGCTCGAAGCTGAAGAAAAAATTTATTTCTCAAACGATTACGTAAAGATGTCAAAACGATTTTTAGTTGAATGCAAGGATCCAAGAATCAAACTGCTTAACTTGACAAAAAACGCTCCAAGGACAATCTTCACATCAATATTCGGGACTTTTCCTCAGTTAATAAATATTATTTCCCAAAATACTGAGGCTTTTGTGAAGTCTCAAAAGATTAATTGGAGAAAAGTGCCTGATCCATCCTACGTCTTTATAGATCCTCAAAAATACGTTTTCTTCCAAACTTCAGAAGGCTTGGTTTCATTATCAGATAAAATTGACATTAAAAGTTATGTTCAAAAGATGCTTTTGAAAGATCAAGGCGAAGACATTGAAGTTGAACCCGCCGGCGGAATGCTAAACGACGTTTACTTGATTAAAGTCCATGGGATGGGGAGCGAAAGGAAGGTAATAGCTAAACGCTTTAAGGATTGGTCTGGATTCAAATGGTTCCCGTTAACGATATGGTCTCTTGGTGCAAGACCTTTCGCTATTACAGCCCAAACTAGGCTTGCGAAGGAATGCGCAATAAGTGAGTTTTTGCATAATGAAGGGTTTAATGTACCAAAGATTTTGCATGTAAGCAACGCTGAGCGTTTAATTTTTATGGAGTACATTGAGGGAGAGAGCCTCAGCCAAGCTATCAAACGCATAGCCATAGCTTCAGAGCACCAAACATTTGAAAAGGAACTCGCTAGCATCGAAAAAGCAGGCGAAATACTCGCAAGCGTTCATTCACATAACATCGTTTTAGGAGATACCAAACCTGAAAACATGCTGGTTAAACCAGATGGCACCATCTGCATGATTGATTTTGAACAGGCTGCTCAAGACGCTGACGGGGATAAAGCTTGGGATGTAGCCGTATTCCTTTATTACTCAGGGCATTACCTCCAACCGTTATATGGGACCGGTAAAGCTGAATTGATTGCAAAAGCGTTTATCAACGGCTACTTAAAGGCAGGGGGAGACGTCGATGTCATTAAAAAGGCGGGGACTTCCAAGTACACGCGGATTTTTAGCATATTCACAATGTGGAACATTATTTCAACTATTTCAAACGTCCTCAAAAAAACAGAAGCACCAAAGTGAAAGCGCATGGTAAAAGACCAAACGACGTTAACTTTCTTTGGAGGAGTTAACGAGATTGGCGGAAACAAAATTCTGCTCCAAGACCGAGACACCAGGGTTTTCTTTGATTTCGGCATGTCTTTTACCGCTAAAAAACAGTTTTACTCACCTCCTTTTCTCTCGCCTAAAAGCGAGAAAAGCCTCCAAGAACTCGGACTCCTACCCACAATAAGCGGCATTTATAAGTTTGACCCAAGCCCACCTGAAGCAAACGCCGTATTCCTCTCCCATGGCCATTTGGACCATTCGGCTTATTTGTCATTCATTAAACGGGAAATTCCAGTGTACTGCGGCGAAACAACCCAAACTATCCTGCAAACCCTAAGCGACATTCGTCGCGCTGATTTGGAATTCAACGTTGCAGACATCAACTTTAACGTTTTTAGAACAGGCAAAAAAATTCAGATAGACAATTTAGTAGTTGAACCGTTCCACGTTGACCACTCGATTCCAGGCGCCTACGGCTTTCTGATTCACACTTCAAACGGCACAATAGTTTACACGGGTGATTTTCGAGATCATGGTGCCAAGCCAGAGATGACTCACGAATTTGTGGAAAAAGCCCGGGAAAGTGAGCCTGTGGCAATTGTGACTGAAGCCACCAACATGACGGGAGCAACAGTTTCCAACGAAGTGGAAGTGGAAGCGAAACTGGACAAGATTGCTGCACAAGTCGACGGCATCTTGCTTGCAGAATTTGGTTACTCGGATGTGGACCGCTTGAACACGTTTTACCGAATGGCTAAGAAGAACAATCGGTGCTTGGCTGTTTCACTAAAACAAGCATATTTGCTGGATGCACTTCGGAACGACAAGCACTTGCAGGTTCCAGCGCTCGATGACGATGGCTTATTGATTTTTCGAAAGTCGAAGAAGCGCTATGACAAGTGGGAAACCAAGATTATTGAACGCTTTGATGGAGATGGCAAGATTTTTGACGTGTTCGAGGTTTCGAAGCAGCAGTGCAAGGTTGTTTTAGCGGTTAGCTTTTATGATTTTGAGGAGCTTAATGCCATTCAGCCAGTAACTGGAAGCTGCTATGTTTTGTCGGCGTCGGAACCGTTCAATGAGGAGATGGAAATTGATTATGAACGCTTGGTCAATTGGCTTAGCCACTACGGCTTGCCTCAGTACCACGTGCATGTATCTGGTCACATGATGCCGTTACAGTTGAAGGCAGCGCTCAAAAAGATAAATGCCAAACGGATATTCCCAGTCCACACCGAAAACGCTGAGCTGTTCAAGAGATTTATGGGCGGCTCGAAAGGTCAGGTGACGCTTGTGGAAAAAGGCAAGGAATACCAGCTGTAGCCTGTCAAGAGAAACTTGATTTGTTTTTTCCGTATGTATTTAGCTCTTGGCTTTTGTGTTAGGGTATTTGTGTGTGCTCAAGCTACCTCCTCGGTCTACCATATGCTTCTAATAAGCTTCAAATATGATTCAACATAGTTCAACATAGACTCAACTACCCGCACTTTCAACATGAAACAGTGCTTTTTCAACATACAAACCTGCTGTTTTTGATTTAGAAAAAGAGCAGTAGAAAAGAAGAACCAAGAACTAAATATACACAATTTTTTTAATGATGCAATTCAGGAAATAGTCAACGGATAGCGAATCAGCCTGACCTCTGGAGGCTCCAAAGTTTTGGCTAGAAGTGATTTCTTGTGGTCTGTTCAGAAATCGAATTCTGATAGGTTGGATTAAAATTTAATCTTTTTCTCTCTCCTTTCCAAAACGCTAACACGCCTAACACTCACTACGCTAACACTCACTACGCTAACACTCACTACTCTGACACGTACTACGTAAACGACTACGACTTAACACTCAAACGCTTAACTCAGCCTTTCCCACTTTCACTTATACTCTCTCTAATCCCTTGCCCCATCTCTCTATCACAATTACAATTACAGTTACAATTACAATTACAGAGAAAAAGATTAAATTTTAATCCCCCAAACCCAAACGAACTCACACACAGGCATACCCACATATCCCCGTCCACGTGTGTGAGCAGTCAGTCACTCACTCAGCCACTCTGTCTGCCTCTGTCTCTCTATAAACATAAAAAAGCTAAGCATAACACACTAATTTATTTCAACAAAATTATCCAACTCTTCTATCAAATGAAGCAAAATACATCTTTTCTGCATTATGCCAAAGCGGGCCATCCACCATAGGTGACAGGAGGAAAATGTTCAATCTTCAAACCCGCACATGTATAGTAAGTCGGAATTTGTTCATTGGTCAATTCGTAGTCTTCTTTCTTCGCAGTTTGAAAACTCTCAACAAATGCCTTAAAAATTCTATCGTTTTTGCTCTTTCGTACTTGTGGTGTATGTCCGTGCCAATGAAAAAACACGTGTATTTTTTTAAGTTCGTCATTATAGGGCTTAGGGGTGTGTACGTGAACCCAGTGAAATCTGGTCAAGGCATAAATAATAACATCTTTTTTGTAACTTACTCTAACTGGTTCGTAATCACCTCGCCAAACGAACCAATAGTCCTGATTTAATAAATCTTTGTTGCAAACAACTTTTATGAAATCTTGGCCTGGAAAACAATAAGCGACTATTGGATTAATTCAACAATCCCTCCCTCGCATTTATTGAGTTCTACCTCATTCTTGAGAAACGTAGTAATACTCTTTTGACGCCTTCAAGAAAACCAAAAACATTTTCTTCATGCAAAATGCTTTCGATATTCTCATTGCGCCAGTTTTCAAAAATGAGAGAAATGCAAGATTCAATTGAACTCGATAGCGGACCTAGAGCTTCGGCTACATCATCAGGTAAGTCATTGGAAAGGACTACATCTCTTAAAGACGCGTTCAAAGTTGAGAGCTTATTCAAAGCAATTCTATATTCGTGTTGTTCTATTTCCCTTAATACTTCTGTAGTATTATTGCTGAGAAGAGCAAGTTTTCTTTGAGGAAAATTCTCTATGCTTAGGCGCGGGTAATCCACAAAATCACTTAAATCAGAAAGTTCCAGCTTTCGATGAATCTTTAGTTCGTTTGAATATAGCGACGCTCTGACTCCTATAATCATATTAGGAATATGGTAGGACCAACCAGATTCTGTCAGTTTCCCAAATACTAATTTCGTTCGCACTTTAGTCGGTTTTTTGATTTCCCGAGGAGATTTAGTGTCCATTATCGCGAATCTTTTCTTCAACTTTCCATTGTAACCAACTGCGTATTCTTCTTTTCTACTCACGAAAGAAGTAGAAATCCCCGAATCTTCTTGCGAGCGCGTGTGTATGCAAACCTGAGTCAAGGATTTACTCACTTCTTTTTCTCGGATTGCTTTGTTTTTTCTTTTTCCTTCTTTGTTTTTTCTGGTTGGATTTTTTCTGCCAATTCTGTTTTTGCAAATTCTGCTTTTCCTATCAACCATTCACCTATGAATTTAGCATTTTCAGGGCTCAAAATAACACTTGTTTGTAATATTCTGTCGATAGTTACTATTTCAGTACCATCTAGAATTTCTTTTCCAATGTTTCCATTCTTATGCCACTCATTGACCCATTGCTCTGGAAGTTTTCTAACCTCAAAGTAAAAGTTAGCAACAATTTCTCCATTATCGTTATAACCACCAGCTACGCCATTAGCATAAACATAGTTAAAATCCTTTGACTTGCTGTACAGAAACTTTATTTTGTCCTCTTTTATTGCCATATTTTCCCTTTTTCCCTATTTTAGTTCTATAGAACTGTTAACTGGTATTGCTATTAAAGTTTATTTCCTAATAAAGACAACCTAATATAGCGCGTGAAATGTACCCCCTCTGATAAAAGCAAACACAAAACTAAAGGCTGGGAATTCGTGGATCCTATTCTCGTCTTTCATTTCTCAAATACTTAGCGAATAATAGAGCCTCTTCACTAATCAACGTCTCAAAAGTCTGTTTTTTGATGAGAAAAAAGCGCTAAAGAAGAAAAAACAAGAGCTAAATAACACTCAAAAGAAAATACTATTGGTGATTTGGTGAGTGAATTTAGATACTATAAGGGATTATACAAGGTTAAGGTTTTAACTAAAAGTGAAGGCTACTGGATTGTTGAGGCGTTGGAGGACTTTGAGGATTGTTCTGAAGGCGAGGGAATCACCGTTAAAAAAGGCGAACAGCGCATTGCACCGCCAGACACTTTGTTTAAACAAAAAACGTTACCGCCCATGGTTAAGGAGCACCAATATGAACTGAACATGGAGAAGAAGCTTAAACGAATGATTGCTGAGAATGAAGCTGAAAAGAATAGCAAATAGGGTGAGTTTGAATGAAAAAAGAAGATTATTATAAATTTATTTTAGCTTTAAACCCAGAATTTCAAAAACTTTCGGAAGATCAACAATAGGGACTTGTGGGAAGTACTCACTTAGTTATTATCACTTTCAGAGGCTTCTCCGCTGGATTGTCAACAGTTTGCAATGCTTTTTCAAAGTCGTCAAGTTTGAACCTGTGTGTTATTAGCCCTTTTACATCCACCAGTTTTCTAGCGATTAGCTCAACGGCAGATGGATATTCAACGGGCGAGATGTAAATCGTGAAAAACAATGCTTCATCAGCATCCTCCAAGTTCAACGACCCCTTAGACTCACCAACCAGCGCGACTTTGCCCGCTTTCCTTACTAAATAGGGCGTTTGCTCCACTGTATGTGTATTTCCAGCGGCTTCAATCACCAAGTCAGAGCCTCTCTTCGTTAACTTTCTTACGGTTTTGATGACGTCTTCATGTTTGGCGTTTATAACTGCTTCTGCACCGTACTTTTTGCTGAGGTCAAGCCTGTAATCCTCTAAGTCTACTGCGATTACTTGGCATCCTTTCAGCTGTGCAACTTGCGTCATGAGTAAGCCGATGGCTCCTTGCCCTATTATGGTTACCCAATCGCCAAGGTTAGGCTTCATGTAGTCCAGAACGTGAAGTGCCAAAGCAACAGGCTCCACCACTGCTGCTTCCTCATCAGTGACGTTTGAAGGTATAGGAATTAGGCTTCTGGGCAGCATTGCTTTCGCTTCTGCGAAGAAGCCGTCCCTTGTTAAACCGTAAAACTTGCCTCGAACACAGTAGGTTGGCAATCCCCGCAGACAATAGTAGCAGTGACCGCAATTCACTATGGGAACCATAACTACCCGTTCATCCGTGTCCGCCCTAACGCCGCATGCATCATGCCCGATTATCAAGCCTTTTTTCATCCATTTCCAATCACCCCTATACAAATGCATGTCAGTGCCGCATATGCTTCCAGCCTTAAATTTCACAAGCACCCTTCTGCCTGAAACTTCTGGTTCCGGCACTTCTTCAATTTTGATGTTGTAAGGTCCACGATAAACAGCAGCTTTCAAAAAGAGTCAACTCAAATATTTCAAACTGTGACGGCGAGGTATTAAGTTTGTTGTAAGTTTTGCAAGTGCATTTGCGGTAAACTAATAACCTTAACAGCGTATACATGGTTGATGCCTATGAATTTGGAAGAGTACACGAAAGAGAAGCTTTGGCAGTTGCTTATCGAAACAGTTCACGCTTCCGTTATGTACCCGACTCATAAGGCTTACACTCGCGATTGCATTTTGCCGCAAAAAGCTGACGTTACCGCAAATGAACTTGCTGAAAGGCTCGGCATGCCGCTTGGAGAAGCACTGGTAATTCTAAGCGAACTGACAGAAGAAAGAAAATGCCCAACTTAGATGCGGTTTTACGATGTTTTTGTTCAGTAGTGGGGTAGTTTCAAGCGCTCAGCAGCGCCTAAAAGGGGGTTAGCTAGTCACCTCGTTATGTTTATATAAACATGTCGAATTAAATATCGCCAACAAGAAAAATAATTGAAGGGAAAATAAATGGCAGTTGAAAAACGTAAACTAAGCACTATGACGTATGCCTTCCTTATAATTGGTCTGTTAATTGGAGTCGCTTTAGGATTTTCAGTAGGTTATTTTACAGATCAATCGCAAATCAACTCGCTGAATACAAAAGTTGCGAACCTTCAAGCCTCCGAGACGAACTCTTTGGTCAGTTTAGCCTCTAGTGGGAAGCCGTTTGCAGTCGGTGCAGCCGGCACTCTAACCTACGCGTTTGGCTCAGAGTTGACCGCTTTTGAGAAACAGTATCCAAGCATTACAGTCGCACCTCCTCTGTTTGAGGGAAGTGGTTTAGTTGCCCAATATGAGAACCTCACACAATCATTAAGTTTGGAAGCCGCCGCTGACACGACCGCTATGCCCACCGTCCTCTTCCCTAATCTTGCAAATTACGAAATTGCCTTTGGCCAAACACAAATGGTCATCATTGTCAATCTAAAATCATCAGGCGGGCTAGAACTATATAACATGTGGACTGCCGCTAAAGGACTTACAGTAAATTCTACTGCGTGGACTACGGCTTGGAAAAACATGTTTACTTTGATTGCGCTTAACACGACCACTATAGTTGGTGTTTCGAATCCTTTCACTGACCCTAGCGGTTATCAGGCTGCTGGCATGATCCGCTTGGCAGGCTTAACCTTCTTCGGAAATGTAAACCAACTTTACGACGCAATATACAACAACCCGAGTAAATACTACATGACAAATAGTGAAAATGATTTGGTTCCGCTTGTGCAGACCCAACACATAGATTTCATAATTTCAGCTTACGAGTCCAACGCTATACCGCAGACAAATCAAACTACAGGTCTCGCTTGGATCACATTACCCACCCAAGTTAACTTAGGGGTCTTAGCGAACACACCTTACTACAACAAAGCCAACTTCAACTACACGGAACTGGGAACAACCGAATCATTCGTCGTCAATCCAGTTATCTATTGTGTCACGATTCCAACAGTCTCCACGAACTCGGCAGCGGCTACCTTATTCATCCAAACCTTATACAGTAAAACTGGTCAGAGCATACTTGAGCAATACGGCATAACACCCTTTTCGCAGGGCATCGTCTATGGCAAATACGCTAGTGTCCCAAGCTTAATCCAACCATACACTACACCGGTTAACGCAACATATAAATCTCAATTTGCTGGGGCCTGATTGCGTTTAATGGAAAATTCAGAGCCATACTGATCTTCTGCAGTGCAATAACAATCCTTTTTTTTATCTATCCCATACTACTTATCATAGCACTTGGTGTGAACAACCTCATTTCTGCACTCTCCACAGGTTCCTTCATTGCTTCAATTGATGTCACTTTCATAATTGCGACAGCCGCAGCGCTCCTATCTGTGTTAGTAGGCACTCCTTTCGCTTATCTTCTGGCTGAGATCAGACTTCAAATTTAAAGAGGTTATCGAAGCAATCATCGACATTCCCATTATGGTTCCCCATGTTGTAGTTGGCATAATGATAGTGTTAGCTTTTTCCTCACAGTATGGATTAGGTCCATTTCTGCAGGTACTCGGCATAAACATGATCGACACGTTGATAGGCGCCATAATCACAGTCACCTACCTGTCAGCAACTTACTCTATAAGAGTGACTGAGACCTCGATAAAGACGATTAACCCTGATATCGAGCTGACCGCTCGAACACTCGGGTCCACACCAGCATTTACGTTTATCCATGTTATAGTGCCTAGAATCTGGAAGTCAATAGCCAACGGAGCATTACTCACCTGGGCAAGGGCAGTTGCGGAGGTAGGAGCGCTACTCGTGGTAGCTTACTATGTATACTTCAATGGTAATGACGTCTATCCAGCGTCAATCTACATTTATGAGGCGTTCGAAGCATTAGGATTAGCAGGTGTAGTAAAGTATTCAGCAGCTCTTCTAATAATAGTCCTCGTTATATTCATAATTTACAGGTGGATTCTAAAACACATCTGAAAGAGAGGAATGCGATGCTTCAAATAATTAATGTTGATCTCACGCTGGGCACTTTCAGATTGAACTCTATCAGCTTAAACGTTGATCAACAAGAATATATGATCATAATCGGGCGGACTGCCAGTGGCAAGACCTCACTTCTCAAAACAATCGCAGGAGCTTATAGACCATCCAGCGGTAAAATATTGATTGATGGCTCAGATATTACAACCATGCCTCCTGAAAAGAGAAATATCGCTTACGTATCACAGATTTTTTCTTCATTTGATCCGATGAATGTCCAAGGCAACATAGAGTTCGGGCTCAGAGCCAGACGCGTGCCAAAGTCGGAGAGAAAACAGTTGATTAACGGAGTGGTCAGAGACCTAGGCATTGAACATCTGCTTGAGAGGATGCCTGCTACATTAAGCGGTGGAGAACAGCAGCGTGTTTCGTTGGCGAGAGCGTTGGTTACCAGCCCAAAGATATTACTCTTGGATGAACCGCTTTCGATGATAGATCCCGAAACTAAAGGGTCAATCATACGGTTGCTGAAAGCAATTCCTGAAAAATACAATATTCCAGTAATCCATGTTACCCATGAATGGGACGAGGCCTACACATTAGCAAGTCGAATCGCTGTTATACATCAGGGCAGAATAATTGAGGTCGGTACTCCGGAACAAATATTTAATGAGCCAAGGAATTATCTTACAGCAAAGCTTGTAGGTTTCTATGATATGCACAAGGGAGACTCTACTCTTACTGATTCAGGGTCTACAATAAAGTTGGAAAATGGTCTAGAACTAAAGTCGCGTATGAAAATTAGCGGCTCAGTTTACGCCTGTGTGAGACCAGAACTGATTAAACTGAACACAGTTACCGAGTTCAATACCTTTGAAGGGAGAATTGTAGACGTGTTCAGAGAGAGATTTGGGCTCCGCATAATCATCAGTATAAACAATATTGAGTTTACAGCTCTTGTTAGAAGCAAGCCTGCAAGAGGAGATGCCGTAACAATTACAATACCAGAAGACAGTGTATACGTGATACCTGCCAAAGAACTTAATGGCGCGCACCTTTAATTAGCTTTATATGGTCTTTGCGACATAACCATAGCTAGAATGCTTGCCAACAAAAAACATAAGCTCTCATGCAAAGTCTGGATAGAATACAAAGATAAACCACTAATAGGCAAAGGCGGGGCCGAAATTCTCGAAGCCATCGATAAGGAAAACTCGATTTCTAAAGCTGCAGAAACGTTAGGAATGTCTTACCGTTATGTTTGGAATTATCTGCATGATATTCAAAAGACGCTGGAGGAGCCAATTGTTGAAACTTTTAAAGGCGGAAAATCCGGAGGCGGCGGCGCAAGGTTAACTGATTTAGGCAGAAGTTTGCTTGAGGAGTATAAGCAAGTTGAGAGCTACCTCGACAGGGTCTTATCGGATTCAGGCAGTTTGGAGGTGAAAGGTTTGAAGCTAAGTGCAAGGAACCGTTTTAAAGGAAAAGTTGTGAGTGTTGAGAAAGGCGTTATCACAGCCAAAGTTAAGGTTGAAGTAAAAGTGCCCGTAACTATTACGGCGGTTATAACTAAGGAAGCCGTTGAAGATTTAGACATTAAAGTTGGCGACGAAGTAGAAGCAATCATGAAATCAACGGAAGTAATGATTGCCAAATAATTTTTTTCTCTGCGTCCATAAAGAGTATCACCTTTTTAGAAGTGGCTAATCAAAAGGGATACTCTCTTTTTGACACCTAAACCCTAACAAAAAGACTACCCTTCTCTCTTTCCCCACCCTCACCCAAATATTGGAGCAACAAGCTGAAAGATTCTGATTAAGCCTTCGAATCAACTTTGTTGAGTTAAAACTTGAGACATCCCGACACTTACCCGCAATTTTGAACTAATTCTCAATCAATAATGCGCTTACCCTGGTGCATCATTTTTAGACCTATTTTTGCTAGATAAAAAGTATCTACTTACTATTATAGGCTGAAAACACCATATTGGTGCGAAAATTAAGATATATGTTTTTTTATTCTACTACGTACCTGTAAGTAATGTGTTCGCCTGCCGTTGTGCTTTTCCTTTTGATTTTCAGTATATCGCCTGGTTTGGCGCCGATTGCTTTAACCGCTGGGTCGCCTGATTCTATCTGCGGTATCTGGTAGGGCTTAACTTTGTATTGGGCGAGAAGCTGGTTCTTTTCTTTTTCGCTTAAGATTTCGTGGAGGGGAACTAGTGCATGCTCGAAAATGTCAAAAACTGGGAAAGACTTGGGCAGTAATTCAACTTGTTTCTTCTTTGCGCCAAGTTTAACAGCGTGTGTGTAGCGTCCTTCAGTGACTACTATTGCGCGGTCGATTTCTTTTTCTTTCATTACTTTATAGAGTGTATTCATGGCGGCGATACCGACGGTTGCTTCACCTAAAATGCACCAGACAATTGCTTTTTCTTTATCCTGTGGAATGTCGATGATATAACTTATTTCGCCGTCGTGTTTTTCTTTTTTAAGAAGCTTATATTTTCTCAGTTTGATAAGGACTTCTGCCTTTCGTTCTTCAATTGTTTCTGTTTTAGTGCTCAACATAAACCCTCAAGATGAGAATACGCGAAACCATAACAAACTATTACCCTTAAACTTTTCCCCTTAAATAGGGCGAAGCCAATCTGCCAAGTTTTTATAAAAAGTAAATGACTTAAGTTAATGGTCACGCCACAAAAAAACCTTAGACAAAACGAGGATGGCATCTATAAGAAACATAGGGGTCAATGCTGAAACTTGCGCTAAAGTAAAATCCTTCAGTCAATTATGCGCATATTGTAATAGGGCTGGCCGTTCTGGTTGAAGTGGTTTTAGTTATTCAGTCCCTAGTTTATTGTAGGTATCGAAAAGTCAGAGTGCCTTAACTTGGTTTTTGCGAGCCTTAGTAGTGAACTAAGCAAAAAAATAATGGGTTAAGTATTTAGCTTTTTGAGAAGCCAAGCCATGTTTCGTCCTAAATCTTCCATGGTTTTCATGCCTTCTTTGTCTTTTTCAACTTCGCCCTTTTTGTTTCCAATGCCAATGTTCCAGTACGAGGAGCCTGAGATAATCATTTGGTTAATCAAGAAGAAGTGGTTTATAGCGTCGAAAGTTGTCATCCCGCCCGCGCGTCTGACAGCAACGACTGCAGCTCCGACTTTGTACTTTAGCACATCAGGGGTGGCTCTAGCTACGAAACCCGCGCGGTCGATGAGCGCCTTCATTTCAGGCGACATCATGCCGAAGTATGTGGGAGACCCCAAGATTATGCCATCAGCTTCAACCATCTTTTGGATGTACACGTTAACGTTGTCATCCGTAATTACACAGCGTTGATTCTTTGTTTTGAAGCATGCTCTGCAGGCTGTGCAGCCCCTGATTTGTTCGCCAGCAAGCTGGATTAGTTCAGTTTCTATGCTTTCTCCTTCGAGTGCTTTGAGCACGCGTTTTAGGAGTATGGCTGTATTACCATCTTTCCGTGCGCTTCCATTAAAAGCAACAACCTTCATTTTGAAAACCTCTAAATTATATCTCTAAAAGTTGGGATAAAAAAGTATTGTTAGGAACTGTTACGCTTTCTTATCGCTTGCAAATTACCGCTCGGTAGTGAGGCTTAGAGTTTCACGTTTGCAAGCGTTAGTCAAGATTGTATGCTTCTTCTCCATGCTGACTAATATCTAAGCCATCCTCTTCTTCTTTAGGACTCACTCTTAGTGGCGAGAAGAAATCTACGACTTTCAAAAGCGCGTAAGAACCGCAAAATGCAAAGGCAGACACGACTAATACAGCAAGCACTTGGATGCCAAGTTGAGCAGGGTTGCCAAAGAATAATCCCTGCACGGCAGGATTAACTGCGGCGGTTGCGAATAAGCCTATTGCTACTGCGCCGATGATGCCGCCGATTCCGTGGCATGCGAAAACGTCTAATGTGTCATCTATTCTTGATCTCCCGGCTCTCCAGTTAGCCACCAAGTTGCAAACTATCCCTGCAACCAAACCAATAATCACTGCTGCAGTCAAACTAACGTAGCCCGAAGCTGCTGTAATAGCTGCCAAACCACATACCGAACCCACTGCAATGCCTACTGCTGAAGGCTTACCCTTGATTAACCAATCCATTATCATCCAGCTTACGGCTGCGGCAGCGGCTGCCAAGTTGGTAGCTACAACGGCTGAGACAGCAATGTTGTTGGCGGCTAATGCGCTGCCACCGTTGAAACCGAACCAGCCGAACCACAGTAACCCTGCGCCTAAAATCACATAGGGAATGTTGGTTGGTTTAAACTCGGTTCCTGCCGATGCTGGTTTGCTTGCGCCTTTTTGGTCTAAGGCTTTGAGTTGATCTTTCCAGTAAACGCAGCCTTTTCTTCTGCCAACAACAAGCGCCGCTGCTAATGCAGATAATCCTGCAGTTGTATGTACAACTATGCCGCCTGCAAAATCCACGGCGCCCAAAACGTGTAACCATCCGTTGGGATTCCAAATCCAGCAAGCGATGGGCGAGTAAATGAGAGTGGACCACAAAACGACAAAGATCAGGAGTGATTTGAAACGGATTCTTTCCGCGCATGCGCCTATGATCAGTGCTGGCGTGATTGCGGCAAACTTGAGCTGGAACGCGAAGAATAGTATTGTTGGAATGGCTGGCGCGTTAGGGCTAACGGTATTTATGGTTATGCCGTTTAATCCCACGAGAGACAGGTTGCCTATTATTCCATCTATGCTTGGTCCATAAACGAGGCTATAGCCCCAAAAGAACCAAACTAGACTGACTACTGCAAAAATGATGATGCATTGGACTAGCGTCGAGACAAGGTTCTTTCTTCGGACTAAGCCGCCGTAAAAGAAAGCTAAGGCTGGGGTCATTAGCATTACAAGAGCCGTTGACATTAGAACCCAAGCGATGTCTGCTGCTCCCACGTTTGTTCCCTCGATAGCGTTATTACGGCTTATTTGTTCTTCTTTCTTGGCAAAACTAATATTTAAACTATGCATTCGCATTGATAATGGTGATTATTCTGGATAAATGAAAAAAAAGCGCTTGTTATTAGTGCATTCTTTCAACAAATTCTCTTTTTATAATTAGATTTATAAAAAAGCATCCAAAAATTAAGCCTTACAAAGACAACATTTTCGAAGGTTTTTTTTAAAAAAATATCAATGCAATTGTAAAGTTGCGGTTATTCTTAGCGAAATTAAAGTCAGAGTTTCTTTTTAGCTTTTTATCTTGCCATTTTTAAGGACAAAAAAAGGGAAAATGATGTTGTGTTCGTTTGCTTTCGCCTTATGGTCGTTTTCTAAGCATCAGAATTGCCAGTACAGCGCCGATTATGACTATTACGATTATTACTGCTGCTATTCCTAACTCTACGGTTCCAGTCGATGCCAAGCCTGTAACAGGTGAAGCTGTCGGTGCCTGTGTTGGTGCCGCATTCATTACGTTGAAGCTTGTTGTATCTGATGATGGCCAGTAACCGTTGGTTCCAGCAAAGTTAGCGTAGACAGTGTAGTTGCCTGCTATGCTCGGTGTCCACGTGAGAGTGTACATTCCGTTTTCGTTGGTAGTTGCTTTGCCTATGTTGTAGTGGTTGCCATTAGAATCAGTGACGCTTAAAGTTACCTGGACACCGGTGAAGTTGGTTGGTTCAGGCTGCTGCTGGTAAACGTAGCCCATCCAATCTGTCATGCTAGCGTCAGATGCGCATGGAACTCCATTTGGAAAGTCAGCTGCTTGCTCTGTTGCCTTTGTACCAGCAGAAACATCCATCACCGTGCCTCTTATCACCACTGTTTGTCCAAATGATAGGCCGGTATCTGGTGCCGTAACTGTTGTAGCGCTTGGTCCTCTGCCATTGACGTAGATTTGGTTGTCATAACCGTTAAAGAAGTTTGCATACCCGTCTGCGATAGCAAAGCTTGTACCTGAAAACTCAGTAGTGTAACCCAGAAGAGTATATATCTCCTTCCCAGTGGTGGCGTTAATAGCGCGCGTTAATGCACCCTTGTAAATCGGCGTCTCAACAGTGTGCGCAGTAGTAATCGTGTATACTACTCCGTTACCAACAGCGTTCACGAAGGTCGGGTAATCACCATAAGCATTTTGGAAGCCAGCGTTAGTACTGTTGCCTTCCCCGCCATTACCATACGTCCACACTAAGCGTCCAGTCGTATCGTTATAACAGTATAGTATTCCGCCGTACCCACTGCTATAGAACAATCCGTTAGCAGCCTGCCCAGCCATGTCGCCAGATCCAGTGCTGCCATAATAGTCAAGCTGTTGTTGAGCCGGGGTTGGACCCCATATTTTCTGGCCTGTAGTCAAGCTGTATCCCACCCACTGCAAAGTCTCCCTATAGCTTTCAAAAAACACATTGCTCTGAAAATCTGCTCCGCCGCTTACGACAGTGATGTTGCCTGCTGGCGGCTGTAATGTATTCCACCACTGCACCGAACCAACTGCACCCTTAGATGGGTTTAGGTTGACAGCAAAGTATGTGTAGGGAGCATTGCTTGCAGATGAAAAGGCTGATGGACTAGCAGGTAGAGAGCCATTGTAGCAAAGCAGCACATTCTGGGAAGCAGCAGCTATAGTAAATGATGAAGGCATAGTGTTTGCCCATGGTATCGAAACGTTCCAGGAATAAACGCTTGCAGCGCCTCCGTTAATATTGCCTGCAAGCACGCCAGTCGCCATTATACCCCATGTCCCTAGTTGGGATGAGTTCCACTCACTCAGATACCACTGGGGGTTTGTAGGCGTGCCATCGTTAAGCGCGACATACATCAAGTATTCTCCTTCCGGACCCATCACTGCTGGACTAACTATCGCTCCTGGCGGGGAACCTGGTATCCCGAAAACCGGGACCCCGGTTGAGGGAATGTTAGATACGTTGAACAAGTAGTCGCCTGTGTCGCCGTCATACCCCTTCCAACCGCCGTTTACGCTTGCAACCAGAATTGGTGGCCAAACTCCGTGGTAGTCGGGAGTCTGCATGTCATAGATGTAGCCGAATGACAGCGCAGGAACGTCAGTCCGAGACCAAATAAGTTGTCCTGTTTGCAGGTTAACGCAGTCAGTTGGTCCACTAGAAACTCCCGTTTCTGATACTGGTTCCGTGTAGTAGAGCATTCCGTCAAGTATTATCGGATTAACATATCTCTGAACGTAAGCAGACCCTTCCATGTAGGTGTCTCCCTGAATAACAAAGCTGTTTCCTCCGACGACTCCTCCAGATTGAAGCGGCTTAGTCCACATGATATGAGCAGTTTGAGGCCCCACGGCATCCGCGTGATAAAATTCCTCACCTGGTCCAACACCGCTGCTATAGCCTGGTGCACCGGTGCCAAGCCAGTTTGACGAAATCGACCACCAAGCAGTGTTCTCACCGAATATTGGGCGTGTCCAGTAAGCAGTCGGCAACGGCGAGCTACCTATGGCCGCAGGTAGCGGTGTTGACTGAACAGTGAACGTTGTTGATGCAGAACTGGCCAGATAGGTGTCGTTAACAAATTGATCAGGTACTAGAGGACCACCAAAGAAGCTCATTGGTACCATGGATGCATGTGGGTATGCATTGATAGCCTGTCCTGGGAAAGTAAAGTTAAGTGTGTACGTGCCAACCTGAGTAGGAGTATAGTGAGTTAACTGATTTGATGTTGGATCCTGTATAGTATCCCAAGTCTGTTTTGTAGTTGCACCATTAGGCGCTGTAATGGTAAGCTCGAAGTTATGGAATCTATAGTTGTTTGTTACCGCTGCCTGGTCATAAACCTGGTTGACCCATATAAAAATGGCCACTGATTGACCGACGCCTACAGGGTTAGGTGCCACAGCAATGTAAGCGAACGTTGGAATATTCCATGCCGGCGTGTGCGCGTTAACATTTGGTACAACCATCATAGCAGCTCCCATCGAAATCATTAAGAATAAAGCAATAGCAATAGCCACAGTCTTGTTTTTAGCAATTTGCATTTTTCTTTTCTCCTTTAAATTTGTGGTTTTCCATATAACTGAATTTATTTATAAGTTTATGGATACGTTTGAGACAAGATACGTTGATGCACCCATGCCGATTAAGACTGCGATTTACGACGAAAAGAAAGCGAACATGGGCGTTTAGACAATATACAATGGTGAAATCGCGCCCAGTTTGTGGTCAGAAAATCCACATTTAGTAAAAGTGATTACGTTTACTTTGAAAATATGTGGAACAGGACGCAAGATTCACCATATCACCCTATTTAAGCAGAAAAATATTTTCTTGGAATAAAAAGAATTCGGGCTGTTAAGCCTTACGACTTACAGCTCTAGTCCAGTTGATACGCTTCTTCTCCACGCTGACTAGGATCTAAGCCATCCTCTCCTTCTTTATTCTAAGGCTAAATATTGATAAATGTTCAATTAGCCGCTTGTTAGCTAAAATTTTCGTACAATAATTAGTCAAAAAGGCATATTAAAATAAAATTGTCCAAAAAATGACGTTATTGCGGTAAGTTGTCTAATAATAAAATTGGTAATAATACAAAATTAGGAAAATATGAAAAAAGAGCTTGGTTATGCTCTAATCTAGTTGAAAGGCTTCTTCACCATGTTCGGCTAGGTCTAAACCTGCATCTTCTGCTTCCTCGCTAACACGCAGTGGCGAGAATACGTTCACAAATTTAAGCAGTAAGTAGGAACCGAAGAATGCAAATGGCACCACCACGCCAATTGCTAACAATTGAGGAATCATTTGGCCTGGGTTTCCGAAGAATAAGCCGCTTGCACCGTTTATCGCTGCTGATGCGAATAAGCCTGTTGCGATTGAACCCCAAATTCCGCCGACGCCATGGCATGCAAACACATCCAATGCGTCGTCTATTCTTGATCTGCCTGCTCTCCAGTTAGCTACCAAGTTGCAGATAACTCCTGCTACTAAACCAATTATTAATGCTGATGGTACGTTGACGTAGCCTGATGCAGGCGTAATTGCAACTAATCCAACAACGGCACCAGCAGCGATACCTACTGCTGATGGTTTCCCTTTAATTACCCAGTCTGCAAGCATCCAGCTTATAGAGGCAGCTGCTGCTGCTAAGTTTGTAACTACAAGCGCTGAAACGGCTAAGTCGTTTGCGGCTAACGCACTACCAGCATTGAAGCCAAACCAGCCAAACCACAATAACGCTGCGCCTAGCAGTACATAGGGGATGTTGGTTGGTTTGAATTCTGCTGAATGGTTTTTTTGATCCAACGATTTCATATGATTCTGCCACGGGACCGCGCATCCTTTTCTTCTGCCTACTACAACCGCTGCTGCTAACGCTGAAATGCCTGCTGAAATGTGTACCACTATGCCTCCGGCGAAGTCAATGGCGCCAAAGACGTGAAGCCAACCGGTTGGATTCCATACCCAGCAGGCTATCGGTGCAATAGATAAGTGTAGACCAGAGTATCATGAAGATAAGTAGTGATTTGAATCTGAATCTTTCTGCGCAGGCTCCAATGATTAGTGCTGGTGTGATGGCTGCGAACTTGAGTTGGAATGCGAATTGTAATAGTTGAGGAATTTGTGGGGCAAGTGCAGTGTTAACCGTATCTATGCTTAGGTTGTTCATGCCTAGTAGGTTCGGGCTCCAGCCGATCAAGCCGTTGATAGCTGGTGCCGAACACAAGCATGTAGCCCCATAGTGCCCAGATTATGCTTACGACTGCGAATATTACGAAGCATTGAACAATCGTTGATACCAGGTTTTTCCTTCGCACAAGACCTCCATAGAAGAATCCTAATGCTGGCGTCATTATCATGACTAGTGCTGTTGCGGTTATGACCCATGCTATGTCTCCTGCCGCCATTTTTCACTTTGCCTCTTTTGACATTTGTTTACTTGTTTATTTTTTACCTCTACACCTATCGTATAGTTATATTTAAAATATACGCATATGAAACACATTAGTGCTTAGTGATGTGCGTTTGTTGATTATATCAGTCTATCAGACAATGTTCATCCAATTTTTCACCCAAATATAGCCTGATAATAAAAAATCGTTCAAAATTAAGCCTATAATTGAAAGTCTCTAAGCTATGGAAATAGAGAAGTTTCTGCATACCTTGCACAAATTTACAGGTTTAAGTTAAAATGTTGACAAAAAACTGCATAACAATCGGTACAAATTCTCAGCTTTTTCCTTTCCCACGCTTTCTTAGCATTAACACTACTGCAATTATTGCTACAATGGCTACGGCAGTCGCTATTCCAAGATTGCGTCTTGAGTTAGACTTGGCTGCGGTGTAGGGCTCGGAGAAGGATAGGTTGATGTGAACACGATGGATACTTGATGTGTGCTGAAATGGGTTGTGTACCATACGTAGTAGTTGTTACTGTCTTGTGTATAGCCATGGTTTGACGCTGGTTGACCGTCAATGTAGATTGTCGGCGTGGTTCCATAAGGTACTGCACTTATTGGGATAGTTATATTGCTGAAGCCTGTGGCTCCGCTTTGCCCAGTTACAGTAAAAGACACTGTGGTTGTCTTGGCGGACTGGTTTGTCGCGATTGTGACGTTGGACATCTGTGAGCTGGTTACGTTTCCGTTGATTGTAAGGTCAACTGTTTCGCCACTGTCCGCCGTCGCTGGCACAGTCGTTGCTGATGAAGTTGGTGTTGGTAATGGTGTTGTTGGAGTAGGAATAGTTGTAGGTATAGGTGTTGGAGTGGGTGTTGAGGACGGAGATGGCGTAGGTGAACCACCAAAAGCATAAACAGTGCCGGCATCGGTGCCGACGTAGACTACGCCGTCGACAACAGCCGGAGACGAATCAACTATGTAATCAGTGGTGTAACTCCAGAGTACGCTGCCAGTAGTAGCGTTAAAAGCATAAACATTATCATCTTCTGAGCCTATGTAGACTACGCCGTCGACAACAGCAGGAGACGAAGCAACACTACAGTTCCCAGTATTGTAATTCCAGAGTTTGGTGCCTGTAGCAGCGTTCAAAGCATAAACGTTATAGTCAAATGAGCCGACATAAACTACGCTGCCAAGAACAGCAGGAGACGAAGCAACAGGTGCGCCGGTGGGGTAATTCCAGAGTTTGGTGCCTGTAGCAGCGTTCAAAGCATAAACGTTATTGTCGCATGAGCCTATGTAGACTACGCCGTCGACAACCGCGGGAGACGAAACAACCCAGAAGCCGGTGGGGTAATTCCAGAGTTTGGTGCCTGTAGCAGCGTTCAAAGCATAAACGTTATTGTCAATGAGCCTATGTAGACTACGCCGTCGACAACAGCCGGAGACGAATATACCGCGCCGCCAGTAGTGTAATTCCAGATACAGTCGCCTGTAGCGGCGTTTAAAGCATAAACGTTACTGATTGTAGGAGCCTATGTAGACTACGCCGTCGACAACAGCCGGAGACGAATAAACAGGTGCGCTGGTGTTGTAACTCCAGATATAGTCGCCGTTAACAGCGTTCAAAGCGTAAACATTATCGTCATCTGAGCCGAAGTAGACTACGCCGTTGGCTACAGCAGGAGACGAACTAACCGCGTTGCCAAAAAACCCAAGGTCGGTGGTGTAATTCCAGAGTTTGGTGCCTGTAGTAGCGTTCATAGCATAAATGTTGCCATCACCCGAGCCTACGTAGACTACGCCGTCGACAACAGCAAGAGAAGAATGAACAAATGCGCCCATAGCGTCTTTCCAAAGCAGCGTGGGAGTAAGCGCCGGATTGCCTGTTCCTGCACCGCTGCGAGACGGGTCCGAGCGAAACATTATCCAGTCAGCGTTAGCAAACGGAATCAAAAATATGCTTGAAAGAAAAATTATGCAAACTACTGCTGCTACCACATGTAACCTGCTCACGTGTATAAAGCACCATTTGTCCTTTAGCTTAAAGAACTATTAAAGGTCTTTTGCTATCCGTTCTCTAACACGCCCCAAAGGCTAACAGCAGATCAAAATTTTAGAGCGTGTCCCTTAAGTTATTCTGAGTATCGTTTTGAATACCGCTTTCTTCAATTATGCGTGAAAGCGCAACTTTCAGTTGAATTAAAAACTTTCACTTGGTAATTGTGTATATCCCCTTTCTGTAAGCCCCTTGGTTAACATGGATTTCTCTTTGTCCATAAGAGACCCGAGAGTTATCAGAATCCGTTGCTGATCTGGAGGCTCGAACCGATACATCTTAAATACTCTTTATATAATACGCAGAGATTCTCTGAACAAGCCTTAGGTGAAGCAAGAGCCGTTTTAGATGGGACATCAAAGAAACGTGACAAACCCAATCACAAACTAAAAGGTGGAAAAAAATGAGTGAAGACGTAATTAAGGCTGAAGGCCTTACAAAAGTCTTCAATGGTAGCCTTATTGCTGTCGACCATATAAATTTCAGCGTCAAGCACGGCGAAATCTTCGGGTTCTTGGGACCCAATGGCGCTGGAAAAACGACAACTATAAACATGCTCATTACGCTCCTAAGACCGACGGAAGGGAAGGCGACTATACTTGGTAGCGATATTGCCAAACAAAACGTTGAGGTTAGAAACTCTATAGGCTTGGTTCCACAGGAGTACACTGCCGACGAGGACTTAACTGGTTACGAAAATATGCTCTTGTGCGCGGATCTGTACGGAATTCCGAGAACAGTTTCTAAGAAACGTGCAACAGACCTTCTGAATCTTGTTGAACTTGCAGTCTTCAAAGACAAGCTGGTACAAACGTACTCTGGCGGTATGCGCCGAAGGCTGGAGCTTGCGTGTGGTCTTATCAACAGACCTCAAGTTCTCTTTTTGGATGAACCAACGTTGGGCTTGGATGTTCAAACTAGGGTCGCAACTTGGAACTATGTCAGAATGCTGAAAAAAGAGTTCGGCATGACTCTCTTCATGACTACGCACTACCTTGAAGAAGCTGATGCCCTTTGTGATCGCATCGCCATAATTGACCATGGAAAAATCATGGTGATTGGAACTCCTGAAGAGTTGAAAGCGAGTTTGGGCGGCGACATGATTAAGCTTGCGATTCAAGAAGGCACAGACATTACTGGGCTTGTGAAAAAGATCGATCACGTTGTGGACGTTAAGAGGGAGAATGATACTTATCTGATAAAGGCTGAAAACGGTGAAGTGACCGCACCTCTAATTATCGAGGCTTTGCGCAAAGAGGGACATGTTGTAACCAGGATTTCACTTACAAAACCGACATTGAATGAGGTTTACCTCCAATATACGGGAAAATCTATGCGCGACGTTGAAGAATCTAGGGAAGACGTCATGATGCAGAGGATGACATTTAAGAGAGCGAGAGGGCGAAACAGTGAATGAGAATGAACAAGTTTCTAAAAATAGGCTGCATGGCCTCTGGGCCTTGACAAATCGCGATCTGAAAAAATGGTATAAGGCTCCTATAGTCTTCTTACTAACCATACTTCAGCCAATTGTTTGGATGGGTTTGCTTGGAAAATCACTGAATATAGGCGCAATATTCAGTACCAGTCAAATACCTCCTATTGCGTTTAACCCACCGCTTACGCTGTCACAGCTTGGTCAGTTAAGCAGTTCAATCCACGGTTTGTCCGCGAGTATAATGAAAAATACGTTCGGTGTCACTGACTACTTCTCCTTCATGGCTATGGGCATGGTTTCGTTCGCTACGCTTTTCACGGCTTCCTTTAGTGGCATGTCGGTAGTTTGGGACCGGCGCATGGGTTTCTTGAACAAGGTTCTGAGCACTCCTGTTTCAAAGTCAGTAATAATACTATCAAAGGTTCTTTCAGCAGCGTTGCGATCTATTTTTCAAGCTGGAATCGTTGTAGCTGTAGCAATCGTCTTTGGCCTTAAATTCGGTACAAACTTCACTGCTTTCAGCATACTTGGAGTTTTTGCTATTGTTTTCCTAATCTGCATGGGTTTGTCATCGCTCTTCATCGCAATCAACTTGAGGACAACAAGAATAGAAACTCCACAGGCCGTGATGACTCTGTTTACACTGCCTATAATCTTTGTTAGCAACGCATTCTTTCCAATCAGCCTGATGCCAAGTTGGTTGCAGATAATAGCTAATGTAAACCCGCTGTCATACACCACCGATGCAGTGAGACGATTAACGATATTTAGTAATGGTATAGGCAAATTTCCATTTTCCCTTCCATTTGACTTCGCTTACGTTGGAATATTCGCTGCAGTGGCGACAACAATTGGCGTAGTTCTTTCTTGGCGGTTTCTGAACAAGTAAAAAGTCAAAAATGAATGTGAAGTTTATTGCGTCTGAAGTTGAAACGATTGCGTGCAGGTTGTCCCGTTATTATATGTTGAAGCATTTTAGAGAAACTACTTTGTCTGCTCTTTGACGTTTTGAGCGGCTTCTGTGTTCAGAACTAAAGTGCTACGTAGTGCTCGTATTGTAGCTGCTTACACTGCCCAGAATTGAGATTAAATGGCAATTAAAACTGGGACATGAGATAATCAGTTACTGACGCATTATTCCTATGCCTGAAAGTCTCTCGATCAGAAACTCTTCATTGAATTCTTCTTTTTCAAAACGGATGAGATCTTTAGGATTAGCCAAAAAGCTACATCCTTGTTCGTACTCGTCATATTGGATATGCAACCCTTCCTTTCGCTCCTCTGGACTGAAGCGCGCCTTTCTTTCAGTGAAAACCTTCTTTTCACCATGACTCTGAGACCTAACTGGATAATGCTTCAACAGAAACTTGTAAGGGAACACTTTGCGTTCCTTAAACTGAATAGAATGTCCTGAGAGTACTATTTCGGTTTTTTTCAAGTTTTTCCAACTTTGTATTTGACTAAAATGACCGGGCCGTTTGCCGAAACGAAAATACTTAAAGTGTTCTTCAAAATCTAAGTTTTGGGAAAAGCTGTTATCTACGGGTTCAAAAACTATGACTGTGTGATCAATCGCATTGTACCCCATCTTATCGACGACGTAAATTGCTTCTTTTAGATTCATGTTACTCCAGGGAGAGACTCTTATTTCATCAACATCCTGATAAATGAACCAGTCTGCTTTAAGCATCTTTGTTACTTCTCCTATTCGCGCGAGCAGTTTCTTGTATTCAAAATATTTAACAGGACCACTTTGTGGAAAACGTTCACTGCCCTCAAGTAAGCCTTTTGACTCAAGTTCTTTCACAATTTCATACGTTGAATCCGCGGACCAATTGTCAATGATATATGTACTGATGCCTTGATTTACGAGTTTCATTATTGATTTTCTCAAGATATCTTCTTCGTTGTATGCTGTCATCACGGCAACTACCTTGAAATTATCAAGTTCATCTTTCTTAGGCATTAAAATCTTGTCATTCCTGTGGACAACTGCAACAGCGGTTTTCTTTGAAAATGATTGGCTATTATCTGCAGCGAATCCGATAAACTGTACGTTGAGATTGAAATTGTTAAGAATTGACCTGAATTCTTCCAAATTCGGTCTCCGAGCTTGATTTGGTGTTATAGGTAGATTTGGGCTTTTGTTTCCTTTTTCAGTTTCTCTTTCTTTCACAGTCAGGATACAGACGGGAGAAAAAGCCATCAGTCTCTGCATCCTTGAAAGAATAGGAGCAATTTCATTCAGATGTTCGACAACATTGGAGCAGACTATTACAGCGTTTCTAAGCATGTTCTCGGTTAACGTAATTCTTTCTTGCTTCGCGGGAGGTTGATCCAGTTTTTGTAATGGGAACTTTTCGTTGTGCCCTTTCAGATTAGGCTTCCAATCTACTCCAATGACGTGATACTTGGAATTTTCTTGGGAAAATTCGTCAACATTACTACAACCTATGATAATTATGTGCTTGCAACCAACCATTTCGCTAATTCTGGCGGCGAATGAATACACGTCAAGGGGACAATTGTTTTCTAGCGAACCACCAAAACACACAGTTTTTCTATGGAAAAACTTGTTGATAGAAAGGGGGCTCCAAATTCCTAGATTTTCGAAAGAATGTGTCCTTGTTATTCTTGAACATTGCATTTTCCCTGGTCAAACGTTTTCCCCATTTTGGATTATTTTTTGCAGGTCAGCATATACATTTAACGGTTAATCCACATACGCATCTGTGCACTATCAAACATTTTAGTTTTAGTGCTAGTTAATAACGATGTTAACGCATCCGGCACACTAACATGGCGTCAGAGCCCCCACCGCGTTTAACACTGCTCATACCCTTGTGCTAATTCTACGAGAAGTTTATAACTACCTTAGAGGTAGCGCCAGTGACCATGATTTCTCCATTCAAGGGGCTGTAGCTCCAGCCAGTGGAAGGTGTAGTGCCGTCAATGTACACTGATGTAGGTGACTCGTTCACGGAGAAGGTTTGGTTTCCGCTCCCGCTAACTGTGTAGCTTATATTGTTTGGGTTATAGTTGCTTATCACTATGTTTGCTCCGAGTGCAGTTACTGTAAAGTTTGAAGTAACTCCGTTCAAAGTCAAATTGTTAAAAGTAAGCGCGGTACCGTTCTGGCTGAAACCGTTCAGGGTTATTGAATTTGCGAAGCTTACACTGTTTTGGCTCGCTCCCAAAAAGGTAGTGCCAGCCGCAATGCTGACGGTTGAAGATGAATAAGCAGTCAGGTTCGTTGAAAAACTGAATTGATCCAATGGGTCAGTTAGATATTGCGTGGGTGTAAGATAGAGTGCGTAGGTATAAACTTTTACAACTGGGTTTGCGGGGTTGCTCATGTTGAAAGCGTAAATTCGCGCGGTCGCTGCACCCGTTTGATTGTCTTCTTCTTGCCTGTTGAATAAGATTTCTTCTCTGTTCCCTACTCTTTTGTTGTATGCTGTCCCTCCATCATTAACATCGTGCCCATTTAGCGTCATAAACACGTTAGTATAGTTATTTAGCAATTTTTCGAAGTTGCTGGTCCATATGACATCGGTGGGATTCGCCGTCCAACCATAAGTACCCATTCCATTGAGAAAACTATGTGTTGCTACAATCACGTTTACATTTGGATTGCATTTAAGAAGGGTTTGCATCCAATTTAAAACAGTTTGGTTAGCATCATATTCGATGTTAATAACCATAAAGTTGTAATTGCCATTGTCATAACTGAATTTTACGGCTGTATCTTTTCCGTCGTTGATGTCTCCTGCCCAATAAGGTTGCTGCCTCATAATTGTAAGGTTAAAAGCAGGATAATTACCGCCGAACCAAGAACCATTCGGGTCCCCACCACCAGCAGGATGCGAACTATTAAATTGGTCGTGGTTTCCAGCGTTCCAACAGTAGGGAATTCTGTTATTGTAAAGCTTCATCATGGCGTTGTTAGCGTTGTTCCAATTACCAGTAGAATTGGAAACTTGGACAATATCTCCAGTGTGAATAACCATCACAAGATTCAAAGCGCCACTACTATTCACTATCCAACTAGTTAACCCATTAAATAAGCTTGGAGCAGAATCACTCAAATATTGTGTGTCCGTAATCTGAATTACGCTAAATCCGTCAATGCTTGGCAGGGAAGTTTCTTAGCGAAGAAACTTGGCTTGTCAGGTTTGCTACTTTTTGGTTTAATGAATTAATCTCCGAGTTTCCTGATGATATTTGATTCTCAACGCTTGTTTGGTTAAATGAATTAATTTCTGAGTTCTCAGATGCTAATTCTTTCTGGTATGCTGAAAGTTGATTTTGAAGCTGTGTGACTGTTGAGGTTTCGGATGCCACTTGGGTTTGCAGGCTTAAAATATCGGTTTTCAATGAACTTAGTGTCGAGTTATCAGAACTTAGTGTCGAGTTATCAGAACTTAGTGTCGAGTTATCAGATGACACTTGATTCTGAAGGTTTACATTTTGGCTTTTCAACAAGCCAATTTGGCTTTGGCCATTTGTTATTTGGGCATTTTTATCGTTTAGCGCTGATGTGTAATTAGCAACTACTCCACTCGTGATAATTAGTAGCGCGATGCATAGCAACCCGATTCCGAAAGCAACTTTTCTGCTTACAGCCTTCTTTTTCTCCAGGATTTTCCCCTCTTTTCCCATAGACCTTTACGAGCGCGGATAATTAAGGCGTCCGTTTTTTTTAATACTTTGCGGAAGCTAAGGTAGCGAAGAGATTTGGCTTTGCAGGCTTGCTATTTCTTGGTTTAATGAATTAATTTCCGCGTTATCTGATGCTATTTGGCTCTCAAGGTTTGTTATGGTTGATACGGACCCGCTATCAGATGCTAATTCTTTCTGGTATGCTGAAAGTTGATTTTGAAGCTGTGTGACTGTTGAGGTTTCGGATGCCACTTGGGTTTGCAGGCTTAAAATATCGGTTTTCAATGAACTTAGTGTCGAGTTATCAGAACTTAGTGTCGAGTTATCAGAACTTAGTGTCGAGTTATCAGATGACACTTGATTCTGAAGGTTTACATTTTGGCTTTTCAACAAGCCAATTTGGCTTTGGCCATTTGTTATTTGGGCATTTTTATCGTTTAGCGCTGATGTGTAATTAGCAACTACTCCACTCGTGATAATTAGTAGCGCGATGCATAGCAACCCGATTCCGAAAGCAACTTTTCTGCTTACAGCCTTCTTTTCACTCACAGGATTCCGCCTTCTTTTCTATTAGACCTTTTACGGATAGAAACTAAGGCATCTGTTTCTTATTAAAACCTTGTGAGGTTGCTGTTTTATACCTTAAAAGATGATTTCGAACTAAATACATAAAGCTATTTCACCAATCTACTTCAACAAATAATATAGGGACAATGTAGAGCACTAAAGTTATGCCGGTTTTGCTTTGCTATTAAAGTTATCATAAATCCCTCATAGTTTTTTGTTGTAGTATTTGTGTGTGGGACTTAAAATTCTGTACAAGCTTATTTCTCATTCTTCAATCTGGTTAAAAATAAAAACCGGTGGTTTTTTCTATATTACTCAAAAACCTTATAACATTACAAGCGCCTCTTTTGGATTTAAAAGGCGTACTGGATGAAGCTTGGCACATATACATTTCAACCTGAAAAAGCACAGGGATTTGATTTCCAAGTTTTACGCGTTAAAACAGAAACTGGCACACGGATTCCGCCCGTGCAAGATATGTATAGTAATGTCGCCGTTTTTGCAGACAACATTGCCGTCCGCGATCATCCAGACTGGATATCTCAGTCGCCGCTTGGACCAGCGAAAATGGGAAATAACAACTTCAACATTTACTGGGACATTGTGTGCGCCACTCAGCCAAAGCATAGGGCTGAACAATTAAATTACATAGCAGAAGTTAATAGGCACTCGTTTGGTGTGTGGTTAAATAGCCAATACTTTGCGGAGCATGGACACTGCATTTGCCCACGTTGCAAGAGTCTGTGGAAGAAAAGTGGTTTAGGTTGGCTTGAGTGGCGCCGAAAAGAAGTTACCGAGTACATTGCTCAAATTCGAGAGAAAGTCAAGAAAGACCTGGTTCTGTGTATTCAGCCTGATCCTGTAAGCTCTTATGAGCGTTACGGCGTAGACTTTGACGACCTTGCAAAGTACGCTGACGCCTTCAACGTAGTAATGTTCAGCAAAAACTATGCCACCCCATGGTACTGGGAAATGCTTACCCGCGCCTTCAAAAAACTACTAAAAAAGCCATTCTACATTAGCTTTTACGTTTTCGGTCCGGGCGACAACCCTAAAGACGTACCATCACCCCAAGATTTGCTTACTGTAAGTGTTCGCTGTGCAAGAGCAGGTGCCGAAGGGTTCCTATACCTAACTGATAACGCAAGCCAAATTCGCGCTTTCCAGAAAGCAGCAGTTGAAAAGGTTGAGCTTAGAGAAAAGCTAAGAAGTTACGGTGGCCAGCCAGTGCAAGAATTCCTGGATTATGTTGAAAACTGGAGAAAAATCGTATAGTTTTGTGGAACTTTTTTCTTTTAACAATACTATTTCACTTAGCTGCATGTTATTTTGATTCTTAAAGCCGTTAGGTTTTTATCGAATCGTCCTTAAGACTATGTTGCGTCTGGAGCAGTGCTAATTTGGATTTCATCACAGATATAACCAGAGCCGTTATAGCCCTGTTCATCATAGTTGACCCTTTCGGTAATATTCCCATTTTCATAGGGCTAACCGAAAACATTCCAGATGCCCAGAAAAAGAAAGTATATAACACCGCGACGCTCGTTGGCATGGCTCTGCTTCTTGTTTTCGCATTCACAGGTCAAGAAATCTTTTCGCTTTTTGGGTTATCAATTTACAGTTTCGAGGTTGCCGGCGGCATTCTGCTATTAATTATTGCAATTAGAATCTTGATTACAGGCAGCATGCATGAGAACGCTGAATCTCCCGAAAGCTTAGGCGCTGTTCCCATTGCCATACCTCTTCTCGTGGGGCCGGGAGCTATCACCACAACTATATTGGACCTTCAAGCTTACGGTACAGTAATAGCGATTCTGGCAGTTTTGATTGTGTTATCCTTAACATGGGTTATTCTCAGGTACATAAACGGCATTTACAAGTTTTTAGGCAAAACAGGCTCCATAGTTATAGCAAGAGTTATGGCGTTACTTATCGCCGCCATCGCGGTGCAATACATTTTGACTGCCGTAACTCATTTTGTAATTTAACAAGGGTTGTCAATTAAAATACGCATTCAGGGCAGCTATAGTTCAAAGCTTAAATTATACAACCTGTATTTTCACTTCCAAAGGGGAAGAAACATTTGGCTAACCAAAAAATATGTGAAGGCGACTCCGTGCTGATTTACCTCGATGCACGCAGAACCTACATGATAAAAATGCAAGCAGGACAAACCTTCCACACGCACAAAGGCTACCTCAAACTTGATGAGTTAATCGGCAAAGAATACGGCGAACCCATCAAAAGCAGCCTCGGCATCTACTTTACCACACTCAAGCCCGCTTTAACAGACTATATAATGAAGTCTTCACGCAACACGCAAATCACCTATCCAAAGGACGCAGCACTAATTGTTATGTTCAGCGGAATCGGGCCAGGCAGCCGCGTTGTAGAAGCAGGCACAGGAACAGGCGCATTAACCACAGCCCTCGCACACTACGTTGAACCAACAGGCAAAGTCTACACTTACGAGTTGCGCAATGAATTCCAAAAAAACGCCGCTAAAAATCTCCAACGCTCAAAACTCATCGATTACGTTGAAATGAAAAGCGAAGATGTCACCTTAGGCATAGAAGAAAGAGATGTGGATGCCGTGATTTTAGATTTGGCAACTCCATGGCTTGTGGTACCACACGCTTACGAAGCACTCAAGCCTTCTGGCATAATAGTCTCGTTCAGTCCAACCATCGACCAAGTCGTGAAAACAACAGAAGCGCTGAAAGAGAACGGCTTCGTATTCATAGAAACGGTCGAGTGCCTAATGCGAGCCATGCAGGTTGAGCGAGGAAAAACCCGACCCCAAACATTTATGACTGGACATACTGGGTACATTACTCATGCAAGAAAAATCCTCAAACCCCAGCTTCAACCAGCTATCGAGCAACCTCTGGAAACAGATGAAAAACAAGAGACAACAGACGCAGTTGCTGAATCAGGTTAATTTTTGCTTATTCTTAACTGCTACTGGCTGAGACATGCTCAGCGTCCAGAAAGCTTGCTTTAGTTGTTCGCCCCGTGTCCAACCGTAGTAGAAGCCTGCGATTCTACCAACGTACGGAATAACTATACGGTCAACAGCCGTATACAAGATTGGATTATGCACACGGTTTTCAAGGAAAGTCGGCTTCCAAAGTCTAACGTTGTACTCCCAACATTTAATGAAAAGGTCCCAACGCGCCTGCGAGAGCGAATCCATTTCAGCGCCTTTCTTATTCATCAGCACACAATTCTCCAATGGAACAAAGAACAACGGCACATAAAACGCATTATAGTCTTTTAATTTATCCATTAACTCAAGCGTTTGCAGCACATCTTCTTCTTTTTCGTCTGGAAGACCAATAATCAACGTTGCCAGCGGATACCAATTATTATCGTTAAGTATACCAAAGGCGTTCTCGACAACTTCTTGCCATTGTTCAGGCTTAAAAGGCAACATTTTGCCAACCATATACTTCTTCATCAACCTTGTGCTGCCAGTTTCAATTCCTGTTTCAGCGGTAATTATCTCTTTTTTGTCGAAAGAATACCAGCTGCGTTCAATCAGTATTTCTGCAAGTTCCTTTATCATCTGCGGATTATGAACCGCTGGCGCCAAGGACATATGGGAAGCTTGAATGCTTTTAACGCCTGGATGCTGGGCAACGCTTTTTACTAATTTTACGACGGCGTCCTTGTTTGGAATGAATTTTGGATTTTTAGAGCCATATAAGAACAGGTCTTCGGTGACTAGTGTTATGTGGTCGCTGCCTTCTGCAGTAGATAACGCAACTTCCTTCATAATTTTTTCAAGCGGAACATCTACCTTGTGCTGCATGGTAGGCGTGCAAAACTGGCAGTTTCTGCCGCAGCCCTTTGAAATTTCCACCGCACCATGAATAGCAGCATGCTTAGACAAGGGCATTACGGCATTATAATCCCAGTTGCCTATTGATTCATCAGCTTTAACAATGCGCGGCAGAGCTTCACCATTTACTGCCTTCTTAAAAACGTTAACGATTGGTTCTGGTCTTCCGCCTAGCAACACGCAATCAACACCGTAACTGTCAGATACCTTTTTGCGTTCCAGCTGCCAAGCGCCAAATCCGCCTACAATAATTTTTGGCTTAAACTTTTTGATATTTGGATGAGTAACGAGTTTTTGGAATTCGACAGCGTTCATGGGTTCCCCTCCGCCGATTATTGAGGAGTAAGTTTTACTTACGTAACCCATGCCTGTAGGATCCATTGAAGATATTCCCACAACCTTGGTTTCTGATCCTATGAAGTCTTCAAAGTCGTCAGGGTGAACCACAGCAACTTCTTTTTCTGTAAAGCCACTTTCCAGCAGTATGGCTTCTACTTTTCTTAAGCCGTAAGGCGCAAATCTTGCTCTTCCATCAGGCTTGCGTTCAACCGGGGGATAAACTGTTTTTCTCATAAAAGTGAGCGGAAATGGACCCTTACCGAAGCCTGCGAAGAAAGCGATAAAAGGATTATTAAAAAAATCGCTCATTTCAGTAGCTGATGCCGTAAGAACTATTTTTACACCCAAACCCGATTCCAAATATCTCTTTTCCCCACGAATAGAGTAAGAGAATGTTCCATACCCCTATTAAGAATTACTATTGGTTGCACGTTATTATCTACGAGTAAGTGCTCAGTCCCCTTAAATCCTTAATTAATTTTGAATACTATACTTTTTTTATTCCCAATGAAATGTTGGTGGAGAAGTGCATCCTGCAGAGTTATTGAACGTTTAGTTAACAAAGCTTTTAACGGGACTGCCTATTAGAAGCAATTTAGATGCCGTCTGAGTAACTCTGAACTTTCATCCAATAAAGTCAAGCTAATGCCTTCTCATCATCCGGCAAGAACAATTTAGTGTAAGCGAGATAAAAGCGTATACATTAAATTCGAGTGCAGGGAACCCTTTTATCTGCGGTTTGAACCTTATGTTATAAGGAGTTATTAGCATGAATTTTATTGGTAGTCAAACAGAAAAGAACGTTTTGGCAGCCTTCGCAGGCGAGTCTCAAGCTCGGACCAGATACACTTTCTTTGCGAGCGTAGCCAGAAAAGAAGGATACGAGCAAATTGGCGGCATTTTTGATGAGACTTTAGCTAATGAGAAGGAGCATGCGGAACTGTTCTTTAAGCATCTCAAAGGTGGCATAGTTGAAATCAAGGCTTCTTACCCTGCCGGCGTTATTGCATCAACGGCTGAAAACCTCAAAGCTGCAGCTGATGGAGAAAAACTCGAGTGGGGCACACTTTACCCAAATTTTGCAGAGGTAGCCGACAAGGAAGGTTTTCCGGATGTTGCCAACACGTTCCGGATGATTGCAAAAGTAGAAGCCTACCATGAACGAAGGTACAATAAACTGCTTGAAAGCCTAAAGCAAGACAAAGTCTTCAAGAAAGAACAGACGATCAAATGGAAATGCAGAAACTGCGGTTTTGTCTTTGAAGGAAAAGAAGCGCCTGAGAAATGTCCTGTATGCGCTCATCCTAGAGCCTATTTTGAAGTTTGGGTTGAAAACTACTAGCAACCCTCTATTTTTTTTCCATATATCCATAAACAACATACAGGTTTGGAATAAGAGAACTTTTGATTGGTTCTCCTAGGGGTTGGACTTTTCAGCGGTAAAAAGGCTGGTCACTTTTAGGCTGTGTTTTTAGTTAATAATTGGTGTTTTTGCATGGATTTGTCAATTTTAGACTTGAAAATCATTCAAAAAGTGACCTGGCTAAAGTGCTACACAAAATACTTTAAAATGCAGATATCCCGAATCAGTGAGCTTCCGGCAAGCTTATGTATGCTGGTTATGGACATATGGTTTTTTTAAAAAAATGGGCAGATTCAGAAATCTGATGCTTTAAACGATGTATTTGCCTGTAATTTCAAAATCTTTCACGATCTCCATTACACGCTTTGGTGCATTTAATGTTCCAAGAGGAATATCCTTTAGCAGAACCCATGGGCTTTTACATGCAACTACTGTTGCAACATGTTGTCCCCCAAAGCATTTCTTCGCAACTTCAACAACCATGTGTCTAACTTCAACCTCGGAATATTCGCCCAGTGCATGCAAATACTCGTGCAGCAAAAGATTGTACACCAAAGCATTAACCGTCGACTTAGATCTCACGGATGCCTCAACAATTTCGACCAGCGACCTGTTTAAGACAATATTGTTGGTTCCAATCGGGTAATAGGCGCCTAACTGTAGAGGTAAATCATCCAAAAACAGCATCATGCTATCTCTTCTTTTGCCCAAAGAAAACTGTACTGTGTCCTTCACGATTTGCCAGACTTCAGCGTAATTTTTGGCTGCATCTAACCTTCCGCCGAACCGCTCAATTACTTTGGAATCATCTGTCAAAGGTAGGTCCCTTCTAAAAAAATAATCACGGGAAACGAGCCTTTAAGTTTTGCACCATCAGCGGCGCGCGGTGCGAATAAACAAAAAATTGTTTGATTAAGAAGATCCAAAAAGAACAAAAAATGGGAGTTTTGAGGGAGATTTTCTCTAATTGATATTGGTTCAATTTCCATTCCAGCTCAGTCATTATTTCAAATTCTAATGTTGTTTTCAGTTCAGAAAGATAGAAAATATAAATACTAGAAGAAGTAATACCTTGGTATGACTGGAGTTAATTTAAGATGGTCAATAAGATAGCTATCTCTATATCGAAAGAATTGGATAATGCACTAAAGAAGCTCTCGGTAGATCGGACTATATCTAGAAGTAGACTTATTGAAGTGTGTTTGCGTGAAAATCCAGATATTCTGAGAGAAATCAACAACTATCAACTTAAAGAAGCCGATATTTGCGAATTATGCAAGGATCCTTTTAAGCCAGATGATATCAAGATAGACACTCCCAAATACGGTGTGATCTGCAAAGAGTGTTGGTCTGACAAAATGGGAGAACTTGTCGTCTCAAAGCCAATAGCCGATGCTTAGCCAATAAGCAGTATCATATCCGCAGATTTTCCCCACAAATCGTCTTCATATTCGTGTATTCGCAGATACCCAAGATCCTCAAACCAGCCTAAAACCCCGTAATGTGCCTTGGCTTGAATAGCCTTGATTCCTTTTTCTTGCACAATATCCATCATGAACTTGTGTAAGTAATACCCATTTCCTTTTGTCCTGTGGGCTTCTTTTATGCCGATACGGCTCAAGTAAAGAATATTTTGAACTATCCTGATAAGTAATATTCCTATGATTTCCCCATCTTTTTCGAAAACATAAGAAAGATAGCCGTTTGTTCTCTCCTTTTCCAAATAGTAGGATAACTCAACTGATTTGCCGTCCTTACCATAATCGAATCGTTTTTCACCAGTTCTGAAAACTTGACAACAATCGTCTTTACATATTCTGCGAATAGTCAAACACAGAGCACTCAGCCTTTTCCATATTGCGTTACATCCGTATTTAAAATTATCATATGTTATCAAACAGATTTCTGGTTATGGAACTAATAACTCTAAACAAATAGCGCCTTAGGCTACACCAGAAAATTGATAAATGAGTGTGCTTTTGTTTTAGAGGTTAAGGTGAAATTTGAATGGCAAGCAATGTTCTCGTAAGAGACATAATGTCAAAAGATGTTAAAACTGTGCGTAATGATACATCAGTGAAAGAAGTTGTTGCGTTAATGAACAAGTTTGACAAAGATGCAATACTTGTTGAGCAAAGTGGAAAACCGACAGGAATCATAACAGTCAAAGATGTTCTGGTGAGAGCAGTTGAACATGGTGTACCTTTGAGTACAATTATAGCAAGAATGGTCTATACAAACCCGCTGGTGACAATTGAGGAGTCTGCAACCGTTGAAGAAGCAGCGAAACTGATGAAAGAATGGCGAATCAAGCACTTACCAATCGTTGACAAAAACGGCGGTCTCGTAGGTATGCTAAACGATAGGGACGTAATCTACGCGGTTCCTTCTTTAATGTCAACGATGGAAGAGTTCTGTCGAACAAAATAATTTCCATATCTGATCACTCTTTTTCATCTACAACTTTTTGAAACTTAAACAATTGCTGTATTGTTTTGCAATTATGCAACTATGCTCAATTTTCAATCTTTGAATTTACTGGCAATTAAGTTTTAGAGGTGAAAAAATAGGGGCGAGTCCACTTTTTGAAGGCTCAGGTACTTAACAGTATAGTACTCATGAGGATTTTTCAGTAAGGATGTGAGCTGGTCAATTTGCTAGCGAAAGCTAGGTACTTAAATGAGAGAAGAAGGGAGGATAGTTTTTAGTTAGTGAAGATAAGTTTAAAAATAATGTAAAGGTAGTAGGAGACAATTTAGCTAAAGAACCACATCTAAATTTGGTTATCCCTGAAAAAGAAGCTTCGTCCGGACATTACCACCGCATCATTCCCATTAGACTTCACAATCAGTTCCCCTCCTTCTCCAACGGTGTCTTCTCCCACGCCACCTTATGCTGCACCAACTTGGAATGCGCAAACCATCGATGTAAATGGGGCGGGCGGCGGAATTGATAATTGCCCAATTGTAGTGGATTCAAAAAAGAATTAATGACTACTTATGTGCGCCGGTAAAATAAGCTGTGTTGAGGCATTAATGAATTTAATGATAGGGCATGAGTTTGGCAAAGTTCGTACTACTCGGGGCTGGGCATCCCTACTCGGTAGGCGCTGGCGAGAAACATTGCCCTATAACTCCACTTTCGAGTCACCCTTCGTCAGGTTCCACTTTGCTGACGAAAATCGAGTCTCCTGCTGCCACATCTTTAGTTTCGCCAGGATAACAATTTTTTTATAGTAAACAGAGATGGTACCTTGTTAAGGCTTGTTTTTAATTTATTTGAGCGTTATTCCGCATGTTTTCAAAATAGTTTTCTGCTAGTTTTACGATATTAGAGTTATTTGTCCATAAGCTGGGAACCATCGTATCTGAAATACATATATTCACTTCTTTGTTATCAAATATCGCCAATGTAACAGGGATAGGGGCGGAACTGTATTTGAGCTCAAATAAGGAGCTTTTCTTTAAAGCTTGTTCGTTTCTAGTCGGTTTTCCTTCACTTCTTTCTGTAATTATGCGTATTTTTACGCCTCGCTCCATCGCCCTCTTGAAGAGTTGAAACTGGTAAAATAAAGCTTTTTTTATTCCATCTGAAGATAAAATAGCATCTTGGCTTAATTGCGCCTCTGAAATTGCCTTGTCCATTTTTTTTTTAAAAAGTTTTTCTTCAGAAGTAACTATGAATTGTGAAGTCTCTTCATGAACGATCGCATTAATATTTCTTCCTTCGTCATCATTACTCACGAGTAATTTTATTTTTTGTTGTAATGCTGTATGTTCGTTTGTTCTTTTTTGAAGCAGCATAAGGGAGCCCTCGTTTAAAGGAGTGGCTTTGTATAGTGTGGGTGTTGCTATTATTTTTTCTGCTAGACCGAGTTTTTCAAGTGCCGGTATTATTCGATAGATGTTTTGTCTTGCAACGTTTGAAATTTTGGAGATTTTTTTTGCGTCCGCTTTTTCAAGCGCGGTTAGTGCTAAGTATGTTTTCGCCTGTAACCCGGTAAGCCCCAAATCCATTAATATCTCAATCGTTTCATCGTTTTGAAGCATTGCCATTCCTTTGAATCGTAAAGGTTCTTTCATTCGTTTTTATTAATCTTTTTACCAATATTGCCCAAATTGTCAGAAGAGACACTGATTACATACCTTTAAAAAACTATGCAAGTAATAGGTCAACCAGTAGGAGAAGGAGCGATGGGGCTGAGAAGGCTCTGGTTAATTACGATTAGTAGGATAGTATCGTGATGGCGCATTTGCATTTGCGTTCTTTTCTCCTATAAAGTTTCCAGGGCCTCAGCAAACCTTTAACGTTGCTCTTTTTTGGAATCGAAATCACAAGTGCTTTACTAAAATTTTGCGAAGGCGATTTGTCAGAAGAAGCACTTGTTACAAACACTTAAACATGCTTTGATGCTACATTGGAGGTACAGAATAAATGGAGAAGAAAAATACATGAATTTTGCTAAAAACAAAACTATAGCTATTGCGATTGCTATATTCTTGATGCTTTCAATGTCAGCTTCAACGATGCTAATACCATCTGCTAGTGCACATACACCTGCATGGAATATTCCAACGTTCGCTTACATCGATGTTGCACCTAACCCGATCGGTGTCGGTCAGACAGTCCACGTTTATATGTGGGTTGACAAGGTAATAGCCAACGCAGCAATAAATAATGACATTCGATTCAAAAACTACGAGCTCACCATTACTGCGCCTAACGGTGCAAAAACAACACAGACTTTTGCTACTGTCGAAGACACAACATCATCACAGTACACTACATATACTCCGACTGCAGCCGGCACGTACAACTTTACCTTTAATTTCCCAGCACAAGTATACACATACACCGGGCTAGTTCAGGGCTTTTTCGGTCCTCCAACGCCTAACATGTACACAAACGATACTTATCTGGCCAGTTCTGCATCAACAACGCTCACTGTGCAGTCAACACCAATCGCTTCGGCCGTATCCTCCTCTCCGCTTCCGACTGCTTACTGGACACGCCCAATATTCGGTGAGAACACTGCTTGGTGGTCGATTTCGTCAAACTGGCTTGGCAGCGGCTCTGGACAGATGTACAGCCAAAGTTTTGGATCGAACGCATATATTCCTGATGCCGTGGGATCTCAAACTAGTCATGTCATGTGGACTAAGCCGCTTCAATCTGGAGGGATTGTCGGAGGAAACGATTTTCCAGTTCAGGGAGTCGACTACATGGATGGCACTGCATACGTAACAAGATTCAGTAATCCGATAATACTTGACGGAATGCTCTACTTCCACGAACCAGTAGGAGAAACGGGAGGCAACAGTGGACCGCTTGTCTGCATTAACCTGCAAACAGGACAACAAATTTGGAACAGCACCAGTATACCATCGCTGTCATTCGGTTACGTCTATGACATGTATAATCCCAACTACCACGGAGTTTGGCCACCAATTCTGGTTGCAAAGGTAAACGGCAATTGGCAGGGGTATGACGGCGACACAGGCGACTACTTGTTCACTGCAACTAACATTCCCTCAGGCACGACAGTATTAGGTCCTTCAGGTGAAGAATTGATTTACACCCTTTACAACGCAGGCACGCCGACGTCACCAAATTGGGAACTGTGCCAGTGGAACTCGTCCGACATGGGGGTTTGGGGTCTGATGGGGACAGGTTCACTTTTGGGCACAATTAACGGAGGCGCTGGAAGCTGTTATGACTGGAACGTTTCGATACCATGGATGAACACTATGACGTCAACGCCTACCGTAGTTGCTGCTCAATACGACGATATGATGCTTTGTTACAATGGCACTCTACCTTCAGCAGGCACATCGTTCAATGCACAAAGTGACACTCCCTACACGTGGTTTGCTGTCAACCTCAACTCAGCTAAGGCTGCAGTGGGTACAGCGCTGTGGTGGAACACGTTAACGCCGCCAGCAGGCAACATCACTGTCTTTCCAGGCGGATGGGATCCAAAGGCTGGTATCTTCACTGAAGCATATAAGGAAACTATGAATTTCGTGGGATTCAGCTTGGCTACAGGTCAGTATCTGTGGGGTCCAACTCCAGAGCCAGTTGCTATGGACTACTATGGTAACGATTTTGGTGGCGATTTAGACGGTCAGTTTGCTTACGGTAACCTTTACAGCTGTGGATTCGGAGGAGTATGTTACTGCTATAACGATACGACTGGAAAGCTAGAATGGACTTATGGCAACGGCGGAACTGGTAACAGTACTAATGCTGGTTTCTACAACCCGTACGGTGATTATCCAACCATGATATGTGCTATTGGTAACGGGGTGATATACACGGAGACTGCTGAGCACACTGTCACATCCCCGATTTACAGGGGTGCCTTAACGCGCGCTATTAACGCTACAACCGGAAAAGAAATTTGGACTCTTCCATGTTACGGCTCAAGTTGGAACATTGCTATCGCAGACGGCTATACAACAATGCTTAACGGTTATGACATGCAAGTTTACACTGTTGGCAGAGGACCAAGCGCTACTACAGTACAGGCGCCACTGAATAGTATTACTGCAGGCGACAAAGTAATTATACAGGGCACAGTGATGGATATTTCTGCTGGCACAAAGCAAACTGAGCAGGCAGCTGACTTTCCAAATGGAGTTCCAGTGGCATCTGACGCTAGCATGAGTAATTGGATGAGTTACGTTTACCAGCAACAGCCTGAACCGACTAATTTCACAGGCGTTACGGTAACGTTGACCGCTATTGATCCGAACAGCAATCCCATCACCCTCGGCACAGCTACAACCGACAGTAACGGCATGTTCCACTTTACTTGGACGCCTCCAAGTGTCCCAGGCACCTACTCTATCACCGCAGCATTCGTTGGCACCAACGGTTACTGGGGTTCAAACGCAGAGACCAACATGATCGTACAAAACGCACCTGCTGCTACTGCCGCACCTACAGCTACTCCAACATCCGTCGCTAACACGTACTTTGTTCCCGCAATCGCTGGCCTATTCGTTCTAATCATCGTAGTAGCTATTGTACTAGCTCTGTTGATGCTTAGGAAGCGACCATAAAAATGCCAAACAAAAACATCAATTTCCCCTTTTTTAGTCTTAAAAAACAATGGAAAAAAGAGATAAGGGCTGAGAAGGCTCTGGTCAAATTCACAAGAAGCAATAGCCTTTAGCAAGCTTTGCATTTCTTTCTCCTATAAAGTTTCCAGAGCCTCAGCAAACCCTAAATTCTTAGATGCCGCCAATCCCTCAATGTCTTTTTTTAGGAAACATGGTTTAGCTTTTCTGAGTGGCAACTGGAGGGGATTTGAACCCTCGCCAAGATGCGGACATCGTCCGCACAAACCATTTTTTTTCTTTCAGTGCACTCTCCCCTCCGCTGATATGTCGTCTCAGCACTCGCCTTTTAAAGCGTTTTAGCTTTCAGACACAGTTATGCTCGACTTATCCAGACCTTGCGATGCCTGCGGCAAAATGATCGGTGGAGGCTTTAAATTTGGTGGCAAAAAAGAAAAAAATTTTTGCTTTCTTGTTAATTCTTCAATGATTTCTTTTGCTCGGTCCACCCGCACTTTTTGGTCCTTAACCATCCGTTCAGCCACTAAATCCACCAGTTCATCCTTTGCGCCCTCGGTAATTGCAATGTTTCTTGCATGCAAAGACATGTGACCGCGCTAAATCCCCTCATTACATCTACCAAGCTGAAGAATTACGCAGTGAAAGATAAGAGACCGCTTATCAGCGGCAAGAATTACTCGTAGACAGTTCTTCTTGGACCTATGGCTATAACATAAACGATTTTGTCCTTCTCAGAAACCGTATAGATTATCCGAAGCTTTTTTCCCACACGCAAACTGTTGTTTCCTTTTAAGTCTCCGTGAAGTCGTTTTCCACTGTAAGCCTGTTCTTCTAAACTAATTAAGCACACTCGAACTTGAACTTTGATTTTTCCCTCTAACTTCCTATAGAAATGCTCTGCTTGTTTTGACAAAACAACCGGGTACTAGGATTTCAACAGGCTTCTTCCTTCAGAAGCGTACGTAACTCCTTTACTCTTCCAGCTTTAACATCATCTTGCCCTTGCTGAATATCCTTCATCATCTCTGGGTCGCTTAGAATCTTGAAGGTTTCCATCAGTTCCCCCATAAGCTCGGTAGCTTCATCAAGCTTTTGCTTGGTTTCACGGAGAAGCTTACGATCTTCCTCATCTAAACGCACAGTTTTAGCCATCAAACCACTTGACCATACAAATGCAAACTGACTTATAAATTTGAAAAAAAGCACCTCTACAACAGTTTAATGAGTTATTGTGGCTTCCATGCGCAACTGAATGCTTTGCGCTCGCAGGGCTAACACACATGGAACCTTATCGCCTCACATTATCCAGACACTTAAATGGGTCTTGGGCGATTTATTTTAAAGTTCGTAATTAACTTATGCTTTGAAGAAGTCTGATATTTTCTTTTGGAACAGCGCTCGCTTTAACAGTTCACTTTGCAATATCCACCTTTGCATCGGAATTTCAAATCGTCCACCAATAAACTGCAGGGATTCAGCAAGACTTTTGAAAAGAAACGGTTTTTGCCGCATGGCATTTCTCACGTTCTCGCGTACTTGCCAGACGCCGATGGGCATGATGTATCCTGGTCTTGCTTCTCTAAGTACAATAGCGGTGGCTTGGCGCTGTTCCTTGACTAATTGCTCGCAAACTGCTAGACGCGCGGCATAGTAGCAACCGCCTATCTGCGCATACGTGGTTCTTCCACTGTTTCCTTCCCAATCAGAAAAAATCGCTATGCTTTTTCCGTTCGGGTTCCAAACGGTGCCTGGATACCAAGCCTCCATGGACTCGTAACTCCACTGTTGCGGAATCATTAAAATCTCAAAAACATTATCCAAGTAGATTGACTCGTAAACCCTGTACTCGTTGATTTCGGGAAAAGTCTTTACTTTTTCTCTGAGGCTTTTGGAGATGGTGTCGTCGACGGCTGTTATGCTCCAGCGTGTAGGAACCAAGCGTCTGTTTTTTTCCACTCCGAAAGCGCCGACGCCGAAGGCTTTTTGAATCTTTGTTACCATGACGCCTCGACTGTAAAGTTCCACCACTGCCTCCTTCGCCCGCAAATCCGTGTCATAATACGCTTTTTCTATCTTATCATCGTAACGTGCGTTGCCGACGTGCAGATCTCGGATGGGCGCTGAAGGACCAAACGGTTGAACATTATCATCCATGAAAATTGAACCCCGAGGCTTTTTTGTAAGGTTCAACTCGATGTCTACACAGCTGTCTGCAAGGGCTAACTCTCGTGTTTGATCCAGTATTTTTCCCGCACGCATGAACTTTTGCACGTTAACCCTTTGTTTACCACGTACAAGCATGCTCCGGAAACCAACAATTTCATCCATAGATTTCCCAAACCAACGTTCAGGCAAATCGTAAATGCTTGTGTCCTCATGTATGGGCGGTACAAGTGGACCCGCGTAAACGTTGGGGTAGCCGATTCTCCCTATGAAAACGCTTGGCGGAGACATGCCATTGATATCTTCACTTGCCATCAACGGCACGCTTTTGAGAAAATAATTAACTTTAACCATTATTGGGCAACGGGTTTTGCCGCATAGAAACCTAGCGCCTTTGCACAAGACGCATAAGCTGTCCTCTCTGGCTCGGGCAACGATTTGGCTATTATCCCCTAAGTTACTGTTCTTCAGAATGTCTTTTAACCAGTTATCTGAAGCACGAATTCTTTGCAATGGTTCTGAAGTAAGAGTCATAGTATACTTCCATGATGATTGCATCAGCTTGATATGTTTTCCGCATAGCAAAATGTAAAAAGATAAATCTAACCTGTTAGGTAAACCCTAAACTTTCCTACTTTCCCTAAAGAGTGTTTGGCAACCGCGATAAAGAACAGCTTTTTCAGGTAGCATTAGTTTTGTGACGGCAAAACACAGCAGCAATGCAAGATAATATCATCCTGATTTGTAATAGTCAGCTACTGCTTTGAACGATTCTTTTGGTTCCCATGTCATGTCGGGGTAAGTGGTGCCGTGTTTTCCGTCATCATAGTATTTCACTAAGCTTGAGCTTGCCATGTCAAGGTCGTATTTGGGATTGTCGCTGTAAGGCGTAATTTGCGACATAAATTGGGAAATAAAAGCGCCGTCAACCCCTGCATTATCCAGAATGCTGAGGTTTTCAACGAGTTTACGGGCTTGCCATTGCTCGTCGCGAACATGGATGCCTTTTGTGTGCGGGCGAACAAATCTGCCTAAGACAGGAATTTGATGCAGGAACTGGGACTTGACGTCGATTATGCCGCCACCTAAACCCGATGAACTTAAGAAGCCTTCTGAACCGATGCCGCCTTGGCATGTGCCGTAGCCGAACTCAGTTATTACAACTGGCTTGTTATAGGCGAAGGACGGCTTTAGCATTTCAACGTATTTATCTTCAATACGAGCTATTCGGTAATGGTCAACGCCGACAAAGTTGAAGAGGCTCCAGTCAACTGCTTCCCAAACAAGAGAGGCATAAGTTACTTTACCATAAAAAACTTGCCTAACTGCTGCGTTGGCCTTTGCTAGGAACTCGTTGAGCGGCTTGTTGTGTTCTCCAGCCTTTATGCAAGGCATAAGAGTGGGGTTTTTGATGCGTGCCGTAAAGTTTCTGCCTTTGACAATTCCCCGCATGAACAAGGTTAACTCGGAGCCGACACTATACACTAACCGCTCTGGATAACGCTGAAGCAACTGCTCAGCCGACACGGCAGCTTTTATGACGTATTTGAGTGTCTTCTCTGGACTCTTATCCCACATTTCAGGAGAAAACCAAACTTCCAAACCCACATCCAAAGCGGCTTCAGATGCCACCATCAACCTGTTGATGTCAAGACCGCAAATCCTCACGGCGTTGCAATGCAGATCATTTTTTATGATTTCAAGTTCTCGGTGTACTGTTTTTGGATCAAAGTGTGGGCGCCAATTCATGCCCATTACCAGTCCGACGTCGTAGGTGACTCCTTTTCGGTTCATTATTAGTTCACTCTTTGTTCTGTATGAGAAATAACAAGACCAAGATCAGAGACCATTCCGCCAACTCTGTAGAGACTTCCATGCGAAGTCTAAGATTTCGACCTTGGATTCATCCACGCCTTGCTTACTCGGGCCGACCTGCTTGTTCATCGACCAAACGCCTCCTTGCCACCTCTTCGCAGCTCTAAAGTGCCTGGTTCCCCAGACAACCCACATCAAGCCGATCAGCAAACCAGCTATAGCCAACGAAACTATTGTCACAATGACGTTCTGAAACAGGCTGAAACCCCTCGACCAGTAAAGCGCATAGAAAAGGATAAAGACAAGCCACGCTATTACGCCAAAGATTGAAAAAACGACAGGTGCAATAGAGCCTGCGTACCATTGGGGTTGGTTAGTTTCAATATTATTAACATGATTTGTCAATTCCTTCACCTTTAAGGATAAATGTCAATTTTTAACTTTATAAAATCATCGTTGGTGATAATAAGTACAGGAGAGCATCAAGCGTGGAAAAAACGGATGAGTATACTAGGCAGAATGAAGAGCTGTGGGATTCGAGAGCTGAGACCTATGATAGAAGGTTCGGTTTTACCCGCTGGACGCAAAAGAAATTGGTCTCCCTGTTGGAATTGGGAGAAAACCCGTATTTTCTAGACCTAGGGTGCGGCACAGGTTGGGCTGTGCGGTATGCAGCCAATTTGGCTCATGGAAGAGGAGAATTCTACGGCATCGATAATTCATCGGAAATGATCAAGGAGGCGGAGGCAAGCTCTTCAGGGCATAAGTACATTCATTTCTATAAAGCCAATGCTGAAAGCCTTCCTTTCGAGGATAACTTCTTTGATCTAATCATTTCCACAAATGCTTTTCATCACTTCGCCAACCCAGGCAAAGTTTTAAAAGAGGCACATCGCGTGTTGAAGCCCAAAGGACGAATCTACGTTTTCGACGTCACTGCAGACAACTTTTTGATTAGGTTTGTGGACAAATTTAGTAATAAGATGGAACAAGGTCACGTAAAAATATATTCAACACGGGAATACCAAACTTTATTCGAAAACGCAGGCCTACATTATGCGGGTCACAAATCGGTAATGGTTTCCATGAAAACTCACATTGCCGAAAAAGTCTCCCAGTAACGAGTCATCTTTTTTATGTTGAAGGGATCCATAGGTTATGTTGATTTGCTGTTTCTTAGTGTTACGAGGGCTTTTTCTGCCCATTCATTGTCTCTCCAAAACGCTCTGCCCACTGCCACCAAATCAACTTTTCCCTCTCTTACCAATTTATCCGCAAATTTAGCGTCCGTAATTCCGCCCACACCGATAACTGGAACGTTGACTGCTTTTTTGATCTCACTTGCTTGTGGAACGAAATAGCCTTTTACTTGCCTTAGCTGTTTAGGTTCGCTTCCGCACATGCCTCCAGACACGTCAATAATGTCCACTCCAGACTGCTCAAGCTTCTTGGCAAACGTAACAGAATCCTCGATGTGTGTTCCACCTGGGGCTAAATCGTCCGAGCCTAACCTGTAAAGCAAAAGTTTACCGTTGAGGCGCTCACGCACCCTTCCAGTAACCAACAGAGGCAAGCGCATCCGGTTCTCCAAAGAGCCACCATACTCATCACTACGCTTGTTAAATAAAGGCGAAAAGAACTGGTTAAGCAAGTAACCGTGCGCTCCATGAAGCTCAACCCCGTCAAAACCCGCCTTAACCGCACGCTCAGCAGCCAAAGCAAAATCGTCAGCAATAGCTTCCATTTCACCTACTTCTAGCATGCGCGTTTTATCCCTTGCTGAAGGTCCAGCTGGTTCGGCGCCGATGACTTTTTTGTTTGTAACTCCCCCTGCATGAGATATCTGTAAAACCACGGGAGCACCAACCTCATGTACCCGCTTTGCAAGCTTCTCAAAACCACTAATTAACGAGTCATCATAGATTCCAAGTTGCTTGGGACCTATCTTTCCAGTCGGCGAAACATAAGCGTGCTCAACAATAGGCAAACCTAACACGGATGAACGTCGAACGTAAAAGTTAATCAGCTTGTTAGTTACGGCGCCTTCAAAAGTTGCCCTTCCAGTCTGCATGGGCGCCATAACAATGCGGTTCCTAAGAGTCAGCCCCTTCACTTTTAAAGGTTCAATTAATCCTGGCAAACACTGACACCGTTGCAATGATGAGTGATGCGGCGTTATAATAACATACCCAATCAACCTGACTTAGGTTTGGCAATCAAATTGAAGGTTTCCCGATGGTTGATGCGCGTCTACCCAAAGGTTTATTTTTCTATTGTAAAACATTGCTCTTGATTATCATGAATATTCTTGAAGTCAAAAATTTGACTGTTAAGGTTGAGGGAAAACCTATCCTTAAAGATTTGAATTTCAGCCTTAAAAGCGGTGAGAATCACATTCTTTTCGGACCGAACGGTTCTGGAAAAACGACTCTCATAAGTGCAATTATGGGTCTTCCAACTTACGAAGCAACTTCGGGAACAATCTTGTTCAATGGAACCGACATTACCACCAAAACTGTGGAGGAAAGGGCGAAACTTGGAATGGCTGTCAGCTTCCAAAATCCTCCTGAAATCACCGGCGTGAAGCTCGTGGACTTATTGAAGCTATGTCTTGGCAAGAAAACGGAGGATCCGTTTAGCGTAGAAGAACAGCGGCTTATTGAAGCCTTCAGGTTAACAGACTTTTTGAACAGAGACCTGAATGTTGGCTTCTCTGGCGGCGAAAGAAAACGCTCCGAAATTCTTCAGTTGATTTTCCTTAAGCCCAAGCTTCTCCTTCTGGACGAGCCGGACTCTGGTGTAGACGTGGAAAGCCTTAAGCTGATTGCCACTGAAATCCAGCGTTATGTGGAAAACAGCGGAAGTTCAGCTTTGGTGATAACCCATAAGGGCGATATACTGGAATATATCAAAGCGAAGTATGGGTGCATCCTTTTAGACGGGCAGTTTCACTGCTTCACTCACCCCATGAGAATATATGAGGACATAAAGAAGATGGGCTACGAAGAATGTGTTGCCTGCAGAATAAGAACAGTCGGGGGCTGGAAAACTGATAAAAGAGAGTGAATTGACAAAACTTCCGCACAAAATTCTTGAAGAAGCGCAAAAGGCTGGCATTGAACCAAACGACAAGAACCGTTCAGGCACCTATTTCCACTTGAACCAAACAACCGTCCAGACAGCAGTCAACCAGCTTTTTGAAGGAAAAATCGAGTTAATGGACATTAAAGATGCCCTGAAAAAGTATTCTTGGCTCAGCGATTACATGTGGAAAATAGTTGACAAGAACAAGGACGAGTACACTAAAAGAGTGGCTGAGGACTACAGCGGAGGTTACTTCATACGGATTTTTTCAGGCGCCGAAGTGGAGTTTCCTCTCCAATCATGTCTTATGATCACCCAGAAGAATCTTGAACAGCGAGTCCACAACATCATAATCGCCGAGGAAAACTCAAACGCACACATAATCACCAGCTGCCTACAGCACTCAACGGTTAAAAACGCATCGCACCTGGGCATATCCGAAATCTACGTCAAAAAAGGCGCTATGCTCAACTTCACGATGATCCACCAATGGAGCGAGAACACTTTGGTACGACCCAGAACCGGCGCCGAAATAGCTGACAACGCCACGTTCGTGTCGAACTACGTATGCATGCGTCCCGTCAGGGACATACAAATGTATCCGGTGGCGTATTGCCAAGGCGAAAACTCACGGGCAAGCTTCAACAGCATCTTGTACGGGCACAAAAACTCGCAGTTAGACATTGGAACAACGGCGGTTCTGACTGGAAAAGGAAGCAAAGCAGAGATGATTAGCCGCGCCATCTCCCGTGAGGGGTCCAAAATGATAATCCGCGGCATGATAGAAGGTGACAGTAGCGACTGTAAGGGGCATTTGGAGTGTCGTGGGTTGCTCATGGATGACAAATCATTCATGCAGTCCATTCCTGAATTAATCGCTAAAAGGAAGGGCGTAGAGATAACTCATGAGGCGGCGGTGGGAAAAATCTCGGAAAAAGAAATTACCTATCTCATGACGCGAAAACTATCGCGCGACCAAGCCGTTTCGGTGATCATACGCGGTTTCATGGATGTAGGCATACTTGGCCTGCCGGATACTTTGAACGCAGAGATCAAGAAAATAGTAGAAGCCTCCACAGAAAACACATAGTAGCGCATGGTAGTTTAGTCTAACAAAAAAGGGGGCAATAAACTAAGCTCGATTTGTAGCATCTCAATGCCTAAAAAAAGCGTTTTCCAAACTTTTTATGGAAAATAAATGGCGCCCAGGCCGGGATTTGGACCCGGATCAGGTCACGATCTTTTCGTGGTGTCCTGCGGGCGACAGCCGCATATACTATTTCGTCAACATGAAAAATTCATGCTGAGACCGAACTATACTACCTGGGCTATCTATATTATGGCCTAAGCGCCGCATCAATACACGATAATTTAACTAATTAATCTTTTCTCGGAAATGATGCTGAAACAGTTCCTAAAAAACCTCTCTCTGCTTGCTGTCTTTAAAGGGTGAATTAGCGGCAATTTTAATATGCCACAGGTTATTTACTGATGAAATTGAGGGTGGGTGAAGAGAGGTAATAAAGAGCACTGATTACTCGGCGGTTCTGCAAAAATACTGGATTGCAATCTTGCTGTTGCTGCTGACTTTAGCGTCGTTTCCCTCAGTTTACGTCGCTCTCTTAACAGCTTTCGTCTTCACTTTTCTGGTTCCAGGCTTGATTTCCTATCGGTTCTTCAAGTTGAAGTCCCATGAAATATGGGCTTTTGTGCCTATTTTCAGCGTCTTAGTCTCCGTCGAGTTCATTTACTACCTGTCTTTGGCGGTTGGCTACTCACGGGAAACAATACTCTTCAACTTCCTCGCCTTAACAGCAGTCTATGCCCTGGTGGTTTACAAGAAGGGTGAACCAATACAGCCGCCAAAGTTCCTCAGGATTAAACAGATTAAAAAGACAAGCCTTCTAATGTTCACTATAATCTTCGTCATTGCGCTTGTCGTCCTGGTCAGAAGCGTTTGGTATAGCGGCCAGTACGGGATAGTTTTAACGGGTTCCAACTGGCAGGACACGCCGCTGCATTACGAGATAATTGAGAGCATAAACAACGGTAATTTCCCGCCTCAGATGCCTAATTTTGCAGGGGTACCAATGACTTACTATTACTTTGTTGATTTTCACACAGCCATTATTGAGAAAGTCTTCGGTTATTTGCCCACGCTTTTGCCCTTTTTAAACGCTGTTTTAATACTTGTCTTCGGGCTCGCAATTTATGCTTTGACAAGACCGAACGGTAGGCGCGCTGCAGTCATCGCCACAGTCATAGCCACGTTCGGTTGGGGCTTAAGCTACATTGGGCTCTTCAACGCATTGTTTACTGGTCAGTTTAGCGCAACAACAAATTACGGTTACCAGTATGGTGGAACGTTTGGTTTACCTCCCATATTTGACAATTTGCTGCAGCAGAGACCGCTTCTAGTTGGCTTGCCCGTGTTTGCTTTCGTTTTAGCTTTGTTTAGGGATATGAATAGCAAAAATCGACTCTTATTGGCTGGTGTAATGACAGGTTTGCTTTTTGAGTTCCATAACGTTGCTTTCTTGTGTTGCTATATCGCCTTCGTTGTCGCTGTACTGTTTAATTTTAAGCAGTTCAAGCTGACTAACAGTCTTTGCTTTTTGTTGCCAACCGCTTTAGCCTTGCCTTTTATTTTCCACAATGGACCGCCAGCCACGATTTCGCTGAGCTTGGCTTGGATCTCCAATTTCGCGAAGGATCCGCCTCTTTACTACCTTTTGAACCTTGGAGTGCCCTTCGTGATTGCAATCGTTTCTTTCGTGAAGTCTGGAAATGAACTTTTGAAAGGCACGATGCTTTTTCTGGTACTTATCCCAAACGTTATCCTGCTCACGCCCAACCCGTGGGACATGTACAAATTCTTCATTTTCGCTTGGATCCCAATCGCCGTCTTAGCAGGCGTGATGCTGTCTAAAACACGAAAAATCGTGATTGTTACGTTGGTTTTGCTTTCGATTTTGACTTCGGCAAGCGTCATCATCTACAATGTTGGAACGAACTACACTGCGGCAAGCTGGCCCGAGTATCAGCTTGGGCTGTGGGTACGCAACAACACGCCTCAGGACTCAGTGTTCTTAACAAGTTATAACAATACTATTGATTGTCCCCCAGCCTTCATAGGCGGACGACTCACGGTGTCATCCTACATCAATTGGCCCTACGGATGGGGCATCCCGCTCAACGAAATTTACCAGCGGCAAAACGACATCGACAGCGCATACACTGGCACCCCCGCCCAACTGGAAGCAGTCATCAAAGAGTACAAGGTCTCGTACATATACGTTGGCAACAACGAGCTTTCCAATTATCCTGGTTGCGTGCAAAGGTTTGATGCCGTCAGTTGGCTGAAACCCGTCTACACCAACCAAAACCTAGAGATTTTCCAGGTTGAGTTGCCCCAAAACGGCACCTAGGACGCAGCGAAACTACTTTCGGAAGACAGAATTTTTTAGTTCCTGTAGTCTTTCCTTGTTCGGGGAGCCTTTTTTGCCCGTCATGCCTTCGATGTTGATTCTGCCAATCGTTGTCTTCGCAAGTTTTTCGGGTTTTATGTTTGCCAGTTTCTTTTCAGGATCAAGGGAAAGTTGCCTTACTATCACTTCAATTGCGTGCTGCTTCTCGCCCAAATTGTCAATTAGGTACATTGTGCCTGAGAAGTGGACAGAGTTGTAAACGTAGTCGCACTCGTCAGTGACGCCGAAATCCAGCACAGCCTGCCCCCAAACCCTATTGTTGACTTTTAAGTAAACGAGTTTTTTGCCTTCTGGTGCACAGTGAAAATAAAGGCAGTTTTTGGCTTGGTCGTAACCGTGGCTCAGTGAGACAAGGTAGGGCTCGTTATCCATACAGAGCGCGACAGTAACGTATTTGGTCGCCTTAAGTACCTGTCGCATCTCTTCAGGGTCAGTTATTTCTCGGTCTTTACGTCTAACATGAAAAGACATGCTTCCTAAGTAAGCGACCAAAACAATATTAAGCTTTAACTTTTAGAACTCGCCAAACAGAAGAAGCGGTAAAAATGTGCCTGAGCGGTTAATCATATAAGCCTAGACTAAGTTAGCGCGCAGCGATGCTGAATATTCAAATAAGAGAATTGGGTGTGGTATGTTAGGCATCGATTTGAGGAAGTGAGATTATTAGGGCAGAATCGTTTGATGTTGAGAAAACTGTAATGGAAATGATTATTGAGGATGATGTGGCAAGAAAGAGGCGGTTAGCCAAAAAGATCTTTAATGCTGCTTACAAAGGGGGGATTTATACCTCAAGTATCCACGAATTTTATATGGCTCGTGGCAGGGGCGAATTCGCTGGTTTCACAGTTCCCGCGATAAATCTGCGGAGTATGACTTATGATTTGGCTCGCGCAATATTCAGAGTGGCAAATAAAAATGATTCTGGCGCTTTCATCTTTGAGATTGCCCGCTCTGAGATCGGTTATACTAATCAGCCGCCGATCGAATTCGCAAGCATGGTTATGGCAGCAGCAATAAAAGAAGGCTATTCTGGCCCAGTCTTTATCCAAGGAGACCATTTCCAAGTCAACGCCGCCAAGTATAAAGAGAATCCCCATAATGAAATTGAAGTCTTGCAAGCTTTAATTTGGGATGCGGTTACTTCGGGTTTCTTCAACATTGATATTGACTCATCTACACTGGTCGATTTAACAAAACCGAATTTTAAAGAACAGCAGCTCCTAAATTATGAAGTCTGTGCAAGGCTCGCTCAGTTTATCCGCTCTCTTGAACCAAAAGGGATTACGATTTCGGTGGGCGGAGAGATCGGCGAGATCGGGCATCAAAATTCTACACCTGAAGACCTGCATGTCTTCATGGACGGCTTCAAAAACAAGATGGACAAGGGTTTGGCTGGAATTAGTAAGATTTCAGTTCAGACCGGAACAACTCATGGCGGCATCGTCCTACCTGACGGGTCAATAGCACAAATCATGCTTGACTTTAACACGTTGAAGACTCTTTCTGAAATTGCCCGCAGAGAATATGGGTTGGCGGGCGCTGTTCAGCATGGAGCATCAACTCTGCCTCCTGAGGCATTCCACAAGTTTGTCGAATGCGAGACCGCTGAAGTACATTTGGCAACGGAGTTCCAGAACATGATTTACGAATCAAAGCATTTTCCAGATGAACTAAAGAAGAAAATATACGCATGGCTAAAAGTCAATGCCATAAACGAGGCTAAGCAAGGCGAAACTGAAGATCAATTCCTCTACAAAACCCGAAAAAAAGCGTTAGGCCCCTTCAAAAAAGAAATTATGAAACTGCCACAAGAGACACGCGATGCAATTGCGGCTGAAATCGAGACAAAGTTTGATTTCCTCTTCAAGCAACTCAACATTGTAAATAAGCGAGAGCTACTGAATAAATACGTACACGTCCCTTCAAGCAAAGAAAAACATATACCATAACATTCGAGCGGCACCCATGTAAAGATTGTTAATAGTCTTTCCCTTTTTTTCACTCGCCCATAATTCTTTGAACATGAAACCCCTACATTCTTCTAACATAGTCATAATTTCCCTTAGAACGACCTTTGCAACTCAAGTTAATCCTCCACGGAGAGGGCTACAGTAACATGCTTAATGCACGCTCATCTCTAGTGTCTGGTTCCCCAGATGATCCACATCAAGCCGATCAGCAGACCGGTGATTGCCAACGAGACTATTGTCACGATGACGTTCTGAAACAGGCTGAAACCTTTGGACCAGAAAAGTGCGTAGAATAAGATGAAGATAAGCCATGCGATTATGCCGAGGATCGAAACAACGATGGGTGCGATGGGACTTTCATGCTTCCAGTGGGGTTGGGTAGTTTATGTGTAAGTAGCCTGAATGGTCAATTCTATTACCTCTACGGATACATTTCTTTTTTCAATTTATAAGACCATCGTTGGCGCTCACTCGCTGCGGTCAAACGGGAACAGACGTGAGTGTTGCAAGTAGCGGTCCCTGTTGTGCTGATAACGGTTGGGCTTCGAGAAAAAAGACTCGTTGTCACCACTGGTCTCGTTCCCGCCTCTTAGCCATGCGTCTTTTCTTTTGTGTGAATTAAGGTTTGACTATTGTGATTTGTATCGGCGTCGTTTGTATTCCGTAGGTTGGACCAGTTTGACCAATTATGTTGTATGTTCCCGTCGAGACTGGGTCTCCTTCAACTGAGGCGTTGAAATTGCATGTCTGTAGCCAAGTGAAGTTGGCTGACCTGCTTTCTCCAGCGGGAAGCGGCACGATGGCTATGAATTGAGGTATGGCTTGGAAATTTGACCATTGGTATACTACGTTGTTTGTGTCGTTGTAAACTTGAAAATCAAAATCTAATCCTGTGTGCTCAAAGTTTATTGTCTGATTGCTGATGTTGGTGATGGTCAACGTTAGGTTGACAGGTTCGCCTAAACTGTACGTGGTTTTTTCGAGGGTCATGGTAAGTTCAAGATTGCTTTTTTCTCCAGACGCTACGGGTTGATTGGAGTTTTGGGTTATTGCGACAGGAGTGACGAAATTGAACGTGGATCCGTTTTGCAAAACGCCTATAATATCCATCTGGTACGTTTGGTTTGTTTCAAATCCAGCGTCAATCAGAGTGTTTGTTTGAGATGCGTCTTGATTGGGTAACAGCGGGTTGCTTGAAGATACGTCGTCGAAAACGTAGGTGTAGTTGCGTCCTGATAAGGATAATACCCCTTGAAGGCTAACAATTGGGTTGGTTGCGTTGCTTTGCAGGATGACTTCAATTGTTGGTCCGCCCGGGTTATAGGGCTGAAGAAGACTGACTGAAACTACGGTTAGAGGTTCTGCATATATCGGAGTCTTCTTTGGCAGTTCTTTCTGTACAATATAGTAGGCGCCGACTGCTCCAATTAAAATTATGACCAATAACAAGACAACCTGTGCCTTCGCCAAGGCTCTTTTCAATAAACTCTCCCCTATTCTACCTATAGATAATGTGAAAGATTAAAATCAACTGGTCTGCAGGCGACTATTGCTCGTAGTTGTGTCTGGTATTCTCGGATTGTCCTGCTCTATTTCTTTGTTTGAAGAATGCATAGACCTGCAAAACGCTTTTTAGGGTCAATTTTCAAAGTTGAGATATGCTTGCGAATAAAAAGAAGATAGTTTTGAGCTGGAAAGGGAAGCTTCGTTTCGAAGCCAAAAACGAGGAAGGGCTTTCAGTAAACTTCGACGCTCCTGCAGAATATGGAGGAGAAGACACAGCGCTGACACCCATGGAAACGGCCTTAGCGAGTTTGGCAGGATGCACCAGTTTTGATGTTGTCACTATTCTGAAAAAGAAAAGACAAAATATTTTGGGCTATTCCGTTGAGACCGAAGCTGAAAGGACTGAAGAGCCGCCAGAAGTTTTCACTAAAATCCACATAAAGTACATCGTTAAAGGAAAAAACATTAGTAAAGAAGCTGTTGAGAGAGCAATCCAACTCTCATTCGACAAATACTGTTCCGTCGGAGCCATGCTTAAAAAAACAGCAGAAATCACAACCTCATACGAGATAATACAGGAATAACCTTAACCTATAAGCATTAGCAGTTGCCCTCGGCTTAGTTTACCGCGACATTCCCTTGGCGTTAAGAGTGATTGGTTCTACGTTAATTCTGATTTTTTCGGGATTTGAAGACTGCATGTACTTCTTTTTAAACGGAGGTTTTCCGCCTAACGATGTAAATTGGAACTGGATGTGGCAAGCAAAACTTTTTTGGTTCTGGGACACCACAAACCAAATTGAATGGACCATTATTTTTCTTCTGGTTCTCACATTGTTTATGACTTTCATGTTGAAATTCATGAAAAAGTAGCAGTTGCTACAAAATTAACGAAAACATTTAACTGAAACCTAAAAAATATTTTTAAAAAACATTTTATTCTTAAAACGACAGAGTAACCGTAGATGACTCTGAATTGAAAACAAAACCCGTAATCGCGTTGGTTCTTGCCGTGTTGCTTGGTTCTTCATTTTACGCTGGTTACGGTAGTTTCCCTGTTCATGCTCAGTCAGAGTTGACTTTGGCTGAAACCATAAATAATGTAGTAAGTAATATTCAAGATTGGAGTTCGCCTTGGACTGTACTTTACGGTCAAATTTTCAGTCAAACTAACCAGTCAGTATATGACATGGCAATACTACAAGCGTTGAACCACTCTGATTATACAGATGTCATTTTCATAGCAAGGCTTGCTGAAATAAATGGTTACACATCAGCCATAATAAATGATAGTGTTATCTCAGCTTTGCAAAACATTCTGATGTGTGGTAGTCTTCCAGTAACTTATAACAGTACTGAAGAAGTACACGGAGTTTTGGGTTCGACTTCTTTTCCTGCTTTTTGTCTATATGACCGATACATGATTAACGCTTACCGTTATGCTCAAGAATTTGGTGTTTCAGGTTGGAATATTACTCAGGCTTTTTTGGACTTTGCAAATGCCTATCTTAAAATGCCCATCAATAGTCAAAATGGAGAAATGCTCTGGATAAACCCAGCGTTAAATTTTTCAGAATCATATTCCAGCCGGTATTATGACGAATACGCAGAAACTTTAGATATGTTCTTGCTCTTCGCTGAGGCAGGTGTAAACGCTACGGTCAGTTACAATGGGCAGATATTAAGCCCAATAAACTTCGCTGATGATATGTGGCTTAATATTCAAAGCCTCTGGAATGGCAATTTCTATAATTATAATTCAGCAGAGGGGCAACTGATTGAGTGCGAAATGGGAAACTTTGCACAAATAATTACGGCGTACCAGAATTTCAGAGGAAACATTACAGATTTCAACCGAGTAATCCAAGACCTTGAATATACGCTATTGACAGAAAACTTTAGCTCTCCAATTTGGGGTACAACAGGAGTAGTTGCACATTATCAAGGTGCAGACCAATTAAGGTTAGAGGAAACTTTAGGCAACATAATTGCTTTGCAAATGCTTTATCCATATTTCAACAATGCAATGCAATCAAACTTCCAAGGAATGCTTGAAAACGGCGCTTGGCAAGGATTAATAAACAGTTCATTATATGACAATGGGCAATTTAGTTTAGTTAATAATGTTCCAGATAATACAGAACAAGCATTCTTTTGCGATGATGCTTCATCCCTTGGAGCTATGACATTATTCTTAGACGGAATAATTCCAGATACAGGCTATTTAGCCATAAACGCAAGCAATGAGGCATATCAAGACTATCGTACATGCTTCCCAACCTCTGAGTGGAATTTCAATTATCAAAACCAAATTATACGAATTCCAGTTATTGCTGGAAACTTGTCATTTATTTTCGGTACTCAAAAGGCAACTCAAAATTTTCCATCGAACGGAGTTTACAACGTTCAGTTTTCAAGCGATTGGAACACTATCATTTCAGTATCAAAAGTCGCAAACATAAATACAATAACATTACAGCCTGTCACATTGAAAACTATATCACGACTCATACAAAACCCTATCCCTACAGAAACACCTACGCCAACTCCGAGTACTACGGCTTCTGCTCCGATTTCTACGCCTATCCCTCTAACTGTTAACCCTACGGCTACCCCATCAACCAAAGATACTTCGCCTAGAAACAACACTTTGCAAATTTCAATAATATTGGCAATAATCATAGTGGTCGTGGTCATAGTGGCACTTAGTGTGTCAGCAATTATTTTTAAGGTAAGGAAGAAGAAATGAAGAAAAAAACTGTAGCCATAATTTTTTCTGTTCTAGTGATACTATTCTGTCTTTTAGCATTGAGAATTCAACCTGTTGCTCAAACTGCTACAAGTACATATTATTTACAATAGACGTTAGCAAGAAAGCTACCGACTTTAGTCGGTAGATGAATTGCGTGTTCGTTTTTATAAATAATCGTTAAATACTTTGTCGGGTGTCGTGGTGAGTGTATGTTTCAGGTGTCACATTTTAGGCTGTATCCAAGCAGAGGCGTTGAGAAGAAACTGTTTAGTAGTTTTGATTGTTGCTGCTTCGTCTACAACTACTGCTTAGAAAACCAAATTTTCAAGGACAACATTTTGCCAAGGCTTAAACGGGAACACCCAGAACTATCAGGCGTCCACAGCATTGTTTTGCAGAATGTGGTTCATCAGTTGCAGAATAACCTTTACGTTCTTCGTGTTCTTAAATTGAAGGGAAGACGAGTTGGTAGACTCAGAACTAAGAAGCGTTTTCACAGCATGATTTTTGAGCAGTCAGGATTCAGACTTGACGGTGACACGTTGGTTCTGAGCAAAATTGGCCGAATCAGCATGAAGGTTAGCGAACCTGTTTTGGGTACAATCAAGCAGGTTATTGTTAAGTGTAATAAGACGCATAAGTGGTTCGCCTGCGTTGTCTGTGAAGATTCGGTTGAGCCTTTAGCGTCGGTGAGAAGGAAAGCTGTTGGGGTAGATTTGAACGTAGCTAATTTTTGTACTGATAGCGCTGGTTTAGTTGTTGCGCATCCACGGAACGTTAAGAGGGCTGAGAAGTTGTTGGCGAAGCAGCAGCAGGAATTATCTCGGAAGAAGAAGCGTAGCCGCAATTATATTCGGCAGAAGCGTCGGGTTGCTTTGGTGCATGAACGAGTGGAGCTTCGCCGTAACGATTTTCTGCATAAGCTTTCAAGGTACTACGTTGACCGTTACGATTTGATTGCGGTTGAGGATTTGAACATTAACGGGCTTGTTCAGATTAACGGTAGCTCGATGCGTAAGTTGATGTTGGATGCTGGTTGGGGTAGGTTTGTGAACTTTGTCGGGTACAAGGCTGAAAGCGCCGGTAAACGCATAGTGAAGGTAGACCCCAAAGGTACGACGCAGGAGTGTAGCGTGTGTGGTAGAGTGGCGTGGAAAGGCCTTTCTGAGAGAGTGCATAAGTGTCCTTTCTGCCTGTCTGTTATGCCGCGGGACTATAACTCTGCTTTAAACATTAAGCATCGAGGCCTAAAGATGGTAGGGTGGGGCACACCCGAACCCTCGTTCCCTGATGGGAAATCTCCTAACGGAGAATCGAGAACGCTTGCTGAAATTAAAACCTCTATACTCTCGCCAGCGTTGCGTAAGCAAGTTTTAGTCGAGGAAGCAAGAATTCCACGTTTTTAAACGTGGGAGTGTCAAAGACAGAGACTTGGAATGTAAATAACTTGGGTAATTGAGCGGTTTTTCTAGCACTTGCCTAATTATGAGGATATGTGATTGGGTCAAGTTTGCGGTATTTTTTTGGGATGGAAAGATATTCAGCGTTGAGGAGGTAAAGACCTTGTTGGCGGGGAATCCGCCCGTTTGAGAGGCGCGCTATTCAAATGGAAGGATGTGGGCGCTGTCGACCTTCCTAAATCATTAAGTAGACCTTCAACCTACCGATATTGTATGGCAAAAGCTTCACTTCCAAAGATAACCTATGTTACTCTTTTTGCAGACGAGAGCGTACACCCGAAATACGAGGCCGCTCTGGAAAGATTTGAGGGGGAGCTCGGACGTCGTTATCCCATGTACATCGGAGAGGAAGAGGTATGGTCAGAGGACGGCGAGTTCGAACACCAGAGCCCCTTTGACACATCGATAATAGTGGGTCGCTTCCAAGTCGGCAGACGAAGCCACGCCAAGCTTGCGATTGCTGCTGCCAAGGAAGCGTTCCCGCGGTGGAGTGGAAAAAGCTGGCAGGAACGGGTCAGGATCATGAGCAAGGCAGCTGATTTGATTGATGTGCGAAAGTTTGACATCGCCGTTGCCATTACCTATGAGGTCGGGAAGAACCGGCTTGAAGCCTTAGCCGAATGCTGGGAAGCTATTGATGCGATAAAGTTCTACTCAAAACTCATGAAAGAAAACAACGGATACGTGGAAAAAATGGAGTCAGGCGGCCCCGGCGAACATTGCACGGTTTTCTCGAAACCTTTTGGCGTCTGGTCTGTGATTTCGCCCTTCAACTTTCCCTTCATGTTAGCCAACGGAATGGCCCTTGGCGCCCTCCTTGCTGGGAACACAGTCATTCTGAAACCAACAAGCGAGGCTCCGCTTGCGGGTCTGATGCTTTACAAAGTGTTCAAGGACGCTGGAATCCCCGCGGGAGCAATTAACTGCGTCACGGGTCCTGGTCCCAATTTCGAGGAGGAGTTTGTTTCAAACAGAGATGTGGCGGGAATCGCTTTCACAGGCTCTAGAGACGTTGGGATGAGCCTGTACCATGAGTTCCTGACCCAGCAACCGTACCCAAAGCCGATTGTGCTCGAGATGGGCAGCAAGAACCCAGTGGTTGTGGCCTCGTCCGCAAACATCAACAAAGCTGTCGAAGGTACGGTCAGGGCGGCGTTCGGCTACGGGGGGCAGAAATGCAGCGCAGCATCAAGAATCTACGTGCAGAGCACGGTTCGAGATAAGTTCCTGAAAGCCCTATGCGAGCGCGTTGACAAGATAGTGGTGGGTGATCCAAGAGAAAAGGATGTCTTCATGGGACCAGTAATCAACAAAGGCGTAGTAAAGAAATTTACAGTGGCGTTAGCAGAAGCAAAGAAAGCGGGCGGAGAGGTGCTTACAGGCGGAAAAGTGCTCAAAGCAGGCAGATTCAAAAAAGGATACTACCTCTCGCCAACAATCATCATTGGGCTGACGCAGACTCACAGGCTTTTCAGAGACGAGCTATTTATGCCGTTGGTCGTCGTCGGCGAATTCAAGACCTTAGAGGAAGCCGTCGCCAAAGTCAACGATACCGAGTACGGGCTGACAGCTGGCATCTTCTCAGAAAATCCCGAAGAGGTGCAAACCTTCATGAACCAAGTGCAGTTCGGCACCCTCTACACAAACAGGAGTGGCGGAGCAACCACAGGATCCTGGCCAGGCTCGCAATCCTTTACGGGCTGGAACGCTAGTGGCGCAACAGGCAGAGGTGTGGGAGGTGCTCACTACCTACTCAATTTTCTCCGCGATCAATCCCAAACAGTCGTTTCCTGATCAAAAGGGAGCAAAATACTGATTTTAGGGTTTTATAGTTTTTAGCCATTCCAAAAAAACTTCCCGCATCTTCTGCAGACTCTCCAGCACATGCACGTCTTCCATCCTTTCAAGTTTTCGAACTTGATCAGCCTCTTCCTTGCGCACTCTCAGCTTCATTTCTTTGCCGTTTGGAAGTTTAGTGTAAACTATGCTTTCCTTGTAATCAGTTGGCAGTATGTAAACGGGCACAAAAGCTTTCAAACTCATAATCGCCGAGTTCGTAATCAAAGTGTCACCTATGCCATTAACGAGTTTAGCAACCGTGTTTGACGTTGCAGGAGCTATAAGCAAGAACTCGTATTTGCGCATCTGCATCCAAGCAGCGAGAAAAGGAGAATTAGAATTAAGCTCAACCTGCACCTTAGGAAAATTCCTTTTCAACTCATCCTCAAGCCTATAAAACTTCAATACAGTGTCAGCAGCTTTCGAAACATAAACATCAATCTCCACAACATCTTCCGACTGCTTCTTCAAATCCTTCATAACTTCCAATATTTCAGCTATTTTGTCGCCGGCACCAGTGATTCCCCAAGCAACCTTACGCTTTTTCGCTTTAACATCTTCAGCCATAACGATCAACTCGTTATTTTTCTCCATACTTCTCCATGAAACCTGCAAACCGCTTCACAGTCTTGCTCAAACTCCTAAAACCTTCCTCATCCAACTTGACACCCTCCAAGGTGTCCTTAGACCAGAAGGTTGCACCAAAATTAGCGCCGAAGGATCCTCCGCCTACAGGTAGCATTCCGTTTATGATGTAGAAGGTGTGAATCTGCATAAGTGCGAATTCTTGACCGCCGTTTCGGTCTCCCCCAATCGCTAGGCCCATGCCAATTTTGCCTTTGAAAACATTTTTGTCCGCAGCAACTAATGCGCGGGTTCTATCCATCACTGCTTTCATTTGGGCGCTTATCCCACCGTTATACACCGGTGTCGCAAAGATAATTCCTTTTGCCTGAATAAGCAACGGATAAAGGTTCTGCATTTCATCTTGGAAAAAACATTCCTTGTTTGTGAGGCAATAATCACAATGTATGCAAAACTCGATCCATTTTCCCCGAACCGTCCAAAACTGCGTTTCAAAACCTTTTTCGTTGAGCATTCGCAGAGCTTCTTTCAAAACATATTCAGTAGCTTGTTCTCTTGGGCTTCCACAAATTCCAATTATCATAAGCTTCAATAAACGTTAACTGTGAATTTGCATTAAAGCATTACTCCAAACACAACATCAAAACGCTAAACTTAAGAGAGAAATTTGAAGAGTGAACCAAAATCCTTGATGCGCGGTTCTTAACAAGTTGAAGCTGAAGGCAGACATCGAATTCGGCATCAGCTGTGCCGTCGCCATAGCAACTTCGAGGGGGCTAAATGTGTTTGTGCTTGTTGTGGCAGAATGACCAACCGCATGACCCAGGAAATAGACAATGTTAACATAAAAAGCGCAGCCAACATAAGCTACGTAGTAAGAGACGCAAAAACCCCCTTAACCCCCTTTCTTCCAATTGGCTGGGTTGTTTTAGGCTCTCCGCAGCGCTAAAAAGTTTTCACGCCGCCTCAAGAAGGGAGGTTAGCTATCGAAAAATTCCCAAGCAACATTGAACCGCCAAGGGTCACCCTTTTCTGTGAGCTGTATTTTTCCATCTTTAGTTTCAATTAAGCCCTTCACTTGCAATCGGTGAATTGCCTCTGGGAATACCTCTTCGGGCAACTTGCCAAAACGAGACTGAAAAACGTCACGATCTAAAGGAACACGAATGTAAATGAGCATCATGGCTTTTCTCATCTCATCTTCAACCGAAAGCTTGGTAACCCGCTCAATCGGAAAAGCACCGCTTCCCACCGCTTCAATATAAGTCTGGATGTTCTCGATGTCAGAATACAAAAAGCTTCCAATATGGCCCATAAAGAAGCCCGCTCCAGAACCTATCACTTCGGAAGAAGGTTTTTCAAAATCTTCCTTAATGCGAGAAAATCTGTTGTGACAAGTAGGATAATACCCATTCTCTCTGAAAATGTGGGCAGCTTCAAGATACATTTCCATTTCGACACTGGCATCGCCAGCCACAGGCAACTCGCCAGATTCAATTTTCTTTGCAAGAAAAGTATCAGGATACAAATCCAAAGGATAACAATCTACACTCTCAAGTTCAAGCTCCAATGCCTGTTCTATATCTGCTTTCCACTGCCTCAGCGTTTGTCCCGGTAAATTATAAATCAAATCAATGCTAACACCAAGTCCCTGCTTTCTAGCATGTTTTAGTTTTGTCGCAGCTTCACGTTTGCTGTCACGGAGCATCAGAATTTTGCGGAATGTGTCATCGAACGTTTGAACCCCAATATCCAATTGGTTCACTTTTTGCGAAGAAAGCAGGCGTATTTTACTTTCGGAAAGATTAGTGGTGCAAGCCGCAAATTTGGTCTGATGATCCTTGCTCAGGTTGAAGTTTTCTCGACAGAAATCCAGGATGCCCACTATTTGTTCATTTGTAAGAATAGTAGGGCTTCCACCTCCAATGTAGAGCTCATTGAAAAGGCTGGACTTGATATAATTGTTCTTAGCGTAAAGACCCAATGCTTTCTTCAGAGCAGTTAGATAAGGGATAATGCTCTGCTTATCGCAACTAACAGGAAAATAGCAAAATGAACACTTTCCTTCACAGAAAGGAATCCATGGCTGCAACTCTCTTATTTGATCAACAGAACTGCCAGTTTTCAGAAACTCAGCAAAATCTGACAGAAGACTCGCAGTAGGCAGAGCCCTATCTCTGTAAGTCAAAGGAGGCCAATGTTGAATAGTCTTGTATGGCCAACCATTATTTGCATCCTGCAATAAACGCACCTTTTAAGTAAAAGTGTCATTTCATCTTTTAAAGCTAACCATACCTAGCCGATAGGATTCTGCATATTATCGGGCGGTTGAGCAGTTTTTCTGCATTTAAACCTAAAGTGAAAATTTTACTAAGAGTACCCGGTACTAATTTTTTTGGCTTTTTATTTTAGAATTCTTTCGTCGTCTCAAAGGCTCTCACTGCCGCCAGGAACATGATTATGTTAAATCCGACAAGAAATCCCAGCGAGATAAGAAGATCTTCAGAGGTGATGGAGTAGTTAACTCCAAAAGAGTAAAAAGTGGGGCTTATTCCAAAATAACGCATGCCATTAATGAAGTGCGTTAGTGGATTAAGGTAGCTTGCAATTTTTATTGCTGTCGGCATTGAATTTAGCGGATAGAGGGCGTTGCTTGCAAAAAAGAGTGGTAGTGTGAGAAGAGTTATTATTGCTTGACTAACATTGTGATCCCTGACCTTCATCGCGATAGAAGTAGAAAGAAACATCAAGCCCATTGAAAATATTACGGCAAATATTAGCACGCCTGCTATTGCAGTTAGAGTACCTGCAATTGTTAAGCCCCCAAAGAAATGAACCCCGAGAACATATCCAAATAGGATTACGATTGTTGTTTGAATCAACGCTTTGGTAATGCCCCCGAGAGTTACCCCTAAAAGTATCTGCGAACGAGGCATAGGCGAAACCACAATCAACTTCATCAACCCGTATTGTTTATCGAATTGCACGTTCTGCCCCGCATATAGACAAGTAAAAAGAATAGTCATGCCTACTACTCCAGCCGCCATGAACGTCATGTAATTCACAGAAACTACGCCCGGCGGGTTAGAGCCGCTGTGAAAGAATAGGTTGATGTTGCTTGACATCGAGATTCCGTAAAGAACTAGCCAAAGCACGGGCTGGATAAGAGCTGAAAAAAGAAGAGCCTTTGAACGAGAGAACTTTACCATATCCCGCCAATAAATCGCGACGAACCCTTTATCCATCAAACATCATCCTTTTTACAATTAATATTTTGGTCAATATCCTTCTTTACTCGCTTCGCCCAATTCCCTTCCTGTGAAGTGAATAAAAACATCATCCAAAGTGGGTCTGATTAGATTGACGCTTCTTATTTCAACCCCATTAGTTCTTAGCCTATCAATCAGTCTTGGTATCAAATGTGCGTTCTCTTTGAGCTGAATAATCAATCCCTCCGACGAGCTCCTAATTTGGTTTATATCAGATATGTCTTTGATGAGTTGGGTGGCTTTCTCATCATTGTCCGTTTGAAGCTGGATTCGGTCTTGTCCAAGAGAGTTCTTCAGGTTCTCGGATGAACCGTTTGCTATTATTTTTCCTTTATCGATTATACAAATGGTGTCGCTATTTTGGTCCGCTTCATCCATGTAATGAGTAGTTAAGAATATTGTGACGCCTTCTCTGTTTACCTTTTTTATGTATGACCAGATTCGCCTTCTTGTTTGAGTATCTAAACCTATTGTTGGTTCGTCCAGAAACAGAATTTTTGGTCTCGTTAGAAGCCCCCGGGCGATTTCGAGGCGGCGCTTCATGCCGCCGCTGAGGTTTTTAGCAAACTCATTCCTTTTGTCAGTCAGTTCAACCAACTCAATTAGTTCGTCTATTCGAGGTCTACGGGCATTTTTTGGAAGGGAATATATTCTTCCATGAAAATCCAACGTTTCCCAAACTGTGAGGTCCCTATCGAGCCGTTGGTCTTGAAAAACAACTCCTATTGATTTACGAACACTATCCTGTTCCTTTGCTACATCAAACCCTGCGATAGTTACTTTGCCTTTCTGTATCGGCAACAACGTTATTAGCAAATTGATTGTAGTTGTTTTTCCCGCACCGTTCGGTCCTAGAAACGAAAATATCTCTCCCTTTTCGACGTTGAAGCTGATATCGTCCACGGCGACGAGTTTACCGTAGTTGTAGCGGAGCCCTTCAACTGATACTATTGGTTCTCCCATGCGCCTTCACACTATTCTAGTTTTTCCAGCTCAATCATTGCCTTGACAAGCGCGCCTTTGATTTTTTGGGGGTGAATGCCATTTGCAAGCAACTTTGACACTTCAGTTACGAGGGGATTAATCAAATCTCTATCATGGCTAAGAACGAGGTGTAAATCTGTAAAAGTATCTTGAGCTAAATAATAAGACCTGCTAATTCTCTGCACATACTCGTCTTTCAGGTTTTCATGTGTTTCCAGAACTTTCTTGCCTGAATCGGTGACCTGATAAACAGTCTTGAGATCAAGTTTTTTTCCAATTATCCAGCCCTCATTCTGCATTGACTTCAGTAAAGGATAGACCGAACCTGTACTGGGTCTTTTGCCCGTTAACTCATCTACTTTCTTCATAATTTCATAGCCGCTGGCTTCCTTTTCTGAAATTATCTTTAGCATCCACATTTTCAAAAGACCCTGCAACATCATGAAGACCTCACTATATCGATTTAGACATGTCGGTATAGATATAAACTTTCCTTAATCTATTGGCTCTGGCAAAACAGCACAGAAACAATAAGCTAATCTGAAAAAAATTAGAAAATAAAGTGGCTGCTGGACTGGACTTAACCCTAAACCAAATTATGTGTACATATGGCTACATTAAGTTGATGCTTTTATTGGTTTAGAAAAAAACAGAGTTGAAGCAACCGCTCAGAGTACGTGTGCGATTCAAAAAAATGAATAATTAGCACCGGACAAGGTCAGGTGCATTGTTGAGTTATTGGTTTTTGATGTCCTTTTTTTCATACTAAGTCCAATTGCCAAACCTATGATTACGATTGCAATTAAGATCACGACTACGATAATCAAAAGGGAATCATTACTGATACGTGAAATTGAAGGCTTCGAAGAGGTGGAAGTTGGCGAAGGATACGGAGAAGACAGTTGAGGAGAAGGTTGGGGAACGACAATTGAACCAAAGGCGTACACATTATTATCATCCGACCCAACGTAGACTACGCCGTTGACAACCGAAGGAGAGGACTCCACGGCACTTTCGGTCGTGAAACTCCAAATCTTGCCTCCTTGTGTAGCGTTTAAAGCATAAACATTACCGTCCTCGGAACCAAAGCAAACCACGCCGTCGGCTACAAACGGGGCGGAATCTATGATGTTACCAGTCGAGAAGTTCCAAATTTTGCTGCCGCTTGCAGCGTTCAAAGCATAAAGGTTGTCGTCGTCGGAGCCTATGTAGACTAAGCCGTTGGCGACCGCGGGAGAAGATTCTATGACGCCGCCAGTGGCGTAGCTCCAAATTTTGGCGCCAGTTGCGGTGCTCAAGGCGTAAACGTAATTGTTTGAGCCAGTGTAGACCACCCCGTAAGCGACAGCTGGGGAAGAATACATGGGAGAGCCAGCCGGGTAGCTCCAAATCTCGTGGCCAGTTGACGCGTTCAGGGCGTAAACATCAGCGTACGAATCAATGTAGACAACGCCATCAACAACCGCAGGCGAAGAATATACGTAATTTCCAGTCCCGAAACTCCAAATTTTGCCGCCTGTCGCTGAGTTTAAAGCATATACATTGAAATCGTTGGAGCCGACGTAGACCACTCCATTAATAACCGTCGGAGAAGAGTAGACTTCACCGCCAGTCTTGTAGCTCCATGTTTTACTGCCGGTTGAAGCGTTCAGGGCGTAAACATAATTGTCGTCGGAGCCTATGTAGACTAAGCCGTTGGCGACCGCGGGAGAATCTTCCACTGCGCTGCCCGTCGCGTAACTCCAGATTTTAGCGCCAGTCGCAGCGTTCAAGGCATAAATGTAGTCGTCGTCTGAGCCGAGGTAGACCACACCGTTGACAACGGCGGGAGAAAGATACTCTAGAGAGTTCTCGGTCGGGAAGATCCAGAGGGTCTGATTTGTCAGAGGCACAGTCGAAGTGGAGTATCCTGTGTGAGCTGGGTCATGATGGAATTGGGGCGACCAATCTACGGAAGACTGTTGAGCTTCACCTTTGGGCACAAAAACTAAAAACATTGATAAACACAAAAGCCCGAGAAAGAATATTGATTTTTTGTTGTTAATTCTTTACATCTCCTTTACTAGAGGGCGCTTTGAGTTGGACGAAGAAAGCAGTAGCAACAATAACTACTATCAGAATTACGGCTGTTATAATAATTAGTCCTGTTTTGTTCATTTTTTCTACCTTTAATGGGTGGATTATCCAACCAATAGCATATTTCTTTGCTTTTTAAGTTTTCGCAAAAAGATTAGTGCACTGCTTTTACTGTCCTTCCATGTTTTGAGTTCTTATCTGGACTGTTTCGGATGGGATTATCGGGCAAAGGATAGTTTTAAATTGTCAGCCGCGGTTATCGATGGGATAATCCATCCACAAGGAATCGTGAGCTGCCATGGCAAAAGGTGACAAAAATAAATCGTTTGATTTTCTAAGAAAGCAGGCGTTAGAATTGGGTGCTTTGGACGCAAAGATAATTCCCGTTGAAAAAATTGTTATTGAAGACCGCATTGCCCTCAAATGTAAGGTGGGGTGTGAAAAATATGGAAAAACATTGGCTTGCCCCCCTTATGCTCCCTCGCCTAGGAAGTTTCGAAAAATCGTCAGTGAATATCGTTATGCCTTGTTTATGAAATTTAAATCGCAAGCCGAGGGAGACGCAGAACTGATAAAGTATCTTGCAAAAACGGATAATCCCACCGTTCCTCAGGAGATGAAGGTAAAAGTGGAAAACTTTTGGTCTACCTGGAAGATTGACATGAAAAAATTGCTTGACACAGTTCTCGAGCTTGAAAAAGCGGCTGCGGGAAAAGGGTATCTTCTTGCCATTGGGTTCGTCTCTGGCTCTTGTAATTTGTGTGCAAAATGCAATTTGGAAAAAGGAATCTGCATACATCCAACAATGAAAAGATATTCAGAAGAAGGAGTCGGGGTTAACGTCAAAGCGACTGCGGAAAAAGCGGGCGTAAAATTTACTTTACCCTTTGAAAAAAACCCTGAAACCTACGCTCTGCTCTTAATAGATTAGCTTCTCAATGAATTCCATTTTTATTGCTTATTCTGCTACGATGCGGATTTCGAAGCTGGCTGGTTTTGCATGTTTTTTCTTCTTTTTTATTAAAATTTGACGAGAATACTGCAACCGTTAGGTTGCAGATGAATCGTCTATAAGCTCTTTTTTGCTAACTTGCCAATTGTGTTCCTAGACGGCAGTTTGCGTCTACCGTCTAGGAGGTGTCACAACATGGGTTTGGAGTCTTTCAGCCGTGGCTATGGCCAATGTGCATTCCACATTGTGCTTGTGCCCAAGTATAGGCATAGCATATTTCTTGATGCGGCGCTTAAAAAGTCTTGTGAGGAAGCCTTGAGGAAGATCGCTTCTAGAGCTGGTTGCCAAGTTTATGCTTTGCAGGTCGGTGCTGATCATGTCCACATCTTCGTTGGGCTGCATCCAGATTGTTCGGTGTCTGAGCTCATTCGCTTGTTCAAGTGTAACTCTGCCTAGAAAGCTGTTTTTAGAGTATCCTGAGCTTAAGAGTAAGCTTTGGAGAGGGCATATTTGGTCGAGAGGTAAATTCTACCGTTCAATTGGCCAGGTCAATGCTGAAACAATCAAACGCTACATCGAACAATCTAAGCGTCAATAATTTTCTTAAGATACCGCAACCGTAAGGTTGCGGTCATTCATTGATCTGAGTGGTTCAACCTTGAATCCTGCAAAAGGTTATATATTAGGTTGGATTATCCACCCAGATAGTAGGGTGATTAAAAAGATGAAAAGCAAATACATAATCTATATCGCCGCCATTATAACCATCGCATTAATCGTTTCTGCAGCTTTCATTTATTTTAACTACACCTCAGCTAATAAGAGCAAAACCAGCACGCAAACGAACATATCGATAGTAGATGACGAAGGGTACGTAACCAATTTAACATCTATTCCTCAGAGAATTGTCTCGCTTGCGCCGAGCTGTACCCAAATCTTGTTCGCTATAGGTGCGGGCGACAAAGTTGTAGGCGTGACAACCTATGACGATTACCCGTACAATTTCTCAGCGTGGGTCGCAGCAGGCAACATGACAATATGACGGAGGCTACGGAACCCCAAGCATGGAAGCCATCGCTTCGCTCAATCCCAACTTAATACTGACCGACAACATCAACGATGCCAGCCTTCCAAGCATGAGAGCCTTAGGATACAACGTAGTCGTGCTCAATCCAACAACCCTCGCAGGCATATACCACGATATAACCTTAGTAGGCAAAGCAACAGGCAGTGAAACTCAAGCAGCCACAGTAGTTGAAAACATAACCAGCACAATCAACTCAATATCCACGAAAATTTCAAATGCACACATCAAACTCCGATGAAAGTATTTTATGAGATTTGGACTCCGCCGCTTATGACCTCGGGCTCCACAACTTGGATAAACAGTGTTATAACCGCGGCTGGAGGCGTAAACATTTTTGCTAACGAAACCCAACAATGGCCAACTGTTTCCTCTGAAACCGTCGTAGCGCTTAACCCCGACGCGATATTCTTGCCTACAGAAATGGGAGTTTCGCCGTTCTATGGTAGTGTCGCTCAAGTAGAGGCTACGCCGGGATGGAGTGCAATCAGTGCAGTGCAACACAACCGAGTTTACGTAATTGACGGAGATTTGTTCGCTGAAGCCGGTCCAAGAGTAGCAGACTGTGTCTATGCTGTCGCTTCTGACTTATATCCGCAGCTTTTTAATTCAACCTCCTAATTTTTTCTTAGTGAAACAAAATGGGTGAAGACAAAGTCGAAGGTACATACATTAAGCGTTCTTCACGATGGAAACTAATCTTAGTAACATTAATAGCGGCTCTTGTGGTAACCATAATTGTATCTCTCAACATAGGTTACGCTTCTATTTCCTTTTCAGAAATCTTGGACATTTTAGGCAAACAAATTCCGTTTTTAAATAACTCAATCAATTCAGCTTCAATATCGCCAACCAGCGAGGCAATAATTCTCCAAATCCGTCTTCCACGTGTACTCGCAGGAGCTCTAGTCGGCGCGGGATTAGCTGCGGCTGGTGTAATTTACCAAGGGGTCTTTAGAAATCCCATGGCTGATTCATACTTGTTAGGTGCATCTGCTGGTGCATCAGTAGGTTACACGGTCGCCGTTCTATACGTCACATCAGCCCTATCAGTCATAGGCTTGGGGACAGCGCAGGTTTTCGCGTTCATGTTTGCCTTACTGACCGTGTTTTTGGTCTTATCCATTTCAAGAGTTGGAACCAAAATTCCGACAACAACCTTACTGCTTTCAGGCATAGTTGTAAACATCTTTTTGCTGGCTATTGAAACACTAATGGAACTTCGTTCTGGCCAAGCCCTCACAGGGATAGTGGCATGGTTAGCAGGCGGATTCTCTAACATTGTGTGGTTACAAGTATGGACAATAACGCCTTTTGTTTTCATAGGCGTCGCCGTTACCTATTTCTTCACCCGAGACCTAAACATGCTTTCTATGGGCGATGACACAGCACAGCATTTAGGGGTAAATACGGAAAGAGTACGAATATTTCTCCTCGCTATAGCTTCCCTAATAACAGCAGCAGCAGTTGCCATCAGCGGGGTCATAGGCTTCGTGGGTTTGATAATTCCTCACATGACCCGACTGGTAATTGGACCTGACCACAGGATTCTCCTGCCTGCCTCCGCAATAACCGGAGCCATGTTCTTGGTGATTTGTGACGCAGTTGCACGAGTAGCAACAGGCGCTGCTGAGTTGCCAGTTGGTGTAATAACTGCCCTTGTGGGCACGCCATTTTTCATATACCTGCTTAGAAGAAGAAAAACGAGCTATTCACTTTGAGGCGACTGCCAAAACATGGTTTCTGTTAAATATCAATGGCGTTGAATGCTGCTACGGCTCAATCAAAATCTTAGAGGACGTGAACATATTAGTTAAGGAAGGTGACTTCGTGGGAATTATCGGGCCAAACGGGTCAGGAAAATCCACGCTTCTTAAAAGCATAAGTCGAACGCTCAAACCCCACAAGGGCACTATCCTACTGAACGATAAAGACATTTACTCTCTCAAGAGTGTGGATGTGGCAAAGCAAATGGCAGTAGTTCCACAAGACAATGCCGTCAGCTTCAGCTTCACAGCATTAGAGGTTGTTTTGATGGGGCGCAGTCCACATCTATCAAGGTTCCAGATGGAAACTGAAAGTGACATGGCTATTGCGCGAAAAGCAATGGATTTGACCAATACATGGCATCTGGCGGCAAGACCCGTAAACGAGTTAAGCGGAGGCGAAAAGCAACGGGTGATTATTGCGCGTGCATTAGCACAGAAACCTAAAATTTTGCTGCTGGACGAACCGCTTACCTATCTGGATATTGTCAATCAGCTGGAAATCATGGACCTGGTGAAATCGCTTTGTGTAAAAGAGGGCATCATTGTTATGACCGCTATCCACGACCTCAATTTGGCTGCCCGATACTGCAGTACTGCCATTCTACTGAACAAAGGGAAGATTTTTTCGGCTGGACGCATAGATGAAGTTCTGACCAGTGAAAACATCAAAAGCGTGTTTAAAGTAGACGCTATAGTCAAAAAGAATCTTGTCACAAACTCTCTCTACATTATTCCTTTGTCGCCTCCAAAGTCTTCACCAATAAAAAACTGCGCAATTCATTTGATTTGCGGGGCTGGCACCGGAACCGCACTCATGAAGATTCTCTTGGAAGAAGGTTACAGCGTCACGGCTGGAGTGCTCAACGTGTTAGACACCGATTTTGAGACCGCGGAATTGCTGAATATACCGGTGACGAGTGAAGCGCCGTTTTCTCCCATAACCGAGAAAACTCGGAAAGCTAACTTAGCCATGATCATTAAGGCGAGCACCGTCGTAGTAACTTCGGTTCCGTTTGGCCACGGTAACCTGCAGAATCTGGAGGCAGCGAAAGAAGCCCTGATGAGAGGCATTCCGGTTTTCGTCATAGACGAGGTGCCTATTGAAAGCAGAGATTTCACTCAGGGAAAAGCGACAGCATTGTTTGAAGATTTGAAAAGCATGGGAGCTGTTTTCGTCAAGAACCAAGAAGAGCTTTTGCACATGCTTAACGTTTCAGAAGAAAAGTTGAAAATGACGAAGGATGTTCCCCCAAGTATTGCTGACCACCTTAAGGCTGGGCGGGTTTCTCAGGAAAGCCAGATAAGTGATAAAAACAAAACGGGGATTTAATGAACGAAAATATTACTAAATTTAAAGAAAATAAGATAAACCTAGAATTGAAAGGAATAGATGCAAGAGTCATTTATCATACATATGACGGAGTTGAGCTTAACACCACGCTTGTCTCGTTTGGAGAAAAGCGTAAAATACTTTCAACAGTGGATGGGGTTAAACATGTTAAGTTTGTGGCGAATACATATGTTCCAACGTCCTTGTCAAATAGCATTATGACATTAAAAAAATATCAGAAGTTTATAAGACGATTGCCAGCCACTTTAGGAATTCACCCTAAAGACATTACTTTTATCAGTACTGGCGTCGACATGGAAAAAGTGGCTGTCTGTGAGAAGTCTTATCAAGATTTTAAGGTATGTTGTCTTGCCACTGGAGGCGCTAGGGACAACGCTTTGAGAATGGGCGTGGATGTTGGGAACTGGGTTGAGAAAAAAACGAGTTTTCAATTTGCGTCTGGTACAATAAATATTATTATTCTGACAAATGTCGCTTTAACTGTGGGTGCTATGGCTCGAGCTATCATGACAGCTACAGAAGCCAAGACTGCTGCTCTTCAGGATAGAGATGTGCGAAGCACAGTGTCGCCTCAAATACAAGCAACCGGCACTGGGACTGACAGCATGATTGTTGTTTCTGGAGTAAACTCTGATACGATAATTCGACATACTGGTGGGCACACAAAAATGGGTGAATTAATAGCTGTCTCAACTGAGATAGCAGTGGGCGAAGCTCTGAAGAAATATGATGGTCCCTAAGTGACGTGAACGTACTTTTTTATCGCGCTGGCTTGTCCCATTATTATGTATTAAAATATGTGGGTGAGACTGCTTTGTCTGCTCTATCGAGGTTTTTGCTATTCTCTCTTCTTTTTATTGTTTAGCGCGAGCACTTTAAATCTCAGTTATGATGCCATTTTATTGAGTGACCTCAACCCCCACAGGAACACGAGGATTGCAAGTACGCTGATGACGATGAACCCCTCTGGAATTCCGATGTTGTAAAAGTTCCCGGCGAATAATGCGCGAGCACCATTAACTGTGTACGAGAAGGGGTTAATCTTCGATAAGTCCTGAAGCCAGACAGGCGCAAGCGCAAGAGGAAGGATGATACCTGATAACAGAGAAAGGGGCAGTGTTATTGTGTTCAATGTAGGCGCGAGTGGGTCCTCAATTTTGTTAATGAGAGCGAAACCGTATGAAATAGATGCCATAGTAATTCCGATCAAAGCGTATAGCACTAGAGAGAGCAAAAATCCGTATACATTTACATTCAATCCAAATGGAATAGCGACTAATGTAATCAAAACACATTGCAGAAGAAGGACGACTGCATCCCTCAAAACCCTCCCTAAAAGAATTGCGGGGCGTTTCACTGGAGTTACTAAAAATCGTTCTATAACTCCGCTTCTAATATCATCAATAAGTGAGAATCCAACGAAAGCTGTGCCGAAGAGTGCTTGCAGAACCAAAAGCCCAGGAATGAAAACATCTACTGTTTTCCCAGCGGGTAGCCCGGGAACACCGCCGAGAGCGTTCAGGAGCGGCATAAACAGGAGCAAGTACATGAGGGGCTGGAACATGCTTACGAAAACAAAAACTGGACTCTTGAGCGTATGCTGCATGTTGCGGATAAACATCAGTTTGGTGTCGTGTAGCATTTTCATTTTCTTTCATCCTCCCTTAGTGAACGGCCCGTGTACTTTAGAAAGACATCATCTAGACTCGGTCTGGACAACGTTACGGTTTGCGCCTCCAAGTTTCTTGCGTCGAGTGAACGCAAAAGTTCAGGCATCATTCTCTCTCCATCTTTAATGGTTAGATAGACTGAATTGTCTTTAGTTTGAATTCTCTCTACCTGAATCTTCTCCTTTAACAAAGTTTCAGCATTGCGAGCGGTTTCCTCTGATAGAAAACTAAAAACTATCGCATCGCCGCCAACTGAGCTTTTTAACTCCCCCGGCGTTCCAGTCACAATAATTTTTCCGTTATCTATAATCGCTATTGTGTCACAGAGCTTGTCAGCTTCATCCATGTATTGGGTGGTTAAAAAGATGGTAATGCCCCCAGCTTTCAGTTTTTTTATTTCTCCCCACAGATAGGCTCTACTTTGCGGATCAAGGCCTGATGTCGGCTCATCAAGAAGAAGTAGTTGTGGATGGTGAATCATCCCAAGCGCAATATCTAAACGGCGTTTTTGGCCGCCAGAATAGGATTGGGCTGGTCTCTCTATGAATGTGCTCATCTGGAGACGCTCCACGAATTCGGCCGCGTGTTTCTTTGCAGTCAAAGTATCCAAGCCGTATAGTTGAGCTTGGAGGACTAGGTTCTCAACACCTGTGGAATACAGATCTGCTCCGCCTGCTTGACTGACGCATCCAACGTTTTGTCTAATCTGTTCCTGCTGTTCTGCTAAGTCATATCCAAGAACCTTGGCTTCCCCGCCAGTCGGACACAGCAATGTGGAAAGCATTTTCTGTGTGGTAGACTTGCCAGCGCCATTTGGACCGAGAAAACCGAAGATTTCCCCTTTCCTAACAGTGAGATCTATACCCTTTACCGCCTCTACCTCTTTTTTTCCACCCCTCTCTTTAGAAATGAAAGTCTTCCGAAGCCCTTTTGTCTCAATTACCAAATCTCCAATCATGTTGAGTCACCTATGAATAACGCATTTAATTTCATGACCATGAAAAATGATAAACTCATCTTTTCGATTTCGCCTAATCGATATCGAATTATAAATTTTATTCTCCAAAACCCAAACCTTCCTAACCCCTAACAAAAAAGAGCTATATAAGAATTCTTATACATGCCAACGCGCTGCCAGGTCCCGATATTATACTATGCGTCCTTAACTGCGCTTACCTTGAATACTCCTTGAGATGTACGTTTTAATTTCATGTGCGGGCGATTTTCTTGAGGCTTTCAGTTGTTCGTGATGCCTCTTTCTTTAAGCCATGTTTTTATCTTTTCGTTGATTTTGTCTCGAACTTCTCGGAATTTGGCTAATTTTTCCTCTTCTGTTCCTTGAAATGCCGCTGGATCTTCGAAGGGCCAATATAATCTAGTGGATACATCTGGTATGGTGGGGCAGTCCTCTTCTGTTTTTTGACATACCGTTATGACTATCCCAAAATGGACCTTCCCAAGATACTGCGCCAAGTCCTTGGAATGTTGACCACTTAGGTCATATCCAAGTTCTTTCATCACCTTAATAGTGTAGGGGTGGATGGGTTGAGGATGGAAGCCTGCACTGTAAACCTCAAAATGATCACCAGCATACTTTCTTAGAAATGCTTCAGCCATTTGGCTCCGCGCCGAATTTCCCGTGCATAGAAAAATGACTTTGGTCTTTTCCAGCGCACGCTCGCTCAAATAAGCAAACTTCTCGATAATCCATTTTTTCATTTCGTCCCTTGTACGGCGGAAGGCTTCAAGTTTTTCTTCTTCGCTTCCCTCTACTTCGGATGGGTCATCGAAAGGGTGGTCCAAATAATCCTTTGCTCTGGGTAATCTTGAGGTAATCAATTCAGGTCTGCCCATAACTATCGGTGAAGAGCAAATGGCGCAATTTAACTTTGAGCCGCCGTGGCAAACTGAAACAACCAAGTCGATATCGACATCTTTGAAAACATCGAGGCTTTTAGAATATTGCCCAGAAATATCTATCCCTATCTCAGCCATAACCTTAATGGCCAATGGGTTCACCTGCGTAGGATTTGTGCCAGCGCTAAAAACCTCATACTCATCACCATAAAGGTGTCTAAGCAGTCCTTCAGCTATCTGAGATCGAGCAGAATTATGAGTGCACAAAAACAAGACTTTAGTTTTAGCCATAAGACTCATCCCAAACTATTCTTTTGAAATATAAAAACATCATCAATATATTCTTTATAGCCATAATTGTTTCACCTTTCAAGCAGTCCAGAAAGAAAAAACTTCTATTTTCTCTTTCTCAAACTGCTTCTTCAAGATTACTTTAACTTCGTCTTCATCCAAATTATAAATACCATTTTTATCTTTGTGTAGGGGAATTCCTGTTTCTCTGAGCTTGTCGCCTTTGGGAAAGTCAAGAAATATGTAGTAGCGTTTGTCATGGAGCATTATGATTCTTAATATTGTTAGTTCTTTGTTTGGTGAGAAGCCGTTTTGTTCAAGAACGTACACCATTGAGTTTGGTTTCTTTTCGCTGACTAGGCGTTTGAATTCTTCCCAGCTTCTAATTCTGACAGGGCTGTCACTCATATAGATTCACCGCATTGTCACGTTTGCTCTCATATTTGGCGTCTTCTTCCAACATTTTCAATGCAGAAAAATAGTGTTTTTTCAAGTTTCATTCTCCTCCTTATCCGCATAATACTTCTTTCTTATCCAGAGGGCGACGTTCACTAAGCTTATCATAACTGGTACCTCAATTAGTGGTCCTATAACTGCTGCAAAGGCTTCTTGCGAGGCTAAACCGAAAACCGCGACCGCTACGGCTATGGCTAATTCAAAGTTGTTGCTAGCAGCGGTGAAAGAGAGCGAGGTTGTTCTTTTATAACCCAGTTTAGAGTAATATCCTATTGCGAATGCTACTGAGAACATTATCACGAAGTATGCTAAGAGAGGAATGGCGACTCTGATAACATCCAGCGGCAAACTCACAATATATTGCCCTTTGAGTGAGAACATGACTACTATAGTGAATAGCAACGCGATTAGTGAAAGGTGGCTTAGCCTGTGCATTAGTTTGTGTATCGTACCATTCTTTTCCTTTGGTTTTTAGGAAGTAGTATCGGGTTAGGATTCCTGCAAAGAATGGGATTCCCAAGTAAATCGCCACTGACTGTGCAACTTGTATTAGGGAAATGTTGACGACTTGCCCTGAGCCTGAAATCCAAGAGCTGGCTATGGTTATGTAGAAGTAGGCGAGGACCGAGTACATCACTATCTGGAAAATGGAGTTTATTGCGACCAGTATGGCTGTCCATTCGTTGTCGCCTTCTGCAAGGTTATTCCATACAATAACCATGGCGATGCATCGTGCTATGCCGATGAGGATTATGCCGTTTCGAGGTCAGGATAGGCGCCGAGGAACACCCATGCTAAAACGAACATCAACAAAGGTCCAATTACCCAGTTAAGAGTAAGCGACTCCGTGAGCATGGTTTTTGAGCCTTTGGCGGTTACCACTTTCTTTAGGTCTTCATAGCGAACCCTTGCAAGCGGAGGATACATCATCAAAATCAAGCCTACAGCGATGGGAATTGAGGTGGTTCCGATACTTAGAGAGCCTATGTGCGCTGGAAACCTTCGGGTAGTAGTAGCCTATGGCAACTCCAATGGCCATTGCTAAAAATATCCAGACGGTAAGAAATTTGCTTAACAGTGAAAGGTGAGGTTTAGGTTTGTCGGTGGGTACGCACATGCTCTATTGCCTAGAAGGTTTTTCCCGAAGTTTTCGGATTATTTGTCGGGTCTCAACTTTTGAAGGATGTGTGATTGCTCCAGCGGGGCATATAGAGTCGCAACCTGTACACAGTACGACACAGTTGTTTGGGTTCTTTACCACAGGTCTTTTCTTACCGTTTTTCTCTTCAAATTCATAGGTTCCTAGTTTGCAGTAATCAACGCATTTTCCGCAGCTTACGCATTTTTCATAGTCAATCGTTGGGTACCAAGGTATCTTGCTTCGGGGAATTCCATGCCAGGTTTCTTCAGACATTCGTTGTCGCCTTTTGTTGGTTATGACATGTTCATAGCAACTTTTAAATATTGTTATTGACACCTAAGATTAACAATGGCAGCAGTTGAGGGAAATAACCGGTTCAAATCCACAGTGTTTCATGCACTTTCTGATCCTATTAGACTTGAAATCTTAGCGTACTTAAGAGATGGCGAAAAATGCGTTTGCGAAATAGTCCCTCATCTCAATCTTATTCAACCGCTTGTTTCCCGTCACCTCAAAATCTTAAAAGATGCTGGGTTGATAAGGTGCCGAAAAGATGGAACCAAACGCCTGTATTCAATTGTGGATGCCAGAATATACGGTGTTGTTGACGCCTTGAGCGCCGAACTTGTAAGCGCCCTTGCGAAAGAAGTGTTTGAGAAAATGACTTGCAGTTAGGAGATTTACATGAAAGATCAAGACGTGAAAAAAATCGTTAAAAAAGCGTATTCAAAAATTGCGACTAACAGTAACTCTTGCTGCTCGTGCGGTTGCGGTAGCGCAGGACCAAATATGGCTCCCGGGCTACCATCCTCTAGAGTGTAATTTATACTTTCTAAATAGACGAATAGGGGGCTCGCCAATTCCCCGTTTTCTTTTTCTTTACTCTAGAAAGATGGTAAAAGGTTTCTTGGAATGGACAAAAATCATTTGTTAATGGTAATTAGGATTTTGCTACTCTCTGGGAGGTTTTTGCCTGATGGAGGCGCGCTTCCTGTTGATTCCATGACAACCTGGTCGTCCATGGAAAGCTTAGATATCAAGGCTTGTATTCCTTCATTGTTGTTTCATTGTTGTTCTGGATGGCGAATTCATCGTTGATGTGGCCTTCAGGCTTCATTATTGCAACAGCGAACTTCTGTTTTCCAACGTCTGCTCCTACAAACTTCATTTTTTTTTAGTTCACCTCTATTCTTTTGGCTGGCAAAGGGCTGCATTCACTCATTCGGGCGCTAGGCCCATTTCTTTAGCAGCTCAAGGCTCGTTCAGTCACATCCTCGGTCGCGAAGACCAGCATAAGGATTGAACTAGCCAGCCATGTAGGAATTATCCGGCGTCGTTTTTCATAAAGTCAGTCTAACCCGCAAACTAAGGCGCCTCATAGTATGGCGTGAGCACCTCTCACGTAAAACACTTCCCATACCATCGCGCTAATTATTAGTTTTTTGGAAACAAAACTCCACTTTTCCTACAGTCTGCTTAAATATTTTCGCTGCCCAAACCATTCAATCAATAACAAAATTTAAATACGTTTATTAATACTTGACTTCGCTAAGCAGAGGTATAGTAATGGCTCCTAGTTGGAAGGAGTGGAATCGAAGTGACGTTGTCTATGGAATTGTTTTGCCTCTCGTTGTGGTTTTGGCTATAGTCCTTCTTTCTCAGGTTAGTTCGTATATGATGAGCTATGGAGGTATAAGCGGTTCTTCCGGGTTTGTCATTGGCATCATCAGCGAGACAGAGGAAGTTGTTATTACGGCTGCGGTTCCATTGTTCTTAGGGTTGATTTGGAACCGATGGGCCGGCGGAGCCTCAGGTTTCCTAATGGGCGCCGCTTGGTCAATATGGTATGCCGTCAAAGATGGGCTATATACTGGGTCTTTTCAAAGCGGTGGACGTATTAATCTTGGTCCAACCCTGTTGGGCTGGGCTCTCAGCGCTATGCTAATAGGATACATGGCTGGAGCATTGAACAGGGGCTCTCAAGACTTTCGCAGAATGCTTATCGTTGGAATGGCCACAACAGCCATTGGAGGCTTCTTTCTATTAGGCATGTTTCAACTTTCGCCTTCAAATGTTATATCCTTTGGCTTCGTTGCATTCGAGGAAAACGTAGCAACGCGAATAGCTGCGGGAGCAATAATTGCAGTAATAGCCTTTAAAGTTTCAAAAGTTTCATCTTCAAGCAGTTTTGTAGTCAATGAGCAAATGTGGCCTCCAGTGCCTGGAGAATACTTGGTCGTTTGTCGTGATTCAAGTTGTTCTGTAGCAGTTTCTACTCTGGCAAGCGTGAAGCTTGCTGAAGAAATCGCAAAAATTAAACCAAAGGGACTTCGCATCGTTGGAAAAACTGAAACGGAAAACATCGGCATTGACAAAATCATCAAAAACACCGTCACCAACCCTGCCATATGTTTCTTAATCGTTGCAGGAAAGGATCCGCAGGGTCACCAAAGTGGTAAAACCCTACTTGCTTTATGGGAAAATGGGGTAGACGAAAACATGCATGTAATTGGGTCGCCAGCTATTGACCCTGTTTTAAAAAATGTGACTTTACAAGAAATAGAAGCTTTTAGAAAACAAGTAAAGGTTATAGACCTAATAGGCTGCGAAGACCCATCAAAAATAGCAAATAAGATTATTGAACTTTCAAGCACAAAGCAACCTTGTTCACGCAAAGAAGGTGCTGTAACTACAAAGCCTATCGCTACCTTAACAGCGCCGGTTATTTATGCAGGGAAAAGCTCAAGGTCTGAGCTTGATAAGGCAGGTTACTTCGTAATAATTCCACAGCATCCAGACAAGATTTCCGTTGAACATTACTCTAATGATAATACACTTCTGAGAGTTGTTGAAGGAAAGGATGCTCCAAGCTTATATTCAAAAATTATTGAGGGGGGCTGGGTTACTCAGTTGAGCCATGCGGCTTATCTTGGAAAAGAGTTAGCGAGAGCAGAGCTTTCTTTGAAAATGGGTGTTAGGTACGTGCAAGACCAAGCACAATAACCTAACGTAACAAAACAATTGAATAGACATAAGAAGAAAAGGCGCGCATAAGTGGTTGAGACCGTGTGAAAAATCGAGCATGTTTCACATACCTCAGAACCCTTCTCGAAACCAATACAGTTTACTCTTAAAGAGGCCTCTCTTTCCATCCAGCTTCCTTATTCCCTCAAGTCATAACTAAAAAACCCGCATGATTCCTGTGCCGGAGCAGATTACGCAACCAACGAAGCTCAGCAGGCGGAACGTAACATGTTGGCAACCAGTTCATCCTCACCAATTCAGCCAACGTCTTACTATCCACCTTATCATTCTTAATATCCTCTGGTCGCAACTTCACTTTGACAGGGTTAGCAAGCAACACTTCAAAGCCAAGCTTCAATCCAGGGCCAACAGAAACCAACCCTTTTTTGATTTGGATAAAAAACAACCATTTTATCTTCGCCACAGGTGACCAGACCGTCTCAAAGTAAAATCCATAGTAAATCCATTCCAACCTTTTCAAACCTCTAAATCAATCGGTTTTCGAAAAAAATTGCGAATGCAACTTGACAGTTGATGGCTATGCAGAGTCAGCTAATAACATGTATTCATTTGCATTCGTCGCTATAATATGCTTCAACAATCCATACAGGTGTCGTTGAACATTAGACTTAGCATTAAAGAATTTCACCGCAACATCTTTTTAACCCTTTTATTTTTACCGTCCGCTATCCTTTTTTATCGCTGAGACTTTCATGCTAACGACGGTTTCAGCCGCTTTTTTGCCCTCTTCTTCGGTCATGTTTGCCAATTTAGATTTACCTATTATGTATTCAAGGGGATAGGTTTTTTCATCTATAACTTTTACTTCGGTAAATCCAGCTTTTCGTATAGCTCAAGGTATTTGTCTTTAGTTTGGAACCGTTGGGCTGGAGGTGCTTTTGGTTTCCTGCTGGGGAAGTATCTACGCGTTATACTGGCCAACAGTTATCACGGTATGCGAGGTTCTGGCACAGTTCTGTTAGCCTATATACTTAGCGCAATGCTAATCGGTTACATGGCAGGTGCCTTAAACAAGAGTTCAGAGAATTTCCCTAGAATGGTAATCGCAGGGGTGACGGCTGGAACCATTGGAGGACTCATGCTTTTCGGCATTTTCCAGCTTTCGACTTCAAACGTGGTAACTGGAGTCGACGGATTCTTACTGTGCTAACAAGAACTGCCACCGGCGTAGCAGTAGCCATAATTGCCAAAGTTTTCATGTGGTACGGAATGGCTATAAACAAAAAGCAAAATTAATGACGCCCAAGCATTCACCTTTGAGACCAGCACCCCAAACTAATAGGCATCACTATTCATATTTTCCATTTCTATGTCGGCAAACTGTTCGACGATCCACTTCTTAATCTCATCTCGGGTACGGCGAAACGCTACGAGTTTTCCCTCTTCAGTTCCCTCTACTTCGGAAGGGTCATCAAAGGGATGCTGTAAATAATGTTTTGCTCTAGGTAATCTTGAAATAATTAACTCAGGTCTGCCCCTAACTATCGGTGAAGAGCAAATTGCGCAATTTATCTTTGAGCCGTTGCGGCAGACTGAAACAACCAAGTCGATATCGACTTCTTTGAAAACATCGAGGTTTTTAGAATATTACCTAGAAATATCTATCCCTATCTCAGCCATAACCTTAATGGCCAATGGATTCACCTGCGTGGGATTTGTGCCAGCACTAAAAACCTCATACTCATCGCCATAGAGGAATCTAAGCAGACCTTCAGCCATCTGAGACGGAGCAGAATTATGAGTACACAAAAACAAGACTTTAGTTTTAACCATTAAACTCACCCCAAACTATTCTTCTGAAATATAAAAACACATCAATATATTCTTTATAGCCATAGGTTATTTCGCCTTTTCAGGTGGTCCAGAAGGAAAAAACTTCGATCTTCTCTTTCTCAAACTGCTTCTTCAAGATGACCTTAACTTCGTCTTCATCCAAATTAAAAATACCCTTTTCATCTTTGTGCAAGGGAATTCCTGTTTCTCTCAGCCTTTCGCCTTTGGGAAAGTCAAGAAAGATATAGTAGCGCCTGTCATAAAGCATTATAATTCTTAATGTAGTTAGTTCCTTGCTTGGGGAAAAGCCGTTTTGCTCAAGAATGTACACTATTGAGCCTGGTTTCTTTTCGCTGACTAAGCGTTTGAATTCTTCCCAACTTCTAACTCTTACGTGACCCCCATTCATGAGCTTAACCTTTTTCATTTTTGTTTATTGCCGGTTGGGATTTTCTCATTTCTCGAATTAGCTCTCTTGTTTCTTTTTTCGATGGGTGTGTTATGGCGCCAGCGGGGCATATAGCATCGCATCCATTGCATAGAACCACACAATTGTAAGGTTTTTTGACTACTGGCCTCTTTTTCCCTTCCTTTTCTTCCAATATATAGATTCCGAGTTTGCAGTAATCCACGCATTTTCCGCAGCTGACGCATTTTTCATAGTCTATCATTGGGTACCAGGGTATCTTGCTTCGGGAAATTCCGTGCCAAGTTTCTTCAGCCATCTTTGTCGCCTTAATGCATATTTGTCTCATTCATAGCAACTTTTAAATATTGATATTGATACTAAGCAAACTATGCAGGCAAAAGTGGAAAACCAGAATCGGTTTAAATCAACAGTTTTCAATGCTCTCTCCGATCCAATCAGACTTGAAATACTTTCGTTTTTGCGAGATGGTGAAAAATGTGTATGCGAAATCGTTCCGCATTTAAACCTCATTCAACCGCTAGTTTCACGTCACTTAAAAATCCTCAAAGATGCAGGAATAGTAAGGTGCCGAAAGGACGGAACCAAACGAATGTACTCTATTGTTGACCCAAGAATTTACAATGTTGTCGACGGCTTAACATCGGAACTTGTAGATGCTCTAAAGAAAGAGGTTTTTGAGCACATAACATGCAGCTAGAAGGAGATGGGCGATTTGGAGACAGACAAAATAGTTCTAAAAACTGGCAAAAAGGATTACGGCGGATGCATCAACTGCGCATCCGATCTTAAAGCGGAAAACCTGCGTGCGCACTTTAAGGGTGCGATTAAAAAAGGAGGTTGATTTTATGAAAGAAGAAAAAATTAAAAAAATCGTTAGAAACCGATACGCCAAAGTGGTCAAAACCAGCGGTTCTTGTTGCGCGTCGCCTATTAGTTGTTGCTCGGCGCCGACCAGTAAAGAAGTGAGCAGCATGATAGGCTACAGTGAAGACGAGATGACCGCCGTCCCCGAAGGGGCAAATCTGGGTCTTGGCTGTGGCAATCCAACTGCTATGGCTTCGCTAAAAGAAGGCGAAACAGTTCTTGACCTAGGTGCAGGAGCAGGCTTTGACTGTTTCTTAGCCGCCAACAAAGTGGGCAAGAAAGGCAAAGTAATAGGAGTAGACATGACTCCTGAAATGATCGATAAGGCAAGAGCGAACGCGAGAAAAGGAAAATACACAAACGTCGAGTTCAGACTAGGAGAAATCGAGAACTTGCCGGCCGCAGACAACTCAGTCGATGTCATAATCTCAAACTGCGTAATCAACCTCTCGCCAAACAAGAAGCGAGTTTTTGAAGAAGCCTTCAGAGTCCTTTCCCCTAAGGGGCGATTGATGGTTTCGGACATAGTTCTCTTAAGAGAGTTGCCCAAATCCATACGCGAAAACGTTGAAGCCTACGCAGGATGCATCTCAGGAGCAGAAATAAAAGACAAGTACATTGAGCTGATTCGAAAAGCTGGCTTTCAAGAAGTAAGGATTATTGAAGAAAAGACGTATCCGCTCGAATACATCATTAGCGAATCCGCAACCCAAGAAATAGTCAAAAGCTTAGATATGACCATAAAAGAAGTAAAAGAAGCAGCAAACTCTGTGGTAAGCGTAAAGGTATCTGCTATGAAAATAGGCTAACCACTGGAATCCAAGACTATTCATGGCACCGAGTAAATCTCAAGCAAGGAGTGAAACATTTATGTTTTCTGAGCTACGGCATAAAGCAAGCCGTTTTTGCTTGTGACTGTCGTAGTGGCAAACCCGTTTTTTTCCAGAATGCTCTTCAATTCCTCCGTTTGCAGTCCTGGAGGGTCTTTTAAACCAAAAATATCCTCAAACAGGATTTGGCTAAACAGGTTATCAGTTTTTTCAATTTCGACGGCTAAGAGAAAACCGCCCCTATTCAAGCTCTTGTAAAGACGCTTCATGTAATCGGTGATGTCTACGTTTTTTTTGCCAATCAAGCATCCAACCCCCAAGAAGCTCAAAGCTACATCGTAGGAATCCGTGGGAACGTTTAGATCGCTTGAAAAGGTTACGTCGGCGCCTTTTAGGAAACGCTTGATCTCCTCATAATCTAGTGTGCATAGGACTTTTTGGTGGCGTTTGATTTCTACTAAACCCTTTGCGTTTTCTAAGAGCTTGGTGATGTGCAGGGGGATGTCGCAGCAGAATCTTGCGGAATTGATTAGATGGTCTCGGATTTCTTGTTTTCCAGTATTTGTTAGGGAATATACTTTCTTTCGTACTGCCCCTGATGTTTCAACGGTATAATCAACTAACCCTTTCTTTTTCAGAACCTCAAGGACTGGGTAAATTGTGCCAGGACTCTTGATTCTGAGCTGACGCATGATGTCTACCCCGCAAAGTCTTTCATCTCTAAGAGTCATCATTATTTTTACTTGAAGTGAACCTGTGATCTCGGACTTTGATGTTTCCACTTTGAACACCACTATCGGATACCGACACGAAACCTTATAAGAATATCGGTATATGCGATATTGGTGTGACCAATGTATGGAAAAAAAGTCCTTAAAAGAAATAGTAGAAAATCGTAAATTCCTGTTCTTCGGCGGAAAAGGCGGCGTAGGAAAAACTACAATGGCTGCGGCTACAGCAACATGGTTGGCCGACAACGGCTACAAAACACTTATCGTAGCTACGGATCCTACAGTGAGCCTTTCAGTCACATATGAACAGAAAATCGGCGAAACTGAAATCACCAAGATCCAAACTGTGAAAAACCTTTGCGGCCTGAACATCAACCCTAAAAAAGCAACTGGTGTATTTCAACAGAGGCTAGAAGGAATGATGCAAGGCTTCGAGGGTCTTTTCGGAAAAGAAGCCATCAGCATTCCTTGTGCAGAAGAGATGGCAGCTTTTGACCAATTCGTTACTTATCTCGGGGACACTGAACATGCTCGCGTGGTGTTCGACACGGCACCCACGGGTAAAACACTAAGGGAGTTGTCTATGCCATTCGACTGGTCGGCTTACATGACAAGCCAGATCAAGAATCGCAAAGAGTTAGCAGCTGCATTAGGTATGGTAAACGATGAAAAGACAATAGAGAGGTTGAAAAAAGAGAAACTGAGATATGACCAAGCAGTGAAGAGTCTATCAGATGGAAACATTGCTGCATTTAACCTTGTCCTGTTACCTGAAAGGTTGCCTATTGAAGAGACCGCACGGGCAATTGGCGACTTATCAAATTTTGGCATAAAAGTACCTGCATTAATTGTAAACGAGGTAATTCCGATTGACGTTCTTAAGGGCAACTGGTTCCTTGAAAAAAGAAGGGCAACTCAAGAGAAATACTTCCAAGAGATAGCCGATAGGTTCACTGGAATACTAAGAAAGGAAGTTCCACTCTTCGAAACCGACATCTATGGAATTGAGAACTTAAGAAAGGTGGGGAAGTACCTCTATGAGCAGTAAAATGCAAATCGATATTCTTTCAGCAGCATGCTGCAATCCATCAGTAGCAATCTATGACCAGCAATATGAAGTGAAAATAAAAGAAGTATTAACCAAAGCAAAAATCGACGCTCAGCTGGAAGTAATAACTTTTAGCGCTGCAGTCTACAGCCCCAAATCTGAGTATCTTCGAAAAGCACTGCCCATCATTGACAAATATGGCATGGATGCAATGCCTGCTTTGTTCATAAACGGCGAATTGGTACTCTACGGTGGTGTACCTTCCACTGAAAAGCTTCAAGAAGTAATTCAGAAGGCTCAAGAATCAATCACTATTTGAGCATACATACCTTCTCAACCTCGGGAAGCAACCAGGAAACTTTCTATATTAGAAAAGGTTGTCTTGATAAGACAAAATATTAAGGAGGTTTCTTATGAAAAATTCTTTGGGTGCAAAGACTATCGTTCCCACGACACCTGTCTGGGTTGTGGGAACTTATGATTGAGAGGGAGAACCAAATGTTATGACTGCTGCTTGGGGAGGGGTTTGTTGTTCCCAGCCGCCATGTATCTATGTATCTCTGAGAAAAGCAACGTATACCTATAACAATATTATGGAACGGAAAGCATTTACAGTGAGTATTCCATCGGAAACCTATGCCAAGGAGGCTGATTATTTTGGCATTACTTCGGGGAAAACGGTGGATAAATTTTCAAAAACAGGGCTTACTCCTGTGAGGAGCGATCTTGTTGATGCACCCTATGTAAAGGAATTTCCACTGGTTATAGAGTGCAAGGTTATTAAAATAATTGAAATTGGGTTACACACAGAGTTCATAGGCGAAATCGTGGATGTCAAAGCTGATTCTCTGGTGCTTAATGAAAAGGGCCTTCCAGACATTGAAAAAATAAAACCCATAATCTGCAATATTGCAGAGATGAAATATCATAAAGTTGGGAAAAGCATAGGACAGGCATTCTCAATTGGAAAAGAAATATGAGCGCATGTTGCGATGAAGAATCTTGGTAAAAATTATACTATTCGCTTGATGGCCTTGTCACTCTTTGGAATATACCCCGCAGAGGAAGCTTTTACTAGTAGTTAACGAGCGATTATTTTAAGTGTGAGAAAATGACTGAGAATGACCTGTACGAAGCGATTTTCAAGAGAAAATCAATTAGGAATTATGATTCGGCTCCAATTGATCAAAATCGTCTAGAAGAGATTTCGGAGAATTTGGGCGCTTTAAAGCCAATGGCCGCGGGAATTAAGACAGAGTTCAAGATTATTTCGCCAGATATGGTAACTAGAAAAGGTATGAACAAAGCACCTCATTTTATAGCGGTATTCTCCGAGGCAAAGGACGCTTACAAGGCTAACATCGGTTTTATGTTACAGCAAACGGATCTTTATTTTTCAGCGACTGGCATAGGCAGTTGCTGGCTGGGCATTCCTCAGCCTGTTAAAGAAGTAACGGAGTCTTCAAGTTTTGAATTTATCATTTTGATGTCGTTCGGAAATTCGAGGGAAACACTACACAGGACCAGTGTTTCACAGTTTAAGAGGAAACCTCTCTCGGAGATAACCAATATTGAGGGTGCTGATGAATTGTTGGAACCAGCCCGTCTGGCTCCATCAGCAATCAACTTACAGAATTGGTACTTTACCGGGGATAAGAATTTGATTCATGCATATTCTTCTAAATCCGGCTTTTTTAGGAGCATCGTCGGTGGGAGCTATTTCCCTGTCAATATGGGTATTGCTATTTGCCATTTGCATCTTGCGGCCGAACACTTGGGTTGGAAAACCAAAATCATGTTTGAAAAAGAGAGAGATAAGAATCCGCCAAAAGATCATGAGTACGTTGCTAGTTTAGCGATTGAAAAGACACCAACCAAAAACAATGCTTGAAAACCGTGCGCCCCCAAATAGCACACTAACTGCCTTAAAAATGGCGGCAGAATGTGGATACTATACCAATTTACCAGTAAAACAACTGTGCTGATCTTCCACGAAGTAAGAATAATTGAAGAAAAGACGTATCCGCTCGAATACATCATAAGCGAAGATGCAACCCAAGAAATCGTCAAAAGTTTGGATATGACGCTAGAAGAAGTAAAAGAAGCAGCAAACTCCGTGGTAATCGTAAAAGTATCTGCAGAGAAAACAAACTAGCACGCAGGGCTTGGTACTTTTTTTATCAAAGAGGCAAAGGCATCTTCCACATCTTGATTTTCAAGACCCGCCAACTTGTGGCAGGTCAGCTATAAAATTAGTGCTAAACTTGCAAATAGCCTTAAGTAAAAATTGTGTGTATTTAGCTCTAATTCGGTTTCCTGTTTTGCAATTTGGTTTTGAACCTGGCAAGTTCAATAGCGAACATACTTTTCTTCACTTATTAACTCAACCTGCAAACGATCCACCCTCTTCAACACAGCTTTGGAATCAACTCTTAGTTGACACAACCTCAACCTCACTACCTCTTTATGGACTTTTCCAGACAAAACGCGACAAATCACGACAATTCCAGACAAATTACGACAAATCTGGACGTTGCCTGCAGACAATTCAAGCCCCAAACCAAAAAAGCAATTTGAAAAAAGCTTTTCAAAACGCACGCAGAATCATTTTTGCCAATCCCTCACACAATATTGCCATAAAAAGATACAAAACCTAACCCAACTAGTTCTTAACTAAAAAGCGCTAGCTAAATGCACACTAAAAATTTAATTGAAAAAGAGAGTAAGGAGGTTAATTACTCCGATTCGAAGTACTCTTCTGGTTTCGGCGGAGTCGGTGGTAACCCTCTGCGTTCACGAATCTTCTTTATTGTGTCAGCTTGCATTTGCTCTGGAACTGGTGCCCAACGGCTAAACTGTGTCGCCCAGAAAGCTCTGCCCGAAGTGGAACCGCGCAGTTCATCAGCGATGCCGAAACTTTCGGAAACTGGCATTTCAGCTTTAACAGTAATCATATCTTCTTCCGAGGGCATGTCTAAGATTTTGCCGCGTCGCTTGTTAAGTAAAGTGATGACGGCGCTGACGAAGTCGCTTGGAACCTTGCATTCGAAACTTATAAGCGGCTCAAGCAGTTTTGGGTCACTCAGCAGTATAGCGCAGTATATTGGTCTCCAAGTCATTGGGATAGCCTGTGCTGGGCCTCTGTGAACTGGGTCTTCATGGAGCGTAATGTCTTCAAGGTTGATTTTTAAGCCGTAAGCTGGTTCTTTAGCTAAAGGTGAAGTGTGCACAGCCTCGCGGAACCCAGTTTTAATGTGGTCGAGGACTTCCTCCACGTACTGTCTTCCTCTGATACGATTGCAAAGAATATTATTTTCTTCAACACATACTGCGCCTTTCGCTTCATCTGATGCCCAACCTAATGCACGTAGTTGTTTAGTTCGTTCATCTTTGTTCTGCATGTCATTAATTTTATCAGACTTTATTGCTTCAATAACATCATCTGACAGCCTCTCGATGGTTATCCACAGTTTGTTGTGTTTGTTGGGGCTTTTGCCCATTATTGGTGGACCACGGTAATCGTGGCTTATGGTTTCTCGGTAAATAACGATTGGTTTGCTAAGTTTTACTTTTAAGCCGGCTTCCTGCATGCGGTAAGCGGTGATTTCAAGGTGAAGCTCGCCCATACCTGATAGGAGGAATTCGCCGCTTTCCTTGTTCATAATGAAGTGCAGGTTAGGGTCTTCTGTTGTAAGTTTGTGCATGACTTTATCAAACAATGGCAGGTCTTTGACATCTTCCGGTTCAACAGCCACAGTTACGACTGGGTCTGAAACGTATCTTAAGCCTTCAAACGAGTGCACCTCTGCACCTTCTTCAGCTATAGTTTCGCCGACATGTATGGATGGTAAACCTGAAATCGCACCGATGTTTCCTGCTGGAACACGGTCAATGATGACTCGATCGGTCGCCATACTCATGAAAACCTGTTGTATGGTGCCCTTCTGGTTACTGCTTACAAGTTGGACTACTTTTCCTCTGGTGACTGAACCACTGAAAATTCTGCCGATTGCAACGGTTCCGCTGTGTGGATCAACTTCAATGGTGGATATGCACATGAGCAAAGGAGCATTAGGATCCACTTTCGCCATGCCTTGACCCGTAGGACTGCTGACATCTCCTGGCCAAATCTGAGGTTGTCTGTATGGTTGCGCTTGAAAAGGATTAGGCAAGTGCTTGCAGAACATGTCCAAAATCGGTTCTGGTAATGGTGCTCTTTTGCTTAATTCATCGACTTTTCTCCCAACATCTATTGGGTCACCCGAGTATGCGTCGATAATGTCTTGGAAGGTAACTTTCTTTAGTTTCATGTGGTCAATGTTCAAACCCCATTTATGAAGCGCTGAACCAAAAGCCACACGCCCATCTTCAACTGTGACCTGCCAATCTTTCTTATGCTCGGCAGGAGCATACTTCTCAATTAAATTGTTTATTCTCATGAGAATCTTAGCGAATCTTCTTTGAATCTCCATAGGTGTAAGCTTAATTTCCTTTATGAGCCTATCAACCTTATTTATGAAAAGAATCGGTTTAACACGTTCACGCAAAGCCTGCATCAAAACAGTTTCTGTCTGAGTCATGGGTCCTTCAACGGCATCCACAACCACAAGTGCACCGTCAACTGCTCTGAGACTTCTTGTTACTGCACCTGAAAAGTCAATGTGCCCAGGCGTGTCGATGAGGTTGATGAGGTAATCTTGATTATTGTAAGTGTGAACAAGGCTGACGTTTGAAGCGAACACGGTCATTTGGCGCTTCTGCTCAAGATCCCATGAATCAAGAAATAGTTTCTGCCCAGCAGTTTGCGTGCTGATAATGCCCGCTGCCGCTAAAAGGCTGTCCGAAAGGGTAGTTTTTCCGTGGTCAACATGGGCAATAATGCTTGTGTTGCGTATAATTTCTGGGTTGTCCATGAGTTTAACAATTTCTTCTGTTTGCCTGTAACGCGCCATATCTATTCCGTCTCCTTTCTGTTTACATTCGTAATTTTAAATGTTTGTTTTTTAATTATATATAGCATTTTGATATCTCTCGAAAGTGACAAGCTACATGGAAAGTGAATTTGTAGCCTATTAACCTTATGGCAAGCTTTTTTTGAAACACTTGGAAAATTAACAGTGGAAAAATCAACCACAAACATCTTATCCGTTCAACAATTTGGCAAAAATTGCTCAATTTTGTTTCTATAGCTAATAAGTGAGCGGTTGATTATAGCTGTTAACGCGACTCTCATGGTATTCTTTGAAAGGTTTTTATTAGGTCAGCAGCAATGTAAATTCAATGTCGGGCAAACAATTTTTCATAGACCGCTACGCAGAACTTGGATGGAAATATAACGAAGTTCAGCTCAGGCAATCAATCCGAATTAACCTAACAAACACTAAAAGCAAAAACCTCCCAGAAAGGCTCCATAGTTTAGGCGTTGCGCTTGAGAAAATACCTTTTTTGCCAGCAGGATACTGGATAGCGAAATCAAAGGTTTCAGCCGGCGCCACAGCCGAATACCTGCTTGGCATGTACTCGATTCAGGAAGCAGCCGCGCAAATTCCCGCCACACTCTTCACCGCTTTGCACGGCAAAATGGTGCTTGATGCTTCAGCAGCGCCGGGCGGAAAAACTGTTCAGCTTGCGGATTTGATGGAGAACAGCGGTGCCATAATAGCTTTAGATGCGAGTAAGCAGCGGTTAGTGGTGATGGCGAACCATTTAGAGCGTTGCCACGTCAGCAACACAATCGTCTACAATATAGATGCACGGCAAGCTGCAACTCTGAACCGCACGTTTGACCGAATACTTTTGGATGTTCCTTGCTCGGGCAACTTTGCTTCTGACAGCCAATGGTTTTACCGAAGAGCCCTTGCCGACATAGAGCGAAACTCGAAGGTGCAACGGGAAATTCTATCTGAAGCTGTAAAATGTTTAGCGACAGATGGTGAAATGGTTTATTCTACATGTTCGCTGGAGCCTGAGGAGGACGAATTAAATATGGATTGGGCTGTCAAAAACTTGGGGCTGCAGATTCAGCACATTGATTGTGTTGGGGTAGATGGGTTAACTGAGTTTTTCGGCAAAAAACTTGACTCTCAAGTTGCCAATTGCAGAAGAATCTGGCCTGAGAAAACACAGGGCTTCTTTGCATGTAAACTAAGAAAGGTGCCAGTGCAATGAGACCGTTTGAAGTTTTTGCTTCTCGTTTCGGAGCCAAAGTCGCTTTTAACTCTCAGTTTATACTCGAAAAGAGTCAACGTTATTATCTTTTGAATCCTCGCCTGAGAAAGATTGGGCAAGAGGGTTTTTTTTATGCTGGCTTGTACCTTGGCAAAGTGGGCAAGAAGGGCGTTTTCTTTCCAAGCTTCAATCTGTTAAATATGCTTGTTGAAGTAGCAGCGAATAAGATTGTGGTTGACCAGAAGGCGGCTTGGCTTTTCATCTGCGGAAGAGACGTTTTTCGAACAGGAATAATGAAGGTTATGGGGTCTAAGCATAAGGATGATGCTACTTTGGTGCTTAATGAGTTTGGTGAATGTCTTGGCTTTGGCACGATAATGGATAGTTTAAATGAGTCGGACAGTAAGGTTGCGGTTAAAAACGTGCTCGATATTGGCGATTTTCTGCGAAGAGAAAAGAGGGAAAAATTCTAGCTTTTCATATTCAATAAACTTTTTAGTTCGTGTGGACGCAAATAATTTTTTAAATTAGCTTGATTGCCTTAGAAATTATTTTTCGTAGTGAACGTTTATTCAAACAACTTAGGGATAAATTTATATACGTTTACGTTTTAAGTGGATTCTCAAACATATGATTTAATATGGTGAAAGTCATGGATGAACAAGTAAAGAAAGCAATTGAAACTCTCAAAGCAAATAATATTCGATGGGTGCATTCAGCATTTGTCGATGTTCGAGGTATACTTCAAGACATGGTTTTGCCAGCTAGAGAATACGTAAGCGGTGCAGCCTTCACTGCTGGCGTAGGCTTCGACGGATCCTCAGTGCGCGGCTTCAAGTCAATTGAAGAATCAGACATGATTTTTATGCCCGACGCAAAGACGCTCGCTATCATGCCATGGGTAACTGATGAAGCACAAAAAAGCGCAATCATACTCGGTGACGCTTTGGAAGCTTTCGGCGGAAAAGAACCCTCTGTTAGCTGTCCAAGAGGCTACGTGGCAAAAAGGGCTATAAAAGCAGCCAAAGACATGGGTTACACTGGAATTTTCGCTCCCGAACTTGAACACTTCGTATTCTACCTCAATTGACCCAACTAAACTGACCTGGGATCTTTGGGCTGCTCCAAAAAGCGGCGAAGGAGACGCATGGGGCGCACCACGCGTTTTACCTAACTCACAAGAAATAACCCCCGGCGGCTTCATCCTCAGACCTAAAGAAGCCTACTACCGAACCCCGCCTGAAGACACAACAGTCGAATACAGAAACGAAGTCTCACAGGTACTTGAAGACAACTTTGGATTAACAATTGAGAAACATCACCATGAAGTAGCCACAGTTGGACAAGTAGAAATCGACTATAAATACGGAGAACTCCTTGACACAGCTGACAGAGCAATATACTTCAAGTTTGTCGCCAAAAACATCGCGAAAAAACACGGTTTAATCGCCACATTCATGCCAAAACCCATCTACCTTGACAACGCAAGCGGCATGCATGTTCACTCAAGCATATGGAAGGACGGCAAAAACGCAATGTATGACGGAGAAGATGACTACGCAGAACTCAGCCAAACCGGCAGATACTACGTCGGAGGCGTACTTGCCCACGCTAAAGCTTTAACTGCAGTGTGTTGTCCAACTGTTAGCAGTTACAAGCGTCTTGTACCAGGCTTCGAAGCTCCAATATACGTCATGTGGTCCCGAGCTAACAGGTCTGCACTCGCACGCATTCCTATGTACTATAAAGGTCCCTCACATCAAGCACAAAAACGTGTCGAATACCGCGGCGTAGATCCATCATGCAACCCATACCTAGCATTCGCATGCATCATGATGGCTGGCTTTGACGGAGTCAAAAAGAAGATTGATCCAGGCGACCCAGTTGACGAAGACGTTTACAAACTCAGCAAAGCAAAACGCAAAGAGCTAGGCATAACAGAACTTCCAACGACACTTAAAGGCGCATTAGATGAAATGGAAAGCGACGACGTCATAAAAGAAACATTGGGAACTCATGTTTTCGACGCATTCATTGAACTGAAAACAAACGATTGGAACCAGTACTGCCTGTACGTTTCGCCTTGGGAAATAATGAAGTACCTAGACTACTAAGTTGAAGTATTTTTACTTCTTTTCTTTCTTTTTCATTTAAACTCGCATTAAAATAAAGTAAATGTTTCTAAACTCAAAGAAAGTTTTGGATGATTCTCTAAAGCGATAGGCTTCATCAAATTGGTATATGTAAACGAGTTACTCTAATCGTGTGACTTTAGAAAGTTATATTTTTTAGAAATCTCGTTTTCTAACGAAGCGCAAAATAATTAAAAAAAGATTAGGTTGAGTCTCTGTGAAGACATCTTCTGGTTCGGGTTGTGTTTCTTGTTGCATTTCCTTTTCTTGTGTTTCTGTTTCTTTTTCAGCTTCTGATTTTGTTGCGTGTAAGCTGAGGGCATACACTGTGAATAAAAGAGCGGCGGCGACTAGGAACGGCAACATTGCTGTTATGATGTTTGTTATGATGTAAGCTAGCAGGAGGAGGTGTCTCACCCGCAGCCTGTTCATACTGTGACACAATGTGATTTAATTCGTAATTTACTACTCCGGCCAATGCTGTAAAAACTATGAATACTATGCCGGACACCATGGCGAATTTGTTTATGATTTTCCAGTTATTTATTTGTCCTCCCCAGTTATCATCTGTTTATATCTTCTTTCCTTTTAAATATTGCTTTTTCAAGTTGAAACTGTTTCTTAAAAATGGGCAGCAGCCCCTAAGTAGACTGAAGAGGAGTAGGTGGGTCCGGAAGATTCGAAATTAGGCAAAATTGTGGTTAATTATGGATATTTTATCAATTATCTAAATTTCAACAATTAAACAATTTCTACATAAGTATTTCATTAAACGTTAAATATATTTATGCTTAAACACCTATTAAATAAACAGTTAATTAAACTCTAAATAACAGGTGAAAAGAATAAATGAGAAACTTCAAAGATGCCGCTTGGAAGGAAAGCGTAACAAAAGTAATTCAAGAAATACGTGAACAAGAAATTAAATTCATCAGACTTCAATTCACAGACATAAACGGCATGTTAAAGAATTTAGCTGTAAGCTCAAAAAACATTGAGTCACTGTTTGAAAACGGCCAATCTTTCGACGGGTCCTCCATAACAGGCTACAGGTCTATCGAAGAATCAGACATGGTGCTATTCCCCGACCCAACCACATTCGCGGTGCTACCATGGCGACCAAAAGAAAAATCATCATGCAGACTGATCTGCGATATCTATACTCCACAAAATAAACGCTTTGAAGGAGACCCACGATATATTCTTGAACGAGCCATCGAAAAAGCTGCCAAAGCAGGTTACACGTTCGTTTGCGCTCCTGAACTAGAATTTTTCATAGTTAAAGAAGGCGAAACTGGAGGCTTGCCAACACCAATAGACATGGCTGGCTACTTCGATTTTCACCCAGGCGACTTAACAGATGATTTGAGACGGGAAATAGCTGATACTGCTGAAGCCTTCGGCATAGATATAGAAATTTCCCACCATGAAGTAGCATTAGGACAAAACGAAATCGATTTCAAATATGATGAGGCATTAAAAACGGCTGATAGAACCATTACTATGAAAATGTGCGGAAAAGTAGTTGGTGCACGAAACGGTTACATCACCACGTACATGCCTAAACCTTTCTCCGGCATAAATGGTTCAGGAATGCATACTCACCAAAGTCTATGGAACAAAGACTGTAACACAAAACCTCTTTTACGCAGATGATGAAAAGAACGGTTACTTATCAGATTTAGCTAGAAACTTTATCGGTGGACAATTAGCTCACGGACGTAAAATGTGTGCAATTCTTGATTCATGGCCAAACAGTTTCAAACGATTAGTTCCCGGCTTCGAAGCACCAGTATATCTTGCTTGGGCGCACAAAAACCGCTCGCCGCTTATTCGTGTGCCAAATTTTGGCGGAAGGAAAAACGCTGCCAGATGCGAAATCCGCTGTCCAGACGGAGCAGGAAACCCATATCTGCAGTTTGCAGTGCTCCTCGCGACTGGTTTGGATGGCATCAAGAACAGGATTGACCCAGGCGAACCAGTCGAACTAAACGTTTACCAAATGACCTACGAAGAACGCAAAGAACGAAACATCGTTTCCCTGCCGGAATCATTACAAGAAGCACTTGATGAGCTTGAGACCAGCGATTTGATGCGTGAAACACTGGGCGAAACCGCCTTCGAAAATTTTCTGCATGAAAAACGCAATGAATGGGACCTCTACCGCACGCAAGTAACCGACTGGGAAGTCAACCGCTACATCAAACGACTCTAAGCCTAAAGGGCTTCTTTCCCCTTTCTCTACTTCTTCATGCACTTGGGTTCTCTAAGCAATCGTAGTATTTCTGGCATCGTTGAGTTAAGACTTTGCATAGCTCTTGCAGTAAAGATTGTTCAAATAAACTCTGTATTGGTCAACTTCAAAACTATGTATCAGGGTGCCTCCTAAGTTGGGGGTCGAGGGTTCAAATCCCTCTCCGCCCGGCAGAACTTGAACCCATACCATTTGGGTTAAAAGGAATTAACCTTGCAGAGTTTCAAAAGTTCCTTTTACTGCATGATGTGCATTGGCTGCTGGCGTAGTTAGTGGACTTTGTGGCTTAGTTTTCAGTCTCTTTCGAAACGTTAAGAAAACAACTGTGGCAATAACTACGACCGCAACTGCGACCTCAATTATAATTAATGAGGTGTTAGATGACCTAGATGAACCACCAAAAGCATAAACGTTATCGTCGTATGAGCCTATGTAGACCACGCCGCTAACAACAGCAGGAGACGAACCAATCTCGCCACCAGCAGTGTAGTTCCAAAGCAGCTTGGGAGTAAGCACTGGACTGCCTGTTCCTGCGCTACTGTGAGACGGGTCCGAGCGGAACATTGCCCAACCCGCGTTCGCAAACGGAATCAATACCAAACTGGAAAGAAAAATTATGCAAACCAAGGCTGCTATCGCACGAACTTTGACCATCCGACAGGCAAACCCCCTGGTCTCTTTGCGCTTTGGAACTATTAAAGACCTTCTGCAATCCAAGGCTTGTCGCAAAAGAGTTATCATAGGATAAGTCAACTCATAATTTATTCTATATTTTTTATAGGTTCTGATGATTAGCTTAAACGAGACAAGCTCCTTCCTCTATGGGGCAAATTTTTGAGGGCTTGGGTTCTGCCCCTCGAGTTTCCTCCCATCAGGGGTAAAAAATTGAGAAGCGAGCTGCTTGATTTTCCGCTGAGCCTTGGGCGAAGTCAGTGAAGTATATCAGCAGCTCCCCGTCCTTATTTTTGCTCGTGATCACTCTCCCTCATGTCTGCGTTCTCGGTTTGTTCAGCCTGCCCATGCCGTAGTAGGCGCCGCTGCAACGGCAAGAACACCACGCTCCTTCCACTCGCACTTAAAAGGCAAAAAACATAATTAACTATGAAAAGTTTAAATGTGACATGTGTCATACTTTTTTAGTAGATACTTTGGGTTCCAAATGAACAAAAAACGCTTTTTGACGCTCACAATAATAATCCTCACAGCCTTAGCCCTGATAGTCTACAACTCGAAACTACCCGCAACCCAGGCTCAACCATCCAGCCCAACAGTGCTTACAATAACGGGACTTGTGCAAAACCCTCTGAGCTTAACCCTCAACGACATTGAGGCTATGCCCCAAACCACCGAATACGCCATATTAATCTGCGTGAGCGCGCCAACAATTCCCTTGGAATGGGGCAACTGGACAGGTGTCCAACTTTCCTACCTACTTCAACAAGCAAATGTGTCCCCAGACGCGGTCAAAGTTGGCATGTTCGCACCCGATGGCTTCGAAGCAGACTTAGCCGTCCAAATGGCAACGCAGGACAACAGCATATTAGTAGCTTACCAATTTAACGGCACATCATTACCAGGACTGCAACTGGTTGTGCCTAACAACTATGGCTACAAATGGATAAGCGACCTCACACAAATCCAACTTGTAAACTACAACTTCTTGGGCACTGAGGAACAAGCAGGGTACCCAGACGACGCAACAATAACTGCTTCATCAGGAACCCCATCATTGCCAAATCCAACATTGCTAACTCAAGCAACTCCAACCCCAAATTCTACACCTACACCGACAGCCTCGCCCCAGTCACCTCTGCCCACAGGTACCCCAACGACGTCGCCAGCCGCTCCAAGCCCCAAGCCTCAATCAACATCAACATTTCTTGTCTACATCGCCACGGTTTCCGTCATCGTTGTTGTAGCCGCCATAGTTTCAGCGGCAACTTTGATAAAACGAAAGAAAGCGAAAGCCTTGAAGCGAGAAGAAGCCGCACGTGCTCCTTCATCCCTTTAACATCAAAAAAAGTTAAAGGTTGCCATTTTGAGATTTCCATTGTTGGACTACCTCCGCGAAATAAGGTGCCAGTGATCTTGACCGTTTGCTTTCACATAAGCGTAATCTAACTGTTTTGAACATGTTTTTTCCATATATCCAATTATCTTATAGAAACAGTAATAGCTCAGCATGAAACTTAATGCTTAACTTTTAATTTTTTCAACCAACTCTTTAACTGGAATGATTGTTTGTTCTCGTTTAACTAAATTCCTCAGCACCACAGCGCCCTCTTTTAGCTCGCGTTCTCCGACAATCACTGCGAAATCAGCTTGTCGCTTGTCAGCATCCTCCAAAGCCTTCCCCATCTTGCGGCCCATAATTTCAAACTCAACAATAACGTCCAAGTTTCTGAGCGTCTGCGCAATTTTTAACGCCTCAACCTTCAAGGAATCATTCACTGCAAGAACGAGAACCCTTTTCTCAACCTTGCCTGCAAGTGTTGCTTTCTGGGTTTGCAATGCAAGCGCAAACCTGTCAATACCATGTGCACAACCAACTGCCGGCGTGGGTTCGCCGCCGAACACTTCGATGAGCCTATCGTACCTGCCTCCGCCACCAAGGGCAATGTCTAATTCTGGAATGTAGATTTCAAAAATCATTCCCGTATAATATTCCAGTCCTCGGGCGAACGCTGGCTCAACAACCCGCACAGGACACCCGCTCTCAACTACAAGCTTAAGCACGTCACCGAGGTTATCTGCGGCAACCTTAGCTTTCTCGTAGCCAGACACGTAACTTTTTATTTTCTCAACCGTTTCAAAGCAACCGTCGCTCTTCAGCTTCAGTAATCCTTCCAGCATGCTCCGGCATCGGTCTGTCGGCGCCAGCTTGAACGCTTCCTCGTACTCTTTCTTATCAATGCGCTGCAAAATCGCGTTTTGGGTTTTTTCGTTTACGCCTTCTTGGCTAAGAATACCGCGTATTACGCCTATTTGTCCTATTTTGAATGCGTAGCCCTTCAAACCCAAAGTTTTCATTAAACTGTTTGTTAGCAATATGATTTCTGCGTCTGCCTCTGGCCTATCCGAGCCCATTAATTCAAAGTTTGACTGCCAAAACTCCCTATACCGTCCACGTTGGGGCTCGTCATAGCGGTAAACACTGCCCACGGAAAATAGCCTCAGCGGTTTAGGCTCGTTTTTTAGGGCTGTAGTTGCTAAGCGTGCGATTGAAGCGGTAAATTCAGGACGCAATGCCACTTGCCGGTCGCCAAGGTCTTTGAAGATGAACATGCGCTGGCGAATTTCCTCACCAGATTTGGCGCTTAAAAGCTCAAGTGGTTCAACCACTGGCGTTATGACTTCTTTGTAACCGTAAAGCGCCGCGGTTTCACGGGCTTTGCTAATGATGTATGTGAAGACTTGTGCTTCTTCACCGAGTAAATCTCTCATCCCACGAACCGTTTGAAAATTGGGCATGCAGTTTATTCTCCTTTACCTGTTAAACTCAATTAAGAAAGTGCAATTATTCTTTTAAACTCTAGCTACGGCTTGTATGCTTCTGCTTCTATACGCATCATTCCAACATGAACCGTGCCAGCAGTGTCAGCCGGGTGCGTCTCAAGGTAGCGGTTAACGATTAGTTCAACGAATTTTGCTCTAAGTTCCACAGGAAGCTTGTCTGTGAAGGGCAGCCATGTTGTCCGTACCCACCCAGCCAAGCCTTCTGCACCGTTAAACTTCATGTCTTTAGGAAAAAGCTCAATCCGCAATGGCTTCAAATCTGCTTCGCGCAGGAAAGCTTTGTATTCTTTTGGGTCGTAGAAGCCATAGGGAAACGTCATGTTGCTGAAAAATCCCTTCCACGGCTTCACCGCCGCTAACTCTTTTATGATGCTGAGTACGTCTCTGGCGTTGCCTTTCCCAGCCATCTGAAACAACAGCCTGCCGTCCGACTTCAGGCTTCTTTGAACACCACAAAGCACAGCTTTTTGATCAACAATCCAATGCAGCGCCGCATTAGAAAACGCTATGTCGAATTCCCCTTGGAAAGTTAGTTTTCGGGCGTCCATCACTTGAAAAGAAAGGTTCGGGTAATCCTTTTGTAGGAAAGTGGTTTTTGCCAGATGTATCATTTTTTCTGAGCTGTCAACGCCAACTGCCCTGCCGCTTGGTAGGCACCGTGCGAGTTCTGCCGTGATTTTTCCGTCGCCGCAGCCGATGTCTAGTAAGGTTTCGTTTCCTTGGAGTTTTAGTTTTGGAATTAGCTCTTTTGCCCATTGGAACTGGTTGGCAGAGTTTTTGGCGTAGTCTTGAGCGTTCCAATTATAAGGCGAGTTTGCCATGTTCCCACAGGCTTATTTGAATGTTAATTGTGAGACGGAATAGTAGACTATTTCGCCTCTGCGGTTCATAACTGCGAGGATTAACTCTTTTTTTTGGCTCTGGCACTGCTGCAAGGCGTCGGCTAAGTCGTCTATGCCTAAGGGTTTGCCTTCTTGAGTGCTCAAAACCAAGTAAGGCGCTGTGTCCTTGCCGTAGGCCCCTCGCTCATAAATGCGAAAGTCAATTCCTGCGCCGAACCCTTCCCGTGCAACGTAGCCACGGCTTCTTAGGTCACGATAAACAATGTAACTAACCCATGCGCTCTCATTAACGGCTTCGTAGCTGTGAAGAAGGCTTTGGAAATCCGTCGCTTTGCCGTTTTCGTCTTTGACTTCAAGCATGCCTTTATCCACCAGGTACAATGCTTCAAAGAAAGTGAGCGTGAAAACCTTGTCCTCTAACGTGCCATATCCCCGTGAAGTAAGCGCGTCAATGCTACTTTGCTCAGCCACCACAACGCCTTTCTCAACAAGTGTCCCGCTGGTTCTAAATTCTGGGGGCTGTGCCTTTTTAGGTTCGCTCATTTTGCTCTTTTTCCTTCATCCTTAAACTTACTAAAATCTTTATTGTAGTAAACTTGGGTCTCGCATATGATTGCTGACACGTATTTTAATAGCGTAATGTCGAAGGCTGGGTTCATAACGTTGACGCCGTCAGGAGCAATTTGAACTGAACAGATGTGTGTGACTTCTTCGGGTTTGCGCTCTTCAATAATAACGTCAGACGCCTTGTGCGCCAAGTCGAAGGTGGATTTTGGTGCCGCCACATAAAACGGTATGCCATGTTCATGCGCCAGCACTGCCACTGAAAAAGTGCCAATCTTGTTAACTACAGCATCTTGAACAATACGGTCGGCGCCTACAATAACCTTGTCGACAAGCCCCATGTACATGACGTAACCTGCCATGTTATCCGTTATCAAAGTAACAGGTATTCCATCACGCTTAAGTTCGTAAGCCGTAAGCCTAGCACCCTGAAGCAGCGGCCTAGTTTCGTCGGCGATAACTTTGATTTTTTTGCCCTGCTCCCAAGCAGCGCGGATAACGCCTAAAGCAGTACCATACTCGACTGTTGCCAACTCGCCTGCGTTGCAATGCGTTAAAATGGTGTCGCCGTCCTCTATTAGTACTGAACCGTTTTTGCCGATTGCACGGTTCTGCGCCGCGTCTTCATCCGCAATTTTCTGCGCTTCTTCAATAACCGCCCGTTTGAGAGCTTCAACGTTTCCTGAAACGCTTCGGGCTTTGTTTAAAACTCTGTCTACACCCCAAAACAGGTTCACGGCTGTTGGTCGCTGACGCTTAATAATTGCGCCCGCATCTTCAAGTTCAGCTAACAATTTTTCCTTACTCTGTGCTTTTGAATGGTAAGCTGCCAATGCAACGCCAAAGGCTGCAGCCGCACCCAGCAGTGGGGCGCCTCTGACACGTAGGGTTTTTATTGCTTCAGCCATTTGCTCAACTGTTTTGATTTCTAAAGTGACTTCTTGAAGGGGAAGTTTGGTTTGGTCAAGCGTAATGACCGTTCCGTTGCGCCACTGTATCATCCGCATTTTTCATGTGCCTCGAACTGATTGTGTAATGTTTAGTTGGGAACGGTTCTGTTTAAGATTTCGGAAAAAATCATTGCTTGTTTCGTTGTATTAAGTCGAATAGGTTACCGTAAAGGTCTTCAAAAACAACTTCAATGCCATAAGGCTGCTCTGTTGGTTCTCCATAGAATTTTACTCCTTTAGCCTTCATTGCATTGTAGTCTCTGCGGCAATCATCAGTCTCCAAAGTTAGAAACACATGGTCTCCCGCCTGCTTTCCCAACGCTTTAAGCTTGTCTTTGCTGTCTGCTTTGACAAAGGTTAATTCAAGGTCTGGTTGGTCTTGCGGTGAAACAGTAACCCACCGCATGTCTCCCCAAAAGACGGTGTCTTGTTGTTTCTTGAATCCAAGCTTTTCAACATAAAACTTTGCTGCCTCATCTTGGTCTTTGACGAGGATGGTGATATGGTCTATCTTCATTTGGTTTCCACTTCCTACTCAATAAATTGGAAAACAGAAAAGAAAAATGTTAAACCCAAGCTTGAGCTTAGGCGGAGTGGTCAAAGGGCGATTTTAGGGCAGTGACAACTTCCACTGGGGAATCTTCGCCTGATTTTAGCCGTTTCTTCCATTCCTCTCCGACGGCGATAAGCGAGAAAATGCCTGAAACTTCAGCTTTCGACTTCTTTACAAGGGTTACGAGCGCTTCTTGTGTTTCGCCGCTTTTAATCATGTCATCTACGATTAGTACGCTGTCGCGTTTTTTGATTGCTTCTTTAGGAATGTAGAGTGTCACGGTTACGCCTGAATCTCTCCCTAAAATGTACGTTTCGTCTAAGAAGGCTTTAACGCCGACTTCCTTGTTGCGCTTTGCAACGATAAGGTTTACTCCTAACGCATTGGCAACCATAGTGGCTAAGGGAATGCCATCAACGGCTGCTGTTAAAACTTTTGTAACTCGTTTTCCAGCAAAATTTGCAAGCGCATGGTTTGCCGCTTGCTGCAAAATGTTGTAGTCGCCGACAATTTCAGTATTATCGAAGTAGCCTGCGTCGTCAAATTTTATTCTGCTGCGCAATTCTGCTTCTAAACCAACAATCTTGTTTAAAACTCGCCACAGTTGCTTGGCTCTTACAGTGTTCGGTAGCACATGTCCTTTTGCGTAGCGGCTCAGTACGGTGACTGGTAAATCGGTTTTTGCAGCTAATTCTCGGTAAGTAATATTCCGCTTATATTTCGCTGTTCTTAACAGTTCGATTGTCATTAAGCGGAGTTTCAAATCTTCTGCGTGAGTGCTCAATTTTACCTTATCCCCATTTTTTCACACTTATAAGTCAAATATTAGATATTTATTAAATATTGTATCTTGCCAATTTATGCCTTTCTGTTTAAAATAAATCAATATTCAAGCACCAAAGTTGTAACAATCTGACTCAAGCACGCACTCTTGTACATTAAACTTTTTAGACAGTAACGTGAACTGCTATATCAAAGGGGGAATATGACGCAGAAGGCTAAACGATTATTCATTACTGCACTTTTCGGCTCAATCATTTTTGTCGTTAACGTTTTTTTGCCACCCCCAGTAAACTACGTCTTAATTGTGGTTCAAGCGGTTCTTCTTGCTTTGAGCGGATTATTCATTAAAGCAGGCGCCTCCTCCGTAGGAGCAGTGGGAGGTCTATTAACCGCGCTGGGAAGTCCAGCGCTTGGGTCCATTCACCTTTTTGTTTACCTTTCTCTACGGCGTTTTAGTCGATGGCTTCCTCTTTATTTTCAGAATCCCCGCTTCCCCCGAACGCGTAAACCGCAATAGGCTAATGGCTGCAATGGCTTTTAGCACAATGCTGATTGGCTTAATTAGCTATTCAGCGTTTGCTCTTTTTCCACACTTTATTCCCTTTGCGAGGGAGTGGGTTGGCTTATTTATTCAAAGAAGCACCATGCTAGATGCACTTGTATTATTCATGGGTCCAGCTACCGGCATAGTGGGTGGTTATGCTGCAGCGTATTTGTGGAATAAGTACTTACGAAACATCCGCATCTAAAGCAGTAACTGTTTGATTTTTTCATCAACTAATTTAGCAATCATCAGATTGGAAATAAAAACGCATTTGACACCAGTTAATTCAGCTAGTTCAGCTGGCTTCTGGTCCTGTGTTACAAGAATCAAGTTGTGTTTGCCCGCGTAATCCACGATGTCTCTATCTTTCGCACTCTTTAAACCCGCTTCCTGAGCGGTTAAAACTTCGTAACCTAACGTTTCAAAGTACTCTTTTAAGCCAGCATACATTTCGTCTAACAGAATCTTCATACAGGTTCGCTAATCTACTTTTGCAGTTAAATTATTTGAGCTTTTACCTGGCTTTAAATGAATAGTTGGCTTTTTTACAGACTGGCAAGCACAAGGGTAATATAGAGATTCATTAAACATCTTTGAACTGAAGGTGCCGTTGTCATCAAAAGCAAAATCAGCAGCATCGGATACGTAAACAAAATCCAAGAAAACATTTTAAGCATCAAACATAAAGATCTTGCACCCTTATACGAGGATTTAAAAGCGGCTGACTGCGTAATCTGCGGAGGATCAGGCAGATCTCTCTACTCGTTGAATGCTGCCTTGAGCCAAATTGCGCTTAGTCAATCTGGCTGGAGAAACAAGGTTGTTTTGACTCCTGATGATCCTGGTTTTCCGGGCAAAAGCATGTATGACGCGGCAGCTGACCTTGCCAGGCGTTACAAAAAAACCTTGCTTTTGATAAATTCTGGAAGTGGGTATTCAGATGACCCGTTGGTCATGGCGCAAGACTTAACCAAATATATTGAAGAAAAGAAATCAAACAGGTTCTCGATGGGGCTTTTTACATCCGCTGTTGGGTCACCTTTAGCCGACGCAGTTGGTAAGTATGGTCATGTAGTTCAGCTTAAGGGACGAGGTAAATCCAAGCCAGGCACTGAGTACAGCGAGACAGGCATGATGGGTGACATATTCGAGTTAGGCACACTTGAACTGTTAAACAGCATGATTGAATCCATCTTCCGAAACCTTGACGTTGATGATGTCTTTCGACTTTGCGTTGAAGAATTTGAAAAAATGGGCGATATGATAGACTCCAACGTTAACTCTGAAACGTACACGGCGCTCGTGGATATACTTGAAAAGCGAACAAACGTGTTCTTGGGCGGAAAAGGTACCGCAAACGAAATCGCCAAAATGACAGGCGTAAGACTTTTCCACATCAAAAATTTCCTAGGCGACAATGTCTACATAACAAGAGGGGTTAACACTCCGCATCCAAGAGCAGGCGACCTCGAAATCCTATTATCATACTCGGGCGAAACAAGACCCGTCATCATCTGGGCTGACGTAATCAAAAAGTTCGCTGGAACCGTATTTGCAGTAACATCCTCAGCAGACTCAACTTTGGCAAAAAAAGCAGACTTAAAAATCATCCTCCCAGAAGAAGCCAAGCCAATGACGCCAAGACGCTTCTACACTCGAGCAGCCTACGTGTTGAGCCCAATTCCAGTAAAGCTGGCTGAACGACTTGGCCGAAGAGGACTAAATCTTCCTGAATACATACTCAGCTGGTACCACTCCGTAACGCAATAAAATCCTCTTTTTGCTGATTAATTTACCAAGCAAATAGCCTACCCTCTTTGCTTTCAATTTTGCTGAAGAAATTCACTTGCTAAATTGATACCCTATCCCGCATTAACTATGCCCATACAAAAAAGCAGAGCATATCAAAATATTGGCCAACTTTATTAGATTTTTAGCCAAAATGGTTTGCCCGAAAGAAAATTTGTTAAGAACTCGGCAAAATCGCCGTTCTCAACGTACAATTCAATTATTTCACCGTTAACCAGAATTTTGTGGTTTTTACGGATTGATTTTGCAATCAGTTCAGCGACGCCTGCAGTTTTGCCTCCATCAGCAAGCTTCTCTTTCAAGAGTGCAACAACATCGGTTGTTTTGCGTGGCATTTCAATCATCCAGCGTCCATCCTCAATATACGGACCAGAAACCACCTGTTCGTTCCCAGCGTATTTAGCTAAGAAACTCTCGCTTTCAACTTTTCGTTCAAGGGGTGGGCCAAGGTGCTTTTTGATGTTTGGCAAAACTTGCTGTTCAAGCTCAAAGGTGAAGATGCTGAGGGTTTTTTCGTTACTCCAAACTGCGTCTTTCAGTATTTTGTAATCGTTTAACTCCAACAGTCTATGTAGTGAACGCTTTGTTCTATATAGTTGTCCCCATAAAACGTCTGGAACAGCGCTCACTTGTTCTACAACCAGAAACACAATAGATGAGCCGCGGCTCTCAAGCTGGATTTTCAAGCTTGCAACGGGTAGCGCCTCGGGTTTTGGCGGATAAAAGAAGGCTACGTCAGGTTTTTTGAGGAAGGCTCTGGCTGCACCAACAAAACTGTACAGTTTCTGAGGCTGCACAGCTGAAGCTACGTTTCTTCCTTTATCCACGGGGTCAATAATCACTAATGGCTCAGAGAAGAGTAGGGAAAGCTCGTTTTCTCTGTTTTCGTAAAAGTTTTCGATGTCTATTATTACTCGTTTATTATACCGTGCAAAGGCTCGTATTGTTTCAGCGAACGAGCGGTATTTCATTATCAATAGTTCGCAGAGGTAACCGCTGAATCCGCCGACTTTTATTTCTGCCCCATAAACGCCTATGCCTTGCATGAACCTTTTAAGAAGCCTAACTTCCCCGCGCAACTCCAGGGTTAAGTGTTTTTTAATGTAGTCTGTGTGGTACGGTGTTCGGTCAGTGGCGCTTTGCCATTCACCAGGTTTGGCATCATAGCAAGGGACAATGTCCACACGGTAGCCGTCAACGATTACTTGCAGGTAAGGATGCTCTGCGAAACGTTCCATCTGTTCATAAGCGCCAGCCGCTTTTTTAGCAATTTTTAAGCCTATATCGCCGAGGTTTTTTCTTGGTATGGAGGTGGGTAGGCGCATGAAAATGTCGATGTCGGGGTTTTCCTTAAGCCATGTGTCTTTGGCTACTGACCCTTCAACACGTACAATTGCTGGGACGCCTTCTTGTTTGCAAGCCAAGGCTACTTTCTGCTCTAACTCACAGGTTATAGCGTCAACTTTTGTGCGGTCCTTTTTTCCAGGCGTGATTTTCTTTAGAACTTGCTTGGTTATTGCTTCGATTTCCTGCATGGCTATCATTTTTGCTCCTGTGTCGGGCAGTATTCTCTGAGCGTTGAGTAAGTTGGACCTTTAGGCGACAGCTGGCTTCTTTTCAGCCGAAGGCAGTCAGCTTTGATTGTGCCAAACTCGTAATCGGCTTTCTTTGTTACCAACTCAGCTAGGTGCTGCTTGTTTGCGCCGGATTTTACCCGTGCAATAGTCAAATGTGGGCTGAACCCGTACGCATCTGCCTCAAATCCTAACGCGCGCATCTGCGGTTCTAGCTGGCTGAAAATGCTTTTGAGTTGTTCTACACCCTCGGTCAATCCAGCCCAAACAACTCTCGGGTAATTGAGGCTGGGAAAAACTCCTAAACCCCGAAGTTGGGTGTTGAACGGGGTAAACTTGACTTTCTTCATTGCTTCGTAAACTTTCTCCACCATGCCCGGGCTGATTGAGCCGAGAAAACGCATGGTTATGTGAATGTTCTGCGGCTCTACAAGTCTAAGGTCTGCGCCAGTTTCAATGAGAAGTTTCTGGGCTGCCGAGAGCCTGTTCAGTACCGACTCGTTTTCCATATCGAAAGCAATGAAGCTTCTTATTTGTTCAGACATCGCGTGTTCCTTCAAGTATTTTTAACACTTAACTTTCATAAATGCTTTTTAATACAACTGTTCTTGTTGGCGGTATCTCCAATTTTCCAAATATAAATCAATGCCTTTTGAATTCAGAAAACTAAATAAACCGAAATGGACACCCTGTCCAGACTGTTAGAGTGCTGCATTAATGAAACGAGCGATAATTCTTTCAGTTGCTATAATACTTATAGTATTGATAGGATTAGTCGCCGTTATTAATTACACTTCTTTGAGTAAAAACAGCGATTCAAAAACGTTCTATGTCGGCGTTACCTTCAGCGGAAACAATACTCAAGATGCCAAATTGCTCATTGACAAAGTGAAAAATTACACTAACCTCTTTGTTCTCCAATCTGGATCATTAATGGCAAATACAACCGCTGTTACAGAGATAGGCGATTACGCCGTAGCCAATGGATTGCATTTTGTCGCATTCTTTGGCACCTCAAGCCCGCCACAGCAAGCAGCGTGGGTGGGCATCGCTGAGCAACGGTGGGGCAACATGTTCGCAGGCGTATACTATGGAGATGAGCCAGGCGGAAACATGCTTGACGGTTCTGTAAATCTCGCGCCGAACACAAATAATGTTGTCATCAAAGGAAATACAACGGTTACAACGGTTGGAGGAGATATTATAAAGTTAACTGGCGGCGGAATCAGTGCAGGCGGCACAACATATTTTCCAAATGGAACAATTACCGTTCAATCAACCAGTTCTATTGGAGTAACTACTTCACTTACAAAACCTGGAGATTCCCAATCAAGCGAACCAGAAGATTATAACATTACAACCTATTATCCCAATGGAACCATAACTCTGCAAACGGGAAACAACTTTTATACAATGGAAAACGGCACAAGCCTAATCTCCACTATAGAAACATACGCCGAAGTTCTAAGCAAGGATCCAATCCCAAATTGTAATGCAGCAGCCGAAAATTTTGTAGCGCGAAATCAACAATTAATCGACACATTTAGCAATCAGTGGCAATTAAGCAATAGATCGTTTCCACTCTTTACCTCTGATTATGGTCTTTACTGGTGGGATTACGAAAGTGGATATGACCTTGTCCTTGCTGAACTTGGATGGAATAATAGCGCAGCCCAACAAATCGGCTTAGTTAGAGGAGCGGCGAACCTGCAGGATAAGAATTGGGGAACAATCATAACTTGGACGTATACTCAACCGCCCTATTTGACTAGTGGAGATGAAATGTATAATGAAATGCGCTTGTCATATGAGTGTGGCGCTGAATATGTTATAGTCTTCAATTACGCACAAGACATGAACGGCACTTATGGAACGCTACAGGAAGAACATTTTCAAGCCCTTGAACGCTTCTGGAACGAAGTAGTACAAAACAAGAGTGTCGTACACGGCGGGACCAAAGCTGAGGTAGCATTCGTGTTACCCCAAAACTATGGGTGGGGCATGCGGAACCCAAATGATACAATTTGGGGCTTATGGAATACTAACAGCACCTCAGAACAAATTTGGACAGAACTTCAAAGCAAACTTACACAATACGGTTCAAAACTAGATATAGTTTATGACGACCCAGCGTACTCTGTCTCTGGAAAATACAGCCAAATCTACTACTGGAATCAAATAAGTTAGACCGATTCTTGCTGGTCAACCGAAACCTTTGCTTGCTGGCGATAAAGACAGTAATGCGTTTGTGGCTCAATAGAGAGCCGTTTATCTGGCTACACCTGACGACGGGGCTTCTCATAAAAAACAAACGCTTTTTAATGGAAACGTTTGCTAATATGAACCAAAAAAGGGGTATGTTATGAGCGCTGACAAAATAGTCATTGGTTTAGCTGGGATGCCTGGGTCAGGCAAATCTTTGGTTGTTGACACTGCACGTGAATTAGGCTACGCTATAGTGGTTATGGGTGATGTGGTTAGGGAGGAGACATTGAAACTTGGGTTGGAGTTAACTCCGCAGAACGTCGGGAAAGTTATGCTTCAACTAAGAGCAGACGGCGGAACTGCTGTTGTCGCTCAGAAGTGCATTCCTAAAATAGAAGCGCAAGCAAGCGGTAAAGTTCTTGTTGATGGTTTAAGAAGCCTATATGAAGTTGAAGCTTTCAAAGCGTATTTTGCCAAGTTCAGTCTTGTCGCTGTGCATGCTTCTCCCGAAACAAGGTTTAACCGCCTTTTCAGTCGCCGCCGGAGCGATGACCCAAGCGGATGGGAAGTTTTCCGTGACCGAGACATGCGGGAGCTTAGCGTTGGCTTGGGAAATGTGATTGCGATGGCTGAGCAGATAATAGTTAACGATAATAGTGTTGAGAAGATTAAGCCTAAAGTTGTGGAGACTTTACGGAGGATTGAGGAAAAATGGGTGAAGTAACTGTTCACGTTGAAGCTGAAATTAACCCAACCGAAAGCGAAGAAAAAGTGAAAACGGCTGTAACTAACGTTTTAGGCAATGCTTCCATAACAATCAAGCCTTCAGGCAAAGCAAGCACCTTAACGGCGGAAGCTAAAGGGCAGGATTCTCTTGTTAAACTTCGCAATATACTGCGCACTGACAGGATTCGTGATGCTGCCCGAAAAGCGCTCTTTCACAGCATAAGAGGGTGTAGCATTAGTTTTTGCTTAAACAAGCAGGTAGCGTTTGCAGGGCACATCTCCTTTTCTGAAGAAACAGCCGAATCACCATTAGGCCCATTACGAGTAACAATTGAAACTGATAATCCACAACAGCTTATCGAGTGGCTTGCAGAAAAAACTGCATAGGCAAGAAGGACTAAACTTGTCTACACGAGCTAAAGTAACGAAAAACGGTGCAGTTCTGTTAGGTGACAGCGTTGCCTGCGACGCTTTTGACGAGTTAAAGCCCGTGCGGATTGTAACTCATGCGCACTCAGACCATCTTGGCGGCTTACGGAAAAGCTTGAAGTGCTGTGAGAAAGTTTTGATGACTAAGGCTACCAGAGACCTTGCCGAGGCACTTGACGACTCGCTGAAACTTCGAAACGCGGTAACCGAGACACTGGAGTACGGGAAAACCGTTAGGTATGGTGAAGAGCAGATTACGCTTGTTAAGGCAGACCATATTTTGGGTGCAGCGCAGGTGCTGGTTGAGGATGCCGGCGGAATACGGATTGCTTACTCTGGCGACTTCAGGATTGATGACACTCCCGTTGTTGAATGTGATGTTTTGGTTGTTGAGGCAACTTATGGGAGTCCATCATGCAGGCGCTCTTTTGGTGTGGATGTGCGTGAACTTTTAGTTACAATGATTGAGAAACGTTTGCGCGGCGGCGCTGTCTACGTTTTCGGGTATCATGGCAAACTGCAAGAAATCATGCAGCTTCTGAGAAACGCGGACGTGTCAGTGCCCTTTGTCATGCCGAACGGGTTTATCAGGTTACGAAAGTTTGCGAGCAACACGGTATGAATCTGGGTTGCTTGTCGCTTTCCACAGAGGTGGATGGGCGTGAACTTTTGGGTGGGAACCTTCCATGCGTCGCGTTTTACCACATGAATTCTCGGGGGTATGTGGGCTTGAATAATGCGCGTATCTGTGTTAGCGGTTGGGAATTCAATTCGCCTTGCAGGCAGATTGGCGATAGGGAATATCTGGTTGCGTTAAGTGACCATTCAGATTTTGACGGTTTAATAGAGTATGTTAAACGTTCAAAAGCAAAGCAAGTTATCACAGACAATTATCGAGTGAGTCACGGCGCAGTTTTGGCTAAGGAAATCCGCAAGCGCTTAGGCGTTTCCGCAGTGGCAATGCCCAGAACTTCAGGTCAAACTACGCTGTAGCATTAAGTTTTGGCTGAAGAAAGTTAAAGCTTAAAAGCGGAAAATCAAACTACACTCAACTTACAAGAGAGCAAAGGAATGAAGAGAATGAGCAAATCATCTGTTATTTCAGGCTTCTATAAGCTTTCGCCGAAAGAGCGTTTAGCAATCATTAAAGATTTCGCAGGCTTAACCGATGAGGAAGTCCGCTTACTTGAGAACACAGGTTCTTTACCTATTGATGTGGTTGACCACATGGTGGAAAACGTTATCGGCGTTTTCCCTGAACCATTGGGCATCGCAGGTAACTTCCAAATTAACGGTAAAGACTATTTGATTCCGATGGCGACTGAAGAGCCAAGCGTTATTGCCGCTGCCAGCTACGCGGCTAAAATGGTTCGTGACGCCGGAGGATTTCACACCAGCAGTACAACGCCAATTATGATTGGGCAAATCCAAGTTGTCGGCATCAAGGACGCTAAAGCAGCTAAGAAGCAGGTTTTAGATGCTAAAGCTGAAGTTCTTAAGAAGGCGAATGACCAAGACCCCGTTTTGAACTCTTTCGGCGGCGGAGCAAAAGACCTCGACGCTAAAATCATCGACACGTCGTTGGGGCAGATGTTGATTGTGGAGTTGTACGTTGACTGCAGAGATGCCATGGGCGCAAACGCTGTTAACACTATGGCTGAAGCAGTGGCGCCGCTGCTTGAACAGCTTACGGGCGGTCACGTATATTTGCGCATCATTTCCAACTTAGCTACTAAGCGACTGGCAAAAGCATGGTGCACTGTGCCCAAGGAATCATTAGGCGGAGAAGCAGTCGTGGACGGCATCGCTTACGCCTCAGCTTTTGCAGAAGCTGACCCTTACCGCGCAGCAACGCATAACAAAGGCGCCCTCAACGGCATAATAGCCGTGGTTCTTGCAACTGGAAATGACCACCGCGCCATCGAGGCTGGAGCTCACGCTTACGCCGCATTAAAAGGAAAATACACTTCCATATCAAAATGGACAAAAAACAAAAACGGCGACTTGGAAGGCTCAATCGAGTTGCCGATGGCTGTAGGCTTAATCGGCGGAGCAGTAAAAACCCATCCGATAGCAAGAATAGCCATGAAAATCTTAAACGTCAAATCAGCTAACGAGTTCGCTGAAGTCTTAGCCGCTGTCGGCTTAGCACAAAATCTCGGCGCCTTACGAGCGCTGGCGAATGAGGGCATTCAGCGCGGGCATATGACTTTGCACGCAAGAAACATCGCTATCACTGCAGGTGCAAAGGATGAACTGGTTGATTTAGTGGCTGAACGAATGGTAAAGGAACGCAAAGTCCGAGTTGACCGAGCAAAAGAAATCATTGAAGAATTAACAAGAAAGCAATAATCTTTTCGATGTGTATGTGGCTAGCGGAGTTTTAGGTTAGCTATTACCTCTTTTGGCTGAATATTATTCTCAATCACTATAAAATCCAGTTAATTTGGGGAATAGTTACGCTACTTCAATTTTTAAAAAAATTGCGTCTTTCATGTCAAATTGCGTGGTTCATGTCAAAAACGGAATTAGGTTATTTCGACTCTTGGAGATAGTTTCGGTCGGTAGAGAAAATTTAGATAGAAATTAAGTCTTTATCAACTTAACAAATGGGGTCTATTGCCACAATTTTGTTCAATACAAGTTATATCAAACCTACGCTTAGTGTTATTTGCAGGTCGGGGAGCACGCTTTAGACGCGATGCATTGAGGCAAGGAGTGCGTCAATTGAAACAGCGGAAAATTGATGCGCGACAAAGACTTTGCTTCGACGGGCTGGTCATGCAGCAGTGTTTCAGTGAGGATATGAGCGGCATGGTCAAAACGGTGAAAGATCATGCAGCGACTAAGACATCTCCTCAGTGGGCCGCGAACATGTTTAAGGCTCAGACCCAACCTGTTCTTCTCAATAACTAGCTAATTTTGTATACTGAGCATATTTTGTTTTGGTTGACTTAGTGGGACTTCACCAGAATAGTTTTTTTATTCAAAAAAAGTTTTGAGGGCTAAAGTTAACGTCTTGTTGTGGCATGTCCAACCAAACTGGTAAGTAATAAGATTCTACTTTTTATTTTCTGCATTTACGTTACTGCTTGTTGTGGCGAGTGATTGAACCCATTCGCGTTTCTCCCAAAGAGCACAGCCATGTATCTCTTTAAGCTCCGCATGGTTTTCACGTATGATCCTGAGCATTTTTGATTGCAACGCTTCCCTAAGCGGCAGGTTCTTGAGGTTGGTGTCTGAGTAAGCGATGAATGGGCATGGTTCAACGTTTCCTTCTGAGCTAACATGTATGAATCCTCGTCCAGCAGAGAGGCATCCGCCGATTTCGTCTTCATCCCACGGCAAGGCAATGAACATTGCTGGGAACTTTTTGCGGAAGCCATTTCGGATTGCTATCACTTTTGATTTTTGTTCTTCTGAAAGCACCCAATCTTCCGTTCCAGCTATTACGGGCGTGTACTCGACCATCATGAAGAGTTTGCATCCTGAATCGACCAGTTGCCGGATGAAGGCTTCATCAGTAACTTCTGCAAAGTTGGTTCTCGTCATGGTCAAGGTTGTTCCCCAGAAGAGACCTTTGTTTTTTAGTTTACTTATTGACTTGAGCAGTTGATTGTATACTCCTGTGCCTCGCCTGCCGTCGGTGTCAATTTGGTAACCTTCCAGGCTTAGAAGCGGAACAATGTTTTTGTTTGACGATATCTGCTCAAGTACCTGCTCGTTTAGCAGTAGCCCGTTTGTGAACATCATAAACATTATTTCGGGAGTTTTCTTAGAAATGTCCAATATGTTTGCTCGCATGAGGGGTTCTCCGCCTGCAAGCACAATAAAAGATATGCCGAGTTCTTTTGCCTCATCCACTAGTTTTTCGATGCGTTCGTCACTCATTTCGGCATCGGGTTTACTTCTTAATGCTTGGTGGTAGCAGCCTTCACAATGCAGGTTACATTTGCTGGTTACGCTTATGACTAAGATAGGTGGAACATGCAGTCCTTGGAGTTCCAGCTTCTGTCTTGTTTTAGCCGCTTTATTTTGCCACCTGAGCGTTCGCAAAAAGAAAACCGATTGGGAAGGACTGGTGAGGGCAATTCTCACGGCGTCTCTGAAGAAAACTCGCAGAGCATCGTTGACTATTTTGTTAATGTTTAAGTTCAAGTTGTCGTCGGATTGGGAAGTTTGGCTCATTTTCCATCGTTTCGAGAAGTGGGATTTGAATCTATTATAGTTATGCATTGGTGAATATATAGAAAAAAAGTTTAGTTTTACTTGATAAATTTAGTTAAAAATGTGGCTTATTCAAGTATTATTCTTGCGTCGACTGTTTTTGCGCCTTTCTCGTAAGATATTACCGGGTTTAGGTCTAGTTCTTTGATTTCAGGGTTATCCATGACGAGGCGTGAAGTGTTGCATAATATGTTTACTAGGGCGTCGATGTCTGCGGGCGGCGTGTTTCTGTAACCCTTTAGAAGCGGATAAGCCTTAAGTTCAGTAATCATGTCCTTCGCGTCATCTGGCGTTATGGGTGCGATTCGGAAGCTTACGTCTTTGAGGATTTCAACAAAAATTCCGCCTAAACCGAACATTACTGTTTGCCCAAACTGAGGGTCTTTGATGGCTCCCACGATAGTTTCGGTTGATTGCGGTGCCATCTCCTGTACTAATAGGCCGACGATTTTTGCATCCGCTTTGTATTTTTTAACGTTTTCCAAGATTTTTTTGTAGGCGTCGGTGACTTCAGCTGGGTTTTTCAGGTTAATGATGACGCCTCCTGCGTCGGATTTGTGGATTATGTCTGGTGAAACAATTTTTAATACAACTGGGTATCCGATTTCGTCAGCGTATTTTGCTGCTTCGTTTTCGTTTAATGCTACTTTGAATTTTGTGACTGGGATACCGTATTCCATGCAGATGGTTTTGGCTTCTGGTTCAAGAAGCGCTTTTCTGCCCTCTTTTTTTGCTTGGTTAATGATTTTTGAGGTTTGGTCCATGTTTATTTTGCTTCCCTTGCCGTGTCTGTGTATGACATGTTTTAATGGTTTAAAATTGTTTTGATGAAACCAAGGCTTTTTGTTGTTGTTTGCTCTTGCTTGTTGTCTTTGTGTTCAACACTTCGACATTAGCATATATTAAGACATAATATTTAATAGGTATCAATATGAATTCTGAATACAGACCAACAATGCCAAAGCAAAGCCTCAAACAAACACTCAAACAATCCATTGCCAAGCTACGACCCGCTAAAAACGCAAATAAAACACCAGCCAAAAAACCGCAGAAAGCAAACAGCAAGACAAAGCAAGCATCTTCAAAAAGATTCAAATTCCAAAAATCAATTTCAGGTTCCAAAAAGAAAATGCCCGAGCCAGAAATTCCCTCAGTAGCCAAATCCTTACCAAAAGGAATCAAAATAGCGGACAAATACCCCTTGTACGAGCCATTCTCCCAGGTTGTAATAGTTCAAGACCCCAAAACAGGCGAATACAAGTATGTTCTTGATGAGCTACAGCTTGACCCACTGGAACGAGGCATATACAATCGCATCCTAGAAATACTGCTCGCCGAAATTGATTCACCAAAAGAAGCAAATAAAAGATCCAAGAAAATTCTTCGCTCAAGAAGCCAAAAAAATAGTAGACAAATACCGCATCAGCCTCGGCTGGTTACCTGATGTTTCATGGTACAAAATCATCTACCACGCAGAACGTGATCTTGTCGGCTTTGGCAAAATCGATTCATTAATGCGCGACCCAAACATAGAAGACATTTCATGCGACGGAGTAAACAGGCCAGTTTACATTTGGCACCGAAACTTCGAAAGCATTAGAAACCAACGTTCAATTTGAAAGCGATGAAGTCCTCGACAACATGGTAGTTAAACTTGTTCACATGGCTGGAAAACACGTCAGCTCCGCCTTCCCAATAGTTGACGCTTCCCTTCCCGGCAAACACAGATTAGCAGTATGTTACAGACGAGAAATCACACCTTTCGGAACAGCTTTCACAATCCGAAAGTTCCGAGACGACCCCTACTCAATAATAGATTTAATCAACATAGGCACATTCACTGAAGAACTCGCAGCTTACCTATGGATTTGCCTAGAAAACCGCTCCTCCATCATGATTCTTGGCGGAACAGCGGCAGGCAAAACCACCGCATTAAACGCCTTAGCCTGCTTAATTAAGCCGGGAAGCAAAATCATCACAATAGAAGAAACCGCTGAGTTAAACCTGTCCGCTGAAAACTGGGTTTCACTTATTTCACGTCAAAGCTACGGTTTAGGCGGAAGCAGCGTTGGTGAAGTGCCCCTCTTTGACCTTGTTAAAGCTTCTATGCGTCACCGCCCTGACATGTTAATCGTAGGCGAGGTGAGAGGTCAAGAAGCGTACGTTCTCTTCCAAGCCTTAGCCACAGGACACGGCGGCATGTGCACTATGCACGCTGAAAACTTAGATTCAGCAGTAAAACGGTTAACCCAGAAACCCATGGAGATTTCTCCAGCGTATATTCCATTAATGAACGTAGTCATATCTGTGCAGCGAGTGCACATTGTCAAGAACGGAGTAAAAAAGGCTTACAGGCGCATACTTACCACGAGCGAAATTGCCAACTATGAAAATTATCTAAATATCTTCCGATGGGACCCAAACACTGACCAACAAATAGCATCTCTGGAAAACAGCGTATTGTTATCATCTGTTTCCAAACGGTCGGGCATAACAACACAAGAATTACTTGAGGAAATGAAAAGACGCAGCGACGTTCTGCACTGGATGCGGCAACAAAAAATCAGAAGCTACAAAGAAGTAGCATCAATAATTGCAGAATACTACGCAAGACCAAAAGAATTCTACCAAAAAATCCGCGTAAACGAGGAGGTAAAACCAGTTGCCGCTTCTAGAGAAATTTGAGGCCCTATCCTATCGACTCTTCGGGCGCATTACACCATATTTTTTGAACAATGTTTTCCACGTTAAAGGTCCCTTAGACAAGGGGACGGGTAAAAATTTACCCTGAAACTTACATTTCAATGATGTTCTTCGCTGCCCTGCTGACTCTTCCCGTGTCAGTGCTGGGAATAGTGCTTGTTTTGCTCACTCGATTTTTACCTCTGCTAATTTTGGTGCCGCTTCCGCTTTTTGTAGTTGCTGGATTCTTAGCTACTTCCCAGCTCTAACGCTAGCGATCGAGCAGCAAACTTGGAGCGTGAAATACCTTTTGCTGCGGCATACATTAGCGTCATGGCATCCGGCGGCATTGCACCGTACACTAGCTTCAAGCGCCTATCAGAAGTAGACCTTATGCCCGCAATGCGTAGTGAAGCAAGAGATATTATGAAAGACGTTGAAGTCTTCGGTGTTGACCCGCTATCAGCTCTTGAAGGGGCTGCAAAAAAAGTGCCGCTGGACATATTCAAAGATTTTCTGAGCGGTTACGCTTCAACTGTTATAATCGGCGGCGACATCGGACATTTCCTTGAGCGGAAAGCAGAAGACATATTCAAAACCCGTGCGCTCCGCGTTAAAGCCGCTGCTGAACGCCTTGGAATGCTGCTTGAAACCTTCATCATTGTTATGGTCATGATGTCGCTTTGTTTTTACATACTCTTCGCTGTACAGCAAATTCAAACGGGGAGCAGCACAGGCACCAACTTATCCACGTACTCGGGTATACTAATGTACACTTACCTTTTCTCGCCGCTGCTCGCAGTCGTATTCGTCTATCTAGCTCATAGCCTGCAGCCGAAAACGCCGATAGTGGAAATGCGTCCCTACAAAGTGTTCGGGATATGCAGCGTAATAGGCGTAATCGTATTCTTACTGCTTACAAACTTCATGGGAGCAACCCATCTTCCCCTCTTCAGCACCTTGCAAGCTTGGGGCCTTGATTTGCCCATCGCCCTCATCTGTTGCCCTGTTTATTACCGTTGCGCCAGCAGCCATAGTGGACATGAAATTGACAAAGGCTAAGAACAGCATGGAAGCGGGAATTACAAGTTTTCTCAGAGACCTCACGGAAGTGCGAAAAACAGGTTTATCGCCGGAAAAATGCATCGAAAGCCTGTCCACACGAGACTATGGCACTTTTAGCAAAGAACTTCGTAAAATCAGCTCCGATATTTCTTGGGGTATCCCGCTCAAGAGGGTCATGATGGATTTTCTTCATCGCACGCGCAGTTGGATGGTGCAGATAGTCATGTTTCTCCTAGTTGAAACCATAGATGTTGGCGGCGGCACTATCGCTATGATTGAATCTTTGGCCCGCTTTAACAGTTTAACGGCGGAAGTGGAAAAAGAAAAGAAAATGTCCGTTCGCCCCTACGTGATGATGCCGTATTTGGCATCAATTTTGCTTGTGGCAACAACTGTCATGATGATGAGTTTTACAACAGGTTTCGGCGTAACAACCTCAAGTGTCTCAAGCTACGGCATCTGCAGCAAGCAAAGGTCTGATGCAAACGATATTCATGACCGCAGTTATCTTCAACAGTTACATAATTGGAATTGTGGCAGGAAAAATAAGTGAGGAATCAATCTCTGCCGGATTCAAACATTCAGCCATCCTTGTTATAATCGCCGTGTTAGCTGCGAAACTCATACCTATGTTCGTTAAAATTTGATAGGAGCAAAAGAAAACGAGACTCTTCGGCAACCAGCATAAAAGAAAAAATTTGCACAGTGATAACCGAGCAATCAGCCCGGCCATTTCTACAGTTATCATGACAGGCGCTATCATCGTCCTGGTTCTAGTAGCGATGGCGTATGCACAAACTTATCTTAGCTCAAGCATGGCACAAAACGAATTCAACACCAACCAGCAGTTCATGCTGACGACAGGCCTCCAAATCGACAATGTTGCATGGACGATGGGTAGAACTCAAACTGTAACTTACTCAACCACATATGGAAGTTTAGAATTCAAGCCTCAAGCACTAAAATACACCATGGAAATCTACGGAAGCTCTGGCTGGAAAATGAATCTCACTTTGCAAACAGGCATAATTCTGTTCAACATGCCCACAACCGAATATACGTTAGGCAATAATTATGTGAACCAACTTTCTTCGAACGGTTCATTTTTGCAGGAAGGCCCCTCTGCGCCTGTGAGTGACGTTTACGCCATTGAGAAGTTGCCTATGAGCGATGGAAACTTCCTTCGCATAGCGGTTGTTCCCTCAATTAGAATGCTGAGCACTATGGTAGGCTCCCAGAGCTATGTTGAGTTTTACCTGCCGCTGCTCCAAAGCGGTACAAACTTGGGTCTTTCCCAATCAGTCACCTTGACTGGCCAATCCGTCAATCAGTACGTACAAAGTGGTGTTACTAAGGTTCGAGTTCATCACAACATTTCCCTTAGCCTCTAAGGGTTTCAATTCAGGGTTCTTCCCATTTAAAAACACACTTCAAAATGGCCAATACACTGTAACCGAGACTTTCCATGTTCCCTCAACTGTAGAGTTGTATATGGGCGGTGTGTCGGTTTCGTTGGGATTATACGGATAAATATGGTGGGTGATTATGGATGGAAGTTACTGTTGAATATATGATTTTGATTCCGGTTTTGATTCTTCAGATTTTCCTGTTTCCAATGTTTGTCAATGTAGTAATGAATCAGTATGTAGATGAACAGAGAATCGCTTGAACTGCAGGAAACCGCCAGCAATTTGAGCAGCAGTATCGAACAAATTTACCTTTCCCTTAATCATACATCCATTCTCAGCTGCACACTCACAAGCAACCTCGGCTTCTCAAGCCTTTGATAGATGGCTACGTTTACACAGGGAATGCTACCTTGCAAACAGTTTAGACCCTGAATTTGGTTCAAGCCAAGTCCTAGATGTCACCCTTAACCTTGTCGGCGCAGGCATTTCAACTACCACGTCGGTGACGCTTGGGCAAAACGTCGAATGGGCAAACTCGACATTCACAAGCAACTCGGCAACCGCCTGCATAATCGCCCAGAAATTTCCAGATCAAACTATCCAGCTTTCGTTCGGATAAATGGAGGATAAAATTTGTCAGGTGTATCTATAGACCACATAGTTTCAATAATCATTTTCTTAGCGGCGATACTGCTTTTTGTTGGTCTATTTAGTCAAATCGTTCAGCCTGCAATAACATATCAGCAGAACCAAGCTGTTGCCACAAAATGCAGCGATCTCCTTGATAACATGCTGCTTAATCCCGGTAGTCCAAGCAATTGGGGAAAAGAAAATTCTGCACCAACAAGTTTTGGGGTACAGGACCCAGAGTTCACACAGTATCAGCTGAGTGCTTTTTCACTTATGCGATTAAGTTCAGCAACGGGAAACCTTGTCGAATATGACAAAACCACCCCCAACATATACTACAACGAGCAAACCTCAGGAACTGGAGCATTTTTGTTAACACCTAACGCTCAAGCCCTTAACTATTCCACAGCGCTGACACTGCTTGGAATAAACGGCACATATGGCTTCCAACTAACACTCACTCCAGACATCACAGTGTCCATTGCGGACGTTACGGCAAATCAAGCTGGCTCGCCATTGAATCTGTCCATAAGCGCAACTGGAACAGGCTTTCCGTTTGCTGGGGCTTCTATAAACTATTGCCTTATTCTAGTTACATTAGCTCAAACTGCTGCTCAATACCCATCCTACACTATACAAAACGGCGCCGTCACCACTAACCAGCAAGGCATGGCTTATGAAACATTTTCCAGTGTTACAGACGACGCAAACCAAGTTTACGCATTTATTGCCTATGCACAATTGGATGGGGTTGTAGGAGTAGGCTATTTTATACATGATACCACTACCAGACCAATATGTCGTTCCCATCGTTCAAGATATGAGGTCACAAACAGTTGCGTTAGCTAACAACTACGACTTAAACAACTCTGGTCCCGCTGGATCCAGCCTAAAATACAATGCGACCTTCGTTATTTCAACAGAAGACTACACACTTAGCGAGTTATCACTTGGTTCTTCAAGCAGCCCAGGTTTAGTTGGCACTGTTACTTCCGGCGTCGGCAACCCATATCCGACTATTTCCATGCCAACAATGCACAACGGGCATTTTGATAATTACCTACCAAGTGAGCTCCACTGAAGGCGGTATAGTAATGATGCCTTGGGGCGTAAGTTCTCTGGCTTTTCCAGTAACCTTCGGGGGAAACCCTCAGCATCAGGAGTGGGTCGCAACTGACATGCGGCAGGTAATGATAGGCAATGTTGCGTACCAGGCGAAGCTGTCGCTGTGGAGTACTCAAGGACATCAAGGACACAGGTGACAAGCTAAATGATGCGAACCGTTGAAGTTATAATGGTAATAATTATAATCACTGGAGCTTTCATAGCAGTTTCATATTTTGCCGTTTTGCCTTCGCCGCACCAAGTGTCGCCGATTAACCTCAAGCGGCTTTCACTTACAACGCTGGAGATGTTGGATTCAAATCATGCTTTAAGCCAAGCTGCTTTTGACACTGGCAACTCAACGCTCATGAATGAGTTACAGGTTGCCCTTTCAGCTTCCCTGCCGCCAAACATGCTATACAACCTTACAATCTATAACGTGAATAGTGGCCAAGACGGAGCCACACTTTACACTGCTCAAGAATCCATATCGAACGCTCAAAGTTTAGGGGTAACTTCAGATGCATCATCTTACCTTGTTGCTTCTTCCAACGCTACTTTTGATGTTACCCCACAAAAAATCGGAGAAAACAGCGGCGGCGGAGGCATAACACTTTACATCTTGAACTGCAGCGACGCGAACGGCTGGTGGATTACCGGATACACTTCGCCAAAGCTTAGCAGCAAAATGTGTATCAATTGCTGTCGCCGTACTTTGCAAACACCGTGATGGTTCAGAACACGGCTCAGCTTGGGCAAATATTGAACGGCACATCGTTGCAAGGTGAAGCGTTCAAAACGCCGTAATCGTTAACACATGCGGTGAAGCAGTGCCAATTCCCTCAGGGTATTACTGCAGCCAATGGAGTCGGCTATGATTCTGCAGACGGCTCTTATGCACGATACTGCTTATACTTTGGGTCAAAGGGTTTCCAGTACAATTGGACATGGGTCAGCATAGTTGGCTACCCGTTCTACTATGTTTCAAACACGGCTTTGTTTCCGAACATCACAGAACACTTGGGGCATATATGGAATGAAATGAAGTCGGACCAGCAGGGCTAAACGCGTTCCTAGAAGGATTAGATAATCAAACCATACTCGTACAATGACAACTGGATCACTGCTGAGTTGTCCAATCGCGTAGTCGATTTATCAAGCTGAAGCTATAAACTACTGCAACTATTACGGCATTTATCCCTCAACTTACCAGACCGCCACAAGAGCTTTGCCAACATCGATTTTGGGCACTTACAATTTGAACGTTACCACTTACGTGTTTAACACCGATTGGCGGCTGGAACGCAGGCGCAGTTTACAGGCACACATGTCATCGGTAAACGGCATAACTCAGTATCAAAGGAGGATTCTATGCGCTGGGTTTAACACGAACTCCAGACATCAGGCTCACAGCACTTGGCTTACTGTCTGATTACCAACCGAGAATCTACAGTTCTGACTATAACAGCTATGATACTTCACGTTTGGTTGTTTTGCAGCTTGGTCTAGTTGGAGGAACCTAAATGAGCTTAAAATGAACAATAAAGGTCAGTTTTCAATTATTGCGGCTTTGTTTGTCGTTGTTATCCTTGTATCAAGTGTCATGGTCACATACTCCGCCATACATTACAGTTCCAACCAAGGCCAACCGCAAATCATAAGCGCTATAGACGAAACTAACCTTGCCTTAAAACAAGTGTTAGGCTTCACCGTCGGCTACTACGGTTCTATCCTGCAGGTTACAGGCAACTCCTCTTACGCTTATGCGCAATCCTCGAGTTATCTTAACAGCGGCTTAGACCAACATAGTTGACATGAATCCAGAATGGGGCACCTCCTTCAACGTCACTGCCCTATCGCTAGAAACTAACTGGTTTACAAATGCAAGCTACAGCGAAGGAACACCTAAACGTCACATACGACCTAACTGGATTAGGCATCACTGGCATAGCTTACTCAGCATCCTGCGCATTAGATGTCCAAATTTCCCTTCTGCTTCCAACAATCAAGTTTGCCTAACCGTTATCCAAGATGAAAATGAACCCGTAGTCGATTTGAGCATGCCAAATTTCAAATTCTACCTTTACCAATATACGAATTTGACTTGGGCAATGGCTGAACCCGCCCGATGAACCCGTCTCCTCCAGCAACGGAACATACACTATTGATATCCCCTCTGGAATAAACCCTCAATCCTACATTATCCAAGTGCAAGACTCACGCGGCATCATGGTTGCAGCTTCCTCGTTTAGCCAATACACGGGAAGCTCTAACATTCAACACCACCACAGTAAGCGGCGGAGACTACGTAAACCAATACAATTCAAAAGTAGACTGCTAATCCTGACATAGGAACCCACAGCAACTTCACCGCACAACAGCAAGCACCAGACGGCACTTTTGACACTTTAACAGAAGCAGAAGCATCAACCCCGACTCAAAATTATTATCCTAATGGATACAGTCTTGGGGGTAGCACCACGTTATCTTCAGGGAGTTTGACCGACCTAACCAAAAACAATTCTCCCTACATGATTTTTCAAAGCTACGCTTCAGCAACTCAATACAACACAATAACATATGACAGCTCCAACAGCGCGTACACAAATGGCGCGAGTTCGCTTCAATGGACGCAGACGACAGGAGGGGGAAGCAACCGAATTCTGTTGGTTAGTGTGGACATCTTCAGTTACAACACACCAACAACTGTGAAAACCGTCACCTACGGTGGAGCCACTGTGCCTTCGAGCTCGAGCTATACTGTGCTGTACTCTGCCACGAATCCTGAAGTTCGCAGTTATGTCTACTATCTTGTTAATCCATCATCGGGCGCTAACACCGTAAAGGTTACCTTTACCGCTTCAACTGCCGCAGTCTGTGGGTCCACAACGTACCTTAACGTTAATCAAGCATCACCCATTTACGCAGAAAACAGCGTAGCAAATTCTGGGACAAGCCAATCAAGCTCCTCTGTCACTGCATCTGGCAAATGCACCCAACTATTATACGGAAATATAGCCACTACCGCTCAAAGCAATTCATACACTGTTACCGATGCGGGTACGCAAAATAATCATTGGAGTAATTCTGCGTCCTACACTCACGGCAGCAAGAACTATTACAACGTGGGAAAAGGCAGCGATGAATCCTTCTCAACAAGCGGTTCAGTCAGCTTATCGTGGAGCACTGCTTCATCAGTAAACTGGGCGGGGATTGCAATTCTTCTCCAACCAACTCAGACTACAACCCAAGAAACTTGCCAAGTAACATTCAGCGGATCATCAAACACCCTCAATTGGAACAGCCTTATCTGGGCAATCGACGCCGAGTCCTCCATCGCTAATACAGCCTTCACGTTACAACTTTACAATTATAACACAGGCCAATATCCAGCGCCGGGTGCAGATGGATATAACTCAGTTACACTTGGGACCTCAAACCAAACAGAGCAAAAAACCATAAATGCGAACCCAACCAACTTTAAAACTGTTCTTGGAAGCTGGCAACTTTGTCTCACAGCCACCGCTTCTGTCTCATCGGCATTCACTATCAGCTTGGACTTGGCACGGTACTCCCCAAGCTCCCCAGTATACGGGCTTAGCCTTGAGGAACAATGGACTAACCTAAATTACACAGCGCTTCCAAACCCAGCATTATGCATTTATGGAGGTACAATGGGCTCCACTAATCTAGCAGTTGACGTTTGGTATGATGGTTCATGGCAGCTTCTAAGCTCATCGCTCGTAAGCGGCTGGAACAACATGTCTATCAATTCTTATTTAGCTGCTGGCTCGACAACTTTCACAATCAGATTGATAAACAATGATGCCGGAGACAGTTCGACAATCAGTTGGCAGATGGGCGCTGCTTTGATTAGACCTGAGTCGGATCAAGCTTGTTCTCGTCACTTCAAAGTCCTGCTGCAACAGTTGCTGTTGAGCTGCTTCAAAATGGAACGATGATATGGTTGGGCCAAAACCTGCAAATTACCACTCAAACGATTCCTATTCCGCCTGTTCCCGTTAAAGCCATTCACATAAACGAAACCATAAGTGGCGTTAATCAACAGGTGCCATTCCAAATTGAGGATTGGGCATCTTCCTACACTGTCCCGTTAGGTTTAACAAATAACGCCACGGTCTTTGGTAACATGCAAATGATTGTTTTTCTGGTAAACACTCACGTTTCATATTTCACGGTGTGGTGGAACGGTAGTGACCAAGCAATCCAAACTCCCTTAGCTTTCGTCAGCCCATCCTTTAAGAGCGATAATCCAGGTAACAACTTTCTTAGCAATGGGCAGTTAAGTCTTCAATTCGGCGGAAGCAGCGCTTTTACTGTAACCTCAACAGTTGTTGGCACCGGCACCTCCAGCACGGCAAATTTCATGCGAATAAACAATCAAGGCAGCTCTTATGGATCAGGAGTGGATTATGTCATAGTATAACGGTGTAGTTCGAGATATAGTGCAGCAGGAAGCCGAATTGGGAGGCGGAGTAACTAATTGCCCAAACCTCTATGCTGATATCGTGCTTACTTTACCTGCTAACGCAACCTATTTCACCTATCAGCTTAGTCTTATGTTCATGAATTCATCAGCAAGCCCGCACAATAACTGAACTGTGCCCCATTATCCTTATCTTCAACCGTTGGGCATTGCAAACTGAAAACGGAACAGCGCAGGGTGACCCAGTCGTTGCTAACGGTACACAAACATTCAGCTCCGACAGGCAACTTGGGTGCATCACTGGAGCCAATTCACCACAGGCACTCAAGGTGCAGGCATAATGTTCACTGACCAAGCTAACCAAATGCTCTATACTATTTGATTCGATGGCTCCTGCGACTGAGCGAGGCGCATTAAGTGCAAGCTCATCACCTCAAACAATCTCCCTGCTCCCAGTGACGCTTAATCCTGTTTCGTTCCAAAATGCTTTGGATGTAACGTGGTGATGGTGCAGTGGTAACTTTTGATGGTTCCGCGCCACCAATTTACAGTGGAAACGATCAACCTGGACTATGGATATTGGCAGAGATGCCGCCGACGATAACTGTGACCGTTAGCAACTAGCATCTGTATCTATACTTATTTTTGATAAGTATTTGATATTCATATTCAATAAATAGTGATTATGAGTTTTTATAAAATTGAAAGGTGAAAACTATTAACATTAAACCAACAGGTACATTTCCCTCTTTAATTTCACCCAAGCAATTATGGCACATTTTATTAGTAGTGCGATAGGAAATCATAAGAAACACAACAAGGGATTAAATTGACCTTCCAAGTAATCCTCATCGCGGCGCAGGTGGCAGTTTCAGCAGCCTTGCTCACTTATGCTTCGTGGAGCGACTATAAAACTCGTGAAGTAAGCAACCGCGTCTGGGCAATCTATGCGCCTATAGCAATCGTGCTCTCCTTAGCAGAGTTACTCCTCTATGATCCCTCAAAACTTGTCCTTTTCGGTGTTAGCGTAGGCTTAACCGTCGGGTTAGCTTTTCTTTTGTTTTATTCAGGTGCATTTGGCGGCGCTGACTCAAAAGCCCTCATGTGCATCGCCTTTGCCTTGCCATTCGCTCCAGTAACCCTATTCACACCCATCTTAGCTGGAGGCTTATCCCCCATCTCCCAAGTTCATATTTCCATTAACGATATTCAGCAACGCCGTTTTATTCGCAGCCGCAAGCGGCATATACATGATACTGCGCAATTTGGTTTGGCACAAAAAAAATGGCAAAAAAATGTTTACTGGAACACTTGCGCATGAATCGATGTGGAAAAAAATAGTTATCTTGATAACTGGTTACAAAGTGACGGTGGCAAAGTTAAAGGAGAAATGGCATGTTTTTCCGATGGAAGATGTGGACGACGGCGAGAATGCTTTACAACGAAAACTAGTTGTTATTCCAAGTGATGAGGGACGGGATAAAATTGTTGAACGCTTATCTAATGCGGTTCAGGCAGGAAAAATCGACACTTACGTGTGGGCAACTCCAGGTTTACCAATGCTCATATTCATAACTTTAGGTTTAATTGTCGCGTTACTATGTGGCGATATAGTTTGGTTGTTAGTTAGATTTATCCTCGGCTGAAAAATCAAAATCTTCATTGAACATGTTTTTGCCACGTTTTGAATAAGAGACAGATGCAGTTACCGTGAGAACTAAGCCAAAACTAACAAATGCAAGGGCATACCCTTGATATGGATAAGAGGCCCAATTTAGATTAAAATTTGAGCCGCCTGTTTGGTAAGAATAGAAGAAAGCGCTTATCACGAACAATACAAGCGCCAATGATAATAAGCAAACTTCCGTTTTAAACTTCATACCCTTACCCTCCCTTCCGTGATTCCCGTGAGTCTATTTTTAATCAAAAGGTATTTTAGCTTTTTGGAAATACACCTACAGGAGCATTCTAATGTACAATTCGGAGAGCAAAAAAGAACTGCAAAGCTTTCTAATAGCAGAAGCCGAAAGAATGCAAAGTCGCTGTTTTACCTGATTTCTTCCTTGACCGACTCATAAACTTGAACTGGAATCCCTCAGAATTTTCAGGGTTAATTTCAGATGTGGCTAAACGCAAAGGCGGCAGCATCGACGGCATCCCCCAAACTGACCTGCGAGGCGGAAACGCCATTAACGTGGCATCAGCCCTAGCCAACTTAGGCGCCGAGGTAACGCCGATTGTTTGCACAAGCGAATACGGCTTGCAACAAATAAAATATCACTTCAAAGACACGCCCATCGATACTTCGCACATAAAAGTTCTATGATAAGGCTTCCATAACAACCGCCTTGGAGTTCAAAAACAAAAACGAGAAAACAAACGTTATGCTACGAGACTTAGGGGCACTTTCGGATTTTGGTCCAGCAAACCTCAACGAGAGCGATTATGCCTTGATAGAGAGTGCGGATTATACTTGCCTTTTTAACTGGGCTGGTACATTAAAATTCGGCACGGCGCTGGCTCAGGCAGTTTTTGGCAGAGCAAAAACGAAGGGCAAAGGCAAAACGTACTATGACACGGCAGACCCCACGCCCAACAGCGGTGCAATTGCCGAGTTGATGCAAACGGTTCTAAAATCTAATCAAGTGGACATTCTGAGCCTAAACGAGAATGAAGCAATCATTTACGCCGCATTACTTGACAAGACTTTGAATGATAAAAAGGAGCATTTGGAGTTTGCCGAATTAGCCATGGAAGCCGCCCGCGTTTTAGCAAAGCACTTGCCAGCAAGAATTGACTTGCATACCACGGTTTTTTCTGCCACTTTAAAGGGCAAAACTGAGACAGCGGTTCCTACGTTTAAAATTAAGGTTTTACGGGCAACGGGTGCTGGTGATGCTTGGACAGCAGGAAACATTTTAGGCGATAGAAACGGTCTTTCAGACGAGTGCCGTTTAATGTTGGCAAACGCGGTTTCCGCTTGTTATCTTTCTGACCCTGCTGGAAAACATCCTTCCCAAAGTAAACTTTTGAAGTTTATTCAGAAATCAGACAGCAAACTAAACGTTTTTTCGTTTTAACTTTTTCATTTTATTTCTAAAGGCGCAATTCTTGATCTAACGGCTTTTTAAGTGACTTAAGCTCAATCAACATTTCTCTTAACTCATCCATTCTGCTCTTGACCGCCAGTTCGCTCTTTGCTTGCAAATGTTCTGCTTCTATGAACTACTCCTATTTTCCATGTCCTCAGTTTTATTGGTCTATAATTTTGCGGAGCACACTGACTGCTTGGAATGTGTTTTCAAACGTGGATATGCCGAGGTCTGAGCGGGCAAAACCGCCGTTTTTGTTTTGGCACTTCAATATCCAGTCCATCGTTTGTGATGGGTACTTGCTTTTTTCGCCGAGCAAGTCAAGCGTCATCACGCCATAATAGGTATGTTCCATATACGGCCCGAAGCTCATTGGTATAACTGTGAAGCCGCCGTAGGGTTTTTCGCATGTCCTCACGAACCTTACAGTTTCACGCACTTGGAGACTCTCGTTAAGAAGGCTCATAGAAGCAGTTGCGAAATAGGTCGAGTTAATGTTGGATTGCCGTTGTGTTCCAAAACCTCCGTCATCATTTTTGAAATGAAGCAACCACTCCGCCACTTCTTTTGTGTTAACCTTAATTTTTAGCAGATCAGCAAGCTCAAGTGTCATGAAGGTTGTGGTAAACTCTGATGAGATTTCAGCAAAGAAGTCGGTGGAACCAAAATACGCTTTTGAGTTAAAAATTGAAAGAGCATGTTTTTTCAGTTTTGAGTCAATATTTTTGCCAAGCAACAATGAAGCTTTGCTTATGTAATAGATTGAGTAGATGTTGTCTAACCGAATGTCGTTTATGAATTTTACAGTTTTTTCAATATTGGGAAAATTTGCATTTAGCAGACGTAGAATGGTTAATCCATAATATGTGTCTTGACCGTTTGACTCTGCGCCCTGGCAAAAAGTGTAACCGCCATCTTCGTTCTGACGATTAATTACGTAATTTGTTATCCTTCTGGTCCATGATGGGTCGCTTAGCCGCTTTACTTCAACCAATGTATTCATCACTCTGATTTTAATTGGTAGAAGCTATCAGCCTTAGCCCCTATTAAGCAAAGGCGGTTAAAGGCGAGCCTCATCGCCCAGTAGTCTTGGATAAGACTGCCAAATAAGCGTTTCTTCTTTGTTATAATAGATGTGTGTATTTAGCTTTAATTCGGTTTCCTGTTTTGTAATTTGGTTTTGAACCTGGCGAGTTCAAACCGAACATACTTTTCTTCACTTTATTACTCAACCTGCAAACGATTCACCCTTTCAACGCAGTTTTGGAATCAACCCTTGAGTTGACACAACCTTAACCCAACTGCCCCTTACCGACTTTTCCAGACAAAACGCGACAAATCCAGACAAATCCAGACAAATCCAGACAAATCACGACAAATCTGGACGTTGCCTGCAAACAATTCAAGCCCTAAACCAGAAAAGCAATTTGAAAAAAGCTTTTCAAAAACACACAAAGAACCATTTTGCCAATCCCTCACACAATATGCCATAAAAAAAACCTAACCACAACTAGTTCTTAACTAAAAAGCGCTAGCTAAATACACACTAATAGATTGTTTAAATAAGCCAAATTATTTTAAGCAACTATCTTTAATCATGCAGTAACAATTAACTATAAGGTTCAGGTACGGATGGCTAAACTGTTCGGAAGCTCAGGCGTTAGGGGCTTAGCCAACGTTGATTTAACGCCTCTTCTTGCTTGCAAGGTTGGTTTAGCGGTGGCTGTACATGCAAAAGCCAAAAAAGCAGTTGTAGCCCGTGACACGCGCGTTTCAGGAGACATGCTTGAAGACGCTTTGGTTTCGGGTTTGTTGGCAAGCGGCACAGACGTTTATTTGGCGGGCATTGTTCCGACGCCCACTTTAGCTTACGCCACAAGAGCGTTAGGGGCTGACGTGGGATTCATGCTTACTGCCTCGCATAATCCACCCCAGTATAACGGAATAAAGGTGTTCAAGAGTGATAGCCTATCATATACCGATAAGGACCAAAACGCTGTGGAAAAAAATATGTTCAAAGAGTCCTTTAAGTTGGCAGATTGGCGCAGCCTCGGCAAAACCACCCCTATTGATGCAAGCCAAGCCTACATGGAAATGGCGTTGAAAACTGTCGAACTTGGCAAGCGATGGCGTGTCGTTGTTGATCCCGGATGCGGCGCCACCTTCAATATTGCCCCTGCAATGCTGAAAGCCATGGGCTGCAAGGTTACTGCTATTAACGCTCAACCAGACGGGTATTTTCCAGCGCGAAAATCTGAGCCGACCGCTGAATCTCTCAAAGATTTGGCGAACATTGTCAAAACTCTTGGCGCTGAAGCAGGCGTTGCTTTTGACGGTGACGGCGACCGAGTAGCTTTCGTCGATGAGAAGGGCGTTTTTGTCAGCTTTGACCGTTCATTGGCTGCATATGCTGCTTATGCGCTTAAGCAGAGTGGCGGTGGAACAGTAGTAACAAATGTTGAAGCGTCAATGTGTGTTGAAACTATGGTGCAAGCGCAAGGCGGTAGGGTCATTCGCACCAGAGTTGGGGATATTTACATTTCAGAAGCCATTAAGCAGTCGGGTGCAGTTTTCGGCGGTGAACCGTGTGGCGCATGGGTGCATCCGCAGAGTCATTATTGTCCTGATGGACCGCTTTCTGCAGCGCTAATGTTGAAGGCTTTGGAAGAGGAAAACAAAAGTTTAAGCGAGTTCATCTCTGCTGTTCCAGAGTACATTACTCGAAGAGAAAACATTACCTGTAAGAATGAGCAGAAGTATAAGGCAGTGCAAAAAATTGGGGTTGCCCTAAAAACAGAGTTTGCGGATTACATTGATTTCTCAACAGTTGACGGCGTCCGGTTAGCGCTAAAGCGTGGTTGGTTGCTGGTTCGGGCTTCTGGAACTGAACCGCTTATCCGTTTAACTGTTGAAGGAGAATCGTTAGCAGTGGCAAATGATATAACTGAAAAGGCAACAGCAGTAATAAGGAAAGAAGTTGAGGCTGAAATGAAATGAAAGCTGTATTACTTGCGGCTGGCGAAGGCGTCAGGCTTTTGCCCATAACGGCGACGCGTCCTAAGCATTTGATTAAGGTTGGCGGAAAACCGATTCTGCAGTTCTGCTTGGAAGCGGTAAAGAATGCTGGAATAACTGAGGCAGTAATTGTTACACATTACATGGGTGACATGATTCGCCAATACTTCGGCGACGGCGAAAAACTTGGCTTACGCATCAGTTATGTTGAGCAAAAAAAAGTTCTTGGCACAGGAAACGCTACTGGTGTAGCTGAGCCGTATGTGAATGATGATTTTGTTCTCGTTTACGGCGACTTACTGTTCGGTTTAGATGCGGTAAAAAACGTTTTAAAATCGTATAAGCGCGGGAAAACCGCTGCGGTCATGGGTGTTGTCCAGGTTGATAAACCTGAAAGCTACGGAATAATCGAGTTAGATGAAGAGAAAAAGGTTAAACGCATCGTGGAGAAGCCTGCTGCTGGGATGGCGCCGTCTAACCTTGGCTAATGCTGGCGTATACGTTTTTTCCAGAGAGGTTTTTGATAAGATAAAGCTGACAAAAGCTTCCGTCCGCGGGTGAATGGGAACTCACCGATGCCGTAACCTTGCTGGCTGAAGAAGGCAAAACGGTTTTGGCTGCCGAAATATCGAAGGATGACTGGTTTGACGTTGGCAGACCATGGGATTTGCTTGATGCTAACAACTGGGCTCTGAAACGCATGGATCTCCAAGTTTTAGGCACAATAGAGCAAGGAGCCCACCTCATCGGTCCAGTTTCTGTTGCGGAATCAGCCCGCATCCGTTCGGGCGCATACATTGAAGGACCAGTCTTCATAGATGAAGACTGCGATGTGGGACCAAACTGTTACATTCGGTCGGGCACAAGCTTTAGGTAAAAGTGTGCGTGTAGGCAACGCTTGCGAAATAAAAAACAGCATAATCATGGACCACACACATATTGGACATTTATCCTACGTTGGCGACAGCATCCTTGGCGAACACTGCAACTTGGGCGCTGGCACCGTCACGGCTAATTACCGTTTAGACGCGGGCGCAATCAAAATGATGGTCAAAGACCAGTTGATTAACACTGGAAGGCGAAAACTCGGCGCAGTTCTTGGCGACAACGTAAAAGCAGGGATTAAGTCACTGTTTATGCCCGGCGTGAAAGTTGGCGTTAACAGTTGGGTAGGACCAAACTTTATGGTTGAACGCGATTTGCCCGCTAACTCAAAGGCGTTCCTAAAACAAAACTGCGAAATACAAGAAAAGAAATAATTGGGCAATCTAAAATCGTTAAGCATTTGCTGGTTGATTTAGGCTTTGAGCGAAAGCTTCAGCTTGCGCAATGTCCTCTTTGTTTGGGTGTTCTTTGTTTAAGCCTCCCACTATTTTCATAAGGCCGTAGGTGTCAAGTCCTGCACAGTTAAACTCTCCGACAATATTGAAGCCTTTGGATTGAAGTTTTTCTCTGAGTCGCTTGTGAAATTTAGAAGCGTTTCCTGTTTGGCCGCTTGTGGAAAATATGAATGCTTTCTTGCTGGTTACTTGAGGCAGCTTATCGGCAAGGTCAAGCAGAGATTTATGGTGTTTTCCAAAGTAGATTCCTGAACCGAAACCGACAAGGTCATACTCGGAGAGACCATTTGGGTCCACCTCTGACGGAGTTTTAATTTCTGCGTTAAGGATGCCTGCCAAAGCCAACGCTATTTTGGCCGTGTTCTTATGATGATAAGAAAAACAAATGACTAGTGTTTTCATAATTTTCACAACAAACAAACTGTAAAGTGTTAAGCTAATATATTTTTTGATTGAAGGTTCTGTTACCTCTCCGTCTGTTTCTTCTCCATGTTACTTTTCGTCTGCTAACTTGTTTACGACAACCATTTTAACGTTCATGTAAATATTTGTCTTCGGTATAGACTTGTGAAATTGAAGGTTAGTTTTTAAGGAACAATCGCCTTGGTTCTGTGAAGTCTTCATCGGATTAGGGTTCATGTGAAATTTCGTCGGATAACTGATTTTTCATTTAAGGTAGTGGAGTAAAATCTTATATCCGAAAAGGGTAGATGGAACGGTAGTGATTGAAATGAGTGAAAAACGGATTTCAGAGATTAAATGTCCAAAATGTGGAAAGAGGTTCTACGCAAGTCAAGATAAACCAAGAACCAAAAAACAATGGAGAGACAGCTTGATTAGGCATCTTAGAAAGTCAGCTAAATGCCATCACAATTTTAGCTTAGAAGAGGCTTCTTTGATTGCAGACCGTTACCTTGAATCGCTATTTTTTCAGGAATAGCCCAAATATGAGTGTTACGAACGCAATGAACCAAAGTGCTATTCCGAGCCAGTAGAATGTATATTCTTGATTTGCTATTGTACCTGATATGGCTCTGATAAAACAGCCGTAAGACACCGCAATCAGTATTGCTCCGAGCATGATTATTATCAAGCTGATTTTTAGCAACATTTTATTCGTGTTTTTCACCCCAGTTCTTCTATTTTTACGCTATGCAGATTTAACGATTTTGCTTAACCGATACTGTAAACTTATTTGTCATGGGCTCGGTTGATTTAATTGAGGGCTAAGATTTCTCAAGGATACTGGACTAATCTCAATCTTAACGCAAGCCATCCTCGCTTCAAAGCCATGCTTTTCTGCCAAAGCAAGAAACGCTTTTTCTTTCCTAGGCATTTCAAACTTGTTGACTTTGACCTCTAAAAATGTAAGTTCAGGCATTCTTACAAGAAAGTCTGGGCGCTTATACCGTATCCTTCGAAGGTTATCAAACAACGAATGAACTCTTTCTTTTTCTTCTGAAGTTAGAAATTCCGTCTCTTCCCAATCATAAGTGGAACGAAACATAGGTCCAGCCCAACCATGATAGCCGAAGTGAATAAACGGATAATTGTTTGATGTAAGCCAATCTGCTACAACTTTCTCGCCTATTGCACCTAACTCATTTGAAATGTTTGCATGCATCTTGCCGTGCTTTTTCAGGTACTCCAAAATCAATGTTTTATTCCTATCTCTAACTTGCTTGTCCATAGGTCTCACCATACTGCCTTTTTTGTTCGTTCATTTCTTGGATGCATTTTGTATTAAAGTTTTCCACTTGTTCTCTCCCCCTATTGTTATTCCGCATGCCTCACTTGGAGTTTTGCCGTCTAATGCTTCATGGGGTCTAATGTAGTTATGGAATAATTGGTAGCCTTGAAGGATTGCGGTGTCTGTAGTTTTTAGTCCTCTCATGGTCTTTTCTCGGTCTCTGACTTCTCCGTTCATTCTTTCCATCTTGTTGTTGTGGATGTCACCGCTTAGTTTGATGTGTCTAACATGCTCGGTTCTAGGTCCTTTCAATGTCCAAAACTCTTTTTTATACGCTTCATTGTACGCTGGTAATCCGTCTGTTATGAAGGTCATTGGCTTTTTACCCATAAGTTTCTTTGACATTGCCAAGAGGTTTCTTGCATCATGGCTATACTTTGTTTCGGCTACTTCTTGAGCTATCCAAAAACGTGTTTCATCATCCATCATAGCGAAAAGGTACTTCATATTGCCATTGACTTTTATCCATAGTTCGTCTGCTCTCCAAGTATCGCTAACGTTAGGTTGGAATTTTTCAACGTAATCTTTCATTAAACCGATGTACTTCTTTATCCACATAAAAACGGTTTTATGGGAAACCTCAACACCCAACAGTCTCAAAGATTCTTGAGTATTCCTTAATGATTCTCCGCTAAAGTAAAGTTGCATTGCTGAAGTGATTGCTTGAGGATTATGCTTCATTTTCTCAAAACCAATGTTAATGGTGAAGTAGTGGTGGCAGTCTCGGCAAAAGAATTTCTGGATAGTGCCAGACTTGTTCTTTCTAACACCGTCTTTCTTAAGGTTGCTTGAACCGCAAAATTGGCAATTACTAACGTTTACTTCTTGGATAACTCGGTTAACTGCCACTTGGCTTCTTAATTGGCTTGAGAAGTCAACTGCAAAAATATGTTTGCAGATTAAGTGTCTGTAAGTGTTGTCTGGGCAACTGCAAATCCATTCATTACCGACTTTATTAACGGTATACTGTCCATCGTGAGATTGTGACTTAACGGTGTAGGTGCAATCGTCTAACCGTTTTACTTGACCGCTTGATTGTGCGATTGCTTGACCACGTTCTTCTCTTGTTGTTGTCAGGGTTGCCATTTTACTACGCCACTATTCAGTAGTATAGTATTAAATGGCTATTTAAGGTTTACTACCGACACGTTTACACTAATCAACAAGCCAAAATATTTATACTACTAACAGTATTAGCTATCGGCGATAAAATGTCAATAAAAGGTCAGGAACAAATAGTAACCTCATTAAAGGTTAACCCACAGCTATGGAAACAAGCAAAAATTGAGGCTCTTAAATGCGACATAACGTTGAGCGACGCTTTAGATGAGGCTATTAGAGATTGGATACATAAACGGGAAAAGGAGAAATGCCCACCTTGACAGAATCCGATGCACAGAAGGCAAAGGAACAAGAGTCAAAAAAACATTTTGAAGACTTCAAAGAGAAATACAACGCTGTGGACAAGTTCTACACTGACACTATGAAAGATTTGAATGCCGTCCTTGCTTCGGGACAGCTAACTCCAAGAGACAAAGACGTCATCGAAACATTCAAGTTTCAACACGAAATGGTTTGTAAGCTCGCCCTAAGAAGTTTGGTTTTTGAGTTCAGATTAGACCTTCTCGATGATTACGTCCAAAAAACATTGAGTACAGTTCTGACAAACACTATTTTGAAGCTGAACAGCAAGTTCTTGAACCTCACAGATGAAATGGCTACTCTTAGGAAGACTGCCATAAACTCGGAAGACTTCGCTGATGTCAGAGCCTTCGTTAACGATTTCACCAAGAAAAAAGAGGATGAAAAAAAGAAAATGGAGGAAAATGACCTTGCCACTTGATGCAATGACAGAGGCAATCAACACTTTCACAGAGCTAAAGCGGATGCATCAGTTAAACTTGGAATTATTAGAACAGCTCAATGCTTCTTGCAGTTGGATAAGGGAACATAATGTTCCGATACCCAATGCAGAAGCACTTGCTTCTTTGCTCAATAAAGCCTTAACATTAGCTGATGAAATTCAAGCAGATGCACCAAAAATACTACAATATCAAGTCAGCGGACGAAAAGTAACACCTAACGGAATAAATGATGGAACAGACGAAGAAGTAACAGAACCTGATTGAAGAAAGAACAATGCTAACCTCGGCGAACAAGTTTACTATTTCGCTACACCCAGAGGACTAAATTTCTAGACACCTACTGGAAAAATGAAGAGCGGGGTAGGGTATCAATTTAGCAACTGAATTTCACTAGCTAAATTGAAAGGATTCTGAGGGGATGAGCATTCTTATTGCTAATTTTATGTGTTCTATTTAAATCAAAGATAAATAGTGGTAGTGCAATCTCGTTACCTTACAGGAGAAATAAACTTGTCTGTAGCACAAAGAAAGTATTTCACCGAAGTCGCAGCGTTATCAGATAAAACCGTATCTGTAGTGACAACTACTGGAAAAATATTCAACGGCACACTTATCGGCATTAACCAGGACAACATGAGTCTATGCATAGCCGACGCTAAAGATGAAGTTGGAACCTTGCTTCACCGAGTTTTCTTAAACGGGAACGTGGTTGCTCAGATATCAAGTGCAGAAAGACCCTTCGACCTCAAGGCTTTAGCTAACAGACTTGAAAAAGTCTTTCCAACCATGGTTAAACTATACGAAGACAAGGGCTTCATCTGGGTCATGGATAAAGTGAAGTTAACAGAAAAAGGCGTTGTTGAAGGTTCAGGTCCAGCCGCCGACCGAGTGCAAAAAGTATACGAACAATTCATGTTCGAAGTTAAACCCTAAATAAACCAGCGTAGCTGTTCTTCCTCTTTCTTCTTTTCTTCTGTTATGGTTCTAATAATGCCGAAGGACTCTAAAACTTTCTTTATCTCGCAGCCGCTTTCTTCAAGCTTTGATAAGTCAACGTTAAGGTTCAAGTATTTACCAAGCGTAGTCAACGCATACCGTGCAGCGTTCACGTCAGGCTCCATTCCAGGTGTATCAACCAGCAAAGAGAAACCCTTCAAGTCCCTTAGCCTTGCTAAACCAATGGATAAGCCAGCGATACCGAAAACGTGCCCAACCATCACTTTAGTTCCTAAATCAAGCGCCTCCTGCATCGTATCCAAATCCGTGGCTGTACTATAAATTGCTGGGTTAGGTTGAGCTTCATCTTTCTTGAAGCCGCCGATTGATATTACAAAGCGGCAGCCAAACTCCTGCGCTAAATCAAGCACCCTACCAACAAGCTCGTATTGCCCAACAGTTGTCAGCGCCTGTGTGTTTCCATACCAAATAATCAAGTCGCGCCCGCCGTCCTCCCGCCTCGCATAGTAGAGTTCATTTATAGGCGAAAGCGCGCCGCCATCTTCAGTTGTTACCGCAAAATCCTGAAATGACGAGGAAAAAATTTGGACGAAACGTTTAGCTTTTAACTCCCGTATCAAATGCAGCGCTGCAATATTAGCCACGAACCCTATACCGGGTAACCCTTCAATAAGAATCGGATCGTTTAGTTTCGGTTTTTCACTTATGTCTATTGAGCAAACCATGATTTGGCATCTCTCTTGTCGGTATTAGACAAATTATGGCGATATAAGGTTGCCTAATCAAAATGTTGGGCATTACTTTTGTTTGCTATCTTTCAATGATTTGTGGGCTAGTGTTTTTTATAATTGACCTGTGTGATTCTTGTTTAGGCTTCAGCTTTGAGTTTCGAAATAAAAGAAAAAGACCTGCTTGGCAGAATAGGCAAACTTAAAACTAAAAGTGGAACAGTAGAAACCCCTTTACTATTCCCAGTAATTAATCCAAGCATCCAGCTTGTTGCTCCTAGAAGGCTTAAGGAAACGTTTGGTTTTGAAGCAGTAATAACTAACGCTTACATCCTCAAAAAACGCTACCAGGATAAACCAGTCAACGAGGGCTTACATAAATTTCTAGACTTCGACGGCGCAGTAATGACTGATTCAGGAGCTTACCAAATCCTCGTTTACGGCGAAGTAGACGTTACCCAAAAAGAAATCGTTGCCTACCAAGAAGACATCGGCAGCGACATCGCCACCATGCTTGACATACCCACAGGCTGGAGAGTAACCAAAGAACAAGCAGAAGGCACGGTGGCTGAAACCTTGCGCAGGGCAAAGACTTTCTTTAAAACTAAGACGCGGGATGATATTTTATGGGTTGGGCCAATACAGGGCGGAAGACACTTAGACCTTGTTGCAAGCTCGGCGCTTGAAATGGGGAAGTTGCCTTTCCAAATCCACGCGCTCGGAAGCCCGACAGAAGTCATGGAAAGCTACCGCTACGACGTATTAGCCGACATGATTTTAACGGCGAAAGAAAGCTTGCCTATAGAGCGTCCGCTGCATCTGTTTGGCGCTGGGCACCCAGCAATGTTCTCGTTGGCTGTGGCTCTGGGTTGTGACCTTTTTGATTCAGCAGCTTACGCGTTATACGCTAGAGAAAATCGTTACATGACTGAGAATGGTACATGGCGGCTTGCAGAAATGGATTATTTTCCATGTTGCTGCCCCAGATGCTCTGAGGAAACGCCAAGGGGACTGGAAAAAAAGCCCAAGAAGGAACAGGAAGTTTTCCTAGCTGAACATAATCTATACGTTTGCCAAGTAGAGCTTAAGCGCATTAAGCAAGCCATAAGGAACGGCAGGCTTTGGGAGCACACGGAAATGCGGGTCCATGGTCATCCAGCGTTGCTTTCAGCATTAAAACGATTGAGGAATCAAGCTGATTTTCTTGAAAGGTACAGTCCAACTGTGAAGAGCAGCGGATTCTTCTATTTCGATTCGGTGGGTCTTGTGCGTCCAGAAATAACCCATTACCGCAAACGATTAAACGAGCGATATGACCCGCCGAAGAATGCCAAGGTTCTTTTGCTTGTGCCGCAAACGAGGAATAAACCGTTTCACAGGGCGCCTGAGTTTAAGAAGATTAGGCATCTTTTCCGCTGTTTAGGCGAAGAGCTCGCGTCAAGAATTCATATTTGCGTTTACTGTGCTCCATTCGGGGTGGTTCCGTTGGAGCTTGATGAGGTTTATCCGCTTAGCCAGCATGAGGCTGCTTTGCCGCTTGATTTGGAAACCGTAAACTGCGTTGCGGACCAAGCCCGTGAATACATCAAGCGTACAGCGTACACGGGTGTTGTTTTGCTTAATGATGCTAAACTTTGGAAAGACACCGTTAAAAAAGCCTGCAGGTCAGCGTGTAGAGCGAAGGGGTTAGCGTTTGATTCTGTTGATGCCGATGTGGAAGGAAGCAAAGAGATTTTAGTTCGTTTAGAGAACATTTTGCGTAGACAGTTGAGCGAATAACCTTGATTCAAGCTGACTTACATATTCACACTGTTTATTCTTCTGACTCCCTTATTCAACCGAAAACTTTGGTTGACCAGCTTGTAGCTCACAGTTCCATTAAGGTTGCAGCCGTAACCGACCATGACAGCGTAAGAGGCTGCAGGGCTACGGTTGAGTTGGCTTCGGCTTATCCTGACATTTTGATTATTTCTGGCGTTGAAATCAGCACGCCGCAGGGCGACATGTTGGTTTTGGGCACTGAAGAGTTGCCGCCAAGACCTTGGACGCCTGAGGTTGTGGTTGATTACGCTAAAAGCATAGGCGGGGTCTCTATTGTGGCGCATCCTTATCGTGAATATGGCATGGGCGATTTAGCGAGAAACTACAAAGTCGAGGCCATAGAAGTCCTAAACGGCGGGTCCACGGCGGCGGCGAATAATGAGGCGAAGGAGCTTGCTAGGAGTATGGGTTTGCCTGGGACAGCTGGCAGCGATGCTCATCAATTGTCAGAGTTGTTTAGTGTATGCTCAAAGATTGATGCTTCTTTAAATGTTGACGCTGTTTTGAGAGCGATCAAGAAGGGTTATGTATCAGCGCAGACGACGAGCGGGTCAATACGTTTTTAAAATAGCATTTCATTTTTAATCGTTAACTGTTAACAAGGATTGGTTTGATTGCAGGTTGGATTTTTGGGTGGCGCCAGAGAAGTTGGCAGAATTGGTATAACCGTTAAGTCTGAGAAAAGTAAGGTTGTGTTAGATTACGGTGTCATGCTTGACCATGAACCGGGTTTTCCAATGCATGTTCCGCCGAAAGAGGTTGATGCGGTAATTTTAACCCACAGTCACCTTGACCATTCAGGCGCTATACCAATGTTTTATATTAACGATAAGAAGCCGCTGTACACGAACAGGCTTAATTTGGAGTTAACGCAGGTTCTTATTCAGGATTTTATTCATTTGTCGGGTTATTATTTGCCTTTTGAGTATCTTGAGCTTGATGCTATGATGCATAACAATAGGCATTTGGATTTTGGTGTTGAAGAAGCCATCGGTGACATGAAGGTTAAACTGTTTGATGCGGGTCATACGCCTGGAAGCGCTCAGGTGCAGATTGAGGCGGATGGCAAGAAGATTCTTTATACTGGTGACTACAACATGGAAGACAGCAAATTGTTAAAGGGTGCATCGATGGATTACGAGGATTTAGATGCAGTGGTCACTGAGAGCACTTATGCAAGTGAGGATCATACACCGCGACCCGAGCTTGAGAGAAGTTTTGTTGAGGCGGCGACTGAGGTGGTTGAGCGAGGCGGGACTGTTTTGGTGCCAGCGTTCGGTGTGGGACGTGCGCAGGAGATTGCTTGCGTTTTGGCAGCGAATCATTTTGAGTACCCTGTTGTTTTAGATGGGATGGCTCGGGAAGCTAGCAGAATAATAATGAACTACAAGGAGTTCCTCAGGGACCCGAGGCTTTTTATGAACGCTATACACTCGCTGGATTGGGTTGATGGCTGGCGTGACCGGCGAAGAGCAGCGAAGGATCCAGGCGTGATTATTTCACCCGCGGGCATGTTGAAGGGTGGTCCGTCACAATTTTATGTTTCCAAAATAGGCAAAAAGCCAAACAATGCTATCTTCTTGGTTAGTTATCAGATTCCAGGAACGCCTGGCAAACAGTTGTTGGATAAGGGTATCACCATGATTGATGGGAAAGTGAGTAAGGTTAAGGCGCGGTATCGGCATTTTGATTTCTCTTCTCACTGTGGAGCGAGCCAGCTGAAGGAGGGGCTGCGGCGTCTTGGGGGTAAACCTAAAGTTTTTGTTGTCCACGGCGCCGAGGGTAACTGTGAGCTTTTGGCGAATTGGGCGAAAACTGAGTTGGGGTTGGATGCTGTGGCGCCGAGGACTGGAGAAACCTACGAGATATAGGCTGTTTGTTATGAAGATTGGTATTTTGGCTGTTGGGGAAATAGCTCCTGATGTGCTGGTTGGGCTTCAGCAGGGTTTAGTTAAAACTTTTCCTGATACTGCTTGCACGGTTATTAAGAAGGTTTTGCCTGTTCCTAAGCTGGCTTTTGATAAGAAACGTAACCAGTACAGTTCCAGCGTGATTCTTAATGAAATCAGGGCTTACGCCTCTAAACACGAGAAGTTTCATGGGGTTTTAGGCGTGGTTGATGTTGACATTTTTGTTCCCGAATTGAACTATGTGTTTGGTGAAGCTTACACTCCTGGAAGAGCTGCTTTGATTTCATTGTGGAGGCTTAAGCCAAAGTTTTACGGCGAAAATGCTGGCTCGGCTGTTTTTGTGTTGCGGGCTTTGAAGGAGTCTATTCACGAGTTGGGGCACACGTTGGGTTTGCAGCATTGTCATAGAAGCTTGTGTGTTATGCATTTTTCTAATTCTATTTTTGATACGGATAAAAAGCAAAGCTTATTGTGTGACCAGTGTTATTTGCAAGCTGCGTTAGCTATTAGCAATCTAGGGTAAGCAACCGTGACCGAGCAAGAAAAGCAGGACCAGTTCAAGTTTCAGATTGTTTATTTGGCTCCGATACTGGCAAGCCTCGTTTTCGGTTTAGGCTGCGCTTACCTGCTTATGCCACAACCGCAGTCAACGGCTCCTCCGGTCACGCCTATTCCTAGCAACAATCCTGCAGCACCAGTTGGCAATGCTCTTTACTTTGTCGTTATTGTCGCGATAAGTGCAGCGGTGTTTTATCTTTTGATTAAGCGGCGAAGCAAAAAAATCATCAAAGGATTAATCGTTGTTGCCATGACGGCTGCGGCTTTGTTGTTGTCGCTGGTTTACTTGAATGCGGTCCTCAACTATTTTCCAAGCGTGGACACCTTACTCGTACTCATACTCCTGTCTGTAGCTATTACGGTACTGTTTGACTTTGCCATCTTCCGTTCAGGCAGCATACCTCGAAACGCAGCTGTAATCGGTATTGGCGGTGCATTGGGCATCTTCTTCGGCTTCGCCATTCCACTATGGAGTGCAGTGCTAATTCTTGTGTTTTTGGCAGCGTATGATGTGTTTGCGGTTTATCGTGGACCAGTGGGTAAAATTGCTCAGTCCTCAGGGGGGATGGATCAGCTTCAGGGTTTGAGTTTCGCGTTTAAGGATATCGAGATGGGGCTCGGCGACCTAGTTTTCTACTCTATGCTGACTGGAGCCATGTTCTTCAGCTTCTTACCCAGCATTCTACCGTGTCTAGCGTCAGTAGTGGGCATTATGGTGGGCTCAATCGTGACGTTTTTCATGCTTTCGAGAAAAGGAATCTTTCCAGGCTTGCCTTTCCCGATCATGCTGGGGTTAGCAGGAGGATTAATTACTGGTCTGGTAATTCTTCCGCTTATTTAGTTATGCTTTTGGTTTTTGTTATAGGAATCGAACAACTAAAATGATCCCTCTCTCTTGAAAGCTTTTTTCAAGTTGCTTTTTTGTTCTGGGGTTGAATCAGGTTTAGATTGAGGCTAAAAAAGGCATTAAATGTAAATAAAGGCAAAAAGGTGAAAAAAGGCACAGAGGCATCTGCTATCTGCAAAATTCTGTTGCTATGCAACACCAAGGCAAAATCTCAAGCGAAAGACATTGTGCCAATGGTGCTCTGTCTCTAATTTTGGTGCTGTTATTGTTTAGGTAGCGCAGTAACTGTTGAGTTGTGCTGTGTTGCCATTTTTTTCTTGTTGTTTTGGGTTGCTTTTTTGATTTAAAGCTTGAATCGTTTGCAGGTAATGTCTAGATTTGTCTGGATTTGTGTTGATTTGTCTGGATTTGTGTGGAATTGTCGGTGAAGGATAGGGATTAGGTTGCCATTGACTCACAGGGTTATTTCAAACAGCATTGAGGAGGGCAAATTGTTTTGCGATTGAGTTGTTAAACGTAAATAAATTTAAGGAGTCAAAGAAGCGTGGCTGGGTTTTTTCTTTGTTTGAAGGATCAGTAGCGGTGTGCGGTCATTTTTTGGTGGGGCTGTTTCTGGTTGTTTTTTTTGGTTTGGGGCTTGTATTGTTGGCGGTTGAGTCAATAAAAGTCAAGATATGTCAAAGGAAGTCATGATAAGTTGGTAAAAGTTAAGAAAAGTCAAAGAGGCTGTTGCCAAAGGTCGCCTTTAAGGGGGGCAGTAGAGATATGCTGCAAGTGTGGAATCCAAATATGATGTAGAGTTCAGGATTAGTGCTGTAAATAACTAATGATTAAAAAAAATATTTAGAGACGGAGCCTGCCAATGGCAAAGGTTTAAAGCTTAATTGAGTAAGTTGGAATTGGTGTCGTGAACGGAGAAATCAACGGTCGCAATTGTGAAAGGCGAAAGAGGGCACGATCCCGTTTTTAAAGCGCTTGACTTGATAGATTACAAATCATGCTTAGCGGGGTACAAGAAAGCCCTCATAAAAGTCAATTTCATAACTACTAAAACATGGGATGAAGGAGCAACAACTGACCCCATCGTGGTTGAAGCCATAATAAACAAGCTCAAAGATTTGCCCCTTGAAATCTTCGTTGTGGAATCAGATGCAACCATGACTAACGCTGACAAAGCCTATGAAGCCACAGGCATGAAAGAGATGTGCCAACGAAATGGCGTGCAATTCCTAAATTTGCGGTATCAAAAAGACAAAGTCAAGATTCCTATTCCAAAATGTGAAACTTTAGGCAGCATTAAAGTGCCGCGTATCGTTACGGAATCTGCCGTCATAAGCGCTGCCAAAATGAAAACTCACATGGCCACCAAAGTCACTTTGGGTATGAAGAACATGTTTGGGCTTTTGCCTGACAAGTTCAAAGGAAAATATCACATGAACGGTATAAGCAAAGTCATAGTAGACATCAATACAGTCCTCAAACCAGCATTAACAGTAATCGATGGCTTCGTCGCAATGGAAGGACGCGGACCAACCGACGGCACACCCGTCAAAATGGACCTGATAATTGCAGGAAAAGATGTTGTTGCCACAGACGCAACCGCAGCCAGAGTCATGGGATTTGACCCTGCGGAAATTTCTCACATTCGAACAGCCGCCCAAAAAGGACTAGGGAATATCGACAACATAGAAATCGTCGGTTCAAAGCTCGAAGACGTGAAACGAGTGTTTAAGAGAAGTAAGTAGCGCTGAGAAGGGCTTCAAGCAGAGAAACGTTTGCTTAAGAGGGGCGAAATGATTTTCTATTTTGTGTTTTCTAAGAATTTAATTATTTCTTTGCTGGATTCTTCGTATTCTAGAAAGTGATCCCATCAAGATCTAAGACTACATGTTTCACGTTAATCTTGCTGTTTTTTCAATGTGCTCACACACTTCTTTACTTGGTCAAAATGGGTCTTTATTAGCTGAGAGTAATAATAATTTACCTTGATAGTTATTCAAATTAATTTCTGCCTTAGTATTTTTATTCATTTTGATAGACTTTTCGTAGCAGGAAAAAAATATTCCTTTTTTTATGTCGTTAAGGTTAATTCTTAATATAATGAGAATAGGGAACATGAGCGCCTATAGTTTGCTGGAAAGGTTTATTTCATTGCATGGTACTATGATGTGAAATTGCAGGCGGATAATCATTGTCCGTTGGGATGTGGCCGAAAGGCTGAACCGTAAGCAAATGAAACATTTAGGAGGAAAAAACTAAAAATGGCATACAAGTATATTGCGGAAGAGTGGTCTCAACCTGAAAAATCCTTCGTTGAAGAACTCATGCGGGAAAGATTGGTGCAGTGGCGAAAGCAACCGTCAACGCTTCGCATTGAGCATCCGACAAGGCTTGACCGAGCAAGAAAACTAGGCTACAAAGCCAAACAAGGCTTCGTAGTGGCACGCACAAAAGTACGCAGAGGCGGCCTTAGAAAAATTCGCCCGCGCTCAGGCAGACGACCCAAACGCATGGGAGTCGCCAAATTTAAACCAGCCAAAAGCTTAAGGCTCATCGCCGAAGAGCGCACGGCAAAGCATTTCCCAAACATGGAAGTATTAAACAGTTACTGGGTAGGCGAAGACGGCAAACACAAATGGTTCGAAGTCATACTTCTTGACCCGAAAAGTCCAGCTATAAAAACAGACAAAGACGTTAACTGGATAACCGAGAAACAGCATACCAGCAGAGTCTTCAGAAGCTTAACAAGCGCAGGCAAAAACGTCAGAGGCTTACACCACCGCGGAGCAGGAGCAGAAAAAGCCAGACCAAGTCACCGTAGAGGAGCAAGAAAACGAGCACAGCCTACTGGTAGAAAGCCAAACCCAGGGAGATAAATTTTATGCGTCAAATCAAAGTCGTAATAACTAAGCACAACAAAAAACAAAACATCGGCAAAGGATTCAGCCCAACCGAACTGGAAAAAGCAGGCGTAAACAAGCAACAAGCCAAACAAATCGGCTTACCCGTCGACATCAAAAGAAAATCAGCACACGACCAAAACATCACAACCATAAAAGAGTGCGCGGAAAAAGCAAAAGCAGCGGCAGCAGCAAAACCAAAACCGCAAAAACCCGAAACCAAAACCAAACCAAAGAAAAAAGCTAAAAGCTAGAAGCCCAGAAACAAAAACGGTGTCCAATGTCTTCTAAACCGCCAATAGGATATATAGATATTCGAGTATTTGCACACGCAACCGAGGACACAGACAAAGTCCAAACAGCCGTACGCAACCTACTGCCAACGGAACTGACCCAAACCCTTATTTTCGAAATGACAAGTTTAACGGGGCACTATGGAAACCCCATCACACTTTTCACAGCCAAACTAACAGACAAAAAAACGCTTCCAGCAGCACTCCAAAAACTGGGCGAAGGTTTAAACTCACTTGACAAAGAAGAGTTAAGCCGCGACTTAAAACTGCATATGGAAAAAAGAAACCTGTACCTCAGGTTCAACAAGCAATCAGCCTATCTGGGAAACATAAAATTTACACAAAACGACCCCGTTCACTTCAAAATACACTTCAAAAACAAATCCCCCCAAGAAATAGTGGATATTTGCAAGAGCGCGGGGTTGCTGCCATGACACGAGCTTTCGCCGACTTGCATTTACGCGTTAACCCCAAAGACCAACAGGCAACACAGCGGCTCATTGACAAAGCTGCAAAGTTCGGCTACAGCATGATTTCTATCCCGTTCACTTCAAAACTAAGCGGAGAAGAATTAACCCAGCTCAAAGCAATGTGTGCGCAGGCGGGCTTAGATTTTGTTTCCCGAGCAGATTTCTATCCAAGATCGGAAAATGACCTGACCCATTTTCTACGCAAGTTCAGGCGAAGATTCGAAGTCATATGCATCACATGCGACAGCAAGGAAGTGGCGAGGCAAGCTGCAAAAGACAGACGCGTCGACCTGCTCAGTTTTCCCAGCCTTGACTATCACAAACGGTTTTTTGACCGCGCAGAAGCCGAATTAGCCAGCTGCAGCTTAGCCGCGTTGGAAGTGGATGTTAACCCGCTTTTGATTCTGGAAGGCCCATCACGGGTTAGGCTGCTTATGAGTTTGCGGCGGGAAGTTGCCGTAGCACGCGAGTTCCGTGTGCCCATAGTGGTTTCAAGCGGTGTCTCCGAGGAGCGGCTTATGCGGCTGCCAAGGGACATGGCAAGTTTAGCTTTCCTATTCGGACTAGATGAGGCTCAAGCTTTAGATGCAACTTCAACCAGTCCAGCGGCAATCGTTCGGCGCAACCGTGAAAAACTCAGCAGCCGATTTGTTGCACCAGGCATCAGCATAATTAAGGAGGGCAAGCCATCTTGAAGCGGGTTAAACGGCGCTACCTAGCCCTGCAACTGGAATGCGACGCCGTGCCTGCTGAACGCGAGTTTATTGATGCAGTTTGGGCTGCCGTAACGAAGCTTTACGGTGAGGTTGGCGCGAGCTTAACTGGGTTAGCCTTGATTGATTTTGATTTGGAACGCAAAGTTGCTGTGCTTAGGGTCTCGTTGGTTGCACTTAGCATGCTGCGAGCTTCTTTGGCTACAATTACCAGTATTGCCGGCAAGGAAGCAGCGGTGAATGTTTTGGGTGTTTCAGGCACGCTTAAAGCACTATACGCACACACTCGATAGCTTTTGCGCCGTTTATGTGTAAAGTTTTTGTTTATTTATGACAAGCTATTCCGTAGCTAAGTCACGTATTTGCTTGAACAAACTTACAAAAGTACTACAGAAACGTTTATCAACCACACATAAGCGTTAATAAGCGTTACAAAAAAACTTGGAGACAAGCATAAAAAAGACAGAGCAGTGAAAAAAATGGACTTAAACGACTTCTATTTCAAAATGCCATTAAAAACCGAACCCATCATAGACGACACCACTCTACGCGATGGCATCCAAATGCCCGGCTTAGCAGCTGGACCAAAAGACGCCGCAAAAATAGCCCAGTTCCTAGCAGAAATCGGCATCGAACGCATCGAACTATTCCATTATCAAGAGCCCGACAAGAAAGCAGCAAAACTCATCGCAGACTTGAACCTTGACTTACGCGTCGCCGGCTGGTGCAGAGCATTAAAAGAGGACATTGACAGCGCCGTGGCATGCGGATTTAAAGAAGTCGGCATTTCTCACCCTGTCTCCGACTTACATTTTAAGGCTAAATGGCCTGAAAAAACCCAAGAGCAAATCTTAGCCAACATCGTTAACGTAGTTGAATACGCAGCAAAAACCTGCGGACTGAGAACTTTCGTTCACGGCGAAGACAGCACACGTGCAGACTGGAACTTCGAGAAAAAACTAATCAACGCTGTTGCAGACGCAGGCGCAGAATGTTACCGTATCTGCGACACCGTCGGCATCGGCTTATCCGACCCAACGGCGCCTTTGCCCAACGGTGTACCTGCCAAAGTAGTAGCCATAAAGGAACAGACCAGAATCGGCGCCATAGAGATTCATGCGCATGACGACTTCGGGAACGCGGTTGAAAACACGATGGCGGCAATTAAGGCAGCTTCGGGCGTGTGGGACAAAGTTTACGCCAGCACCACGTATCTGGGCATCGGCGAACGCGCAGGCAACGCTGAAACCGAAAAGGTCCTTTTGAACCTGTATTTGCATTACGGGGTCAAAAAGTTTGAAGGCAAAACCCAGAAACTAAAGCAAACCGCCGACTACATTGGCAAAGCAACAGGCTATGTGGTTCCGCCTAACAAGGCAATAGTTGGCGACTACGGATTTGCACATGAGTCAGGAATCCACACGCACGGCGTCTTAGTCGACCCGTGGACCTATGAGCCTTACCCGCCTGAACTGGTCGGCAACGAACGCCGTTTAACGATTGGGAAGCAGTCGGGAAAAGGCATAATCAAACACAAAATAACCGAGCTCTCAGGAGGCACTCCAGACGACCAAACAGTAGCCATAGTAGTGGAAAAAGTAAAAGACATCTACGCCAACGGCAGAAGAGCCTCATTGAAAGAAGAAGAATTCAAAAAAATCCTCCGCATACTAAAAATACTCCCAGAAAACAACCACTAAATTCATCACTGATATTTTGCCGAAAAATCTGACAAAAAATTAAAAAAGGAGTTTAGCTGCTTGGCTCGCACTTTTGGAGAAGCCGTTCCCAATGTTCATCAGTGAGACGTTGCATCTCAACAAGTATATGCTGGTTTTGCGGGGTGAACAGGTGCCTGAATCTTCCTTGGCCTGCAAGGTAATCTTTAACTGGCTTCTTATTTTTTGGTGCCAGGGCAATCAGTTTGCTTGGCGTTGAAAGTTGCCGTTTGCCGTTTGCTGCTTCCCAAATTGGGAACACACATGATTCCACTGCCAACTTGGAGTACTCTATGCTTTTGCTTGGTTCAGTACGCCAACCTCTTGGGCAAGGGGCAAATATGTGCAGGAACGCTGGTCCTTCTACTTCTAAGCCTTTCCGCACTTTTGTCAGCATGTCCTTCCAGTAGTACGGTGTTGCAGTAGCCACATATGGCATGTCATGAGCCAACATAATCTCATCAATCGGCTTTTTCTTCTCAAGTTTTCCAGGTATAACTTTGCCCGCAGGAGTTGTCGTTGTTGCTGCACCAGTCGGTGTTCCACCGCTTCGTTGGATGCCAGTATTCATGTAACCCTCATTATCATACAGCACAAACAGGAAGTCGTGTCCACGTTCAACAGCACCAGACAACGCTTGTAAGCCAATGTCAAATGTTCCGCCGTCACCGGCTATTGCAATAATGTCAATGTGCTCTTTCACTTTGCCCTTCTTGCTCATAGCTTTCAATGCAGCATCAATTCCAGAAGCGTTAGCAGCAGCAGTCTCAAAAGCCGTGTGCAACCAAGGCAGACCCCACGAAGTGTAAGGGTAAATTGATGAGACTACTTCCATGCAGCCAGTTGCTTGAGTCACAATTGTTGGTCCACGTGTAGCTTTCATTATCAAACGCAGCACCGTAGCCGGTCCGCAACCTGCACATGCCCGGTGACCTGAAAGGAACAAATCTGGCACACACGCAATATCTTTGGCTGTGAATTTCCATTCTTGAGTTGTCAATTTTTTCTCCTCCTAATTTACTCCCTTAACCCAAAATAATTAACGCCGCTTTCAACATGCCCAGTCCTCGCAATACGCGTAAGCTCTTCGAAGATTGTTCGCAGTTCACTGGGACTATAATCTCTCCCGCCTAAACCGTAAATGTAGTTCACAATAAACGGATGCTTCTCATCATCGTAAAGCGCATGGCGAACTTCAGTGAAAACTGCACCGCCGAAACCGCCGAAACTCATACTTTTATCCATAACCGCAATTGCAGCGACGTTGCTTAATGCTTTTCGAAGTTCTTCGACAGGTAGCGGCCTGAACGTACGAAGTCGTAGAAGACCAGCTTTAACGCCCTCTTGCCTTAATTCGTCAACAATCACTTTTAGTGTCCCAGAGGTTGAGCCAACACACACTACTGCAATCTCAGCGTCCTCAAGCTTGTAAGCATCGATTAAGCCGTTGCCGTAGCTTCTGCCAGTGAATTTGGCATATTCAGTGTTAACCTCTTGTATTCGCTTTAACGCGTTCTTCATGCCTTCTTCCTGCTGGCGTTTAAACTCAAAATAGTAGTTTTGAAAAGCAATCGGTCCCATAGTCATCGGGTTATCTGGATCAAGCTTAAAAGGCACTGTTTTACCTTCATGCGTAAGCACGTTGGGCAGTTGGCGTTCTCCAACAAACTGCTTCACAGCGTCTTCAGATAGTACATCGACGTTTTCCAACGTGTGACTTACCGTAAACCCGTCTAATCCAACAATAATCGGCAAAGACACGTCAACATCCTCAGCAATCTTGAACGCTTGAATAATAGAGTCATATGCCTCCTGAGCGTTCTCAACGTAAATGTGAATCCAGCCGCTATCTCTCTCAGCCATGCTGTCTGATTGGTCACCATGAATGTTAAGCGGCGCAGACAAAGCGCGGTTAGCAATAGCCATCACAACTGGCGCTCGACAACCAGAAGTAACAAAAAGCATCTCATGCATCAACGCTAAACCTGCGGAAGCGCTGGCAGTAAAAGTTCTTGCACCTGTAACTGCAGCGGCAAGGCAAGCGGCCATCGCACTGTGCTCTGATTCTGTGCAGACGAATTCTGTTTGGACTTCTCCGTTGGCGACGTATTCGCTGAATTTTTCAACTATGATTGTTTGGGGTGTAATTGGGTAAGCGGCAACCACGTCAACATCGCATTGTTTAGCGGCAAAGGCAACTGCTTCATCTCCGTTTAAAGCCATAGTTTCCTGTTTAACCTGTTTTTCCATGTTCTTTTATTCCCCTTCCATCTTCATTGTTATTGCTTTAGTTGGACACTCGTTAGCGCATATTCCGCAGCCTTTGCAGAAGCTAAAGTCAAACTCGATATCGCCTATCTCTGGACGCCACTTTATTGCTCCATCAGGACAAAACATTACGCATGTTAAGCATTTTGTACATTTCTCCAGGTCTCGTATTGGCGTGTAAGTTTTCCAGTCGCCTGTCATGAATCCAACGCTGGATTTTGAGCATACCCCAGCTATAGAGATTTCTTTCCAGCTTTTTTCTCGACTCACTCGGATTTTGCCTCCTCATACGCTTCCTTGATAATCGCGAAGTTTTTCTCTGCTAAGTCCGCTCTGAAACGTCCCTTCAACGTTTTCTCTATGCCTTCTAAAGTGACTATTCCAGTTGCCTTAGCGACGCAACCCAGCATTGCTGTGTTGGTTATTGGTGCTCCCAAAATTTTAATGGCAATTTCGGTTGCTGGAACTGTCCACACTTTGCCTTTTGTCAGCTTAAGCTTTTCTTTTAGGACCGCTGGTTCCTCGGAGGAATTAATAATTAGTATGTCTTCGTCATCGTTTAATCCAGCCGTGACTGGAACTGTTTTCAGCAGAGTGTTATCTAAAACTACAACAACATCTGGATCGTAAATGGCGCAATGTAATCTTATTGGTTCAGTGCTTATTCTTGTAAAGGCGGTCACTGGCGCACCCATTCGTTCAGGCCCAAATTCAGGAAATGATTGAATGTATTTGCCTTCATCAAGGGCTGTTCTTGCCAGTAACTCGCTGGCTGTCCATGCACCTTGACCGCCTCTACCATGCCATCTAAACTCAATCATGTTTTTCAAATAATCCTTTTCTCCGAACGCGTTTTCTCATTAGATAGTCAGATACCTTGATATATTTTTCTAGTAAAACTACAATTTTTCATTTAATGTAAAATTTGCTCTTTTTAAAGTTGACAAAGTTATCCTTATAGGTATGGTTAAGGTCAGTTAATTAAAATTTTGGATTTTGAGGTCAACCAAATGATCAAGGTACATCTGCTGTCACCAAAACCCATCTCACGCGCACAATTCCCTTTTTCTTTTTTGGAGCTTTCTGTCTCTGATTAACGCTGATACGGTTAAGCGTAAACTGACAAACCAAATTTTCCACCATCATGGAAAACGATCCGAGATATTTCCACGTTTCAAGAAATGGTTTTTTCAAATACAAGGGATATCCGATTGATCAAGAAGGACAGCTCCCGCCACACATAGCAAAAGAATTTTCGAGCCAAAGAGAACTTATTTATAATTTAATAAACGGAAACCTGCCAAACGATTCGATAAATCTAAAGGAGCTGAATAAACTTGAAGAAGAAAAAATAATTCTTGGGGAAGAAATAGATCCGTTTGACTTTGATCACCCGGATTCTCCTGACGAGATTGAAGTTCTTATCGGTATTTTTCTTCCAGCTCGAATGACAGAGCCTGACCCATGCAAGGTATTTAACGAGAAGGTAATAAAAGAAAAGCTGTTAGATAATATTCGAGTTAAGGATATCTTTTACAGTAATGCAGGTGGTGGTGGCGGTGAAGCTCTTCCAAATCACTATTTGATGCGTATTGTAGGAAATATTCGCACCGTTTATGGTATTGTTTCTGAGGATATTCACAAAACTCTTCTTTTGAACAAGATTGAATATGGAACGCGCATTATGCCACTATTGGATTATTTATCCAATAATGAGTATGAAGCTTTTTTGCATTCCACAATAGTTGATCCCAATGTAAGGAACCAAATCGGTTTAATGATGGACTTAATTTCAAAAGAAATGGGAATAGACTCCGTCAAGCTAAAAAGGTTAAGTAATGAAGATATTGAAAAGATGTTGTTGATATTTGAAAACGGACAGATATTATCAAATGTCCTAAAAGTAAAAGATAACAGAGTTGTGGACGATAAACTAGCAAAGTTATTTAGTGGATGGATTAATGGAAAATTAGATCAGACAAAAGACAAGATTTCAATTTACGAAGATATCGCTGATTTCGGGAGATTTATAGCTAATCAAACTGAAAAGATAATTAAGAAAAATATAGATCAGAAGATTAAGGATGTTGGAATTGATATTTTTCAAGCTGAAGTCGTAAAACGAGGGGGAAAGAAAATTGAAAATCTTTCAGGTTTGAACGATCTTCTCATTGCTACGTCAATTTGGAACGCATCGGATAAAAAAAGTGTGATAGTTTCAAATCTCTATAGCGAAAAAATAAAAGATTTGCAAAAAAATAAGGTACATCAATATAGAAATGCTTTCTCTCATCCTTCGGATGGATTTGTTGAGAACGCCGACTTAATAAGTCAGGAGATTGATTTCGTAACTGACGCAATAATTTCAATGGTTATTTTTGTTACAGAGTTTTATTATACTGTTAGTTCTTGATTCTCACTACTCGTACTTTAAAGCACCATTGTGTCTGTGTGTGCTCTCCTGCATGCTCGCTCGCATGGATGCATGCCTGCTTGCCGTCCGGGGGAGAGAGAGGGTAGGTAGGTATGAGTGACTGAGTGACAGAGAATGATTGAATGACAGAGTGAAAGTGTGTGAGGGCTTTCAAGATAGCAATGCTTCCTTCAAGCTAAAGCATAATTATTCTCTGAAATACTGGATTCTAAAGTGACTTAAACTCAGTTAGGAAGTTTGATAGCACCCAATAAGTTGGTCCAACGGGAAAAACCCCCAATAATTATCTGTTATAAAGCTTAAATATTAAAAGGAACGAAGAAGATTAAAGAGGAATTTGAATGGGAGAACATGGAAAAACTAATGGAAACCGCAACATGCATGCCATCATTTTGGCTGTGCTGGGAATAATCTTCGTGATTGTTGGAGAATATATAATAAATGTTCATGGTGCTCCGCTGCGAGGCTCGGGTGCAGGCACGCTCTTATTTATTTTTGGTGTCCTACTGCTGTTCTTTGCTGTCCTAAGGTTTGTTTTTAAGCGCCATTAATGAGTCTCCTTTTACAGACTCATCAATTCTTTTTTTCTTGATGCATTTTGATAAGCTGTAGTTATTATTAAACTCAGGAGACAACTAATATTAAGCAATTCGCTACTTCTTTTCATTTAGTCTAACTCACTGCGCAATAGGGCTACTTCAGGCTTTTCTAGCAAAGTGTTTTATATTTATTGAAACAAACTGAGCGAGTTAGGGCACGTATCAATAGCGTGCTACCTAAGAAACATTAAGGGATAAGCATGAAAGTCAAAGTTTGGAAGCTTCTAGGTTTAATGCTAATTGCGATTTTTGCTTTGTCAGCAGCCAACGCAAGTGCAAAACCTACTATGTCAAGTATGGCTGGTACATATGTCGAACAAACTTCAAGCGGAACAGGATACACTATAATTCTTTATGAAAATGGCACAGCACTATTTAGTACATATCCTGGCACATGGCATATAGTCAACTCAACCACTTTCGAAGGCATATATAGCATACTATTCTCAACTCAAAACGATTATTTCACAATCACAAATAATGGTTTCACCGCAGTTCAAACAGGAAACGTGTACGTTAAAACTACGTCTGCGACATCAACCCCAACTGCAACTGCTTCCGCTAGCCCGACAACTTCTGCAACTTCTACTCCGAAAGTACCTGAGTTCAGCAGTGCAACGCTCATTTTAGTTGCGGCTGCAGCAGCGGCTGTGACCCTTTGCACGATTGAATTGGCAGCAAAAAAGCGGCACACCAAGAAACCTTAGCTAAACATCTTCTTTTCTTTTTTTTTATCTGTTTGTTTGTATTTACATTGCCGCTTCTCTACATTTGACAAACCGCACATTCAGTTCTTGATTGTGTGCGTAAGGAGAGAGAGAAAGATTAAAATTTAATCCACACACACACACAAAACGACGGGAAGTTTAGGGTGTTAGGGTAAAGGCTACTGGTGTGTAGGTTTTAAAAAATAATATTTTTTTATGGTATTGGTAGGTAGGTAAGATAATGTGTGTGTTAATTAAAAACTGAGACATACATTTAGTTAAGACATACATTTTACTGAGACATACATTTTATTAGGACATACATTATTTTGAGACATACATTATTTTTGTGAAAAAGAGACGGTTTCAAGAATTGTTTTTTGTTTGGCAAAGTTGGCTTACATATATTATGGGAGAAAATTTTGCCGTTGAATAAATTGGCGTTCTCAAGAAAAATTTGATTCGAGCGTTTTTTCTTCGCGCACAAACAAAAAATGCAAAAAATGCTTTTTTGTTAAATACTCGTGATTTGAGCTCTTTTTGTAAAAATGAGCCATCAGCAAGCTTATTTTGACAAGTTCGTGTTCTTATTGTAAGCCGGAAATCGTAAATAAAGCCGTTTTTGAGCCCCTTTGAAGCAACATTATTCAGTATTTCGCAATTAGCCTTATATAGCTGAACCACCTGCCCTCTCTCAGAGGAGCAGCGCAAACACCTAAGGGGAAAGTATGCTTCTCACGAAAAAGCTTAATTTTTAGAAAAAAATCTCGACAAACTATTTGATAGACCTCAGCCAACACAGGAACATTCAAAGAAGCAGTGTACATTTCTGAAATAATAGTTTGAATCTTAGGAAAAAAATCTCGAGTGTAAACTCTAAATCTTAAGCTAAAAAATAAAAAAGTAGGAGAGGGATTTTGAAAAAATGTTTGAACCAACAGTGTTGAGTCCGCGTGAGGACTTCTGTAAAAACCCAATACAAATCGAATTTGAAAGAAGAAGGAGGGAATTATAAAAAATGAAAAAAACAAGCCGACCACGTCCACCTCAGAGCTCTGCTGCTAAATCAGCGAAATCCAAAACCTTCGCCAAACCTATGTTTGTAGACTTTAGACAACTCGAACACGAAGACCATAAAACGCGAATGACAATGCTCTTGATAGCGCGAGGTTTGGTGAATGACACCATTCGCGATGAAAGGAAGAGACCTGCAAATCTGAAAAAATGGAGGCGAAGAAAATGACGAAAAACGTAGGGTTAAGGCTGCTTACAGCCTTCCTGAAGTATGTACTCTATACAGGATACGTGAAGGATGCAACAGAACCAGTTTCTTGTCTTATAATTGCAAATCCTGAGCGTGGAAAAAGCAGTGAAGCACACCGATTCGAAGGACGTGGAATAGTCATTATTCAGGATATGACTTCTTTTGGAATTGACCGATATCTCTTGGAACTGACAGAAAAAGAACGCGAAATGATTCATCACATAATAATTCCCGACCTTGAGAAATTGAAAACGCGAAGTAGAAGTGTGCGAGAAGAACTGATGGCGAAAATGCGCCTTGGAATGGACGACGGAATTCTGGAAGTGTGTACTGGAACAGACCGGGTTAGTTTCAAAAGGCGGATACAGATTGGATTCGTTATGTGCACAACGCCCGACGACCTCGGTGACAAAAGAAGCGTTTTTAGGTCTCTCTCATGGCAATCAAGAATCATACCCTTCACCTACGAAATCAGTGAAAAGTTGAAAGCGATAATACTCGACTTTATTGAGAACGAAAAACATAACCAGCAACAGAAAATATGTTTCAAGAGAGCAGAAAAAATAGACGTTAAGTTGCCCAAGCGATTAGCTAAAAAACTTGATAAACCTGCAAGAATCTTGGCGAAGGAACTCGATAAATTCTCAAGAAATGACGAAACAAGCAACACAACTGAAAGCGAACAACAAAGACAAAGATTGATTGGCATCCGCGTAAAAGAGAATTTCATGACTTTGCTAAAAGCTATCGCTCTCTATCATGGCTGCAGAACTGTCAATGACGAGCATTATCTTGAATTTAAGCGACTCTACCGCTACATGAACTACCATTATAACATTATAGACGAAGACGAAATTTAGTCGAGAATTTTGCAGAAATCATTGATTTAGGAGTTAGCGGAAGCTATGCTTCGAATTTTAGCAGAACAAAATATCCAACTGCAAAAGCCAGAAATCTTGACCCATCCAAACCTCTTCCCTTTTTTTGAAACTTGCAATGAAGACTCAAATATTTTCTGCAAGAACTGGAGGTGAAAAAAATTGAAAGCAATACACACAAAAAAATACATAAAAAAACAAAGAGAACTCCCAAAATTTCGCCCTCTACCGACAAAGCTAGCTGATAAGCTAAATACAATGCAAAACTATTTTGCTTCCTTCAAAACGTATACACGATTCTACGGCGACTACAGAACATTAACTGGAAGAACAAGAAGATTCAGCTTTCAAGTTCTACTTGACTCTGGCTTAAGAGGTTACGAGAAATACCAAGATATTAGGACTATTTGCAACAGAATTCTTCAAAACAAAGTTCCGAATCATGAACCTGGTGAAGTCTTCGGCTTTCACGAACTTTTGCACCACACTCAATGGTTTCCTGTCAGAAAAATAATAAAATACAAAGTTGGTGTACCATATGGGCCGTCAACTTACACTCGACGAAAAAGAACCTAAGACAACATGTTCTAAAGAAGGCAACATCGTGATTGGTTTCTGCTCTGAAAAATTCTTAATGCTGGATTTGGACCTTCACACTGAAGCCGTTGTTAAAAAATTTGTCAAAAGCTACTCAAGATTTCATGAGCTCGGCAGCGTTCTATTGTTAAGAACTTCAGATAGCGCTCAAAGAGATTTGTTTGGAAATGAGCTAAACAAATACGCAGCAGTATTCGGCAGGACTCTGAGGTGGGAAGAAATAATGTGGCATCTTACAGAATGCAGAAGACTCGGGATGATAGAGCGTTCATTCTTGAAACTGAGAAAATTCGGATTCATTACGATTCGAGTAAACGCGAAGAATGACAAGACTCCGCCACCTAAAGTCGTAGCACTCTATAATCTCGGCGACATGTCAGGAATCGTGGAGTTTGAGGAGTTTAGAAAATACTGCAAAAACTTAGGCAAACAAAATGCAAATGCTGAACTTTCAGAGATGCAAGAGTTCCCTCAAAAGGAACTAACTTGAAATCTCTCTTTTTCCTCATATTTCTAAAGATAGTTTAAGTTTAAACGCTGATATAACACTGTTATAAAGACTTAACGTTTATATGTGTGCTCTAAGTTAACTTAAGCGTCTAAAATAAGCGTAATTTAAGCTTATTTTGGAATAATACTCCCAAAACGAGCCTCTTCAGGCAAACTCGTATTGGGCGACTTTTTGGACGCAAAGACAGACACTTGGTAGAGTTGAGAGTGAATTAAAAATGCATGGAACTAAAACCCTGAATATACTCGTAGATGACTACGGCTCATTCGTCGGAAAACAGCAAGGAGCTTTAGTCATTAAAAACAGAACTGGAAAAAACACCCAGTATCCTTTATTCGAGAATAAAATTGGAGAAATACAAATCAAAAGCGGAAACACAATAAGCTCAGGAGCATTAGCTACATGCGGTTTCTGGGGAATAAACGTCCTAATCCTTACGCAAAGAGGAAATCCTGTAGCTGTCATGAAGAGTCTTGACGATGACTCCCACGTTAAAACACGAGTCTGCCAATACAAAGCATTAGAAAACCCCAAAAGCATAGAAATAGCAAAAACATTAATCGTAGCAAAAGCTCAAGGATACGACCAAGTTCTAAGAAAATATGGACTAAAGCCCATAGGCTTCATCAAAGACGACGTTAACGCCATAACTGCGAATGACCTGCTGACGTTTAAGCGGAAGCTTATGAACTATGAAGCAATGTATTCGAAGCGATATTTTTCTCAAATATTTCAACTATTCAACGAAGAAATCAGACCGGACGGAAGAAGCACATTTTTAGCGTATGATGGCTTGAATAACGCTTTCAATTTGGCTTACGAAATCTTGAGGTGGAAAGTCCACATAGCCTTGCTAAGAAGCCACCTTGAACCCTTCTTGGGTTATCTGCACTCAATGCAACATGGTAAACCTTCTCTCGTATGCGATTTCATGGAAATCTACCGATATCTAATCGACGACTTCATCATTTCCTTTTGCAAAGAGACCAAAGTCAAAGACTTCATTTTCAAAACCGAACAGCATTCTAACAGAAAAGGAAAAAGACAATATCTGAATAATAATCTGACAAGAGAATTCACCAAGAAATTAGAACTATTCTTCCAGAATACAGTTGAAATACCACGAGTGAAAGTAGGCAAGAAACAAGAGATTGAATCTCTGGTTACTGAAGAAGCTCTCCTGTTTGCAAAATACTTGAGAGGAGAACGACCGACTTGGACTCCAAGAATTGCAGAACTCAAGTAGGTGTTCGCTGTGCGGAAGACTCAAAAGTCTTCTTCAGTTCCGCTAAGCGTGAAGCTCCCTCCAAAGAGAGTTCGAGAGAAATTTTTAATTATTTACGAGCTTGAAGGATGCCAAAAAGCTTCAGATTTCTTAACTGAGTACTACGGCGTCAGAAGGATGAGAATTATTCTTGATGGTCGCAGAGTTTCCAGAAGATGTTGTGGATTGTACTTCCAGAATAAAGCGTATTTTACAAAAGAGGGCCTAAAAAAACGCGTGGTACTGCACGAGTTGTATCACCATCTTGTCGAAGCTAAAGGGGTCGAGTTGCGAAACAGAATAGAAGAAAAGGAAGCGAACAGTTATGCCCGATTTTTTAGATGTTAGTCAACAGCTTGCGGAGCTAACACATTTCTTTGATTTTATATAGTTAGTCATATCTAATGGATTCTATGCTTGACATTAAGGCCTTGGAGAATTGGCTTTGGGACGCAGCCTGCAAGATTAGAGGTCCAGTTGACGCTCCGAAGTACAAGGATTTCATACTTCCGCTAATTTTCCTCAAAAGATTATCTGATGTTTTTGATGAAGAGAAAGAGAAGCTCTCCAAAGAATACGGCAACAGAGAAACCGTGGATGAACTGGTGGAGGAAGACCATTCCATCGTGTGGTTCTACATTCCAAAAAATGCAAGATGGTCTGAAATATTTAAGCAAAGTACCAACTTGGGCGAATACCTCACGGATGCTGTCCGAGCGATTGCACGGGAAAACCCCAAGTTGCAAGGAGTCATAGACATAAGAGATTACAACGAAACCGCTTCAGGACAGAGAATAATAAGCGATGAAAGCCTCAAAGCCCTTATCGACATCCTAAACAAACACAATCTTGGACTATGCAACGCTGAACCAGACATCTTAGGCAGAGCATACGAATATCTGCTCAGGAAATTTGCTGAAGGCTCAGGTTCCTCTGCAGGTGAATTTTACACTCCGCCAGAGGTTGCTCAACTTATAGCGAATATTGTTGACCCACAAGAGGGAGAGGAAATCTATGACCCGTGTCTTGGTTCAGGTGGTTTACTCATCAAGTCTGCCTTGCGGTTCAAGGAGAAGTACGGCGAAAACCCCAAAGTAAAACCCCTTCAGTTTTATGGACAAGAGGTTCTCCATGGAACTTATGCCATGGCAAAGATGAACGTTTTCATTAACAAAATGGAAGCAAACATATCCCTCGGAGATACCATGAACAAACCCGCATTCCAAACCAAGGAAGGGGCGTTAAAGACTTTTGACATTGTAGTTGCAAACCCCATGTGGAATCAGAGACACCTTCAAACAAGCAACCTATGAAAACGACACCTACAATCGATTCAGTTACGGCTATCCTCCCAATAGCACTGCGGATTGGGGTTGGATTCAACACATGTTCAAATCCCTTAATGAAAACGGAAGAATGGCAGTTGTATTAGATAGTGGAGCAGTTTCCCGTGGCTCAGGAAACGAAGGTTCAAATCGTGAAAGAGACATCAGAAAAGCTTTTGTTGAAAACGATTTCGTAGAAACTGTAATTCTAATGCCTGACAACTTATTTTATAACACATATTCAGAAGGCATAGTATTAGTCATAAATAAGCAAAAGAAACATAAAACTGAGGTTCTTCTGATTAATGCCTCTAAACTGTTTGAGAAAGGAAGACCAAAAAACTTCTTACCAGAAGCATCTATAAAGAAAATATCTCAGACATATCACGAATGGACGCAAGAGGAAGGACTAAGCGCAATCCTTCAAAAACAAGAAATAATTAAAAATGACTACACTCTAAGCCCTTCAAGATACGTGGCAACTAACGGAGAAGACACCACATTGCCGCTTGATGAAGCGGTTGTTCTATTGAAAGAAGCAAAGGAAGACCAAACAAAAGCAGACGAGGCACTGAAGATGGTCCTTGAAAAATTAGGATTTGAACTATAGATTGGAAACACAAACACCAATTAGAGAAGACTACAAAGAAACCGAACTGGGACTTCTTCCTAAATGTTGGGAAGTAAGGAAATTAGGCGACGTAATTACATTAATCATGGGACAATCTCCTTCGGGAGAAACATATAACACTGAAGGTAAAGGGATGCCCTTTTTGCAGGGAAAAGCTGAATTTGGGGCACTACATCCTACGCATGTAAAACATACAACAAAACCTGCGAAGATTGCGAACAAAGGCAGTGTTCTTATGTCAGTGAGAGCCCCAGTGGGAGATGTGAACTTGGCAAATATTGATTATTGTATCGGTAGGGGTCTGGCATCTCTATCTATGGCAAACAATCAATTTCTGTTTTACCTTCTAAAATATTTCAAGACTTCAATAGAAAAAGAAGGCACTGGTTCAACTTTCAAAGCAATTAACAAACCAAAACTAAAGAATATTATTGTAAGTGTTCCCCCTATACCCGAGCAAAAAAATATTGTACATGTTTTATCTACAATTCAAGATGCTCAGGAGAAGTCGGAGAGTCTTATTGGGTCTCTGAATAAACTGAAAAAATCATTAATGAAACACCTATTTACTTATGGAGCATTGAGCCTATCCGAATCGGAAAATGTGTCGCTGAAGCAGACAGAGTTAGGTCTGTTGTCAAGGCAGTGGAGTGTTGGGCAAATAGGCGTTGAATTTGAAATTAAGAGTTCGACCCTTACATATCAACAAATGGAGAAAATTAACGATGACAAAAATGATGCAGATGCTTCCTCAGTGATGGCTGTTAAAGTATCAGACATGAATTTACCTAATAACAAAATGTACTTTTTATACTCAAATTTAATGAAGAAAATAAAAATGGCAAATATTGAGAAGAAAACAATACCTAAAGACTCTATTATTTTTCCCAAAAGAGGAGCGGCTATTGCTACAAACAAGAAAAGAATTTCTACCACAAAAACTGTGTTAGACCCAAATTTAATCTCATTGGTGAGAAAATCAGATAACATTGATGTGGTCTATTTTTACTATTGGTTTCAAACATTTGATTTACGAAGAATCACCGTTCCTGGACCAACACCACAACTAAACAAGAAAGATGTCTTTCCTGTTCTGTTTCCTCTACCGCCCATGCACGAACAGCAACAAATTGCCTCAGTACTATCTATAGCTAACGAAAAAATAAATTCAGAAGAGAGGAAAAGTGAAGCACTTAATGAATTGTTCAAATCGATGCTCAGCAATCTAATGAGCGCCAAAATTAGGGTAGCCAATTTAGAGGTTTAGAAATGTCAAAATTGGGAAATGAAAGGTTAGCTGTCCAAAACACTCTAATCAAATATGCTTGTCAGATTGCATGGGAGCAAACCACAACAGAAGAAGCCGAAAAATTGAGAGGTGGAAGAACAGGACTCATTTTTAGAGAAGTGTTCGTCAGCCAGCTTAGAAAATTGAACCCTTTTGTCGACCCTGTCATGATTGAAGAGAAGATTAAGGAACTTGAGAGACTTCCAGCAAGAAAAGAAGGCAATCTTCAAGCATGGGAGTATCTAAAAGGACTAAAAACGGTTTTTCTTCAAAAAGAAAACAGAGAAAGGAACATAAAACTCATTGATGAAGATGCCAAAAACAATGTTTACCAAGTAACTGATGAATTTAGCTTTACAAATGGAACAAAAACAAACCGTTATGATGTTGTTTTCTTGATAAACGGAATACCCGTCTTCTTTGTTGAAACGAAAGCAGTTGCTAAGTTTATGGGAAGAAGTTTTGATAGGGAGTCAATTATTGCAGATGCGTTAGACCAAGTGAAAAGGTATCATAGAGAAACACCTGAGGCAATGACGCTTTTCCAAGTTTTTACGGCTACAAACATAATCAATTTTCTCTATGCTGCAACGTGGAGTTTAGAGTCAAAATCGGTTTTTAACTGGAAGAATGAGTCAGCAGCCAAAAGTTTTGAAGAGCTTGTGAAAGGCTTCTTCGACCGACAACGAATAACTGACATGCTTTTAGATTTCATAATGTTCACTCGTCAAGATGATGAGCTTATCAAGGTCATTTTGAGACCCCATCAAATGCAGGCTGTAAACAAAATTGTTGAAAGGGCAGCAAGCGACAAAAAACGAGGCTTAATTTGGCATACTCAAGGTAGCGGGAAAACTTACACAATGATTGCGGCAGCCCAACAGATACTTAGAAACCCATTTTTCCAAAACCCAACAGTCATTATGCTTGTGGATAGAAATGAGTTGGAATCGCAGCTTTTTGGAAATTTGAGCGCTGTTGGAGTCGAACATGTTCAGGTAGCTCAAAGCAAGAAACATCTTCAGGAACTTCTTCAAGGAGACAGCCGAGGACTAATTGTTTCTATGATTCACAAGTTTGATGACATTCCAGAGAAAATCAACGAAAGAAGCAACATTTTTGTTCTCGTGGATGAAGCGCACAGAACGACTGGGGGAGATTTGGGCAACTACCTCATGGGAGCTTTGCCTAATGCCACGTACATTGGGTTTACGGGAACGCCTATTGACAGGACGATTCATGGAAAGGGAACTTTCAAGGTTTTTGGCATCGATGACCCCCCAAAAGGGTACCTTGACAAGTATGGCATAGCTGAATCAATCGAAGATGGCACAACTGTAAGACTTCATTATACCTTGGCTCCAAATGAATTGAAACCTGACAGAGATGTATTAGAAAAGGAGTTCCTGAATCTTGCAGAGGCTCAGGGAGTAAGCGATATTGAAACTTTGAATAAGGTTTTGGATAAAGCTGTCGTTCTGAAAAATATGCTCAAAAATAAAGAGCGGATGGCAAATGTAGCTGCCTTTGTTGCAAAACATTTCACAGATTATGTTGAACCTATGGGTTACAAGGCTTTCCTTGTTGCAGTTGACAGAGAAGCTTGTGCACTCTACAAAAAAGAACTGGACAAGTATTTGCCAAAAGACTACTCAGAAGTGGTTTACAGCCCATTTCACGGAGACGAACCACCTTTAAGCGATTACCATTTGAGCGAAGAACAAGAAAAAATGATTAGGAAAGCATTCAGAAAACCTGACAAGAAACCCAAAATTCTAATCGTTACGGAAAAGCTCCTCACGGGATTCGATGCTCCAATACTCTACTGTATGTATCTGGATAAGCCAATGCGTGACCACGTTCTGTTGCAAGCAATAGCAAGGGTAAATCGACCATTTGAAGACTCTGAAGGAAGAAAGAAACCGTGTGGATTCGTGTTGGATTTTGTTGGAATATTTGATAAACTTGAACAAGCTCTTTCCTTTGATTCAGGAGACATAACAGGAATCGTTAAAGATATTGAAGTCTTAAAGCAAAGATTCACTGAGATGATGGAAAAAGGCAAAAAAGAATACCTCAGTTTGATTGCACAAAAAGAAAGAGACAAAGCTGTTGAAGCTGTTTTGGAGAATTTTAGAAACGAGGATAAGCGCCAAGATTTCTACGGGTTCTTTGAAGAACTTTCCGCAATATACGAGATACTATCACCTGATGCTTACCTGAGAAAGTACATAGATGATTACGATACTCTTGCAAGAATGTTCAAGATAGTACGAGAAGCTTTTGACCCTGGAATTATTGTTGACAGAGAATTTACAAGAAAAACCGCCAAGCTCGTGCAAGAAAACACTGCTTGCGAACAAATTAAGTCAACACTTGACATTTATGAAATAAACGAAGATACAATCAAAAAGCTGGAAAAAGATAACGCAACAGATACAGAGAAAGTGTTTAACCTTTTAAGAAGTATTGGCATAAAAGTTGAAACGGGATTAGGTGTAAGTCCTTACCTTCAGTCGATAGGTCAGAAAGCAGAACTAATCTCATTGCTTTACAAGCAAAGGCAGATAGACACTCAAGAAGCTTTGGAAAGAATCAAAATTCTTATTGATGAAATTAACAAAGCTAAACAAGAACAAGCTCAAAAGAATCTGCCCACAGAACTGTTCACGGTCTACTGGATACTTAATGATGAAAAAGTCGAAGCAGCAGAAGACAAAGCAAGAAGTCTGAAGTACGCTTTTGAGGCTTATCCCTATTGGAACTCCAGCGAAGAACATGAAAGAAAACTAAAACAAGAACTCTTGAAAGTTTTCACAAAATCCAAATTATCAGTTAAGCAATCAGTGGAACTGGCAAACAGAATAATCGCTGTTTTGAAGAGTGTGTAGAAATGATTTCAATTCAGGATTTTAAGTTAGAAGTCTTGCATTGGGCTGAAGAGATAGAAGTAAACCCCAAAGAGATTCATTTAAGAAGTATGAGTAGGAAGTGGGCAAGTTGCTCAAACAAAGGAAGGCTTACTTTTTCTACCACTTTATTAAATGAACCAACTGAAGTTAGAGCGAAGGTAATAGTACATGAGCTTCTTCACCTTAAGTATCCGAATCACGGAAAAATGTTCAAAACTCTGTTCATATCTTATTTGAAAAAGAAAGGAATTGACTGTTCTTTAAACGACTTCAATTTGACTTTTTGACATAAAAAAAGGAAAATGGACTAATTGTTAATGGCAAATTATACGAACGTTGGCTAAACCTTAAAAGGTATGTTTTCTTCGACATATTTTCTGCCAGTATCAGTAATTAAGTACAGTTCTTTATTCCTGTGGACATAAGCTTTCTCATGCTCTAATCTGTCCAAAGTAGCATTCATGTGACCGACCTGAACTCTATTTGCAAGCCACTCATGCAGTTCTTGGACAGTCGCACCGCCAGCCCCACAATAATATAGTAGAGCTAATACCTTGTCGGGGACTTTTAGAGTTGGGTTTAAGATTTTTAGGAATCCATCGAAATCTTGGATAAGTGGAACTCGAACTTTCACTAACGAGTTAACCAAGCTTTGAGCTGTAGCAATTTCTGAAGTGTAGTAGATTCTTAGGAATTCAGTCATAACCCAGTTGCAGCAAGTTATTGAAAGGGTAGAATCCGAGAAGTTAGCGTCAACATCTCCCCCAGCGTGCCCAATATCTCTTTTGTTTCTGATGTCAAAAATAACTTGTAAAGTGCGGGGTATTTGAATCCGCAAAGATTCGTTAAACTTAGTCTTGTCAGTATTTCCGAGTTTTATGACTTCAGAAGTGAAGTTGGATATATGAGTGCCAAGAGGAATATACGTCCCTGTTACAACCTGCTGAAGCATTCTAAGTGATACTTCAGCGAATCTTCCCCCTTCAAAAGAACAAGGTCTGTATCTGCCTAAATAGTAGTGTTCGGAAAGACTTTGATAAGATTCAAATAACTTATCCAATAATTCTTTGCTGAAAGAGCATTCAAGTTGCACTATTGCCTTTTGTAGCATCTTCTTTTCTCGGTAAATCGCATTCTACCAAATTTTCGCCAGAAGTCGTAATTGTAGCTGACTCTCCACCAGCACCCACATCAACCCAGCCTTTGTAATGCTGAAGACCTCTGAACGATGATATTATATTTAATGGCTTTCTACATTTAACGTCTGTGCAACACGAAATTACGTGACCAGCTTGCATGTCACTGATATTTAGGTAATGTTTTAGATAATAAGCAAAAACTGTGAGCTCTTCTTGTTGATTTTTGGGTTTCTTTTCGCTAAAGAAATCTCTGAGAGATGGTTTTCCATCCTTAGCTTTCAAGTCTAATGGAATTGGAGCTACGCTCTGAGGAGCAAACTTTCCAGCTTTCTTAGGCAACGGTTTCGCAGGTTTGATATTATTATTTTCTTGCTTAAGGTCTTCTTGTGGTTTACTAATCTTGACTTCTTGCATCTCTTTTTGAAATGATTCGAGCTGCTTGCTTACAAAAGCTTCGCTGCCTTCTAACTCGATTGTTCCTTCCTTCAAGTTTATCTTTGCTTTTGTTAGTGTACTCATTCTCTCAACGAGTCCTTAACAACAATAGATTGAGTGAGAATAAATAATTTGCCTTGGGCAAGCTTGCTTCCACTGTTTGTGTGTTGTAATTTACTGAGAATTAGGTTGCCCCGAACCCTCGGTTATTTTTTTCAGGGCTCTTAGAATTTGTTCATAAATCCATTTGACAATCTGGGTTTTCCACATAAATACCGATACAGAATATAAGTTTGAAGCTTTGGGTCTTTTGCCTGTTCATTTAACATTTTCAGGGCTATTATTAATTGAATATTTGGGTTTTTATCGTAAAAAACCGCCAGATTACCCAAATCTTTTTTCATTTCCTTAATTACTTCAACGGTTAAAAGCCGTGCATTCAACATTCCTTCAGTAATGGTTAGAATTTTTTCGTAATCCTGTGACTTGACTGCTTGAGTTATTTCAGCCCTAATATCGTCCCAGTTCATTTTTGCAACTATTTCGTATGCTCTTTTATATTCTGAGGGGTAATTGAAATTAAGAGCCTCTAATGCCCAACTTATAACTTCAGTTACCGAATGTTTGTCAAGGTCTTGGAGCGCTTTTATTTTCTTCGTAGCATCATATGGATATTCTTTTAATGCCTCATTTTTTTCAGTAACCATTGGATTCCCTCTCTATTCCAATCGCTTATTTGATTGGACTATAATACTTTACCTGTTAGAAAGAAGAGAAAAAATAGTGACCACGCTCTATACCCGTTTTATTATGATTATTATAGTAAAAGGTAATACTTCTATCCTTGCCCTGCGCGCGCTTAATCCCACACACACAACAACAACCACAACGACACGACACCACACCACACGACACCAAAACTAAAAGCAATTTATCTTAGTATAGCTTATCGAATGAGGTAATCAATTGAGCTATTCATTAGGTTTTGTTGATGGTAACAAGATAACCGCAATACGTGAACTGAGCGGTGAAGAAATCCAAGAATACAATACTGCCTCTAAGTGCCTTTTTGACTTCTCAAAAAATCAGGAATTGTACACAATTGTACTGTTAAATTATGACGAATTCTTTGAAACCCTAAAAAAATGTGAGATTGATTACGCTCAGAACGCAAGGTCGTGGAACCTTGTGATGCAAACACGGATGGTTTTGAATATTAATCGACGTTTGCTTAATTACTTATCTTCAATACGCTCCTTCTTAGACCACACTGAAACAAGACTTAAGGAAGAAAATGGTGCAGAATCATCTGTTGTAAAACACTTTCTTGGTGCATGCTCGAAGGAGTACGATAACGTTTTTTCTTACCGATTCTTCTACAAACTCAGGAATTATACCCAACACCTAGGTTTGCCAGTTGGAGAATTAAGTCTAATTTCGAAGGAAGACCCGCCCTATTCCAACAATATTACATATCAGTTAGAGGTCAAGTTTTCTAGAGACGAACTCCTGAAATTCAAAAAATGGAAACAACCACTCACTGAGGAGATTAGAAACATGGATGAACAATTTGATATTTCTCCACATGTGTCCAACGTCATGGATTGTCTCAATAGGATTAATCATGTTTTGATTCAAGATGACCTAGCTTCTATCATAAGAAGTGCTGAATATATTGACAATCTAATCGCCCCACTCAAAGGAAAACCAGTTAAACCTACCATTTTTCAAATTAATGAAGGAAATAGACCAACAGACAAAATAGTCACAATATTAGAAATCCCTTTCCACCTTGTTCAATATGCTCTTGAAATAAAAAAACAAATGGATTCAAGATAAAAAGGTGTGAGCTTAAAGCTTCTTAGCTTTATGACCTCGTGCCTCTGCTAAACTTGCATTCGGATGATTTCTAATGTAGTTGATGACTCGCCTCTGATATGCTGATGTTCTTGTAGTAGCCTTAGCTAACCATTGGTTAAAATCCATGTAGACTATCGAAAACCCGACTTCTCTTTCAACTGTAACTCCTTCATGTGTAACAGCTCGTTTAGAAACATAACGAACATTTCTCTCTCTCTTGCAGTTTGGACAAGTAAAGTCTATTTGATTTATTGCTTGCATCTCTATTTTCTATAGCCATGTTCCTATTTAGCGGTTTAGTTAAATTGCTTAAAAGGGTAAAGTCTTAAATCTGTACAAGCGTAGAATACAAATGTCAGAGATAGAATGAATAAAAGAATAATAGCTATATCGATTTTGGTAGAAGCTATACTCTTTGTAAGTGTATTTGCCGCAACGATATTTTATTATAACGGCGTGCTAACAATTAGAAATTCTAAAATAGCTTCGTTGAACAGTCAAATAGCAAATCTAAACAGTGAAATAACAAATACAAATAGCCAAATTTCAAACTTTAAAGGTCAACTAACAAACTTAACAACTGCATATCTTGCAACTGCGTTAGGGGCAACTGAAATATCAACTCATTCTGTGTACACGACAACTCCCCTTCCATATAAGCACCTGTACATAACAGGTTCAGTAACTAATACTGGAGAAGGCACTGCTTACAATGCAGGATTGCATGTCGTTGGTTACGACGTCAATGGCAATGGTACATTAGACATAGACATGATTGTTCCTTTAGGGGATGGGACATTTGGAACTGACAGTGGAACTGACGCTTGGGTTTCAAGTAATTATGGCAGCAGTCCGACACAACTTGGGATTTTGCATAGTGGGGAAACTGCGACAATTAGTATAGCTATTTTTCATGAAGGCACAGTTTCTAATTGGACTCTAACGCCAGTGTGGACAAATTCGCCATAATCAACAACAATTAAGGAATAGATTAACATGGAAAACAAACGCAAAGACAAACTATTTTTGATAGCAGCTATAGTTTTTGTAGCAATATTCTTTGTAAGTGCAATTGCGGAAACGATGTCTTATTATAACGATGCAATAAACGATAGAAATTCAAAAATAGCAAATTTAAACAGTGAAATTGCTAATCTTAATAGCCAAATTTCAAGCCTTAGAGGTCAATTAACTTATCTTAGTGGTCAAGTAACTAATTTGACATCTGCGTATCTTTTAACTGCGTTGGGGGCAACTGAAGTATCCTATAACTCTGGACATAATATGACTCCTACTACATTTAATCACCTGTACATAACTGGTTCAGTGACTAATACGGGGGAAGGTACAGCGTATAACGCAGGATTGCATATCGTGGCTTATGATGCGACGGGTGGATTGGACATAAACATGACTGTTCCTTTAGATGGCAATGGAGAGGCATTTGGAACTGATAGTGGAATTAACGCTTGGGTTTCAAGTAATTTTGGCAATAGTTCGTTACAACTTGGACTTTTATATAGTAGACAGACTGCTACAATTGCTTTAGGTATTTTTCACGAAGGAAATGCCACTAATTGGACTGTAACGCCAGTGTGGACAAACTCTCCATAATCATCAACAAATTAAGCAATTACCGAAACTACTCCCATGCAACCTTTTGTTTTTTTGTGTTAGATTTCTTAAGCTTTCAGTCTCGTCAGGTTGAGGCTTTTGCTCAAAACTTGTAATAGCGGCATCTCGTTTTCCCAAAGCTTGCAAATTCGCCTATCGGACAATCCCTCACACCCATAAAAGATTATGACTAAATTCTTCGTGCTCTTGAACTTTGGATTACTCTCCACTTCATCAAGAAAAGTCAAGTCTGTCTTAACATTTGATGCTGAAGCTGGGAACGATTTGACTTGTATAATAGCCATGAGTTCGGGTAAGTCCCGTCTATAAAGAACGATATCAGGTCTTCGTTTCCCCAAGTCTGACCTAAACTCTTTGGGAACGCATTCTGTTGCCACAACGTACTTTCCGTTTGATGATTTGAAGTAGCCTAAATCCTTGCCTGGTGAATCTGGGTTTGGTCTCGAATAGTCTTCAAAGTCAAGCTGATGCTCAGATTTCAGGAAATGCAGTAGCAATCTCATTATTAAAAGCTCTGAGTAGCCAACAAAATTAGTAGAGTTGGATTTTATTTTCTTCAGGTCCCACCAGAATTTCCAATAGAGAGCCGAAACGTCTGCACACGTAATTTCCCTGCAATGCTTCTTCAGAAAACTGTCAATTGTTCTGAAGCTGATACTGTTCCAGTCCTTTTGAGCTTCAATTGGCAAATCCTGCAAGACTGGGCTCTTTGTTAAACGAGCCTTCCACTCGGGAAAGAAAACTTTTTCCGCATCATTCCAGTTCTTGATTATTCTTTTTCATAACACCATCTACACATATAAGAATCCCCAAATTAACTTTTCTTCGTACGTCATTGATTCGTGGTAGCGCAAAGTTTTCTCGCAGAATTTTGTAAGCCAATTTTGACAAACAAATATAATTTTGTGAAATCTTTTTTCTTTAAGAAATGTATGTCTTAATGAAATGTATGTCTTAATTTCTATTTAACACGTACATTATCTTACCTACCTACCAATACCATAAAAAAATATTATTTTTTAAAACCTACACACCAGTAGCCTTTACCCTAACACCCTAAACTTCCCGTCGTTTTGTGTGTGTGTGTGATTAAAATTTAATCCCACACACACCAAATCTTATATCTGCGAGACGGCTACTTAATATGGAAGGGACACTATTGCAATGCAAAAATGTTTTATTGATATAGAGAAAAGTTTTAGCAAAGCAACGCTTGTCCTACTTTTTCTAAGCATATTAACATTAGCAGCAATAATGACGCCTGTAGCACGCGCGCAGTCAGGACCCCCGTCCATATCGTTGTTTCCTACCCAAGGTCCTGCGGGCACACTAGTGTCGTTCACGATATATGAGTTCAGTGTGAACATCCCAGTAACCATCACCTTTTACCAAACAAACGTCGGGACGGCAACCCCAAAATATACAGATATATCTGGAGCAACTGCCGACACTAGTGCAGGCGCGACTTTCACAGTTCCAGCAGCGTCTCTTGGCACGTATACTGTTACCGCTACAGGTTCCGCAGGCGAAGTTGCCACAACAACATTTACCGTAACCCAAGCGCCTTCTGCAACACCCACGCCATCTGTAACACCCACGGGGATAAGTCCTTCAACACCCATAGTGTTAAGCCCCACGAATATTCCTGTAACCGTGAACAGCGGATTTTGGTCTCCGCTAGCAATCGCCTTAACCGCAGTTGTGATAGCATTCGCCATTTTTATAACTGCGGTATACGTAAGACGGGGCAAACAAAAAACGCCACAATATCAGGAGGTCTCACCTTACGAGCCAAGACCGTCAACTCCGTCAAAGCCTAACGCGCCCTCGAACATTAATCAGTCCTATCAGCCCTATCAGTCCTCAAGGGTTAATCAGTCCTATCAGCCCTATCAGTCCTCAAGGGTTAATCAGTCCTATCAGCCCTATCAGTCCTCAAGGGTTAATCAGACGGCAACTAATATTCAACAGCCGCACTTTACAAGGGTATGCCGGCATTGCAAGCGAACTGTTAGAGATGACTTGAATATTTGTCCTTACTGCTCAAAAAGGCTAAAGTAGATAGGGTTTCTAATCCAGCTTTTTGAAGGCTTGCGGGCGCGCTAAGCGGGCACAAGAAGAGCTTCTGCAGCCGAGAAGTAATCATTTAATTTGCCCGCGCGGCCCTTAGGTTTTAATTGAATGTCAAATTAAGTTTAAGGATACTTTCTGCTAAAGAGTGCCTAAGTCTTTTATGCACACTCCGCGCAACTCCTATAAACAGTTGTTCATTGGATAAAAGTTAGCCGTAAAAAACATTTTGGGCGAGTCTAGAAAATCTTTTATAGCTTTTCGGAGTTAACATGCTTAGTGGTAGCTTACACGTAGTGAGTTTACGCTATAAAATGAAAGGTTGAGGCATACATATGAAAGTCAAAATTTGGAAACTTTTAAGTTTAGTCCTCGTCTCGATCTTTGCATTGTCAGCAGTCAACTCTGTTCACGCCCAAACACAAATTTCAGGGGTAGGAGTCTACCCTACCGCAGTAGCATATGATCCAACCACGCATCAGATTTTCGTCGTTGACCCCTACAGTGGCGCACTTTCAGTTATCTCGGACATCACTGACAATGTCACCGAAACTATTGCGTTGGGATATACTCCAGAGGCATTGGTTTACGATTCGGGCCAAAATGCGATGTACATTTCCACATATGGCGGAGTATACATATTACCAAACAATGCCAACAACGTTACTGGACCAATACCGGGCACGCAAGGTGGTTCTGGCACAAGCATAGTCTATGATTCAGGAATGGGTTACATATTCGTTGACGCTAACGGAGTCTCAGTTATTAAAGACAGCTCCAACACCGTTATCGCAAATATCACCGTACCTAACCCAGGTCCACTAGTCTACGATTCAGCTAAGAACGCGGTCTACATGTCCGAAGATGTAGGCACCGACGTTTTTGTCATATCCGATAAAACCCTCGAGCTCAACAAAACACCCATAACGGTATCTTCGAATCCTTTCGAAAATCCAGGGAGCTTAGCTTATGATTCTGCCAAGGACAGGATATACGTTACAAACAGCACCGACGTTTCAGTCATCTCAGACAGCAACAATGAAATCGTTGCGGTGGTCCACAACGTGGGAAGCGCGCTTACCTTAGTTTATGCAGGCGGCGAAATAATCTGCAGTAACGGCGCAGTCATTTCTGACAAAAGTAATAGCGTTACTGCGACCCTTAATGTTGGAACTAGCCCCTCTGGCATAGCTTATGATTCAGGCACTGGCCAAGTCTTCGTAACTAACGGTAACGACCCCGGCACAGTAACTTATATGTCGGTTTCCTCAGGCACGCCTTCAACTGCAAGTCCAACCAGTTCCCCATCGTCTAGTTCAACTGCTTCTTCAACTCCAAAGGTTCCAGAGTTCAGCAGTGCAGCCCTCGTTTTAGTTATTGTAGCCATGATTGCATTGACTGTTTCAGCAATCACCTTAAAAGCGCGAACAAAAAAATCCCTCCGAAAATGACGTAGATGAAACTGCCATAATACAAAACCTAAAAATTTTCCTCTTCTTTTTTATAGAATTATTAATGAACTGAACCATTAAAAGTTGGTCTGACTTTCATCTTGCATCGTTAGGATTCAACTCCTAACATAAGCCAGCACTATAAGCCGAGGTTAATATCCAAAATTAACATTAAAGAATTTAGGGACAAGCCCGCGCGTGGAGATTTTGCTTTATGGATTAGAGGAACATTGGGAGACAGCGAACTTGCAGATGAAATTGATAGAATAGCAAAACGATTCGAGAAGAAGAACTCAGAACAACAATCCACCAAACCGTGGATGCACGCTTAACCAAACTGAAAAAACTCCAAGCTTCCGAAGAGCCTTACTTAGAACGAGCTGAATAAGCGCAAATAAGGCCATATCTAAAACAAAATGTCAGGTAAAGAATTACGTTGGGCGACGATGGCGGCTTGTGAACGTAAGTATATCAAAAAAAATAAAAGGGATGAGCCCATAAAAGAAGGTCTCATTATTTGCGCTTATAATAAAACCTTAGGATAGCAATAAGCAGCAGCACGACACCTATCACAATTAAGACTGTGCCTAGACCTGAGCCTCGCAGATGGGTACCTTTAACAGTTGCCACTGCTATCCCAGCGATCAACGCGATTATTCCAAGCACACTCAGAATGATGGCATGCATGTTGCGGCTGTCACTAGTTTTTGCCTGTTCTCCCATTTCAAAACCTCTTTACTCCACATCGTTTCTTTTGATATATAAGCTTTTAACAAACAAGATGAATCATCGAACTCTATGGCAGTTAAACCGCTTATGGTGGTGTCACTGGTATGCAACGAAATATGCTTAGAGAGGAAGAGCTTTATCCAAAAACAAACATCCACATTAACATGTTTTTTCGCCTCAAGTGCGATTGTAATATCAGCGTAACATAATTCAGCAGACCATAATAGTTGATTATGACCAAACGAACAAGCGGAACTCTTAAATGAAAATCAAATTATACCACTTTGGAGGAAAGAGGAGAGAGAGCAATCAAATGAAGGCTAAAGTTTCAGGGCTTTTAGTTTTTATATTCATTGCGATTTTTGCTTGCTCAGTAGCAAACTCAGTTCATGCCATTGGAGTGACCGCCACGATAAAGGTAGGAGGCGCCCCTTGGGGTGTAGCTTATGATTCAGCCAAAAGCGAAATATTCGTAGTCAATTCTGCCTCTGGCACCGTCTCGGTGCTATCGGACAGCAGCACCTACGCCCCGGTGACAAAAGTGACTGTGGGACAGACACCGTACAGAGATATTTATGATTCTGGAAAAGGGGAGGTCTTCGTCGCCAATTACGGCGCCAACTCCGTTTCAGTCATATCGGACAAAAACAACACCGTAATAGCTACAGTACCTGTAGGAACCTCCCCTTCATCCTTCGCTTACGATTCGGGCAAAGGAGAGATTTTCGTAGCCAACTCCGGAGGCGGCACGGGTAACACGGTTTCAATCATAAATGACACCACCAACAAGGTGATTGCAACAGTGACCGTCGGAACTGGCCCATACGATTTAGGTTATGATTCGGCAAGAGGTGAAGTATTTGTAGCTAATGCCTACTCCCGCTCAGTGTCAGTTATTTCGGACATTAATAATCAAGTGGTTGCAACAATCACCGTGGGAAGCGGTCCCTTAGGCGTAGCTTATGATTCAGCCAATGGCGAAATATTCGTAGCCAATTCCGTCTCAGACACAGTCTCAGTCATATCGAACAGCAGCTACACCGTCGTTGCAACCGTGACCGTCGGGTCTAACCTTGGAGCCACAGTTTATGATTCTGGCAAAGGCGAAATATTCGTACTCGACAGAAGTTCAGCTTCTGTTACAGTCATATCTGGCAGTACGTACTCCGTGATAGCGACTATAGGCGTAGGTAATAGTCCATATGCCGCTGATTATGATTCCGGCCGAAGCGAGGTTTTCGTAGCCAACGAAGGCGATGGCACGGTCTCTGTTATCTCAGACGCCGCTGGCACATCCGCTTCGCCAACTCCAACTTCTTCAACATCGTCAAGTCCCACCGCTACTCCCACGGCCAGCCCAACCCAGACACCGCCTTCGTCCTCGCCGAGTCTCGCGCAGCAGATTTGGGTTCCTAAACCAGCTAACACAGTAGCCGCGGTCGGGGTATCCGCAGTGGTAGTAAGTGCAGTTTCGCTACTTTTTGCGGCAATTAGCAACCCTTTAGGTGCCGCTGGTGGAAAAGCTGGTGAAAAAACCAAAGGTATGATCCCCGACAACATAAAACAGTGGTTGGAAGAAGTAGTTGCATCTAGGCGCAAGCTCGAAGCAATGGAGAAAAAAGGCTCTCCTTTCAAACCCACCAAAACTGAAGTCTTAGCGTATGCAGTTGCGATAATCGTACTAGCTTTTTCGTTCTCGTACGTCAAAGTCATTACTCTTAGCCAAATATGGGCTTTGCTTCCTGTTTTCTTTGCCACAGGTGTCCTCGTTGGCTTTGTCCAAAAGTTCTCTTCCATAGCATACTTACGTAGCAAGGGCGTGTGGAGTGAACACACAATTTGGCCCTTAGGCCTTGTGCTTTTTCTGTTCACGACCTTCGCCTTCAAGATTCCTTTCTCTTCTCCTACGCGAAGCGTGCAATCCAAAAAATTCACGGAACACTTAAGCGCTGTAGTTGCTGCATCTGAAATCCTTATCAGCCTTGCCTTCACAGGATTATTTTTTGTGCTGTTGAAGGGAGGTTATGCGACTATTGGGGATGCAGGGTTGTCGATGTGTGTGATCGGCTCTTTCTTCGGCACATTCCCCGTGGCTCCAATGAGTGGGAAAGACATCTTCGACCATAGCAAGCGTCTTTGGACAGGGCTCTTTATTACCTCGCTAATTATCTTTGTTGCTTGGCTTCTACTAATATAATAAAACTGGTGTATCCTCTTTCTACCTTTGATAAATGGAAAAAAGGGAAAATTACTGGGAAAGTTATAAGTTTGTTTAAAGCTTCTTCTTTACCTTTCCAGCTACTTTTTCAGTTTCCTCAACCACTTTTCCGCCAACTTTTTTGGCGTCTTTGCCGGCTACCTTGGCTTCCTCAGCAGCTTTTACGCCTATTTTTTTTGCGTCTGCAGCAGCTTTTTTTGCGTCTTCTTCAATCTTCTTTTTCACGTTACCTAATGATGGCAATTTATTTGCACCATTATATGATTGCATGTTTCATGTTTAAAAAACCTTGCATCCTATTATTCCTATGCAACACAAACTTCCAACCGATAGGCTGTTGTGGCTAATTTTTCAAATGTATTTAATTTAACCTCTTCTCTAACTCTTCCGTAAAAAAGCCGCTCAATTTTCAATGCTCGCTCAATTAAAACGAAGCGCGGCGCGCCGAGGTTAATACCCAAAATTAACATTAAAGAATTTAGGGACAAGCTGCGCTTAGGACATTTCTACGCTTTACAGATTTAACACTTATTCTATCATTGTTTTTTCTGTAATTGTAACTGTAATTGTATGTAATTGTAATTGTGATAGAGAGATGGGGCAAGGGATTAGAGAGAGTATAAGTGAGAGTGAGAAAGGCTCGGTTAAGGGTTTGAGTGTTAAGTCGCAGTCGTTAGCGTAGTGAGTGTTAGGCGTGTTAGCGTGTAGGAAGGCTATCTTGAACAAGGAAGCGAAAAAATTGGATTCAGCACAAGAAACAAAGACTTGTGCGAGAGATGAAAAACTTCCCGCAGAAACACGGATTAATAGCGCAGTTCCTAGCATACCTGGAGAAAGAAGGCTTTTGCAAAGAAACAGAATATCCTAACTTTATAAGGCGACTTGCTAAACTTGGAGCCAACCTATTAGATCCTGAAACTGTTAAAGAAACCGTCGGAAGAATGACAGTTAAAGACGGAATGAAACTGCAATACCTTTGTGCCTATAGCGCTTTCGCAATCATGCTTAAAATTACATGGATACCGCCAAAATACAAACAAGAAGAAATAATACCGTTCATACCCGACGAATCAGAGCTTGACGTATTAATAGCAGCATCAAAAACCAAAAAACTTGCAACATTCCTTCAAGCCCTAAAAGAGACATACGGCGATCCTTCAGAGGTTCTAAGAATTGAATGGATAGACATTTCAAAAAAAGAGCAAACGATGAAGATTAACCATCCAGTAAAAGGACATAATCCGCGAACTTTGCAAGTCTCAGGCAGACTCTTGTCTATGTTTAGTTGTTTGCCCAGAAAAGGACCCAAAATATTCGCTTGTACCTGTTATGCTATAAGCATATCCTACTGTAGATTAAGAAAACGGCTAGCTGAAACACAATAGAACCCCAGGCTATTGTCAATTGAACTTAGAACGTTTAGACATTGGGGAGGAACGATGGTAGCCTACCACACAAACGGCAACGTGCTAATCGTTAAGAAATTTCTAGGTCACAAAAACATCAATAGTAGCATGAAGTACATTGGCATGATTACCTTTAAAGACGATCAATTTGAAACCACAACCGCAACCACAATAGAGGAAATACTTAAGTTAGGACAAGCTGGCTGGGTAAAGTATGACGAGGCATCAATCAACGGAACAACGGTACACTGCTATCGAAAGCCAAAGAGGTTTTCAAACTATATTTAGAGCAAGCAACCGCCAAAATGTCGGCGATACAAACAGGACAAGGGGGATAAAGTTATATCTGCCTCGTACTTTCTAGGGATAGAACATTCAAAGGTTTTAAATGAAGAAGTGGGCGAAGGGGCTATGGCAGAGGTAGTGTTGACTGCTGACAGGACATTAATGAGCAACTATCATAATAACGAGTTCTTAGGGTTTGGCACATGTGCCCCTCCAAATTTTATTCCAGAATGGCTCTATAGCTACCTCTTCTTTCCACAACTAAAAACAAAAAAGGGTCATCTGCAGCAAGCACCTTATGGATTGAGAAAAACTGAAGCTCAGCTCTTAAAAGAAGGCTTTCACGTTGAAACAGTAAGTCCAAAATATTTAGGCCGCTATCTTAAAGATGCAAAAGTTCTTGGCATACACACAATGGATCCGTTTGGGTTAGGACCTGCTTCTACAACTCTTGCTTCTCTTTTCAAGAAGGAGCCCTACCTTGCAAAATACTTTCAAGTTTTGTTAAAAAATCCAGAGGTCAAAAAAGCGAAACAAAATGGGTTAAAAGTTATTGTTGGTGGACCGGGAGCATGGCAGTTCCGTTACCGAGAAAAAGCCGTCAAGGACTTAGGTATTGATTGCGTTGTTGAGGGCGAAGCAGAAAATGTTATTGGGAAACTTTTTAGGGCAGTAATTGAGGGTCAAGAGATCCCAAGCCATTATGAAGTTGGAGTTGGCGAGGCACCTAGTTTAGAGGAGATTCCTGATATTGTTAAGCCTTCAGTTAACGGTTTGATTGAGATTGGCAGGGGCTGCTGTAGAGGTTGCCAATTTTGCAATGTTACCTTAAGACCGTTAAGATGGTATCCAATTGAAAAGATTAATCGTGAATTAAGTGTTAACCTTGATTCAGGCAATACCGGCGTATGTCTGCACGCGGAAGATGTCATGCTTTACGGCTCAAAAAACACCACCCCAAATGAAGAGAAACTCATGCAGCTGCATGAATCGGTAACAAAAAGGTGCACAGCCTTAAGTTGGAGTCACTGTTCCTTAGCTGCTGTTGCATCAAACCCTAAGCTTCTTTCGAAGTTATCGGAGCTTATCTTACAGAATCAAACTTGGTGGGGAGCAGAAGTAGGCATTGAAACTGGTTCTCCAGAGGTAGCGAAAAAGATTATGCCTGCCAAGGCTCATCCGTTCAGCGCCGATAACTGGCATGACGTTGTCTGCGAGGGCCTGGGTGTAATGCATGACAACATGCTTGCTCCTGCTTGCACGTTGATTGTTGGGTTGCCTGATGAACAGGAATCAGACATCCTTAAAACAATGGATTTAATCGATGACACTAAGGACATGCGATGCCTCATTGTTCCATTATTTTTTGTTCCGTTGGGCAAATTGGCAAGTGAAGACTGGTTTACAGACACTAAACTGAATGAATTGCACAAGAAACTTTTGATTCAATGTGCTGAACGTGACTTTCGCTGGGTTGACAATTTGATTGATTTGTCTTTCTCCGACAAATGGTACCAACGTATAACCAAAGAGTTCTACAAGGGCTTCTCAGCATTAGCAAAGTATAAAGTGCGACAGATAGAATAACCTGCTTTTGAGAAGACTAAACTTAAATAGTATATTGGAACTGAAAAGTGCAGTAAGCATTATGATGTGCCGTCGTGGCTCAGCCCGGTAGAGCGGCTGGCTGTTAACCAGTCGGTCAAAGGTCCGAATCCTTTCGACGGCGCCAATTCTTCCTTTATTCTATATTCAGAGAAAGATGAAATTCCGTTTTGTTTATAGTCCAGCGAGAAGTACGGCAATTATTCCAGTTAAGAATACGCCGTCGAAGCTGCCTGCTCCGCCTATGCTTGCAACTTGTGCGCCTAGCTTGGGAATCTTTCGAAGGTTCAATAGGTCAGCGCCTATGAGTGTTCCAAGTACACCTGACACATAAGCGATTGTTATTGGGTGCGCAGGTGAAAGAATGAGTGCGGCTACAGCCGCGGCTATTGGCGGAATGAAAAATGGAGTGGTTATTCCTACGCCTTTTACCGGTCGGGCTACTAAATGCGTTACCAGCGCAACGGCTAATACGCCTATGAGGCTGAGGAAAATCATTGAAGGCGCCGATTTGATGATTAGGTAAATGCAGACGCCGGTTGGTATTAACGCGCCTCCAACGTTAACTGCAACTGTCGTGACGTTTTCTCCATACTCAACTTGGGGGATGCGGTAGGTTACGCCAAACCATTTGACGATTTCATCTCGGACTACGGGTATAGTTGTTTTCAGTTTAAATAATGGAATGTCGATGAAACTTCCAATCAAGGTTCCGATCAAAATCAGGAAGATGATGAAAGGGGTAAAGCCTATATTTTTGAAGGCTATGCTGATGGCTCCCAAAAAAACTAGGCCAACAACAACAAACAATAAAGCTAGTAAGACTGCGAAAAATACAAAGTTATGTTGGAAGTAAATCGTTTTCCTGCTCATACTTTCACAACTTACCATGCTATTTTTCAAAGTTAACTCTGAAGAAATACCCTTATTTACATTCCTCTAAAGCATCTTGCCTTAGCTCAAAAGTTCCCTAGCTTGGCTAACTTTTGATTGCGTCTTTTTCTAAACTTTAAAACTGTGGCAGCAACCGCAACAGCAACTAGAATGCTTGCTACAGTCACATAAAGATAAACTGAAGTTGCATGAAACAGCAAGGAAGTATCGTGTTGAGGGTTGGGTGATGACGTGGGTATAAGCATTGAGTTGTTCCAGTAGATTACGCTGCGATATCCTGCAGATTCGAGTGTTTGTGATGGATAAACTATGTCTAGGTTATTACCGTCCATTTGCAAGAGTGTGGCTACGCTCATGCCGATGTCAACGGTAAGACTATCTGCGGGCCATAGTCCCCAAATTGTGTCATTTGGTCCGCGAAAACCGTAACCATAATCCGCAGGGAGGACATATGCTGTTCTGCCGTTTACTGGAGTGATGGTTCTGGGGTTGGCTTGAACATACTGCCAGAACTGCTTCATAGCGTCAAGCTGTCCTTGCTGAAGGACGTTTTGAGTCCAGTCTTTGTTGCTGTCAAACACGATGATGTATTTTGCACCATTTTCATATGCAAGCACCATGTCGTTGTAGAGTTCTGGACCTGACTCCATGTAGGGCGGCTGGGTGTACGTCCAATCTATCATGACGCCCCAATCCTCGTTCTGAACTGTGGCGGCACCTCTGCAGAGAGCTATGTTCAGTTGTCGACTGTAATTCTGGGCAAACTCTGCAAAAACGGTATTATACCCAGCTTCATAATCATACCAGTAAAGCGCATAGTCTGAAGTAAACAATTGATATTCTGTTGGGTAAGCAAAATTCTTGGTAATTGCGAATGGTCCGCTACGTAGCCACCAATTCAAGGTACTAACATACTCGTTCGCCGCGTCACTATAGTTTCCTGCCGCTTTGACAATCGGGTAATTGGTCTGGTCAAGTTGCTTGGTCTGATCAAGTTGCTTTCCACCTTCTTCGTCATCATAATAAATTCCAAGAAAACTGTTGCCCCAATTGTTCTTGGCATCTTCAAGCCACTGGCTTGAGGGATAATTAGGTTCATCGGAGTAAACTATGAAGGTCAAGCCCTTGTCGTAGACGTACTGGCTGATGATAGTGAGTCTCGTTAGATTATAGTCTCCATCACATCCAATTACAAAGAAATTCGTGTAAGAACTAACATTATCGATTAATTGCTCAGTTACAGCTATGCTTTCGAAGGCGACATCGACGCCAAAGTACAGACTGGGCGCAGTCTGCGTGGTGACTGCTTTGGCAGTCAAGGTACAGTTTAAGAAAAGTGGTAAAATCAACAGAAAAATCAGTAGAACTGTCAATAGCTTGAATTTCATTTAACTATACTTGAGTTTCTGTTAATCTAATAAGACTTTACCAAAATCATGCATAATAGCTGAAACTGAAATTTGAGCTAAATTCTGTTGGTTCTTTTACTGTCTATCTATCTGCGCATTTTTCTTTGAGGGGGCATTCTGAGCTTCGCCGTTTTTTGCAGTACTCAAGGTTTAATCGAATAAGTTGGGATTCGTAGCGTTCCACGTCTTCTGGGTTTAGACCGATCTTTTGTGCCGTTGCAATTGCTATCGGCGAAGGCTTCGGTTTTGCTTTTTTCCAGATTCCGCGCAGTTCCCTTAGAAATATGTTTACGCCTACAGGACCAACCCCTTTGAACTCTTGTAGGTGCCTCTCCAAATCTGCGGGGCTGCTTGATTCAGCGTTGAGGCGTTCTAGGTCGCCGTATTTTTCTTTAAGCACTTTTGCGATTCCCAGAAGATTGGTGGCTGTTGAGAAGTCGTATCTAGTGTAACCTCCAGAATCAAGAACTTCCACGAGGCGGTCCCATCCGGCTTCTAATATGGCTTCGGGGTTTGTGAGTTCCTCCTGTTCAAAGTAAAGGTAAGTTTCTTTGGCAGTTTGGGCTGAGATTCTCTTGGCAAAAAGCACTGAAGCCAAGAACCATTTGAACCTATCCTCAGCTTTAGATAAGTCGAGGTTAAGCTCATTTGAGTAACTTTGCAGCGTAGTTAATCCTTCCTTCACGCTCATGAAAAAACCACCAGTTTATAGTATGATTAGGTTTGCATAAAGGTTTGGATGCGAGCTAATTTTATTATCTTTCGGAGTATTCAACCGTAGGCAAAAGTTGTTCATTTTACTGACGAAAATTAGTATTAAAATGAGGAGAGGCAGGAGTAAATAGTTTTGGGATAGTGAAAATAGGTCTAAAAATGAAGATTCGGTAAGATGGGGCCATTTTTTCTCATGATTTCTTTATCAAAAATAGGATGCGCCTGGTTTCTCAAAATGGTGTTTTGCATGCTAGTTACGGTCGCGTGGAAAAAACAGTGTTTAGATAGTTAACTATGGTTTATACTGTTTAATCCATTCTTCCTTTACAAGTTTAGCAATGTTATCCAAGTTTGATTGCGCTGTAAGATCGGCAATAACGTTGTTCAGTTCGTTCTTAATTAACAAAGCGACTTCATTAGGTCTTAGTGGTTCTGGCCTTGTAGCTTGATAAACTCTTAAGGCACGCAAACAAAACTTTATCATTAAATTTTGCTGCTGGTTCTGTAAATCTGAAAGTTCGCTTTTGCTATTTTTCATTAACTTGTCAAAACTATTCGAATCCCACTTTCCTTCTTCAGTCATTTTCAACCAATCCTTATCGTCTCATATCAATCATGCATTATAGCCTTTTCTATTAATTACCTTTGATTGCTAAGAAATAATTGCTTTTGGTTTTCCAAGCTTCTTATTAATGCATGCTTGGATAAACCCGTAGTATTCAGGTGAAGGTCTTCCAGGTCGGCTCTTGAATTCTCCATGGAACTGAGAGGCAAAGAAGAAGTAGTTTTTTGGCAACTCTAAGGTTTCCATTCTTCTGCCGTCAGTGCTTTTGCCAGTAAAGCATAAACCATTGTTCCTTAGGTTTTCTTGGTAGTTCAAGTTAACTTCAAAGCGGTGTCTGTGGCGCTCGTAAATTTCCTCCTGTCCATACAAGCTGTATACAAGTGTGCCTTTTTGCAAAATCACTTTGTGGGCGCCCAATCTCATCGTTGCGCCTTTAATTTCTATGCCACGCTGTTCAGGCATAAGGTCTATGACTGGATGCGGAGTTTCAGAATTAATTTCCGTGCTATTTGCGTCCTTTAAGCCGCAAACGTTTCGAGCGTACTCGATAACTGCCAATTGGAAACCGTAACAAATGCCTAAGAATGGAATATCATTCTCTCTGGCAAACTGGACAGCTGCAATTTTGCCTTCAGTCCCTCGTGGACCAAATCCGTAAGGAACGAAAACCCCGTCAAAATTGGCAAGGTCTTTCACGCATTGAGGTTCATGCTCAAGTTTCTCAGCTTCCAGGTAAGAAATGCAAACCTTAGTTTTGCATGCGCCGCCGGCATGCCGAAGCGCCTCGGTCATGCTCACGTAACTGTCAGTTAACCCAGCATATTTGCCTACTAACGCTATCTTCACTTCATGCTCTGGATTTACCAAGCCGTCAACGAATTGCTGCCAAGCACCGAAATCTTTAGTTTCACATTTAAGGGCTAATCTTTGACAGATAAAATCGCCCATGCCCTGCTTATCTAAAATAAGCGGCACTTGATAGACGGATTCAGCGTTATAGGAGCAGAAGACGGCACTTTCGGGAATAGTGCCGAATAATGCTATTTTTCTGAGGGCTTCATCATCAATCATTTTGGGGCTTCTAGCCACTATAGTATCTGGTTGAATACCAATACGTCTTAACTCATTAACGCTGTGCTGTAAAGGTTTAGTTTTCATTTCACCAGTAACATCCAAAATCGGCACCAAAGCCAAATGTACATAAAGCGTATTCTCATAGCCTTCCTCCATACGCATCTGGCGAATAGCTTCCAAAAACGGTAACCCTTCAATGTCGCCAACTGTTCCCCCAACCTCAGTCAAAACAACATCGACAGATGCGGCTTTGCCAACGATTTTAATACGATTTTTAATTTCATTAGTGATGTGTGGCACAATTTGGACACATCGTCCTAAAAAGTCGCCTCGCCGCTCTTTCTCAATAACAGATTTATAAACCATGCCAGTGGTTAAGTTGTTTTCCTGTTTGAGGCTTAAATCTAAGAAGCGTTCATACCAGCCTAAATCTAAGTCGGTTTCGCCGCCGTCATCGGTCACATAGACTTCCCCATGCATATACGGATTCATGGTTCCCGCATCAACATTTACGTAAGGGTCGATTTTTACAACCGTCGGCTTTAATCCTCGAGCCTGAAGCATTTTACCGATGGACGAAGTCAATATGCCTTTGCCAACCGAACTTAACACGCCGCCTGTCACGAAAATATACTTAACCATTGCTTTCCCCGCAATAACTTACACCTTTCAAGCTGACTTAATATAACTCTTTTGTGTGCTGAACTGCAAAAACGTGCAATCAAGAATGATTTATTTAAACATCTAAGCAGATTAATAGACGTGGTTGCCCGTATCTACGGTTGTGCATCACTTCCGCACAAAAGCCGCTTGCTAATCAGAAATAACCCTGTCGGCTCATAAAATTGTTAGATTAAAAATTGATTGACAATTTGTCTTTTATGGCAGAAATATTTTAATTAAGAACCTACAAAGTATGAGTGGAGATAGAAATGCCTAAAGCCTTTGTATTGATAAACGTTGAATCAGGCTCGGAAGAAGAGGTTCTTGAGGAAATTAAAAGAATTGAAGGCGTAGAAGAAGCATACTTTTCTTACGGCGTATATGACATAATTGCTAAAGTAAAAGCTGATTCAATGGAAAAACTTAGGGAAACGGTAACGCGAAAAGTAAGAACGATAGGCAGAGTCAGGTCAACGTTAACGCTGATAATGATGGAAGAATAACCTCGTCGAACTAACGCTCCCTCATTTTTGCCCTCCAATGTTGAAATTAATTCGCTTATAACTTACCGTAAGTTTCTTGCCTGATGAGCATTGCAATGGGCGGGCATAAAAATTATACGAAAGAAGTAGAACGTTAATTTTCTCAATTTCTATATATTTTAGATTGCAATTAAACGGTAGCTTGAGAGCTTTATAGGAAACATTTTAATGCACACTTAACTAATCAATTATTATAGGATTGGATTGATATGCCAACAGCCTTTGTTTTAATAAACACCGAGATAGGTTCGGAATCTGACGTGCTGAAAGAACTCAAAAAGGTCGAAGGTGTTGAAGAAGCATCAGCCGTTTACGGAGTCTACGACATAGTAGCAAGAGTCAAAGCAGACACCATGGATAAATTAAAAGAAATAGTAACGTGGCGCATTCGACGACTAGACAAAGTGCGGTCAACGCTAACAATGATTGTCGTTGAAGAAAAATAACATCATTTAAACTCCTCTTTCTTTTATCATAGCCTCAAAGAACTACGATTGCTATTTTCAGATACATACACAGCCTTAAATTACGCAGAAACAAACGTAAAAAACGAAGCTAGAAGACCCCTCCGGGGTCTGTCTCCGTCTGTCTATGTGATAACTAATACCGTGGTGCAGGACCGACTTCCAAAACAGAAAAGAACTATAGCCCATCCCAGAAACCACTGCGCTAAAATTAAGTTTAACAAATAAAAACTTTCAAACTTCCGCAAAATGAATGTTAAGTTGTGACTGTAGCGTGCTAGTCACATAATTTTAAATTTTGAACAACTTAACTTAACAATTCCAGTGCGTCTGAAGTAGTGAGAGAATGAAAGCAAACGTGCAAATCCACAAGATAAGCCAGAGAGGAGCCACATCATAATAGGAACTCTCCCAGTGAACAGATGCATTGAATTTTTTATAGGTTGGATGAAGAGGCTTGGACACCCGTCGAGCCTTTTTTCGTTCCCCTTGAACAAGAAAGATCCCCCAAACTTCTGAATCCAACCACCCATCCCCCAAAATGAAAGGAGTTTGTTAAGAAAATGCCAACAGCGTATATCCTCTTAAATACTGAAATAGGAGCCGAAAATCAAGTACTGAAAGCGCTAAAAAAAATTGAGGGCGTCGAAGAAGCTCATAACCTCTGGGGCGTCTATGATATAATCGCAAACGTAAAAGCAGACAACATGGAGAAACTCAAATACATCATAACAAAAAGAATCGAGAAAATCGGCAAAATAAACTCAAAATTAACCATGATAATAGGCGAAAAACATCCAACAACACTGCAAGAACAAGTAATTTTTGAACAAAACCCCATTCTTCAATAAATGATAGATTAACCTTCGCTTCTGGCTAACAATATTTTTTACCTTCGCGGCTTCATTCTCTAATTTAACTTGGAGAGCAGCTGCTTTGAATAGGCAACAGGTAATGCACATTGGGCTGGACGATACAGACTCAACGAAGGGAGGTTGCACAACCTATCTTGCGGCATTACTTATTGAAGAGCTTGAAAAGTTTCATGTTGAATTTACTGATTATCCAAGCTTGATTAGGCTTAATCCTAACGTGCCATGGAAAACAAGAGGCAACGGCGCCCTATGCCTAAGATTCAAGTACGATGCCGCATTTGAAGAGCAAATAAAAGAGTCAGCTATAAATTTATGGGAAGAAAACTCAGCCATCAAAGAGAAAGGCACCGACCCGGGAATAGTCTTTTTGAAGAGGCAAGAAATACCCGAGGAACTTGGGGTTTTTGCGAAAAAAACAGAAACAAGCATTGTAACACTCAAGCAAGCCATGGCGCTAATCAAGAAGTTTGGGGCTGAAGCGTTAGGCTTTAACTCTTGCAGAGGCATCATCGGCGCTTTGGCAGCCGTTGGCGAAACCCTCAACTGCGACCACACCTACGAGTTAATTGCTTATAGGATCCCGCAGAATTGGGGTTCAAAGAGGAAAGTTGATGAGGCATCCATTTTTGAAATGGATAAGCTGACTCAGCCTTACACTTTTAACAATGTTGATTGTGAGAAGCGCCGAGTAATCATTACTCCGCGAGGGCCAGACCCAATTCTCTTCGGCATAAGAGGCGAATCGCCAGAAATAGTGAAGAAGGCTTACGGCATGGTTAAGCCGCTTGAGGTTGTTGAGCGCTGGGTTATTTTCCGTTCAAACCAAGGCACCGATGCCCACCTAAAGCCTGTTGAAGCATTAAGCAAGATTGAACCTTACAGTTCAGTAATCGCTAAAGGCGTTGTTTCTCAGAACCCGCAGATAGTTCCCCTGCGCCACGTTATCTTTTCAATTAAGGATGATTCGGCAGAAGTGGATTGCGCCGCTTACGAACCAACGGGCAGCCTACGCAAAATCGCAAGAGAACTCATCGTTGGCGACAGCGTTGAGGTGTATGGTGCAGTGCATAAGCCAACACAGGGCAAGCCGTTAACAATTAACCTTGAAAAAATTAACATCCTAAACCTTGCATCGAAAACGACATTTGAGAATCCGCTCTGCCCCAGCTGCGGTAAACGCTTGAAGTCCATGGGCAAAAACCAAGGGTTCCGCTGTGAAAAATGCGGAGCAGAATATGGCGACTTAACTAAGAAAGAATCTGTCCTGCATAGAACGCTTAAAGCTGGTTTATACGTGACTTCGACAAGGTCACAGAGACATCTCACTAAACCATTAAGGCGCTATGGCTTGGAAAAACAGCACTATGACCCAAAACCAATGATTGAGGGTTGGCATTCTTCTTAGTTTGAAAGCTGAGCGAAATTATTTAAATGCATGAATCTCGTAACCCATTAAAAGCCAAGAGAACAATTAAGCAATGGAGCGCCAAAAGTTTGAAGCAGTTTACGGCAGAAGACTATGCTCTTCCATTCTTTAAACAGGAAGGTTTCGTTAGGAAGCATTGTCCAAAATGCGGTGAGTACTATTGGACTCAGAACTCTAAGCAGGAAACTTGCGGCGAGTCCAGCTCCGACGAGTGCGGATACTACACTTTCATTAATAACCCAGCCACAAAGAAAAAGTATAGCCTTTCTGAGATGAGGGAGGCGTTTCTTTCATTTTTCGAGAAGAATGGTCACACACGCATAAAGCCTTACCCTGTTGTTGCCAGATGGCGAAAAGACATTTACTTAACGCATGCAAGCATAATTGACTTCCAGCCCTACGTGACCGAGGGGATTTCGCCGCCTCCTGCAAATCCGCTTGTGATTTCTCAACCATGCATCAGGCTGACGGATATTTCTAATACTGGACCAACTTTTGGCAGGCACTTAACCATTTTCGAGATGGGCGGAGCACACGCCTTCAACTATCCTGACAAAGAAGTGTACTGGAAGGATGAAACAGTGCGTTTTCACCACCGCTTTGCCACTGAAGTGCTTGGCATAAAATCTGAAGAGGTCATCTACAAGGAGGATGTGTGGGTCGGCGGCGGCAACGCTGGTCCAGACTGTGGAATGCATCGTCCGCGGATTAGAGGTTGGCACTTTGGTTTTCATGCAGTACAAGGTTGTCGGCGAAGAATTCGTGAAGTTGCCTATTCGCACGGTGGACACTGGATATGGCATTGACCGTTTCACTTGGATTAGCCAAGGAGTTCCAAGCTTGTTCCAAGCAATTTACAGCGATTTAGTTGAAAAAGTGCTTGGTATGGCGGGGATAACTAATGTTGATAACGAGTTTCTTGCTCGTGTTGCAAAGTATTCTGGTTTGGTGAGCGTTGACAAAAACGCTAACAGGATGGTTACCCGTAGACGTGTAGCTGCGCTTTCAGGAATCGACATAAAAACACTTGAAAAAGTGTTGGTTCCCGTTGAGAATGCTTGGGCAGTAACAGACCACACTAAAACCTTAAGCTTCATGCTCTCCGAAGGGGTTGTGCCATCGAACATTCAGGAAGGATACCTGGCGAGGCTGTTGTTCCGCAGAGTCTACCGTTTACTGCGTACGCTGGACATGGAGCCAGCAAAACTCTATGACATCGTTGATATGCAGGTTGATTACTGGTCGAAAGACTTCCCGCACATCAAAGAAATGCGAAATGAAATCCTCGAAATGCTCAAGGTAGAGGAGGAAAAGTTCGAAGACACACTCAAACGCGGAGAAGGCATGGTCAAGCGAATAGCCATCGAGTTGAAAGCAAAAGGCACAGGCAAACTACCCATGGACACGCTCACGGAACTGTACGATTCACATGGTCTTCCGCCTGAAATCGTTAAGCAAGCTGCTGAAAAGGAAGACGTGCAGGTGGAGGTTCCGGAGAACTTTTACGCGTTAATCGCTAAACGGCACATGCAAGCAACCAAACCCGTTGAAGAGGAAGAAACCCAAGCAGAGAAAACGCTCGAGAAAGTGGCTGAGCAACTGCCAGCAACAGAACAACTGTACTATGCTGACACGTACATGAAAGAGTTCGACGCTAAAGTCCTCAAAATAATTAACGACAAGTACGTCGTGTTGAATCGAACATGCTTTTATCCTGAAGGCGGCGGTCAACCAGCAGACCACGGATGGCTAAGCGTTGGCGCTTCAAAGTTTGATGTAATTGATACCCAAAAGATTGGTAAAGTCATAGTGCACAAACTCAGCGCATCTGCAACGTTCAAGGAAGGCAATAGTGTTCACGGCGTTCTCGACTGGGACAGGCGTTACTCGTTGATGAAAGCACACACGGTTACGCACTTGATTAATGGTGCTGCACGACGGGTTTTAGGCGAGCATGTTTGGCAATCAGGAACGCAGAAGGGTTTGGAAACTTCCCGGCTTGACATTTCACATTACAAAAGATTGAGCCCTGACGACGTCCATAAAATTGAGATGTTAGCTAACGGTGCGATTGCAGCTAACATGAAAGTTGAGACAACCTGGTATCCTCGGAACGAGGCGGAAACGCGTTACGGGTTTAGGCTCTACCAAGGCGGCGCGGTTCCAGGCAAAGACATTCGCGTCGTGAAGACGGGTGACTGGGATGTTGAAGCCTGCGCTGGAACCCATTTGGCAAGTACTTTGGAAGTTGGTTTTGTAAAAATCGTTTACACCGAACGAGTCCAAGACGGCGTGGAAAGGTTAGGTTACGCGATTGGGTTGGAAGCGTTAAAGGCAGTGCAGAAACAGGAAAGTCTGCTGTGGAAAGTCTCGGAAGTGTTGACGGCGCCTGTGGAGAAGCTAGACAAGACTGCTGAAAAGGTTGCTAAAGAACTTAAAGAAACAAATGCTGCAAAACGAAAGCTCGAAAAGAAATTAGCCGATATAGAATCAAACGTCCAAGGATCCACAGACCTTTCTACCTCTATTAGCCTGCCACGCAAAGAGGTTACAGAAATAGCAGGAAAAAAAGTGTACACCATTGATTATCTTGATGATAACGATATTAATCGCATTATTAGAACAACGACCGAGATAACCAAAAATCAAGGAGGAACAATTGTTGTATCCTACAGTGCAACTCCAACAAGCGGAACAATAATAATGTCAGGGTCAATGGATGTCGCGAAGGCGGGATTCGATGCAGGAAAAATCGTTAAAGAGATAGCTCCTCTTTTTGGGGGTGGTGGCGGAGGAAAGCCCTACTTTGCTCAAGCTGGCCGAATTAAACCAGATAAAATCCCTGATGCCATAGAGGCAACGAAAAAAGCTATTAAAAAGCAATTAGAAACTTAGTGCTGTTGACGACGCTGCTAATAAAGTAAAAAACTTAAAAGGATTAAAGAAGACGGCAATGCTGCCCGTAACAGGACTCTGTTGGAATTTTTAGTCGTCGGGATCTTCAACTGTATGCGAGATGCTGATTTTATGATTTTTTGAGCGCAAAATTTATAAGCATTCAAGCACAGTCGTGCTTAAGGTGAAGCGGTGCAAAAGTACTTAAGGACTAGGGATATAAGTGCGTAGAAGTTTAACAGTAACCCCTGAAAACGACAAAAAAATCCTTCTCACAAAAGGACGATTCCTAACAGGAGACGCCCCATTCGACATCGACTACACAACCCTCGTCAACATATTGATAGAACTAGGGCACAAACTAATGACTTCAGCATGGAACGACAGCACGAATCCCAATGTCATCATGGACAAAAACGAGATTATAGAATCTTTCAAAAAACACTTCTTTAACGCGGAACTTAAAGAAGAAGCAGTTGGAGACCTAGTGGCCGAAATCATATTTCGAAAACTCGTTGAACAATCCAATATACCATGCGACCAAATTGGGAAAAGTCAAACCCCTGAGTTGCCTGCTGAACAGCCAAGGCATATGGATACAAAAAAGGAAAAATACATCGCATAGAGTTAAACACAAAGGGAAGAAGTCAAAATGGTTGATGAGCAAGAAGAAGAGCAGTCTGTTGACCAGCTAGAGCAGCTTCTGGGTTGTGAGCGGAAACGTGCAGAAGATTATTTGACTAGGCTGTGTTATTTGCAGGCTGACCTTGAGAACTTTAAGAAGCGGTTTGACCGTGAATCGGAGCAGATAAAGAATTACTGCACCGAACGCTTAGTCATTCAACTATTAGATGTTGTGGATGAGTTGGAGTTAGCGGTTAAAAACGGCGAAATCTCAACATCGCCCGAATCCCTGCTAGAAGGCGTGGAAATGACGCTGAAAAAGCTCAGAAAGGTTCTTGAGCAAGAAGGAGTCACTCCAATAGAAAGCCCAGAGGGCAAAGCTTTTGACCCAACACGTCATAACGCTATTGCCGCTGTAGAGCAAGACGATGTTGAAGAGGGCACCGTGATTGAGGAAATAAGAAAAGGCTACATGATGAAGGGCAAAGTAATTCGACCCACCATCGTCAAAGTAGCAGTTAAACCATCAAAAAACAATCAAAGTAATCAAATGGAGGAAAAAAAGTAAATGAGTAATCAAAAAACAAGTGAAAAAGTATTAGGAATAGATTTGGGAACAACCAATTCAGCAGCCGCCATATATGAAGGCGGACATGCCACGGTTATCCCAAGCGCAGAAGGCCCCACAATGGCGGGAAAAATGTTCCCATCAGTGGTAGCCTTCACAAAAGACGGACAACTCTTGGTAGGTGAACCAGCGAAACGCCAAGCAGCCACCAACCCCGAAGGAACAATTTTTGAAATAAAACGCAAAATGGGCACAGACTACAAAGTCAACGTTTACGGAAAAGAGTATACCCCCCAGCAAATCTCAGCGTTTATACTGCAAAAAATAAAGAAGGATGCAGAAACTTATCTTGGCGGTACAATGCGGAAAGCAGTAATCACTGTTCCAGCCCACTTTAATGACAACCAACGCCAAGCAACCAAAGATGCAGGAGAAATCGCAGGCTTCCAAGTCATGCGAATAATCAACGAACCCACAGCTGCATGCCTTGCATACGGCATAGACAAGGTACAGCAAGAAATGAAAATTCTCGTGTTCAGCTTCGGCGGCGGCACACATGATGTTACGGTTATGGATTTCGGTAAAGGAGTCTTCCAAGTTCTCAGCACAAGCGGAGACACTCAGCTCGGCGGAACCGACGTTGACAAAGCAGTCATGGACTATATTTTAGGCGAGTTCAAACGCCAAACAGGCATCGATGTCTCAGGCGACAGAATGGCGATGCCTAGGCTTAAAGAAGCCGCGGAAAAAGCCAAAATTGAGCTTTCAACGCTAATGAGCACCGACATCGACCTGCCATTTCTGACAGCAGACGCTTCAGGACCAAAACACCTGCACCTAACATTAACGCGAACTAAACTGGAATCTTTAGCGCAACCAATCGTGCAGCGAACACAACCTACCCTTCTGAAAGCTCTTGAAGACGCAAAACTGACTCCGCAAGGAATCGACAAAATCATTCTAATCGGCGGGATGACCAGAATGCCCTTAGTGCAAAGGTTTGTTGAGCAAATCTTAGGAAAAGCGCCCGAACGTGGACTTGACCCCATGGAATGCGTTGCAATAGGCGCAGCCATTCAAGCCGCCGTCATAACAGGCGAAGTCACAGACCTGCTTTTACTTGACGTTACACCATTGTCGCTCGGTGTTGAAACCATGGGCGGTGTATTCACTAAAGTAATGGATAAGAACACGACCATTCCAACTAAGAGAAGCCAAATCTTCACCACAGCAGCAGACTTTCAGACGGCAGTCACCATCCACGTGCTTCAAGGCGAACGTGCAATGGCAGGGGACAACGTTTCACTCGGCATGTTTAACCTCGTAGATTTGCCGCCTGCACCACGAGGCGTCCCACAGATAGAAGTGACATTTGACATTGACGCGAACGGCATAATGAACGTGACAGCCAAGGACTTAGGCACAGGAAAAGAATCAAAAATACGGATTACCGCATCCACTAAGCTGTCTAAAGAAGAAAAGGATCGTTTAATCAAAGACGCTGACCAATACGCCGAGCAAGACAAAAAGAAAAGGGAAGAAGCCGAATTGCGCAACAACGCTGACAGCCTAGTTTACACGGCGGAACGAACAAAGACTGACCTTGCAGGCAAAATCACCCAAGAAGAAATAGGCAAAATCGACGCAGCCGTAACAGAACTTAAAAATGCCCTCGCAAGCAATGACATGGCACAGGTGAAAACAAAATCCGACGCACTCCAAAAAGTACTGCAGGAAGTAGGAACAAAGGTGTACCAGCAAGCAGCATCAGAATACGCTAAACAGCAGGGGCAGCAGCAACCGGGACAAGGACCAGAAGCTGGAGCAGGATATCAACCACCTCCAGGTGGCGGTCCTGAAGGTCCAGCTCCCGAAGGCTCTGGTGAAGAGAGAGTGGTTGATTCAGAAGATTACAAAGTCAAATAAAATATAGATGTTGATTTAGCGGTAAAATCTGATGGCTGAAAAACGAGACTACTACGAAGTTCTAGGCGTACAACGCAACGCATCAAAGGACGAAATCAAAGATGCTTATAGAAAACTAGCACTGCAATTCCATCCTGACCGAAACAAGTCTCCTGGTGCAGAAGAAAAATTCAAAGAAATCTCTGAAGCCTATGCTGTTCTCTCCGACGACCAAAAACGACAACAATACGATACCCTTGGTCATTCGGGTTTTGACCAAAGATACACATCAGAAGACATTTTCAGAGGTGCCGACTTCGACTCCATTTTTAGAGACATGGGGTTCGGCGACATTTTCCGAAGTTTCTTCGGCGGAGGATTCGGAGGAGAAAGAAGAAGCATAGGCCAAGACTTAGCTTATGACCTTGAAATAACTCTGGAAGAAGCTGCTAGAGGCGCCGAAAAAGAAATTGAAATCCCCCGAACCGAAAGATGCGATGTATGCAGCGGTTCAGGTGCTGCCCCAGGTACTTCCGTTAAAATTTGCCCAAGATGCGGCGGTTCGGGACAAGTGCAAAACATGCGTAAAAGCGGCTTCAGCATGTACGTGCAAGTGACTGCTTGCCCAACCTGTAAAGGAAAAGGCAAACTGATTGAAACGCCATGCAGTAATTGTCATGGTTCAGGACGGGTTAGGAAACGCCGTAAAATCACCGTTAAAATTCCAATGGGCATAGATGAAGGGAACCAGCTTAGGCTTAGGGGAGAAGGAGAAATGACGTCTGAGGACGGCGAACCAGGTGATCTCTATGTCGTCGTTCACGTTAAGCCCAACCCACAATTCATGAGGGAAGGAGACGACTTATGGCACGTAGCCGTGGTCACTTATCCGCAAGCTGCATTAGGCGCTGAAATAACCGTTCCCACCCTTGAAGGACCAACAACCGTCAAGATTCATCCAGGAACACAGGTAGGCGAAGTCATAACGTTGAAAGGAAGAGGAATGCCTCGTTTCAGAGCTTACGGCAAAGGCGACATACTAGTACGCATAGGCATATCAGTTCCAGAAAAACTTACGCCCCAGCAACGGATGCTTCTTGAAGAATTAGCAAAAGAATTCAATTCAGAAGTGCAAAAAAGCCACAAATTCCACTTTTAACAATTAAACTAAAGACATTAGTAATCGCTAACATAAAAATAATTTATGATTTTTTTAATTTTGTAAGAAAGAACTTACTTAAAACTTAAATTGTCTTTACCCATCAATAAAATAAGAATAAGCGTGTCAACATGAAGTTTTGCTTAGTCAGCGCTAGTCCTAACGAGGGACTGGACGAACGGGAAAAAAACAAGTCAATTGCTGCATTTCCGCCCCTAAGCATCATCTATTTAGCTTCGGCTCTAAAAATAAACGGCATTGAAGTTTCAGTAATAGACCAGCCAGGTCAAGGCTTAACGGTGAATGAAACTGTGGATTGGGTCATGAAAAAGAACCCTGACGTTTTGGGTGTCTCAGCACTTTCTACCTCAGGTAAAACGGCGGCATTAATCAGCAGTAAAGTAAAAGAGAGAAATCCCAATATCACAACCGTTCTAGGTAACCATTACGCTACCTTTAGCGCACGTCGAATCCTAAAACGATACCCATCAGTGGATGTTATTGTACGGGGAGAAGGCGAAAAAACAATCATGCAATTAGCAGACTGCCTAAGACAAAATGAATCCTTAAGTAACGTACTTGGCATTGACTACAGAAACAACCACGAAATAGTATCCGCACCCGACCAGCCTTTAATTAAAAACTTAGATGCTTTGCCTTTTCCAGACCGCAAACTGATCAATGTTGATTATCACTGCATGATGGCAGGAGCAAACGTGGCGCCTAAAAAGTTCACAAGCATAGTTTCCAGCAGAGGCTGCGCTTACTCGTGTCACTTTTGTGGTTGTACAAGATTCTCTCATAACGTTTGGCGAGCACGGTCAGCCCAAAACACTCTTGAAGAACTGGAACTGCTCGCAAGCGAAGGCTACAAACAGTTACTTTTTGTTGATGACAACTTCACATTGAACCCTAAAAGAACAATAGAAATCTGTAAAGGTATAGTAAAAGAAAAAATGGATTTTCAATGGATGTGCGAAGGAAGAGTAGACAACTGCTCAATTGAATTACTAAAAGCAATGGTGAAGGGAGGTCTAAAAATCCTGTATTTCGGCATAGAAAACGCTAACCAAAGAATACTTGATTACTTTAATAAAACAATCACGCCGCAGCAAGCAGAGACCGCTGTGAAAACCGCCCGTAAAGCAGGTGTAGACGTGATCGTAAGCTCCTTCATCGTTGGCGCCCCGGACGAGACAAGAACAGGAAATCCAAAACACATTAAACTTTGCCAAACGCCTACCCATTGACATCCCACAATTCAACATTTTATGTGCACACCCAGGAAATGACATCTGGAACGAGATGGAATCAAAGGGCTTCTTAAACGCGGATGAAAATTGGGAGACTGGAGTGGCTGTTTCAAAGATTTGCCCAACCGCTGTGCCCTATGAAGAAATAAAACAAATGATTCATAAAGCGTTCCTCGAACATGTCTATCGACCATCGTATCTGCTGAAGCAAATTGGAAAGACACTGCAGAGTTCTTACCGGAGGAATGTTGTTGCCAGCAATCTAACCCGAATAAGCGACATTATAGAAGGCACTAACAGCGTAACGTAGCCGCAAAGTTTAATGGAGCAATAAAGAATTATAAATCGCTTCGAAAGAAGGCTTCTTAATGAAGTTTGAAACAAAAATCAAAGAAATAATACCCAGAACAACTGACGTAACCAGCTACAGGTTTTCCAGACCACCTGAATTAACTTACAAGCCGGGGCAATATTTTTTCATAACTATAAAACAGGGCGACAAAGAGTTAACTCACCATTTTAGTTTCAGCAGCAGCCCAACAGAAAAAGAACACTTCGAATTTTCTAAAAAGCTGACTGATCATGAATATTCAATGGCGCTAAAAGCCGCTAAGGTAGGCGACTGGGCGAGAATAGACGCACCATATGGGCAATTCACTTTTGAGGGTGAGTATCCCAAAATCGCATTGCTTGCAGGAGGCATAGGAATAACCCCGTTTGTGAGCATATGCAAATACGCCGCAGACAAACTCTTGAATTCGAAAATTACACTCTTCTATGGTTGCCGCACGGAAAATGACATAGCATTCAAACCAGAACTTGAGAACATGCAAGAAGCAAACAAAAATTTAAAAGTCGTTTTTATCGTTAACGAATCAACCAGTCAATGGAAAGGCGCCACCGGCGTAATCACTGCAGATATGATTAAGAAGAAACTGCCTGATTACATGGAAAATTTGTTCTATGTTTGTGGACCGCCGCCGATGGTTGCAGCGATAGAAAAACTTGTCGTAAGCATCGGCTTGCAGAAGGCACAGTTGAAACTTGAGTATTTTACAGGTTATCCGTAAACAAAAAATATTATGGGTAGAACCTGCGGGTTGTTCTTGGAAATGGAATAGCATCTATGATGTTGTCGAGGTCAAGCATCCAGGTTAACAATCGCTCCAGTCCCATGCCAAAGCCAACATGTGGCACCGTGCCATAGCGCCGTAGGTCAAGGTACCATTCGTAATCTTCGGGTTTCAAGCCCTGCTCTTTCATGCGTTGAATAAGTATATCCTTGTCTTCTTCCCTTGCCCCGCCCGTGCTGATTTCACCGATTCGCGGCACCATCATATCCACTGACATTGCAACTTCTGGGTGGTCAGGGTAGGTTTTGCAGTAAAAAGCCTTAATCGCTGTAGGGTAATCATAAACGAAAAAGGGCTTGCCGAAATCTTCAGCTAAAACCTTCTCATCCTCATAACCTAAATCAACGCCCCAATTCAACGCTTGATTTTTAACTTTGAGACGCTCAATTGCTTCTGCATAAGTTATCCTCGGAAACGGAGTCTTTGCTGCTTTCAACTTTGATATGTCAGCGCCCAACTCTGCAAACTCTTTTTGACATTTGTCGCCGATGCTACGGCAAACATGCGCCATTAAGTCTTCTTCAAACTTCATTAAATCATTCATATCAGCAGAGGGCCATTCGCCTTCAATGTGCCAGTACTCGGTTAAATGCCTGATTGTTCGGCTTTTTTCAGCCCGAAACGACGGGGCGATGCAATAAACATTTTCTAAAGAGTAAATTAGAATCTCAAGGTAAAGCTGAGAGCTCTGCGTTAAGTAAAGGTCTTGATCAAAATATTTTAAGCCGAAAAGAGTTGAACCGCCTTCAACCGCCGCGGAAATAAACATCGGCGGCGAAACCTCTGTGAAATCTTGGCTCTTGAAGTATTCGCGTGTTGCTTCTAACACGTCAGCCCGAACCTTCATCATTAAATTCATTTTTCGGCTACGGAGCCAGAGGTGCCGCATGTCGCGGATGAATTCTTCGCTTTTATCTTTCGCTATTGGAAAGGTTTCTGCTAAACCGATAATCGTTATGTTTTCTGTGTTTATTTCGTATCCGCCTGGGGCACGCTTGTCTTCTTTGGCGGTGCCTTCAAGCGTTAGTGAAGATTCAATTGTTAAGCGCTGTGCTTCGTTCCATGCGGAACTGGTTTTTTTTACTGTGCATTGGATTACTCCTGTTGAATCGCGGAGTACAAGGAAAATAAGTTCTTTTCCTTCACGTTTACGGTAAACCCAGCCGCGTACAGTTACTTTCTGGTCTGGGCAGCATCCTTCTAATATTTCCCGTATTTTTACTAAAGCCATCAGGCATCAACCGTTTCCATTAATACTTATTTTCAAACCTAAATGCCTATCGATTTAGGATTTTAACTTTTAGAAGCATTTGACAATATTTTTTCATTTTGAAGAAGCCATTAGGTCTAAGAGGTTGAGGCAATAAAAAAGAAAAGGGAAATTATGCAGGCAAAGAAGTGCATGCTTGAGATATAAATTAAGAGCGACGTAAAAGAGCGTGGGTTCGAAAATGATTGGTTTATTTTCTCCCGCAATTCTTAAATCGCCCTTGTTATGAGCATATTTAGATTAATAAAATGCAAGGCTCTGGCGAAGGAAAATACAAACTTAAAGCATTGAAAATTTCAGCTATTGCCCTCTTTAGCGCTGTGATAGTTGAGCTTTCGGTAGGTTTATTTGTTAACAGTTTAGCTATAATGAGCGACGGCGTGCACGCCTTGCTTGATGCGGTATCAAGTATAATGTTGTTTTTTGCAGTTCGCGCTTCAATTAAGCCTCCTGACGAGGAACATACTTACGGGCATGAGAAGTTTGAAACTATAGGTGGACTTATCGGTGGAATTGCGCTCATCGGCACAGCGGTCTTAATTTTTTATGAAGCCGCAATAAGATTGATGAAGAACACGCAGATTGTTCAAGGCGTAGCTTTTGCAGGTTACATCGCCATCGTCTACGCTCTTTTTATTGCTTCTTTAAGAGTTACGGTTTTCAGGAAAACCCAGCACGTTGAAAGCCCCTCTATGAAGGTTGGTCTCTATGATGCTATTTCAGATTTAAGCTCAACTTTGATAGCTCTGCTGGGGTTTGGCTTAGCTACCTTGGGCTTTTTTTATGGAGATGCCTTGGCATCAATCTTCCTTGGAGTTATGCTTAGTTATTTTAGCTTTAAACTTGTGAAATTCAGCGTGATGGAACTGAGCGATACGGCATCAAAGGAGCTTGTTCAGGCAACAAGAAATGTGATTCTTTCACACGAGGGCATAGTGAAGATTGAAAACCTCAAAGTTCGCAAAGTAAGCTCCAAAATTTTCATTGATGCATCCGTGCAAGTTCCAAGCCATATGCCGTTGGAAGAAGCGCACTCTTTAGTATCTACGATTGAAGCTGACTTGAAGCAAGCCCTTGGCAACGTAGACGCTACCATCCATATTGAACCGTCAGAAAAAGAAACAAAAATGGATCAGCTAGTAGAAAAACTGGCAACGGTGGAGGGCGTAAAAGAGGTGCATGAAATCTCCACTATTTACACTGGCGGTAAATTCTACATTACCTTGCATGCCTACGTGGATCCTGAACTGTCAGTTGAAGAAGCACATAAAATAGCTGAAACTATCGAGCGAAGAATGAAAGCTGAAATTAATCCGCTTGAAAACGTCACTGTCCATATGGAGCCTGCTGGTATAGTGGTTCCTGCCGCCGAGTTAAATGAAACACAGCTTAGCAAAGTCATTTACGAAGTTGCCAAAGGCATCGGTAGTAACCTGCAAATAAAACGAATAGTAACTTACGCTGCTGAGGGTAAACGTTACATTAACATCGACTGCTGCTTCACCAAGCAAATTCATATTAAAGAAGCCCACAGGATTGCCTCACAGGTTGAGAAAGAAACAAAGGAGCGTTTTGCAAACGCGGTTGTCACAGTCCATATTGAACCGGAATGCCCACAAATTCGTTAAAATCTATTAATAAACTAAAAAAGCTTCTATATACTCAAGACTTAATAGTGGTATTCATTTAAGTTGAAAAAAGAAAGAAAAGGGGAGTTTTTACTTTTTAGCTCTTCTAGTAAATACGTATGCTCCGAATGCTACTATGACCAATATCACAGCCATGAGGATTGCAGTTGCAGATGAAAACTCATTTATTGTCGGCGTACCGTGGTGGTGATCGGACTGAACTCTGGCTGGTAACTGTATGTGTATCGTAACTGGGCGACAGCAACAAAAATAAGAAAATCAGTTATTTTTCAAAAACAAAAAGATTTTAATGGTCATCATTACATAATGACTGTCATTAACGTAAAAGAGTGCTATGAGAATGCTATCTCATTCAGCTATAGTTAAATTGAAAGCGATATTGGTTATTGACATTATCATTATAAGTGCAGCTGCAGGAACCTACCTTTATCTTCAAAATCAAGGCGTGATAGCAGCGGTGCCTAAGCCCGCTAAGTTTACTCTAACAAACCTTACCATCAATCCACCTGAAACAAACGTGACTGATGCCGTACAAATTTCAGTTAACGTTACAAACGTCGGCGCTTTAGAAGGCAACCAAACCATAAACATTGAAATCAACAATGCAATAAAAGACACCGAAAACCTAACGCTTGCGGGCGGTGCGTCTCAACTTGTCCAGTTCACCGATATCGCAACTACACCAGGCAATTATACTGTTCAAGTCGGCGATTTAACAGGAATGTTCGTGGTCAACCCTGCTCCTCCGGGATCAAGCAAAATAATTTTATCCAACCTGCTTTTGAATCCATATGAAGTTTGGCCAAATCAACCGGTTGACGTGACCGCCACTGCAGAAAACCCCACTAAGCAGTCGGATAGCCTTTATGTTATGGTAACAGTTGATGATGCCTTGGTAGAAACCAGAGTTATTCAATTGAACGCAAGTACAACCGAAACTGTGGAATTCACGGTTAACGCCACAACAATAGGAATGCACACCGTCAAACTGAACACTTTAGGCGGGGAATTCTCAATCGTAAAGACTGGTTACCACACACTCATTATTAACAGGTCTGGCAGTGGCACCTATGCCTTACCCTTTACTCTAAACGGAGCCAGCTACACCACTCCGTTCAATGAACTTATGCCAGTGGGACAATACACAATATCTGTGCCCAACCCAGTCACTCTTTCAACTGGTGTGCTAGCATTTTCATACTGGCAAGATGGTACCACTAACCCGACAACAACGTTCAATGTGGAACAACAAACAATAATTGTTGCAACCTACACCTTAGTCAGCGGATATGCATCTTGCCCGTCGTTGTACATATGGAACGGAACAGGCTACTCATATGTTACTGACGTTTCAAACGCTGGTTGGTTAGGATACATGGGCTACATGACCAGTAACGGCAACATCGTGTATACCGGAGGAAATCCATGGGACAACGTGAAACTTGACAAGAACTTGCTGGCAATAAAAAACATTAATGCCAACAATTACTATGAAATGACTCTTTTCCAACAAGCGGATGAACTCTTCTACTTGGACGCAGCGTACCTGCTAGTTGTTGACCACCCAGCAGGTACCAACGTTTACTCAAGTGTAACCAATTATCTAAACCAAGGACTAAACGATCAAATCTACACAGTTAACCAAACCAGCGTAACATCACCAGTCAGTGCAACTTATGTTTGGGGACCAAGCGGCACCAATGCGAAAGGGGAAAATGTGTTACCTCAAATTTCAAAGCTTGACGGTGTCTTCACGCCAGGCAACAATGGGGCTCTTAGTCCGTCATGGGACAATATCTACTTAAACCAGTTAACGCTAGACTTAGGTAACTTATCCTCTGCAAAACAAATCAAACTTGTAGTTAACGGCATAGTTAATTGGGGATCGCCTGTCGCTTATGACAATTGGGTAAACAGTTTTAAAGCGGCAGCTGCCCAAGGGCTTGTACCAAATGGCACGCAAATTACTCCACCCTCATACATGGAAGTTAAATATCCAAACGGTACGTGGATTCCTGTTCCACAGGATAGGCAGATGCCAATACCATCAGATTCTAACCCTAGAACTTTCGTGGTGGACTTAACAGGTCTATTTCCCGCAGGCTTAAGCGATTACCAGATTAGAATTGTCAATTGGTGGAATGTAACCTACGACTACATTGGAGTTGACACAATTACTCAACAGAACATAACAGTTCAAAAAGTTAGCCCCATCGCAACTCTAAGCCAAGTGTGGGATACCAACTCGACGTCTTCCGGAAACTTCACACGATATGGTGATGTAACCGCGCTGGTTCAAAATGCAGACAACATGTATGTAATTGGACGACAAGGCGATGAAGTTACTCTGGACTTTCCAGTCAGCAATCTCACGGCACCTGCCAAGGGTATGGTGAGAGACTACTTCTTCTTCGTAGCTTGCTGGTTTAAAGATCCGCCTGGAGGATGGGGCTATGGATTCACCTTTACCGTTAGCCCATTGCCTTTCATGGGCATGAGTGGATTTCCGTACACGATGGCTGAAAGCTACCCCTATGATGCAGCACACTTAGCATATCTGAAACAGTACAATGCACGCGTGATACCTCCTCCTTCATGACAATTTTTCCTGCCAAAACGTAAAAGAAACTGACGAGACGGCAAAGATATGGAAGATTTAAAAGGTTCTTTTCATATTTTGAGTATCAAAAATTCGTTGAGACCTCCACATGTCGTTTATATCTGAAGCCTCTAAAACACACTGTGTAAGTGCCTCTCTTAACATGTTAGGTATGGAATCCGAATAGCGCTTAAATTAGCACATTGAAATTGAAATCATAATTCAAATGTAATAATTAAATGGCGAGAAAGAAATGATTTGGGAAATAATAGGCGACATACTAAGAATTGCTGTACTTGCAGGACTTGGGGTAGCAGGGATACTTGCCATTTTGATATGGAAGAAGAACTTGTCGGTAAGAATAACTTACATTAGGCTGGTCATTCAGGCGGTCGCTTTTGCAGCCATATTTTATGTGTTCTCTTATTCTATTCCGCTTCTTTATGTGTTGATTGTTGTTTTTGCGATGACTATTGTTTTAGGTCGACTGTATTGCGGGTGGCTTTGCCCATTCGGTTTAGTTATGGATCTATTGATTCCAATAAGAAAAGCATTCAGAATTCGCTACCGAAATATTCCTGAAAAACTTAACAAGAGCCTGCATCAATCAAGATACATAATACTTTTGTTTTTCTTGTTTTTGCCTGCTGTCTTATGGCGAATCCAACCACCTCCAAATTTCAACTTTGCAGTTGTTATGGCGAAACTACTGGCTGGTCCCTTCCGAATATACAGTGTTCTGCTTGATCCAATGATTCCGCTAGTTGTTCCCTGGAAGGGCCCATTAGTTGTTAATCAGATTAACCTTAGTTACCCCTATGCTCAAGACATCCTCAATTATGCTGGCCAAAATATAGGTCAAATAATCGCCATTGCTTTTGTCGGTTTAACACTTGTGGGTTCATTCTTTATAAGACGCGTTTGGTGTCGCTTCTGCCCAACCGGCGCCTCATTAGCTGTTGTGAATAGGTTTAAAGGTTTCAAGTGGGCGCCTCTGCTTCATCTTGATAAAGATGAGGAAAAATGCACAAAATGCGGCGTTTGCAAGAGAGTGTGTCAATCGCAAGTTCCCGACGTGTATGAGCAGAAGGGAGGAAAAATAAACACTTCAATGTGCACGTTATGCTTGCGATGCGTTGAAATGTGCCCCTACGAAGATACCTTGAAAGTGAAGCTTGGAAATAAAACATTATTCAAATCCAGAAACTGGCTAGAACCATCAACAAGTGAGTGAAGAAAAAATGAAAAGCGAAAAAATTGAAAAAAAATACACGCCTGAAATCTCTACAAAAGAAATAGAGGAACTTAGAAACTCTATCAAAGCGGCATCTCAGAAGATAATAGCTGAGAATATTGAGCGCATGAAAAAAGCAGATCCTAACAGACCTGAAGTCATGAATTATTTTGATGAAATCGCAAACTTGTTTGGTAAACGTGCAAACTGAGATTGCGGCTGAGAAGGAGAAGGGAAAGAAAGTTATTGGTTACATGTGTTTGTTTGCTCCGACAGAGTTAATTTTAGCTGCTGACGCCATTCCAGTCAGGGTGAATTCAGGTTGGTATGATGCTTCTAAAATTGGCGACAGGGTTGTGCCGGTGGAGGTTTGTCCAGTTATTCGTTCAACCATAGGCGCGGAAATGATTGGGCTTTCACCTTTTCTTGAGTTGAGCGATGCTTTAATTAGTGTTTTAACATGTGACGGAATGACTAAACTGAGCGAAATTTTAAGTGATTACAAGACTATTTGGGGAATGAATATTCCAAGGGTTAAAGATTCTGTTCATTCACTTCGTTTTTGGAATGATGAAATAAAACTCATGAAAGCGCAAATTGAGAAATTTACGGGCAACAAGATTACTCGGAAAAGCTTGAAGGCGGCTATTGAGCAGACGCAGAAGGCAACAAAAGCTTTTCGCCGTTTACAGGATTTGCGTAAAGGTCAACCAGTAATTATGGGAAGAGACGCTATGCTAGTTAATCAAGCATACTTATGGGATGATAAAGTGCGGTGGACGGAGAAAACAGAGGCATTATGTGATGAGCTGGAAAAAAGAGTGCAGAGGAAAGATTGGGTTTGTTCTCCTGATACTCCGCGGGTACTAGTAACGGGTACACCGATGTTTTGGCCTGATAACTGGAAGCTTCCAACTCTGGTTGAGGAAGCTAATCCTAAAGGCATTATCGTCGCAGATGAGCTTTGTTCAGGCGAGAGAATTCTTAACGACCCCGTTGGCATAGACGAATGGACCATGGATGACATGCTTAACGCTATTGGAGAACGGTATCTTATGGCTTCCACTTGCCCCTGCTTCACTTCGAGCGACGGAAACGAAGACAGAATCAATTGGCTATTGAACAAGGTTAAGGAATGGAACGTTCAAGGCGTTATTTACTATGTAGTGCGCGGCTGCATGCTCTACGCAATGGAGTATAACAGAATCAAGAAAGCTCTTGACAAAATAAATATCCCCACCTACTATCTTGACACCGAATACACTAGGGAAGACGTTGGGCAAATGAAGACGCGTGTTGAAGCGTTCCTTGAAATGTTAACGGCGAGAGTGGATTTTTAAAGGTGGATTCATGATTACCGTCGGAATGGATTTAGGCACTCAAAGAGTAAAAGCGGTGGTGCTAAAAGATGATGCTGTTGTTTCAAGGGGGCAAGCTTTCTCAGGGTTCGATCCTACCAAAGCCGCTGAAGAAGCAGTAAACGAGGCGTTAAAAGGGGTAAACCTCAAAATTTCTGATGTGGCTTATTTTGTTGCTACGGGTTCAGCTATGGAAATGGCGCCTTACGCTAACGGCACGGTAAGCATGATGGGCGCTGACGCTAAAGCAGGAGTTTACCTTTTCCCGAAAGCCAGAACGATAATTGATGTCGGCGCTGAAGAAGCAAGAGCCGTTAAATGCGACGAGAAAGCGGTTATGGTTGATTTTATCGTTAACGAAAGATGTGCTGCGGGTGCAGGAACATTCATTGAGGCGATGGCACGAGCGTTAGAGGTGAAATTGGAGGAGATGGGTCCGCTGTCACTTAAAGCGGAACGCGCAAGCCCCATAAACGCTTCCTGCGTTATCTTCGGCGAATCAGATGTTGTTTCGCTTATTCACCGTCAGGAGTCTAAACCTGAAATTGCCCGTGCAGTTTTTGATGCAATGGCTGACCGAATTTCATCCATGGTTCACAGGTTAGGCGTAAACCCCGATGTGGTTTTGATTGGCGGCGTAGCTAAGGACGTTGGTTTTGTTGCATCACTGAAAAGAAAACTGGGGGTTGACGTTTTGATTCCCGATTTTCCTGATTACGCTGGAGCTTTAGGTGCAGCTCTTACAGCGGCAACCCGAGCTAAGGAGGGATCAAAAATGAAGGAACCAAGCAGTGTTAGAGAGGAATTTGAGTTTTGGCGTTGGCGCGAATACCATCGCATAGTGCCAGGCAAGAAGTGGACAAGTAAGGACATAATCACTGCAGGCGTTGATGTTGGTTCAGTTGGTTCCAAAGCTGCTGTAATGGTTAATGGCGAAGCCTTATTCTTGGGGAATAACGCGGACTGGCTCTAACAGTCCTGAGAGCGCGAAGAAAGCCTTAGACTTGGCACTTGAGGAAACTGGGCTTAAGGCAAGTGACCTCAAATATATTGTTGGCACGGGTTACGGGCGAGTCAACGTTCCTATGGCAAACAAAGCCATAACGGAAATTGCTTGCCACGCTAAGGGCGCAAATTACATTTGGGGGCCAAGCGTGCGAACCGTGCTGGATGTCGGAGGACAAGACATCAAAGCTATCCGCTGCGATGAAACAGGCAGAGTTGTTTCTTTTCTGATGAATGATAAGTGCGCGGCTGGAACAGGCAGAGGCATGGAAGTTTTCGCTGATTTGCTACAGATTCCTATTGAAGAGATCGGTGCCCTCTCGCTAAAGGTAGATGAGGAGCCGCCGCCAGTAAGCTGCACATGCGTGGCTTTTGCAAAAACCGAAGCAATGGGACTCTTGCGTAAAGGTTGGTCTAAAGAAAAGGTTTTGGCTGCTTACACGCGGGCTATGGCAGTTCGCATGGCTAACTTGATCAACAGGGTAGGCTTAGAAAAAGAACTGGTTATCACTGGTGGGCAATCGAAAAACATTGGAATCGTCAGCAGAATAGAGGTTAATTTGGGCGTAAAGTGTTTGCCGATGCCTAATTGGCGCGAGAACGGGTTGGACCCGATGGTTGCTGGTGCATTTGGCGCAGCGCTTTTCGGTAAGGCGTTGTATGAGAAGGCGCAAAAATCTTAGATGAGAGGTTGAGGGCTATTATTACGCATTATGGCTACAGTGACGGTTCAGGCGAGTATTACATAACTATCGACACAGACAAATGCAGCGGCTGTGGCAAATGCGTTAAGCAGTGTCCCCAATCTGCGCTTCAGCTAGAGGCTATGTTTATTGACTTTGAAGATAAAACTGTAGCCTCAGTTGTGGAGGAGCATCGGAAAAAAATAAAGTACACTTGCTCTTCCTGCAAACCCGAAACCAACAACTCTCCATGCGTTTTAGCCTGCGAGTACAAAGCAATCAACTGCACATGGAAGCCACAATAACTCATCCTAGCCTTTTATTAAACTGTTTTGAAACACTTGGAAACGACAGTACAAGAAACCTCAATACTCCCTCATTAGAGGTGGATTGACAGCGATTTAATGCATTAATTTATAAATCGATAAGTTGATAAAAGGTACGACGCAATATGAGATTTAAGAGAAAGCAACCCGATGAATCTGAGAGTCAAGAGAATCCGTCGAAAAAACAGCAGAAGAGCCTTGAGGTAGCTAAAGTTGAGGTTTCCGATAATATAGCAAGGTTTTTTGTTGCCAAAGGTTTAGGTAAAAAACAACTGCTTGTTGTTCGGGAAATTCCAGTTCTTGAAATTGAGCACATTGAGAAGCTTGGAAACGAGTTAAGCGTAACGTGGAAAGGTGCTACTGACTCGTTTTTCACCAAAGAAAAGACCAACATATTTGGTAAATTAGTAGATCAAATTAACGGAATACTTGAGGATCAACGAAAAACCAAGGAAAATAACGAAAATAACGAGAAAGCATCCCTGAGAAGAAACGAGTTGCTAGCGATAATTAACACTTCAATAGGCATCATTGACCAGTCGTTTAATGTTCAAATTGGCTTGCAAGAGAAACGAATAAACTGGCAACAGTTAGAAGGCTTCGCTAACGGTTTTGGTGAGAACCTAAGTTTCACAGTGCAAACGATGCCGCCTCTGAACTTGGGCTTCTCAAAAATCGCCTACGCCATAAAAAGCCAGATTCCCAAAGAAACGTCAAACGAAGCCTTCAGCATCTTAGAAGCGGTGTATGAATACTTTAACGGTTTAAACCTTGATGACGACCCCAAAGAGAACAATCCGAACTTTCACGATGCGAAATCTGTAATTTTAGCGTATTTCATGTTAAACGACCTTTTACTCGGCAAAGTTGTCGGAGACAAAGAAAACAATGAAGAAATCAGTCAGCTTGAAAGTGTTCTGCAGAATTTAGCTGCCGAAACTAACTTCAAAGTCAACATTGATGAGCTTAAAGGCAGCATAGATAAAATCGATGTTGCCAGCAATAGAGAAAACGTTATTGAGCGCAGCCGAGAGATTTTCAAGCAACATCTAAAACAGCAATTAAAACACAATGAGAAGTTGTTAATCACAAACCAATTCTTCCCTAAAAGCGAAGTCAGCACCCAACCAGTTACTGAGCAAGTCTCTAAAGGCGAGGTCACAACCGAACCAGAGTCAATCGCTAAAGGCGAGGTCACAACCGAACCAGAACCAATCCCTAAAAGCGGAAAAAAGCAGAAGGGTATACAGGTATCTAAAGTTGAAGTTTCTGATAATATGGTCAGGTTTTTTGCTGCCAAAGGTTTCCGTAAAAAACAGTGGATTGTTGTTAAGGAGATTCCTATTTTGGAAATTGAGCATATTGAGAAGTTTGGAAATGAGGTAAGTGTAACGTGGAAAGGTGTTACCTACACATTTTTCTCCAAGGAAAAAACTGACGTATTTCGAAAATTGGTAGATCAAGTTAACGGAATACTTGAGGGGGGCAGCACTGAGCCAGCTGCACCTCCAACGAATGGTACTTAACCTGAACCTGAAGCAGCCCTGCCTCCAAATTCCAGTCGCGGATTCAAGCTTAGGCTTTCCGCTTTTAGTTGTGGATGGAATTGTCTCAGAATAACCATAAAGTTGGTGGCAGTAGGCTACTTTATTTTTAGGTGCAGGGAAAGGTAAATTAGCTAGTGTAGTAAACAGTCAGATAATATCGTAAATCATCATATATTGGAAAGAAAGATTCTAAATAGTTATAGGTATGCCGTCACTGTGATATTACTTAAGGATTCGCTATCTTTATTTACAGTTCCTTCATAATGAGTTGGCAGGCATGAGGGATAAATAGATTGGCGAAGAATCCACAGTCAAAGGATGATTCATTAGAGGCTTTAGACTTCATAGTGAACGTTCTTAAAGAGCATGAGAGAGATTTAGACAAATTGATTAATGAGCTGGCAACGGTTACCGAGCAACTTGGAGACACAGGCGAATTAAGCGGTAAAGTAGAAAAAGTTGAAGAAAAAATAAGCAGTCTACAGAAAGAAGTAACAAACTTGATCACATACGTGTCAGGCAACTCACCCAAAGAAGCACTTCCCGCAGCAGCCAAGGAGCAAAAGGGTCAAACCGAAACTTTGCCAATGGTTTATGGTGGAGCTTCAGTGATTTTGCGTTGCAAGCAGTGGGAAGATTTTCAAACTTTAGCTTTCCGCGCTCAAACGTTGTCTTTTAGCTATAAGGAAGATGAGAAGGTTTTCCAAGCTGATGCGCTTAAGGGTAACCAAATTATCACTTATAGTGGTGCACTTCCAAAGTTTTCGCCTATTTTGAAGGTATGGTTGTCTAAGGAGCTTGATGTTCCTGAAACGAATATTTTGGAAGGCGTTTTAGCGATAGGGTAAGCTAACATTTTTTTTATATCGTTAATACTTATTTTTGATTCATAATTCTTTTAAGCATTTTTGTAGAATCTTGAGTCTTGTTAGTGATTGGAGGGTAAGTTAAGGTTGAAGGCTAAACCACTCACGCCAAGAATTTTTCCGTTTTCGAAGCCTTCTCCTTTCTCCTCGATAACGGATGGCGATGAGTAGCCAACACACAAAACCTGCCCTCCAACCACGAAACATTAAGAACTCATTGTTCACAACTTAACTTTCCTATGCATAAAAAACATTTCAAACCTTAATGCAAAAAGCATGCCGTATTCCAACATAAAGCACTAATTCGACAAATATTTTTGAAAAAAGGAAATAGAATGCAAAGAGAGATGTTAACGCCTTACAGATCAAATAAGGCAGTTTTATGCGCTGAGTTATTTTGGCGTTATCAAATATTTAAGGTGTAATGGCTTGATTACGATTCCAGCCTTCAAATCAGCATGGAAAGTTTGGCTTTCAATCACCCACTCAGATAGTTCTGAATCTTGCGCTCTTATGAACTCAGCGAAATTTGAGAAGTTTTCATGAAGCGAAATGCAGACAGCATCCCAACCCATTCCTCTCCCGTCCAAAACGAGAATCACATTGGGTTGTTTCATGTACCATTCTCGCATTTTCTGTAAAGCTTGATTTTTTTCTTCGCCTGTTTTAAGTTTAAGTTTGCTTTTCAAAAATGTGAAAGCTGCTATTTCAAACCCGATTTGACCAAACTTTGGTATAACAGTGTATCCTTCTATGAAGTTTTCTTCGAGCATCGCTCTTCTTCGGGTCACCGTAGGTTGGGAAACACCTAAAGATTTTGCTAGTTGCCTATCGCTTCTATGAGAATCCTTCATTAATTCAAACAGTATTTTGTAATCTATAGGTTTTAGTTCTTTCATTGCAACCAACTTTATCATTCAATAGATTTTTTGGCATCATATATAAACATCATTGTTCAATAAACGAAAAATTGTTCAAGTTCAACAGGGCAATAGTAACATGACAATAGATACTCTTAAGAGAAAAAAAGCCTTAGACAACATGAAGGAGCTTTGAAAAATAATGTCGCCTCAAATTTTAAACGGGGTAAAGCAAGAAGTCACGCAATTGCTTAGAGATTTAATACGCATAGATACAACCAATCCGCCAGGAAACGAAACCCAAGCAGCAATTTACATAGCACAATACTTAGCTAACCAAGGCTTCAAGACAGAAATTATTGAATCAGCGCCTGGGAGAGGCAACGTAATCACACGGCTTAAGGGAACAGGTGAAAAACCAATCCTTCTTTTACTGTCGCATCTTGATGTGGTTGCAGCTAACCCAAAGGAGTGGTCCGTTGACCCGTTTGTTGGAGTAGTCAAGGATGGTTATGTTTACGGTAGAGGAGCTTATGACATGAAATGCATGACTGCCATCGAAATTATGGTTATCAAACTTTTAAAGAAAAACAATGTTAAACTAAAAGGCGATGTTATTTTGGCAGCTACCGCGGACGAGGAACAAGGCGGGGAAGAAGGCGCAGGGTACCTTCTGAGTCATCACAAAGAAAAAGTTTGGTGCCCATACGTTATCAACGAAGGGGGCGGATTAGCTTTTCCGTCGAAAAATGGCTATGTGTTCCCAGTGCAGACGGCTGAAAAAGGGATTCTGTGGCTCCGAATAAAAGCTAAAGGGACCCCTGGACACGGCTCTACCCCTAATATGGCAGACAACGCTGTGATGCGCATGAACAAAGTAATCGACAAACTTGGAAACTACAAGCCACAAACCATCTATGTGCCCACGCTTAAGGAGTTCCTTGCTGAAATGGGAAAGCAAGACCCAGAACTGCAACAGACCTTCTTGCGTTTGCTTGCCAACCCAGGGCAGAGCGAGCAGATACTAGACGAATTGGCAAAGAAGGACAAGGCTTTAGCTGAGGAAATCAGGCCTCGAACAAAAATGACTATCGCTCCAACCATGATTCGTGGCGGGGTTAAAGAGAACATTATCCCTTCAGACTGCGAAGCAGTATTTGACTGCAGAATTCTTCCAGGGCAAAAAGTGAATGAAACGGTTGATTTAATCAAAGGTTTGCTCAAAGATGTGGGGTTAGATAAGTTGAGTTTTGAGTTTATACAAGCGCATGACGGTTCAGAATCAACTGCGGAAACCCCCCTCTATAATATCATCACAAGAGTTCTTGAGGAGTTTGAGCCAGGCTGCGGAGTAACCCCTACGTTAACTACCGGCGGCACCGATTCGCGTTTCTTTCGGGAAACTGGCAGTGTATGCTATGGGTTCCAACCTATGATTCCTGATGAGCCAAATGATCAATTGGAAAAGCGGATGCATGGGAGTGACGAGCGGATAACTATAGATAACCTTGTTTACGGAACAAGCATACTTTATGAAACTGTGAAGAGGTTCATGAGCTAACAGAACCCAATTTACCCTTTCCCTTTTTTGATTATATCATACTTTGGCTTTTGCAAACATTAAAACGCTCAAAATCTCACGGAATGAAAAATTTTTATACTTACCCATTCTAACAAATAAGATAACGCCACATTGGTTTCAACCGCAAAATGAGCAACATTCAAACAATGACTAAGCGAGAGACGGCAAGTTTCGAAGCCGCTAAAACCATCGGGTTAATCTCTGATACACATGTCCCTAAAAGAGCCATGTGTATTCCCCCAAAAGTGTTCGAGGTTTTAAAGGATGCAGATTTCATTATACACGCTGGCGACTTAGTGGAATTATCAGTAATTGACGAACTAGAGCAGATTGCCCCAGTTTTAGCGGTTCACGGCAACATGGATAGCCAAGAAGTCAGCAGAGCTTTACCTGAGCTTAATTCACTTAAAATTTTCGATTGGAAAATAGGCGTAATGCATGATCCGAACGTTCTTCAAGGTTCAGGTAAGATGGTGGAAATTGCTAAAGAGAATGGTTTCAACGTTTTTGTTTATGGGCATACGCATGCTTCTAAAATAAAATGGGAAGAAAAAAATCTCTTCATTAACCCTGGAAGCCCTACTGACCCAGTATCTTTCACGGTTAAGCCATCGGTTGGATTGCTAAAAATAACAAAACAAATCATAACGCCGCAAATAATAAACCTTTAACCCCTATAACAGACCAATAAAGAATGCTGCAAACTCATGATTTGTCAAATGCTGAACGTCACCACATTTTCATACATACGCTTCCCAGAGAAGTGAGACTAGTCACTAACAAAGTTCCAGCCAAAACTAAATTACCCATCGAGTTACTTCCCTGCAGCAGTGAAGTCGAGAAGATAACACACAAGAAAATGTAGAAGGACATAAAACCTAAAACGCCCTGAACAACGCGAATCGCTTCTCGAACTCTATAAATCTTCGACCGAACAAGCCTCAGAACAAAAGTCAATCTCTTCGAAACATCAGCAAAATCGTCTATGAACAAAGTTAAACCACCCAAAACAAAGAAACGCCCAGCATTAACCGCAAGACTATATCCGTTCCCAACAAATATACCGAAAAAAGAAATGGAGCCAAACAACAAAAGCAAAGTACACGCTAAGACAAAAATGACAAACCCATAAACATAATGATGAAACCATAGCCTTCCTGTTTTCACCCTACCAATCTTCACGACCAAATTAATGTTAAACATTGCAGCCAAAACCGCAAACCAAAAGAAGGAGCCATTAATAAGATACGGCGGATAAGGCTTCCAATAATACCTTGCCGAATAGAACCCCTCTAAAACGCCCAACACCGAAACGATGCTGAGAAGAGAATTGAAAGTCAATGCCAAACTGCAAATCTTTTTCACATAAGCAAAAACAGTAGCCATCAAACATTCATCTTTCTGCTTGTTCCAGATAGCGCATTCTAATAATTAAATTATCTATCTTAGCTAAGTACTCGCGTGCCAGTTTGTTGCTAACTCGATTGGTTTGCGTTAATTTCTGCTATCGCGCGCATTGCTCAGTTGATTGATTTGAATGCAACCGTAAAAGTTTTACTTTCACCCACCTCTCCCCTGCTTCAAACCGTAGTTTCTGGAGACACCTTAAAAGCGTCAAATGCTAAAGCGGTATTTCAGAGGTAAGATACATGGAGCAATGTAAAAACCCTTGGAAAGACGACTGTAAAAGCGAAAACATCAAACTATACATTCAGATTAAAGGCGAAAAATTGCCCATTTGCCAGCAATGCTGGAGCAAAATAGCTGACCAAGAACAAGAGTGGTGAAAAGGCAATGGAGAACTTCAGCGTTAACAGCGCCAAATCTTACATTGGAAAAAACGTTAATCTGCACTTAAAAGATGGAGCCGTGATAATAAACGTGCAATTAATCGGAATCCATAAAGGCTCAGGAAAAACCAATATCATCGAATACACTCCGTATAGAAACCGTGGAAGCACCCGCATACCACTAAGAAATATCGCTTGGGCTGAACTGTTAAATTCAAATTTGCTACAAAGAGCAGCCTAAAATTTACTAAAAACTGGATAAAAACAAAAATACAAGCCAAACACTTCAACCTTATGCGTTGTTCAAATTGCGGCGCCTGTTGCACAGAAACTGAAATGCTTCTATCCGAAAAAGACATTACTCGCTTAGAAAAGAAAGGCTTCAGCAAAAACCACTTCGTAAAATACAACAAGCAAGGCTATGCGCAACTCAAAAACCGAGAAGGCTACTGCGTTTTCTACAACCCCAAAAAATGCCAATGCAATGTTTACGTTGACAGGCCTTCAGGCTGTCGAGTTTACCCTGTTATATTGGATGAAGAAAAAGGAATAATTTTAGACGATATCTGCGATTCACTAAACACTATTACAGAAAAAGAAAAAAACCAGAAGGGCAAAAGAGTGATTAAACTTTTAGCGAGAATCGATAACGAAGCGGCAAACAGGCGTTCTTAAGCTTCTTTTAAAAAACAGAGGTTATTTCCTGTTGTTTTAGGCATTTTTGCATTGATAGCAAGTTATTTTTGTGTTTTTTTTGGTTTCTGCTTCTTCCCTTGTTATTACACTGGTTCTTACTATTTTGCCACAGCAATCACAGATAAATTGTACTTCAGCAACGCGGTCGTTAGATTGAAGGACCTTAATAGGCACATTTATTTTCCTTCTTTTGCAGCTTTATCCTTAGCAATCAAGTATTCAACGTATCCTCTCATAGTGCGGTTGGTTTCCCTGGCTCTTTTTCTAATATCTGCGTGAACTTTGTCGTTGACGGTTATGCATTTGTAGCCTTTTCGTGGCAAAACTCCCAATCTCCTCTTCCGTACTTTACCGTACGATTGAATATATAATTAACGGTTTCCCGCTTATTGTGAAACCTTATATAAATGTACGTTCGCTAACTAACTTAAGAGGGGAAACAAAACGCCGAAAAAAGGCTTTAAAAGCATCACTGTAAAGGCTGAGGTTTACAGTTACTTTTTTAACGAATGGCTTAAAATCAAAGAGGAATACGCAATTAAAAAAGGCATTCACAGCTTCTCAGCCTATGTTACCTACACCTTAGCTCAACTGATGAACGAAGAAAAGAAACGAAAAAAGGAAAATAAGCCGCCTTAGACGCCCTATCTTTAAATAATTCTTGAGATGACTTGTCAACGGTGGAATTGAAATGCCTAGCACGGTAATTGTCGGTGCCTTCTGGGGAGACGAAGGCAAAGGAAAAATAATCTCTTACTTAGCCCTCAAAGATAAACTTGATTTCTGCGTCAGAACCGGCTCAGTAAACGCAGCACACACTGTCTGGTACGAAGGCAAAAAATACGCTTTACACATGGTTCCCGCTGCATTTTTAAACCCTAAAACACGCCTGCTTATTGCAGCAGGTGCAAACATCCATGTTCAGAAATTTTTTGATGAAGTAGAACTCACAAAAGTGCAAGACAGAATAGGCGTAGACCAGAACGCCTCAATAATTGAGGAGAAGCACGGCACCCAAGATAAGGCAAGCGCCGTCAACAAAGGCATTGGAACCACAGGTTGGGGAGTAGGACCTGCCATTGAAGAACGCGTCCGACGGACAGCGAAACTTGCCAAAGATATCCCCGAATTAAAGCCGTACCTTACTGACCAAGTGAAAGAAGTCAACGATGGCTTAGATGAAGGCAAAAAAGTACTTCTTGAAGGCACACAAGGCTTCATGTTATCACTATTCTTGAGCGGCGACTACCCATACGTAACTGGAAGAGACACAAGCGCGTCAGCCATCGCCTCAGAAGCAGGAGTCGGACCAACAAGAGTTGACGATGTCCTAATAGTTTATAAATCATTCATAACAAGAGTTGGCGCTGGACCGTTGCCTGGAGAAATAACAAAAGAGGAAGCGCAAAAAAGAGGATGGTTTGAAGTCGCTGCCGGAACAGGCAGAGACAGACGCTCAGCACCATTTAACTACGAGTTAGCAAAGAAAACCGCCAGGATAAACGGCGCCACACAAGCGGCAATGACAAAACTGGACAGTCTTTTCCCAAACTGTAGGGGTGCCAAACAATACAGTGACCTGCCAAAGGAAGCAAAAGACTTCATAGAAGAAGTAGAAGACAAAACAAGGGTGCCTGTAGTTTTGATTGGTACTGGACCTGAAGCAATGGAGATAATTGACCGCAGAAAGTAGCAACTTTTATCTTCTAAACTGTGGCCCTCTTTCCTAGGCGTAATGGAAGTAGCTGTCTTCTTAGAGTAAGACCTCCACCGCCAACAACATAAAAACCTAATACATTGCAGTTCATGAGAAACATTAAAAGGATTAGCAGACAACCTATCTTTATAACTATAAATCGTTGGTGACGTATTGAGCGACCATTATGCCCCACTAGTAGGAGACAGCTATGCTCCTGAAAAGATAAGAGTAATCATTCCAGTAGGCGGAAAAGCAACACGCCTCTTGCCGTTGACGGCTGAAACAAGCAAAGCCTGCCTGCGCTTTTTGAACAGGCCGCTTGTTGAGTTTTCTCTTTTGTCGCTCGCAAGCCAGGGCATTCGCAACTTTATCTTCGGAGTTAAAGGCTATACCAACTATCGAGACCTGTATGACTATTTTGAGTCAGGCTATGGATTCTCAGCACGTTACAACATAAAGCCGCGCATTCACATAAAATATCAGCCTAACGTTGATGATTTGGGAAGCGCTGATTCAGCAAGAATAAACATGGAATACTACGAACTTACCAACCCAGTTTTCGCAGTACAAGGCGACAACATTTTTGACATAAAAGTTAAGAGCTTAATTGATTATCATAAGGAAAAATGCGCCGCCTTAACCATAGTGCTGCGGGAAGTTGATAACGTTGAAGGCTTAGGCATAGCTGACATCGACAAGAACGGTCGCATCCAAAGGTTTGTTGAAAAGCCACTGCCTAAAGACGCTCCCAGCAACCTTGCCAACACAGGTTTGTACGTGCTCTCCCCTGAAGTGAAAAAGATTTTCAAGGAAAAAGGCGTTCAACAAATCATTAAAGAAAGAAACAGGTTAGACTTCGGTTACGACTTCATTCCCTACGTAATCCAGACTGGACGCGCAGTGTATGGTTACACGTTGAAAGGCAACTGGTTTGACGTGGGCACACCTAAAAGCTACTTAGAAGCCATGAAAAACATGCTGCATGGCGGCTTCTCAACCCTAAATGATTTCGGCGGAAGATTAAACGAGGGAAGCCAAATTTGGGTTCAAGGCGAAAGCAATGATTCAGAAAAATGCCGTCTAGAAATTATCCATAAAATAAAACAAAAGAAAATCACTATTGAGGGCGCTGTTTTGATTGGGAGACATTGCCAAATTGAAGATGGCGCAAGAATCGTGGATTCATGCATTGACAATTTCACTAGAATAGGCAAAAACGCTGTAGTATCCAATTCAGCAGTAATGGACAGAGTGATAATCGGAGAAAACGCTGAAGTATTCGAAAGCATAATCGGCAGACACGTAATTGTTAACTCAAGCCAGCATAAACCAACAAAAATAACCACTGTCTCAATAATCGCAGATGACGTTAAACTAGAAGAAGGCTGCTCCCTTGTAGCATCAAAGATTTACCCACACCAGACCATCCGAGGAGAATTCCAAAACCAAACAATAATAGCAAACTAAGCCTTAAACCACTTAAAAATCAAATACTTGATTTTACCCGAACCCAAATCTGGCACAGCAATAATGAACCTTTTCCGCACTGTGGTCGCTAGACGTCCAGCTTTAACAATTTCGGTTGCTGAAATGTTTGAGCCTGCCTTCTTTACCGAGACCATGTAGGGGGCATGTTCGACTCCTGGACCATACTTGTAAACGGCGAAGTCGCAGCCAAACTTTATTCCTGGCGTAACGATTAAGCCACTGTCTCGGAGGTCATGGTAAACAGCGTATTTCTCTTCAAACTCGTCGTATAGCTGTTTAGCTTTTTGCTTTAGCTTTTTGAGGCTAACCTTGCTCACGTCCGGACCCTCGTAAATTTCTATTTTCTTGTTTTCGACAAGGTATAAGCCTTCCATCAAATCCAAAATTAGTGGGACCTCAAACTCTGGAATTTTAGGCTTAGAAATCCCAACTGGCTTCCCGTAATACCCCGCTTTGTATAGTTGCGAGCCTTCAGTAGAATCCCACACGACTAAGAAGTTTTCGATGAGTTCAACTTTTATTTTCGGCATTGAAGTCGGCTCTTGTTACATGATGAACGAAAGCATCCGTGCGGCGTCCGCGGCGTCTTCAGCTTTGTCAGCGCTGTTTTCTAGCAGTTGAAGGATTTCTCTTAGAAGCAGTAGTACTGGGACGTCAATTTTGCCGCTGAGGACTTTTATTGTTAACGCTCGGTACTGGTCGTCAACTATTCGCTCAGCGATTTCTACGTCTTTGGCTCTTTCCAGGGTTTTTTGTGAGCCGTAGTTTAGAACCATCATTGTTTCCCTGAGCTTAAGCACAGTGTCCAAGACAGCTAAAGACAGCTTAAGCAAGTCTTTTTTGACTTCTGGTGAAATGCTCCAGTTGTGCTCCATTATTTCAACTAAATAATAAGCGATTCCTTCTGAGAAATCAGCTATTTCGCTTGATAAATTTGTGAATCTTAAGAAGTCTTCACGAGCAGTCAAAATGGCGCCTATCTCGGCTAGCTCTTGAGAAACCATGCGTCTTGCCTTAACAACCTCTTCTTCGCCTGTTCTGATTTCGCTGAAGAGCTTTCTTGCGTTTTCTTTGTCGCCGCTTGCAAAATACTCAGCAAGTTGAGGAATTTTCCTTGAGACATCTACAACCTTCCGTAGGTTATCTTGGCAAGCGTTTAAGGCTCTTCTTTTCACGCGCTCTTCTGTTTCTGATGGAAGTACCACTTGTTCCCCGCCTATAATTATCACTGATTTATGATGTTACTATCGAGTGTTCATTAAAAAAGTTAGCTGCTTAACTTTCAATTAATAAACCTAAATTTCCGAAGTTTATTTTTCCTTGGAAGTAACTGCGTAAGAGTTCTGGTAAGTCTTTGACTTGAGTTCGAACCTGTTGCCAACTATCGCGGTCTCGTATGGTTACAGTGTCATCTTTTAGCGTATCATAATCTATGGTTATTCCTAATTGCACGCCTACCTCATCAGCTCTTGCATAACGGCGACCGATGGAGCCTGTTTCGTCTAATTCAACCATGAAACCCTCGTTCGCCAGCATCCTTTGCACTTGTACTGCTTTAATGTCTAAACCATCTTTACTCATTAAGGGGTAAACGCCAACTTGAACTGGTGCAATGCTTCTTGGAAAACTCATAACAACACGGTCGTCCTTGATGCCGTAAGCATACTCCAATGCCGCGTAAAAGAGCCTGTCAGCGCCAAAACTTGGTTCCACCACATGCGGTATGAAGCGGGTGCCGCGAACAATCGTTTTTTGCCTGCTAATGTCTACTTGGTCAGCTTTGACTTCGTAGTTTTCTACCATAAAGTAGCCTTGCTTTTGCATGGCGTCTAGCAACTTCCTGTGCAGGCACCTTAGCAAGCAGCGCAGCCACTTTTGAGGCTTCCTTCTTGTATACTGGACCAAGCTTAGCCATAATTGGCTTAACAATAAGTTCTTCTTTTTCGACTGGATTAGCGTATTCTTTGTAAACGGTCATGTCGACGCCGCTTGCTTTCATATGGCATTTCAAATCGTAATCAGTTCGGTAAGCATGCCCAGAGACTTCCACCCAGCCCCAACGGTCAACTAAAACTTCTTGATCGAAGCTTTGGCTTGAATAATGCGCTTTTTCCCAACTGAATTTTTCGATAAACCGCTGTTTCTCAGCTGGTACGCCGAGCTCCATTAAAAGTTTCTTCGCCATCGCCATGAAAAATGCTTGCCATTCTGAGCAAATTATTTTCCGATCAAGCACTTCTCTAACTGTGAGGTCTGTTGTGTCCTCGCGTTTCTTCAGCCTTGTCTCGCATAGTAGAATGGGCAATACTTCGCTTTCCACTTCTGGGAGCAAATGGCAGCATGGCTCCTCAGGATCAAAGAAGAACTCTAAATCAGCAATCGTGAACTCTCTCAACCTAATCAAGCCTTGCCTTGGCGAAATCTCATTACGCAAAGCGTGACCGATTTGGATAACTCCGAAAGGAAGTCTTTCCCGCGCAACATTGTATAGACGATTGAACTCAACAAAAATATTTTGTGCAGCTTCAGGTCTCCCGTAACCAACAGCGCCCGAGTAAGGTCCAATAGTGGTTTTAAACATTGTTAAGAACTGCTGTGGCTCACCAAATTTGCCTCCGCAGTCGGGGCACACTATATCATGGCGCTCGATTTCTTCTTTAATTTCGTTTAAACTCATTTTTTCAGCTTCAGCCGAACTGATGCCTTTTTCCTCAAGCAAATGGTCAGCTCGGAAACGACCATAACAGTCATGGCATCCTACCATCGGCTCCTTGAAATGGTCCACGTGACCTGACGCTTCAAAAACTTTTTCTGGCGCAATTACCGATGATTCCATCTCGTAAATCCCGATTTTTTTAATGAATAGCTCTCTAAGCTTAGTCTCAATATTTTGTTTCAACCGCGCGCCAAGGGGACCATAAGTTACAAAGCCGCCGCTACCACCGTAAATCTCAAATGACGGCCAGAAAAATCCTCTTCGGCGCGCTAATTCATTTATGGCTGTGAACTTGTCACATTCTGGTTTTGTACGTTTTGCTTCGGAGTTCAATTCTGTTACCTTTTTTAGCTTAGTGCAGTAAGTAGATTAAAAGGTTACCCCTAAACCCAAACCCCAACTGACTAGCCTCTTATACTCTCTCTACTTTCCCACACCCCCCGCCCCAGCCAGACAGACATAGACAGACAAACAGACAAAAACTCATGTTAAAGGAAAGGGTGCGGTGAGAGGAAATCTGTGCCCCTCACAAAAACGCGCCGCGCTAACGAGACTGTGTGAAAAGTCTCGTTTGTTTCGCATCCATTAACCTTAAATCTAGACTTCTCCAATAATCAGCGACGTAAGGAGCACCGACAGTCATGAGCGAACACGTCGAAGGCTTAAACCGAGACCAAACCGCACTCTTCCCCGACACACTCGAAGGATACGTCGACAAGGAAAACCCAGTCAGGTTCATCGACGCGTTCGTCGACAGCCTCAACATGGAAAAACTGGGCTTCAAACATTCCGTCCCACTCGAGTTAGGAAGACCATCATACGACCCCTCAGACCTGCTCAAATTGTACGTCTACGGCTACCTGAACCAGATAAGATCAAGCAGGAAACTCGAGCGGGAATGCCACAGAAACGTTGAAGTTATGTGGCTAATGAGAAAGCTGACTCCCGACTTCAAGACTATCGCTGACTTTCGCAAAGACAACGTTGACTGCGTGAAAGGCGTGTTCAAAGAGTTCGTCAAGCTCTGCATGAGCTTAGATTTGTACGGCGCCAAACTCGTCGCCGTAGACGGCGTCAAACTCAAAGCCGTCAACTCCCTTGACCGAAACTTCAACCGCAAAAACTTGGCTTACCGAATGAAAATGATCGACAAACACGTGTCAAAGTACCTGTGCGAGATCGAAGAGGAAGACCGCAGAGAAGAGCAAGCCAACTCCAAGCATGCAGACTTGCTTCAAGAAAAAGTGCAGAAGCTTATGAAACGCAAAGAAGAGTACGCAGAGCTTCTGGCCAAGCTTAAAGAGTCTAAGCAGAACGAAGTGTCATTGGTTGATCCTGACTGCAGGCTCATGAAGAACCGAGGAAGGATTGAGCCTTGCTACAACAGCCACGTTGCAGTTGACGATAAGCATCATTTGATAGTGGATTATAACGTGACGAATGCGCCGGCTGATAATTGCCAGCTCAGCTCTATTGCCAAGGGCGCGAAGGAGATGCTTGGAGCCCAACGTTTGGATGCCGTAGCCGACAAGGGATTCTTCAGTTTTATAGAAATCAAGGAATGCGTTGACAACGGCATCACTCCTTACGTGCCGGAGCAGAATAGGTATGGGGTTGGTTTTGTCAAGAAGAAGGGTGTTCCTGCTCGTGAATTTCACAGTGACAAATTCGCCTATGATAAGGTGACGGACACGTTTGTTTGTCCTGCGGGTAACAGGCTTGTGTTTAGCTATTTGGATCATGCCCATCAAAAGAACATACGGGTTTACAGTACTGATGCGTGTTTTTCATGTGAGCATTTCATGACGAAATGCACGATGAATAAGCGTGGAAGGACGTTGTGGCGTTGGGAGAACGCGGAAGTTGTTGATGAGATGAGGGAACGGATGAGGCTTGAGCCAGAGAAGCTGGCCTTGCGGAAGAAGCTTGTGGAGCATCCGTTTGGCACTATCAAAAGAGCGTTCAATCAGGGCTACTTGCTGCTTAAGGGCCTGCGGAAGACGACAGGGGAGGTTGGCTTCACCATGTTGGCTTACAACCTGAGGCGTGTTCTGAACCTTCTTGGACCGAGAATTTTCACCTGTTTGTCGGAATTATGAGCAGCAGAAAAAGAGAACAAGAAAGAAGAGAAGATTACTTCACATTAGCACAGAAAGATTTCAAGTGCACGGGTATGCGTCAACAACTATCAATTGATTTTTCACACAGTCTCTAACCACAAGCGCGCGAATACGGGCGCATAAGAGGCGGTTGCAAAGCCTTATTAGCGCAAACTCGCGTATCACACATTTAGGGCAAACCGCGATTTAATCGAGGAAGTTGCTTGTCAATCGACAGTTTAGTTGTTGGAATAATTAAGAATGGCGAAAAAGCAAAGTTAGCGGTTCTAAAGGAACTCACGCAAGGCGATGCAGACTGGTTTGATCTTTCCGAGAGTGTCAGGAGAAAATATTATCGCAAAGATTTCGTGGTTATTCATTTCGTCAACATGCTGAAGAATGAAGGGTTAGTCGAAAAAAGAGGCCAGAGCTTCCATTTGCAAAACAAAGACGCTGTGAGCAGAATTCTAACCGCGAACAAGAACGAGGTTAATAGGGTCTTGTCTATGGAGTTTGGAAAAGGTGACTTTTCCGGTCAACTAGACGAAACGGAAAAATATGTTTTGCAGAAAATTCTGTTGTTCGGTAACTCGGTTTCTTCTGAAGAGGTTCATCTGGCTTTCTCTGTGGATATGGATAATAGTGTTGGACCTTTTTCTGGCTACTCGAACGTTTACGGACGTGAACGCATCGACACGATTACCCAAAATCTTCTACAGAGAGATTTCCTCAGGGTAGAAAATGACTATATGTTCGTGCCAAAACCTATCATGACTGATTTCTTAGTCACGAACCTCAGTGATGTGCTTCTCGCCATTAAGCAAACAAGAAAACAGGCTGATAAGCTGGTCGCCGAAAACACGCAGCTCAAGGTACGTGCCGACAAACTTGATTTAGACCAACTGCTTAAAACCGTCGGCAACGTACAAGGCGAAATAATGGACTATCAGGAAAGAGCCGTTAAACACTTTAAAGAGAAGAAATTCGTTGAGGCCGCAAACGACTGCTATGTCATTACGGAGCGTTTAGTTAAGAGTCTTTTCGGTTTTCTTTATCCTTCAAAAGCGTCCGAAATAGCGACGGAAAAAGGTAAACTTGAGAAGATCTGGAAAGACGAGAACAAGGAAAAGCTGTACCCAGGCGTCAGAGCCCTTGCTTCGTTGCTCTACGTGGTCTTGTGGTACAGGGACAAAACAGGCTCACGTATGGAAGTGGAATCGGCGGAAGACGCCACAAGAATCTGCATGTTTTCGGTACTGCAGGCATTGAAGGAATTCGACAGATTGAAGATCACAATTTATGGTCCAGTGACTGCGTTTCCAAGCGATTGATTGCCAGAGGAATCATGACAAGTGGCTGGTATTGAATACGTCTTATATATTTGGATATAAGATTATATTTAAGATACTTATTTCATCTTAAACAATATTACAATTTTGGGAATATGTACGTTTTTAGAAATTAGAAAATTGTTACACTTTTCTTAGAAGGATGATACCATCGCCAAATTGCTGTAGCAGCTTTTTTTGAATAACCATAGTCAGGTAGTTTGCTAAATACTTGCTCAGATCTCTGGTTACTTATTTTAGACATAACTTCTCTTTTATCAGGTTTCAATATAAACTTTCAGAATTCTGACTTAGCTTTGTAGATATGTACAACACGAATACAATTTTAGTAAGCGCGCGTTTTTGTGAGGGGCACAGATTTCCTCTCACCGCACCCTTTCCTTTAACATGAGTTTTTGTCTGTTTGTCTGTCTATGTCTGTCTGGCTGGGGCGGGGGGTGTGGGAAAGTAGAGAGAGTATAAGAGGCTAGTCAGTTGGGGTTTGGGTTTAGGGATTAAAAGGTTACTAGCAAATTAGAGTTGTTATTCAAGCGATAGAAAGTAAAATTTTGTAAACCTCTGGCTACGCTACTTTAAACTGAATTTGCTGATAATCCGCTTGGTGTGCTGTGTCGAATGACTGAGGGGTCCTTTCAGGTCCTTGCTTTGTTGTTTTTTAGTTTGGGATTCAGTTCAGATTCATTTTCATGAAAAGGTTGTAAATTGAAGCTTTCAGGAGTAGCTCTTTGACTATGTTAGGCCACTTCACTGCGCAGATGTACTCTCCGAACACACGTTTAATGCTTGAGAACGCTGACTCCACCATCCACCGATAACCATAACCCCGCTTCCTGCGCCAATCAACATTGCCAAGCTGCTCTACAACGGCGAATTTGCGAGGCATACAGCCTCCACCCTTAAACGAAGCGTTCTTACGCACCCTAATCAACGGATCAATACCCAAGTCAGATAGCAACCGAAAATTATTCTTAGAATCATAAGCGCCGTCAGCAACAACACCCTTCAAAGCTACCCGACTTGATGAACCATCTACCAACCGCTTAAGCATGCGTCCGTCTCCCACGTCCTCTTTGGTTACTTCAATGGCAAGAATCTGCTTGGTCTTAGTGTCAACAGCGATATGTATCTTGATGAAGCCGCGTTTAACTTTCCATTTTTTATGTATCCATTCTCCTCGATTAGAAACTTTTATGCCGCTTGAGTCCACCGCGATAGTAACATCCTTATCCAGCGCTACAGAAGAGGCTAAATCAACCTTCATTTTTGAGATTCGCCACCAGATAGTAGTGTAGTCAGGTGCCTTGAGTCCATCAACGTGCTGGCTTAACCCACGCATGAAGCCTTCCAGTTGCCTGTAAGGCAAAACGTATGCATGCACGACCGCTAATAGTTTGATGAATGATTCCGGGTAGCGGTATCTGCCGCCTTCTTTGCCATCATTCATTGCTTTAAGTTCCCTAGACCAGCCTGCAACAAAGTCTAAATCCAGCAGAATTAAGCCTCTTTTCACTAACGCTTCGTTGTAGCCTTCCCAATCTCTCAACGAGCTCATAATCAAGCGTTCTACACAGAACTAATATTTAAGTTATTCAACACAGCAGCTTGGTGGAAACGCTTAAAACTATCAGTTGATATTTTAGCGGTTGAATATGAGATGGTCTTTTGGTTTCAGCAGAAAAAGGTAAACCAAACGTTGATGAGTTGCTTGCGAAAGCCAAGAAGCCTGCACAGTTAGCTTCTCCAATGCACAGGTTTTATGAGGGAAAGATGCAGGTCATTCCTAAATGCGCTATCAGAAGTGTTGACGATTTTGCCGTTTGGTACACTCCAGGCGTGGCTACGCCATGTAGAGAAATTCAAGCGGATCCTGACAAATCGTTTGAATTGACTAATCGCTGGAATTACGTAGCAGTGGTTTCAGATGGAACGCGTGTTTTAGGTTTAGGCGATATTGGACCTGAAGCGGCGTTGCCTGTGATGGAGGGAAAGGCACTTTTGTTCAAGTATTTAGGCGGCGTTGACGCGTTTCCAATTTGCCTAAGAACCAAGGACCCAGATGAAATAGTTAGGATCTGTAAAGCTCTTGAGCCGTCTTTCGGCGGCATCAACCTTGAAGATATTGAGAAACCAAAGTGTTTCCACGTTCTAGAAAAAACTCGCGAGCAACTCAATATTCCTGTTTGGCATGATGACCAGCAGGGAACCGCCACAGTGATCTTGGCAGGGCTAATTAACTCCTTCAGAATCGTGGGTAAAAAACCACAAGAAAGCTTAATCACATTGGTTGGGGCAGGAGCAGCAAATATCAGAACTGCTTATGTGCTCATGCGGTGGGGCGTTAAACCAGGCAACATAATACTTGCAGACAGCAAAGGCGTCGTTCATAAGAGCAGAAAAGACATCACAAAAGAAGAAGACCCATGGAAATATGATGTTACACAGAAAACTAACGCTGAAGGCAGAACCGGCGACATCCAAGAAGCATTCAAAGGCGTGGATGCAGTTGTTGCTGCTTCAAAACCCGGTCCAGGCACCATTAAGAAAGAATGGATTAAAACAATGGCTAAAGATGCAATAATATTCGCATGCGCAAACCCAATACCTGAAATTTGGCCTTGGGACGCAAAGGAAGCAGGAGCACGAATTGTAGCAACAGGCAGAAGCGACTTTCCTAACCAAGTGAACAACAGCTTAGGGTTTCCAGGTATTTTCCGAGGAGTCTTAGACGTAAAGGCGAAAACTGTCACAGACGACATGTGCATTGCAGCAGCGCAGGAACTGGCAAATTACGCCCAAGAACGTGGAATAAACGAGAAGGATATCTTGCCGAGAATGGATGAGTGGGAAGTTTTTCCAAGAGAAGCGGTTGCATGCGCATTAAAATCAATCGAGCAAGGCGTTGCAAGAGTAAAACTCAGCAAAAAAGAATTATACGAACGGGCTTCAGCCATAATACAAAACGCCAGGCAATCAACTGAACTGTTGATGAAGCATGGCTTAATTAAGGCGCCTCCAACTGAGAGCGAACTTTTGAAATAATCTTAGAAGCCCGCCCAATTTGCTTGAAAAGTCAGAGGTTGCATGGGACGCTATTTAGATAAAATCAATCGCAGCCCAAATGAATTAATGAAGCAAAAAACGTCTCTAACAAAAATAAAAAATGTAGTTTGAATTAAAGTGGTGTAATTTTCACTATATTTCTTTTTTCAAGCCTTCGCAATGCATCTAAACACTCATCTTTTTTCTCGCCAGTAATGTTTAGGTTGAGCATTATGTCCTTAACTGAAACTTCTGCTTTACCGAAATTTTGATGGCGTTTGTAAAGATGTTGAACAATGGATTTTTCAAGCTTCCCGCATCGCCAAGTAGTGTTGCGAATTAAAACAACGATGGTTCGGACAAGTGTTTGCTCTTTCGATTTTCTTCCTCGCAAGTCTCCCATCTCTCCCCACCCGCTCCATTTAAAATGCACCATGGTTTTTAAACGTTTGTTCTCAAGTGGATTAGGCGCTTGATGATGGGTAACACTTTTTTAAAGATTTTTTTTGAGGTATAAGCCGTGTTTTTTGCCGTAATATTTTTCTAGTCTACCGATTCTTTGGTACCCGCTGTTTTGGTAGAGTTTTAATGCGGTTGTGTTGTCTTCGCGGACTTCTAAGTGACATTCGGTTATACCCTTTTGCTTGAGAATGTCTTCTGTTTCTTTAAGCATTTTGCTTGCGATGCCTTTTCGTCGGTAGGTTGGTGACACGTTTATTGTTATTATATGCCCGTAGAGTGTATTGTTTTCTATTTCTACTTGTGCTATTATGAATCCTGCTAAGTCGCTGTTTGCTTTGGCTGCTAACGCGATTGTATTGTAATCTGTAAGCAAGTAGGCTATTTGTCGTTTTGTGAAGGCTTCTTGGTCAAAGCATTGCTCTTCAATTTCACAGAGCGTATCGAGTAGCCTAATGGAAGCTGTTTCAATTTTTATTTCCATTTTATTATCTTAAGAATAATTAGGGTGGAGGGTCGATTTTAATTTTTGCTGCGTTTGCTGCCGTGGATACTGCTGGTTTTAGTTCTAACCATTGCTGGGCTCCCAAGCCTATGATGAAGAACAACCACAATGTTATGATTCTTGTAAGTATAGTGGCTGTAGCGGCTAATGCTCCAGGGATACCCATTGAAATGAAAAGGGTTGTCATTACTGCCTCTGGAAGCCCAACTTCAAACGGTATACCTACGGGAATTGATTTGACAGCTAAGAATATGGCTGAAGTGACGATAATTATGCTCCATGAAACTGGATGCCCAAGCGACATAAAGACAAGGTATGGTATGCTTAGACTAAAAATCCAAGATATAAACAAATAGAACAGTGAGTAAGATATAGTCCTTGGGTTATCCCTGAACTCTTTCATCGAATCGTGGAAGTGCTCTGTAATTTCGACAGCTTCTTCTTTCAATATTTCCAGTTGCGTTTTTCCAATACGGATTTTTTGCGCAAACTTTGTTATCCAATTGACTAGTTTTAAAGTCCATTGCCGCTTGAAAGACAAGGTAATCATTAAAACAAGTATTGCTATTATTGCTACCGCAACAATTATAATCAGGTTGAAGACCAGGGGGTTAACGTTGCCTCCAAAGGTAAGTAACACTAGTCCTACGATTAGTGCAAAAGCGTTTATTGCAGTGCCAAGAAGCCTATGAGTATAGAGTGACGCTACCACTTTTCCGAATGAGCCACATTTGTCTCTTGTAAGCAGATATGTTCGGGTTACTTCTCCGCTAATGGATTGTGCTGGAACGATGGTGTCAACGTACATGCCGTACCAAACATAGAGGTAAGCTCGAACTATAGTCATTTTGATGGAAAGGTGATTGGTTAACACACGCCAGGAAACTGTAAAGAATAACACTTGAAGTAAACCGAACAATATGGCTATCGAATAAATAAGCGGATTGGCTGTTTTCGCGGTGGCAAATATTCCTAAAATGTTTACTTTAAACAGATAAATGTACAAGAAAAATCCAACTAAACCTAGCAGTGGAAAAAGCACTGACTTCCAAGAAAATTTTGGTTTAGGCGGTTGCATTTTGGTACTTTGCACCCATGGCAAACGGTGAGATGTCTATTTGCTATTATATACTTTGCCTAAATCCATGCCTATGTTACTTCAAGCAAACATGTTCTTCACCGATTGGAGAAAGGAACACCAAAAAGGTTAGACAGTAACTTAATTTAGGGATAGCCAATACGCAAATTAGCCTCTCCATAAAAAATATTATTACTTAAATTAAGAATATAAAAAGACAAAAAAGGATTAGGTTTTTTTAAGACTTTACGCTTTTAGTATCTTGGTCTGTAACCGCCGCCGCCAGAGCCTCTTCGATCTCTGTCTCTGTTGCCGCCGTAACCTCCGCCGCCACCGCCTCGTCTGTCTCTGCCACCGTAGCCGCCGCCTCCGTACCCTCTACCGCCGCCTCTGTATGGTCGTCTTTCTTGCTCGTATGTTTTGCTGGATACGTTGTTTTCAGTGTTTACTTCCACGGTTAGGGGTTCTTTTGCTGGTTCAAGTTTGCCGTATTTGCCGATGTTTAGGCGAATGTTGCCTTTGAATAATGTTACGTAGCCGTTTTCTATGCGGATAGTGTCGCCTTCGTTGACTTTTTCAATGTTGTCATCCCAGAGTGTCACGTATACTACGCCAGTTTCGTCGCCGGCCAGTGCGTCGCTTACTTTATGTGGGGATCCATCTCTGCCCATTGGGATTTCGCGGATTTCTGTTTTAGATACTACTTTTGCCGTAACGTTAACCGCTTTTGATTGTGGGGTTAAGTCGCCGACTTTTGCTTCTACGGGTTGCTTTTTGTTTTCGAAAAAACCTTCAACAGCCAATTGGTTCAACATCCATGTTTTTGATTCTAAGACAAAACTACATGTTCTCTACACTTAAGTATTTCGCTTTTTAGTTTCTATCATGTTCAGAGGCGAGAGTTAACCATCACCCTTAATCGAAGAATGCACGCGCCTAACAACCTGATGCTGTGCAATTATGACCAAGATATGGACTATAACTTCAACTTTAAAATCGACATATGTGATAGCTACAGCAACAGCAAACGTAAACTCAGTACAGTAAACCTCACACCTCAATTTTTCTTATTTTTTCTTGCCAATAGCTTATTTTGCCTAAATCACAGCTTTGTGAGAACCAATTCGATTTTCGTCCATTCTCCTTAATTTATGCGCTTGTATCCCAGAATAAATGGTTACTTTTAAAAAGACGGATTAAGTTAATTACGCTAATTAGCATCCAGTAAGAAAGAATGAATGAAACAATGACGAAAGCTAAAATTAACATTGAGAAAACTGAGGCGCCGAAAACCGTAAAGTTGCCATGCGGATGCGTATACCAAGATTTAGGCTGGATACTTACTCGGATTAACGAATGTGAATATCATAAGCACAGGAGAACAGCGAAGCGTCCATATAAGCCTAAAGCTGAATGCGTAAGACCCTGAACCAAAAATGCGATTGCATCTACTATAGTTCACATTTTAAATTCGTTTTTTCCGCAAGAGATTTAACTGTAAAAACGGATGTTCAGAGACACATTGACAACCAGAGAATTACCAGCTAAGCAAAAATCATCCAGTTCCAAGCGAATTCTAAGGATCGCTCTCGAAGTAGTATTCATGGTGGCGATTTTAGCAGCTTTATTTTGGTATGTTGGTGTAGGTTCTATTTACAATGCCCTCATTCACATTAAAGTTCAGTACCTGCTTCTTGCTTTTCTAATGTATTTTTGCATAAACCTCCTTTTCACAGTACGGCTGAGAAGAGTCTTGAGTAAAAACGGCGTAAAAACATCATTCGGTAAAACATTACTCGCCCAATATGGCGGCATGCTAACGAGCGACGTGACACCTGGACGCTCAGGTTATATTCTTACGCCAGTTTACTTAAGAGATCAAAATGTTCCGACAGCAAAAAGTCTTTCAAGCGTCTTAGGCATCCAAACATTTGAATTTCTGATTAAAGTAATCGGCGGAATAGGCGCTGTAATTTACCTAGTAAAGTATGTGCCACCACACGTATGGAATCAATTGTTCCCGACCCAAATTGCAGGAGTAAACATAGGATTACTAATCGCAGCGCTTGGCATAGGCTTGATGATGACTGGAGCAATCGTGCTGGCGGCTTTCACATGGTCTAAAAGAGCTATCTCATTATTTGACCGAATCGCAAATTCTAGATTCCTCAAAAGATTCACAGGCGGCTTAATGGGAAGGCTTGCAGAATACAAAGAAAGCGCTCACAGCACAGGCAGAGCAATCCCAGAAATAGTTGTTTTAACCGTAGCATGCTGGATTATAAAAGGTTTTGAATGGTACTTTTTAGGCTATGCGTTAGGACTTACCCAGATACCATGGATAGCATACTTCCTAATTCACCCATTGGTGACTGCACTTGCCTTTGTTCCTATAACTCCGGCTGGAATAGGCGTGCAAGAATTTGGAATAATCGGCATATTCGGGCTAATACTTAACTCTCCTGCTAATCCAGCATTATTACCGACAATTGCAGCTTTCGCTTTGCTTGCCCGTGGCTTACTTGTTTTTGAAGACCTCGCAGGAGTACCACAAATTGTAAGGTCAACTTCCTTATGGTTTACAAGAAAAAAGCCTCCTGGCGAACCACCACCTCTCACGCCCATATAGCATCCGAGCGCTTTTCAAGCTAACGCTTTATTGGACCATTATCCTCAATCTATTATCAAAAAGGAGTTGCTGTTGTGAGCACCGAGTTTATTATGAGGCAGATGTCGCCAGGTGACATGGAGAAGCTTAAGCAAATCATAGACATGTCTTTTCCAAGATTCTCCAGATTTTTTGCCACTCACAGCCTACATGAAGATGGGGAAGTGCTCGTAAGTGAAACGCAAGGGATAGTTGTTGGCTTCGCTAAGTTAGTTGAGTTTAATTTGGGCGGCGGCAAGTTCGGTTGCATACTTTGGCTTGCAGTTCACCCGCAGTTTCGTCGAAAAGGCATTGCCAGCGCACTTGTGAATGCTGGAACCACTCGCTTAAAGGATGATGGTGCAAGAGCGGTTTTCGCTTCTGTGCGAAGGAGAAATGTTGCTTCCCTTGCGGTTTTCAGCAGGCAATGTTTCAGAAAAATGGGTTTTCTGGGGTTATGGCGGCTTTTCAGTTGTCGGGTCTTTAAATTTTATAGTGATATTTGGTTTGCCCCAGGGGAAATCGTGTTAATGCACGATTAGTTAAAGCTGATGTATCATGGTCCTGGATAAAATTGTTAGAGTATGATAGCTTTTTCGCTATCAATATTTGTGTAACTATCAATTAGAGATACAAGGGAATTTTGTGTCGTTTATGAAAGATATTCAAGTTGATGCTACGGCTAGGATTTGAGTTGGTTCAAAAAATTCCTGAGCAAGCCGTGGAATTTACATTGTTTAGTTATTAATATTTAAATCTAAGAGTCGTTCTTTATTGAGAACTAGCTCGGGGTACTATGGGAGAACAAATAGCTGCACGAGAGAGTATATGCAATAATCAAGCTGATGGCGCTTATTTGGGGATAAACGGCAATCTGCCAATCAACGATATTGTTTGTTGCACAGTTTTACTGCAGATAAGCTTATATTTGTTCAGAAAGCCTCTTTTGTCTATAACAAGTGCAAATCAAATTTGACTTTACCCTTGAGGCAGTTTTAATGTTCACAGGCAAAAGCATTAATGGAGAGATACCGCATGATTGTTGAAGCCCTCATCGCGTTTATATTAATATTCATATTAACACTTGCAATCTACACTTTAGGCAAAAGGTCAGCGCCTAAAACCACCATGAGCGAAAACGAGCAAGCGTCATACGCTTGTGGAGAAAAAGCATCATTTCCAGGGTTAAAAATCAACGTATCCCTATACAAGTACCTTATTTACTTCATAATTTTCGACGCATCCGTACTTTTACTCGCTTTTGCTTCTATCGCATTAGCAGGCACAAACCCGCTTCTCTTAATCCTCTATCTTGGCATTATCCTTGCCGCTGGCTTGGTTCTTTTAGAAGGAGGTAAAGACTAATGCCAAACACCGTAACATGGGCACGAGTAAAATCACCCTGGGTCCTACACTTCAACTCAGGAGCCTGCAACGGCTGCGACATCGAAATAGTCGCCTTGCTAACGCCAAAGTACGATGTTGAACGCTTCGGCATAAAACTCGAGCCCTCACCAAGACACGCCGACGTGTTACTAGTAACGGGTTGCGTCACACAACAATGCGCAGAACGGCTAAAACGAGTCTACGATCAAATGCCACAACCAAAATTCGTCGTAGCTATTGGTGCATGCGCGTGTAGCGGCGGCGTTTTTGAAGGAAATTACAATGTGGTGGGCGGCGTAGACAAAATTCTTCCAGTTAACGCTTACATACCTGGATGCCCACCGCGTCCAGAAGCAATCATAGATGGGGTAGTAAAGCTTCTAAACGCATTAAATCCGCCTAAACCAAAGAAGCAACCGAAACAAGAAAAACAGCCCCAGCTTCCTAAGGAAGAAGCAAAACCAGTTGTTGCCCAACCAGAAGTGATTGTGGCTTCGCCAGAAGCTAAACCAGTAATAGAGGAGACAAAAACAGATGCCAAACAATAAAATAGATATCGTTAGTGCAATTGAATCCAAACTTAAAGATAAAGTCCAAATTCAACTAGGCCAACTTGGCACAGCCGCCATAAACACCAGCAATGGCTTACACAGAGACGTTCTCAAAGCCATGATAGAGGCAGATGAAAAAACTGCTATCACCGCTATAACTGGTTTAGACCTTGGCGCAAACCTTAGGCATACTATATCACATGCGCACCTCAAACGCTTTCATAACCATACGTGCCGAAGTGCCAAAAGACAACCCAAAAATCCAAACAATAACCGACATTATTCCAGGTGCCGCTCTTTCATGAATTGGAGGTATCAGACCTTTTAGGTGTAGTTTTCGAAGGCAATTCACTGTCCGGGCACTTCGTTTTATCTGAATATTGGCCTGAAGGAGTTTACCCTTTAAGAAAAGATGTTAAACCAAACGAAGTAAAACTTAACCCGCCGCCACCAGAAGTCAAGCAACCTGCAGATAAGAAGTATCGTCAAAATTATTATTGGTCCACAGCATCCTGCGCTGCTTGAGCCAGAAAAATTCGCCGTAACAGTTGACGGAGAAACCGTGACAAAGGTTGAACCCAGAATTGGCTATGTTCATCGGGGCATAGAGAAAGCATCTGAGTCTCGAACTTACATTCAGGATGTTTATTTGGTTGAGCGAATCTGCGGTATCTGCAACGCTTGCCACGCTTACGGTTTTGTTGCTGCGGTAGAGAAAGATATTAAAAACTGAGGTTCCGCCGAGAGCCAAGTACCTGCGAGTAGTAGCTTTAGAGCTTAACAGGCTGCACAGCCACTTGCTCACGTTGGGGCATGCTGGATTAGAAATTGGTTATGAAACCTTGTTTCAGTATTTCTGGAGAGACCGCGAACCAATCATGGATTTGATCGAGTTAACCAGCGGTAACCGCGTTTACGCATCACTCATGACTGTGGGCGGCGTAAGACGAGACCTTAAAGACACTGATATCCCCAAAATCAAGACAACTTGGAGGACCTGAGGAAGAAGCTGCCATTCTACAGGCAAATCTACGAACACGAACCCTCAATAAGGGCTCGTATGCAAAACGTAGGCGTACTCAAAAGAGAAGATGCAATAAAACTAAGCGTTGTTGGTCCCGTAGCCCGAGGATCAGGCTATGACATTGACGTTCGCAAGGATGAACCTTATGAGGCATATGGCGAGATTCCTTTCAAAGAAATAGTTTACAATGCTGGCGATACTTGGGCAAGAATGAATGTTCGTATGGATGAAGTTGAAGAAAGCATCAACATAATCGAGTATGCAATCGACCATCTGCCAACAGGACCTTTCCGAGTTGACGTGCCCCGAAATGTGCCTAGCAGGTGAAGCCGTTTCTCGTAATGAGGCTCCAAGAGGCGAGCTATTCTACTACGTTAAAAGCAACGGCACGGCTTACCCAGAACGCGTTAAAGTGCGCACTCCAACATTCGCTAACATTCCATCATTCCTGAAAACAGCAATCGGCGAAAACATAGCTGATGTTCCTCCGAACTTTGTTAGCTTAGACCCATGCTTCTCATGCACAGACAGATGATAATCGAATGATTGACTTCGACTTAATCCTCAGAATACTAATCTTCCCTGGCTTCACATTCATATTACTGTTAACTTTATTCTGCGATTGGATGGAGCGAAAACTCGAAGCGCGCTTACAAAACCGCGTTGGACCCATGGTCGCAGGACCAGGCGGAATTCTTCAGCCATTAGCAGACTTCATAAAGCTGTTAACAAAAGAAGAAATTGAACCAAGAGATGTTAAAAGAATCGTTTTCCAGTTTGCGCCCCTTGTAGCCTTTACAATTATGGTTTTTGCAATGTGTTTCTTGCCTATTGATGGTGCAAGCGTACTTTCCACAACCGGGTTTAATGGTGACTTAATTGTTATTTTGACATTCTCTACAATTGCTAGTTTTTTATTGTTCCTTTCAGGCTGGGCATCGTGCAATCCTTATGGCACTATTAGCTCAGCAAGAGTGTTAACCCAGTTCTTAGGTTATGATATACCGCTTTTCATTCTTGCGTTAACACCGGCATTTATCGCTGGAAGCTTAAGCATATTTGTCATATCCTCAAGCCAGACGATTCCATACATAATTTTAGCGCCATGGGCTTTCGTGCTGTTCATAATAGCGATGCAGGCAGAGCTGGAAAAAGACCCCTTTGACGTTCCTGATGCAGAAAGCGAATTGGTCGGCGGATTAACAACCGAGTACACAGGCGCCAAATTAGCCTTCCTTCACTTGACACGCGACGTGCAAATTGTTTTCGGAGCAGCCTTAGTGGTTGAATTGTTCCTTGGCGGACCACACGGACCAGTATTCTTTGGGTTACCGGCGTTCTGGTATTCCTTGTGGTTTGTACTTAAGCTGTTGGCGGTTGTATTAGTTACTGAATATATAACAACTCTTTTTGCAAGATTGCGCATAGACCAGGTATTGTCAGCTAACTGGAGGATAATCTTACCTGCCGCAATATTATCGTTGATGCTAACAGTTGCAATGGTAACATGGGTTTATCCGTTGGTGTAAAATATGTCGAAAGACAAAGAAATCACGTTTATCTCCAATGTGGCAAAGAACTGTTTCGCATATCTTCACTAAACCAGCCACAACAAAGTATCCCTTCGTGAAACCTAAGCTTCCCGAGGATTTCCGAGGCAAGCCGGTTTATACTATTAAATCATGTAACATGATAGATCTTAGCGGAACAAAGGGCGAGCTAAGTTTTGATATACAGTCATTCATCAATACACATTGTACCGTATGCGCCCGAGATTGCCCGGCATTTGCGATTGAAATCGTAGAGGTTGACGGTAAGAAACGCCCGCAATTTGATTTTAACAAATGCATTTTCTGTAATCAATGTGTTGAAAGCTGCCCCAGAAATGCAATAAAAGGCTCAGGTGAATACGAGTTAGCCACAACCGATAAATCGTCATTAGTCATAAAGCCTCAACCAAACGCTAAGGAATGTGCGAAACAATGATCGCCCTTGAAATCCTCTCAATAGGCTTAATAGTTTCCGCTTGCCTGGCACTGTTTCTTGACGAAGTTGTATATTCTGTTGCTGCTTTAGCAGGAACATTTCTTTTCACAGCATTACTTTACTATGTAAACGGCGCGATTTACGCAGCTATTTTCCAGTTCGTCGTCGGTGTAGGCACATTAGCCATCCTGTTCTTGTCAGGAGAAATGCTGAGTGATAAATCTACAAAGAAAACATCACCTAAAAAACTCTCAGCCTTGATTGGTGCAGGCGTAGTTTTATCATTGCCCGCAATCTTTCTTTCAGTTTCCAGTTCAAAAGGAGTATATTCCAATGCTTCTTTTGGCGAAGCCTTATGGCACTTAAGCGGCGTAGACGTTATTTTACAAGCACTAGTCATTTTGACGGTGGCATTAGGAATCGCTATCATTTTGTATGAGCAGAAGAAAGGTGGGAAATAATGGATTTTGTCATACTGTCACTTGTAATGCTGGGCATCGGCATCTACGGCTTGCTAACTAATCGGCAACTTTTGAAAGTCTTCATTTCAATAGAGCTAATTGCTACTGCCGCAACGTTGAATTTTGTGATGCTTGTTTCTTCCATAGGTCAAGGTTTAGGACAAGCCTTTCTGATATTGGCGTTTTCTACAGATACTGCCGTTAGCGGGGTAATTCTGGCGTTGCTAGTTATTGTAACGAAAAAGTATGGAACAAGTAACATCAATGAAATACTAAAAATGCAGGAAAAAATGGACAGTGAGGCTGCACAATAATGGTGACGTTTAACGTTATTTCCGCGTGGCTTGTTTGGATATTTCCGCTCATTGCATGCATGTTCGTTCCCCTAATCGCAAAAAAAGGCGACAAAATTCGAAACTATTATGTCATAGCAGTCGCAGCAGTTACTGCCGCCTTTGCGTTTTCACTTGTACCAGGCATCTTTTTCGGCAATGGGCAACCAACAGAATCAACTATTCCATGGATTGCAGGTATAAGCGCTGGAGTATACATTGATCCGCTGTCTATATTGTTCACGTGTCTTGTTGGCTTCTTCGGATTAATCATCGTCATATATTCTTGGGGTTACATGAAAGGTGAAGAAGGCTTAACACGATACTACTTCCTAATTCTGCTTTTCATAGGCTCAATGATAGGTCTCGTAATCTCAGATAATTTGGTTCAAATGTTTATTTTCTGGGAAATGGTGGGTTTATGCTCTTACGCGTTAGTTGCTTTCTGGTATAAACGGCCAGAATCAGTTAATGCAGGCAATAAAGTTTTTATTATGACCCGTATAGGCGATATTTCCTTGCTTGCAGCTATAGGCATACTGTACGCAGGTCCTCTCGTTGCAGGAAAAGCCATTGGGTCATTCAGCTTCAGCACTATTATAGCAGCCCTTACAGCAGGTGCAAAAGCAGGAACCTTGAATACAGGACTATTAGTTACGGCTTTCTTCTTGGTTTTAGGCGGCGCCGTCGCCAAGTCTGCTCAGTTCCCATTGTTCACTTGGCTCTACAGTGCAATGGAAGCGCCAACTTCAATCAGCGCTCTGCTTCACGCTGCAACAATGGTTAAAGCAGGTATCTATCTTCTTGCAAGATTCATACTCATAGCCTCAGTGGCAACTCCCCTGATAATCGCTCTTCAACCACTCTGGTTCCCCACAGTTGCTTGGATAGGCGTCATAACAGCACTTATCGGCGCCACGCTTGCCATAACCACAACCGACATCAAAGGAGTTCTTGCATACTCAACCGTTAGCCAAATCGGTTTCATGATGGCTGGGTTAGGTTCAGCAGTTGCGGGAGCGGCATCCATTGGCTGGTTCGCCAGTTTATTCCACATGGTAAGCCATGCTTTCTTCGAAGGTCTCGGATTCCTCTTAGCAGGAGGCATCATCCACGCGATTGGCACACGTGACATGCGGTTGATGGGTGGGTTGAGGAAAGCAATGCCAATAACCTTCGTGTTAATGGGTATAATGATTATAACCACAAGCGGTCTGCCACCTTTCGCCGCATTCTTCAGCAAAGGTTTGATCATCACAAGCGTAGCCGGCCTAAACAGTACGGCAGGCACGATACAGGCAATTCTGCTTTACGCCACAGCGGCTATCACATTTGCCTATGTAATACGAATGTTCAGCTTAGTCTTTATGGGCAAAGAATCAGAACACTTACAGAAACAGCACGTGCACGAAGCTCCAAAAGTCATGCTGATCCCCGCTGCAATCTTAGCAGCCTTATGCGTTGTTTGGGGCTTATCCATGCCTGTGGTCGCGGACTTTATGCATTTAAACAGCCTTGGACTCACGATTCTTGGCTCATTCATTGACTTGGAAACACCGATTTTCCTGGCAATTCTCGTCCCGACAGGTTTGCTTGTGTACTGGGCTTACTACAAGAACGTCATGAGCATAAGAAATGTTGGTGGCGGTTCAAACCCGATTTCGACGATGCTGAAGCACGGTTACTTCGTTGACGATGTTTACTATGCATTCGCCAAAGGGCTTGAAAAGTTTTCTGACGGACTTAAACGTGTTGAAGATTCGGCGAATCTGGGATTAAACTCGTTTGCAGGTTGGTTTGTGGTAGCTTCTTCAAAGCTGAAAAAAGTGCCTTCCTCCACGGTTCAAAATTATATTGCTGCTGGAATAGTCGGTTTGATACTGATTGTGGTGCTGTTAATATTAACGGTGGGAGTGTGATGAAATGACGTTTGCTCTTCTAGCTGTATTTGCCATTCCAACTCTAAGCGTACCATTCGTTTACCTTACTGGAAAGAAATCGCCTAAAGCTGCAGCAGTCTTTGTTGCTCTAATTGCCCTAGTTAACATAGCGTTACTCTTAACGACTGTTCCAACCGTTCTCAACAGCTCAGCCCACCAATACATTGAAACCTACACGTGGATAACGGTAATACATACGTCATTCACGCTTTTCACCGACGGCATCAGCGTTTCCATTGCGATAATTGCTCTTGTTCTTATGCTCGTAGCTACTCTTTTCTCAATAACTTACATGGCTGGAAAAAAGAACTTACCCGTTTACTATGCACTCCTATGCATGCTTTCCGTTGGCTTAACGGGCGTTTTCATAACATCTAACCTCGTGCTGTTCTACTTCTGCTGGGAACTAATGCTTGTCCCAGCATTCTTCATCATTGGCGAATGGGGCTACAAAGACTCATACAAACAAGCCTTCAAATTCTTCATATACACACATGCAGGTGCCGTCTTCGTACTCTTAGGCATCGGTGCAACCTACATAGCAACAGGAACCACCGACATGTTTGCAAGCCCAACATGCTCTACTTACGGCTAGCCCAACTCTTGTTAAGTGGATTATCATAGCTTTAACCGCAGGGTTCGCCGTTAAAATGGCTGTTATACCCGTCCATATGTGGCTGCCAGATGCTCACTCTGAAGCGCCAGCGCCAATGTCAGCGCTATTAAGCGGTGTCATTATTAGCGCAGGAGCTTACGCAATTCTTCGTCTGTCACTGGGAATGGTTTTCCCAGCAGTTGGACTAACATTTGGAACAGACTTTCTTACATGCATTAGCCATTGTCGGCGTGCTTTCGGCTTTCTTTGGGTCCTTCATTGCATTGGTTGCAACTGACATAAAACGGCTTATCGCATACTCAAGCATCGCCCACATGGGTTACATAATGTTCGGGCTTTCTCTGTTTCCTGTAAACGCGACAGCTGGAGTCGTTGTACTTTTGGCTTCATCGCTTGCAATAACGGGGACTGTACTGCATATTATCAGCCACGCCTTAAGCAAAGGTCTTCTCTTCCTCAGTGCAGGAGGTGTAATGCACCAGACGGAAAAAAGAGATATCCGTAAAATGGGCGGTTTAGCATCTAAGATGCCGTTCACGGCGGTTTCATCAACTATAGCAGCATTAAGCATTGGTGGAGCGCCGCCGTTCGCATGTTTCATTAGTGAATTTCTAATTTTCGTCGGGGCGTTCCAAATAATACATGTTGATTCATTTTACATTATCCCCACTGCTCTTATGCTCATAGCAACGGTGCTTTCGCTTGCTTACATGCTGAGATTCACTTCAAAAGTTTTCCTTGGTTTACCAAAATACGAAGAAGGCGAAGCAGGAAAAGTGGGTGAGGAGGAAAAGAAAACGTTAGAGGTTTCAAACTACATGAAGCTGTCTTTCGCTATCTTAGTGGTATTAATCATTCTTGTAGGGATTTACCCGACATTCTTCCTAAATCTAATTCAAACGGTGAGGATTGGTTAACTGAAGGTGAATTTTGATGGTTGAAATAATAGATGTCCTATTACCGATATTTACTCTGGCAATCGCAGCATTGCTGACTATTCCAGTGTTCAGGCTAATAAGAAAAAGCAATTACAAGACAGCCTTGACGCTGGGCTGGTTTATTGCCGTGTTTGCAATTGCAGGCGCAACTGTAGCTAACTTAGCGCTTAACTATTACAGTGTACCTTCACCGGGCATTGTTACTTTGGGTTTAAGCGGGAGTACTTCATCAATTTTTTCAAGCGCTTTCCTGATAGACGCAATTTCCATTTACATGGCAATAATCATAGTGGCACTCAGCGCCGTAGTCGTAATCTACACAGTATTCTCCGTCGGCTCAAACGACAGACCATCAGAACGATATTTCGCCATCATGCTAATGACCACTGCGGGTGTACTTGGCGCTGTCCTAGCAGGCGACCTATTAACGCTTTTCATATTCTGGGAAGTCGCAACAGCGGGTGCAGCTTTCTTGATGCTGTTTAAGAAAAACGCGTTCTCCATTAATGCCACGCTAAAATATCTCATCATGGTAATCATCGCTTCAGCATTCGTAATGTTAGGAATGTCAATTGTTTACGGTTTAACGGGAACCCTGAACTACATGGGTGTTGGTAACGCTTTATCGACTTTAAGTAGTAATCACTTGCTTATCGTAGCATTCGTATTCATAGCAGCCGGCTACGCAATTGAAGCGGCAATTGTGCCTTTCCATTTCTGGCTACCTGACGCTTACACTGCAGCTCCAGCGTCATCAACGGCTTTTCTCTCAGCCCTGATTGACCAAGGCAGCTACTACATCCTCATAAGAGTACTCCTGTACGTCTTACTTCCCTCAACGCTAAACTGGACAATCATGTTAGCCGTCATGGCCGCGTTAACCATGATTGTCGGCAACTTGTTTGCCTTAATACAGAATGACGTAAAACGTTTAATGGCATACATCTGCGTCGCAGACATCGGCTATAACCTTGTAGCAATATCAAGTGTAACCGCACTTGGCTTACTTGGCAACCTTTACTTCTTCTTAATCGGCGGCATAACAACAGCCCTCGCCTTCATGACAATCGGCATCATAAACAGTCACGGATTCAAAAGTTTAGACGACTTCTCAGGGCTGGGAAAGAAAATGCCGCTTGCAGGTTTAGCCTTAGTGATGGCTGGGCTTTCATTTGCGGGTGTTCCACCCTTCGGAGGATTCATAGGCAAATACTTAGTCTTCACTTCCGCAATAGAAGCAAACCTAAGCTGGCTAGCGGTTATCGGTGTTTTGACGAGTGTCCTTCAAGCCGCGTATTTGTTCAGGCTAATCTTTGTCATGTACGGGAAGAAATCCAAAAACGAAGCAGCGATAAAAGAGTCAAAACGGATTCTTGTCCCAATCTTCATCTTAGCTGGGTCACTAATAATCTTAGGCCTGTTCCCAAGCATCGTGCTCAACCTGATCCACCCCGTTGTACACCAACTCCAAACAATCATACCAAACCTACCAACAATATAAGAAAAATTAGCTTTAATAAAAGCAAGCAAAGACCCACAAAAAGATAGAAGTTACTCACTTTTCTTTGTATAAATAAATGGGGAACGTGTTACCTGAAAGCCTAAAAACGTTCTTTATTTAGAGGACAAAAACCTTCAGAAACCACACGAACCTAGGATATTTGTGAGAATAGCACTCGCTACTGAAGCGTACTTTAATCGGGGCAACATTTCTTAAGTCTATAAAGTCGTACTTTAAATTTTTTTTAAGTTAACGAGTAGCTGAGTGGCGAACGGGTCAACGAATGGGCATAATTGTTCCAAAAGAAGCAAAAGACTTTTGAACAAATACAGCACTTGGTAGCTTGGTGGAATAATGGAGAAAGTTTGGGAAGAACTTAAAAAAATTGAAGCCGAAGCAGAAAAGATCCGAAACGACGCTCAGCAGAAAGCACAGAGCATAACGGCTCAGGCTCAGCAGAACAGCGAGAAACTGATTGTCAACAGTCAAGCTTACGCCGAAGAAGAGGGGCAGCAGTTGTTCGCGAGCACGGTTGAGGAAGCCAACCGCAAGCGGGATGAACAACTGAAAGCTAGCGAGACAGCCACTGAGAAACTGAAGGTGCAAGCTGGAAAGCTCATGGAGCCCGCGATTGCTAAAGTTGTGAACTCAGTGCTTAAGGAAGCTAAACCTTGAGTCAGACAACACAGTACGCGGCTGTTTTTGCGAAGATTGGGGCTGAAAAAAGCAAGCTTCTCAGCGAAGCAAAGATTAAATCTCTGATTGAAAGCAAAAATGTGCCTGCGTTTGCGGCTCAGCTCAGAGACACCACCTATCAAACGCAAATATCGAAGGTTCCGTTGCCGCTTACAAGTCGAAAGCTGGAGCGGGCATTCAACGAGAACCTCATCGAATCATACGTGAAGATGATTAAGAACTCGCCGAAAAAGGCGGCAGACTTCCTTTCCGTATACATCTTGCGGTTTGAAGTGGAAAACATCAAGACCCTCATCAAGGCAATCAACGGGGAAATGAGCTTTGAGGAGAAAATGAGCAGAATCTACTTTTCCGCTGAAGATTTTCTTGGGAAACACGTCATGCTGGAGGAAGCGGCTAAGGCTTCAACTTTGAAGCAGATGCAGAATTCCATCAAAAGCTCGATGTACACGGGCGTCCTCAGCAAGGGGATGCAAGCCTATGAAGAAAACGGGTCAACTTCGGCGCTTGACATTCTGCTGGACAAGGTGTTCTACGACAGTTTACATGACGCCTATGAAGAGTTGCCTAGGAATCAGAGGAACCACGCGCTCTTTTACGCGGCGACAGAAAACGACAGCTTCACGCTTCTCACCATCCTTAGGGGAAAAGCCCTGAATTATGACACCAGCTGGCTAAGAGGGGCGGTGCCTCCTAAAAACTTCAAGCTCACTTCAGAAACTGCTGAGGCGCTGCTAATGTCAGCCGACTTCGAATCAACACTAAAAGTCGCTTCTGAAACCTTCTACGGAAAGTTATTTGCTAAAGCTCCAAGCCCAGAGGAAACGTTGGCAGCCGCTGAAAAAGCCTTCAAGAAATTCGTGTTTCAACACGCTAAGGCAGCCACTGTCGGCGAAATCTTCAATGTTGGCGCGCCGCTCGCTTTCATGATGCTCAAAGAGGCGGAAGTGCGCAACCTGATCGCGGCAAGCGCGGGCGCCGAAGGCGCGGTCAGCATGGATTACATTTTGAGTCAAATGCTGCTTTAGACTTCTTTCACTTTTTCGTTTAGCACTACGTTTGTGTAGATGAAGTTTTGTTTGAACGGCTGAAACTCTTTGCCGTTTCCCGCGTAGAACTTGCTGAACCACTCGTAGAAGTGTAATCTTAAGGCGTGGATGAAAACGATTAATCCCTCGAAAGCGATGACGAAAATGTTTCCGCCGATAATAATTATGCCGCTGATGATTAAGCCGAAACCTGTGGGTCCCCCTATCAAGGCTGCGACGGTGTAGGTTACAAGGAGCAGTGCCCAATGAGCCATAAGCAAGGCAAGAATTCGAGCATAGGAAATGCTGTTGCTGAGTAAACGTGTCACCATGTCTCCGCTCTCGAAAATCCTCTGACCTAAAGGCTCTGGCTTTTCCTCCTCATGCCCAACTGCCGTGTGGATTGAAATTTTCGTGGCAGCGATGTAAGCAGGCTTCGCGAAAGTCACGAGAATGAATGGAACAATTAATAGTAGTACGGGACCTGAAAACCATGCTCCAAAGTTTAGTTTGTAAACTAAGACTAAGTAAACCCCGCCGAGGTAGAACGCCATTTTAGGGATTGACGTCAAGACAGCGTCAACAATGTCGTGTTTAAGGACAAAGTTCACCATTTCCAGAGTTAAGCCGCTGACTATCTGTATTACGCCTATGATCAGGGCGAAGACTAGGAAGTCAAAGACGTTGGTAACAAGAAACGGCCTGAACCATAACGGGGGAAAGAGTTCCTTGCCGAAGCACTCGCCGAATAGGGCGCCTGCAATGGTTGCGGCAAAACCGCACATTGCCAAGATATATGCCATGTTCTTTATTCCCTGGTTCTTTTTTATAAGCAACCCGACAGTTAAGCCGCCTACCAGTAGAATTAAGCCGTGGCCCATGTCTCCGAACATTAATCCGAAAAGAATCGGGAACGAAATAGCCATGTAGGGTGTGGGGTCTACTTCGCCGTAATTTGGCAAACCGTAAAGCTTCGTAACTACTTCGAACGGCTTTACGAACCTGTTGTTGCTGAGCTTCGTGGGGATATCTTCCGCTTTGGCAGGGTTTTCTTGTAGCACTATCGCTTTTTCTCCAAGTAGGGAATGGACTTTTTCCTTGAGCGCCACCATGTCTTTCTTAGGCGCGAATCCCTTGATAGTCGCGAGTCTTCCTGACTGAAGCATCTTCTTTTTTGCGTTAAGCAACGCCAGAATGTTTTCAGTGTTTTCTTTCCACGCTGAAAGACTGGTTTTGTTTTCTTTGCCTAACTTGCTTAATGAATCTGAAATTGCTTTTTTCTTGTCCGCGCTGTCTTTTAAGCGGCTGTCAACTTCTTTGAGCGCGTCTCTCGTGTTGTGAGGCATGTCTTTGGGGATTGAAAAGATTTCCGCATGGTGCGCCTTGACGATTTTTTCCACATCTGCGCTTTGCTTGCTTGGAACGGCGATGCTTACGAAACTGGTATCCTTCGTTAGGACAGCGGGGCTCAAGATAAGCGGGAACTTTGCAAGTTCAGTCTTTAGCGCCTCGAAGTTTTTGTTTGGCACGGTTGCCGCTGTAACATGGATTAATTCCATGTTCTGTATAGCCTCAAGATCCGCATGCTTCTCGTCAATTATGGCGAGCATTCGTTTGATGTTGTTTAGCTGCGCGGTTTTTTCTTGAAGGCTAGACATGGAATTGTTTAATTCGTCAACCTGCTTCTTCAACACCGAGACTTGTTGACAAGTGGACTCAGCGAGGGCTTGCCAATTCTCCGCCGTAACCTGGGTTTTTGCGGGCTCCTCCGCTTTGAAAAGGTCAAACGCGCCTGCTTTTTCTTGGCAGAGCTGTTTGATCAGGTCGTTGGCGCTTGTCAGCGCTTCTTCGGCTTTCTGGATTTCCTGGTTGTACTCTTGCGGATTTACGTTTTCAACCGATTCTTCGAGGTGGAATTCTCCGAAGCTGCTTAGCGCTTTCAGCAGAGATTCAACGTTCTGCTTGACACATATTACCGATGTCTCGGTCATCCGCTCAGGTCGCAACATATGCGCCATAACGTTATTTAACTAGTAATTTAAGCTTTATCAAGAGATTGTATGCTTGGCTACATAATAGGTGATTCCGACATGATAACGGGTTTCAGACTTGTCGGCGTCGAAGGCGTGGAAGCAACTTCGGTAGACGAGGCAGGGCAAGCCCTGAGCAAGGCTCTTACACGCAATGATCTCGCAATTATTATTATAAGCGAAGAGTTTTCAATTCAACCGCAACTGCACGAGACAATCGAGAAAGTACGTCGCGAACGAAGAGAACCTTTAATCGTGGAGGTCCCAGGAAGCAAAGGAAAACCAAGCAAAACCCGAATGTCAGACCTCATCAGCAAAACCTTGGGTGTACGAATTTAAAGGGGGATGGTTAAAGTGAGCGTTAAGGAAGGTCTATCGGCGATTACGAACGAAGTCTTAACTGATGTGCAAAAAGAAGCTGAAGCCATTGTTTTAACGGCTAAGAATGACGCTAAAGAAGCTTTGAAGCAGGCTAAACAGCAAACTGACAAAAACTACCAGACCATACTGAATCAGGCTGCGGCGAGGGCTGAAGCGGAGAAACGAAGAATCGCTTCTATAACTGAGGTGGAAATGAGGAATTTTCTGCTTCAAGCGAAGGAGGAGCTGGTTGATGTTGCTTTCGAAAAAGCCCTTGTTAGACTCAAAGAGTACGTGGCAACTGAGGGTTATCATCGTTATCTGCTTAAGCTTCTAAGGGAAGTTGCTAAACAGTTGGAACAGAAAAGCCTCGTCATACAAGTTAACGCTAAAGACAAAAAGTGGCTCACCCAAGACGAGTTGAACCGCTTATCCAAAAAGATAAATTGCGAATTAAAAATATTAGACGAGACAGGAGACTTCATCGGCGGCTTCAAAACGCAAACCGTGGATGGCAAAATGACTTACGACAGCACCATCGATAACAAATTGGCTGAATTGAAGCCCCTGTTGCGAGTTGAACTAGCAAAAATAATGTTTAAGGAGGAACCTTGAAAATGCCCGCTAAAGGAAGCGTAATCCGCGTTGCAGGACCAGTCGTTGAAGCTAAAGATATGGCTGGAGCAATCATGTATGAACTCGTTGAAGTAGGTAACGAAAACCTGATCGGTGAAATAATTCGACTGGAAGGCGAACGTGCCACAATCCAAGTTTACCAGAACACCACAGGGCTTAAAGTCGGCGAGCCAGTTTTGGGTACCGGCAGCCTGCTTTCAGTTGAGTTGGCGCCTGGGCTGGTTGGAACCGTTTTCGACGGGATACAGCGGCCTCTCGAAGTGTTAAGGGCTCTTACGGGCATGTATATCAAGCAAGTGCGCGGCGTGACTCCTCTTTCGAAAGAGAAGAAATGGCATTTTAAGCCTAAAGTAGAAGTTGGAGCTAAACTTGTAGGCGGCGACATCGTTGGCACCGTGCAGGAAACCGATTTGATTGAACATCGCATACTTGTTCCGCCTTTGATGCGCGGCACACTGGTTAACGTTGTAGCTGAAGGAGATTACACGATCATTGAGCCGATAGGGACCTTGGAGTCTAACGGTGTAAAATCCGAAATTGCAATGTTGCAGAAGTGGCCTGTGCGGAAATCGCGGCCTTACGGTCGAAGGCTTCCTCCGTCTATCCCCCTCATCACGGGACAACGGATAATTGACACTTTCTTCCCGATCGCCAAGGGCGGCAGTGCTTCGATCCCAGGCGGGTTCGGCACTGGCAAGACGGTTACTCAGCAGCAGCTTGCAAAATGGTCAGACGCGAAAGTGATAATTTACGTGGGCTGTGGCGAGCGCGGCAACGAGATGGTGGATGTGCTGACGAGTTTTCCTAAGCTGGTTGACCCGACGAGTGGGCACCCGCTTATGGAGCGAACAATTCTGGTGGCTAACACAAGCAACATGCCAGTTTCTGCGCGTGAAGCTAAGCATCTACACGGGCATCACGTTGGCTGAATACTACCGTGACATGGGGTACGCGGTGGCTTTGATGGCTGACTCTACCAGCAGATGGGCTGAGGCGCTAAGGGAGGTTTCAGGAAGACTTGAAGAGATGCCTGCGGAAGAAGGATTCCCGAGCTATCTGCCTTCAAGGCTGGCGGAGTTTTACGAGCGCACAGGCGTCGTTGAGGCGTTGGGCTCGGACAAGCGTCTGGGTTCAATCTGTGCAATCGGAGCGGTTTCTCCTCCAGGCGGCGATTTTTCCGAGCCTGTCACGCAACACACAAAGCGTTTCACACGGGTTTTCTGGGCTTTAGATTCCGAGTTGGCTGATTCAAGACATTACCCTGCAATTAACTGGATGCAAAGTTACAGCGGCTACATTGATGAACTCAAAGACTGGTGGCATAAAGAAGTGAATAAGGACTGGAACTCCTACAGGATAGAGGCTATGCGCATCTTGCAGGCTGAGGACGACTTGAAAAACATCGTTAAACTTGTCGGTCCTGAAGCTTTGCCTGATAAGCAGCGTCTGATTTTGGAAGCGGCTCGAATAATCCGTGTTGCCCTTTTACAGCAGAACGCTTTGGACCCTGTGGACACTTACTGTTCTCCGCAGAAGCAGTTTAAGATGATGAAGATTATCGTTGATTACTATCACAATTCGGGCAAGGTGGTAGCAAGGGAGCACCATCTTTAAGATAACTCAGTTACCCATAACAGAGGAGATTATTCGTATGAAAACTTCGGTACCTAACGAGAAAGTAAGTAGTCTGGACGATTTGGCAAACAGGATGCAGAAGACCTTCGAAGAGTTGGAGGCTAGCCCGAGGTAAAGCGTATGGCAGGTTTAGGAGTAGAGTATAAGGGTGTCGCTTCGATTTCAGGGCCAATCATCGTCGTGGAAAACGTGCTGGGCGTCGGTTACGACGAACTCGTAGCGGTGAGGGCTCAAACTGGCGAAATACGACTAGGCAAAGTTATCCAAGTCACCCAGAAAGCAGTAACCGTCCAGGTCTTCGAGGGCACAACAGGTCTGTCACCTTCAGAAACACGCACCCGATTCTTGGGAAAGCCACTGGAAGTGCCGGTCTCAACCGGAGATGCTGGGGCGCGTTATGAACAGTTTCGGCGAGCCTATCGACGGTCACCCACGGTTTTTCAGTGAAGAGCGGCGGGACGTCAACGGGTTCCCCCTGAATCCCACTTCCAGGGAATATCCGAGGGACTTCATTCAGACGGGCATTTCGGCGATTGACGGCTTAGACAGCTTAGTGCGAGGTCAAAAGCTTCCCATTTTCAGCGGTCCAGGCTTATCGCATAACGAGCTTGCTGCTCAAATTGTGAGGCAAGCAACAATTCGAGGTGCAAGTGAA
>CAVVIY010000002.1:0-742574 GCA_963748475.1 Candidatus Bathyarchaeota archaeon
GGCCAAGCGGGCTGGCGGAAACTCCATCCCCACGAGCGTCTCGTCTCCTTTCACGAGGAGAACATACCCGTGTCTTTCAAAATCCGTCAGGTAGGTTTGAATCGCGGGCTTGTCCTCAGCCTCTCTTTCGTACTCTTCACAGGCGATACGATACGTGGAATACACATCGTCGAGAGAAAGGTAAGGGTCAGTTCTTGCCTGCAGTGCATTGATGACGCCTTCGAGGAGGAGTTGTTTGTGTAGCGAGAGTTCGCCCGGGTAGTAAGCACCGTCAGTCCCCTTGGGGTGGGTCCATTTGCTCTTCTCACGTGCTCAGCTTTTACGGTCTTTGCGTGATCCATTTCCGCTTGACCGCCCGCCTATAGGAGGAGTTCCAGGGCGTAGCGGACACCGCCATAACCTACTGAAGTTCGCGCGATAAAATCAGTAACGTCTTCAGAAACAACACCGGACCCGGAAAGCTTCCTCAGCCCTGTAACCAACTATATCTCTGACTTCAGGCAGACCATACTCGCCAAGGTGCACTGCAGAAACACGACCCAAAGTGTCCAGCGTGGCCTTGTCCAGCTTCGCCATCCAATCCAGGCTTCGAGAAACATAGATCAGGCTGACCCTGCAAGCCGCCTCAGGATAGAGCTCATGCACCCGCGGAAGCATGTAGAGAATGCTCGGGTCACGTCCTTCGCTGATATACGTATCCACTTCATCCAAGGTTAGAACAAGCTTGTAGTCCTCCCGGCTAAGACTTTTCGCAATGATAGATAGCATCTCTTCAGGGCTCAGGCCAGATCTGGAAGACTCCACAAACGAAACCTGATCCATAAGCTTAGTCATAACATGGTAGGGCTTAGGCGTATAAGCCAAGTTAATGTGGGCGTACTTGAGTTTCTTCCCAACTTTCCCAGCTTCCTCCTCCATGTACCGACCGAGCCTCCTGCACAGTACCGTCTTGCCGCTGCCTATGCTTCCGTAGACGTGGACTTTTACATTCACGTCCTCAGTTAGGACAGGGCCAAAATAGTTCTTGAGATCGTTCAGTTCGCGCTCTCTATGAGGTAGCCTAGTGGGTGTATAGTCGTGGAGCAGAACCCTTCTATTTTTGAAGACACTAAGCGGAGACAAACTCTTCAACCAAAAGTGAATATAGAAATGGTAGTAATAAAAGCACGTTCGCTGACTAGTTGCATAAATCGAAAAACTTCTTGACCGCACGACTTTGTGTTAATTATGATATTTTGCTTATATATTATTAACGTAGATTGGTGTTAACCATGATTAGGGATAGGGTCCTATATAGGGAGAAACACCTATTCCTGCGTAAAAGCCCTAAAACGTCGGTTCAGCCAGTCTGCGAATACTGGGTCAGTTATCCTGTACTGCCCCTTCATTGGTTTCTCGATTATGCTGTAGTTCATGAGCGTTGTTAGAGTCTTCGATATGTTGAAGATTGGTTTTCTCACGGCCCTAGCCACTTCACTTGGTTGAATGCTACCTGTTGCGAGAGCTACGAGGATTTCTCTTTCTGGGGAGAGAAATTTCTAAAGTAGTTATCGAACTCTCCATCTAAGCTGACGACCATGTCCTCATAGGCCTTATCCACTTGGTCCTCGGCTATCATACATCCTTGTCCTATCAGAAGGTACAGTTCGAGCCCGAGGCGCTGCATGTAGTCGGGGTACCCATCAGATAAGGTCGCTATCTTCGCTATAACGGAGTCTGCTACTTCCATTTCAGCACATTCAAATCTCCTCTTTAGAAAAGTAGTAGCAATCGATTTGTCAAGTTTCTTGATTGGGATTTCGACTAGTTGCCTATAGAATGGAGATCGGCGATCGTAAACCAAATTGCGCATTATGCTTGTCGCAGAACCTGCCAAGACATAGCAAACTCTTTTCTGTGATTGCACGACTGAACGGATTCGTTTGAGGGTGTCATCCCCCCATCTGATAACATCTTGGAATTCGTCCAGCATTACCACAAAGAACACGTCCTTTTCCTGTGCCAAGGCTTCTATGTACTGCAGAGCTCCTCAATTAGGGAATCCTCCTCCGTGTTCTTGTCTTGAAGCTTTAAAGAAAACTCCGCAAATTTCACTTCGCTTATCCGCCCAATTGCAGACTTGGCCGCCTGCCCAATTGCCTTAGTTATTCGTTTAAGAAAGGCGCTATCACCGGTCTTGCAAACATAGCTCTCGATTGTTTTGTCGACCAATACTTTGGCAAGGCGACTCTTCGCGGCTATTCCATAGCAATTTGCAATTACGGGGATGAGTTTCGCATTCGGCTTTAGCAGAATTTCAAGGTTCTCCAAAATGGACGTTTTCCCCGTCCTTCTGAGCCCGATCAAAGCGGAGTTGCTAGAAGCTCCTTTTTGGATACCTTTGACAAGTGTCTGAAGCCGGCGGAGCTCGTCTTCCCTGTCTACGAAGTACTCGCCTGTAACTGGCCTACCGACTATGAATGGGGGTTCTCGCATATTCTCGTCTCAAAATATAGGGAACCATGCCTATATAGGTAACGGTGCCTATAGTAATCCTACAAACCCGGTAGAACCTACGCCTTGAACGTCAAGGCGGACTCAAAGTTTCGGTATTCTTCACGCCATTCTTCCGGGTCCATGTTCTTGATTATGCAGGCGCGCAGGAGTTTGTTTTCCGTGCGTAAAGTGGTATACTCGATAGAGTCCTTCATGTAGGACATGAATTTATATGATTTCCCTGAACTACATGTAGGATAGCAGAATTTGACGTTCTTGAACGAGGGAAATGTTTGAACGGCGTAACCAATGTAAAAGCGTTAACCGTGGGCGGATTAGCAGAGGGGCCTAAAATAGAAGCCAAAACTCGCCTCAAACGCCCAGCTATCGAGTTTAAAGGACTTGTTTTTGTTAAATACTGGGATCATGTCCTTTTCAACAGAAACTCGGCTTTCGCCATGAAGCCACAAGTTAGGGAAGCCGTCGGCTGGCTTGTCTATGAATGTGACCAGTACATAACGCTGACTTGGGATCGTGACGCAGAGCCCCCAACGCTTCGCGGTGGCGATCCAAAAGCCTCAGGGTTAGTTCTGCTAAAATCCGACATCTTGGAGATGAAAAAAATTGACTAATTACTTTTTATCTTTAAGTTCTTCTTGCTTCAGCCAAAGTCCTATCGCTTCAGTCACGGCCAATCCGACTGAGCCTTTGCGTAAGAATTTTTGTGTTGCTTGGGTGCGGAACTTGCGTTCTAAGTCATCCGGTATAATTGCATTTATGCGACCCATGTTTGAACCCCAGTACATTAACGTATATGTACCTAAAAGGTTAAATCTTTTTGCTTCATTTATACTGAATAGGTACTTAGGTACCAAAACAAAGGAGAAACCAAAATGATCACCGAAGCCATCACGCAGCCTATAATGCGAAACCAAAAGCTCTCACTTGAAGAACTCAGAACTCTGCCGTTTCCAATGAAGATTCAAGGCGACCAAGTAATAATCGAAAAAGGTCTAAGAAACAGCAAACTCAAACACACAGTAGTCCTTAGCTTAGACAAAGTTTTAGCTGCCAGAGAAAAGGGACTTATCGACTACGTTTTAAGCGCTTTTGTCAGCGAAAGACCCGCCCTAATAGAATTTGCCTTCGACAATCAAAGCATACTCAAAATGGCGCGCCACTTTTTACGTCACTGCTCAGGTTCTTTTCACAGCATTTACAGCTACACCGTAAACGTTCAGAAATACACCGCATGGTTAGGCAGTAGTCCTGATTTAATCATTAAAGACATTAAGCCCGTTGGAAACATACCCGACCCCGCAAGAGTCCAGAACCACTCAGGCTTTCTTAACGACTTCTTAGCTGAATTACAAGATCAAGGACTGAAACCCGGTGTAGTTGTCAACCGCATCAAAGGTGTCAAAACATTCTATCGCGTCAACGGCATCAAAGTAGAGTTGTCTGAGCCACTGAGCCGACGAGTCACATACAAAGACCGAAGCCCAACTGCTGAAGAATTGACGCGCGTGCTTGATATAGCTGATTTACGCGGGAAAGTCATCGTATCTATGCTTGCACTGGGTGCCTTCCGAGAAGGAACCTTGTCAAAACTCAAGTACCGCCACGTCCGAGAAGACATCGAAAACAACCGCGTGCCCATCCATATCCATGTTGAAACCGAAATCGTCAAGGGCAAATATGGGGATTATGACACTTTTCTGGGCGCTGAAGCCGCGCAATATCTGAAGCTCTACATCGACCAAAGAAGGAACGGTAGCAGACGCACAAAGCCCGAAAACCTAACCGACGAATCACCTTTAATTCGTGATGAAACCAAAGCCACACCTAGAAACATAACCCCAAAGCAACTGCGACGAGTAGTCCATGGACTGTACGTCAAAGCTAACCTTGTAAAACAATGCGAAGGACATTATGACTTGAGAGTTCACAGCCTAAGAAAATACTTCAAAACACAGTTACTTGCTTTAGGCGTCCAACCTGACTACGTTGATTATTTCATGGGACACACGCTTGACACATACCACGACATCCAAAGCATAGGCATAGAGAAACTTCGCAGTGTTTATGCATCAGCAGGTTTAGCCATTAGACCAAAAACGCAAATCAGCAAACTTGAACAGCTTAAAGAAATGGTACGGGCTTTAGGTATGAATCCGGAGCAGGTACTTGCTAAAGACGCGTTAGCTTACGGAGCAGTTACAGTCCAAGAGGGCGAAGATCACCAGCTGACAGTTCTGCGAAAACAACTCAGAGAGCTAATTTTGGCTGAGGCTTCGGTATAAAAGTGGACGCAGGTCATCGAGTCCCGTCGGACCCGCTGTCGTTCCACCGCCTTTTATACTGAAGATGCTTTATTTTTGATAAGCCGCTTTAACTGCTCGCTTAGAATTGCCAGCTGGTGGTCAACTTGGTTTTCTTGTTTGGCTGTAGTTGCACCATCAGAGAGGGTATCTCGAGTTAAGAGCTGCTCCGGATTCATTCCCCAGGCACGTATAATTTCTTTGAGAGCGTCTCGGTAGCTGAAGCAATCTGGGTGCTATATGTGCTAACGCTATCAGCTGCTTCATCCGCTCCCGTTGTTACTGTTGTGAAGCATTCAGTCGCGCTGCTGCTAACATCTTGGAAAACGCTTGACGCTTCATCAAACGCCGTAATATTAAATTCAACATTTGCGCTCACCTTTCAAAACCTCCATTCACACGAGTCACCATAACAGTTAACGCTATCATGTACTTGCAGTCCCTTTGTTTTTAGTTGGAGAACCTTTGCTTAGAGCAGTCTGGAAAGCCTGGGGGATAACGCTTTTATTCTAATAGCCTCGACGTAGTCTCTTAGGCGAGGTGTCGATGAAGAAAAGATTAATCACATCCTTCCTTCTCTCAATCTTCTTGACCTCATGTGTAGTCGGAAGCTTTTATCATTCAGACTTTGGCGGTGCAAGCGTGACCGATGACTGGCCGATGTTTCAGCATGATGCAGTTCATTCAGGTGCCTCTTCGTCAAACGCGCCTAGCACAAATGCCACTCTATGGAGCCGCATTACCCTCAGTTCCTTTGGTGGTCCCGCCGTTGCCAATGGCAGCGTCTACATCCTGTCAGGTCCTGACTATTTAGATTGTATAGATGCCCAGTCAGGCGCTACCAATTGGGACTACCAAATACCTGGTCAGAACGGCTCTGCAAACGCAGGAAACCCTGCAGTAGTAAATGGCAACGTCTATTTTGCCACCGAGACCGGCGTCTACTGCTTGGATGCCTCCTCAGGAACGTTAATTTGGAATTACACGACGGGCGTGGGGGCAATGGACTATTCTCCAACCGTGGCTGACGGCAAAGTCTACGTGGGTTCATGGGATAACAAAGTATATTGCTTGGATGCCAACACAGGTGCGTTAGTCTGGAATTTCTCAACAGGAGACTATGTTTGGTCCTCTCCCGCCGTTTCCAACGGAGTTGTCTACATTGGATCCCACAACGGCAAAATCTACGCTTTAAACGAGACTTCTGGCGACTTAATTTGGAGCTACCAAACAGGCCTATCCGTCGATGCCCCACCGGCTGTTTCGTCAGGATTAGTCTACGTAGGATCGGGCGACTGCAATGTCTACTGCTTTAACGCTTCAACGGGCGACTTAGTCTGGAACACTCTCACAGGCGACCCCATCCAAGCTTCCTCACCAGCAATTGCAAACGGCAAAATCTACATTGGATCAGACAACATGTATTGCCTAGATGCGGCAACGGGAGTGCTTCAGTGGACCTTCAAAACGGGCGGGGAAGTCCTGTCTTCCCCCGCGGTAGCTGACGACAAAGTCTACTTTGGATCTGAAGACAACAAGACCTATTGCGTCGATGCAAACACGGGAGCGTTAATCTGGAGCTATGACACGCAATTTTACGTCGGCATGTCTCCCGCCATCGCTAACGGCATCCTCTACATAGGGTCCGATATTACACTCTACGCCTTCAGCGATTCTTCAGCTTCTCCCACGCCAATGCCTACCAGCACCCCGACAGCTGCTCCGACTAATCAGCCAACCCCCGCACCAACGTCTGAAACTACGCTCTTCCCAACTGCCAGTCCTTCGCCTGCCCCTTCCGTTGCCCCTACCATAGTAACCGTGCGGGTGGCTACAAGCGCGGGAGCAACCTTTGACCTGAACATCAAAGGAAACGTGTCAAGCACGCAATTCTCAAACTTTGTGATTGAAACAAACCAGTCGGCGAAGTCAACAACTTTGGGTTTCTCCATCACAGGGTTAAGCGGAAACGTGGGCTTCAGCAACATCACTATCCCGAAAAGCGCAATGCCAAATGAAAGCTCGCCAACAGTCTACATCGACGGTCAGCCAGCTCAAAATCAAGGCTATGCACAGGACGCAAACAACTACTACGTTTGGTACACAACCCACTTCAGCACCCACCAAGTCACAATCGTCTTCACAAAAACCCTTGCTCCTTCACCAGCAAGCAGTCTCATGCCAAACGCGCTTGAAGTAGTCTGCGGCGCAGCAGCAGGAATCGCTATAGTAATAGCAACAATCTTAGCCATCAGGTTCATAGTTAGCAGCAAGAGAGAAGGGTAACCCTTTCTGCCTCAAGAACCCTCTGCGACGCCTGATTACTTAAGTCAAGCGGCGAATATTGCTAGTCGTTGGCGCTCTCAGGGATTCTCCAGTCTCCTTACAAGTTTTATGCCTTCTAGCAGCAACTGAATTTGCAGGCGGCTGAGCCGCCCAGCTTTTTCTAAGTCGTAGGCTGGGTAGTAGTGGCAGATCAAGATGAGGCTTTGAAGTTCGCTGCTGCTGTCGAGCCAGGCTTGGACGTCTTCCGCTGAGGCAAAAACTCGCATTCAAAACAGTCTCCTGCAAAACTCGAAAGACATCATAGGGCAGAGCTCTTAGCTTCTCAAGCGAAATCTCGCTCCAAACTTGCACACTCTCTCCCATTATAGAGAGTGTAACCCATTTAATGGGTAGAACAGCCCTGGCTAGAAATAGAAAAAGTCATAGCTTTCTGAAAAGATAACTAATTTGTAATCTTATGCAGTTTTTTACTGTAAATGATGAATCCAATATTAAACATAAAGTTCTCGTCGTGCCCTTAAGTGATACAGAAATGAATGAACTTGCAGGTCAATGCAAGGATTGCATGCCATCAATTTCAGTTTCAACTTTAGTTCAAAATGGACACCCATATGTTATTGTTGACTTTGGTGTTGGCGTCTCATGGAAGACAGTTGCACTTGCTCGATAAAGCTTCCGAGGATGGGCATAAAATAGGAGACGAATTGGCTGTTGGAGACGTTTTAACGGTGATTTTAACTTCTAAGCTTAAAGCGGTAAGAATCTCGAAGGATAAGGTTTACATGAATGTTCCTTTGGAAGAGATTTTAGCGTTGTTTTCTGTTCACAGTGGACATGGCGGAAAACTATGCGTTATTCAAAATGTGCAAGCAGCCAAAGGGCGAATAAAAAGCTGCTTGAAACAGCATGTCAGGCGTTACAAAGCGTTTACTTTAGGTAGCGCAGAAACCAATCTGTTGATAATTTAGCGACTTCTTCAAGTTTGCCTGGTTCCTCAAAAAGGTGAGTTGCACCCGGGATAATTACTAGCTTTTTTTCAGCCGACATTTGCGCCATCGCCTGCCTATTTAACTCAATTACTTCTGTATCCAAACCGCCCACCAACAAGAGAGTCGGCGCCGCAACTTTGGGAAGATAGTCAGTTGCTAAGTCAGGGCGTCCTCCGCGCGAAACCACAGCCGCAATATCGTTTGGAAGTTTTGCAGCCGCGATCAAAGCCGCTGCGGCACCTGTGCTTGCCCCGAAGTAGCCGAAGGCGTAATTTTTTGTTTGGGGGTCTTTTTTGAGCCATTCAGTTGCGCCTATGAGGCGTTGAGCTAATAAATCAATGTTGAACCTGTACTCTGCAGTTACTGTGTCTTCTTCTTCCTCTTCATTGGTGAGCAGGTCAAATAGTAACGTTGCGATTTTTTGGGCGTTGAAAACTTTTGCGACGTATTGGTTTCTGGGGCTGAATCTGCTGCTGCCGCTTCCATGGGCAAATAACACGACGCCTCTTGCGCCGGAAGGAACAGTTAAGTTGCCTTCTACAACTACGCTGCCAACTGGAATTCTAACAGCGGTTTCTTGATGAATCATGCCGTCACTCCCCGCTGGTTTCTCGCGACTTTTCTGTTTGCTTTGTTTGAGTAGCTGGATCACTTCTTCGTCGGTGGTTTGGCTAAAATCCCTATAGAATTGCCCTATGGCTTGGAAATATTCAGGAGTGTAGGGGCATACAACGCGGTCTGCTTGTTTTTTTAACTCTTTAATGGTTGAAGGCGGACCAACTGGAACGGCAACAGTAACGGTTTTGGCACCCCTGTTTTTAACCGAAGCTAAGGCTGCTTTCATGGTTGAGCCTGTAGCTATCCCATCATCCACAATAATAACATCATGACCTCGCAAGTTGGGGTAAGGCTCGTTTTGCCTGTAAAATTTTAGCCTGCGTTCAATTTCACGTTTTTGCCGCTCACTCTCTTCTTTAATATAGTCCCATGGTACCCCCATGTACGCGATTAGGTTGTTGTCGAGGATTATGGTGCCATCCTCAGTCATAGCTCCAATAGCCAACTCAGGATTGTCAGGCGCACCAATTTTGCGCGGAATAATAACGTCCAAAGGAAGGTTGAGCGCTTTGGCGATTTCATAGCCTACAACTACGCCGCCCCGTGGAATTGCTAGAACAATCGCGTTTTTGCCACCAAAATCCGCCAAGGCTGAAGCCAAGCGTTTTCCAGCTTCAATTCTATTAGCAAAATAAGCCATTTTCTTCTCCTCAGAAAATTTACTATCTACATTAAGAGCAGATTGGGATATAAAAGCAGTGTTATGCATTGTAGGCAGGTGCTTGTGTCTCCTGTGTTCAACGTGGTCGCCAAGGTCCGCCTGGCATACAATGTCCCTAGTTCACCTCATTAACATAAATGGTCCACGATGCAGTTGCTCGTGCTAACGCTAAGCTGACTGTCGGAGTTACAAGTTCGATTTGTCAGGTTTTTTTGGTTAGCTGCATGTTTTCTTTGTCGAAAGCGAATTCGCTGAATCTTTGTGTATAGTAGAGTCTTAGGTATTCGCCTGCAAACTTTGCTTGGAATGGAAGGTCTTGTGGTGAAAGACGTTTCTTCTGTTTTAATTGTTCTTCGATGGCTGCTTCCGCCGTTGGATAGTTAAGCAGAAATTCTTTCCGTTCATTATTGACCGCCAATGTCTGCACTGCCTCATCAACGTAAGACATGTAAATAGGCAAGTTTCCCATTATTTCGTTAATCTTGTAGTTTGAGGGGTTTGAGAGCGTTTCGGTTGCTTTCTTTAGGCGTTCACGCAAGGTGCTGTTTTTCTCCCACTGATAATCTTTTGTTGGCAGTAAACGATCAATCGAGTCTTCCTCATTAATCAATGCAGTATACAGCATGGAAAGCACGTTCTTGGCGATGCCGAGGAAAGATTGAATGTCATCATTCAATGTGATAACATCAACAATGTCCAGTTGGTCTTTCTCAATCTTCTTCGCTGCTATTAATTTCATTGCCTCAGCTTTTGTGGCGTAATCCAACACTTTCGGCATGTTCTCACCGAAAATTGGCGGCAAAACCTCGCTTTCACGCTCAAATCTGCAATTGGCGTTAAGGAGTTTTTAAGGTACTTCACTGAATGCCAATATTTCAGCGCCATACTGCCTCTTCCAATTATTCAACGAATTATACAATGCTTCTATAGCAATCCATGGTGGCTCTTTTTGCTCAAGCTTTTGCAAGGTAAACTCTATTGCTCTGCTTTTCTCTGGAAGACTCGGATCATACAAAGGTCTAATAACCCCATAAATTGGCTCAGCAACTTGAACAACATCTTGGGCAAGAACTCTTCCTCCTTCTAAGATTTGTTTGATGGCTTCTATTCTTGCATCAAGCGGCATCTCTTTTTGAAAATCAGAGTTCACCGTTGACTTCACTTCTAAGCCGGTGTCTTTAAGTTTCCCTATCCAGTTAGAAAATTCACAGTTAACAAAAATCTGGTATTCAGACAGTATAGAGTTTAGTTCTGACTCTAAATCTTCAATACTTTTGTTTAACTTTTCTAACTCTTGCAATTTCTGATTTAAATCTGCCGGTTCGTAAAAGTGCATCGCCTCCTTTTCCAGAGTGTCTTCAAGTGAATCTTTGATAACTAACATTTTTCCTTCAGGAGAACTTACATCCACAGGAATATTCTTCTTAACGTTATCTAGTTGGTCCTCGAAAATCTTCAGCTTATCCATAAGCGCTTGAGCTTTCTCAACGATTTCTGGATATGTCGCCATTTGCTTAGGAGTGTATTCGATAAAGGCTGCAGGAAGAGTAAACAAAAGCGTCGCAAAAATTCCCAACAATCATTGTGGAAGCGCTAACATCAGTCGTGAAAGCCAAAGGCACTTGAAGAAGACCCAAGAAAACAAAGAATAAAGCGGCTACAATAGTGGCAGTGAAAATTGGGAAAATCTTATTTTCATTGCCCATAGAGCCCTCACTAAGTAAAAGTTTCATAAAGAAAACAAACCCTAAAGCAAGCCCCACCACAATGAGGAGGAACATGATCAGGCCAGGCGAAGAATCACGATATTGTGATTAACGCGAGCGCTAAGGTTGCGCCCGTTAATATTTGGGGGAATGCTGGGGTTCCAGGTCAGCTGACCTGTAATTGAAGTAACAACTTGGGATGTGGTATACAATCGAAACTGACTAATCGACGAATTAATATTGGAAAAAATTGAGTTTAAAGCAGTAAAAATTGGTGGACTTGAACCGGGTGCATTCCACCAATCAGATCTAGGAATGACTGCAACGGTATATGTAAAGTACTGAAGAATCTGAAGGGGCACCGAAATCAAAGCGTAATAGATGATTGTTAAGGCAACGTATTTTTTGAAGTACACTGCTGAAGCCAAAATCAATGGAATAGCTAAAAAATATGTTGAAGTAAAGAAAAGCATCGTAACCGCCAATATACCAAAATCAATGGCAAGAGCGTTCTTGCAGCGGTGAAAAATTATGGGTAAACCAACAAACAGTGCCATCCAGACAACGACTACCGCTGTGCGAACCATTTCAGTCCCGAGAAAGGAAATAAAGTACAATACGGCCAAATGGTACAGCAAGCCTAAGCCAATAATAACGCCGCCGATGGGCATTCCATACATTGGATACTGAAAAGTTATAAACGCCACCAAAACAGCAAGTATAATCGGCAATGGCTGAGGAAAAAGAGGCAAAAAAGACATCCCCAATGCCATAGCGACAAGCGTTACCAAAAAAGTAATTATTTTCAGCGGTTGAGACTCAAGGCTGCGTTCCTGCTTCTTCCTTATCTTTTCTCTTCTGAATCCTTTTTTTGAACCAAGATATTGGACCAGATTTTTTTGGGGAGGGCTTCGTCAAGCAATCTACCTAAAGCCTTATTTTAACTAACTCTTCTTAAAGGTTATGCAGGTATCTCTGATGCAAGATGAAAAAAGCGCTTTTGACGTTTTAGAAAGCGTAAAGAAACATATAGAAACTTTAAAACCATTGCTACCTAAGCAAGCCTTGGTTTGCATTGGCGAATATCCGATTAAGATATTGTTAAAAGAACCGTATGTTGACAAAACTGACGAAATGTTGCCGATTCTCCTTGGAAAATCAAGCGATGAGATCTTTAAATGGATTCCAAAGGGATTTGACCCGTTCCTTGTTTTAGGCTTCGAAGACGCAAACATTGATACTCACTTCTGGTATAATGTATTACCATTTGTTTCACAAGACGAAACGTTAATTGAAGGTTTAAAGAAAAAACCTATTGAAAAACTGCATAGCGCAATAATGGTGGCATCAATATGGGATGGAATCGGCAGCGCTTCTTTACCAACCCTGATATCGAAACTCAAGGCCTCAAACATAAATTCACTATCCATAGCCATATTGCCTTCAAAAATACAGCCTGCAGACGCATACTTTAACGCACTTGCATCATTAGGAATGTGTGCATCTATTGATGCCGCAACTGTTGTACTTTTGGACAGAGACTTGCTTGAAAATTATGAAGGAGTCGATAGAAATGGCTCCCTCATAAAAGGTAACACGGTTTCCAATTACCTGGTAAACCTGCTGCTATCTAAGGAAACGCTTGTCCAAGAAATATCCGAGTTATCTAGAACATTCAACGTCAAAATGTACTCTGTTCTAGTAGCGACTGGCGCAAGCATCAAAATTTACGGTCCCTTAGAAAACATGTTAAACGCAATGTTGCTTAAGCCCCTTTTAACCTTTGATTTATCAAGTGCTTCACTACTTTACGTTCTTCTCCGCATTCCGATAAGCCTCAAAGATAAGCTTCCGAGAGGAAAAATCGAGTTAGCAATAGCAGGCTGGTTTAAGGAAAAGGCTAACCTCAAATCCATATACATAACCGAACCCATCTACGTTGAAGACACAAGCGACCGAATAGACTTAATCATGTTCGTCGGCGGTTTTGACACTGCCAACATGGTCACTGACTTAGATAAGAAAGTTAAGAGCATGAAAAATCGCGCGGTTAAAAAAGGTTTCATAAAAGAAGAAGACTGGCAGGCCATAATGAAAAATTTGGAAGAACAGAAGGAGCAGTAAACTCCTTCCTAAGTTTACTTTTTGTCTTCATCGCTATTGCTGATGCTGGTACTGCTGCCGTTATTTATCTCTTTAATGATTTGGGTAGCGGCCACTCCGTGCTCAAGCAGGTAAGATCTGGATAGGTGTCTTTCGAAATCACTAGATTTGTTGTAAAGTAGTTGCATTTCGTCGTAGGCTTCCATGTCTTCAGGTTTTCCTCTACCGCCTAGAACCAGTACTCTTGTTTCCCATGGGTCACGAGAGTCAATTACACGAACGGTAATTGTTCTTGAGACTTCGCTGGTAACGTAACCTGCTAATGCAACGTAAATCTCTTGAGACATTTCTTCTGTCCACAGGTTTTGAGGTGCTTGTACGGTAACCCAAAGGTAATCTGTTTTGTAAACTGGTTTATAGCCCATGACGCTTGGCGTTTTGAAAGTCCTAATTACACTTTTCATGTAATCCTTAAAGTGTTCCTTGTCAAGTATGTCTTTGAATATTACGTCTCTTGTAAGGCTCTCTTCCTGTTCAGTGAGTATTTTGAAGATTATCTTAAGTTGTTCGCTTTCAGTGAGGTCAGCTGACTTCACATAGTATTTCTTCGGCGCGACAATGTCAGCAATCTTTTCTCTATATTCCCTGTGTAAATCGACGATCTTATTTAGTCTCTTCCGGTAATCAGCCGTAAGTTCAAATCTCTTTGATAATTTTTCGTAAAGTTGAATTGTGCTATCAACTTTGGTCAGGTTATCAAGCGCATAAGATTCTTCTTCTTCTATTCTCTTCAGGTCCCGCTCAAGCTCCAAGAGTTGTTCTCTGGCATAACGTTTTGTGCTGAAAGTTTTTCTTAGCTGCCTCTCCATTTTTTCCTTATCAAATTCTTTTCGTTTCTTAGTTTCTTGCACTCTCATGACTTCGTTGTCGAAATTGCCCCTTTTCTTCATGCGGTTTGCCATTATTTCATTAATGTATGTTACGTGTTCATCGATCATTTTTGACTCGTCTTGTGGCGTTCTAAGAATCATCTGAATTACAAGGTAGATTGTGGCCAGTTCTGATTGAATGTCTCTTAATTCTTCTAGTTCGCGTTGGCTTTCTGGAAGCACCTCATAATACCTTATTAAAGCGTCAGTTATGTATCTGGTTTCGTCATAGAATTTCAGCATGCTGAGGGATTTTTCAGCAAGCTCGGCTAGATTTACTAAATCCTCCAAAATCTTCTTTTGCCTTAAGGTAAAGACTTGCGAGCTAGGAATCAACTGTTTGAGTCGATCTAAGATAACTGCCTTTCTTTCAGAGAATTCTAAATGTGTTTTTGATAGGGTGGTAAGTAAGGCTTCTATATTATCTAATTTTCTTGAGCCATCTTTGCGCAATGTTAGGTTTATTATGGCATCTTCGATTGGTCCTGTTTTTCCCATTAACTTTATGGTTGACAGGAGCTTCATGATTTCGTTTAACCAGTTTTTAGTCTGTATTTCGACGCTTTTAACATGTAATTCTCGGTCATCTTCAAGCCGTGGATTGCTATTAATAATCGTCTGAAGTTTTTCCTCGAACTGCTCTTCGTTAAAAGTGCCTGTTTTTATAAGATAATTCTTGAAAAGGTCCCTTGTTACGTCATAATCCACTTTCATGATGTTGTTGATTTCATCGAGGATGTCTAGTTTTTCTTTTCTCAGCTCCTGTAGAAGTTCGATTCCTTCGAAATTCAACTTATAAGCTGAGATGTATTCTTCAACAGGATAGACTACCTTAACCATACCCAACGTGTGAGCTGAATTGTTGGTGAGTCCGACTTCTGTGCCGATTCCGCCTAGAAGGTCTGCCAAGTCAAAGTCCATTAAGGTGTAAAGCATGTCCACAACCATGTCGTCCAGTTCTTTTCGGGCATTAACAATGTTGCCTACTTTTGAATAAGCGGGTAATAGTGGCAAGTAGATTAGAGCATTCAAAGGGTTTCTATAGTAGTCACCGTAGGTTTGGATGACGAAGTCATTGTAATCCTTATTCAACAGCAGCGTAAGTTCATTCATTGACACAAATGCGGAGCATCCTTTTGCTGGTGGATCGTCTCCGCCACATGGAGTTACAACGAAGGCTATGATCGGTACGCCTGAACCTAAAACTTTTCGCAGATGCCTAGCGAAATCAAAGAATATACCGCTTCCCGTGCCACCGCCTAATCCGTAAATCAAAACCACTGTCGGCGTGATTATTGATGAAAGAGCTTGCTCTTTGAATGAGTTTATACAGCTTCTAACTATTCCAAGTTGATAATAGTTTAGGGCGTAGATTGCTTTTGCTAAGGCTCTTCTTCTGCCTGCGCCGCCGGCCATGGGTGGAATAGCCATTGTTGATTGTAGCCATGGACTAAAGTTTTCAAGTTTGGCCCCTTCGCCTACGAGGTATTCGTTGTATTTTTGGTTGATGAAATCAAACATTGCCTCGGCAGTTGGGAATTTTATTGACTGGGCGATCAGGCGCATTCTTTCGCTTGGGATACCTGCCTTAACCATCGACTTCTGTATTTGTTCATTGGTTTCTTGTAAATCTCTGATTTCGGGGTCAGCGATGTCGATTGCTAAAAGAGAAAGCCGTGTAAGGTCATTCTCCATCAGTTCCCAAGTTTTTTTGCTTTTTAAAAAAGCTTCCACAATGTTAGTTCCAGCGGAACCGAGCCCTATCAGCTGCACGCTGTTTTGGTAGATTCGCGTTGTTGTCACATCCCGACTAATCTTTTCAGTCTGTCCTTAACTGACTCCAAATTTGACGACATTGTCCTATCAATCTTTGAAGCCCGCATCGTTAAGCCTTCTAAATCCTTGATTTGATCTTCAACGACGAGCTGCATGTAGCTGACTCTGCCTCTTATTCTCATGAACATGAACGCGAACACAGCCGCTACAACCGCTACGACAACGATAAGTGGAATGAACAGTGCTTGCATGGCGGCGCCTGCGGGCGCATTGGAGGTGTTAATTGCGTCAAGTAGGTTGGTTGCACCAGTGATGTCTCCCGCGGCAGCTTCTGCTTGGGCTTGGGTCAAAACGGTTCTTAGCAGAGAGGTGTATCCAGAATCAACTCCAGAGGAAACAAGCGATTTCAGATTCGCCTCTTTGTTGTTGTAAAGTGTTTCGAAGGTTGCCATCGCTGAGCTGGTTGCTGATACTGTTATTTGCTGAAGAACGCTGCCGGATGGACCCAGCAGAGAAACAAGGTTAACTGACGCTTGCCCCAGAGAGCCTTCATTTGGCATTGTGCCGTAAACCGTCATACTGAAAGTTCCTTGGACCCAAGTGAACTGCGCGGGGTTTGCGTTAGGATTGAATTCAGAGCCTAAAGTGTAGTTTTGACTGTTGAGAGCCCAAATTTCGCCTGATAGAAGCCTTTGCATACTGGTTTGAAGGGAAAGATCGCCTGAGCCTGCCGTGAAAACGTTGACCGTGAATGTTACGTAAATGGCTTGGTTAGGCAACACAGTGGAGAGGTTTTCGAATTGGCCTGTGGAAGAATCGTATGAGATAAGAAGTTGCTTTGTGTTGTAATCATAGACTTGGTAGCTGGTTATCCAGCCGCCACTCGCTTGAGCCTTAACAGTGAATATTGCCATTGAAGATATGCACATTATTGCTAATATTAAAATGAGACTTAAAGTGAGTATTTTCTTGTTCAATTCTTTATTCCTCAATTTTTGATGTCAGGTGATGCATATAACATTTGTGCTAAACCGCGTAATATTAATAATTGCCTATAGGTTAGTTCTTACTTAGCTAAATTAACCACAGGGTTGCCGTTTAAAGCGGAAAATTGGTCGCTTCTATGGTAAAGGATAAGAAGATTAACGGTATAACAATCGTAATACAAGTGGTTAAAGATGGATATCGTAAACGTTCGCTTACCTAACAAAGTTATCTCAGATATAGATAAACTGGCTAAGAAGCACAGTCTCAGCCGATCAGAGGTCATGCGTCAAGCCTTAACTGTTTATTTGCATCTTGTAGAGAACGTTGGCACAATGTTGCGTCCCATAGTTTTCCAAGTGAAGCCTGCCCAGATAACTTATACGCGAAGAGGAGACGTTTCTATTCTGAAAGTGCCCACAGGCCACGCTATCGTGGCAGGTTCAACCTCATCTGGAGCGGTTGGTCCAAAAATAATGGATAAAGTCAAGGTTGATGGACATGTGTTGGGAAAGTTTCTGGCAAGGGTTGCCTTAATGGATGTGATAGCGACAGGCGCGTTTCCCCTTCTTTTATCAGTCACGTTAGGCGTAGAGAGGGAACCAACAGGCAACGAGATATTAGAAGGCATTCGACGAGAAGCCAGAAGCATAGGTCTTGACCCAAACCAAGTGCTCATGGAAAACACGGAGGACAACTTTGAAACAGTGCAAACTGGCGCTGGCTTAACAGTAGTTGGTTTTGCAAACGAAGACGAGTTAAGGCTTGGAAAAACAAGCCCTGGCGACTTAATAGTTGCCATTGGCAAGCCTAAGGTTGGTGACGAAGTGATTTTGGCAGAAGCGAGAGGAGAAATTGCTGACCTCAAAAATGTAACTCAACTTTCTCAGAAAAAGTATGTTCATGACATTATAGCTGTGGGCACTTTCGGCATTGCAGATGAGGCTAAGATGATGGCGTATAGTGTTGGTAGGCAATTGAAGTTTGCTGAGGTGAAAGGATTGGATTTAAAGAGGTCTGCTGGTCCAGCCACGGTTGTCCTCGTAACTGTGGGCAAAGAGAACCTTGACGATTTAACGTCGTTAATTAGTAAACCAATCAATGTTGTAGGAGAAATATTATAGCAAGTAAGTATTACTTTTTTTGTGTGCTCCTGAGCAAGTGACCGTTTCGGTCGATTTCTCCACTTCGTATCCGTGTGGTGGAGATTGGGTTGCTGTTTTCCGCTGGAACCATGCTTATTGATATAATTTTTAATGGTTGAAGCCCTGCTTCAACTCGGATTTTATTTATTTTATCTGCTATCGATTCTGTTTCTTTACTAACGACCAAAGCGTCTAAGCCCGTGCCAGATATAGTGAGACCATAAGGATCATTTAGTGGGACGATTTCCGCTCTTTTAGCTAAGCCATTTTTATTTAAGAAAGTTTCTAATTCCTTTAGCCTCACATGGTAAGTTGCAGTTTTGTGAGGTTTTTGCATTTTTGAGGCAAATTCTTCGGAGGATAAGCCGATTACAACTTTTTCGCCAATTTCAAAAGCTTTACTTAATAGGGCTTTGTGTCCTCTATGAAGCTTGTCAAATGTTCCGCCAACTGCTACTTTCTTATATTTTTTCATGCCCTACCAGCCTAGCGCCTTGAAAATCAATTTTGCTCACTATTACTTTTTCAGAGGGCAAAACCTGCTTAAAAGCTTCTGCCACCTCTTCGACGTTTTCTTTAAGCACCAACGCGTGCACCGCTTCGCCGATCATGTTTTGCGCTGCACCGACCGCACCAGTCTTCTTAGCTAACGTGACTAGTTTGCAGACGTTGGCTGTTGCTAAGCCTGCCTTTTGGGAAAAGTTCCAGCAGCATTCTAGAAAATTCTCCAAGGTGGGCTCAGCAAGAATTGCCTCTAAGGTTTTCTTGCCGTAGTAGTTAATCATCTGCTTTTTTTCAGGGTCTGCAAGAACTGTGTTTTTGGAGATGTTTGATTTGAAAAATCCTGCTACAACCATGTAGTCTGGGGTTATTGGTATGCGGTCGATTTGGCAAATGCCCGGCGCTCCTGGTTCCATAACTAGTACGCAACCGCCAGTAGAGGTTAAGGAGCTTACTGTACCTAAGCCTGTTCGGCATTCGATCTCTGCAACATGCGCAATTTTGCCTATTTGATTGTAGGTAAGTGGTAAATCTAGTGCTTCTTTAAGCGCTAACCCTGCAGTTAATGCTCCGCCTGCGCTTGTTCCAAACCCTGTTCCGATAGGAACCGCAATTTGATGTTCAACTGTAACATCGTATTTTGAGCTTTTTTCGCGCAGAAGAATTTCGATTACTTTCCTTGTTGTTTTTGCTTCTAAGGCGGGCTTAGAGTTGATGAAAACGTTGATGCTACTGCTTTTTTCTTCTTCTCTGATGGTTACTTTGGTCAGGACGCCTTTTTGAAGGCCAAATCCTCCGCCTCTAGCACCCACTTTTTCCAAATCAATAATCGGCTTATTGCCTTCGGTGTCGTGGATTTCAAAGAAGCTGGAAATTGCCGCTGGAGCAAAAGCTTTTGCGATTTTCAGAGGCAATTATTTCGCCCTTTCTTTGGTTTCTTTGTGTTGTCTAATAAATGGGAATGCAGCTTGACACGCTTTTACAACGGGAGGCGATATCAGAAGCACAAAGGGTATTTCAGTTACGAACGTCCAAACGAAAACAAGCGACGCCAAAGATGCTGATAACGGTGCTGTAAAGTATCCGTGCGGCGCATAGAGCAGTTGGCTATATGCCCAAACCCCAAATGCTATTATCATAGCGCCGACCGCCATTCCAGTAATTGAGCCTACCCCAAAGCTTCTGAATTCTTTCCAATATTTTGCGATAGCTGCAAACAGAATTAAGGAAACCGCCATGACGACACTGAAAAGGATAACAACAGTTTCGGTTGACAATCCGGTATAACCCGCAGATAAACTTGAAAGAAATACTGTTGGCAACAAAAGACCTGCAAGAATAACCCCAGTACCGATGATTAAGCTGAGCAAAGTTTTTTTTCGGTCAAGCTTTGTGTGCGCAAAATAGCCTATTAGGAAAAACGCCGCAAAATTTGCAGGAACTCCCACGGTAAAACTCAGTAAAGGCTGCCCAATAACTATAACGTCTCGAATGAATATTCCAATTGCAGCTCCAGTGCCGCCTTCCCAAGGCCCAAACAAAACAGCGAAAATAGCAGGCACAAATGCCGCAGGCCAAAAAGCAACTCCGCCAAAGCTTAAACCGAAACTTGTAAGGTAACCGATAACTGCATACACGGCAGCACATAAGGCAATTATGGCAACATCAAAGGCTCTCAATCTCGGCATTCAATTTTGCTCCATTTTTCAGGATATAAACCAGTTGAAACATAGGTTTTATAGATAAAACTTCTCTATGAACTGTTTAAACATGTTTAAACTTAACATCGCCTTTACGAAACATACTAATTTTTGCTATTGGCGTTTTATTGGAAAAGGTCTTAGGCAGCACTAAAGTACAACCAAACAACAGAATAACAGTCATCAGACAAGTCCGAAAGAAGCTGAATGTGAAAATAGCCGATATTGTAATTTACGTTGAAGATGAAAAAGGAAAAATAATTGTTAAGAAAGGGCAATTGAAAGCAATCTGATTAGACTTAGCATGCGCCTTCGTTTTTGCTTTGATTAAAAAAGAACTTGGATGACTTTTATCACTATGCTCAAACAGCTTTTTTTCAATACTTTCGTTTCTTGAAGTAAACCAACAAAACAGCAACCACTACAACCGCCACTGCCACGGAAACAGCGACAAGATCTAAAATCTGAAAAGGCTTTTGCTTGGCAATAGTGAAATCAACAGTCGAATATCCGGTATTCCCAAAGGTGTCATTCGCATAAACAGTAATATTATATTTTCCATTGGGAATGTTAGATATGGTACAATTGCCTGTTACGGTTATGTTTTGTCGGCCATTGAAATTGTATCCAGTCCAGTTGATAGCCTTGTTAACAGCGAAAATGAGAGGAACGCTTGAGTTATTATATGTCTGGTTGAGAGGAGACTGGAGTATGATCTGTGGTGGAGTATGCTCGATTATGTAAGAGGGATCGGGCGTCCCGTATCCAACAGGAGTATATTCCTGGGTTAGACTAAACTCGGTTTCAGTGGCAACCTCTGCGTTTAAATCTCCAGTAAATGTGGAGCCGCCCATGACGTAGAGTACGTCATTTACATTTGCTACGGCAAAACCATCTCGCGAAGGAGAAATTGCCTCCCCCAGCGACCAAGAATTAGTCATAGGATCATAGATCTGCGTATAACTGCTGCCGATGGCGTAAATTCGCTCTGGGGCCATCACCCCTGTAGTTGCAGCTCCAACATAATTTCCTTCTGTTTCTTCTTCAAAACCTTTTGCTGGATGAGGAGGTGGTGCACCTAAGCTCCAAGTATTATTCTGAGGATTATAGATTTGTGTAATATCAAGTCCATACATGCTATACCAGTCAATCCCGTTTATAATGTATATTTTACCGTCAAAAGTAGCTGTGGCATATCCGAATGTGGAAGTTGGTATTGGCGCATTTTCGCTCCAAGTGTTAGTGGCGGGATCATAAACCTGGTTTGCTTGGGACCCTGTTCCGCTTGCTTCGATTCCGCCTATACAGTATATTTTGCCATCCACAACGTTAGCCTGCAAACCCGATACTGGATAAGGCATTGGAGCTTCTTCTTGCCACTTGTTCGTTGAAGGATCATACATTTCGTTTACCCCAATGGCTCCACCCCAGCCATAAGGCGGTGATTGTGTACTTCCTCCAATGCAGTATATTTCGCCTTGATACACTGCAATGGCGAACCCTTCTCTTGGCGTGGGCATAGGCGCTTCTGAAGTCCAATTATTAGCGTTGGGGTCATATACTTCATTTGTGCCGATCACACCTCCTGTGTAACTGCTTGCTGGCATTATTTCACTACCACCAGTAGCAACTTGGTCGCAGCCTCCAATTGCGTAGATCTTTCCATCTAACACAACAGCGCCAAAATATGATCTTGCCAGATTCATCGGTGCCAACTCGGCCCACATGTTCCCAACCGCTTGATCGGCAGAAACAGGCTTAGCGGCAATCATGCATGATGTTAAAAGAAAAAGGATGACGAACCCTAATGCGTAACCTTTTCTCATGTTTATCCAACTTTATTCTCTAAAACCGTTTACAATAAAAGGTTTCTTGTACATGTTTCTTGACTAAGCGACTAATTTTCAGTACAGATCCCTTGATTAAGCTTCTGACACGCACATTATCTTTTGGTGTCATCACAGTATATCTTTTATTCATGGCTATTTGAAAAAAAGAGAATTATGCGGGAGATAAGCGAAACATCGCCACTTTTTTGTTATCTGCCCAAATCATAAAATTAATTAACAGACAAAAAAGGGAAGATGGATGTTACGGGTGACATCTCCATTCTGGTGAGGTTTGTTTAAACATGTTTATACTCGGTCAACTATTTTCTGCTCAGGATTATTCAAATTAGCATCAACATGCATAATGATTCTTAATGGAAAAACTGTTTGAAGCACACTAATCAGGGATGGATAGAAATTTTTATAAAAACTGAAATTAAACTTGCCTAATCTACTTCTTGTGCCTTTTTATTCTTTCTTGTCTTTGGGTTTTTTTGCGCCAGTCTTTCTTTCGCTGAGTCTGCATGGAGAACCTTTCTTGGCGGGGTATGTCTAGTTTTCTGTAGTGTGAAATGTTTAGGTAAAATGTTTCGTAGTCTATTTTGTTTGCTTTTAAATCTTCAAGATTCTGGTTTAGATCCTTTTTCGCTTGAGCATCAAGGGCTTTGTCAAATGTTTCCGAGTAAACAAGGTAGGCAGCATGAAACTGGAAGTGTGAAGGATCATCAATTAAAAATTTCTCTATTTGGGGTGCTGATTGGGGATTGCTGTTTTGCTCGTTTGGTTGTTGGGTCATGTTTATCCAGCTTTTGAATAAAGCAATGTTGTTTTTCCCTCTTTTATAGGTGTGCCCGCTAAAAAAAGTTTTAGTTAATGCTTGGTTGTAAGCTTGCGCTTCCACTATTAGAAATAGAGCCTAAGAACGGGGTAGGGACTCAATTTTGTTGATGATTCTTCCAGCTAAATTGAAGACATGGGATGGTGAGGCTACTTTTTGGCTAGTGAAAATACGTCTAAAAATGAGGCAGGATAGATGCAATATTGATAAGAAAAGTTAATTGTACTTTGTTAGAGGTGTAGCCTTATTTTTTCAACATCCTCATCCAGCAGTTCAGCAGCTCGGAAGCCATGTTCATGGAAAATCTGACCTGCGGGTTTCATAGGAATGATATGGACATGCAAGTGGAAAACGACTTGTCCAGCGTCTTCCCCGTTGTTCTGCACTATCCTTATGCCTTCGATGCCTGTTGCATCTTTAACAGCTTGTGCTATCTTCTTGACCATCTTGAACAGGTAAGCTACTTCTTCCTCTGGAATCTCGTAAATGTTCTCGTAATGCTTTTTAGGAGCCACAAGCGTGTGCCCAATATTAACGGGGCGGTTACTCAAAAAAGCCACTACTTGTTCGTCCTCGTAAACTATGCTTGCAGGCGCTTCTTTGCGGGTTATCTGGCAGAATATGCATTCAGACATAAGAGTCATACCTTTCAGCGGTTTAAAGATAGGATTAGCTTTAATAGAATTCTTAGAGTCAATAATACTTTATGGGCACTTTAGTTGACGACATAGGCAGTTTTCCGTTGCCATTCGGAGTTGGAAGAGAAGGCTTCAGCAGGGCGTATCAGCTTGCAAGAGAAGCAATACTCCAAGGCAAGGATATAACTAAGGATGACTTTTTACAAAGCAATTTCTGCAGTATAGTGCTTGATTCATTTAGGAAAAAAGTTGCTTCCGGCTTAGATGTTGTAAACTTTCCTCAACAGTACGATGGGATAAAGCAAGTCGGCGATGTAATCCACTTAGCAATGGCGAATGGCTCCTTTGTTGTTGACCAAGACAAAGCTGTTTTGCCCGAAGTGCACTTAATCAGTCAACAAGCCAAAGTCCTCAGCGAAGAATGCGGCAAAAAAATCCAGTTACGCGTATCAATTTTTGGTCCTCTCGAGCAGTATTTGCATGAAGTTGGAAAAACAGCTTACCCTGATGTACTGGACGGTTTTGCGGAGACAATTAGGCGGTTTGCAAAAAACGCCCTCTTAAACAACAAGTACATCGAAACCAAAGTAGTTTCTATTGACGAGCCAAGCTTCGGCTTCAACAACATCCAAGCCACGCCAGACTTGATTTGCGAGGTACTTGAGAAAGCATTTGATTTCCAAGGAGCCGCACGGCAGATTCATTTGCATTCAGCTTCCGGAGTGCATGATTTGCTCCGCGTTAAAAACCTTGACGTGTTATCGTTTGAGTATGCGGCTTCGTCAAGCAACATTGAATCAGTTCCCAAAAGTATGCTGGAGAAGGCTGATAAGCAAATAAGAGTTGGCGTTTCCAGAACAGACATTGACAGCATTTTAGCCGAACTCTACGAGAAAGACATCGCTAAACCATCAGCAGAACAATTGATTGAGCCAGAAGAAAAAATAAGGAAAAGGTACAAAGTTGCCAAAGAAAAATACGGCGACCGAATGACATTTACGGGTCCAGACTGCGGTTTAGGCGGTTGGCCTAGCCAAGAAGCGGCTCAACTTTTGCTGGAGCACACAGTGAAAGCAGTAAAAGCAGCTTCAATCGGGCTAGCATAACTGCTTTCTTACTCCCCGATTAAAAAGCCAAAAACTCACATTTTTCAGTTACAAATTCGATAAATTTTAACATGTTGACATACAGCAGAAAAGAAAAGAAAGAAAAAAAGCTTGCTTACTCTGGTTGTTCAGATGACTGTTGTGGCGGTGGTTGTGGTGGCGGTTCCATTCTTGCCATTGGTTTCCTCTTTGCCGCCTGTACTTGTTGTGCAGTAGTTAGGTCTTTGAAGCCGTAGGTTCCGACTGGAGGCCAGCCTGCTTCCGGCATGACCGCGGGCACTAACATGATTGTGTTTGTTTGTGATTGCTGACCTAACTCGTAGAGTATGTTCATCCATCTAAGTCTTAGTCCTTCTGGGCTTGCCTCGTACGCTTTGGCTGCTTCAATCATTTTTTGTGACGCTTCGAACTCGGCTGTGGCTAAAGTTACTCTTGCCATGCGTTCTCGTTCAGCCTGTGCTTGGCGGCTCATGGCGTCTTGCAGGTTACTTGGTATTATGACATCTCGAACTTCGACGGAGGTGACTTTGATTCCCCATGCCTCAGTTTTTTCGTCGATGATTTCGCGCAGTTTAGCTCCGACTTTTTCTCGTTCAGCAAGTAACTCGTTGAGGCTTTGTTTACCGATGACTTCCCGCAAAGTTGTTTGTGACGCCAATTGAGTAGCTTGGTAGTAATTTTCAACATTCAGCACTGCCTTCTCCAAATCTACTGGTTTCATGTATAATACTGAATCAACGTTTACTGGAACGTTGTCTTTGGTTAAAGTGGACTCAGTGCGGAATTGAATAGTATCTAGCCTTGTCGAGATTGTTAGGGGCGCCCTGTCAATTAATGGAATAAGATAGATTATTCCAGGACCCTTCAAGCCCACGTAGCGTCCGAGCCTTAAAACTGGCATTCGTTGCCACTCTTTCAGAACACGAATACCGCTTAACAGGAAAATTACAACTACAAAAGCTATGAACCCAATGATTCCTTCTACAACTGCCGACATTTAATTCACACCTTCAATATGTATTCTGCACTCTGGAGAGTTAAGCTTTTTGTTCGGCTGGTTTAACTACAAGGTACACGCCGTCCATGCTCACAACTTCCACCGCTTGACCAGCAGGTATGGTCGCATCTTTGGCGGTGGCTTCCCAGAACTCACCCATAACCCGGACTTCACCTTTAGGATTAAGGTCACTTGTGGCTATACCTCTGGCGCCGATTAAGGCTTCTTTGCCTGTTTTTACCCGCCTAAACTGAGCCTTAACCCCCGCATAAAATATCAAAGCTAAAATCAATGCTACGACAAAGAAAGTTACTGCAAGTACGGAACACCTACCCCATAAAACGTTATTCCTGAAAATGCTGCAAACAAGAGAAATATCCCAATGGCTACTAAAACCCCAATGAGGAAAGCTATCGCAGCGTTCATTTAAACCACTTTAATATTGGATATGTAGAATTTACTTATAAGTTAAGTATGTAGCCCGAATTAAAAAAAATAAAAAAGGTTGCTCCCTTCGTTAATCGAAAACAGATGGGAAAGGAGCTATTAAAGCAACAGCGCTTGCATTGCTGAGTTGCGGCATCGGGTAAGGTGAGCGTCGAAGTGGCGGTGGGCGCATTGGTTCTGGCGGTTCAAGCTCTAAGGGGGAACGGTTTATCAGTCTTCTTCGCCTCCGTGAACGGTTGGGAACAATCGTTACTTCGATTAGGTTTTCTCGTCGGATGATGGTTAGCTTGGTTTCTTTATCTATCACGTCTTCTGCGAGTAGTCTTGGCAGGTCGTAGAAGTCGGTGACGGGTTTGCCGTTGAATTTTACTAGTACGTCGCCCATGGCTAAGCCTGCTTTGCGTGCTGGTGAGCCGGGTTCAACGGTGAAAATCATTACTCCGCTTTCCTGTTCTAAGCCTGCTTGCTCAGCGATTTCCTCTGGAATAGCAACTGTGTTAGCGATTATGCCAAGGTAACCCTTCTGGGCTATTCGTCCAGTCATTAGCCTGTCAGCGACTGCTTTTACCTTGTTTATTGGAATAGCGATGCCTCTTTGCCAAACGTAAGCCGCGTTTATACCGATGATTCTGCCTTCCACATCCACAAGTGGACCGCCGCTGAAGCCTGGATTAAGCTGCGCGTCGGTGGCGATTATGTTTTCCATTTGTGTTCCACGCCAGCCTCTAAGAGTGCTGTTTACGTTAGTTACGATGCCAGTGGTGGCGGTTGGCTGGTTTCTATTAAACGGGTTAGCAAGGGCTAAAACGTATTGGCCTACGCTTAGTTTTTCTGAATCACCCAGTTCCATGGGTGTAAATTCGCCTTTCTCCGCCTTTAGCAAGGCTATGTCATTGTACGGGTCGGATCCAACGATTTTTGCGTTGAAGGTTTTTTCTCCTTGACCTATTTTGACTGCGTTGCATCCTGCTAGAACATGGTTGCAGGTAACGATGTAGCCGTCTTTGGTTAAGACGACGCCTGTGCCGTGTGACATTTGCGATTTTACGCTAACTACTGACTGTGAAATTTTCTTGATTAGCATGCTTGTTGCTTCTGAGAGCGATTTCAAAACTTCTAACGGATTAGATAGTTGACTCATTTTGTTTTTCACCATAAGGTACTATAGCAAAATAGTATTTGTTGACTAAGGAACAGCCATAGTTAGTCACGAATTCCACAAGAAAGTTCAACGTAAGCTTTATGAAAGCTGGGGGTGAAACAGAAATCCCCAAGAGGGATCAACTAATCATTCTGTCGCGTCAGTTATCATGACTGAGAATTTTATTTGTTTAACCGGCTTGTTCGCCTTTAGCCCGTCAATCAAGCTTTTGAGCCGCTCGGAGGGTCCCTTTACCGCCATGACCTCAAAACAGCTTGTTTCATTTAGATGTGAATGTAGATATGCTGCAATCATGTCTCCGAATTCGTGCTGGATGTGGAACAATTCTTCATTTTGCGCTGTCTTCTCATAAAGAACCGTTATGGTGGCAATAACGTTCCCTTTGATTTTGTCTAGCTCGTTATATTCTGTAATGTAGTTTCTAACAGCTTGCCTAATCACTTCGGATCTTGTCGCAGAGTGTTGTTCACCTAAAACGCCATCCAACTCTTTGAGTAATTCCTCAGGCAGTGACACGCTAATTATTTCCATGCAATTCGCCTCAACATTCTTACTGTGACATGTTTAACTAATAAATTGTCTGATGCCATCTTAGAATTATGTGCCTTCAATGATTGCTGTTCTAAAAGATGTAGTTTTGATTTTCTCCTGTTTTGTTTCAACGCCAAAAACCGCGTGGAACATTATTATGTTAGAAAAAAAATCGTTATTAAAAAATGAGTAAAACTTAATAACTTCTGAGTTCATTGCACATATAGAAAGGCTACAGCTATGCGGAAAACAATGTACATAATTATTGCAACAGTTTTGATCGTGCTAATTATTGCAGGAGCCTTCGCAGGCGCTTATCTCGCAAACCACACAACTTCCGGCACTACAAGTTCCAGTGGCGTCATACAGGTTGTTGCCGCCGAAAATTTCTGGGGCAGTCTGATATCCCAGCTTGGTGGAACACGTGTTAATGTGCTGAGCATCGTTACAGACCCCAACGCTGATCCTCATGAATACGAAAGCAATACCGCTGACGCCATAGCAATTGCAAATGCCCGCTTAGTAATCGTTAACGGAGCCGGATATGACACGTGGGCTCTACAGCTTATATCGGCAAGCAATTCTCCACATCAAATAGTCTTGAATGTGCAAGAACTCATCAACCAGACAGTTGGCGCCAATCCTCATTTTTGGTATAGCCCTCATTATGTGAATGATACAGTGAACGCGATGTACCACGACCTCGTTTCCATCGATCCCTCAAACACTGCATACTATACACAGCAGTATGTTGCACTGAACGCATCGCTTGCGATATACAACGGGCGCATCGACGCGATAAAGCAACAGTTTGGAGGGGTAAAAGTAGCATCAACAGAGAGCATTTTCGTTTATCTATCGAACGCCACGGGTCTTGACCTTGTTTCTCCTCCCGCATTTATGCAAGCGGTCTCTGAAGGAAACGATCCTTCGGCACAGAGCATCGTGCAGTTCGATCAACTTCTCCAGAGTGGAACTGTTAAATTGCTGGTTTACAACTCGCAAACGGTGACACCGTCCACTCTGAGCATCGAAGCTCTGGCTAAGCAACAAAACGTCCCGATTGTTCCAATAACGGAGACGGTTCAGCCGCCGACTGCCCTATTCCAAAACTGGATGAATTCGGAGTTAATCTCTCTTCAGAACGCACTTAACCAACAAGTGAAATAACGATGACCACACAGTACGAGATAATCTCATCCAAGAATCTGGTGGCAGGCTACCCCGAAAACATAGTTTGGCGAGACGCCAGTTTCACAATCAATCGCGGCGAGTTTGCAGCGGTTATCGGACCTAACGGAGCGGGCAAGACAACTCTGTTTCGTTTGCTCCTTGGCTTGCAACAGCCCATCAGCGGAACAATCAAAATATTCGGTGCAACGCCTAAGCGGGGTAATCAGCAGATTGGTTACGTGCCCCAGCGTCACGTATTCGACGATGATACAAATGTTGAATCCCTCGAACTTGTGCGACTTGGATTCTCCGGCAAACAATGGGGCACAGGCCTGTTCTCCCACGACGACCGCAAAGCTGCTCTAGACGCGCTGAAAGATGTTGGAGCTACAGATTTGGCTCATCGTTCTCTCGGCGTATTGTCGGGCGGGGAACTGCAGAGGATATTTCTAGCCGAGGCGCTGGTAAGCAAGCCCACTCTCCTGTTGCTCGATGAACCCTTGTCGAATCTTGACATGATGCGCGAGAGAGAGTTACTGCAGCTTATAAATGGTGTCGTTCGATCGCGAAGCGTGACTGTACTTTTGATAGCCCATAACATCAACCCTATTTTGCCGTATCTCGATAAAGTAGTCTACATCGCTAACGGCAAGGTAGCGACCGGAACGCCGCAAGAGGTCCTGACCTCAAAGAGTCTCTCGGCTTTGTTCGGAGGTCAAGTTGAGGTTCTTCGAGACTCTAAGGGCAACATTGCAGTTATAGGCATCGAAGATTACCACGGGTGTCAACCAAAATGACCTTAACGCCAACGTCTACTCCATCTCCCACTTCTTTCAGCATTAATCCATGGGTCGACATACAACGGATTTTTCAATTCGCGTTCATGCAGCACGCCTTCGAGGCAGGGACAATCGTCGCAATCATCGCTGGCATCGTTGGCTATTTCGTTGTATTGCGCCGTTCATCATTCGCAGCGCACGCGCTCTCCCACATCGGTTTCTCTGGGGCAGCGGCGGCCGTATTAGTCGGGGTCAGCCCAGTTTACGGTCTTCTCCTATTCACAACCGTTGGTGGACTTGGGATAGCCGCGCTTGGCAAACGCGCCGCCAATCGCGACACCGAGATCGGAATAGTTCTCGCGTTCACGCTTGGCCTAGGCGTGTTGTTCCTCAGCCTCTACGCCGGCTATGCAGAGGAGGCGTACTCCATCTTGTTTGGAGAAATACTGGGAGTCAGTTTCAGCAATGTCCTTTTAACCCTCGGTGCCGGCGTGATAGTTTTGGTTCTCATGGCGGCGGTATATCGACCGCTCCTTTTTGCGTCGCTCGATGAAGATGTGGCGGAAGCAAAAGGAATGCCCGTAGTTTTGCTTGGCATAATTTTTATGCTCTTAGTCGCGGTCGCAACGTCGTTTGCGGTTCAAGTAGTTGGTGTTCTTCTCATTTTCTCATTGATGGTTACGCCAGCTGCGACGGCTCAGCTGTTGGCAAAACGACCGCGGCAGGTCATAATTATTTCTGTAGCTATTGCTCTGATAGCAACATGGTTGGGGCTCTTTATCGCGTTTTGGACGCCGTACCCAGTGAGCTTCTTCATAACAAGCATAGTGTTCGTCTTTTACTTGTTTGTTAGGTTCATCACTCCAAGAATCGGAAACTTCCTTTATGGTTTTCAGGGAAAACACGATTAAGGCAGACGGATGACTTTTCTGTACTACCATTTCTTGCTAAACTTGCCTGAAAAACAACTTCGAGGTGAAAGTTCAAAAAATTTTTATGATGATATAAGAAACAGCCCAATTTCTGCAAACAAATTAGGAAAAAGCTTGATTTTTCTATTTTTTCTGATAAATGCTGAGTCTGCGATGTGGATGCTTCTTTTGCTGCAGTAATTCTTGAAGTCGGCAATGCCTAAGAAATGTAAGTTTGGGGTGTCATACCATTCGTAAGGCAGCGCTTTAGTTACTGGGACCCTTCCTTTGAAGAATATTTGGAATCTGGCTGAGGCTTGTACAAAATTTGGGAAGCCGACAATAACCTTTTTTCCAGCTCGCAGGGCCTCTTTCAGGGCAAAGTCTGGTTTTTTCACTTGCTGCAGTGTTTGGTTTAGTATAACGTAATCGAATGAGTTGTCGGCGTATTCGGAGAGGCCTATGTCTATGTCTTGTTGAAAAACGCTTAATCCTTGGGCTATGCATCGATGAATAGAGTTTTCGCTTAGTTCTATTCCCTGAGCATGAACTTGCTTCTCGCTTATTAGGAGCGCTAAAAGTTCTCCATCGCCGCATCCAAGGTCCAGTACCGATGCCTCTTTGCTGATCCAGTTTAGGATGATTTTGTGCTCGGTTTTTACTGGCGTCTGCTTCATTATGCACCACCGTTATGTCCGTTTGAAACTGTGTTGAGGAAGTGTTTGATTAGCTGTGTTTCTTGTTCTGTTTCCAGAAGGAATGCATCGTGACCATAAGTTGAGTTTATTTCGCAGTAGGTGGTGTCGACCCCTGCCAGTTTGCAGGCTTTCACGATTTCTTGAGACTGATACGCTGGATAGAGCCAGTCGGATTTGAAGGATATTACGAGCACTTTTGCCTTTAACCCTTTAAAGATGCTGGCGATGGTTTTTCCGTTGTGAATGTTGAAGTAATCTATGGCTTTGGTAATGTAGAGGTATGAGTTAGCGTCGAATCGTTTGACGAAGTTGTCACCTCGATACCGCAAGTAGCCTTCAACCTCAAATTCCGCGCCGAACTTGAAGGGTTCTTTATCTTCTCGGATGCGTCTTCCGAATTTTTCAGCCATTGAAGCATCGCTCATGTAGGTTATGTGCCCAATCATTCGTGCTACGGCTAAGCCTTTCGCTGGAACCGTTGACCCATAATAATGCCCCTTCTTCCAGTCGGGGTCAGCCATGATTGCTTGGCGGCCAACCTCGTTGAACGCTATCTGCTGAGGCGTATGCTTCATTGTCGTGGCGATTGGTATGGCAGACCATATTCTTTCAGGATAGGAAACCATCCACTGGAGAGCTTGCATGCCGCCCATGGAGCCACCGATGACGGAGAGAAGTTTCTCTATGCCTAAATGGTCAATTAGGCGAACTTGAGCGTTCACCATGTCGCCAATTGAAATTAGGGGAAAGTCGGTGCCGTAGGGTTTGCAAGTTTTCGGATTAATGGAAGAGGGACCAGTGGAACCTTGGCAGCCGCCGATAATGTTGGAGCAGATTACAAAGTACTTGTTTGTGTCTAAGCCTTTACCTGGACCAATTAAGCTGTCCCACCAGCCGTTGGCTCCAGCGACATGGGCGTCACCGCTGAGCGCATGAAGCACAAGAATTGCGTTTGATTTTTGCGCGTTGAGTTCGCCGTAAGTTTCGTAGGCAAGCGTTACGGGACCAAGTTTCTCGCCTGATTCAAGAACTCAGTTCCTCCGGTGGGTTAGCGAATGTAAAGTGCTTTATTTCAGAGTCTTGAAGGGCGTGGTTTGTTGTTGCTAAATGTGTTGCCTCCGAAAATTGGTGAAGGTTTAAAGTTTCGCTGATTTTTGTAATGCTTGCTCTATGTCTTCAATGATATCTTCAGAGTCCTCGATGCCAACTGATAGTCTAATATAGTCCTGAGTTACTCCTGTTGCCTTCTGTTCCTCAGCGGTTAATTGTTGATGTGTCGTTGATGCTGGATGGATGACTAAGCTCTTTGCGTCGCCAATGTTAGCCAGATGAGAGAGGAGCTTCACGTTTTCGATGAATTTTTTGCCTGCTTCTAACCCGCCTTTGATGCCGAAGCCGACGATGCCGCCGTAGTTGCCTTTGAGGTATTTTTCTGCTAGTTTATGGCTTGGGTGCTCTTCGAGTCCTGGGTAGTTTACCCAGCTAACTTTTGGGTTGGTTTTTAGGTATTGGGCTATTTTTATGGCGTTTTCTGAGTGTTTTCGCTGGCGGAGCGGCAGGGTTTCTAAACCTTGCAGGAATAGCCAAGAGTTGAAGGGGCTCAGCGTTGGTCCGAGGTCTCGAAGTAGTTGCACGCGAGCTTTGAAGATGAAAGCGGCATTGCCTAAGTTTGGGAAGTTTCCGAAGATATCCCAGTATTTGATTCCGTGATAGCTTGGGTCTGGCTGGGTGAATTCTGGGAATTTTCCGTTGTTCCATTTGAATTTGCCGCCGTCAACGATTACGCCGCCTATGCTGGTTCCGTGTCCGCCTATGTATTTTGTGGCAGAATCTACGATTATGTCAGCGCCGTAATCTATCGGTCTAACTAAGCCCACGCCCACGGTATTGTCAACAACTAAGGGGATTCCTGCGTCGTGTGCTATTTTGGCGATGACTTCGAAGTCGGGCACGTCAAGTTTTGGATTGCCTATTGTTTCAGCGTAGATTGCACGTGTTTTGGGGGTTATGGCTTTTTTGAATTCTGCTGGTTTTGTGGAATCCACGAATTTTACGGTTCTGCCAAGTTTGGGGAAGGTATAATGGAATAGTTCGTAGGTTCCTCCGTAGAGGTTGTTTGCTGAAACGATTTCGTCACCAACCTGCGTTATTGAAAGCAGTGCGAGTGATATGGCTGCTTGTCCTGAGGCCACAGCCAGTGCGCCGGTTCCGCCTTCGATTGCAGCAACTCTTTTCTCGAAAACGTCGGTTGTGGGATTCATTATTCGGGTGTAAATGTTTCCTAGTTCTTTTAGGGCAAACAGGTTTGCTGCATGCTCTGTACTTTTGAACATGTATGAGGCTGTTTGGTATATGGGGACTGCTCTTGCGTTTGTTGCTGGGTCAGCTGTTTCCTGTCCAGCATGGATTGCAAGAGTGTCAAGTTTTTTTGGCGTCATCTTGTTTTCACCTTTTACGAGGAATAACTGCATAACGGCGTTATATTGGTTTTTGCAAAAAATATTCCAAAAAGAATATTACCCTACGCTACCAATTATTAAACTATGTTCCCAACATTGGAAGACATCGCAAAACGCAGACGCCAACTGGGCCTAAAACAGTCAGAACTAGCCAAAATGGCAGGCGTAAGCCAATCCCTAATCGCAAAACTGGAAACAGGAACCATCGACTCATCCTACACCAAAGTAAAAACAATATTTGACGTGCTGGACCGCTTAGAGTTCAAAACAAAAGTTCAAGCGGACAAAGTGCTTCACAAAAACGTTGTCACAGTCCAAAGAGACGAGCCCATATCAAAAGTGGTGAAAATAATGAAGGAGCATGGTTACTCGCAGATACCCGTCTTCGATGGCAAACATTCCGTTGGCAGCATATCAGAAAAAGCTATCCTGCGCCAAATTATGGCGGGAAAAGACCTTGATGAAATTTCCAAGTTACCTACCGAGGAAATCATGGAAGAAGCGTTTCCGCAAATAAACGAAGACGCGCCATTAGCGTTAATATCGAGCCTTTTGCAAACTTACTCGGCTGTTTTGGTTTCCAAAAAAGGCGAAGTAATAGGCATAATTACCAAGGCAGATTTGCTAAGAATGATTTAGCAAAATGCTCTACCCGATACCTAATTTTTGATAGAGAAATTCTATAACAAAAAATGATACCCCTCTCCTTCCCCTGATGCCTACCACAAGCCAGCCCAGTTTTGCTTTCAGCGTCCAATTTATTAAGTATAAAGCTGTTATATTTGCGGAATGAAAAATGAGTGCTCGATGCGAAACCATAGGAAAATTCGTACTTCCTGTCTTCAGGTCCTTTGTTGCCAAAGAACTTATCAACACTTACCATTTAACACAGGTTGAAGCGGCAAAAAAACTTAAAACAACCCAAGCAGCAGTAAGCCAATACGTAAACTCCAAACGTGCCATCAAAGGCACCGAACAATTCACCGATGTTCTGCCAAGAATCCAAGCAGAAGCCAAAGAAACCGCTAAACGCCTCGCAAACAACGAGACAACTTGGGACGAAGTGACACTTGATTTTTGCAAGCTTTGCTCAACTTTTTACGCGTCGGAAGAAAGCAAAACAGGCGATAACTACACAATATAGACGATTCTTTAGCACTTAAACACATATACTCATAAGCACGCATGCACATAGTATGCTATGTGAATAAGTGAATTAAGGCGGAAAAAACGACGAAAATAAACGCGAAATTTGGAAATTGGCAATTCGCTTATTTCAAAAATACATGACACGCAAAGCGTGCAAATAAAAACAAGTGATTAAAATGGGTCGAATCAATGTTGACATCTCAAATGACTTAGAAAAACAACTAAGATTAAAAACAGTAGAAAGATTCGGAGGCAAAAAAGGCGACTTATCCCGAGCTGTTCAAGAAGCAGTAAAAACATGGCTCGACAAAAAAGAATAAAGAACGAAGTCGCCCCTCCGCAATTACGATAACTATATTATAAGAATGCCTAACAGAAAGGCACAGGGAAAGCCAGTTAGCCTCGAACACCCTCCGGAAGGTGTCATATGGGCCATCTAACTGGAAAGTCCCTCTTTAGAATGGACATCCCAAGCAAGTCACGTTTACCCGTCTGATGACAATGGGCAAGAAAGTTTAAGCGATTCGTGAACAAATAAGCATTTGATTAATAAGGTGGAAATAATGGTTAATAGAAAATTGGAACTTGTTTTCATCGATAAGGAAGGAAAATGGTACCCTTTAGACGAAGTCGACCGTGAAGAATTAGCGGTAGGTTTAGGAAAAATTTCCAAGGAAGTCGCCAAACGGCTGCAATTGTTAAAAGAGCAAAGGTAGAAATATTTCTGGTGCCTCTTCGTTAATTGACAATAAAGGTAAATTGAATTAGGTCAGCGCTGACTTTTCGAGCAGTTTTATTTGAACTTTTTAAAAGACTTTTGGGCTTCGACTGACTAAAAAAGGACTAAAGTAAAAATTCCAAAGCGTAAATTCTAAAGTGCATTTGAAGCTTAAATATAACTTGGCAGTAAGAAGATAGCGGAGATTGTTTTTAAATGGGTAGTTTTTCAGTGTCTTTACCTGCAAATTGGGAAGAGTTTTTGAAACGTTTAGCTGACGACCATGAAATTGACGTTAGCAAGGTCATTAGTGAATTGTGCGAATGGGCTTTTTCTAGCTCTGAAAGCAAGATACAGTTTGAAGTTTGGTTGGATAAGGCTTATCCGCCAAAAGGCGAAGCTGAAGACAGAGCAAATGAAGAAGGCGAAGAAGAAAGCGAAGCTGAAGAAGAAAACGAAGACGAAGCTGAAGAGGAAGTCCACGAGGACAGAGACTACAGTGAAGACAGAGAACTAAAGCCTTAACGGATCCAGTTCTAAAAGCGCATTATTTTCACTAACTATTTTGTTCCAAAAATAGAAAACCCGAATAGCTGAGGTGAAAAAAAATGAATGAAAAAGAGAGTGTAAAAACTAGTAAGCAAGAAACAAAGCCTCGAACATCTCCCGTAAAAGAAGTAAGACGGTACATCGGGTGAGAAGAACAAAAAAGTAACTGCGAAGCTCAATGAAACGGAAACAGGGTCACGCAGATCTCGCGGGAAAAAACTAAGACGACAATTCAAACTTGCCCCTAATAGAGGATAAGACGGGTCGTACTCTGAATTCGCCATTAAGGTTTGAATTATCTTCTCGCTGGAGACGAAAATTGGGCTTTAGAATTAGCGTCTAAAAATGGGTATATATAGTCATTTTGCCTTTTAGCCTAATAGGGTGAAGGCTATGCCGAAATGTCCAAATTGTACAGCCCATGTGAAAGAACCTGATAAGGAATGGAATTTTGGGCGATTCCGAGTTAAGATGTATAAGTGTACTAAATGTGGAAATCAATTTAGAGAATTTTTCAAGGAAAATACATTGCAATTCGTGTTGAGCGCACACAACGGTGGTTTAGGAAAAACCAGAGTGAGCAAAGAAACAATAGACAGGCATAAAACCTATCAATAACCGTTTCAACCTTGTGAATACTCCGGGGATCTTTCTCGAAAGAAAGGATTAACCCCAACTCCAGCTTATTTCTCCCGCGAACTTCGTCTTTTTTGTTGAGGTCAAATGTTTACTCGTGGTTACAAGATGCCTACGGTGGGTCGACGGGAACCCATTATCCAAAAACGTTCAAGTCCGATTTTCATACTCATAACAGTTGAATTAATGTCCAGCGGGTTGTTATCTATAATAGTAGCAACCTATTTTGTTAAGGAGGCAGAAATGCGAGTAGCAAGGGGGAGAAGATAAGATGAAAGTTGGTATATTGACCGGTGGAGGAGACGCGCCTGGGATCAACGCCGTCCTGAGAGCCATCGTTAGAAAGGCAATTCAAGACTACGGATATGAAACTGTAGGAATTAAAGACGGCTGGAAAGGATTAGTCGAAGGTGAATTCATCCCGTTAGACTTGAACACCCTCGTTGGCATGCTTCCCAAAGGAGGATCAATACTAGGCACGTCGAGGACCAATCCGTTCAAAAGCGGAGATGGAGCAAAGTGTATTCTGAGAAACGTTTCCGAGCACGGCATTGACGCGGTTATCGCAATAGGCGGAGAGGATACGCTTGGCGTAGCCTACAAACTATACGAAATGGGGCTCCCAGTCGTCGGAGTCCCCAAAACGATCGACAACGACCTGGTTGGCACGGACTATACCTTTGGTTATCAAACGGCGGTTGCAATTGCCTGTGAAGCACTTGACAGGCTTCATACAACGGCAGAATCGCATCATAGGGTGATAATCCTTGAAGTTATGGGTAGATACACCGGCTGGATCGCCTTGGAGGCAGGGATTGCTGGAGGGGCAGACGTCATTCTGATTCCTGAGATGCCCTTCGACATTGAAGAAGTCTGCGAATGCATCAGGAAGAGGCAAAAACGCGGTAGGAACTTCAGCATAATAGTCGCCGCTGAAGGCACCAAACCAAAAGGTGGCGAAGAGATCCTTTATAGCAGCGGGGTAGACGAGTTTGGGCACGTAAGGTTTGGCGGCATAGGCTACTACATAGGAAAGGAAATAGAGAAGAGATTCGAAAACATTGAAACTAGGGCAGTGGTTCTGGGGCATCTTCAACGCGGTGGATCTCCGAACGCATTTGACAGAGTTTTAGCCACACGATTTGGAATAGCTGCGATTGACCTAGTGCACGATGGCAGATTCGGCCAGATGGTTGCCATCCAAGGAAACGCCATAGTCTCCGTGCCGTTAAAAGACGTTATCGGTAAACGGAAAACGGTTGATTCTAAGCTCTACGAAATAGCAGCAACATTCTTCGGCTAGGCAAGTTCCATGCCTCATAGGCTGATAAAGCAACTCTTCATGTGCGGTTTTACTAGTAACCTGCTTAGTGAGTCGGTGGTCGGTGGTGTTGTAGTCAATTCTGGATTTTTGCTCTTCTCTTTTTCTCTAATTGGGAAATGTTCATGGTTGTGGGTCTTCTATGGTCGGGCATAGGACAAAAGCGGAGCGCGTTGGCAGATAGATGCTGAGCACATTTTGACTTTTTGCTTCAGCAGTGTCTACAATAGTGAAGTGTGTCTGCTGCGGTAACAGCCTGCCGTATCCCCCGTACTTTGGTGCATCACAGTCTAGGATCATCATGTATTTTCCAGGGGGAGCCTCAAATCGATAATCAGTAAAGGATTGACAGGGATTAAAGTTAAATGCAAAAATCAGATCAGCCCTTCTGAAGATGATTACTTTTTTCGTTGAATCTTCATGCAGTAGTTGCGGGATGGTTCCTTCAAGAAGATGATGTATCTTGGCAAGTGCAATCATATCGCGGTCGAATCGGGCTAGCAAATGATACTTCAGGTGAACGTCGTCTGCGAGATGCCATTGTCGACGAGCATACTTGAATGACCAGTTGTTTCCCTCGCGGGGAAAATCTATCCAGTCCGGGTGGCCGAATTCATTGCCCATAAAGTTCAGATAACCGTGGCTGGCCGTGCCCAAGGTTATCAAACGAATCATCTTGTGCAGTGCTATTCCACGGGCGACCTTTGAGTTGTCATCATCGATTCCCATGTGATGGTACATGTCTTCACCGATCAGTCGGAAAATAAGTGTCTGATCTCCCACTAACGCTTGGTCGTGAGATTCGGCGTAACTAATGGTTTTCTCATCTGTCCTGCGGTTGGTAAGTTCAAACCAAAGATGACCGATGGGCCAGTCCTCATCTTTATAATCTTTTATTAGACGGATCCAGTAATCAGGCACCCCCATTACAAAGCGATAGTCAAAACCGAACCCGCCCTCTGACTGAGAAACAGCTAAGCCTGGCATGCCGCTGACATCTTCGGCTATGGTGACGGCGCCAGGTTGGACATCATGAATCACTCGGTTGGCCAGAGCCAAATAGGTCAAGGCGTCTTCATCCACGCTGCCATCGAAGTAATCGTTGTAGGAAGTGAACACTCTGTTAAGACCGTGTTCCAGGTAAATCATGCTGGTGACGCCGTCGAACCGAAAGCCGTCCAAGTGGAATTCGTCTAGCCAGTATCGGCAATTGGAAAGTAAAAAATGCAAAACCTGAGGTTTGTCGTAATCGAAGCAGCGTGAATCCCATGCCTTATGTTTTCCACGTGGGCCCTCATGAAAATACTGAAATAATGTCCCGTCGAAGCGACTCAAGCCCTCCACCTCGTTGGATACGGAGTGGGAATGGATCAGATCCATGAAAACCGTGAGCCCTCGAGCGTGAGCCGTGTCAATCAAGAGTTTCAAATCCTCCGGCGTCCCATATCGCGATGAAGGGGCGAAAAAGCTTGATACCTGATATCCAAAAGATCCGTAGTAGGGATGTTCTTGAATGGCCATCAACTGTAACGTGTTGTAACCATCATTGACGATTCGCGGAAGCACCCCGAGAGTAAATTCACGGAACGAACCGATTTTTTCTTCTTCCTGTGCCATACCGATATGCGCTTCATAGATCAAAGGAGCCCCTTTAGGAGATTTGAAATCGATTTTCCAACGATACGACTCTGGCGGTGACCATACTTGGGCGTTGAAAATCAAAGTTTTTAGGATCTTGAACAACCCGTCGAGCATAAGCTGGAATGCGATCACCTTCGCCTCCTGCCCAATGAATACGGAGCCGAAACAGATCACCATGCGCCAATTTGTCGGCGGCCAAGCGAATTTCCCAGACACCATAATCGTTGATCTTTTCCAGCTCAAATTCTTTTTTCTCTTGCCATTTACTCATGTCTCCTATGATGTAAATCGCCGTTGCATTCGGTGCCCATTCACGAAATACCCACTCGCCTCGTTGGAAATGCAGACCGAAATATTCGTGACCAGACGCAAACTCTGCAAGGCTCATTTTCCCCTGTGTAAGACGCTGTTCTGTCTCTTCGATACGCTCCAAGCGATGTCGAATCTGATCAGAAAACGGCGCGAGGTACGAATCGCTTCTCAGCAGGCGGATCAATCGGCTTTCAAGACCACTCATCAAAATACCTTATTCATCTTTAACATACTAGTAATTTAATTCTTTTTCTAGAAGCCGAGAACAAATCGAAATATCTTGATAGCGCATATTTCAGTTTAAACAGGATTCCTATTTCGATAACGTGCAAAAGAAGGCTATGTAACTACAAACAGTCCAGAAAAATTTGGTAAGCGGGGAATATCTAAATATTAGGAAATAGATAAAGAGAAATTGGAAAGGTTTGGTCCAGAGGACTATTAAACAGGGTGAATTCATGTCCGGAAGGTATTATGAGCGTGATGAAGATTGGCTTGTCACATGTCCTGAATGCCAGGGTAAGGGTACAATAGGTCATGGGGATTCTAGAGTTCGATGCTCAAAATGTGATGGAGCAGGGAAAATTAAACGATAGCAAAGACCGTTTAGGTGCGCATGCCTGCATTTGGTAACGAAATAATTTGCAGTCCGCTTGTATTTCAAGCTACATATTTCCCAATGTCGTCGCACAGCACTCCAAGTTGTAGGTGGGAGTTCACATAGACATCGACTTAATAGCAAATTACACTCTATGTTATTGTAAAAGTAGCTAACTAAGTGAACTTGAAAACTGTTAGAAGGGAGGTGAAAATGAATGGCAGATATAGTTGATATTGCTATTGAGGCTGGGGGTTTCACAACATTTGTCGCGGGAGTAGAAGCGGCAGGATTAGTTCAAACATTGAAAGGTAAAGGGCCGTTTACGATTTTTGCGCCAGATGATCGTGCTTTTGCATTGCTTCCCGCAGGCACAGTCGATGGACTAATGAAAAATGTTCCAAAGCTTAAGGCGATTCTGATGTACCATGTTGTTCCTGGAAAGTTTACGATTGACGAAGTAGGTCAAATGAAGACCGCTAAAACTCTTCAAGGCCAAGAAATTAAGATTGACGGCCACAAATGGTACTCTCTGCACATGAACCCGATAATCAATGATGACGCACACATTATTAACACAGACGTTGTAACAGATAACGGCATGATACACGTTGTGGACAGAGTGCTTATGCCAAATATGGAGCTAACATGCCTCGTGTGCGGAATGGGCTTCATGACCAAGGAAGACATGGATGCTCATACAAAGACGGGCCACGTAACTGCGAAAGTTCCAGAACCGATGCCGGTGGTTGAGGCGGCGCCTAAACCTTTACAACCCACTGAAGTGATAACGGAAAAGACACCTGTAATAGCGAAAGTGACAGGAGTTTTTGAGGTTTTCATTGATCATATTGGTAGGTTCCGTTTCCATCTGAAAGCTGCTAACGGGCAGATAATTGCTGTAAGCCAAGCCTACGGAGCAAAAGAGTCGGCCATAGAAGGCATTGATTCAATAAAGAAGAACGCTCCAATCGCAAAGATTGCTGATCTCACAACAGCAGCAGGGGCTATGGCAAAGACAAAGCATGTAACTGGAATTGCGCAAGACCCAGTTTTTGAAATTCAATGCAACGCTCCAAATAGGTTCCGTTTCCACTTGAAAGCTGCTAACGGGCAGATAATTACTGTAAGCCAATCCTACCTATCAAAAGAGGCAGCTGAAAATGGCATAGCATCAGTGAAGAAGAATGCTCCAATGGCCAAGATAATTGATCAAACCACAGCGGTGACCTAAACCTAACATTTCCCTTCATTTTTTTTATTTAGTCAGAACCGGGCAACTCGAATCTATGAAGGTTTGGTCTAATTTCTTGTTTCTATTGTTCGAAAAACTATTTGGGGAATACAAAAAGAGAGAGAAAGATGAAAATTTAATGGCTTTTCAATGAATACTTTGCCGTTGTCGTCTAAAAATTGACAAGTAAAAGCAAAGTTGCGGAAGAGCAAAACTATGTTTTAAAAGCATACACAGTGCGCACGCTTTTGGCAAGCTCAGACTGGAAGTATCAATTTTATGAATATTACCATTTATGGAAGTTAAAGCGGAAAAAAAAGAGTTTTATTTTGGATCTGACTTCGTCTATTGTCGCTATTACTTGACTAATATTGATATTAATCCTAGAAGGGCTCCGAGAATCACTACGGACCCCTCCGATTCCGCCTGAAACTATTCCAAGCACTAAGAGCACTATCGCCCATACCAAGATTCCTACGGACTTTGACCCAATTATGCAGATTGCACCTATTACTATTGCCACTATACCATATATTGCTCTGCTCACGTAGTAGCCAGTTGGCGAGTAAGCGCTTCCTAAAGAATTTCCTATAAGACCCAGTAAGCCGAAGATGATGATGAGTATTCCGCCTATTAACGCTAGGATGTATCCCCAATAAGCAAATTGTTTATTATTCACTTTTTCAATTCACCTCCAATCAATTCCTGTTCAGAATCATTAACAACTTAAGATTTGCAATAATAAGAGTTTGTTAGTGTATCCCAACTGCTACAAAGCTTAAGATACGTTATCGCTTATTCTGCAACTTTGACTTTTCAGAGTATTTTGATTCACAGTAATAATAGCAATCGCCAGCAACGCATTCATAGCAAACTCTCCAACTAAGTCTTAACTACTGGTCTTAGGTACATGTGAAGTTGATCTTTTGAAACTTTCAGTTGTAGTCCCTTGTCTGTCCAGCGTGCAACCCCTTTCTCTAAGGATGAAACGGCCAGCATGTTTCGTACTCCGCCTTTCTTTGCGCCAAGCACAGACTCAGCTATGTTCTTTTCCAATTCGATTTCAAGATGAGTTACTTTCCAATCTTCAGGATCTATTCCTAATTCTTTGACTTTGCCAATTTTCAGGTCTTCAGCAAACACATCTTTATCTAAAAAATCTTTACTATTCATACTTATCTAACCCTCCTTTACGCTCATAATTGAACTACCTATAATAGGTCATTGATAGAGTTAAGCGCATGTGAATGTGAGCCCACACCGACAAGCTGGCGGTTGTGTCTGCGCTAATCGGTCCAATGCTATAAAGAATTCGGGGCTCGAAACCGCAAGAGAAATGAGGATCTAATGTTAGTCTTCAGCTTTTTTCCAGTCGGATTCAAATCCTGTTCTAAGCACGCCTATGAGGTTGCTGTTGTTTGTCCAAAGAGAAGGGCTTTCGCCTAATCCGCTTTCTTTGGAGGTGGTAATCAATGCTTCTTTATCATCAGACATTATGAAGTGATTCAAAGCTTCACGATGAAACTTGACGTGAACCGAAGCGCCATCGATGAGTTTTTGCACTTTTTCTTTAAGCAAACTGTCCGGGCTGTCTCCTTCAAAAATTAGTCGAATTTGAGCCCCTTTCTTTATTGCTTGCTTGCATTCATCTGAAAACTGAGACAAAATCGGTATAATTCTTGTCTTATCTGCAATCAACGCAACTTCTTTTCCCGAGTTTCTAATCAGTTCTGAAGTCTTTGCCAAAATCCCTTTCTTTTCCGCTATCAGTATGTAGATGCTTTCTTCTCCAAGAAGCGGTTGCTTCCAATCTTTAAGGGACAGCCTCTGGACACTACTCCTCATACCAGTCAACCGTTCATCAGATTTGCTTTTTTCTTCCGACACCAAGAGGCTTAAGGCATCCGAAATCGGAGTAGCTCGAACCTCAGCTGGTTTACCCAGCAATCTTTCAATCAAGCCCATTTTTTCGAGTGACGGCAAAATTCTATAGACGTCTTCTCTGCGCACTTTTGAAAACTTCGCTACCTGTCCTACCGTAGTTTTTTCCAACTTAAGTATTGCAAGGTACACCCTTGCTTGATTAAGACTTAAACCCAAACCAAGCAGGAGATCCGTGTTTTCGTCAGTTTATCTGGAATACGTCTTGAAAAATATTGAGGGACTTGTTAAATCAGCAATTTCATAATTATTCATCTATTGTTCTAATTGAAAAAAGAAGGGTTGTTTAGTTTAACTGAATACGAAGCCGATGATTACGCCTATTATGAATCCAATGGTTAGCGGTAGTATGCCTATGATGAGTGCTCCGTATTGATATACTATTGAGCCGTATTGAGTTGCATAATTTTTCAACTCGCTAAGACTCAAACCAAAGAAGCCGAAGTAGGCAACTATGAAGAGTACGATTGCAGCTATAATCGCGATCTTTAGGAATAAATGGATTAGATAGCCCACGATCAATCCGACGACAAATATTATTATCATTAAGACAATTGGTGGCAAGCCACCTATGCTTCCAGAAGTAATAAAATGAAATACTTGATCTATCGCGCCCACAATTCACAACTCCAATTAAGTTACATAGGAATACAAATGACTATTAAAGTTGTGTGGCTGTAAGCCCCCAGCAACAGAGCGCCTACTATGCTCAAAGATTTGCCTGAAAAATCAGGTTCTGACTCAGCGACTGCTACCTAGTTCTCGTTTTTTTGTTTTCGCCGTTATGACTTCTATGCGTAGTCTGTTCAGTTTTTGTTGTGGTTTTTAGATGTGGGGGAAGAATGTTCCGGGCACTGCTACATGGAAAAGGGCTCCGAATATTATGCTTATTATGACGAAGATTATCCATGCCAGTATGGCTATACCGATGCCGCCCAGCCAACTTGTTCTGAAGCTTGCTTTGTAGACCCATATCCAAGCTATGAGAGCCAAAATTAATGCGATTATGTATGCCGATGATCCAATAGCCGCGCCCAGAAAGTAACCCACTACAAATATGGTGATGGCGTAAACTATTGGGCCAAACAACGTCGCAATCATAGCATCGCCAAAAGTTGCTTTTCCGCCAGTTACTGCCTTGCCAGCTAACCACACGGGTATTGAAACTATTATCCACAGAATAATCAAGCCAATGATGGTTACAATCAGACTTGTCAAAGTCATATTTGCAAAAATTATATTGGTCATAAATTACACCGAATAATAATTATTTTTTTTAGTTTATAAACTATTCCCTGACCCCAATTCAGCATAACCGATATGAAGAGTTTAAAAACGTTAATCGCACCCTGAACTTTCCAACTCGTTGTCATAAAAGTTCCATTCCGTTCATACATAACTAATTCCGCAAGCAAAACCTTAGTTAATATACAATGTTGTATTGTCTTCACAGCGACAAACTATTAATTTGCAACGAACGACTTTGGATAGAGGTGATATGAATGCCTGGCGAGAAGAAAAAAATTGAGAATGCTGCCGAAAAAACTGGAGAGGCAGTCGGTAGAGGTATCAAGAAAGGTGCTAAAGCCGTCGAGGACGTTGGAAAGGGAATAAAGAAAGAACTCAAGAAAAAATAATAAAGCGAGCAAACTTCCCCTTTCTCGCAAAACAAAAAAGAAAAGTACTTGCTTTTATCTATGTTAATTCGCAGAGTTCAAAATGATCTTGGAGGATGGGGACTATTTTCAGCTATTCGGTGGAAGAAAAAAGCATGCGCCGTTATGTTGAGAACTTTTGGTTAGGGATGAGGATTTATCGTGGTTTTATCTTAAACTTATTTGACGTTAAGGCTCCTCTGTTTTGCGGACATAAATTGACTTACAACTGCAATCTTCGATGTAGCGCGTGGCGCGCTAATAACAAAAATTTTAATTGAGGTTGAAATTTTTGGAAAACAAGGCGCACAACTATCAGGAAACATTTAGGATAGGTCTTAGACTATATCGTGGATTAATTTTAAACTCGTTCGGAGGAAAAGCTCCGTTGTTTGGTGGACATAAGTTAACTTATAACTGTAATCTTAGGTGTAAAATGTGCCCCTTCTGGAAACGATCCAGCGAAAATTTAAGCACCCAGAAGGAAAAAGAAATTCTAAAGCAAATTTACGATTCAGGTGTTTGCGCTGTTGGGTTTGAAGGGGGAGAGCCGCTCTTGAGAAAAGACTTGCCTGAAATTCTAGCCTATTCTCGTTCTCTGCCTCTGCATACAAGCCTTATTACCAATGGCACGCTTCTCAAATCAAGGATAGATGAAATAGCACCACACATCAATGGTATCGTCTTTGTTTCATTAGACGGTATGGAGAAAACTCATGACCGGATAAGAGGTGTAGATGGCTGTTTCAAAAGAGCGATAGAGGGCATAACTGAAGCCAAAGAGAAGGTTACTGTGAGAATCAATACGACGATAATGGCTGATAACATACATGAAGTAGAAGATATGGTGAAATTGGCAAAGGATTTAGGTGTAAAAATAGTGTTATCGGTAGCTCACGAATACCATAACATTGATGAGTCTGCACCTAAAGCCGATGAAATTAAAAAAGTTGCTAAACGGCTTATTGAATTAAAGAGAAAAGGCTACCCTATTATGAATTCAATTAGTTATTTTAAAGTAATAGCAAAAGAAAAGGGCTGGAAATGTAAACCCTGGTCAATTATTAATATTGGTACAGATGGCCGGTTGGTTCTGCCTTGTTACGTTCATAATCAGTACGAGACAAGCGCTTCTGTTTTTGACAATAGCATCAAAGTGGCCACTTCAAGTTTTGATTGGAAGGTAACGCATAACTGCGTGAAATGCAATCTTCATTGTTACCTAGAGCCTTCTCTTATACTTTCATGGGATTTACGCAGCTGGATAGATTGGGCTTTCCCAGTTAGAACGTGAAATTGGTAAATTTTAATTCCAGTAGGTTAGTAGAATAGGCTGATGTGCTGGTTGTAACCCGTTAGAAAGGGTGATGTCACCCAACTTCTTCCCATTTTTTCAGTTGGACGGTCTTTCTATTTAACAAGGCCATCAAATGGTTGAGTTCACGCATAATCCAAAAGAAGAGAGCCTTATTTGGTGCTTTCAGGGGATTTTAGAGCGTACATGCATTGGGCATTTCATGTTAGCATCTAATTCTTCTGAAATCAGGACCTAAGCTAAAGTTGCAATGGTTAGAAAGAGTGCTTGGTGAAAAAGCTTAAGCATCAGAACATTATTGTTTATAATTGCATATTTGTAGCAAGAGAAGTGTAGGTTATTATGGGTTATTCAAGAAGGCAAGGTGGTAGTTACGAGGGAAGACGGGGTCATGGCAAGGGCGTTAAACGGTACCCTGTTGAGGTGGGGGAAGAGTTAGAAGTGGATATTGTGGAATTGAGCCCAAAAGAGGAAGGCATAGCTAGAGTTCAAGGTTTAGTTGTACACGTCGCCGACGCAAAGATAGGAGACCATGTTAAAATAAAGATAACTCGGGTTGGAGGCACAACGGCAGAAGCAAAAGTCATAAAGTAGTATGGCTACTAAAAACGCAAGTTAAATTTTGAAAAAAATCGACGCCAACATTTGTGGCGAAATGTAAAGTTTCATTGTTGCTTGGGTACAACCAAACCTCAACACAAGAGAAGACTACAATAGGCACTGCTCAGAAGCGTATGTGAGAAGCAGCGGCAGTAAAGGCTGTAGCCTATTTAATGCCCAATAAAGACTATCTGTCCCCATTTTTTAGGGCGCTAAACAAAAAAGTTCACTTAATAGCATGAACACGGCAGGCTATTACGGTCAGCGGTTCACAAGATGATGTTTATTTTAATGTTAAAGAAATGTTTATATCGGGTAAACGCGCTTCTGATAGAATTCAGCTATAATTGCTAGCCCCGCAATTTTCACATGGCGGCGGCTCAACCCCTACCGAAACGGCGATTGCCTTGCAGGAATGACGGAGTTGGCCTCCAATTGCGGGGACACGAATGTGGACCTGATTAATTGCTCAGTTAGGTCTGAATTGGGCTTTGACGTATTGAGTGGAATGTTTTTCCCTCCAAATCCAGTTAGGCACAAATCATGCGATAAGTGCAGAACGTACCACACAAAAAACAACAAGTTCCGCAGAAGCAACGCGGAGTGTCACAACTCCGGTTGATCCTGCCGGACCCCACTGCTATCGGGATAGGACTAAGACATGCTAGTCGTGCGCTTCCTAGCCAATATGGGAGCGCGGCACACAGCTCAGTAACACGTGGCTAACCTGCCCTTGGGACGAGAACACCCCCGGGAAACTGGGGCTAATTTTCGATAGGTGAAGAACTCTGGAATGAGTCTCCGCCTAAAAGACGCTAAAGTTATGCTCTTTAGCACCGCCCAAGGATGGGGCCGCGACCGATCAGGTTGTTGGTGAGGTAATGGCTCACCAAGCCTTTTACCGGTGCGGGCCGTGGGAGCGGGAGCCCGGAGATGGGCACTGAGACAAGGGCCCAGGCCCTACGGGGCGCAGCAGTCGCGAAAACTTTGCAATAAGCGAAAGCTTGACAGGGCTATCCCGAGTGCCATCCGCTGAGGAAGGCTTTTACCCAGTCTAGAACGCTGGGGGAATAAGGAGAGGGCAAGTCTGGTGTCAGCCGCCGCGGTAATACCAGCTCTCCGAGTGGTGTGGATGTTTATTGGGCCTAAAGCATCCGTAGCTGGCTAAGTTAGTCCCCTGTTAAATCCACCGAATTAATCGTTGGGTTGCGGGGGATACTGCTTAGCTAGGGGACGAGAGAGGCAGACGGTATTTCCGGGGTAGGGGTGAAATCCTATAATCCCGGGAGGACCACCAGTGGCGAAGGCTGTCTGCCTAGAACGCGCCCGACGGTGAGGGATGAAAGCTGGGGGAGCGAACCGGATTAGATACCCGGGTAGTCCCAGCTGTAAACGATGCAGACTAGGTGTTTGGACGGCCACGTGCCGTTCTAGTGCCGCAGGGAAGCTGTTAAGTCTGCCGCCTGGGGAGTACGATCGCAAGATTGAAACTTAAAGGAATTGGCGGGGGAGCACCACAAGGGGTGAAGCTTGCGGTTTAATTGGAGTCAACGCCGGAAATCTCACCGGGAGCGACAGCAGAATGAAGGCCAGATTAAAGGTCTTGCCAGACAAGCTGAGAGGAGGTGCATGGCCGTCGCCAGTTCGTGCCGTGAGGTGTCCTGTTAAGTCAGGCAACGATCGAGACCCGCATCCTCTGTTGCAACTAGCTTTGTGCTGGGCACACTGAGGAGACCGCCACTGATAAAGTGGAGGAAGGAGCGGGCCACGGCAGGTCAGTATGCCCCGAATCTCCCGGGCCACACGCGAGCTGCAATGGCAGGTACAATGAGTTCCGACCTCGAAAGGGGAAGGCAATCCCTAAAGCCTGCCGTAGTTGGGATCGAGGGCTGTAACCCGTCCTCGTGAACATGGAATCCCTAGTAATCGCGTGTCATTAGCGCGCGGTGAATACGTCCCTGCTCCTTGCACACACCGCCCGTCGTTCCACCCGAGCGACTCTTGGGTGAGGCGCCGTCCTTAGTGGCGGCGTCGAATCTAAGTTTCGTGAGGGGGGAAAAGTCGTAACAAGGTGGCCGTAGGGGAACCTGCGGCCGGATCACCTCCTAAGAAAAAAGCATGAAGAATGCTTAACTGGAGGAGCAAGGAGAACATCAAAACACAGGATACGTCAAAGCCCAATAAACATAGCAATCGTAGCCAAAAAACGGGTTAAATCTTTATTTCTTTCTTTTGGAAAGATAAATTGATAATATCCAAAAGTTTATGTCATTTTTCTTTTTTATTTCAGGGAGCAATTGAAAAGAATTTTGGCTCAAAACTCTTTTTAGGAGCCTGACAAAGTAATTATGCGGTATTCATGAGCCAAAAAGCCTTCATATCGGATGTCGACGCGGCGCTGGCAAACCTTATCTGGAACGGCATAGAAAATGAATCCTCAGTAAAAAACATAATCTCAAACAGAGAGCAGATTTCGTTTTCCTCTCCAAAAGCCACTGGCACGCACGGAACCAGAAAACTTTCGATTTTTCTATACAACCTAACCGAAGAAACAGCAAGCAACATGCCTTCAAACGTAGATTATTCGACAAAAAAGACAACTCAAACGATTTTTGCCCTGCACTATCTTGTTACTCCATTTACTGGAAACGATAAAGATGACCACTCATTACTTGATAAAGTAATTCATACGCTTTTAGCTACGCCGTCGATTGTAAGTTCAGATGAAAAGAACGATATCAAGCTCACAGTGAAAATAGATTCGCTTTCCTTAGATGAATTGAGCAAACTGTGGATTGCGTTGGGTGCCCCGCTTAAACTTTCCGTGAGCTTAAACGTCTCCTCTGTTGAGCCACAGTATGACTCTCAGCCACAGGTAACAATCAGCACTGCAGCGCCTCAAACACCCGCACCTGACACACGTGTCACCCAATTATACCAAACCGTGCTCAAAACCTTCACTGATCAATCTAATGGTTGGAAAAGCCGCAACATGGTTGTCAAAGAATGGGTGTTCCAAGAATTTAAGAGAAACACTGGTATGACCGTGGAGGAGATGCTCACTGCGCTTAACAGTTTAGGCGACAAGCTGGAGCAACACGGGTCAACAGCCCAGTTCATAAAACCCCTGAACCTATTGGCTGGGTATTACAAACACCAACTTGACCAACTGAAGGGAATGCATAAAGTGGCCCGTAACCAGAGCGAGAACCTCAAAACAATAAACACATGGAACAAAGAAATTGAAACCTTAGTGGAAGTGCTGAGCAGATAAAACAAGTCTATAGTGACAGGTTGCGTTGTTTTGACTTAATAGTTTCAGTGTTGATGCGTGACATACAGGCAAAGCCTGAAACAAACCCTGTTAAACGAAATAACCGCAAAACAAGTCCAGAAACTTCTGTAATTTTTTTGCACCAGCCATCTTAACCGATTATGCTTTCAAATCGGAGTTATTCGATAGTATTTTGGTGTAGTCCCAGATTTTGTCGCTTACATAATGCAGCGTTTTAACTACTGGTCCTTTCTTGGTGGCTTTGGCGGTTTCTGCGTTCATGAGGCTTTCTCCCAGCGCTAACGCTTTGCCAAACTTCACATCCACCACAAGGACGAGGTCGCCTTTGCCAAATTCTCCTTCAATGCGCACGATGCCCGGAGCCATAACGTCTGCGCCCTTGCAAACATAGGGGACAGCGCCCATGTCAACCACGATTTTTGGTGCTTTAGCCGTGAACTCGGTGAAGAGCAGCGTGGGCAGGACCCCGCCGTCGGCTTTGAACAAAAGCGGTTTTCCGCCGATAAGGTAAACTTCGCCTACATCGGATTCAACAACTTCAACGATGGCTTTGGAACCGAAGAGCGCGTCAAGGTCAAGTTTGAGTTTTGCTTGGGCTTCAGTTAAAACTTGTTTTGCGTCCTTAGTTTTTAAGGCGTATCTTCGCTGCTTTGAGGGCATAACGGTTCTCTGCATAGTCAATGCAGGCACTAAATTTAACTTTGCTCTCTATTATGCATCTGCTTTTTGTAGAATGGCCGTTTGAAGGTTTTATCCAACCGCTCATCCGCATCCATCTCAGGCGCCTTTTTCCTACTTTATTCGACTTTTACCGACTTTTAGTGACTCAACCTGCAAACAATTCAAGCCCTGAACCAAAAAAGCAATCAGAAACAGCCTCATCAAAAAATGGCAACACACTTGCTGTTCTTTCAAACAAAGAAAAAAGACCCCGGCAAAGTTTCTTTGACTCTTTAAATTTTATTTACGTTTAAACACTCAATCTGTAAAACAATTTGCCCTCTTCAATACAGTTTTGAAATTAGCCCTTCGAGTTAACGGCAACCTAAACCTCACTATCCTAATCGACATTTCCCGAGAAATTGCGAGAAATCCAGAGAAATCTAGATGATACCTGCAAACGATTTAAGCTTTGCTTCAAAAAAGCAACCCAAAACAAGGTTTGCAGAAATGAGCAAAGAGTAATCCTAGAAATCGAAACAGCTAGACAAAAAACGTAACCGCAAATGCCTGGTCTTTAGGCACAGCTAAACGCGTCTCTAAATCAATACATGTCATCAACTGCGTTCTACGCTGAAAGTTAACTTAACCTAAGCAAGCTAAGAGAACGCAGTTCATGCTAGATAAGGTTTAAATGTGGAGAGTTCAAGTATAGAAGAGATATAGATACATGAGGATTCCAAAATGAGCGAAATGACAACCGAAATCCTTGAACAGAACCTTAGCAAAATCGTACTTGTACGACTCAAAGGCGGAAAAAGCCTCAGGGGAAGACTGAAGGGTTTCGACCAGCACTTAAACCTAGTTCTAGAAGAGACAGAAGACACAACAAACATTGAAAACCAAAAGAAACTGGGACTAATAATCGTCCGAGGAGACAACGTAGTCCTTATTTCACCATCGCCCAGGTGACCGCCGTGGGAAAAGGCACACCATCAATGGGCAAGCGCCAAGGCAAAACCGTTCACATAAAATGCAGGCGCTGCGGAAGACGCGCATACCACGTGCGCCACAAGCGTTGTGCAGCTTGCGGCTATGGCGAAACCACAACCATGCGGCACTATACTTGGATGCGAAAGACTTTGCAAAGAGTAAGAGTCGTCTAATCCAAGTTCTATTACTTTATTATAAAATCTTATTATTTGTTTAGAAAGAATCGCCAAGCAGTTTCTGCTAAACTTTTCTTAGCTTTTTCCTTCGTCTCTTTTTCAGGGAACTTTTCCGCTATTTCAGCGATTATGTTCATGTTTCGGGTTGTCGCCTTCAGTTTTAGCTTCGACTCAAGAAAAGGGTTAGGTAGCCCTCCCTCACCGCCACCATGAGTCACACTGAAAACCTCGTTGTCCTTAACTGAAATTATTTGCGCCGTCGATTTCGGAATGGTCAGAGGCAACTTGAGCGGAAACTCCAAGGGCGCGTCAGCAAGAAATGTTACCAGAAAACTTGCCCCTTCTTTATTATAGCCGTTGAAGGGTTCAAGATTGACTATTGCTTTGAGTTGTGGGATGGTACGCACAAACGCAGCCACATCATAGCCCAACAACTCGCGAAGCTTTTTCTCCACTTTTCGCTCAATTTCTTTGGGATATGCCTCGTCGGTTTCGAGAATTACGTTACCGCTTTGTTTGTGTGTCAAAACGTTTTGGTATCCTAAGCAGGTGAAGGCTTCTTGCAACTTTGCCTTAGTGACGGTGTGACCGCCGACGTTGATTGCCCGAAGGAAAACAACTAAACGACCCATGAAAAAAAGTAATGCTGATAGCTAATAAATCTGTTTTTAAAAAAAACAAGAGCAAGCAGAACGCTTACTCGGTTCCTGCGCTATAGTAGCCTTTGTCTATCTTGACGAAGATCAGTGGACCTTTACTTTGCGCCATCTCACGAGCTTTTCTCAACGCCTCATTAACTGCGATGAAAACTCTTTCTCTGTCATTTAGGTTTTGAAGGCAGTTTTCTCCAAGCTCCATCTTTAATAGATTTTCAGATAAGATTTCGGTTCCGCATATTTCCCCGTTTTTAACCAACGTGGCGACTATGATCTCTTGGAGTTCTTGTTTTTGCTCAATTCTCTTCCATATTGGTTCAGCGTTAGTGAGAGTTTTAGAAATCTTATTCCATCGGCTAGCGTTCTGGTCGCCTATAAGGAGTTTGACTCGTTCCTTCCATTTTTTGAACCAGATGCCAATCCAAACAGTTAAGAACTCGTCTAGCTCCGATGAATCTTCCTTGAAAATGTTCTCTAACCTTTCAACTAGTTCGCATTGGCTTGCTTCTTTCCCCATCAAATTCCAATGGAATTTAAGGAAATTCGTGAAGTCTTGGCAAGCAACCTGCAAAACTTTGCGGTCTGACCCCATAACATCAAGAGCTGAATCCGCTTCTTTCAATTTCTCCCCTATCATTAATTCAACAAAGTTCATACTGATTCCCGCTCCGAAGCCTCTCCAATATTCATGTAAGATTGAGGTTTATATTAAACTTTATTTTTATTGAGGAATATAACTGGCTAGTCAGGTTCTAGCAATATTTCAAATTCCGATATATGCACAGGACTTATTTGATAAACTTTGGAAGGGCATTAACATCGTTTAAAATCAAATCTGGGCATTCTTTGATAAGCTCTTCACATTGAAAGAGCCCAGATAAAACTGCTACAGTTCTTGCGCCTGCGGCTTTTCCAGCTCGTACGTCGTTAACTGAGTCTCCTGCGATGATGCAGTCGCATATTTCAACATCCAGGGCTTGAACGCATGCTATTAATGCTTCAGGCGAAGGCTTAGGCTTAGAAGTATCCAGCGCAGTTACTACATGAGTGAAATATTTTGATATGCCAAAGCATTCTAGCTCTTTTATTATAGCTTGTTTTGGGATATACCGCATGGTTATTAGGGCGAGTTTAGTTTTTGACGATAAGGTCTCAAGTGTTGCTGAAACGTTAGGTATAAGTTTGGTTTTTTCTCGGGTAATCAAATAATAGGCTTCAAAATATGTGCTTAGGAATTTCTTACAGTCACCCTCAATGATGTCGCTGATTGTGAGACCTTGCTCGAGCCTTCTAGGAATCTCAAAGGCAGCCTTCTCTCCTGGCGGTTTCTGCCCCACGGTTTGGAATGCTATTCTTGCTGCTTCTATGTAGGCTTCTTTAGAGTCAACTATTGTGCCGTCTAAGTCCAAGAAAATGCCTTTTACTTTAAATCCGTTTTCGTTCATCAGGCTGTCTCTGGCTCTTGAAAGGTGATTCCTTGTTTCTTAAACGTTTCTTATATTTTTGATGAATTAATCTTGCTGTATTATTTCTATATAGATTATGGAGAGAATCTCTATAGGCGCGCCTCACCATATTTCTACTTTGAAAATGAGTAGAGGTGAAAAAAGAATGCTTTCAAGAGATTGCGATGGCTGCTCCATGCTTAAGGAATGCAGTGTACGATACAAAAAAACCTTAAAAGGCGACAAAGTCTACTGCCCAGACGGAACAGCTCACCTGATTGACAATTACAGCGTAAATCAGAGCCCCGATGTAATCTGCTTCTTTGAAGCCTTTCAATAAAACCGAAATAGCTTAACTTAGCACGTCACTAAATGGGCGAGAGATAGAGCAAACATATGTTACTTTATTTTCTTAAAATCAAAAATAAATGAAAAACATGTAAAGCATGTAAAATCTACGGCGGGCCAACTTGGCATCAAGATTAGCCCCATTCAATCAATTACCTTTAAGGACAAATACTATCTCCAACCTAAACAGCCAAACTCAACCTTTATTTTTTATTTATTTAAATGTGGAGATAGCATTCTTAACCGGGCGTCAAGAAAAGAGGACGTTAAAAACTAGCTTAGAACTGATTCGACATTTAAGTTTAGCACAACTTCAGAAATGTCACTGGCATACTCCGCTGTTCGCCGTATACTCTCAATCACTAGTCGCAGGTTAACGATCTCTTCGATCTTGGCATTTTGCAAGTTAAGAACAGTTTCTTTCTCTAATTTATGGACTTGGCTTATCTTTTCAATTACGCTCTCAGCCAAGTTAAAGTCGTGCCTAAACAATGCGTCCATAGAGCTCTCAAACATTGAGTTAGCCAAATTGCTTAACTGATCCATTTTTTGTAAAAGGTCATCATTTACAAGGTCTTTTAACTGGAGCGTATTTTCAGCGATTTTGGTTGCGTGATCAGCGGTTCTCTCAACAGCTTTCGCTATTAGCCTATAACCCAAACAGTCTTTCTGGTTGTTTAATCCGATTTCTTTGACGATTCTCGGGTTTGAAACCGCCAGCTTCAGCAGACGCACTATGTACAGGCCAAAGCGGTTCACTTCACGGTCAGTTTCAATAACCGATTTTGCAGCTGAATAATCCAGCTTCTTTAATGAAGCCATAGCTTCTTTATGCATGGATGAAGCGATTATTGACATTCGGCTGAGTGCATTTTGAACCGTGAGTTCAGGATAATTAAGTAGAACCTGCAGAGTCAATTCGGTTGGGGTGTCAATTACGATTTCTGTTCCAACCAAGTAGTGTCTGGCAAAAGTTTTGAGGTGATTTCGAAGTTTTGACGAGAGTATTTTTTGTCCTTGCGCTCTAATGTGTAGAATGTTGAAGCCGTCTAAATAAGCGGAAATTGCTGTTCTCATAACGGCGTCAGGGTTGTCGTTTAACGATGCCTTGATGAAGGCTTCATCTTGCTTCTCTTTTTTTACAAATTTTGAAGGCGCGATTGATAGGGATCCATCGTCTTCCTCGCGGACCACCATTGAGCTTCCTCTTTTTAGTTCATTTCGAATCGCCCAATTCTTGGGTAATGAGAGTATGAATGTTGATCCGCCTGTCACCTGGAGTTTGCGTTGCTCTTCGTTTTGCTTTTCGACTTCTTTAGTCACGTTTGACTCCAAGTTAGCTCTTTTAGGGTGCATCAATATATTAGGTATATCTATATAGACTATAAATTTTATGGATATTTACTAAATTTACTATATAAAACCCGCAGCTTTTTTAGTAAATACAAAACGACAAACCAAATACAAAGAATAGATGATTGCATCTACACCGTTAAGTCTCAATCTGGAAAAGGCGAATACACAGTCTATCAGGTTGATGGCGAATGGCACTGTGAATGCTTAGACCAGATACCGAAATACAAAATGCAAGCCACAGTAAACAATCTATAGAGCAGAGTTCGTAGTAAAGCATTAAATATGACTAAGAGATAATCACAGGTTATGACTGTACTGGGTAGCAAGTGTTTCTGTGGAGAAAACGCTAATGTTTTCGAGAACGGCGAGAAGTTCTGTAGCAACTGTTACTTGAAGAAGAAGGGCAGAAATTAATCAAACTTTTCTTAGGGCGTTCATCATACAGATTAGATGGAGACAGGATTAATGTCTAAAGAATTTGTAAAAGATTGTCCTTGTCCTTACTGTGGAAGTAGCAACATTGAAAACACAGAGCAATGGATTAAATGTTTTGATTGTGGAATGGGGAAGTATAAAGTTGGCAAACATAAATAAAATATTCATTTTGACATAGTAATAAATCAAGCCAAGTCATCCCACGAAAGTTAACATTGAGAAAAATCCCACAGCGACTTAACAGAACTTCACCGAACGAATTTTCACATGAACTCCAAACCAAACGATAACTTCACAGAACCGTAACTTGTCCATCACCCTAAGACGCACCAGAACCTAAAAGCGCAATATTAATAAATCTCACGGAAAGATTACATGATGCTACTTCCTATTGTGGATGGCAATCCGCGAAACAGAGTTTTAGGGGAGCACAAAACTATGTCACAAAATAATATAGCTAGTCAATTAGTCCTTAAAGGAACAACTACAATAGGCGTCGTCTGCAAAGATGGCGTAATATTAGCCTCAGACACAAGGGTAACGATGGGTTTCTATGTTGCCCATAAATTCGGGAAAAAGGTTTACCAAATAGATGACCATTTAGGCATGACTATCGCTGGAACCGTGGCGGACGCTCAAAAAGTCGTGGATATACTTACGGCTAACGCGAAGCTATACAAGATAAACATGAACAGGCCAATGCCAGTTAGCGCAGCAGCAAGGCTTGTTGCCAACTTGCTGTTTTCTGCACGTTACATGCCTTTAGCGACACAGGTTCTGGTAGGCGGCGTCGATGACACTGGACCACACGTTTACAATTTGGACCCGTATGGAAGCTTAACTGAGGAAAAGTCAGTTTCAACAGGTTCAGGTTCACCAATAGCTTATGGTATACTTGAGGATAATTACCGTGAAGGCATGAGTATTGCTGAGTTGTTACCCATAATTGTTAAGGCTGTCAACGCAGCTATGAAGCGGGATGTTGCAAGCGGCAACAATTACAATATTACTGTAATCGACAAAAACGGTTACCGCGAATTATCAGAAGACGAAAAAAACGTACTTCTTAAAGCAGGAAGCTAAAATCTGTGGCGCGAACCCAAGAAAAAGACAGAGAAAAAATAGAAATTAGCCAATACATTTTGGAGAAAGTTCCAAGAGAAGCAGAAGTAACCAGAATCGAATACGAAGGGCCTATGCTTGCGGTTTACACCAAAAAACCCAGAGATTTTGGTTGATCAAAGCAACATAGTGGCGGAAATCGTCGGTGTAATTCGCAAAAGAATAGTTATACGCCCTGACCCGTCGGTTAGAATACCTGAGGTTGAGGCAGAAAAAATCGCTCGAGAACTAATCCCTCCTGAAGCTGAAATTACTGACATAAACTTTGACCCAAGCCTTGGCGAAATAATAATTGAAACAAAAAAGCCTGGCTTGGTGATTGGAAGAAACGGGACTGTTTTGCAAGAAATTATAAAGAAAACAAAGTGGCGCCCACATGTTCTGCGAAGCCCACCGATTAAGTCGAAGATTGTTACTCACATGCGCCATTACTTGCATTCTGAAAGCAAAGAGAGAGAAAGAATCCTCCGAACTGTTGGCGAGAGAATTTTTAGACCAAAAAGTTACGAGGTAGGCGACGTACGCTTGACCATTCTAGGCGGAGCACAAGAAGTTGGCCGTTCAGCCTTCCTAGTTAAAACTCGAGAAAGCAGTGTACTTTTAGACTGCGGCATTAATCCTGGTTCAAATCGGCCTTTTGAAGCGTTTCCAAGGTTTGATTGCCCAGAATTCCAGATGGATTCTTTGGATGCTGTGGTTATTAGCCATGCCCACCTTGACCATTGCGGTTTAGCGCCGTTCCTATACAAGTATGGTTATGATGGACCAATTTACTGTACTGGACCAACCTCGAATTTGATGACTATGCTGCAGCTGGATTATTTGGACGTAGCCAGCAAGCAGGGTGTTACACCGCATTATGACCAAAAAGATGTACGCGAATGCGTTTTGCACACGATTCCACTTAGGTATGGTGTTGTCACCGACATTGCGCCCGATATCCGGTTGACACTTCATAATTCGGGTCACATTTTGGGCGGTGCTATGGTTCACTTGCACATTGGCGAAGGCTTGCATAACATTGTTTACACGAGCGACTACAAGTTTGCCCGAACTATGCTGTTGGAAGCTGCGGCAACGGAGTTTCCGCGTATTGAGACTGTGATTACTGAGAGTACTTATGGTGGGGCGGATGATATTATGCCTTCCAGGGTTGAAGCTGAAGAAGCTATGACACGCGTCATAAATCAAACTTTGGAACGCAAAGGCAAAGTCCTAATCCCAGTACCAGCAGTCGGCAGAGCCCAAGAAATCATGCTCATAATCGACGGCTACATGAAACGCGGCCTCATGAAGGAAGCACCAGTTTTCATTGAAGGCATGATCAGCGAAGCAACAGCCATCCACACAGCCTACCCAGAATACTTAGGCAGAGAAGTCCGCCACAGCATCCTACACGAAGGAATCAACCCGTTCCAAAGCGACTACTTCACCATCGTGGAGCATCCAAGCGTTAGACAAAGCATCATTGAAGGAGAACCATGCATTGTTTTGGCTACTTCAGGCATGCTTGAGGGTGGACCAGTAATAGAGTACTTCAAGAACTGGGCAGACGACGAGAGGAACACTATAATTTTTGTCAGCTACCAAATTGAAGGCACCATGGGCAGAAGAGTCCAAAAAGGCGTAGGGGAAGTAACCATGATGGACAACGAAGGCAAAATGGTAGCGCTACAGGTTAAAATGCAGGTAGAATCAATCGAAGGATTCTCAGGCCACTCAGACAGGCGGCAACTAGTTAATTATTTGACTCATCTTACGCCTAAGCCCGAGCGAATATTTGTTGTCCACGGAGAAAAACAGAAAACCATAAACTTCGCTAACTACTTAGACAACAAAATTGGCATTAACACCGTTGTTCCAGCAATATTAGAAACTTTTAGGCTGCTGTAGGCAAAGTCTCATTAGAAACTGGCTCACTAGAGCCTGGCGTTTTTTCGCGCCAAATCCTGATATTTTTTGGACAAATAACCACTCGCTCTTCGCCCAAGCGTGCAATGTCGCCGCCTACGGATTCGGCGAATTCGGAGAGCTGGTTTACGGCGCTCTTTACGTCGTCAATGCTTTTGTTTGCAAGAGGCGTAACCCGTAAAATGATAATATTTCCGTTTTTGACTTCATTTTTCACGTTATCAATGTCAGTTAATTCTTTGAGAGGCATGGCTTTGAGGTAAGTTTTATTTATGGTTTCAGCGGCTTCTTGTTTTGGCTCTTGAGAGGGCACAACGGTTTCTTGTGCTGGCGCAGGTTGCTGAGGCGCGGTTGCTCTTGTTTGGTTCTTCGAGACAGCGGTTTCTTCTTTGGGTTCTTCTGGAGGCACGGCTGCATTTTCGGGTTCTGCTTGTTGTTTGGGTTTGCGGAATAGGCTAAATTTCATTTTCCTCTCTCAACCACATAATATTAAGGGTTGCAACAGTTAAGCATTTCTTAATTTTTAACTCTTAATTCTAACTGTAATATGCTTGAATATTTTATTTATGTTTTACTAATCTGTATTGCAAATCATAAGGGTTAACTGGGAAGTAAAGGGTAAAATTTTTGCCCTATCTTTCTGCTTACGCCAAGAGGATTAAAAGGTTATTTGCAACTACTATAACCATAAATACCATGATGCCAGCATAAGCAACTTTTAACAATTTGTAAGAATATTTGAAGGATTTGCTGCTTTTGTTCGGGGTTTTTATCAAAGTTCTGTTTGCTAAAATGTATGTAAAAGCTATGAATAGTGTAGCTGCAATTTTGACCGCTAAAAAAGCTCCAATGTTTGTGCTAACTATGCCCGCCATGAAAGGGTTTAACTCCTTAGCTCCAGAGTATAGAACACCTATAACTGTGGTTAAGCAATCTATGGAGCCCATTAGGATAAGAAGAAACTGGGATTACCTCTTTTTTAACATGAGGTCGCCTTCTCCTTTCTCTCCAGAATACTGATTTAGTGTAAGTATTTATGAATCAGCTTGCTAATTTCGATATATTTCAAATTGACAAACAAGTTTTGCATCGTTAATTGCTAGTTTGACAATATGAACATGTTAGAGTTTGAGAGCTATTGAAGGCAAAAAGACACTGGTCACTGCACATAACCCTTATATTTTAAATGTTAAACCTTCTTGCTGGAAGGATTTAAGCATGCACAAGAAACTCTTGATTCCTGGCCCCACAGAAGTCAGCCAAGAAATACTCAACGAGCAAACTCACCCCCTTATTAGTCACAGAGATAAAGAATTCTCAGACCTGTACAGCGGAATAACCGCTAAACTAAGCAGGTACTTTGAGTTACCTGCAGATGTTCAAGCCTACAGTTACAACTTCATCAGGCACACTTTGGTTTGACATAGTCGGCAGAAGCATAGTTAAACAAAAAGCCTCGCATGCGTAAACGGCGCTTTCTCCCAGCGATGCGCTGAAACCCTACGTGCATGCGGCAAAAACACTGATTTCTTAGAGGTTGAATGGGGCAAAGCTGTCAAACCAGAAATGATAGCTGAAAAACTTGACAGCGGTGAATATGACACATTAACGGTTTGCCACAATGAATCCTCCACAGGTGTAAGAAACCCAATAAGTGAAATAGGCAAACTTGTACGCAAGAAATATCCAAACGTAATCTACGCAATCGACGCGGTTTCCTCAATGGCAGGAGACAAAACCTTACCTGAAGAAATCGGCTGCGACATCATTTTTGCTTCAACCCAAAAATGCTTCGCTCTGCCACCAGGATTAACGGTTGCATTAGTCAACGACCGCGCAATCGAAAGAGCACAGACAAGTGCCAAACAGAGGCACATACACGGATATGGTTGAAATCTTCGAGTTTGAGAAAAAACATCAGACACCCTTCACCCCATGCATACCCTTAATTTATGCTTTGAATAAACGCATGGACCTTTTACTGGAAGAAACATACGACAAAGTTTACCAGCGCCACCTGGAAATGGCTCAGTATACGCAGCAGTGGGCGAAAAAACATTTTGAGATGTTCTCTGAACCAGGCTACGAATCGATAACTGTTAGCTGCATAAAAAACACTCTTGGCAAAAGCGTTAAGGAACTCAACCAGAAGCTCGGCGAGAAAGGCTACATGATATCTAACGGTTACGGCAAACTATCTGAGAAAACCTTCCGCATCGGACACATGGGTGAATGGAACCTGTCAGGAATCAAAGAAGTCATAGGTCTAATTGATTCTATTTGGGGATTAAAGTGACATGTCAAAATCCTCATAAGTGACAAAATATTCGAGGAAGGCATAAAACTTCTTGAAGAAAAAGGCTATCAAGTCACCCGGGCATGGGACACGCCGAAAACTGAACTGCCCAAAATAATAGCTGACTATGACGTGTTAATCGTTAGGTCAGCAACCAAGGTTAAAGGAGAACTTTTAGATAACGCGAAAAAGCTCAAAGTGATCGGACGTGCAGGCGAAGGCTTAGACAACATTGACTTTGAAAAAGCCAAAACCCTCGGCATCGCCCTGGTTAACACTCCGCATGTTTCCTACATGAGCGTTGCAGAATTAACAATAGGTCATTTGCTGGCGCTTGCAAGAGACATCGTGCAGGGAACCATAAGTTTGCGTGAGGGAAAATGGGAAAAAGAAAAATTAATCGGAACAGAAGTCGACGGCAAAACCCTCGGCATAATCGGCTGCGGCTACATTGGAAAAGCAGTCGAACGCTTAGCCATGGCATTGGGCATGGAAGTGCTCCCTGTTGAAGAATGCGTCTACGACCGCTTTGTGCCCCTGGCTGAAATGCTGCCGCAAGCAGACTTCATCACAATTCACGTACCCTTAACGCCCCACACCAGACACATGATTTCCACAAAAGAGTTTAATCATGATGAAAGACGGCGTGATGCTAATTGACTGCTCCCGCGGTGGAGTAGTAGACCAAGAAGCACTGTACCAAGCATTAGTTTCGGGAAAAGTTAAAGGTGCTGCAGTGGACGTTTTTGAGGAAGAACCGCCAAAAAACAGCAAACTATTAACATTAAACAACGTGATTGCCACACCGCACATTGGTGCCCAAACAAATGAAGCGCAGTTAAAGGCAAGTGTACAAATAGCTAAAGCAGTTATAGAAGCGCTGGAAAAAACACCGTGAGCTGAAACGTTTGGTTGACATTAGACCCTTCAAAGCCATTTTGTACACGCAAAAAGCAGGTAACCCAGAGAACCTCATAACTCAACCATACGATAAAATAGATGCGGAACAGCAAAAAGAATACTACCAGAAATCACCCTACAACTATTGCCGCCTGATTCTGCCAATGGAAGAAAACAAGTACCAAATGGCGCAGCAGCGGATTGAGCAGTGGCTAAAAGAAGGCATATTAGCCAAGGAAAATGAACCAGCAGTTTTCGTTTCACGCCAAGAATTCACCTTAGACGGCAAAAAATACGAGCGCACAGGATTAATCGCTGCCCTGCGCCTTTACGATTACAGCGAAAACATGGTGTTCCCCCATGAAGGAACGTACAAAGCGCCAAAAGCTGACCGATTAAACATGCTGCGCACCGTCCAAAAAGACCTTGAACCAGTTTTTCTAATTTATTCTGACCCAGAACGAAAAACAATCGCTTTCCTGCAGGAAGTGGCGAAGACTAAACCGATAATCCAAGTTACTGACTCATTGCAAGTTAAGCATACCGTTTGGAGAGTAACTGACCCACAAAAAATAAAGCAGTTGCAAGCAAACCTAAGCGGCAAAACCATGGTGATAACCGATGGACACCACAGGTACGAGAGCGCATTGGCTTACCGAGACGAAATGCGCAGCAAAGGAAATTGGACGGCGGATTCAGCGTTTAATTTCCACATGAGCTACATGGTGCCAGTTCAAGAGGAAGGGCTTGTTGTTTTGCCCACGCACAGGCTCCTTAAGGAATTCAAGTTAACTGATGAAGTTTTGCAAGGAGTTCAAACGCTTCTTTGACATTTCAGAAATTGACCCGACTGTGGAAGCCCTAGAGGATTTTTTGAAAAGCCATGTTAATGAGCATGCTTTCTGCGTTTATGACGGCTTGAAAGCTTACGGTTTATCCTTGAAGCATGACAAAGACGTTTATGATTTTGTGAACGCTAAAGTTTCTAAAGAAACAAAAATTTTCGATGTCGTCATACTTCGAGACATCGTTTTCAAGCATATCCTCAAAACAGGCGAATTAAACATGGATGAAAACATCCTCTACGTGCGGTGGACAAAGGCAGCCGTGGATAAAGTTAACCGTGGAGAAGCCAGCATCGCATTTCTGGTTAACCCGATAAGCGCCCAAACCGTTGCTGAGATAGCGCAGCAACATGAACTTTTGCCTGAAAAAAGCACGGATTTTTACCCCAAGATGGTTTCGGGACTTATGATGATGGATATTTCAGCAAACGAGAAACTTTAGGCTAACTGTTTTCTATCATGGAAACAATTATAAGCGCTAACTTAGAAAACAGAGAGCTAAATCAAAAAGGGGAAAAAAAATGGGCGAAGTAGAAAAAACATTAACAGAAATACCAAACCTCCCCGGCAACACCTCAAATTAATCCTATAAAAAAATACATTGCTGAACTGATTGGAACTATGGTGCTAGTGCTGATGGGCTGCGGCAGTGCAGTTATTGCGAGTTATTACATTGGAAAATTGGAAATATTGTTGGCGTGGAAACTTAGGGGTAGCTTTTGCTTTCGGTCTTGCTGTGTTAGCTATGGTTTACACGATAGGCAGCATTTCCGGTTGTCACATAAACCCAGCAATTTCAATTTCAATGTTGGTTGCTGGAAAACTAAGCGTAAAAGACACGGTATTCTACGTTGTTTTTCAGTGCGTGGGCGCAATAATTGGTGCAGGCATACTTTACGCGATAGCATCAGGAAATTCATCTTATAGTTTAGCCGTTAACGGTTTAGGCGCAAACCAGTATTCCACTTATTCTTTGGCTTCTGTGTTCCTTGCCGAAGTAGTTTTAACATTCTTATTCTGTGCTCGTCGTTCACGGTTCAACCCATGAAAGAGCACCTAAAGGATTCGCAGGAATAGCTATTGGCTTAACATTAGTGCTTATTCACATTGTGGCAATACCTATAGATGGCACTTCAGTAAACCCTGCAAGAAGCTTAGGACCAGCACTTATTCGTCGGCGGCACAGCGTTAAGTCAACTTTGGGTCTTTTGGGTCGCTCCGATAATCGGCGGAATCATAGCTGCTGTTGTCTGGAAAATCTTCAAGTAAACCTAAAAAACAACCAATCCCTTTCTTTTTTTGGTTAAAGCAAAAATTATTTGACGAATTTTGTGGCATGCCTCTTGAATCGTTTCTTGCAAACGAGACTGCAGAAATGGTAGGTTTCACCCTCATAAGTAATTTTAAATTTAGCAGTATCCTCGTTAAGAACCATGCCGCAAACTGGATCTCTAAACGACATTATTTTTTTTAAAGCCTCATGCAATCATTCTACTTTCTGCCTTTTATGGTTAATGGTAGGATAAACCTAAAACAGCGTTATTCTAATGCTCGGATAAAAATTGCATCAAAACCTAATTTTGTAACGCTCAAAAGTTACAAGTTTACCACTAAAGAAGAAGATAAACCGTAAGGTTCTTAGCATGGTTTAGCTGGTTGGTTAATCTTCTTCGCTGTCTTCTTTGGCTAATTCAACCGAAATTGAGTCATCGTGGCTGATGGCGTTTTTGCGTGTTTCTTTTTTGCTTGGCGGTTCCTGTTCTCTGTCCCTTCATGAAGCCTTCTTCAGCAGCGGTAATTTCATCTTCATCCAGCATATTTTCTCTTTCTTCGGTATCATAGACGTCGTCTGTTTCCTCTTCTTTTTCTTGTTTACTTAAAGGAGGCCCTTCGTAAAAGTATGGTGCTGGTTTTTTTCTTGCTTTTGCTTTACTCATTTTTTAATCTCCCAAATTTTAAACGTTCAAGCACTTTGTTTCTTGAAACAGATTATAATTCAATTACTTTTATGATTATGTGACTGAGCCTTGACAATCACAATTAAAAATTGTTCTTTATAAGGGTAAAGTACTGTTTTTTTGCAAAAATCTGCTTTTTAGATGTATCCGATTGCCTGAAATCATGCTAAACGTTTTTATATGCCAAACCCGACTTTGGGTTGTCACATTAACTCATGTATCACTTCCAAAGCTCCTGAAGCTTTTAGAGAAATCATGAAAAAGTTCTGTGGCAGGAGAAAAAAAATAATATATGCAAATTCAATCGTTTAAGGACTTACCATTAACTAGTGAAGTCCTAAGAAGTATAGAAGAACTCGGGTTTGAGAGTCTTTTTCCAATTCAAGCCCAAGCAATAATACCCTTGCTCGAAGGCAAAGATGTTATCGGGCAAGCACAAACTGGAACAGGAAAAACAGCTGCTTTTGGCATTCCCATGGTTCAACGGTTAAACCGTGAAATCCGCGGTGTTCAAGGCTTAGTTTTAGTGCCAACCCGCGAGTTAGCCGTGCAAGTAGCCGAACACATGGCGCTTTTTGCGAAATATGCCAGAACTCAAAGTTTTGGCTGTTTACGGTGGAGAATCAATCAACAAGCAAATACATGCTCTATCAAGCGGTGTCCAAATTGTTGTCGGTACACCTGGCAGATTAATCGACCTTATGGAAAGGCGAGTGTTAAACCTTGGGTCTGTTAAAATGGTGGTTCTTGATGAAGCCGACAGAATGCTGGACATGGGCTTTATAGAAGACATCGAATTTATTCTCTCAAAAACACCGTATGACAGGCAAACAAGTCTTTTTTCAGCGACAATTGACCAGTCAGTTATGAGAGTCTGCAACAAGTACATGAAGAACCCGCAGAAAATCCTTGTCAGCAAAGACGAGATTGCATTAACGCAGATGAAACAGTTCTACACAGTTATTAACCAGTCTGGCAAGTTTGAGGCTCTCTGCGACATAATCCGCAACGAACGGGTGAATAAAGCCATAGTTTTCTGTAGAACACGCAGGGAAACAAGCAGACTCTCAGAGCAACTGTACAGGAAAGGGTTCCGAGTACAAGCACTGCACGCTGGCTTTACCCAAGCGCAAAGAGACCGCGCAATCAACGACTTCCGCTCAGACAGACTCAGCTTACTCGTAGCAACGGACGTTGCGGCAAGAGGCTTAGACATCGAGGGCATAACACACATAATCAACTATGACGTGCCCATGGATGCGCCAGTATATTTCCACCGCATAGGAAGAACCGCCCGCAAAGGAGAAGAAGGCACAGCCATAACACTGGTAAGCTACGGTGAAATGTCAGACTTCAACAACATCAAAGCTTTAACAAAAACGAAAATCCAAGAAATAAAATCGGCAACCGCTTGACGACGATTCACCCATAAAAAGTTTCTATTAAGAAACCTAAGAAACCAAGCGCTTAACGCTTTGGTTCCTTTTTTTTATTTTTAGCCTTTGAAGGCGGGCTGGAAGGAATTTGAACCCTTGACCTTGTAGCTTAGCATATCAATGCTAACGTGCTCCGTTGAAAGAAGGGTTTGTCCGCACATAATTTATAGTACTGTAGCGAACTAATTATTGTCAGTCTTTTGGGGTGCTTAAAGATGAATGCGAAAAATGTGCTTGAACTTATCGGCAACACTCCTATGGTTGAGATAAGACGCTTGAATCCTAACCCTAACGTTCAGATGTACATTAAACTGGAGAAATTCAACCCGGGCGGGTCAGTTAAGGATCGAATCGCCAAATACATGATTGAGGAGGCTGAAAAATCGGGGCAGTTGACGGGCGGCAAAACGGTGATTGAACCTACGAGTGGAAACACAGGTATCGGGTTGGCTTTGGTCTGCCGCGCCAAAGGGCATGATTTGGTGCTGGTTATGCCTGAAACCATGACTTTGGAGAGGCGCCAGATTCTAATTTCGTTGGGGGCTAAGATTCTGCTCAGCGAAGGGTCCAAGGGAATGGATGGAGCTGAAGACTTAGCGCATGAAATAGTTAAACGTAACCCAGACAAGTACTTCATGCCTAACCAGTTTGCAAACGAAGCAAATGTCTTGGCGCATTATCAAACGACGGGTGTGGAGATATGGCGAGACACGGGCGGGCGGGTTACTCACTTCGTGGCTGGCATTGGAACCACAGGCACGTTAATGGGTGTCTCGAAACGGCTCAAGGAACACAACCCTGCCGTGAAGGTTATCGGGATTCAGCCTGAGCCTGGCACAGCGATTCAAGGCTTGAAGGACCTGAAGACCCAGTACGTGCCAGCAATCTGGAACCCAAAGTTGGTCGACGAAATCTATTACGTGAACCCCAAGGACGCTGAAGAAGCTTCTCGGCTTGCTTACCTTGCAGGAAGGAATTTTTGTAGGCCCAAGTTCAGGAGCCATTTTCCACATTGCGGCAGCCAAAGCAAAGGAAATCGAGAAAGGCGTAATTGTCGCCATTGCCCCTGACGGCGGCGAAAAATACTTGAGCACAACCCTCTGTGACCCCATGCTCTGCTTAGAGTGCGTAAAGAAGTACGGGCTTCAATGTTCATATAAAGATGGTCGTCCAATTGTGAAGGGAGATACGTCCCCTTAGGTTCGATTTGAAGCTAATTCTTCAAAAAAACAATAAATTCCGAGTGAGAAGAGGCTTAAATTGCGGTTAGAAACGCTAAGGAACGATGGAAAATGGTTAGACTGCCTTGAAATTATGAAGGAACCGAACGGAAAATATTCGCTTACTTACGCGAATTATGCGTGAATTTGCGTGGATTTGACGTTTCTGTGCAGGCGACCAGAAACCCATGCGGTTTTGACATCAAAGTTAATTTCGTTAAGTTGAGTGCAGAGGTGGGATTTTGAACCTCCCAACCGGTGAAGATGTCACCCGCGATTCCTTTTTTTGCTAAATTCTAACCATTATGTATTGGTCTTCTACCTTCGCCAAATGCGTCTGCAAATCCTCTATGTCTGGGCGTCCGAGGGCTTCAGCAGGAGCGGAAACCACTTTTCCGTGGTGACATCAAATTTAGCTCGATGATTCGGGCACGTGACAACGTTACCTTCCAGAGACGCCCTCAGAAAGGTTACCTCCGAAGTGTGTGCAAATGTTATCGACAGCATAATATTTCCCATTTACATTGGCAATAAGAATCTCTCTGTCATCTAATACGACCTTTTTCATCTTGCCCATTCCTATCTCTGACTTATTAGCAACACGCACATACCCTGATTCCACGTAAACTCCCCTTTGCGTCTGTCATCGTTAGAATGCTTTTGTGGGAAACTTGGTTTTTAACTTTATCAGTTTTCTGTCTTTTGCAGAATAATATTGCTGTTGCCGTTGCTATGAGTAAGATTAAAACAATAATGGCTGATGGGAACTCTGGAATTGAAGACTTTGCTGTGAACACGATGGATACATGGTGTGTGCTGAATTGGGTTGTGTACCATACGTAGTAGTTGTTGCTGTTTTGCGTGTAGCCTTGGTTTGAAGCTTGCTGACCGTCAATGTAGATTATTGGTGTTGTTCCGTATGGTACTGCACTTTTTGGAATGGTTATGTTGCCAAAGCCTGTGGTGTCGCTCGCACCTGTTACGGTGAAAGACACCGTTGTTGTAGAAGTAGACTGATCTGTTGCAATTGCAACGTCGGACATCTGCGAACAACTTATGTTTCCGCAGATAGTAAGGTCAACCGTTGTCCCACTATTCGTCGTCGCTGGTATAGTTGTTGCCGACGGAGTAGGTGATGGCGATGCTGTTAGAGTAGGAGTAGTTATAGGTGCGGATGTGGGAGCGGCAGTTGGTGAAGGCGATGGTGAAGGCGTCGGTGAAGGTTCTGGGGAATTCTGCGGCGTGCCAATTGCGTAGATGTTGCCAAGTTCGCTACCTATGTAGAGGACGCCATAGGCGATGGCTGGAGCACAGCGGAAATAGTCGTTGCTCGTGAAGCTCCACTCGACGGTGCCTGTTGAAGAGTCGAAACCATAGATGTTGCCGTTCATGAATGGGCTGAAAACGATGCCTCCTGCAATCGCTGGGCATCCCGTCGGAGCAGTGGACTGTGCGGCTGAGCTGTAATTCCAAATTTTGGCTCCGGATGCAGCGTTGAGTGCATAGAGGTTCCCGTCGTTGGAGCCTATGTAAACTGCGCCGTTGTAGACTGCCGGCGAGGTTGTTATGTAACCATTAGTTGTGAATTTCCAGACCACTGCGCCGTTTGCCGCGTTCAAAGCCCAAACTATGCCGTTTTCGTCGCCGATGTAGAGTACCCCGTTCGAGACAGCTGGCGACCCTTCGATGCCGCCGTAGGGGTAACTTGAAGTAGTGTTGTATCTCCATAGGAGGCTGCCTGTTTGGGCGTTCAAGGCATAGATGCAGCCGTCTTGTGAACCCGCATACAACGTTGTGCCCACAACGGCGGGTGACGAAAACACGTATCCCTTTGTGGCGTATTCCCAATTTAACTGACCGTTTGCCGCGTTGAAGGCGTAAATATTGTCGTCCCATGAGCCAATGTAAACCATTCCTCCTGAAACCGTAGGCGCTGAAGGAGTAGCGAGCGTCGTGATAGACGACTGCCATAGTTGGTTGCCGCTGTATGCATCCAAAGCATGAAGATAATCGTCGCCTCCCCCGATGTAGACGACGCCTCCCGAGACAGCCGGCGAAGAAAGTATGCCGCCGCCTGAAGCAACTGTGGTCTCCCAGTAGCAAACACCCGTGTAAGCGTCTAAAGCGTAGACGTAGCCGTTTTCAGAAGCGTCGTAGACTATGCCGTCGCAGACCGCAGCTGAAGAGGCAACTTGGTTTAGGAGAGGTCCCGCATCAACCTGAAAGTTCCAAAGCAGCTGATTGTTGACTGGGGCTATGTTGTCTCGTGAACCCGAATGTGCGGCGTCATGCTGGTACATTGGCCAAAACAACGTTGCAGGTGGAATCAAATTGAATGATGCCGAAGCAGTGTCTGCGGCTGTGTCGGTTGCGGTGACCACGTAACTGCTTGGGCTGTAAGATGAGGGCACCGTGAAGTTTACTGTGAAGTGACCAGTTGAATCCACCGTTGAAGTGCCTGTTAAGGGGACTGTTGCTCCCGAAAAGGTGGCGCTCACCGTTTCTCCCGCCGCGAAGCCTACACCTGAAACCGTGATCGTAGAACCTGCGGGACCAACCGTCGGCGATATGGAGATGGCTGGCTTATTTGCTTGGCCGAAGGCGCAGAGTTGGCTGTCGCCGCCTCCGATGTAGAGTACGCCTCCGACGATTGCTGGTGAAGCGTTTATTTGGGCAGTGCCTGTGTTGCTACTCCACAGTTTAGTTCCTGTGGAAGCATCTAAGGCGTAGACGTTTCCGTCGCCGTCGCCAAAGCAGACTACGCCGCCCGCCACTGCTGGAGCCGACTCCACCCAGCCTTGAACTGCCCCTGTCTGGTAATTCCATATTTGCGCGCCTGTGGCTGCGTTGAGGGCAAGTATGCCTTTTATGTATCCCACGTAAACAACTCCGCCTACGACCGCCGGCGTTGACGCCTCCGTGAAGGCTGCTGTGGAATTCCAAATTTGGTTTCCAGTAGTTGCGTTAAGGGCGCAAAGCAAGTTTCCCTCGGAGACGGTGTAGAGTATGCCGTTGCTGAGGGCAGGTGAAAGATCCGTGTCGCCCATATTCATGCTATAACTCCATTTTAAAGCGCCAGTCGAAGCGTCCAAAGCGACAACGCTACCGTCGTCACACATGTACACGGTGTTGCCGTCGACTATGGGTGTGCCATTTCCACTGCCTCCTGTGGAAGAACTCCATACTGGTAAGCCGTTGGTTGCGTTTAGGGCGATTACGCTTCCGCTTCCTAAGCCCACGTAGTAGAAGCCGTTAGCCACTGCGGGGGACGAGTAGCTAAGTTCATTGCTGTTATAGCCCCAAATGACTGAGCCACTGGTGGCGTTCAACGCGTAGCTGACTCCGTCCCAGACACTTGCGTACACGACTCCGCCTAAGACATCGGGGGAGTTAGCGTTGAAATTTCCAAGAGTGTCATCCCAAATCGTTGCGCCGCTTGTTGCGTTCAAAGCGTGCAGGTGCCCGTCGTCTGAGCCAACGTAGACTACTCCGCCTACAACCGCAGGCGAAGAACTGACACCGCTGTTCATCGGGGCAGACCAAAGCAAATCGTAAGCTGTCGGCGCAACGTTGTCTGGGGAACCAGTGTGGGCAACATTGTACTGGAACATTGGCCAGTCTTCAGAAGTACCGCTTTGAGCCGTGCCTAAATGCACAGTAGTAACTCCAACCATCATGGATACTAAAAGTAGCAAGATGAATGTTAGTGCTAATGCTGTTCTTTTCATAAGCACCACTTCACCAACTAATAATATGCTTAACTTCCCCTTACGTTTTGTGTTCTTGGCTGTTTCTGCTGGGCAGATATGCAAATAACTTTTTGACCTGAATAAGCTTGTCCCTAACAGCTTCCGCCACAAACTCGGCTCGGCTACGATACCCTAAAAGCTTCTTTTCCAGAATCTTGTCAACCTCGTCTGCAAGCTCGACTACGGAAGCAACAAAGTTTTCAGAAAGCGCAAGTAATCTCCCCGCGCCCAAAATGGGTGGGGTTTATCCGTGGCGGGCGGGGATAGCGTTGAGCCCTCGTTTGAACCCTCGGGTAGGCGACCATAAAACCGTTAATAAACTTACATTCTTGGGGTTCGAATCCCAGCGGTATTACCATTCTAGTGGCGAATTCAAACCGCTGTTTCCTCTTTGCCTCATAGAATATTGGACACCTGTGCTCAAAAATCAATTGGATTTCTTCCAGCAATTGATGGATATAGACTTTCAGGCTAAGCCTTTTAAAGAGCTATACCGTGAAGCAATAGCTTAGGCTATGTCTGCTCGACATCCTCTTCTTAAATTTACGCTTAAATACTCGATCGCTCCTACCAAACGATAATTAACATCCGCACAGCAGTCTGGTAATGTTAGATTGATCGACACAGAGAACCTGACCAAGAAATTCGGGAACCTTACAGCCGTTGAAAGCCTTACGCTACATGTTGACGATGGCGAAGTCTTCGGTTTTCTGGGCCCGAATGGCGCAGGGAAAACAACAACTGTCAGAATGCTTTGCTGTCTGATATCAAAGACCAGCGGCACTGCAAAGATAGGAAATTACGACGTCGGAAACAGCGCCGATCAACAAAAGATAAGACGAATGATCGGACTGCTGACTGAAAACGTCGGGCTCTACGAGGAACTAAGCGCCTATGACAATCTCGATTTTTACGGTCGATTCTACAAGCTGGGCGCACAGAAAAGGAAAGAACAAATAGAATACCTTCTCAAGATGCTGGGGCTGTGGGAAAAAAGAAACGTAGCAGCAGGAACCTTTTCCAAGGGGATGAAGCAAAAACTCGCCATAGCCCGCGCCCTCATACATGACCCACAAGTCCTGTTTTTAGATGAGCCAACTGCAAGCCTCGATCCCGAAGCTTCTAAGACGGTTAGAGACTTCATCCTCGAATTGAAAAAAGAGAAAAGAACAATCTTCCTAAACACGCATCTTCTAGATGAGGCTGAAAAGATCTGTGACCGGGTAGGAATACTAAAAACTCGACTAATCGCAACAGGTACCCCGCAAGAGCTAAGGCGTCGGCTATCTGGCAGAAAGATAAAAGTTCAGCTTCAGCGCGTTGACGACTTAATCGTAGAAGCGGTCAAGAAAATCGGCTTTCAAATATCAGAGGTAACTAATAATAGCCTTCTTATCGATGTCAATGACCCTGAGAAAGAGAATCCAGCAATTTTGAAGGCGATTGAAGGTGCGGGCGGGCACGTGCAATTCGTAACAGAGGTTGGGTCAACTCTAGAGGATGTGTACCTGAAAATAGTGAGGGGATGAAAAAAATGGATTTGCAAAGCGCTTGGGCAGTTGCCGCAAAAGACTTCAAGATCTTCAAACGGAAGAGTACAGTCATCTATTTGAGCACTGTTTATCCTCTTGCTGTCGGAATAGCGTTCCCATTGATTGTGCAATATGCACTGCACATTGGCAAAGGCCATGGAATAACCGCCTTAACTCTTCCCAGATTCATGGACGCTTTCTCGATTTGGTTTCTCATAGGCGCAGCCGTATTTCCCACTGCTATAGCCTCCTACAGTTTAGTGGGAGAGAAGATCCAAAAGAGCTTGGAACCGCTTCTGGCAACGCCAATGACCGACGGTGAAATTCTTTTGGGCAAAACTATTTCAGGGCTCGTCGTGCCTTTGGCGGCGATCTATGCCGGTTCAGTGATATACATGTCGCTCATGGATTTGGTGACGCGAAGCACACTGGGTTATCTTTACTATCCTAACTGGCATATTGGGGTGATCTTGCTTGTGGCGCCATTGATATGTCTTGTCAGCGTTGAACTAAATATCATTATCTCATCCAGACTAAACGATGTGCGAACAGCACAACAAGCAGGAATGCTGGCCGCATTCCCCTTCTTTGGAATATACATAGCATCTGAGATTGGATTGTTTGCACTCAATGACACGAATCTGCTGATTTTGGCAGGTGTTATCTTAGCAATAGCTGTTGTTCTCTTCTTTGTCAGCAGGGTTACATTCCAGAGAGAGGAAATACTAACAAAGTGGAAGTAGCAAAGTTAGAGGAGCGAGGTTCAAAAAAATGACAAAAGCCAAGTTTGAAATAGGAGAGACTGAAAAACATACCATTATCGTTAATGCGAGCGCGCTTCTAAAATACATCAAGATAGAAGTGGATGGCGAAAAAGTCATTAATGAAGCAAACTTTCAGCCATTGCCAAAGAAGTTCCAGTTGGACGTGGGAAATTCCGAAAAGCATCATTTGGAAATCAGCGCTGGACCGTTCTCGCCTATCAAACTATTCGTGGACGGAAAAGAAGCTCAAAAAAACTGAAAGTGCGTCGCTAGCGCAAAAGGTTGAAATTTAGCACGTGCGACTTACAAAGTGGAAGTAACCAAGGTGGAAGAGACGAGGAGGCAGATCAGTGGACTGGAATAGCGCACGCGCGAAACTCATCGTGGCTGGACCCATATTGATCCTTCTGGGACTTGTCCTGTATGTTGTACGAGGCGACGCAGCGGTGCTTGTCTTTCCTGTCATTGGAGTAATATTGCTAATTGTCGGAGTTATTTGGGAGTTAAGCCGCGGCAGAAGAAGCCGGAGAACTTAACTAGCGGCACACCCCAAGCACGACCTCGATCGCTGGGTGTCAGCTCCTCCATTGGTCTATTTCTTTCTTATTTTTAATTCTATTGGCAGAATCGGTAGTTTTTTAAATTAGATGCTATACTTACTGCGCCGATTGGCAGGGGAGCTCTAGCTCTAGGCTATTCTGAGTTCTGCCCCCTTCACCCGCTGGAAGTGCGGTTTTCTAAATTGACACATAAACGAGGTGGACGAAGTGCTAAATCAGAAGAGATCCAAGCTCCTGACAGTTAGCTCGCAAAATTAGTTCAAGGCTAAGACCTTTCGAACGCTTTAAAGTAAATCAACCGCGGCAGAATTTATAAGCCGAGGGTTCAAACGCTTAAACAAAATAATAACTAAAATTGTGGTCAAAAACAGAAATTAACTCCATATTAGAATGGAATTGATGAAATTGGTTTTTGGCGGGCGGGGAGGGATTTGAACCCTCACCACAGTGGAGATGTCACCCGCACCACCCCTCTTTTTTTATTACAAAGTGGATGTCAGACCAGTTTTTATACAAAGTTAAGTCTTTTCTCTCGGAACCAACAAATAGGATACATCGCTGAAAACGGCACAGTTAAACTATTAACCCCACAGATTTCCATTACAAACGTAGGAAACTATTTTTTATGCTCGTTTTTCTTCACCTTTTTTACCGCTGTTTCCACGTCTTTTTTCCTTTGTTTTTTGTTTTACCTTTTGTTTCGTTTTTTGGTTTGTTTCTTGTTTTGTTTTTAATTTTGATTGCCTCTCCTGCACTCTTCTTTCCCACTGGTCAATTGTTCTGCACCCTTATTCGTTTTGCCTCTCTCGAAGCCAATGAAACGAGCAAACTCTGCTTAAACTTACTTGCCCGTTTTAGCTTCATGCTTTGCTTTTTTTGCAGCATTCTTCTTTTTCAGGGACGGCATAATATTACCAAGCTTTATTGTAAACCTGAAGCTTAAAAGATTTTTTTTAGAAAGACGAACGAATGAACTCAGGTGGGATTCTAACCCTCTAAGCTGTGGAGATATTACCCGCCGACCCTCTTTTTTCTTTCAGTGTGCTCTCCCCTGCGCTGATATGTCGTCTCAGCACTCGCCTTTTAAAGCGTTTTAGCCACAAGTTTCTCCATGCTTGACTTATCCAGAGCTTGTGACGCCCGCGGAAGTACACCTGTAGGTGGAGGAGCGCATTATCTAAAATGCAATATCTGCTTCTGCTTCACATGCATGGTTGAACAAATTTATCTGCAAAAGAAGCTTCCGCTTAAATGTCCAATGTGAGGTGGCACGTTTTCATGATGATAAGTCTTAAATCTGAAAAGCGTAGAAATAATTGCGATTAGGTTTGCGTAAAGTAGTGTTAATTTCAAATATTGATTTGAGGTTCATAGGTCTTAAGTTGCTTACTAAAACAGTATATTTGATACAGAATGAAGAAAAATCCGACATCCAAGAACGATATAGTTGAATGGGTTGTCGAAGAAGCTTTTGTTAAAGACAAGTACAAACATTGTGGGTGAATAGAAATGGGGTTAGAAATGGTAGCTTTTAAAGTTGTTATCGCTGGAAACACCATTGAAGTTGTTACATTAGGGGATGCCAAAGCAGCGCTAAGAAAACAAGAATCTGATTTAAAAAGGCAAAAAGAGAAATAGCGCAGCGCGACTACACCGCTTCTTAACTAACATGTTAGTGGAGTCTGAATTAGAATCTTCTGAACTAGAAATATACTTTACACTAATATTCTAAAATCGATTAAATACAAAATAAAGAAAGAGTGGTTTTTAATTCCTCAGCAAGTCAAATTTTCCGTTTGCCGAGTGTTGTCCGGAAGGTTTTGCCGCAGCACTCGCACAGACCGATTGTAAGTTCTGTCCTCTTTCCCATTTTGTCAGGTTTGCCCGCCATCTTCCAAGTCTTTTTAGGAGCCACTTCCTTTCCACATTTGGGACATTTTGCCATAAATTCGCCTCCATGAATGTGATAACAGCTTTGATGAGCGGATAAAACTTTGCCTACCAAGCGACTTTTCGATTCTTCAGAAGCCCAAATTTATTACACGTGTAATAAACATCAATCGAGAATCTTTGCGAGAAAGCCCTCTTCTTAAAGGAAAAAAAGAAAAAGAGAAGTAAATATACTCATACCGAGGGTTTTACTTTTTCTTCGCCGGGGCTTTCTTAACTTCTTTCTTAACTGGTTTCTTAGCCACTGAATATAACCTCGGGATTCTACATATGTTAGTAATTTGTATTTATAATTTGTTAAAGCCTACGCTGTATTTTATCGCGTCACTTGGTTTGAATAGTTCTCTCTAGAAACAATCGAAAAGCGAGTTGAAGTTATTACTATCTTTCCATAACTTTTCTAGTAGCTATCTCAATATCTTGCACTTTGATGGTTTTTCTTCCAGCATGCATAGAATAATCAAGTGCTTCTTTAGCTATTTTAACGCCGATTTCTTCAAGTGCCTTTGCAAGTTCCTTTGCTGCTGCTTCGCTCACTCTGTCAGCCCCAGCTTTCTTACATAACCTGTGCATGGGAGCTACAGCTATTTCTAATTCAGTCACATTGACTTCTCCACATCCTCTTTATTTTTTAAAGCAATATTAAACCTTGTTGTCTCTTCCCTCAAAATTAAAAACACAATTTCCTTTCGCTGTCCTCTCCCCTGCGCCGATATGTCGGCTCAGCACTTGCCTTTTAAAGCGTTTTAGCCTTCACGACATCTATGCTCGATTTATCCAGACCCTGCGATGCTTGTGGCAAAATGATGGCGGAGGTTTCAAGCACTGCCCCAAATGCCAAATTTACTTCTGCCTTACCTGTTGGAATGAGCTAATGTATACTCAAGGCAAGTTACCTTTAGAATGCCCATGTGCGGTGGAAAACTTGCATAAACTATTCCCAAATAACAGATTAAAAAAGGGATTCAAACTAAAGAAATAATCACTTTGCGTACATACTAGACGTTTTCGTTTTTTTTTTAAGAATAACATTGTTGTTACCGTTGCTATGAGTAAAATTATAACGACAATGACTGATGGAAACTCTGGAATCTTCGGAGTCGAAGAAGGTGTAGGAGTTGGCGCAGATGACGGAGTTGAGGTGCTTCCTACGGTGAAGGTTGCTGAGGCTGTTGCTACCTCCTGGCCGTTGGATGGTGCGATTGCCACCGCCGAAATCTTGTAGGTTCCGCTTGGTCCAGTTGAGCTGATTACGAATTGCGTGCTGTATGTGCCTGCTGTTCCTGTGGCGACATTTGTACTGTATGCAATGTTACCGGCTGAGTTTTCTACTGAGATACTAATGAGGTAGGTAACGCCAGTTGCTCCGGTTGTTGTGTCTGTCAATGAGCCGTTGATGGTCACAAGTGCTCCCTGAACATAAGTTGTGCTGTTCGGTTTAGCCGATAGCGCCCAGGTATCCGCGAAGGCAGGCGAAGCGGATGCGATGATTACCAAAGCTAGAGCCAAAAGGAGCGCTGTACAGAGCGCAGTTTTCAGTGTTCGTTGACGGTTAAAAGGCGTAGCCTGACTTGATATCATTGCTAAACAGTGTTCCGGGGTGTCCTAATAGGTTTTACGTTTCCAAGGTGAAAGCAAAATTCATCGCCAGGACAAACCCCCGGTAAATTTCAATATAGTGGTGCCGGGGGGATTTGAACCCTAGGACAAGTGGAGATATCTCCCGTATATCCTTTTTTTTCATTCGTTAGGTTACCGTTCCCAGACTGTAATTTCGACCGAAATCTCTCCTTGTTTTGTCAAGGGTATTCCATATGGTCTATAACAGACTTGAAGAACCCAAAAAAAACTTCATGCTACCTTCTCAAAATCTTTCTTGCTTTTGGATAATGGAATTGTGCAATCGAATCCTGCCTTACAAGTTTTTCTTCTATCCTCTCCGGGTTCAGCACTGGGATCCAAACTTGATCCGAGGGAATTTGGATACAGATACATGTTTTTGTTAGCTTGGAACCTAGTTGTAAGTGCCCAGAATATACTCGCAGAGTCTGACACGTTTATGTCGTTGTCAAAGACGAAAACGTGCTTTAGGCTCTTGTGTGCTTCGAGTGCCGCCTCAATTATTCTCTTAGGCTCTTCATCATTTCTCTTCTGTATGCTTACGGAGCATCCAAGCCAGTTTATCCCTCCATCAGCGAAAGCCAAGTCTTTGACATCGCAGATTTTCTTAAGTTCCTTATAGATGAGTGGCAACTTTCCGAAGCCCATTAGAAATGAGTGCTCACCCTTTCCTGGGATGAGGGCGTAGTAGATTGGCTTTTCTTTCTGCCTCAATATCTTAGTAATTCTAAGGACTGGTTGTTGTCGGGCAATGTCATTCGTGCCTGTAATATCTACAAATGGGCCTTCTTCACCTTCTTCGGATGTGAGCTTTCCAAGCAAAACGATTTCAGTGTCAGCTGGTACAGAGATACCGTTCTCCATTCTTACCATTCTTATAGGCTGACCATAGAAACCGCCAGCGATCTCTGTCTCGTCCATAGGCTCTTTAGTAGAAATAGCTGCGGCGAACAGTAGTGCTGGGTCGACCCCTATACAGATAGCCACGTCAATATTCTTATTACCTCTGACGTAGCACTCCCATGTGTGCCTATGACAGATTCTTGTTGTACCATGATTTTTTCCTTTCACAAGTATTCGATGATATGAGAGGTTGCGTTTTTCGCACTCAGTTACGAAAACGCCTGAGGTTATGTAGGCACCAGGGTCAGAGCGATAATATTGCAGAATAGGTAGTTTTCCAAGGTCAAGCTCAGACTCTTCAAAAGCATTCTCATCGACTTCAACGGGTTTGACAGGGTTGTCCAAGGCGATAATAACCTTCTCCTGAATTTCTTTCCAGTCCATCTTGAAGATAGTGCAAAAATTTTCTCGTGTGCAAATGTTGGAAGCCACTGGGTATTCGGTTCCCGTGTTTTCAAAGAGAAGAACTTTTTCTGATTCCTTTATTATTCCAGAAATTTCTTGCAAGGAAACTGACTGTTCTATACGCTTGAGTCTTCCGTTAGATTCAAGAATTTGAAGCGATTGCTTGAAACTGGGCATTAAACTCCACTTCAATAACCGAGCAACACAAGTTGTTTATCTGTTTTCCGCTATACCGTGTTGGCATGCGAGGAGAGAAGTTGAGTGATGCTAAACCGCCAGTCAGATGCCAAAAATCTAACAACTGCCACTCTTTATATCAAACACCCGTTTTCTAATTAGAAAAGCACTGGGGATGAGCATCTGATTTGAAGTGCGATTTCTTGCTCGACTATGTTGAGGACCTTTTTGTTTAAACCCGGGGCTAGATTTGACAGGTGGAAGATTTGAACCCTCGCCAAGATGCAGACATCGTCCGCACAACCCCTTTTCTTTCAGTACGCTCTCCCCTGCGCCGATATGTCGGCTCAGCACTCGCCTTTTAAAGCGTTTTAGTCACAAGCTTCTCCGTGCTCGATTTATCCAGACCATGCGATGCTTGCGGCAAAATGATCGGTGGAGGCTTTAAGCACTGCCCCAGATGCCAAATTTACTTCTGCTTAACATGTGTACTTGAACACAAAAACTAAAAGCTAACGACTATTAAAGGTGTATTATAGATACAAAAGGCTTATCTGAAACAGTAATATATGAGATATTGGCGAAACAGTTGACCCAGCTAGCTCATGACAGATTCTATGATAATATGTTGAAAGGTAATGCGTACAAGGACCTGATTAAGCTCATGCTACAAAAATCGGGATATGCAGTTTATCCCTACGGTTATGAAAGCAATTTTTCAGATGTCAAATCGAAACTTACGAAAGAATCAAGAAACTCTAAAACTGTTCGTAGAATAAGGTCATCTCCAGATTTGCTTGTTTACGATGACCAAAAAAATGACCTGATGCTTGTTGAAGTGAAGATGCGTGGCAATGCACCACCAAATATTAGACCAAATTTGATTGAAAATATTAAAGACTTTTGGAATGATTCCATTCTTGCTATCGTAGTTCCAATTGGTAACGTTTTCTATGCACAGAGAATAAACGAATTAGAAACCAAACAAGTCTATTATCCCTTATCAGATTTCGAGAAATTTCAAGATATTTTCACAAGAGTTCGGTCTGAGGATATTTCACACTACAGAGAAATTGCGCTACAAAACATGAAGACAAAAAAAGAAGGCACATTTGTAAAAAATTCCCCATCCCTTTTGAATTTTTATTCTCCCTAACAACGCCGTAGAAAATCAGCTTTACTATACTCAATCAGCACTTCTTTTCTGTGATCTCGATATTAAACTTCAGAAAACGAAAATAGCATCACCCGATCCAAAACGGGCGGGGTTTGTCCGTGGCGGGCGGGGAGGGATTTGAACCCTCGACCCCCAACTTAGGAGGCTGGTGCTCTATCCGTACTGAGCATCGAGAAAGAGTCTATTTGGGCCCTCTTTACTCGCCCTAATTTCCCGTCCAGCACCTCAGTAAGTTTATCGGATGTTATAACTCTAACGTTCAGGTGAGCAAGTAATGCTGAGTATTTTTCTAATAGCGTTGAGTCGTAACAATAACTGTTTCGAGTTTCAATTTACTATAATTTTCAATTTTTCGCTTAGGTGGTTACTTAACAAACCCTGCAGTTTTACTCAAAATTTCTTTAAAAAATAGTCCTTTACTTGGCTAAACTGGCTTGTTTTCTGGGAAAATTCCCAAAGTTTTAAACCATTGGAGTTAAATTAATTGTTTGCAAGTTAACAGTGGTTAGTTTGACGCCAAGTTATCATTACATGCAGCTTCCTCGCGAGGTCATCGTTGGAAAAGGAACCCTGAAATGTGTTCCTGAAGTCGCAAAACGGCTAGGCCTCAGGGGGAAAGCGCTGGTAATGTCGGATTCAATATGTTATGATGTGGCTGGAAAAGCGGTTTCTGATTTTCTTATGCAATCAGGTTTGTCAGTTGATTTTCTTCTTGTTAAGACCATGAATACAAAAGACGTGTTAGATATTGAGGGGCAAATAAAAAAGTTAAAGCCGCAAGTGCTTTTCGGTGTGGGCGGCGGAACAATAATTGACGCGGCAAAAATAAGTTCAGGAAGACTAAACATCCCCTTCATCAGCGTGCCTACAACTGTTTCTCATGACGGCATCGCAAGCCCCTTAGCTTCAATTAAAGGTTCAGACAAGCCATATTCAGAACTGGCTCAAGCGCCACTGGCGATAATTGCTGACACAGATGTTATTGCCCGAGCACCCTGGCGTTTTGTAATAAGCGGCTGCGGAGACGTCATCGCCAAAATAACAGCCGTTAAAGACTGGAAACTGGCACACATGGAAAAAAACGAGTACTACGGCGAATACGCTGCCAGCTTAGCTTTAATGAGCGCAAATATGGTTATGGAAAACGCCGAGTTAATCGTCTCACGCAAAGATGAAGGATTACACGTACTCTTGGAGGCTTTGATAAGCTGCGGCGTTGCCATGAGCATCGCTGGAAGCAGTCGCCCATGCAGCGGTTCAGAACACTTGTTTAGCCACGCCCTAGACATGTTTAATTCGCATCATGCCATGCACGGCGAACAATGCGGTGTAGGCTCAATATTGTCTGCTTATCTTTACAGGGCAAACTGGCGAAGAATAAGAAGTACGCTCAAGCAGATAGGTGCACCAACAACTGCAAGCGAATTAGGCTTCAAAGATGTTGATTTGGTTAAAGCGTTGGAGGCAGCAGGGAAAATAAGACCTGAACGCTACACAATCCTTCAAAAGTTAAACCTTAATTTTGAAGCATGCGAGAAAACAGCAAAGGCAACAGGAGTAATCAATTAAACCTTGAATTCTAAACGCGTAACGGCTGAATAAGCGCAAACTTGTTTCCTTCAGGATCCTCTGCCGCAGCTATCCACCCAACATTAGGAACTTCCTGTTTGCACGAGATTACTTTTCCACCGAGCTTTTGGATTTTAGCTAAGTAATCGTTAATGGACTCAACGGCAAAATAGTTGATAGGTTTAATTCCAGGCTGTTGCTTCTTAAACATGCCACCATTCACTCCTGGCCTCAGCGGCAAACCGTTTGAGTCGACAGGAACAGTTTGTATAACCCAGTAGTCTTCTGGTGAAAGGTACTGAATTATTTTCCAGCCGAAAACCTCTTCATAGAACTGCTTTAGTTTTTCTACATCTTGGGCTGGGATTTCGAAGTGGACTAATGTATGATCCATCTCTGCTTTTTCACCTCCCTACAAAGCAATGTAAGCGAGAATGATAGTGAACGCGAGTGCTTGTACACGATAATTATAGCAGCATGATTGATTTATCTTTATTCTTAGCTCTGAACACAATAGAAATTTGTTTATAAAAAATAGAAATGTTTGCTATCGCTTTTTTAGGGCGCTCTAGCAGGTGCTTCTGGTGCCGGCGTGGGCGCTGGTGCAGGTGTCGGTGCTGTTGGTGCTGCTGGTGCTGGTTTGGGTTCAGCTTTGAAGGCTTCAACGAATTTTGTTTCAGCCAAGTCAGGGATGAATTTCTGGATGTCCATGGCGATGCCGCGTTTGGCAATTTGGATACCTTCGATGTAGAAGGCTACCTCCGGCATGTCAATGGTTAAGCTTTTGTCTTGTATTGTTAGTTTGAAATTGTTTTCTTCCACTACAGGTACTCTACGGTGGACAAGAGCCCCGATTTTTTCCTCGTTGCTTTCAAGTTTCTTGCTGACTGTGACATCGTAAATTAAGGTTTTTCCTGCTAATGGGGGATTGAAGTCTAAAAGTACTCTTCCCGCACCCGTTGAACGCACAACCGCATCTTTCCCTTGAAATTCTATCTGAGCTCCAACAACTGGGTTAATGTCTTTTGCCAGCAATTGTTTGAGCGGCACACGCCTCATTTTTTCCGGGTCTCTTTGCCCGAAGCCTTTGTCAGGTGGAATCTCAACGGCAGCAGGCTTGTTTATCTCCATTGTTGTTAAACTGTCATCTAGGGCTTTGAGAACCCAGCTTTCGCCGACAACTACCAGTTTAGGCTCATATATTTTCCCTTCTTTATAGAGGTGCTCTTTCTTGGCTACATCTTCGTGTGTTGTGTCGAAAACTTCGTTTGTTTCCTTAACTTTTGCTGTATAACTGATTAATATGAAATCTCCTTTTTGTAGGGCCATCTTGAATCATCCTTTATCTTAACGGTCGAAGTTAAGTTTCAAACGCGAATAAAAACTTTGTCTAACAAAAAACCGTTACTCTCAGAACTATAGGCATAATAAAAATTAACGGCAACCTAAACCCTCATCCTTCACACAATTCCACACAAATCAACACAAATCAACACAAATCTGCACATCACCTGCAAACGATTCAAGCTTTAAATCAAAAAAGCAACCCAAAACAACAAGAAAAAAATGGCGACACAGCACGACTCAACAGCTGCTGCGCTACCTAAACAATAACAGTAACAAAATTAGAGACAGAGCATTATTCCGATAAAGCTTTAAATTATGCTTAAGTCAGAGAAAGATTGCGAACCAGCCAAAATGTAAGTTGGTTTTCGTTTGCCGGGGTCTCCTAGCCAGGCAGGGAGCAAGCCTGGAGATGTTTGCGCAGGCAAACACCAAGCAGCTTGTGGCCTCTCGGGGCCTCGGGGGTTCAAATCCCCCTCCCGGCGCCATTTTCACGCCTTCTATGTTACAACACGATGCAAGCTATTCTCCATGTTTTGCCTAATGCCCTTGTCGCTTCAATTCACCAATCAACCATTGCTTACCTTACCGGTTCTGTGTTCTTCCCACCAGCCTTCTCATCACCATTTATAACTGCGCTAAGAGAAACGCTTTACATAGGCGACCTGTTGTGTTTTGTGGCGACTTTTTGTTCTGCACTCAGAGGCAAGAAAACCGCAAAAAATCGTTTGGTTTCTAATGGTTTTATTTTCTTTTTGGAAAGTTTTTTCGGCAAACAGCGATTGCAGGTTAGAAGCTTACAAAGTTGAACTTTATTATGCTTATAGTGCCCCATAAATTGACTAATACGCTCAAGATTATCAATGCTTTTGCTTTCCAACTGAGATTTTCACCCATGCCATTAGCCGTTAATAGCATCAAGAAAGGTGTAAAGTCCAGACTGAACCGATAGCCAAACTGTGTGAATCCGACTGTACCATGAAAAACAAGTGAAGGAAGGATACAGAAAATGGCTATTATCGCATATTTGCTTAGCCTGTTCCAAGGGCCTTTGAAGATATAAATAAATGCGGGCGTGGTGAAGAATAGCCCTAATCCCATCCAATTAGGTTTATAGTACGGAAAAGAAGATAGAAGAATTGGTCCTTGAAAGAATATTGCGTATATGTGTTTTGGAAGATAATAAATGCTGTAAAGACCATAAGAATAATTTGGGTCGTTTTTGATTATTATATTGTATCCAATGTCAAGAACTGTTCCATATCTAACCATGTTGTAAGCAACATATAAAATGAGGGGGATTGCTAACCCAATTAAGAAGATGGCCACCTGTTTGAACCGAGGTTTCCAAGTGGTGTTTCTCTCATAGACTATGAATAAAAAGAAGGGAAATGCTAAAACTACTGTAAGACGGGCTAAAGCAGCGAAGCCCAATAGTAGTCCAATAAGAGCGTAGTTTTTTTGATATAAAGTTAATACAATAGCGGATGTTAAGAAAAGGACAGCGACAACCTCTGCGATGTACCACGATGAGCCGACTGAAGCGGTAAACCACAAACAAGTTCCAAAACCAAAGAGTACAGTCAACCACAAAGCCTTGTTTTTGTTTGCGCCGACTTTCCTAAGCATAAGCCAAGTGACTGAAACAGATATGCTTGCAAGAATAATGGATAATAAGCTTTCGTCAAAGCCTGTTCCGAAGACTGCGACAAAAGGCATCAAAAGAACAGCCGGTCCGGGCGGATAAACAACATAGTAATTTCCATGCCAATTAACAAGTTCTTCAAGACCAGTATTTGATATTCCTAGCTTACCATGAAGGAAGGCACTTGCCAGCCAAACATAATGGTCTTGACCAGGAGGTGGACCCTTAGTAAGGAGGTAGATGGAAAAGGCGCCTATCGAAAATAGGAGAAACCAAACTATTGTGGGAATTTTCACCGAAGTCATTATTCGTCACTTTATTGCTATGACTTCTTCGCGGTCTTCATAATTTTCTTCTCGTCGTATGTTCAGACGTGTCTGATGTCAGTGCTACCTATTAGCGATGACCAGCCAAATTAAGTATTATCAGCCTTTCTATTTATTATTTTAGTTATTTTGATCCTATGTCAAAAAAGCGGTTCCCCGCCAAACTCTTTCTCTGTACTTGTTCATCCATAAGAATGAAGCCCCCTATCGGAAGGCCCACACAATCTCAAGATGGCATTAAAACAGCTCCGAAGACACTAGCCAATGTCAAGCGTTTACTGGTAAATTGGTGCTAGTATCCCCCTCCCGGCGCCATTTTTGCAGTAAGCTAAAGGTTGCCGGAAGAAGATGGTTTTTCATTTATTGGAGGGTTTTTTGGTACTGCCCTTTGACTGCGTCGTATACTTTTTTGGTGGTGTAGCCTGAGAAACTTAACAGATTAGCGGTTGAAGCATAAAGTAACAGCAGGTATTTTTTCGCGTCTGGGTTTACGCCTTTCTCGATAAGCTGCATAGCTTTTACTCTACGGTCATACCGTTTATCTTCAGAGTGTGTGAAAAGGAATTTCACGTTGTTGCCCGCATGAACTTCCACGCCTTGCTTAATTAATTGCTGAGCTACGATGACTTGGCTAACATGCTGTTTATAGTTTTTCGGCTGTTTAGACATATGCTTAGTAACTATCAAATCCGAAATGGGCACTTCGCCGTTAAGTAACCGTTGCCTGTAAGTTTTCAAAACGTTTAATGCCTCAGGAATTTTCCGTTGAAGTTCCAATGAATTATTCGCCGAGGCTAATACGTTTATCATTTCGGTTTGGGCGTCAAAAATAAACCCTGAAGTATCCCTACGCCGCACTTCTAAGCCCCTAATTTTAACGTTACCGTTCTCCATGACTCCGAAATAACGGTTTAAAACACTAATACGCGGATGCAGTTTGGAAGGCAGAAAAGCAACCCATTTGTAGCGTCCCTCAAAGTTTATGGGAACACCTATTTCCTTAGTAATTACCCGGCATAAGTCATTGTATTCCTCTATGGTTGCGTCTTTCTTTTTGAGCCACAACGAATCGACGATACCGTGAACAACCTCAAAACCTTGGTCCTCAGCAATGTGCGCTGCCTTAAGAAAAGCTTCTCTGCCAAAAGCGCAAACGCCAATGTGGCCGTCAACGGTGCCGAATTTTGAGTTTTTGAAGCCTAAGTAGCCGAAGCATGTGACTAAAATCCATTTTAACACTATCTGACGCATATCGTACGCTTGTTTTAGCCGTTTATCGCCTGTTTCATCTCTTAAGCGTTTGTAATGCAGTCGTTTGGTTAAGGCTAAATTGATAGTTTTAGGCACTATTCCAACCCGTTTTGTACAGATATGATAATTCAATTCTGGAATCCGCAGCGGCGAATCAGGGCAGCATTTGCAAAGCACTGTTTCAGCTGAAATATTGTTTTTAGCCATTAAAGCTGGGTACATGGAAGAGAAATCTAATTCTCCTATCGAATCATGCACTCCTAAGCGTGGCTCAAAAATTAAGCCTCCGCGGTCGCCAACGAGCAAGTCAAGGGCTGATTTGAAGGCTTCGGGAATCCTTTTGTTTCGGGGCACCAAGATGTCGTCTTTTATGGCTTGGTAGAGCTGCATGGAAGACATGCTTGAGCCAATCGAAAATCGTGCAGCCGTGTGCAAGGGAACTCTGCAGGTTCGCGCTATCTCAATGAAGCCTTCGAAACCTGCTTCTTTTATGATGAAGGTGTTGTTTTCGTCGACGTGTATTCTTCCATATAACCGCACGGTGCCTGCCCGGTAAAATGTGCGACCATAAGAAAAGTAGGTGTTGCCCGCTGAAATTTTACGGTTAAAAGGCTTGTTATCTCTGCTTAAGATGAACTTGTCTAAAACGTTGTTTACGGTTGCTCTGTAGATTAAGTAGGGAAAAAGGTACGAGTCGCCAGCGTTGTTAAGATTATGTCAGGGTCTAACTCGTTTACTGCGTAAACAAGCTGCAGCAGCTTTGTGGCTTCGTCACCGTAATCAATGGCAATCTCCTCTTTGCCCTCTTGCTTTAAACATATTTTATCGATGGCATCATCAAAATTAGCAATAATCCCCTTCTGAGCAACTTCTACTTCAAGCTTTATTACCTGCAATTTAGGAATAACGTAGTCGGTGCTTTCAACCGAATCCAAAAGCGTGTAATCCAAGCCTGATTTATTCACTTTTAAATCCACAAGTGCAAGCGGAAACAAGTCACGGCTAAAAAGGTATGAACGGTCATTCTGCATGTCGCAATTGTGAATTTCATAACGCAAGAAATCTCCGATTCTTAAAATTTCAAGCGTTAAAGAAGGAATTTGCCTGCAATCCTTAACAGTTATTTCCAGTACTCTTGACTTTTCAGTATCTGTGGCTTGAGCGTATTTTTGCACGAATCTTAATGAAGCGATTTTTTGATTGCTGAATAATCGGCTGATTAAGCGTTCAAGGTCGTCTTGTTTGCCTGAAACGTAAATGCAGGGTTGAAACGTGTCAGTGAACTTGATTCTTTCGCCTTTTTCGCTTATCACCCAAATCGCAACTTTGCCAGGGTCAGAAGGGTAAACATCAAGTAGCCATCCTTTAACGCGGTTAGGAGCCGCCGTGCTGCTTTTGCTTGAGGTCATCTAATTCCTTCTGCAGCCGTTGCAAGCTGATTTGCTGTGAGACCAGCATTGACATTAGCATTGGTTCAAAAGGTAACGGTTGAGTGGCGTTGCTTCCTGCTGACGCGTAGCTTCTGCATGCATCTATCAGTATGTCGAAGGCTTCTCTGTCTTCTTTGCGGAGTGCTTTTGCGAAACCGTTCCAGCGGCGTATTTCGTCTTCAATTGCCATGCGGTATGATTCAACTGTTTTACCCACGTCAAGCGCCCATGAAGTCGGTTAAGGTCAGGTTTTCGGATGGAAGTTCAGCGGTGCCTAAAACGAAAAATGGATGCTTCTCTAATGTTACTTCTCGCGTATAGGTGGTTTTGCTGAAGGATAATACCGTGTTTGCTTTTGAGCAGGTTATTTCTTGAAGTAAACTGTTTCTTCGGCTGTCAGAGTATGGAAGGTAAGTTGCGATTAGGATTATTTGGTGTTTTTTTGCAAAGCTTGAAAGGTAACTGATGATTTGGCTGTAGACTCTTTGGGCTTCTTCATGTGGAATGTCCTTGTCTAAAAAGAACCCTGCTATGTCTGAAATAACTACGAGTTTGGCATTGCAGTTTTTTATGGTTTCTTCCAGTTTATCGAGTATAAGAGAAGTTAACTGGTAAGCTGTGAATGCTCTTGAAATAAAGATGCGTTCAAGCACTTGCCTTGGGTTAAGCTGGTGAAGTTGGGCTAAACGGGCGATTTTGTAGAGTCTAAACGTGTTTCCGCCGTCAATAAAGACAACGTTGCTTCCTAAGCCGCCAAGCTGCACTGGCAACTGCGCTCTTATGCAGAGCAGAGAAGTTAATGAAATAACTGATGGTGACCCATAAAGCACGGCGAAGTCGCCTGGCGCAAATCCTGGAAAAAGCTCATCTACACCCGGCATGTTTAAAGAAAATAGTGGTTGAGCCATTGTAGGTTTGACAATTAAATTTTGAGACATTCTATTTTGCTCTCCTGTTCATGGACGAAGCAGCATGTACGCTTCTAACCCTTTTTAAAGCATCGTAGAAACGACATTGCGGAACAGGGGAGGGTAGAGTGAAAGTGAAAAGCGTAAGTTTTAGGCAGTAGGCTTGGTTTCTTTTTGTTGTCTTAGAATTTGGGTTGCCAACGTCATTAGGAAGATTACTGAGAACACTATTACTGCAATGCCTACTTTGTACATGATGCTCATGTCAACATAGAAAAGCCCAAAAACAGCCACAATCATTAACGCTAAAATAAACACTTCTTGAACACCACTAAAGATTTTTGTTCCAAAACTCAATTACGTCACCAACGTTTCCTAAACCTTTGCACATGCGCCAAATATTAATTTTCTGCCTACAGTTCTTCATTAATCCCCGTTAAATGTGGCAGTTGCTTCTTTAAGTATGCTAACAACTATAATGCGCGTATTACCAAGTGTTTCTATTAATTTTGCAAAAAAATCGATATTGATATTCGCTTGAAAGCTTATATAACAAATGATTTAGAATCATGGAAGAGCTGGAATACTACAGTGATCATGAGTGATTGACACTGAGAACCTCACAAGAAAATTCGGCAACCTAACAGCCGTAGACAGCCTCACCCTGCATGTTGACGACGGTGAAGTTTTCGGTTTTCTTGGACCTAACGGCGCTGGAAAAACGACGACTGTGAGAATGTTGTGTTGCTTGATATCAAAGAGCAGTGGAACGGCAAGGATTGCAGACTATGAAGTTGGGAACGAGGCTGACGCGCTAAAAATAAGAAAAATTATCGGACTGGTCCCAGACAACGTTGGCCTGTATGAAGATTTAACAGCATACGAGAACCTGGACTTTTATGGCAAACTGTACAAATGCGCGGAAAGTCAGAGGACGGAAAACATCCAGCGCTTCCTCAAGATGCTGGGGCTATGGGAAAAGAAGGATTTTATGGCTGGAACATTTTCCAAAGGAATGAAACAAAAACTTGCTATAGCACGCGCCCTCATTCATGACCCCGAAATTTTGTTCATGGATGAGCCGACAGCAAACCTTGATCCAGAATCGGCGAAAACAGTCAGGGAATTTATTCTTCAGCTGAAGAACGAGAAAAAAACAATTTTTCTAAACACACACAACCTAGATGAGGCGCAAAGAATCTGTGACAGAATCGGAATATTGAACACTAAGCTGATGGCAGTCGGGACTCCTGAAGAGCTTGAGCACCAGGTTGGCTCCAGAAGAACCGAGATTCAGCTAGAACAAGTAACGGATGCGGTTCTAAATTCGTTAAAGAAACTGGCGCTTGGAAACATATCCCACGATGATAACAAAATAACAATCGAGCTAGCCGACCCATACAAGGAAAATCCAGCCATTGTCCGAGCAATTATTGAGGTAGGCGGTAACGTTCAAACTGTCTCGGTGTCACGTTCCAGTTTGGAAGAAGTGTACTTAAAACTTGTGAGGGAACGGGAAAAATAAACCTAAATGCTTCATGGATTATTGCCTCAAAAGAACTCAAGATATTCAGGAGAAAAAGAAGTATCATCTTAGGAACTATTTTTTTCCCTCTGCTTCTCGACGTTCTTTTCCCGTTGGTCATAATATATAGCCAAAGCAAGAACGGAGGAATCCCACCTTCCTATCTTCCAGGGTTGCTAAATGCGTTCGCCTTCTTTTTCGTGATCGCAGCAGCTACCCTTCCAAGCGCAATTGCCTCTTACGCCATAGTGGGCGAAAAGGTTGAGAAGAGTTTGGAACCGCTTTTGGCGACTCCTACAACAGACGGCGAGATACTGTTGGGCAAGAGCATCGCGGCATTCATACCGCCTCTAGTGGCATGCTGGGCGGGGCTTTCAGCCTTTATGGCGATTATGGACAGATTAACCTTCAACTCGCTAGGGTACCTAATCTATCCTAGTTGGAGCATCGGCGTTATTTTCCTCCTTATCCCCATTGCTACAATATTGAGCATAGAATTAAGCGTAATTGCCTCATCAAGAGTGAGTGATGTACGGTCTGCAAACTCAGTCGGAGGACTCATGTTCATACCATTCATGGTCATTTACCTCGCGAGCGAGATAGGCGTGATAACACTCAACACAGATAACCTGCTGATCATTTCTGGTGCCCTTCTGATTGTTGATTTGGCTCTATTCTACTTCAGCGTAGCCACTTTCCGCAGAGAGGAGATACTGACAAAATGGAAGTAATCGCTTTAGAATCCAAAGGGGTCAACTATTAGTTGTTCTTTCTGCCATCAAAAAGCAAGAGAAGGGTGACGGGTAGTCAATTTAGCTGGTGAATTCCTCAATCTAAGTTGGGTTATGACTATGGAGAGTACAATTCAAAAAAAGCACATTTTTATCTTCCAATTACACAGGGCGCTGGCACTTTTCCGCAGAGACCCAAATGGTTTTCCGAGGTACAGGTATAAACCCTGAGCTAATGCTATAAGCTTTTATACGTATGTTGATGAGATGTTAAAATAATATAGTATAGACTGCTTGCCGTGAGGATAAAGACTAAATGCCCTACATAAAAAAAATTGAGTTAAAAGGCTTTAAGTCTTTTGGACCACAGACCATCAAGGTAACTTTAGATAAGGGCTTCACAGCCATAACTGGCCCAAACGGAAGTGGAAAAACCAACATTATGGATGCAGTGCTTTTCTCGCTTGGGGAACTGAGCACAAGAAGACTCCGTGCTGAAAACGCAGCTAAACTGATTTTTCACGGTTCAGAAAAACCAGGGCAAGAAAAAGTCAAAATGGCCAAGGTTGTCATCCAATTTGATAATTCAGATGGCACAATGCCGGTTGACACAACCACTGTCACGATTTCACGTGAAGTTTACCGAAATGGGCAAAGTGTTTACCGCTTAAACGGCAGAAGGATGTCACGAGGGCATATAATAGAAACTCTTTCTATGGCTTCAATAAGCAGCATGAGCCAGAACATTATTCCTCAAGGCACAATAACTAGGTTAACAGAAATTACCCCTATTGAACGCCGAAGAATCATCGAAGACCTTGTTGGAATAGCCCAGTACGACGCGGAGAAGGCCGATGCAGAAGAAAAACTGCGAACTGCTGACATTTCAATCCGCACAGCCATGGGCAGAATAGATGAGGTACAGAAGCGCCTCGATGATTTGGAACGTGAACGCAATCAACTTTTACGATATAATTTCATCCAAAGTGAAACTAAAAAGTTCCAAGCAGTTAAAATCTCAAGCGACATAACACAATTAAACGGTAAAATTAATGAAGCAACTAGCCAAACTGAAAAAGTTAAAGCCAGAGTTGACAAATTAAAAGAACAACGCAACTTGCGCAGATCAAAACGGCACGGTATTGAAAACGAATGGCGAAAACTCAGCGGCGAAAACCTTGAAGAAGGCGGCTCAGAAGTACTTAAGGTTCAAATAACCATTGGCGAACTAAAATCTAAACTAACTGAGTTATCAACAAAAATAAGTTCTGGGCAAGCTAGCTTTGAAAGCTTAAAGCGCGTGAGAGAAAACAATCTTGCTCAGCAAGAAAGTATTAGAAACGAGATACGGGAAAACCGATTAAAAATCCGAGTTTTCCGCAGTCAACATGAAAAAATCAAGGACCAAATGGCTCAAAAAGAGTCGGAACGCGATGCGCTGGCAAAAGAAACCGCCCAGCTTTGGGGAGGGCTCGGCGATAACAACCAGCAAATACGAATCATGGAAGCCGAAATCGCAAATAATGTTAAACGACTTGCGTATTTACGCTCAGAATACACAAAAGACAAATCGGCACTGAGGCTCTGCACTGGAAGAATCAAAAACTTAAACGTGCGGAAAGAAAGATTCCTCGCAAGCCTACTCGAAATCGAAAAGTCCCTATCAGAGCTGGAGCAAGTTCAAAAGGACCAGAAAAACCAGCTTAAAAATCTTGAACGCACCATCGAACGCAAAAAAATTCAAAAAGAAACCGTTGAAAAAGAAGTTACGGAAGCCGAAAGAATAGCGAGTTCAGCTAAAGACGCCGTAATTGAATTTGCCACTCAAAGAGACCTTGCCGCAACCATAGCTGCTGAAGAAAAAGCTCTAAGAAGCATAGAGGAAATGGGCAATGTTGGCGCAATAACAGGTATCCATGGTAGATTACGCAATTTAATAAAAATTGACAAAAACTACAAGAAAGCCATAGAAGCAGCGGCAACAGGTTGGCTTGACGCTTTAGTTGTAGCAAACATAGATTCAGCTTTCACATGTACCGAAACGCTTAGGCGCATGAAACTGGGCAGAATCAAAATTATTCCGCTGAAAGGCGCAATTAACCTTAAAAACAAGGAAGCACCCAGGCGAGACGGCGTAATAGGCGCCCTTTCAAGCTTCATGAAATATGAAAGCACCTTTGAGATGGCTGTTAACTATGTTTTCGGAGATACAGTAGTGGTTTCAAACGATAAAACCGCCTTTGCCCTTTCAAACGAGGGTTACCGCGCGGTTACAGTTAGCGGTGACTTGTATGAGCCTGGTGCTTTTGAAAGCGGCTATTACCGTGCGCCAATAGATTTTTCAACAATTGTTCCAAGCGAAAATGCATTAAAAAGTTTAGACGAAGCAGTAAAAGCGCTCCAGACGCACCTCACTCAAAGAGGAACGGACATTACGGGTATTGAAGAAGAAATTGAGCGAGACAAAATTGAAATTACACGACTTTCAGAATCCATCTCCACTTTAGACAGGGAAATAGTAAGAATTAAACGAGGCGTTAAAAGAACACAATTCAACATTCGACGCACAGAAAAATACGGCGGCAAACTTGACCGCGAAGCGGCAGCTTACAAAGGACGCATGAACATGTACATAACTGAACGGAATTCTATCCAAAAAGCGCTCCAGAAACTGCATACAGACATAGCTAATTTAAGATTGAAAACTGATGTAGCACACATTCAAGAGCTCGAGGTTCAACGTGAAAAACTTGGGGAAGAAGTAAACACGCTTCGCCAAAACTCAGGCTCTACTCAAACGGAAATTTCAACCTACCAATCACAATTCGACAGAGTCCTTAGAAACGGCTACCAGAATATCAAGATACAGATAGCTAAGGTGGAGCAACAACAAAGAAAAATAGAGAAAGAAGTTGCCGAAGCGCAAGAGGAACGCGAATCAATCAGGAAAGAACTATATGAGCAAGAGAAAAGCCGTGTGGAACTTTCAAAGGCTGTTTTTTCCGCACGTGAAGAATCCAAAAAATTCACTTCACAAATAGATGTTATTGATGCTGAGTTACGGTTGCTTGATTCAGAGTATGAGCAGGCCGAAAGGCTTCTAAACCAGCTGCAACTGGGTATGGAAACTAGTCAACTTCGTCTTCAGCAACTTCAAAACCAACTTAAACAGTTTGGCTATGAACAACCTTTAGAAACGAACCAGAAGCAGGTTGAGGAAGCAGAAACAACTATTCGCATGATGCAGTTTGAACTGGAAAGAATAGGCGCCATAAACCAGCTTGCACTTTCACATTACGCAGAGCAAATTTCACGGTACAGAGAGTTATCTGTTCGCTTAAATGAGTTGGAAAGTGAAAAACAAGCAATTGTACAGTTTATGGATGAGATTGAAGCTAAAAAACGCAAGGTTTTCATGACGGCTTTCGAAAAAATCAACAGCAGCCTCAAGGTTTACTTTTCCAAACTCACCGGCGGAGGAGAAGCCACACTTAAGCTAGAAAATCCTGATGAACCCTTCGCTGGCGGCATAGACATGGTTGTGCAGTTCCCAAATAAGCCCTCGATTATTGTGAGTGGGGCAAGCGGTGGTGAACGTTCCGTTTCAGCAGTCAGCTTCATATTTTCACTAAAAGAGTTTACGCCTGCATCATTTTACATTCTTGACGAGGTTGACGCACACTTAGACGCCTTCCACACTACGAAGCTTGCAGAAGTGCTACTTGAGGAAGCTGGAAAAATCCAGTTCATAGTCATCACCTTGAAGCCTGAGATGGTTAACAAAGCGCAGAAAGTCTACGGAGTCTACGAACTCAACGGAGTCTCCAATGTTGTGACCGCCAAGTTCCCAGCGGAGGCACCGAGCTAAATGTCAACAACACCAATCAGAAGACCCTTTTACCTTCGACCTCCATGGAACATCCTGTTTGAATTAAATAAACTTGAGAAGCTTACTCCATGGAACGTTAACATAGCTTACCTTCTACGGTCTTTTCTCACTGAAATGGAGAGAACCGATAAGGTCGATTTCCGCGCTTCAGGTGTCGCATTGGATTCTTCCGCTTTGATTTACTTAATGAAGTCTAAACTGCTGCTTACCTTGCAAGAGCCGCCTGCGCCGCCTAAAGGTCCGCAGGATTTTGTCCCGCCACCCCTGTTCTTGCCGTTGAGGCATGAGTTAACATCAACAACTATTCAGCATCTGCTTGAAGTCTTAGACGATGTGTTGAAGGGGGAAAAAATGCTTCATCTTGACCATGTTGTTGAGCAGCATCCTGTTCTTCCAGCGGTTTCAGATTGGATGCCGCAGTTTGACAAGTTTATTGCTGAGCTTGAGTTGCAGGTTGATAAGCTGTACGCAATTTTATGCGAGAAAGTAAGGGGTGTAGGCATAATCGATTTCTCAACTCTCTCGAAAGATGCAACTAGAATTGAAGCATTAAGAATGTTTATTTATCTCTTGTTTTTAGCACAGGATGACAAAGTAAGTTTATGGCAGAATGAAGAAACAGAAGAATTATACATTGCCGTGGGGAAAGTCAACGTTGGAAAAGCCGAAGGAACAAACAGTTGATTCAAACCCTGATGCAGAGCAAGCGCAGGATGCCCAGCGGAAAGCTCATTGCTTAGCATTGATAGAGGCTGCACTGTATATAGCTGGTCGCCCATTAGACCTCAACGAGCTATGCCAAGTTATAGGCAGCCGCTCAAAGAAGAAAGCCCAAAAATATGCTGACACGCTAATACAAGAATACGCCGCAAGGAACACGGCGCTTGAAATTTTAGCGTTAAAAGATGAACGTTACGTTCTGCAGGTGAAAGCAGAGTTTACACCGTTGATTAAGAAACTTGTGAACAGACCTCTGCTGACTTCCGGACCATTGAAGACGCTCTCTTACATTGCCTACAGGCAGCCTGTTTCTCAGAAAAGAGTAATTGATGTTAGAGGACAACACGCTTACGGTCATGTGAAGTTGCTGAAGGATATGGGGTTGGTTGCGGCAGAAAGAAGCGGACGTTCAATGGCTTTGAAAACTACCGATTATTTTGCGGATTACTTCGGGTTAACGCATGATGCAAGCATGATGAAGAAAGAGTTAAAACGCATTTTCGGCGACGCATTAAAGGACTATCAAGAAACATAGATTAGAAGAAGCGCCCAAGCTGTATTAAACACCTTATTGATTTTCATTAAAGAATGGCTTAGCACTCGCCGGATTCATATCGCCAGCTTATCCCATTTCTTTTCAAAGATTTATGTTGTTGGGTTGAGGATTTTGACGTTGTATCCTTCGAGTTTTTTGAAATGTTCTTCGTCAATAGTGTATATCAGTTGGGCGTGTCCAATCATGCTTGCAGCTATTACAGCGTCGTTTACTGGTAAGTTCTTTTCTTTCGCCCATTGCACAGAGTTTTGGCAAGCTTCCTTTGAGATTGATAGGAATCCGAGGCGTCTTGAACGAAGAAGAGCGCTTATCCTGAATTCTGCTTCGTTGCAGTTTAAGAGTTTTTTTAGAACCGAAAAAACCTCAACTATAATTATTGGATTAACCGTTAGAATATAGTTTAATTCTCCTCTGAGACCTCTATCCAAAAGAGCAAGACATTTTTCATGCCGCATCTTGTCTGGGTAATCCTTAATCATTGCATAAACTATCACGTTTGAATCAACTATCGCAAGAGGTTTCGATTCTACAATGCTTATTCTTGCCAAATCTCTTCCTCCATTATTTTTTCGAGTTTTTCTGGAGGAATGTACTTTCTAAGTTTAGCTGGTTTATGAATCGCCTGCCATGCCGGGTCATCCTCAAGCTTCTCTGACGTGAAATCTAAAACGTTCACTTTAAAACTGCGATCATCAAGCGGTTCAATGACCACTATGTCTCCCGCTTTAATGTGAGTCTTTGCTCTAGTTTTTTTATCAATAACTATCCTATGCCTTTGATCAACTCTTGATGTTGACATGTTTGTCCCACATAAATATCCCACAGCACTCTAATAAAACTTGCCACGTCACTTCGATAACACCCTCTAGAGAAACTGATCGACAAAGTGATTAAGAAGCGAACATTTTACTAATGAAGAACAAGCTTAAAACGGATACGTTTATATGGAAATTAACGGTTTTACTGACTACTCGAATTAGATATCGAAAAAAGGAAATGTAGATTATGTCTTCGCATAGCAGTTTACGCAAAAGAAAACTCACAGGCGGCAAAAAAAGAGCTTACAGATCAAAGAAAAAGTATGAGCAAGGCGGATACCCTGCAGAAACAATCCTTGGTGAACCCAGAAGGAAAATTTCCAGAGGCTTAGGCGGCAACATAAAAGTCAAGGTCTTAAGCGATAAATACGCTTCAGTAACCGATCCTAAAAGCGGCAAAACACAAAAAACCGAAATCACCCGTGTGGTTAGAAACGGCGCTAACGTTGATTATAACCGAAGAGGCGTAATAACTAAAGGCGCAGAAATAGAAACCACTCTGGGGCTTGCAAAAGTCACCAGCCGACCAGGAAACGACGGCATAATTAACGCTGTCTTAATAGCTACTAAAGAGAAAAGCTAAACTTCTACTGCGGTTTTGCAGACACGCTTTTAATCTTCACTAATTGTTTTGCAATTTTCTGTATTATCTTTTCTTTTGCTTCTTTCTTTTCAACAAGCAGCATTCCAGTCTTAGCCCAATGCATCTTGGGAAAATGAGCTTCAAGGTTAACTCCGTTTTTCAAGCCTAATTTGTCAACGGCTTCTTTAAGTTCCTGGATTTTGGGGGATTGCACTGCCAAGTTTTTTGGGACGCGGCGTCCTTTTTTTCTGGTTTTAGAAGCGTCGAAGTAGATTGGCCAAATTATTGCTTTATCGAGTTTTCTCATGTTTTTCATCTCTTATTTGTGAGCGTAATAAGCGATTAGCTTCTGGTTTACTTCGCTTATGCGTGTGAATCCGAAGCGTTCAAACTGTATTATAGCGTCTGACTTTAACTTTTTGCAGGCACTCTCAGCATAACCCTCTGTAACGGAGGCGTCTGGCATGACCACTTGGCATGGAAACTTCCCGCCTTTCGGTATCCACTGGATAAGCTGAACTTTTATTTTCCTAACGTCCTCGTAGGATTCGCTGACAAATACTGCGGTAACTTGATTGCCTGTTTTGCCTAGGGTTTTGACGTTGAAGAGTTCCATTAGCCTAACGACTTTTTCCGGCTCCAACGCTTCAGCATCTTTTCTTGAAATCCAAAACGTTACAGTTTTTTGGTCTTCTGGATTAATTAGGTATTCTCTGAAGCCTCGGTCAGGCTGATCAGGATGTAAGGGAAGCATAACATGGAAGCCTCTGGGGGGTACATCTAAAACCTTTAGCACAACGGGCTCTGGCACAAAGAAGTACCTGTTGCTTGCAGCATCGAGAATTTTGCGGTTGTACGAGTACAGGTTTTCCCAACTTAAAGTGACGTCGTTTGATTTTGTTCCTACATCGATTATCATTTTCTTGATGGCTTCAGGCGTGATTCCCCGTTTTCTAAGTGCAGCGAATGTGCCTAAGCGTGGGTCATCAAAGCCAGTATAGACGCCTTCTTTTATTCCCTGAATAATTTTTGATTTGCTAAGGGAAGCGCCTGTGATTTTTAGTCTACCGTAGTGTATAGCTTCAGGGTATTCCCAGCCTAAATGCTCATACATGTATTTTTGGCGAACCATGTTGGTGTAGTGCTCTTTGCCTCGGATGATGTGTGTTATGCCCATCAAATGGTCGTCTAAGCCAGCGGCTAAATTGTAGAGGGGCCAAACGATGTATTTGCTTCCAACCCGTGGATGCGGATACTTCTTCGTATCAATAATCCTCAGGGCTGGCCAGTCTCTGACCGCCGGGTTCGGATGCTCCAGTTCAGTTTTAACGCGGACTACTGCTTGACCTTCCGTGTAACCGCCACTGAGCATGCGGTTCCAGCGTTTCAAGTTCTCAACTGCCGAAAGGAGTCGGCATGGGCAGGTTTCTTTAGCTAAGGTTTTTTTTCTGAATTCTTCAGGCGAGCACTCGCAAACGTACGCGTTTCCATTCCGTATTAGCCGCTCGGTGTAGTCGTAGTAAATTGGCAGTCGGTCGCTTTGGATGTATTCCTCGTCAACTTTGCAGCCTAGCCACTTCAAATCCTGCCGGATGCTATCATAAAATATCAGCGACGGCCTTTTCACTTTTGGGTCTGTATCTTCGAAGCGCAGAATGAATTTGCCGTTGTACATGCGGGCGTACTCGTGGCTTAGAATTATGGCTCTTGCTGAACCTAAATGCAGAACACAGTCAGGGTTAGGAGAGAACCGTGTCACTATCTGAGCATACTTATCCGCGTTAGGCAATGGCGGTAAACGTTTTTCTTCGGCCTTCTCCTTCTTCTGCGTTTCAGGCCAATTTTTCTCCACAATAGCTTTTTGCTCTGCAATGGAGAGGCAGTTAACTTCATTCACGACGGTGTTGATTATGTTTGTGAGCTCTTTTACTTTTGTTCGCAGGTCCTGTCTTTCGCCAAGAATTTTACCTACCATGGCGCCTGCTTGAGCTTTGCCGTCATGTGATACTGCATTAAGCAGTGCAGCTTTGCGAATAAGCTCTTTAAGTTCAGTGTCATTTTCAAATGCCAAACTTTTTACGCTCGCTACAATGTTACTTGTTTCTTTTAATCAAGAATTCGGCGAACTGTTTTAATTTTTCCTTAGCCTCAGGCGTTGGCAAAAGCTTTTCGGTTTCGCTCCAGCTTTCTTGGACTATTCGTTCTGCTGTACGCTTAACATGTTCTACGGCACTGCATTTCTGCATCAAAACGATTGCTTCATCTCTTAAGGCTTGGTCGGAAGTGTGCATATTCAAAATTTCTATAAGCCGCTTCTTGTCGGTTTTATTTGCCTTTTTCAGCGTGTAAATAACCATTAAGCTTCTTTTGCCCTCAGTAATATCTTGCCCAACTCCGCCTTTCTTCTTGGCGAATTCTACTCCGGTTATATCTAAAATGTCATCCTGCATTTGGAAGGCAACGCCTATGCTTTCCGCGAAACGTCCCAGCTTTTCCACCAGCGGCTTGTTGGCGCCTGATAACACAGCCGCTATTTTGGCTGCCATACGGGCGAGGGTGCCTGTTTTGTAAGCGCACATCTGCAAGTAATCTTCTTCGCCTAACTCGTCAGCGTTTGCGATGCCCCTGTGCCATGCAATGTCCATGGCTTGCCCCATGCTGAGGTTAATCATTTCCTGCACGTAAACCTCATAAACGTCCCGTTCAATTTCAGGTGTAAGCTCTGCTTTTTGCGTCATTAACGGAAGAAGCGGCAGATAATACATGGCGTTTCCAGCGTTAACAGCAATGTCGGTTTGGAAGATTCTGTGTGTGCACGGTTTGCCACGGCGCATCTCTGAAGAATCTTCGATGTCGTCGATAATCAGCGTTCCGTTATGAATCACTTCGGGGATAATGGAGAAGTCTAAACAGCAATCTGAGACTTTACCTAACGCTTCACAAATCAGCAAAAAAAGCGCTGGGCGCCACCTTTTTCCGCCACGGTCCAGCATGTCCCAGATGGGCTCTGCCACTGCTTTGTTTAAGGGTTCCAAGTTGTAGCTGCGCATTGGCGGATTAACTTTGAAGAGAACCGCGTCTTTGCTGAAGCTTCGCGGAATGTACTTTTCAATGGCTTTGTCGATTAGGGGTGCTTTTTCTTCAAGAAACTGCTCAATATTCAAATGTTAACGTGCTCCTCTGCGCATAATTCACTGTGTCAAAGTCTCTGATGTTCAGCCACTCGGCAGTTTTGCCACCTATGACCAAAGGTACTTTCGCTAATGATTCAAGGTTCTCAGCGCCCACAAGAAACATAACATTGCGCAACTCATCGATTAAACAGGAAAGCAATTTCTCAGTTTTCTTTGCTCCTTTAACTGCCGCTTCAAGCACGGGCTGAGAAATACTGGCTAAATTTGCGTCTAACGCTAAAGATTTAGCTATGTCTAAGCCGCTTCGGACTCCGCCAGAAGCAATCACTGGAATCTTCACGGTTTGAGTTGTTTCGATGAGGCTTACGGCTGTTGGGATGCCCCAGTCCCAGAAAACTTCACCCATGTTGTTTGGGCCTGTTGAACGGTAATATTCAACCGCTGCAAAACTCGTTCCGCCAACACCGCCGATATCGATGGCTTTTACGCCTGCAGCCTCAAGCGCTTTTGCATCTTCCGCTGAAATACCGCAACCAGTCTCTTTAACAATCACAGGCTTGTCAAGTTCACCTGTGATTTCACTGATTTTCGCTAAGATGCCTTTGAAGTTGGTTTGTCCTTCAGGCTGAACTGCTTCCTGCACTGCGTTAAGATGTATAGCAACTGCATCAGCATCTATCATTTCCACGGCTTTCTTGACTTCTTTTAAGCCGTATCCATGAACAAGCTGTACGCCGCCTACGTTAGCGATTATGAAGGCGTTTGGCGCTTTTTTGCGTGTTATCTTGTAGGTTTTTTCGAGTTTTGGGTCTTCGATAGCTGCTCTTTGGCTTCCCACGCCCATGCCTAAACCAAGTTTTTCTACGGCTTCGGCGATTGAAGCGTTTATTTTTGTTGCTTCTTCTGTCCCGCCAGTCATGGCGCCAACAATCAGTGGTGCCGAGAGTTTTTTGCCTAAGAAAGATGTTGATAGGGTGATTTTTTGTCTGTTAACTTCTGGCAGGGCTCGGTGGATCAGTTGGATGTCTTCGAAGCCTGTGGTGGCTTTTCGGGCTTGGGCTTTTTGTTCCAAGAGGATTTTTATGTGTTCTGCTTTTCGTTTCTCGGTTTCAGTCATCTTACGCCTTCTCGATTTCAGTGCCTAATACACTTTGGTCTGTTAGTGCTCTGTAAATAGATAACGCTTTCGTGGCGCCTGTAATAGTAACGTGAACGCCCTGTTCAATGGCTGGGATGAGCTCTGCTATTTTGCCTGTAATGCCGCCTGTTACGTCTGTGCCTGCTGCCTTTCCGAGTTTAGGCTGAATCTGCTTTAACTCTGCCAATGTTAAATGCTTGTATGGTTTAGAGTTGGGGTTAGTTTTCGGGTCACAATCAAATAAGCCGTCGGTGTCAACGCCGACAACAATTTTTGAAGCCTTGTACTTAATTGCTAAGTAAGCAACCAGCTGGTCGCCTGAGAGAATTGTGAAGCCTAATTTGTCGTCCAAAACCGCATCGCCGTACAAGACAGGCGTAAACATCATTTTCTCAATTGTCTTGAGGACTGTTTCATCAAAGTATTTGATCTTGCCGTTCTCTGTTATGATGCAGGAGGATGGCGCGATGCTTACGGCTGGAATTTCATGCCAAATAAGCGCGTCCATAACTAACCCGTTCAGCACCGTCATGACGTGGTGGGTTTCTGCGAAGCCGAGTTTTTGTGTTGGCTCATTTTTGTAGCCGTCTTTTATGCCGTACTTCGCTGCGGTTGGGTGACCAAAGCTGCCGCCGCCATGCACAATTATCAAGTTATCAAGATCCGCCCGCTTAATTTCCTCCGCTAAGCGGTTTATGATTTCAGTTTTCGCGGCTAGTTCTCCTGTTTTGTCGGTGATGGCTGAGCCGCCGATTTTTAGGATTATTGGTTTCGCCTCGTTCAATTTCTTTGCACCTGTACATATGATATTTTTGCACTCCTTGAAAAGCATTACCGAGAACAACACAGAAGCTGCTCTTACGGAAGGAAAAAATTTAGCTATTATTTTATTCTTCAAAGGTAAAACTTCAGTTTTTCCGTCGAATGGCAAGACATAATAAATAAAATCTTATTATAGAATTAATGAAACAGGCTATGGATAAATTCAAGAAAGCGGATTCTGCTAAACTTTTCTGGATAGTCATCTTAGGAATTGTTCTCTATGTAGTACTTGATGTAATAGCTCAAATCTTGCCGCCGCACTATAGCCCCATAAGTCAAGCAGAAAGCGATCTCGCAGTAGGCAAGTTTGGGCTTATCATGACTGTAAACTTCCTAAATCGGGGAATCCTTTCTCTCTTGTTTATTTTTGCTTTCCTACAAACTTTGGATATAAAGGGCGTTGCCAGATCACCATTTCGGGCTGGTGCGTATTTGCTCGGGATATGGGCAGTTGGAGCACTGCTCCTCGCTGTATTTCCAACCGATGTGCCGGCAACACCTATATCGTGGCACGGGGCAATTCATCTTGTTGTCGCCATAATCGCTTTCATCGGCGGTGCATTTGGGACACTGGCAATCTCACTAAAATTTAGGCAAAATCGATTGTTTGAGGGTTTAAAACGTATTGCTCTTCCCTTGTCAGTATTAGTCATAGTTTTCTGGTTGATTGAGTTCGGATTACCTTTTGTTTTCCCGCATCTAAATACGCGCATTGGCGGACTGACTGAGCGGCTGTTTCTTGGTTCAGTTCTTTTCTGGATAGGGGTCGTTTCTACCTACCTTGCCACGCATACGCGCGATATCAAAACGGTGTCCAACCAGACGAAATCATAAGTTTTGATGCCTATAAAAAAACAGAGTTGGACGTACCTTTCAGTGATAATAGATTTCTCAATCATTTTTACGGTTATGCTGTAAAATGGTGAGAGTACCGTTTTCTATCCTAACTTTGTCACCTGTTTTAATTTGTGAGATATCAATTTGGTCAACACAAGGGATTTCGCTGATTATGGCTCCGACGGCGACGACGGTTTCGCATTCTTTGTTTATCATGCCTGCTGGTGCTGTGCCGTTCTTCTTCATGCGGTAAAGCGTGTATGAGCCGACGGTTGAGCCTTTGCCTGTTGGGAACACAAGGATTTTGTCTTTGACGCTTTGCCCCTGAAGTTCATGCCCCTTCTCAATCACTATGCCTGTGTTTGGGTCTACGCCGCCGTAGAATGATATGGGCTGGGAAGTCACGAGTGCTTCGCCTTGGGCTCTGCCTTTTGAGATTAATCTGCCTTTTAACTGCTCCATTTTCCAGTCACCGCCGCCTCTACGCATTCCTCTATGCTACCCATTTTCGTTTTCATGCCGTTCTGCCTTGAATAATAGCAGCCTTTCGCCGAAGTTGTTGCCAACGACTTAAACCTGCCCTTCAGTGGCGCGACTGCCATGCATGTGTCGCAGGCAAACTTGGCGCCAGCCGCCTCGATAACGTGGGTGTAACCGCGTTTGTCGGCTAGTTGTTTAGTTGTCCTTGAGGTGGCAACCCAAAACTCCGTGCCCTCAGCCACCTTTTTGCCCTTAAGCAGATCGGCGACTTTGGCGATTTCGTTAATTGAACAATGCGGGCAACCAACACAAACCAATTCTATGTCGCTCACTTCATCGTTAATTTCATCGTAAGCGTTTTTTATGTCGACTTGCTCGATTGTAACTGTCTCTTTTGGTTGAGCCTGCAATTCGGCTCCAGGCGTTACACCCTTCATGTAAAAGAGCGGTTTCGCGCCATAAGTCACAACTGAAGCACAAAACGATTTGAGCTCGTCTAGTTCAACCGCTTTTATGCCTGTAATGTATGCGATTTTGTTTTCCGCCTTTTTGCCAATCGCATAGCCTAGCGCGCCCCAGTCAGAGAGCTTCGCTAATTCAGCGTTAATTTGCACGTGCGCATCGGGAACCCGGTTCTCATCTAAATGCAACCCGTAGCATGGTGTTTTGCCCACGAATGCTGCTGCCAGCGCGGAGGGTCCGCCTTCACGGTTTGTTTTTGCGCCAATAACTGAGTTTGCGAAGGTGACAGCTGAGCTTTCTGACCATGCTATGTGTTCGCCATAGAGGGGTAAATTACCAATCATGTAGGGTGTGCATGTGCAGCTGATGAGTATGCCCATTTTTCGGAAGGCATCTATTACGAGATTCTGTTTTTCAGCAAACTCTGGGCTGATGCCTAGTTGCTGCCAGTTTTCCAGGTCCATTCCTGCGGGGTTCAGGGTGGTGAGGACTTTGACTTTGCCGTCTTTTGCCAACTCGTTTAAAAATTCCAGTCCTGCGTCACCTAGGTTTTGGTAGGATACGCCTGAGACTTGGACGCTGCCAACTTTGATTAGGCTTTTTGCGCCGTAAATGTCACCTAATGCAACAAGGATTTCCATGCTTTTGCGAACGGCGTAGCCTTCAGAGCCTTCGAGCATTCGTTGTTCTTTTTCTGTCAGATACATGCTAATCACATGAACTTGCTCAAATCAACTTTTCGGTATTGTTCTTTCGTGAAGCTTTTATCTGTTTTTCCGAAGGGGATTGTAGCGTCTAACCCCATCTTGCAGGTGGTTGCCTTTTTGCCTTCAGTCAAATCTCCCGACGGATCCAAAGACGACCCAGGCTGGTTCGGCAAGATTGCGACATTTTTGTCCGCTTGGAATCTCGTTGCGATAGCCCATTCGACATCGTGAGGGTTATAGATGTCTATGTCGTCGTCTACTATGACGCAGTGCTTCAGCGACTTGTGTCCTTCAAACGCGGCGCTGATGGCTTTTTTTCCGTCATCTTGGTTTTTCTTCTTTATTTGCACAACTGCATGGAGCCAACTGCATCCGCCGGGCGTTATGTAAACGTCTTTGCATTCGCAGACTTTGTTCACTTCGTTGAAGATTGTAGGTTCTTTAGGCATCCCCATTAAGAATTGATGTTCCCTTCTTCCCGGAAGTAAGGTTTGATAAATTGGCTTTTCTCGGTGAGTTACGCATTTAATTTCAATTATTGGTTGCTGTCTTATCCGGTCGATGGTTCCTGTTGTGTCCAGAAAGGGTCCTTCAGCTGTTTTTTCCTTTGTTATTCTTCCTTCTAACACTATTTCGCAGTCTTTGGGCACTTCAAGGTCAATGGTCTTACACTTCACTAATGCTGTTTCTTCAAGTGCGTTAGCCATTCCCAACTCGTCAACACCCATCGGCATAGTTGTGGCTGCGGATAGTAGAACAGCGGTTGAGTTACCTATGCAAAGGGCTACGTCTAGTTCTCCGCCAGCCTTCTTGAGTGCTGTGTCTGTTCCCCTGTTCTCAACGATTCTGGCTACAAACCTGTTCTTGTCCAAAAGCATTAGTCTGTGGAAGCACATGTTTTGAGTGCCGAATTCAGGGTTTTTTATTATGGAAACGGCGGATGTAATGTATTTTCCGCCATCCTTATTCGTGTACCGCATTATTGGGAGTTTGGTTAAGTCAACGTCAGTTTCTACTGCTTCTTGGCATTCACCTTTTTCAGCTACTTGCGGCGGCACCGGATGCTCAATGGCACGGGAAAGCTTAGGCAGCAACTTGTCTTTTGGTATTCCCAACGCTCGGGAGATTAACTCTTTTGAGGGCACGAGTCCTGCCACAACAGGATAACTTGACTCTTTCACTTTCTCAAAATAAACTGGTTTCTCGCCAAGAGCGCTTATTATGCCAGCCAACTCGTACTCGGTGGAGACTGGCTTTGTGATTCTTGTTAATTCGCCGCTTTTATCCAGCGCTTCTATAAAGTTTCTAAAGCCCAAGTTGAGTCAACCTAATATTTTTCAACGCCTATCTTTGTACTTAACACTTCAAAGCCTAAGCTTTTAATGGCGCTTAGAACTTTGCCCTGCAAATCTTTACCCGGCGTTAACGCGGTCATGCATCCGCCGCCGCCTCCGCCTGTGAGTTTTGCGCCGAAAGCGCCTTGTTTTCGGGCTAAATCGACCAGCATATCGAGTTCTTTGCTGGACACGCCGATTTCTTGGAGCAGGCGATGGTTTTCGTTCATGAGTTCGCCGACTTTTTTAAGGTCATAATTTTCCAGCGCCTTCCGCCCTGCAAAGGCTACATTTTCGGCTTGTTTGAATATTGGGTCGTATTTTGCCGGGTTTTTCTTTTTGCGTTCTGCTACGCCTTCCACCATGACTTTGGTGTTTGCGACTTTGCCCGTGCTGCCGATGACCATTTCGATTGGTCTGCGCAAATGAAGCTTTTCTATCTTGTCTGGTCCGCCAGTCATGTCTTTTTTAAACCACATTAAGCCGCCGTAAGTTGCAGCGGTGTTGTCGATGCCCGAGGGGTTGCCAGCATAGGCTTTCTCTGCCTCATAGGCGATTTGATTAATTTTCTCGTCAGTAATCGGCATGCCAAGCTCTTGCGCGATTGCTCTTGCGATGGCAACACTGCTTGCTGCAGAAGCGCCCAATCCACTAAAACCCGGTAGAGTTCCACCGACCCAAATGTCCAATGAAGTTTTGGGGTCGATGCCCATGGCTTTTAGCATTCTCTCGATTGATTCGATTTGCTGGAGCCGTTTTTCTTCGCTGTAACCTTTAGCGGTTTTCCGCTCATCTTTCACGTTGATTCCTTTTGACGCTCTTTTTACTTCAGCGTCGGTTGTGGAATCAATCGCGGAAACAATGCCTGGTACGCCATGGACAACGAAGTGTTCACCGAACAAAATTACTTTTCCGTAACCTGACCCTTTACACATTACTGCAGCACCTTGAAAGGTAGCTATTACGCCAACCAGATAAAAACATTCTTTTGTAGACTGAATTTTTTAGATTATTTTTTGAAACTTACCGCTGCATACCCTACTACGCTTGAATAGTCGCCTGTTATGTCGCCGCTGTTGTGGTAGCTTAAGAGTTTAGCTTCTTTGGCGTTGACTCTTTTAGCGTAAGTGATTAGGGCTGTTATTGGCGCGTAACCACATGCTGTGATGTTTTGTTTTTCGACAGTTTCATAGAAGCGTTTTGCATCCATGTCTGTGACCGCTTTAAGCGCAGCATGGTCTTTTGCGGCGGCTGTTTTTGCTGGTTCATAATGCGTCATGTCAGAAGAAGCAATAACTACGGTGTTTGTGACATCTAAAACTTTCTCAAGCACCTTTCCCACCTCAGCAGCGGAATCATAATCCTGCATCAGGAAGCAGATTGGCACAATCTTGAAAGTATTGCCGTAGAGAAACTGTAGAAAGGGCAACTGAACCTCGATAGAATGTTCATAACGATGGGCGAGTTCGTCTACGTCGATAAGGCTGGTTTCGCGGGTTATCTTGTTTGCCATTTCAGTGTCGATTTCTACGTCGCCAAGCGGTGTTCGCCAAACGCCTTCACGCATTAGGCTCAAAGCGCCACCGTAACCTGTATGATTTGGACCCATAAGCATTACTGTGCTAGGTTTGCCATCCAAGGCTAACTCGTAAAAAGCTGATGCTGCCACAGGACCAGAATACATGTAGCCTGCGTGGGGACAAATCATGCCAACTATGTTTCTGGGGTGATTGTGCAAGTTTACAGCGGGAAGTTTTTTTGGACCGAGCTCGTTGAGGAAACAGTTTTTAATTTGTGCTCTAAGCGCTTCAGCGTCGCCTTCATAAAATTGACCTGCTACGGTTGGACGCCGAATCGTCGGCAACGGTTTAGGGTTCCTCCTCCTCTTCCCGTGTGACTTTCGCTTCGAAATCTTCTATGGTTGTTGGTGGATCTTTGTCTGCGGCTAATTCGCCTCTTTCACGAAGGAGTTGCCTTGTTAGTAGCCAGAATATGACGGCTAATGCTCTTCTGCCCTTGTTGTTTGTGGGGATAACTAAGTCTACGCCTGCGAACTCGTTGTCTGTGCTGCATAACGCAACGATTGGAATGCCAACTCTTGAGGCTTCTTTTACTGCCTGCGCGTCAGCTCTTGGGTCTGAAACAAGTATGATTTCAGGGTCAATTCTGCCTGGATACTGCGGATTGGAGAGTTGCCCTGGGATGAAGCGGCCAATTAGCGGCGTTGAACCTGTTAGCTCGCAGAATTTTTTGACTGGTTCTTGAGCATACAGCCTTGTTGCTGCCACGGCTACTTTTGCGTGCTCGTAGTGTGAGAGGAATTTTGCGGTGACTCTGATTCGATCGTCTGTTTTTTTAACGTCAAGTACGAATAATCCGTCTGGTCTAACACGGTAGATGAATGGTTCCATGTCAAGGGTTTTCGTTCTTGTTCCAATATGGATACCTGCGGAAAGCAGGGTGTCTCTTGGTAAAAGGAGCTCCTCTGCAGGCGAGGCTTCCTTAGACTTCTCATCTGCTACTGCTGGTTGTTCCTCTTCGATGGGGGCCTCTTGGTTTTCCTCTTCTGGTTGATTCTCTTTATTTTCGGCTTCTGACATTTTTTCATCTTCTGTTCAGCGTATTTTTAAATCAGCCATTTTGGCTCTGTTACCAAGGAAATGCTCAATTCTTATTAGCTCGTTAAGTTTGGCTATGCGTGCGCCTTCAACTATGCCTGTCTTGATTAGGGGGCACTTGTAAGCCACAGCCAAATGAGCGATGTGCCAGTCGCATGTGTCTCCTGAACGATGCGACACAACTGGGTCGTAGCCATATCGTTGTGCAGTTTCAATTGTTTGAGCTGCATCGGACAGGGTACCTATCTGGTTGACTTTTATTATGATGGCGTTTCCAGCGTTAATCTTTATTCCATTATTTAACCTTTCAGTATTTGTTGTGAACAAATCATCGCCGCAAATCAAGCAGTTTTTAGCTTTGCGAGTTAACGCAGCGAAACTTTCAAAGTCTTCCTCATGGAATGGGTCTTCCACGTAAGCAAGATGATATTTCTCGATTAATTCAAGCATGAATTCGAGCTGTTCAGCTGTGTCACGTTTTTTGCCTTCATTAGTCGTAAACGTATTTTTCTTCCTTAGGTTTCCAAAGCGTGGAAGCCGCAACATCAATGCCGAAGCCGCATTCAAAATCTAACTCGTTACCAACCTCTTCGCATGCTTTAGCGATGACGTCGAATGCGTCAACAGTGTCTATGTTGGCTATCCATGCACCTTCGTCGCTTTTTCCGCCGTTAAACTGACTGTTTTTCTTTTTTAAAGCTTCGCCGATTTTGCGGTGAATCTGAGTATTGGCGGTTTGAGCTTCAAGAAAAGTTTCAGCACCATGCGGCAAAGCCAAATACTCTTGAATGTCAGGCGCTTTGCCCCTTGCATGTTCGCCGCCGCTTATGCAGTTGCCAAGAGGATAAGGCAGCATTGTTGCGGCGTTTCCGCCCATAAACTGGAATAATAGTAAACCATGAGAGTTTGCCGCTGCTTCGGCATTAGCAAGAGAGATGGCGCATGCGGTGTTTCCGCCGATGTTTTTAAAGTCTGTGCTACCATCCAGCTCGTGCAACGTATTGTCAATTTCTTCTTGAAAATCAGAGTTTAATCCAGCAAGTTCAGGAGCGATTAAATCATCAACTTTTTTTACGGCTTGCTCCACTCCGCCTTGCGGGTAATAAACCACTTCAGCCTTTCCGCGGCTTTTTCCTGCCGGAGCCGATGCTCTTCCGAAACCACCAGTGGTGATTACGTCAACTTCTATTGTTTCTTCTCCGCGATTGTTGAAAATTTTTCTCGCAATGAGGTCCTCGATAATTGATGACACGCTTTTAAACCTCAAATGGCTATAATTTTGTTACCAGCTTATTTTAGGTTTCGGAACGACAAAATAAGCATTCAGGAACCAATAAGCGCGCTCTTCACCTCTGCCAATCACACCACACACGCTAAGGCAAATTCTAAAACCGAAAAGAGGGAGCGAAAAAACTTGTCCATCTAGCCATCTATATCGAGTCATTATCAGCCTACTGCCGTTAGGAAAACGATATTTTTCCTAGTCTTGGTCGAGGGAACCACTGTCGCTCCGTAATTGGATTCTGGCCTGCTCGCTTCCCCGTGGCTTCTATGGCACTGCACACCCATTGTCTTCTTGTCTTGCGAGACCCAAACCACATAGCCTATGGTTTCGCATTCAGGACACTTTCTCTGGTCACCGACATTAACCATAAATTGAATCCCCCGTTTTTGCTACTTGTTCTTTGCGAGAACTTGCTCGCTTATTTTCTTTCTGAGCCGGTGCTTCGCTCTTAATGAACATGTGTTTTTTACCTTCTTTGTTGTTATATTAGAAAAGAATCAGTGACTCAACAGGGTTAGCCAGAGAACAAAAGAAACTCTTCAGCTACATTAAGAAGCCTCACGCTTATAAACGCAAGCAAATGCATTTCTATTCCGACACTCCAAAACTTTTTTGCGTTTGAGATAAAGGATTAAATCTCAAATTGGCTCTCACTTAAACGGGGTTCTGGTTGGCAAATTGTGACCGCAATTATGGCATTTGTGGGTGCTGTGGCGCCGTCTTTGTTGGCTAAAAAGTCTGCTGTTCAAGCGAACGAACCAAAAACTGTTTAACCGCTAAAAGCCTCTTAGAAGCCTATCAAAAAGCGCCTTACTTTTCGCGATTTCTTCAATGGGAGTCTTATGTTCCAACTCCAGCGTTATCGGACCATCATAGCCGTGGTCATGCAGTTTGGTAAGAAACGAAGTTAGTTCTTGTTTTGGCTCGGTAAAGGGTTTATGCGACTTATTAGCCATGTGGACATTGCAGATGCGTTTGCCGTATTTTTCTAGGAGATTGTCTGTTTGTTTAGTTTCTTGGGCGTGGCAAAAATCGAATGTTATTCCCATGTCGCCGTTGTCTATGATTTTTAGGATTTCTTCAAGCTGTTCAACGTTTTTGCCAAAACCCGTCGATGTATAAGACAAGTTCTCTAAAGCCAATTTAATGTTCAAGCTCTTAGCATAAGCGTTGATTTCCTTGAATATTTCTGTTAAGCACCTGTCTCTGACTGGTTGCGGCAGCTTTTTTGAAACGTCCGAGTGCACAGTCATAATTGGCGCTGAAAGCCTTCGAGCAAACTCAAGCGAGATTTTGCCATAATAAACCGCTTGATGAACCTCAACCTCATCCTTTACATGTAAAGTTGCAGAATGAAGCGTTAAACACTTTAATCCAGAAGCATCCAAGAGTTTTTTTGCAGCATAAACCACAGTATCCTTCTCTTTCCTTACCGTCTTCATGTTAAACTCAATGCTTTCAAAACCAAGCTCCTTAACAGCCGCAAAATTCTTCTCCAAGCCTAGCTTGCTAAAAATCCCATTAGACAAACTCAACTTCATTCGCTAAAGCCTTCTAGCCTTTCTGTCTCCACTTATGTTAAATTATTTCTTTCTAAAATTCTTACTTCATTCGCACTTTATCAGAAGCGGGGTAATAGTTATTTTCCACAATTTTCCTATACATAACCTGATGGTGCCAAATAGTGGAAGTTAAAGTTCGCTTCTTTACTAGTCTAAGAGAAATCGTAAACAAAAGAGAAGAAACCCTAACGTTCCCCGTATGCGAGAAAGTTACTGTTAACTTGGTTCTTAAAACGCTATCTCAAAAATACGGAAAACCATTCACTGAATACGTTTACAATGGCAAAACAGGGCAACCTAAAAATTTTCTCCAATTCCTCATTAACGGAACCAGCACATCAACACTAAACGGGTTAGAAACGGAGCTCAAAGACGGCGTTGTTTTAGCTATTCTTCCACCTATAGGCGGTGGCTAATTGAAACTGCTAAACTCCACCCCAAAACAGCGTCTTCTTTCGCATAAGTGCTATGTATTCTTTTAGCACTTCTTGCTCTTCAGCCGTTAAATCATCTGAATGCGCCGTCAACAGTGCTTTCGCATCCTTCTCAGGCACTTTTACAAATAACACGTCCTTCTCAAACACGTGCCTGCCCACAATCGGCTTATCCATCGAAATTGCCACCTGCATGCCAACCTTAGCCTCTGGCACGGCTTTGCCCTGATCCTGAATCTGGTCAACATCGCCTAAATCGCTACCGTCTATGGCTCGGATAAGCCCGTACTTTGGCTTTAATCGTCCGCCCAAAACTTCCACGCCGAAAATCGCTGGCTTAGCCCTGCGGAAAATGCAATTGGGCAAAACCGTAACTTTGCCGGGCTTAACCAACGCCTCAAACTCCTGTTCGCTTTTCGTTTCGCGCTTGCTTTTAGCCCACTGCAAATACGCGTCAATCAAATTGTAAATGATTGGCTGGTTAAAAATCGGGATACCATTTGCTGTAGCTTCTTCTTCTGCGTCAGGCAACGTTCTGACGCCGAACGCCAAGATAGCTCCAACCAACAGCTCGCGCGTCTTAACTACAGATGCCTCAGTCACGTCACGCTTACTAATGTCACCAACATCAGCGATGCGCACCTGCACATTGTTAGCCTTCAAAATTTCAGCCATCGCCTCCAACGAGCCAAGCGTGTCAGCCTTAACGATAACACCCTCAATCTCCTTAGCAATCCTGATTCTGCCTATTTCTTCAGTGATAAGCTTAGCATACTTTGCAGGGTCTTCACCAGCTGGCACAGCGAACAACGGCGCACCAGCCAAAGCGCCCTCCAAATCAGGCGCAACCACCTTAACGCCCGCACTGGCAAAGACACAATCGACTGAAGTGAACTTGTCCCGTGGATCCCTCATCTCATCCAGCGGCTTAGGTACCAAAATCGCTCGTACTCGAGCCGAAATCGCCCCATTGCGTCCACCAACAACAATCAAATCATCCTTGTGCAAGGTGCCATCATAAACAATCGTGTTCAATGTTAATCCTAAACCAGGCTCCTCCTTCACCTCTAACACTGTGCCCTTAGCCGCACCCTCTGTTGTCTGCAAACGCTTCTTAAGGAACTGCTGACTTAACCCGACCAAAACCATAACCAGTTCCGATAAGCCTTCGCCGGTTTTTGCACTTGTCGGCACCAAAGCCACGTTAACCGTGAAATCTCGAATATGGTCAAACCGGTCAGTTTTAAAACCTAAACGGGAAAATTCGCCCATAATGTGGTACAAGCGGTTATCCAGCTCTTCGCGTACAAAACTTGATTGGGAATCATAAGACTTCAAAAAAGGCGTTCCCTGCTGAGCATTCCAACCTGGAATACGGTCAATTTTGTTAACCGCAACGATAAATGGGGTTTTGCGAGCTTTCAAAATTTCGATGCATTCAAAAGTTTGTGCTTCAAAACCCTTCAGAACATCTATTACAAGAATCGCTATGTCGGCGACACTTCCGCCTCTGCGCCGAAGGTTAGTGAATGCTTCGTGACCAGGCGTATCCACGATTAATAAGCCAGGAATTTCTATCCCGGTTTTAAAGCTGGTCAAATATGGCCCTATGAGCTGCTTGAGCGTTTCAACGGGGAAGAAACTTGCGCCGATATGCTGGGTCATTCCTCCCGCTTCACGCGCTTGCACGCTGGTTTTTCTCAGCTCGTCAAGGAGCGAGGTTTTTCCTGCGTCTACGTGTCCTAATACGCATACTATTGGTTGGCGAGTGGGCATAAGTGAATTCACTTTCCGCTATAAGTTATCCATGTTTGTAATGTTTTTTTAGTTTATAAATGCTGGTGACAGCGTTTTTGTTGCTAAGCTTGGTTACGGCTTCTTGGACGGAGGTTGTTGCTAATTATTATCTTGCGGTGAAGAAGAAGGGAAAAGCACTATTCAGATGCTCTTACGAGAAGTAGGAAAAGACCGATGATCAACATGATTACGCTTATGACGCCGAAGAATAAGGTGAATGCGCCAAGTGCACTCGTGCTTACTGTGAGATAGATCAGTATTGCTCCGATTATAACTAAGATTAATCCTAAGAGTTTCTCGGCAAGGTTTACAAAGAATGTGTCTCCTTCTTCACTCACAGTTGTTTTCGCTCCGTATCTTCATGTTATTGGCTACATTAAACAAGATGGGTTATTTTAAATTATTTGTTGTTTGCTGCAGTTCTGCCACAAAAACGGAAGCATCATACGCATAGAAAGGCATGACTGACAACAATAAAAATTTACCAAGAAAAACAGGCGACAGTTGCAACGCCAATGATATATGTACTAGCTTTTGAGTTTCGTAGGCAAATATTCATCGACAATGTAGGTTAAACCGTATCGGCTGAATGCTTCTTGCTCCGCCTTCCTTTTTATTTTTAGAAATAGCTTTATCTCTCTCTGCCACAGAGGGTCATTCTGATACCTTGGGTCCTTTTGCAACTCGTATAAGCGTTTAATATCCACTTCGTCCAACGGGTCAGTCGGCAGCTTGTACTCAATTATGTCGCTAGCCCACACTCCGCTCCAAACAGCGTCAGGCGTGTTTAGCTCTCTTAGGTGCGCGGCATTCGCCGAGCCTGAAATGATGACTTGAGCAATGTGCATTCCCCAGGGGTCACCATCAGTCAAAATATACACAGGCAGATTCAACTCGTCATGCAGACGGCGGATGAAGCTTCGGGTTTGTCTTGGCGCTTGTCCACCGCATGAAATCAACAAAGCCTTATGCTTGTTATGCACGTTTTCTTCGATGAATCTTGTAAACAGGGCACCTTTCTCTATGGCGATGACTTTGTCGGCTTTTGTGTTCATTAATTCGGCTGAAGTCAAAGCTGGACCAATCAACACGCCATCTGGGTGGCTGGTTAAATTCAACGTTTTACCCTCATAACCAGGGACAGTGTAGCCGATGGTTAAGTCGCCGAAAATTGCGCTGCGTTCTTCTGGGAAAATGCTGAAGTCTTCTCGGGCGAACCCCGTTAATGTTTCTAGGTCGGTGATGATGTTGTTGCTTTCCTGCTGGTCTGTGAAGGTCATCTCGTAGGCTTGCGCCGAGTAGTAAACGTCTCTTAGCGTGCTGGTTTTGCGTTGGCTCGTGAGCTCGTTGCTAAACATTGCTGCCCAAGCAAGCTGCGTGAACGGTTTGATATGTCGGATGTTGCGGGCGCTACGGCTAACGCTTTTCTCCCCGAGAATGAACTGGCGAAGCGTAGGGTCGTAGTTAATGTTTTCAGTGGAACGGCTTGGCATATTAATGGTTGGGAAAACTCCTTGTTCTAGCTGATTGTAGATTTGGATGCCGAAAGCTTGAAGACCATTGATAACCTCGTTTCTTCTTTCTAGTATCTTAACTTTCTTCTGCTCCATACTTCTGCACACTCTTCAATAACTTATCTATATCTGGCACACGTTCTTGCCCAGCCAATGTTGTCGAGAACTGAGCGATCTTGGGCAGATACTTGCCGAAAATTCCCAGCCGCTTCTTCTCCATATGCACGTGCTCCTGACGAGAAAGAAAATGCTGCAATTGACGCGCAACCTCACGCAGAGCATTTGCCTCTTCACGGCGTACTTCGGGGCGGTCAGAGATGAATTCTTTTCCAACCGTCTTGAAGGGCACTTTGGTGCTGCAAATGTGCACAAGGATGGCGATGGGCATGTCAGGTGCCACTTTGTAGCGTCGCCAGTTCATGGCTGAGATTACTCGGTAGGAAACGTCGCTTGCCTCATCATACAACAATGGGATTTTGTTGGCAAATCGGTAAATTACAAAGCTGCCGCGCTTGGGCACTCCGCCGCCATAAGCGATTGCCACCTCAATAATGAATGGGTGCCCTGCGTAAGTGGCCGGTTTACGCTGATGAACTACAAGGTACTCGGGGTTTAACTCTTTCATTACACCTGCTTTAAGCAGTTCCTCGCCTAAAGGTGATAGGCAACTGGCGTCTGGAGGCAAGAACTCCTTGTACTTCTTTAGGTTCTGCATTAACCGAACGATTTCTTCATGAGAAAGCTTCTTTGGGTTCTTGCTGGGGCTTAGTTGACTGAATTCCAGGAATTTTTGAGCTGTAATTTCCCCGACGCGGTGAAAATGCCCCTTCAAAAATTCAGCCATGTTGTTGTAAGCTGTAATTTGGATTAAGCGTTGTAGCAGTTCGACGTCTACACCGTATGGATGTGGGCACGTTTCTTTTGGGGGTTCAGGCATATCGGTGGTGCCACGGATAAACTTGTAGAGCCTGCCTTTCGGGTCAACAAATGTTAAATTAGCGTACGGGTTGACCATGGCGGTTTGCTTGAGGTAATCAAGAATTTTCGGCATTGCCCTAAGGTAGTCACCTTCAAGGGTGAACTCGACGATGGTTCCTCGCCAATTATCCTTGTTGATTAGAACTTTGCGGTCTAAAATTATCGGGCGGTTTCTTTGGATATCAATCATTAATTTGAAACTGTAAATTTTCGCTTGCCCCGTGCACGAGGTCACGTAGGCTGGCTGATGAGTGGTGATTTGCCCGTAGAGGACAGCCATTTTTCCTCCTAAACCGAAGGTGCCTCTTGTCTGCTTTAGCTTGTATTTGCTGCCGAAGAGGACTTGCCCGAAAGCTGAGGGAATAAACCGAGGCTGAATTCCGCTACCGTTGTCTTCTACACGGAGCTTATAGATTTGTGTATCCTGGCTGGCTTCTCCCTCGAAAGATAAGCGTACATAAATTTCCGGCACGATTTTTTGGCTCTCCGCAGCATCCAAAGAGTTCTCCACTAGCTCACGGATTGCCGCGAAAATTGCCCTAGACGGATTTGTGAAGCCTGCGATGTCTCTATTCCGATAGAAAAAATCAGAAGCGCTGATCTCTTCAAAGGTTGCTTGAGCCACTTCCCGCTTACACCACTCTTTTCCTTGTTTTATTATTAGAGATTGCTTAGTATATTTGCTTGTTCTTTAAGTTAACTGCACTTGGCGGGAAAATCTTTGATTCAGGAACGGGCTGTAGTTTGGGAAATGGGGACTTTTGCTTTAAACTTGTATAAATAGAGGAAATTAGGTTTCTGGAGATGTGAAATATTATTAATTTATTTTTTGGCTGTTTCGGGCTTCGTTTTGGTGTAGTAGTATTCGCCGATTCCTTTTTGGAACTTGTCCATTTGTGAGTCTTCCTTGTTTACTCTTGGTCGCATGGTGATTGAGTCTCTGCGGAAGGTGATGTTCATTTCTTTGAGGAAAGTGTTCATGCCTTTTCGGAGGCTGGTTGGCGGATTGGCTAAGCCCTTTACGCCTGGTTCGCCGTTGAAGACCATTAGGCGGTCGGCTATGAAGTCTTGGGTGACAACGTCGTGTTCAACTACGAAGGCTGGGATGCCATGTGCTTCAACAACCCGCCGCAGTGTTTTAGCCATGTTGAGGCGTTCTTCAACATCCAAGTAGGCGCTTGGTTCGTCGAGAAGATACAGGTCGGGTTTGCGGCTTAGGCATGCGGCGATGGCAACTTTTTGCAGTTCTCCACCGCTAAGTTCCATCACATTTCGGTCCATCAAAACCTGAAGCCGAAGTGGCTGGGCAATCTCGGTTTTGTACCAGCTGGATGCAAAGTTCTCTTTAGCAACACTCATAAGCAGTTCTTGAACCGTACCCGCATAGTCAGATGCAATATACTGGGGTTTATAGCTGACTGTTAACTCGCCAAGTTTCTGTTTCTCATCAGTTTCTTCAAGGCCAGCAAGAATTTTTACGAAAGTAGTTTTTCCGATACCATTGGCTCCTAGGATACCGACGATTTCGCCTAGTTTAATCTCGCCTGGTTCAATGGTAAGTTTGAAGCCTTTGAAAGTTTTCGTCATGCCGTCCCATTTCAGCAGTGGCTCGCTTAGGTTGGTGCCTGCGGTCGGTGGCTTCTCGTGGAAAACGATGGATTCCTTGCGGAACATTATGTTTTCGTCAGGGATGTAGCCTTGCAAGTAAATGTTAATGCCTGTTCGGACGCCATGCACATGTGAAACAACACCGTAGACGCCTGGTTCACCGTAGAAGAGGCAGATTTGGTCAGACAGGTAATCAATGATGGCTAAGTCATGTTCAGCCACAATTATGGTTTTTTGCTGCTCTTTGAGGCGGCGTATGGTTTTTGCGACAACAAGCCTCTGCTTCACGTCCAAGTAGCTTGATGGCTCATCGAAAAGGTAAACATCTGCTTCGCGGCTAAGCGTTGCTGCGACCGCTACACGCTGAAGTTCCCCACCGCTAAGCACCTCTAGGGGTCTATCCCAAACTATTTTGAGCTCAAGCTCCTCCGAAAGCGCATCAAGCTGCTTTCTTTCATCAACTTTTTCCAGCAAATCACCGACTTTACCACTGACCGCTTTAGGAATCTTATCCACGTATTGCGGTTTGCTGCTAACCTTGAGTTTTTTTTCACTCATTTTTTGGAAGTAATCTTGAAGACTTGACCCTCGATAATACTGGATGATCTCAGGCCAATCAGGCGGATTATCGTATTTGCCGAGGTTGGGTTTGATTTCGCCTGAAAAAACCTTGAGAGTAGTGGTTTTGCCTATGCCGTTTTGCCCGATCAAACCCAGCACCGTACCTGGCGAAGGCATTGGTAAACGGAAAAGTTTGAAGCTGTTTTCGCTGAAGCGGTGACTGCAATCTTTTTCCAGTTCGTCTGGCAGGTTGACGATGCTGATGGCTTTGAAGGGACATTTTTTGACGCATATTCCGCAGCCGCTGCAGAGAGTTTCGGATATGACTGCTTTGCCTCCTTCAACTCTGATGGCTTCCACTCTGCTTCGAACCATAGGGCAGAAGCTAACGCAGACTTGATTGCATTTTTTAACCTTGCATTTATCTTCGTTAAGTACAGCAATTCTTGTCATGGTTTAAACGCGATAAATGAAGTCAAAACGTAAGTTATAAATGTAAACCTGAAAAAAACAGCGCTAAAATACGTGGCAATTTAGGTTGCGTGGGAATTTTTTATCGGTTTTTCAAAGTTAACTCAAAAATCAGACCAAATTTAACTTAAAAGAAAGGTTAAGAGCCTTTTTAGAGAGAGTTTAGTATTTATTTAATAAATTAGGTATGGTAAACTCTCGCTCCCGCACATTTTAGAAACTTAGCTAAATAACCTTACTGAGTACATCTTAACCCTTGAATGTACTTAGTAATAGCAGTATTGGTATTAATTAGACCATGACTCCTTTATTCCATTTTCCACGTGACTGCTATTATTGCAAAGCCTAAGATTACTATGCATATGCCCGCTTGCCCAATTATATTAAAGAATTGGTTGTCACTATAATAAGCAATTACGTCTAACAGATATAATTGGAATGCACTTAGGAATATTATTATTAAGCTGAATAGGGTTAATATTTTTCTTCTTATTGTCGTGTTTACGATTGCTAATATTACAAAGCTTGTGATAATTATGCACATACTCGCTCCTGTCAATATAGTGATAAATCGGTCATAATAACCCGAAGCTGGCGCTAATATGTAGAATTGGACTGCAGCCGAGAATATTGTTAGGAAACTTAACAGGCTTAATATTATTCTTTTTGTTGTCGTGCTTCACACATCCTTAAAGAGAAGAGAACATAAACCCTTGGTTGTACTCGTTAATAGCCCAACCGTTTAATGGTATCTGTAATTCACTTGTTTCTTAATAGCCCAACCTTAAGCTGTTTTATGTTGGAGTCCACAATGAGAACACTTTAAAGAAGCATCCAAGTCTGCACCACATCGACTACATTTCAATGAAACTAAAGTAATAGCACCTTGTTTTTGTATTCTTATTTGATTATTAATTGCATCTATCCATCTTTGTGTATAAGCAGTTTGTTGAGTAGTAGCGAGTAGTGATGAAGCCCAGAATGAATATACTTTTGGAAGTCTAAGTTTAATAAATTGTTCACCTTTAATGGGATTTATTATTATTTGGATTCCGCCCAATTCCCCTTCCTTTAAAGAGGCGATTGCTGGTTGAACATACATATGGCATTCTTCAATTTCATTTAAACGAATTAATGTTTTTCCACGAAAAATTATTTCAGTTTCAGTAAGTTTGACTGTTCCATCTTTGGTTTCAATTATTACTTTTTGGTTATTCATTTCTTATCTTTAAGGCTATTTCTACGCTGTGCAGATTTAAGACTTATTATCCATGAATCACTTTGAGAAGAGAATAGATATTCTCTTAGGGGTGTATCTATACTTTTACTTAGGGTGTATCTACATGTTGAGTGAGCCAACGATTGATTTAGTTGAGGTTGTTCCGATTGAGTATCATAAGGCTCGAATAGATAAAAAAACTCGAAGTGTTCATAGTCCAAGAATCATCAGGTATCGTCACCTTAGTTTTAATCCTCATCTTACTCTGAAAGAGTTGGAAGAGATAATTAAAAAAACTAAGATGAAGAAAAAGGTTTCAGTGCATAATAATCCTGATAGGTTCTTGTTTTATCAGTATGTCGGTATGCCAACGATAATTTTAGACCTTGTTGATAGAAAAATCTGCAGTACAAAGGACATAATAAAAAAGTTTGGTGAAAGTGCATGCCAGCAACAAGCATCTATTCTAATGCGTTTACTAAAACAACATCGTCATGCTAATTTTAAGAGGGTAACTGTCACTGCTAACCCTTATCGTTTAGGCATGACAAAAGAAGACCGAGACATTAGTTATAAAGCAATAGAGTCGCTTTTAAGGAAAAAAGGTAAGTAGATTAAATGGCTAACGTGAACCAGCTACACCTGCTAACCCCTGAGTTGGGATTATTGAGAATGTCTTTCATCATCATGTAAGCGATTGCGTATCCTAAACCTTCTGCCATTTCTGCTTGAACATCGAATGTGACATCTTCCAAAAGCGCACGAGTCCAAGTGACTTTACAGCCTTTTTCAGCATTCAGGACTTGATAAGTCTACAGTAGCATAATCAATGAGCTTCTCTGAGTGAGGTAACTGACCTGCGGAAATGTTCCCTGCCAACTCTTGATATTCGGTCTTTGGAACTTTAAAGACAACATTCTCAGTTGTGTATTTCTTCACAAATGAATCATCCATGTATCGGGTAAAGCCCCGTATCACAGCGTTGAATATCTCTAAGGTGGCGTGGACTTACGAGCAAGTAGACTTTAAGAGAATAGCAATTTTTTATTTTTATTATACAAGTAAGATTTTCCCATTACCTTTTAGAGCATTGATTATGGATAAATCTCGCTCGCTCTCCATGCCTTAAGCGATTAATCCTTAATTTAATCTCTTAATCTTCCACTATTCAAGGTTAGTTTAAGAATCAATGGAACTTACCCCATACATGGAGCGAAGGCTTAACCGCACCGCTCACGCTCTCTTCTTATAGCCAAAAATCATAGCTGAAAAATATCACTTAGTAGCCAAAGATTATTAGTGTTACTACTTGTTATTATCGAGCGAGCCTTTAATCGGTAAACGAGCGAAGCGAGAGCCATATCCAAAGACCATCAATCTCCACCTGAAATGCACTATAGGTAGTACCTACCAATAATTAGACCACTATAACCTTATTCTTGGTCTTTCTCTTCTTGTTTGCGTCTTTCACGCTCAAGATGCTTTTCCCAGAGAGCCTTATCTTTCTCAGTCTTATCTTTCTCTTCCTTATCAGCTAAAAAGGGAAACCAACCACTCAGTTTAGTTAGGTCTAAGTCTCTGCTATCACGTTTCTTCTTGCTCTTGCTTGTATTCTTGCTCATGGCTCTCTATCTCTTGCTCTATCTCATGCTCTAACTCTTGAGCGGTCATGTTAAACTTTCTTGCTATTATTTGAAGGGTAGCTTTAGAGAGAAACTTCTCTTTCTCAAGAACCGCTATTCGTTCATTAAGCTTAGTGACCTCTTCCGCTAAGTGAGAAACTTTGCCGTTTCCATTAGTGCTTATAGTGGTTAGTTTCATAACTTTAGCGTAATCGGTTCTAAGCTCTAAACTGCTTATGTATGCACTTTCAGAAACAGATTTTCCAACTATTTGCTTCCACTTAGATTCACTCATAACAGAGCTTAAACGGTCACAAAGGTACTTTCTAAAACAATGGAATCTTAGATGTTTTCCACCTAACTGAATGTTGGCTTTCTTCGCTAAGTTCTGTAAGACTGTTGTTAGTTCTTTTTCACTGAAAGTTAGTATTTGCTCGTTATCCGCATGATTAGCGCCAGCGTCAAGTATGGCTTTTATTATTGGCTGTAAATCACTGTCTATAAAGGGAAAAGCTGTAACACCTTCTTTAATCGTGTTGGTTTCACCTAAGAATATTGGTGTTTCTTGAGTCAGGTTTATGCTTCTAAAAGTGCCATAACAGAATTTAATAAAATCAATCGCTCTGAGACCGAAACTCTTACCACCTAACACTATGTACTTTTCTCTCAGGTCAGCTACAAAAACCAACTTAGCTATATCTTCATTAGTTAATGCGTAATCTATAGTTGTTCTTGCTGCTCTTCCACTAATCTTATTTGTCTCTGCTCGGGTAAAGACTAAAGGCACTCTGTAATAAACAAAGAAGCTTCTCAGAATAGCTACTAAACCTCTGCCTATTGTGTCACTTAACCCTTTTTCTTTAGCCCATTGTTTTAGCTCTACTGCTTTTCTTTCCCAAATAAACTCTTTATCTGCTTTTCTACTCTCTAATATTTCCTTTCCAGTTAGACCAAAGTATTCCATGATATATCTAAAATTAGACTTATAGATTACTCTGGTACTCTCTTTTTGGCTATCCATAAACTTTGTAATTGTTTCGTCATAGCCATAATTTACTGGTTTTCTGCCCATTTTTCTTCACACTCCCATTTTGTTATTGGGACTATGAAAAGTAAACGATATTTAAACATTATTCTAAAAGGGATAAAATAAGCTCTTAAAAGAAAGATTAAAATTTTAGTTTAGGGGTTTGTGTTTACCATTCTTCTTCTTCCCATTCTTCATCTTCGCCTTCTTCCCATTCATCTTCTTCTTCGAATATCATCTCTCTTTTTCACCTCGCATAAGACGTTTAAAACTACCCTATTCCTTCGGCAGTTTAAACATTTAGATTCGTCAAATGACGTTAATCTTAAGCAAAACTTTTGGGATCAACATGCAACGTGCACCTTTTTTCTACTAATTCCTGTGCACAATAAGGCTAGTTCGCCTGTTATTGTGCAGTTCGGACCTAAAATCACTTCAAGTTTCGACGATAAAGAAGCAGGCAGAAATTCGTAACGCTGCTCAACAAAATAGATAAATTCCTCAAAGACCCATGTAATTCTCGGGATGATGTGAGGCGACGGCTTCGAGCCCTAAGCTGTGAGAAATCGTCAATCATCGCTGACCCACTAAGACGTTTTATGCTGATAGTTTTCATATTATAGCTGATAGTTCGCAAATTTTGATGCCCTTATTGAAGCGTTGAAGGCCCTTATCCTAAGAATAAACAATGCTGGCTACTTGCTCGAGCGCTGTGGCCACAATTAAAGCATCAGGCAGTCTTCCGCCCCTATTAGGTCGCAGGTTAGCGGCAAAATCAGCAATTTCAAACGAGACGGGAACTATCTTAAAACTATTAAGAGTTATAGAACAGGTTAGAAAGAACCGTACATCTACTGCTCAGAAACACGCAAAATTATTAAATGCAATTTCAGTGTCTATTAATTCGTTACAGGAGAATTGAAGGCAAATGAGTAAGTTTATCGATACACTCGAAAAATGGCTTTGGCGTTACTTAAAATATAACATCATAGGCTTAAGCGTTTTCTCACTAAACATCGCTCTTTATATAATTCTCTTCAATTTTTTAGGAGAATGGGCCTATATTGTCGTTAGCGTGAATGGCGGAATCATCGAGTTCGCATTAATCGCCTACTTTAACAAAACTAAAAAAGGAATAATATTTGACGCCTGCACTCCAAATGAAAGCAAATCAACAGGAGCATCCAATGACAAATAATCATCCCCATGTAGCCAAAAGCTAACATGAACTTAATTTTTGATGCCATTGTAGGGTAAAGGCAGAAATAACCTGTCTGTATCTTTCTCTTCCGAGAGAACTCGGTATGATTAACGACTTTAACCTATTAGCAACCACTTCGCGCGGAAACGAGCGCCCAATGTGCAATGAACTGCATTACCTGCTCAAGGAACAGTTAGGTGATGCTGAAGCGCAAGTTAGCAAAACCAAAATCAGAGGCTTAATTGTCGGCAAAACAACGCTGGACCCACGCTTGGCTATAGAAAAATTGCGGGCTATCGTAAAAGAGCGCCCATACGAGTTCCGCTACGCCCTTCGCATCTTGCCTATTGAACGGGTTGTGCCAACGGATTTGGAGGAAATTAAACGCGTAACTGCTGAGCTAGCCGCCAGAATCGGCGAGAACGAGACCTTCAGGGTTACAGTTGAAAAACGCTTCACTACAATTCACTCAAAAGACCTCATCGAGGCAGCGGCATCAGACATCAAACGCAAAGCAGACCTTGAGAACCCAGACCGAATATTGCTTATTGAGGTTCTCGGAGTTTTAACGGGCTTGTCACTGCTTAAACCCAGCGATATCTTGGCGGTTGTTAAAGAGAAAATGCTTTAACTCAGAGTTGAGTTGCAAGTAGGGCTACTCTCTCGATAACCAAGTTAACCACTGCCTCTTCACAGTTTTCATTTTTCATGACAACCTTTAGCTCTTGGTCTGTAATCTGAAAGGCTTCGATAATTTTATGTTCCTTAAAATTTGAGATTTCTAGTACTTTCTCGTCAGGTTCCACGCCAACATACATGCTGATTGCCTCAAGCATGGTTTTAAGCTGAATTGGGTCTTCGCCGATTATTATAACTGCCATGCTTGTAGTTTCAGGCTTGATGCCGCAGCGTTGGATAGCTTTTTGTATTTGCCGCTGCGCGGAAGCATAAAGCATCGTTTCCATAGCTAAGCTTTTAGAAATATTCGTTTTGTTTTGGAAAGCTTGCAACGCGTTTAGGGCTGCGAAGTACAGGTGCTCTTGTGTAGCGATTAATCGGGCATCAAAGAATTGCACATCAACGTTTTCTTGGGTTTCTTTTCGGTTTGCTTTCAGGAACTCTTCTGCCCTTGCAAATTTTATGTTTCTGAATCCTGTCATTTCCGCGTATTTACCGTATTCTTTTAGGTGATACAGCATTATTGGCTCCTGTCGCTGCCTTTTAGCAATTTTTCAGCCAACTGTCTTGGCAATCCTGCTTTTACAAGGTTTGCGATTTCCTTGCTTGTGGCGCGTTTGTTTTCAGATTTTTGCATTATTTTTGCCATTGTTTCTTTGGCTTCCCATGGAAAAACTATCCAGTGGTTTGTTTCTTTTTCAAAATAATCCGGCAGGGTTATGGTCCCGGGTTTGCAGTACACGGTAGCTATTCTGATTTCCTTTGCGCCCTGTTCTTGCAAGTGTTTTTTCGCAAGCTGCAGACTCCTGCCACCGTCAGAGACATCATCCACTAACAATACTTTTTTGTCCGGCAGTTGAGTATGGAGGCATTGCTTTAAAACTGGCTCTTTGCTTTTCTGGGCGATGCCAACGTAATATTCTATTGTGATTATTGCGAAATCCCTGGTTTCCAAAAGGTCCGCCAAGATACGTGATGGAACTAACCCGCCTCGCGCGATGCCGACTATAATATCGGGTTTGTAGCCGTCGATTTGGATTTTTTGAGCTTGGGCAAACAACATGTCGTATATTTGGTTCCATGTTGGGACTTCATATTGGGTGTTGGCAGCCACTTTTTTACCTCTTCAAATTGTGATTTGCTAGGCTTTAATAGTTAAGTTTAGGTTTGTTAAGTCTTTTGTTTTGGTTTGGCAATATAACAGCAAGGGCTTTAAGAAACCTGGCAGAAGAAAACGTTCTTAATTTTATTTGACCTTGGACCATTTAATTTTGAAAATTTCACAGCTTTACCTGATTTTAAAACTATTTTTAAGCCATATTGCTAATTTTTCTACCCTTTTTTTGCTTGCGCACTAATTATTTATAAAGGAGTTCATTGATAATTGATTTCGGGAGATAGGCGTCTGCAGATATGTTTCGCAATTCGTAATATGGTTTAAAAGCTTAAGACGCCAATTTTGATTAACAATAAATGAAAGGTGTTTAAAAAAAAATGGCAAAGAATAACGAGGAGAAAATTAAGCATATACTAACTGACCCAAAGTTATCCGCTATTAAAGCGATGCTCGAGAAGGACCACGCTATTGACTGCCTGCTGCTACTTCATGTTGGCCGCGGCAAATGGAAAGAAGCGAAAGATTTTATGCGCAAAAATAAGCTCACACTAAGCGACGGCACTTTCAGGGCAAGGATGATTGAGATTGAATCGTTGGGTTTAGCTAAAAGTGAACGCATCGACCCACTCAAGAAATACTACCTCAAAACCGAATTCGGCGAAAAAGTAACAAAGCTTCTTCTCCAACTCTTCGACGAGCTTGAAACATAAAACTCCGTTTCTAACAGTTTTTTTTATCTTCTGCTTCTTTACTTTTAATTCGTATTTGAAATTGGACATGTTCTTGCCTTATTGGCTGAATTCTGTTTGGGTTACGTCTTTGTTGTATTAGTGTTGAACTGGTATATAGTATTGTATATTGAGTCATAATATTTATTAATGCTAAATATCAGAAATACATTCAGCAACCTAAAATGGAGTGTAAAAAAATAAATGAACTTTAGAAAATTTAAGAAAAACGCAAAAGCCCTAAGCCCCGTAATCGCAACAATCATACTCATAGCAGTCACCGTTGCAGTCAGCATCGTCGTAGCCGCATGGATGGGAGCACTCACCATAGGATTCATGGGAAACGCAGAACAAGCAAAAATAACAAACGTTGTATTAACTAACACTGGCCCCGTTGGCGCACCTACCGGCTGTCAAGCTGTCGTCACCATTCAAAACACAGGTTCCTCTACAGTGACCATAACATCAGCAACCATTGATGGAAACACTGCTAAAATAACTAATGGAACTAGTGTGACTGGACCATGGATTATACCTAAAGGACAATCTGGACCCTTAACGCTCACCACTACTTCCGAAACGTTTACTGACAGCGCACAATACACAATAGCACTGATGACTGCAAAAGGCAATACAGAAACCAGCCAAGCGACATACAGCGGACCATAAACTCAGTTTCCACAATCTTTAAACTTTGAAATTCGGGGGTAAGGCGAAAAACGAACCACCAATCTTCCCTTTCTCTTATTTCCTCTTTTGGAGGCAAAAAATCATGGTTGTCCAATTAAAAGAATACACATCAGCGCAGGCAATAGCTGATGACTTAGACAAGGATTTATCCGAAACCAAAAGCTTAATGGGTGAATATCTTCGTCGTTTAGACGAAATCCGCACTTTAGCGGAAAAATCAAAAAAAGTCCGCGAAGTTATTATGAAGCTTGCAGGAAGAAAAACCAACGCAGCAGACAGCCCAGGCGAAATAACAGTGGGTACATTAAACATTATCTTAGACGCTAATGCGTTCCACGAGTTAACAGCCATAGAATCGGTCGTGCGTAGTCACCAAGAACGGCTGTTGGTTTTGCAGAAAGTGCGCGACGCATTAAAATGGCTAGACCAACTCGGCGACACTGAAGGCCTCAAGTACCTAGTGCTGGAAGACGAGGGCATCCCAGAGCGCATCCTATTCAAAATATCCTAACCGTCGAACTGGCAGGAACAAAAAGTGACCGAAGCCTATTCAACTGTGCTGCAAACAATCATAAATGAATTCAAAAACATAACCCCCGAAATAACGAACACTTTCATATTCAAAAAGAACGGCGAAATCGTAGCCAGCACCGAAACCACCAATGCTGACCAAAACAAAAAACTGGTCGCCGCCTTCAACGACATAGCTGACCGAGCTGAAAACATCGGCGGCGTAGAAACCTTAGCCATCCAAGGGGCAGATAGCCAATTAAGTATTACATCGATGAACAATCATTACTTGGTGAATGTTTCTTCACGTGCGGCAGACGAAAAAATCGTTAAAACGTTAACCAGCGTTATTGTTCCAGCCGTTGTGAAGCTTGTAGATCAAATTTCTGAACTATCGGGCAACGAGTTACTTCAAGCCAAAAATCCTGAAGTTGAACCGGTTGAAGAAATAGTTCTGCCAGATGAGCAAACAACGCAAAGTGAGCCAGTTTCCGGCGTGTCAGCGTCGTTTAGTTCTGAACCGATGCTTCCAGAACCGCCCGTGAACCAGTTCATGATAGAAAAAATCGGAGGCTTACTAGTTCCCTGTGACATTGTGCGTGTAGATAGCGAAATAATCGCAAAGTGGCACGATATCTATGGTGACAAGGAAATCACGCAGGTACAAATCGAAACTTTAGAGGGGAAAGCAATCATATGCGGATTCAAACCCATCAAAGAAACAGGCCATAACGCCAAAGGTGTGATACAATTTCCTGAGAAAGTATTGCAAGCCCTGCAGACTAGCAAAGGCAAACTCGCAATAGTTAAACCAGTAATCACACGCCAAGGAGAAAAAATTGTTGCAGCAAAAAACAAGCGCAAACACAGCTGAAACCGGATTTGCCGACCAAGCTGTCATAACAACCGTTGATGGTGAAAACTCTGTTTTTGAGAGCCTAAGCGTAAGCCTTGCTGAAATGCGTAAACTCAAAGGTGTCTCAGGTTATATTCTTAGAAGCGACACCTCTGCCATAATAGATTTAATCGAATCCGACAAAATTATTGAAAATGCCATTTTATCGTCTCAAATCCATGAGTCTTGCCTAGAAATCACAAAACAATTCAATCTTGGCGGAATGGAAAGCGTGCTTGTTGAAGGCAAAAATGTTAAAGTGCTTTGCATTAGTATAGGCGAAAACAAGATAAGCGTATTCATGGAAAAAAGCGCCGCTCACTCATGGATAATTAAAAGAATTTTAATGTAAAAAATCAAGCTTAAGCTTGGATAGTTTTCAAGCTATCGGTTCTCTAATAGTTCCTACTCGACTGGTGAAGATATAAAAATACATTAAAATTTTTTCATTTGAACATGCTCTGTCTCTAATTTTGGTACTGTTATCGCTTAGGTAGAGCAGCAACAGGTGTGTTGCGCTGTGCTGCCATTTTTTTCTTGTTGTTTTGGGTTGCTTTTTTGATTTAAAGCTTGAATCGTTTGCAGGCTGCGTATTAAAAAGTCCTAGAAAGTATTAAAATGTCCTAGAAAGTATTTGAAAGGTGGTTTGGTTGCCGTTAAGTCGAAGAGTTAATTTCAAAACAACATTGAAGAGGGCAAATTGTGCATTATAAAAAAATATTTAGAGACAGAACCGCTTGAACAGATTTATTTGGAAAGCGCTTTAAGGAAAGTTCGCATAGCACTAAACTGTGACCGTTTTGCCTAGAGAATTCATCTTGTTCTCACGTTTGGGAAAAACCAGCCCAGCCTTCAGCAACCTGCACGACGCAGGAAGATTAGACATTGTCTACGAATGCGTAGTCACCAGCCTTTTCCTTTCACATGGCCTACGCAGAGACGTAACCTTTCATGCCATGTTGAACGGTCCACCAAATCCGCCCTTACACATACAAATCGACGGCAGCAGCCTCTATGACGTACGAACGGACGTGGATACATGGCAGCAAATTCTAAGAAAAGTAATCGCAGGCAAATCCCACCCTGGAATCAGCGTTGACAAGACAAGTTTTGAAGCACTACTTAAAAAAGAAGCCCAAAGCCACAACGTTTACGTTTTGGAAGAAGGCGGAAAAAACATAGCTGAAACAGAACTCGCTGACAACGCAGTCTTCGTGCTCGGTGACCATGTTGGTTTGCCTAAAAAAGCAGAACTGTTCGCTCTCAGGTACGGCGAAAAAATCAGTTTAGGCAAACAACCCTACTTAGCGGCTTCATGCATAACAATAATCAATTACCTGCTGGACTGCCAAGCTAAATCTTACCCTTGAAATGCTCATAGCCGCGAGCTTCAATAACACGTTTCTTGCCATCAACGTCCAAAAGCATCTGCGTATCCTTTGTGACTTTTCCAATCGGCAAAAGGCGCCCGCCGACCGCTTCAACCGCGGCTTCGGCATCAATCCACCCTTTAGGCTTAATTGTTATCACAAGCTCGTATTCTTCCCCGCCGTAAAGTGCCAGCTCCAAAGGGTCAAGATGGTTAAACTCTGCAAATCGTCTAACTTCATCAGCAACGGGGACACTGTTAACTAGGAAGCCGACGTCACTCATTTTCCCAATTTCATGCAGACTCCAGGCTAAACCGTCACTGGAATCAATGGAAGCCGACACTGCGCTTGAGCGGCTGAGTGCTAAGCCTTCCTTTAGCTTAGCTTTAGGCATGCAAACTGCCCCCGACAGCACGTTACGCAGGTCCGCTGAAGCTGAATAGTTTTCCAAAAGCAAACGTAAGCCAGCAGTGGATTTGCCGAAGAACCCTGAAACAGCTAAGATATCGCTTGGCTTAGCTCCATTACGCAGCATTAGTGCTGTTTTTTCGGCTGTGCCGTAAAGGGAAACTGAAATAATAAAGTCTGAGGCTTCACCTGTGTCGCCGCCAATAACGTAAGCGCCGTATTCTCGTGCTCCCGCATTAAGTCCACGAGCGATTTCTTCGATGTCTTTTCGCATAAGACCTCTGGGCAACCCGAGCGACACAAGAGCCGCCGCGGGCTGGACGCCTTTAGAAGCAAAATCGCTTACGTTCATAACTATCGCTTTACGCGCGGCTTGCCACAGGCTCATGTTTGGGGGGACGTCGGTTTTGCCTACAAGCATGTCTGTTTTCAATACGGCGACTTGTTTTTCGTCCAAGTTAACAGCTGCAACATCATCTCCGAAAGGCACGGGTGAATTAGGCATGGTTTCAAGGTGGTGGGCGATGATTTCGATTATTTTTCGTTCCCCTATGTCTGTGCTTATTTTGTTCGAATAGCCGCCAGTTTTATCGTTACCCATAGTCATCTCTCCGCTAAAACTACAGGTTAAAACATTAGGTTGCTTAAGTCTTTTAAAACTGACGCTTGCATGGGCGTTTAGCTTAGCTTTTTGCCCTAAACGTTTGTGTGCTCAAGCTACCCTCCTAATCTACTATATGCTTCTAATATGCCCAAATATGAATCAACATAGGTGTGCATAGAACTGAGGCGCGCACTTTTGCACGCAAAATTGGTGAAATGACATGCAGAATTGCAAGCAAAATTTGTTAACTTAACATGTGAACTACCCTACCATGAATGGTAGGGCTTCTTGCGAGTGTACTTCCAACTTTGGAGTTGGAAGACCTGTTTTTCGCAAATTACCACAAAACTTGTAGTAGCCCGTCCACAAGGCATTCTGCGATAAGAAACGCACCATAATATTGACAGAACTATTCCTGTCCCGCTCGATGATGTTTCCGCAATCGCAACGCATAACACGAACCCAAAGAGGCATATCGTGACGCTTGCCACATGCATAACACTCTTTAGACGTGTAGGATTCGTCGATTTCTATAATTCTCTTACCCGCAAGCTCTGCCTTGTAGGTTAGAAACCGAACAAATCTCGCTAAATGACCATTATTTTGAGTGGACCTGTTCAATCCTCTCGTCGCTTTCGGCGACTGAGCCATACCTTTCACGTTCAAATCGCCAACTATAATGGTGTTTGCTTTAGTGTTCAAAACGATTCTGCTGCTAAGCTTATGCTGAAAATCCCGTGTTTGCCGACTGCACTTTCGCTTATGTTTCTTCAACGCATTGTTTAGAGTACGCCATTTCCTACTTTTCATCTTGCAGTGGTCACGCCTAGACTGCAACCTGCCCAACCTTGGATTCCAATAACAGTCATGCCGACTATTACTAAACTCGATGAATCTGCCATAAACATTAACTCCCGTATGCTTAGCTACTCCTAAATCAAACGCCTGATACAACCCATTATCCACATAAACAGAAGCTTTCCGCTCATACACCACAGAAACATAATACTTCCCTTTCTCATCCATAAAAACCGTAACCTGATACACCCTGCCAAACGCAAAGGACTCCGGAATAGCGAAGCAAAGAGGCACCCCCGACGGATGCTTGCTTGACAGTTTTATGCATCCACGCTCAAATTTGAAGCCACTCTGATTATAAACCATCGTGGTGAAGTTACGCTTGCTTTTGAAATGCGGAGGCACAGCAGTAACATCGCCGTTTCGTCGCAACACAAAAAACGAACGGTAATCGCTGTCAAGCTGATTCAGCGTCATCTGCAAAACCTTGCTGTAAACCATACAGAACTCAGGATACGCTTTCTTAGTGAAAACAAGCTCGTTTTGTTGAACTTGATAATTAATTTTCTCGCCTCTCAAATATGCTTCCTTACGCTCAGCCAAACCCAAATTGTACAAGCGACGACACTGCGCAGATAAATCCCACAGCACCTTCTCCTGCTGCAATGACGGGTAAATCCTAATTTTCTGGGTCAACCGCATGAGTTTTTCCTCTGACTCTCCTATGCATGCTCGGCACTTGCTAATTATAAATGTTATAGAGATTATCGGCTATCATCCCCAGCCTGAATGAAGACTTGGGACTTCCCGCCGAAGGAGTTAAAAACTTGGCTTTCACTGATTAGCAATTGGATGCCCCGATGGCTCAGCCTGGTAGAGCGGCTGCCTCGTAAGCAGCAGGCCGCGGGATCAAAGCCCGCTCGAGGCTCCACTTACTTTTTATTGAGAAAATTTCTAGTTCTTCTGAAGCTTTTGTGGTTTGTTGTAGTTGTGTTGTGCTGTTATGCAGGGCATGGTGTTTTGTGGAAATGTTTATTAAATATTGCTATACTCGATGTTTAATGCTTGCAGAAGGCGATTGACATGCAGCTTTTCCACGGACATAACGAAGAAAAACTCAAATGCCCATACAAGGGCTGCGAAAAACAATTCGACAAGCCGACCGTATTAACAGATACATCTGTGATTCCCAGACAAACCCATTACGCATGCCCTTACTGCATGTCAAAACTCGAAATAGCCACCGAAAACCAAAAAATAATAAGCATCAAACCAACCGAATACCCCATAGTCTTCGATTCACCAGCCAAATGCGCTCACTTCAGCGGACTCCTACATGCACCAGGAGAAAGCATGCTACAGGACGAATGCTTAATCTGTCCCAAAGTCCTCCAATGCGACAAACGCAAAAAATAGAGGCGCTTGTTCTTTTCGGTTTTTTGGTTTCCGTCGGTTAGCTTGGTCTATTTAAAGATTTATGTTCATTGAGCTTGATGAAGATTGTTTCTTTGTGACTTCTAGGTGTTCTATCACAATCACCGCTCCAATAACTACTCGGTGGTCAACATCTCCCGTTATTGATATTCCAAGTTGGTCTCTTACAGATACCCATTTCTTGTGAACAGAAGCAACTGGAACCCCAGCGACCTCAATCTGGTACTCGTGATCTGTGAAGTTTCCGTAGATGCGCATGAACTCTTGGCCGTTTTTTTCGACCCAGTATTCTTGCCCAATCAGCTTGACTATCTTCTTCTTTATTGTTCCCAGCGCCTCACCGGCTGAACTGGAAAAAGTAAACTCATTGTGCATCGAGAACACTTTTCCCTGCAAATGCATAAGCTCCGAACCATGGTTATCTTTGATGCCAAACTTGGGCGGAACCTGAACGAGGTTGCCGTCAGCTTCTCCCAGCTTGTTGCCCTGCAGGTCCAAAAAGTCGTAGTGTTCGTGGGCTGAGATGATTTTCTTTTGCATTATGAAATCGTTAGTTTCAAGTAGACTCATACAATTCACTATTGACTAGAAGACGATTTAAGCTAAAAGCCTTTGCAATGCAAACTACCGTGAGCTCTAAAATCTTGGGCGGACGGGTAGGGAGTCAATTTAGTTGATGAATTCACCCTTCAAAATTGCAACTATTCTAAAAAAGCGATAATACTATTTAACAAGTAATTCCCTAAAACTTTTGTAGAATAAAAGATGGCAACTGAAATTGTCGTTGGAAAGAGAGGTCGAATCACTATTCCCGCTTGGGCTCGCAAAAAATACAAAATAGAAGGCAGGGTTAAAATTGTCTCAACAGACGAAGGAATATTGATGCAGCCTAAGTCAATATGGGCGTCATTTTGGGACATGATAGAATCATTCTAGACTATGTTACGGTGGACTAATGGATAAGTTATCGGGATAACTTATTTTTAATGAGCACTTCTTAACCTAAAAATCAGACATCCAGAACAGCCGACCTGCAGACCCTCCCTACTATTTACAACAAAATCCAGCAGTAAAAAGCGGTCCTAGCCAATACTCACCACCATAACAGCCCAAATTCTAAGCTAAATGTTTATATTGCAGTTGGGTTTTTGCTTATTTCCGAAATAAATAAGGTTCTATTAAAGTAGGGATAATATATGGCGTATTTAACAACAACAGGTTCAGGACAACCGGTGTTGATTCTTAAAGAAGGAACAACCCGGAGCAGGGGCAAAGAAGCCCAAAGAAACAATATAATGGCCGCACAAGTAATCGGCGAAGTACTCAAAACCACACTAGGCCCAAGGGGCATGGACAAAATGCTCGTCGACAGCCTAGGCGACATAACAATAACAAACGACGGTGCAGCAATCCTAAAAGAAATTGACGTTGAACACCCAGCAGCAAAAATGATGGTGGAAATCGCCAAAACACAAGACGACATGGTTGGCGACGGAACCACAACTGCAGTCGTCCTCGCAAGCGAACTGCTTAAAAAAGCTGAGGAACTGCTTGACCAAAACATTCACCCAATAATTCTAGTAAGCGGCTACCGAAAAGCATCGCAGAAAGCAATCGAAGTCATAAACAAAATAGCTATTCCCCTTGACGTAAACGACCGCAAAACGCTCCTCAAAGTCGCATTAACTTCAATGAGCAGCAAATCAGTAGGCTCAGCACGGGAGCACTTAGCAGAAATATCCATTGACGCAGTCAAGCAAATTGCAGAGCAACGCGGCGACAAAACTATAGCTGACATAGACAACATTCAACTCGTCAAGAAAACAGGCAAAAGCCTCCTTGAAACCCAACTTATCAGAGGAATAATCATTGACAAAGAAGTCGTTAATCCAGGAATGCCAAAGACAAAAGAAAACGCAAAGATCCTCCTCTTAGACGTAGCATTGGAAATAGAGAAAACAGAAATGAGCGCTGAAATTCGCATCAAAGACCCATCACAAATGAAAGCATTCCTAGACCAAGAAAACGACATGATGCAGAAAATGGTTACAAAAGTCAAAGCCTCAGGCGCAGACATAGTTTTCTGCCAAAAAGGCATCGACGACATGGTTCAACACTTCTTAGCCAAAGCTGGCATAATGGCAGCAAGACGCGTGAAAGAATCAGACATGGAAAAACTCGCAAGAGCCACAGGCGCAAGAATAATCAGCGATTTAGACGACCTCAAAAAAGCAGACCTTGGCTTAGCAGGCTTAGTGGACGAGCGCAAAATCGGCGACGACAAAATGATATTCGTCGAAAAATGCAAAGACCCACACAGCGTAGCCATACTGATCCGCGCGGGACTCGAACGCATGGTTGACGAAGCAGAAAGAGCCATAATCGACTCACTATCGGTAGTCTCAGACGTAATCGAGAACAACAAAATCGTCGCAGGCGGCGGAGCAGTAGAAATCGAAGTAGCCAAAGAACTACGCAAGTACGCAACCAAAGTCGGCGGAAGAGAACAATTAGCCGTAGAAGCATTCGCAGATGCAATGGAAGTAATACCCCGGACACTCGCAGAAAACGCAGGTCTCCAACCAATAGATATCCTTGTCGAACTACGCTCAAAACACGATGCACCAGAAGGCAAAAACATAGGCATCAATGTCTTCACAGGCAAACTGCAAAACAGCATCGAAGAAGGAGTCATAGAACCACTCGTAGTCAAAGAACAAGCCATCAAATCTGCAGCCGAATCAGCAGCCATGATACTACGCATAGACGACGTCATAACAGCCAAATCACCAAAAGGCGGTCCAGGTGGCCCAGGCGGCGGAATGCCCGGCGGTCCTGAAGGCGAAGAATAAAAGCTCAATTTCTTAATTTTTCTTTTTTAAACTAGTTTTTATGAACGGTTTCCGATAAAAGGCTATTCGTAAAAGTACCTTGACTGATTTAAGTCAAAGTTTCTTGACTAAGCCTGTCATAAACAGACATTGAGGCATAAGACCTATTGCATAGATAGAAGAGAGCTTAGAGAAAACTTTGCTCTTTTAACTTCTTTTGCTTTAGTTTCCTTCTTTGGGCTATCTTGGCTCCACATCTTTTCCTAACGTAACTTGTCCTGCAATTGTTTGAATGGTACATTTTTTGTGGATCATACGTTTCGAATACGATGCCACAGGGGCAGGTTCTAATGAGAACTGTATTACTTAATCTTTCAAAGTTTTCCATATCACACGCACTCCAGTAGAAGTCTTAGTAATACCTGTCTCTTTTCCAAATGTTAAGGGAACATTGACCCCAACAGTAACTGCTACTTTTGTAGATGCAGCTTCCACAATTTGGTGAATCAAAAAATCTGCTTTTACTCACAAAATCTTCTCCATAGTTAATATATGCAGAGCGGGATTTCTGTCTTTGCTTAGCGCGGCGCGCTACAACTTTATTAAGGGAAGGAATCGTCAAAAGTCGAAATCGGTATCCTCCAATCTCCCTAATGACTGGGTTATGCGGTACTGTCACGGGAACTGTGTAGTTTAAGCTTATACCTCAACAGTACTGTGCGCGCTAAACAATAAGCCTTCTTTGGTTTAGAGTCGTTTGAGGTAGCGGTTGACTTCCCAGTCGGTTACTTGCGTGCGGTAGAGTTCCCATTCATTGCGTTTTTCATGCAGAAAATTTTCGAAGGCGGTTTCGCCCAGTGTTTCACGCATCAAATCGCTCGTTTCCAGCTCGTCAAGTGCTTCTTTTAGCGATTCTGGCAGGGAAACGATGTTTCGTTCTTTGCGTTCTTCATAGGTCATGTGGTAAACATTTAACTCCACTGGGTCGCCTGGGTCAATCCTGTTTTTGATACCGTCCAAACCAGTCGCGAGGAGCACTGCAAACTGCAGATATGGGTTTCCTGCGCCGTCTGGGCATCGGATTTCGCATCTGGCAGCGTTTTTCCTTCCGCCAAAATTTGGCACACGAATAAGCGGCGAGCGGTTTTTGTGCGCCCAAGCAAGATATACTGGTGCTTCGAAGCCGGGAACTAATCGTTTGAAACTGTTTGGCCATGAATCAAGAATTGCACACATTTTACGTCCGTGAGCTAATTGTCCACCGATAAAGTTTCTAGCTAAATCTGATAAAAAACCGTTCTTTTCATCATCTGAGTAAAAGAGGTTTTGTGTTACAGCTTTGTTCCATAGACTTTGGTGAGTATGCATTCCTGAACCATTTATGCCAGGAAAGGGTTTAGGCATGTACGTGGTGACGTAACCGTTTCGTGCACCAACTACTTTTCCGCACATTTTCATAGTAATGGTTCTATCAGCCGTTTTTAATGCCTCATCATATTTGAAATCGATTTCGTTTTGTCCCAATGCAACTTCATGGTGGGAAATTTCTATATCTATGCCGAAGGCTTCAGCGGTATCAGCTATTTCCCGTCTCAAATCATCAGTTAAATCGCCAGGATGAAAATCAAAATAGCCTGCCATATCTATCGGTGTTGGCAAGCCTCCACTTTCGCTCTCTTTCACTATAAAAAATTCTAATTCTGGAGCACAAATGAACGTATAGCCTGCTTTGGCAGCTTTTTCGATGGCTCTTTCAAGAACGTACCGTGGATCCCCTTCAAAGCGTTTATTTTGTGGAGTGTAAATGTCGCAGAGCAGCCTAGCAGAAGATTTTTCTTTTGGTCGCCATGGCAGAACCGCGAAGGTTGTCGGGTCTGGGTATAACACCATGTCTGATTCTTCAATAGGCCTATAGCCTGTTATAGAGGATCCATCGAAAGATTGGCCGTTTTCAGATATTGCTTCAATGTTTTTTGAGCTTACGGCTAAATTCTTTAACATGCCGTTTATGTCTGTGAATTGAAGTCTGATGAATTTAATTTCTTGTTCTTGTATTTCGTGAATTAATTTTGTTACATTTTCTTTCCATGTGGCATCTTTAAAATTTTTCATTTAAATAAACTCCTGTTGTTTCTCCCATACTTTCACGCACACACGCGCTTATTTTGTTTCTATAAGGCCATCTGTTAGACATTTTGTGCTACTAAGTAGTCTTGTGGTTGTTGTTTTTTGTTTGTTTTGTCGCGGATTTGTTTTACTGTTTCTTGTTTTATTTTTGTGGGTTTCGATTCAAAGGGCACATAGCGCAGCGCGCTTAATTTCTTCTCTCGCAGAGCTATGTCTCGTTCAATAGATGCCATCATTTTCTCATCTTGAGCAATACCCAGCCGCTCTAAAGCTTCGCAATGTTCAAGAATCTCCTTTAATTCTGGGACAGTAAAATTGTTCCAATGAGATATGGTCTTCCAACACTTTCTTTGAGGCATTTACTTCCCTCAAGAAACATTGGAACGAGGTAACTTAAAAAATTATCGTTTGTCCAAAAAATAAACAATTAATGTTCAAATTTCCAATATTATAATTTAATCAGTGCTTATTTTGGACAAATATCTAACTTTTACTTCAGCGCTAAATTCAGGAGTTTTAATGCTTAACAAAGCCCGCCGCGATGCCTGAAGGCGGTGAACACGCGCTGCCTTGTCCCGATATTACGTATTGAAGTAAGTGAGAGCACGTGCGAAGCCTTTTAATCAGCACCACATGAATGGATCAAATTTACACGTATTTTCGTATGGCAATTGAAATTAGGGAATTGTGTTCCACGTTGTATTTGTGGGGATAGCAATCGCGTACCCTGTGTGTGTGGCTTGCATGTTTACGTATTCACCCGCTGTGTATTGTAGCATTTTAGAAGTAATTGTTATTGTCAACTGCTGATATATCTGGGTAATGTTAGAGATTCTATCGATTACCACTGTTTGACCTATCAAATATGTTGTCGGCGTTATGTAATCTGACGTTGCGTACTTGCCGCCTTGGACAACGGCTAGAGGTGATGCTAACGGCTCTAAACCTGTAGTGTTGAGGGTTATCCAATTTGAAATAATCGGCTCGCTTGCGTTTCCAGTTTGGATGCCTACTGATACGGACTCAATTTGTAACCCCGCGTGTGCGATCTCAGAACTGTTCCAATTCGCCTTAGAACTATTCCAATTCGGCATTGAAAAGAGGATGTTGCTGAGAGCTATTGGATATTTCGATGGCGCGCTCGATGGACAGATTGATTGCCAATTATATGCGATAACGATTGATGAAGCTACCGCACCAATTATTAAGGCAGCAATCAGTATTTCCACGATTCGTGGGTGTTTTGTTCTTAACATTACGAATACTCTATGTTGAGTAGAGTTTATGCGGTCATAAGCGTTTCTACATTTTCTATAGAGCACAATTGCGATGGGTACAATCTGAGCAAAATTTGCGAGCTGGCTTGTACGTGCTTAGAGAACACGAACCTCAATTACGTTAATTTAATTTCGGGACAAACCAGCGCGCTAGAAACCAATAGATATGCTCAAATAACCAGAATGTCAATTAGTAAACAAAGGATTGAAATATTTTGAGAAATAAAGGAAATAAGTTTTACCAAAACACTCATGGAAACATTTTTCGAACAAAGACAAATACTAAACGGCAAAAGAAAAAGATGGCATTAATTAAAGAAACACGAGACCTTAGAGCCAAATTGAATTCGCTTTCTTAGAAGACACTTCAGAGATATTATCAATTATCCCATTGGTGATGCCCTATGTGCGGTGAGAAACTTCTATACCCCTAAGGCAGTATTTTACCTAAGTTTTCATAAAGATAAGTCTTAAATCTGCGTAGCGTAAAGATAGAAAAATGGCTATTCACATCTTGATGCTGCTTCCCATAAACCGCAATTTACCTATTGTAAGATAGAAGATATTGAGTCTCTGAAAACTTTATTAAAAACTCAAGCTATCTCTCTGACTACTGAAAAGGTTGAGAGTGGTCAAAAAGGTCATGAAAAAGAATGTGACCTAATAACCCCCAAAAAAAGCCTTATTCAGAAAAATACAAGGGGCTGTCGGCTAGCTTGGTCTAGGCTTGTAGACTTGGGCTCTATAGACTCCGGTTCAAATCCGGGCAGCCCCACCAAGTTCAATCGGTTCTTGGATAATTCGAAGTTTTTTACTGAATTGCCTGCTGAGAATTGATTCATTAAGTGTTTTAAATGGTTTTCAAACGTCTTACTTAAATTAAACCCTAATTCCTTTGATTTTTCAACCAATTCTTTGTCTAAATACAATACAACATTTCCTTTTTGTGTCAATGCATTCGCATCCGAGGGCATGCGAGCGGAAGTTCAATGTTATAAATTGGGTCTTTTTAGTGGACACCCCTTTCATAATATTACAATTTCCTATTTTTGAGAAATCACCCGAATTTTCTCAATTTCTAAATTCTAAACAAGTGAAGAAATAGAATAAATAATCTTTTTAGTTTTCTATTTTTTATATTAATTTAGAAAATGTAACTTATAAAGTGTAACTTATAAATCGAGGGGCGCACGGGAGAGAATCTGAAATAAAGATTTGAAGTTATCAACTTTTATAAGGAATGAGACTAGCAACGGTAAGATATGGGTAAAAAAAATAGTTGGCTGGTTCTTGTCTCACTATTCCTGTTATTTGCGATAGTTGCTCCCTTTGCAGCTATACCTGTAAAGGCAAGTCAAGACAGCAGCGGATTTCCATCAATCACAATTGAAAGTTACACCGTCGGAGGCGTCACGACCTATTATAGCGGAGGATCCATCCCCGTAGGAGATGTGATAGATTTCCGAGTATGGGTCGACCTATACAACATCGACCCTGTGAAAATTGCCTATGGTGACGGCACAGCTGATTCCGTTGATTTCGGAGGATCATTCTCATATGATTTCTATCACGCTTACGACCAAGCAGGAGTCTATGCGCCGGAAGCTTATATGCCGACAGATTCTGGCACTTTTACTGGTTTTCCGTCTCAGCCGTTAACTATCGGTGATTCAGGTACGTCAGGTTACAGCGGGGTACCTGCCGTGACAGGGATAGGTCCTTTGGATGCACTCATAAATGGCGTCGTTATTCTCCTCTCAAGCATAGGAGGACCTTTCGGATTATCAGGTTCAAATGCAACCGCCGCGGGTGTAGTGGTGGTCGTAATGGTAGTAGCAGTTTTTGGAATAATCAGGGGTCGCATCAGGACTAATGGTAACAGAATTGCAAACAAACCAGTATACCAAAGCACAGCTCCATATCTTGGTGCGCAATCAACTCCACAACTGCTGAGGTCTCCAGAAACGGACAAACAGGAAATGAAGGGCAATGATTTAGAGTGCAAGAATTTGAAAGCAGTCTGGGATGATGACAAGAAAAAAGCAGACTTCGCAAAAGGCTTAGAATCAGCTGCCAGAGCAAGATTTGCACAAGACGTACAGCACTTGCCTGAAGAAGTATTGAATAAGTGTAAAGAATACATAATAGACCAGGCTAAAGACCGGGTTCAAGAGTTAACTGAAGATGCTATAACGGCTTTCTTTGTCGCAGTTCCAGAGGTTGGGGTTCTTACACATGTTTTTGTCGAGGTATCAAAGTACATGACGAAGGATACTGAAGCTGAACCAGGCTTGTTTGAAAAGTTGGTAAACGACTACAACAGCGTTATTAACACACATGCCGAGGCGACTCGATTAGCTGAGTTAGCGGACTTCCGGTTCAACGAGTACAAAACGCGTTGTCTGTAATTGCATCAAAAATGAATGGGTAAGCTTTTAAATTTCTAATTTTCTAATTTCTAAACCGATTAAGAAAAAAAATAATATTTTCTAAGATTTTTAATTATTTAGAAATATAAATTAGAAAATATAGATTTACCGTTGAAAAGCTATTTTGCCATCATCACCAATAACTTCACCATGCTCAACATTAACGAAGGGTGTTATTTTTGGAAGTTTTTAATTGAAAAGCAAATATTAAACAGGGTGGGTTCAGAGTGGTACGGAACATGCAAAAGGTGATGGCGAAGCGCGCGCACAAGATGTTCAAAGGGTTCATAACAAAATTTAAATGTTTAGATATTTAACTTGCTTATTGTCAGTGTATCTTTATGGGGCTTGGTTGGAAGGATTGGAATCGAAATGACATAATTTATGCAGTTATCGCGCCTATACTTGTTGTTCTTTTGATTGTGCTGATTTCAAAGCTCCCATCATTATTCGGGGGCGGATTTGGAATAGTTACTGGGATTACGATGGAGTTAGAAGAACTTGTCGTAATAGCAGGTGTTCCCTTGGTACTTGGTTTGGTGTGGAACCGTTGGGCTGGAGGCGCTTCAGGGTTCCTTCTAGGAAGTATCTATGCATTGTACTGGGCAAACAGTTTTCATGGAATTCGAGGTTCCGGAACAGTCCTAATAGCCTATATTCTCAGTGCAATGTTAATCGGCTACATGGCTGGAGCGTTAAATAAGCGATCAGAGAATTTTATCAGATTATTAATTTCCGGAGTAGTCGCTGCTACCATAGGAGGAATCATGCTTTTTGGATTATTTCAGCTCTCCTCTGCCAATGTTGTAACTGGCTTAGATGGTTTCTTACTTACAGTGTTGACACGCACTGCCTGCGGCGCAGTAGTTGCCATTATAGCTAAGGTTTTCATGTGGTATGGTGTGGCAATGAATAGAAAACCCAATACATAAGCCCACTCTTTTCATTATTGGGAACCCGTTTGGATAAACCTTCTTGTGAACAAAAAAGTTGCATAAACTGGAAGGAAGGGCACTGTTCGCTTAACAACCCGGAAAAAGTTGGTGACAGTTGCCTCGATTTTGAAGACGCGATGGATTTTCTTAGACTAAAGGCAGATGCTGTAAAAGGAACACTTGGCTAAATCACACACATGCTTTAGCGCACACTCTTAAGTTGTCCAGAACGAGAAAATCTCCAAATTTTCTTTTTCGAACACTTTCTTTAATATCAACTTGACTTCATCCTCATCAAGATTCCAGAGACCGCTTTTGTCTTTGTGCAAAGGGATTCCTGTCTCTTTTAGGAATTGACCTTTCGGGAAGTCAAGAAAAATGTAATAGCGCTTGGCATCCATCAAAATAATTCTCAACGTTGAAAGCTCTTTGTTGGGCGAGAGGGCATTCTGTTCAAGAATAAACACAAGCGATTTTGGCTTTTTTTCGCTAACTAAACGCTTGAATTCTTCCCAATCTCTAATTCTAACGTTTCCATCACTCATTTTCTTCAATTAACCTTGGACTTTGCGTTCTATTTCATCTCTGATTTCTCGGACGTTTTCAGTGGGCTCTTAGTTCTTTCTCAGTTTTAATGAAGGGTCCTTTCTGAGTTCCTGTATCTTCTCACGAATTGCCTTCTTAGAGGGATGTTGAATAGCGCCGGCGGGGCAAATGGGGTCGCAGCCTGTACATAGCACTACGCAGTTGTTTGGATTTTTTACGATCGGCTTCCATTTTCCGTCTTTTTCTTCTAATTCATAGGTTCCAAGTTTGCAGTAGTCTACACATTTTCCACAACTGACACATTTTTCGTAATCTATTGTGGGATACCAGGGTATCTTGTTTCGAGGGATTCCATGCCAAGTTTCTTCTTCCAACATTTGATCTCGCTTCATTGGTTCTTTCCATAACAATATAGCAACTTTTAAATATTGTTATATCGATAATACCCACTTATGCCAAGCAAACAGGAAAACAACCTTCGATTTAAATCAATGGTGTTCCATGCTCTCTCTGACCCTATAAGACTTGAAATTATATCTTACTTGAGGGATGGAGAAAAATGCGTCTGTGAGATAGTTCCTCATCTTAACCTTATTCAACCCCTTGTTTCACGTCACCTAAAAATTCTCAAAGACACTGGAATTTTGAGGTGCCGAAAAGATGGAACAAAAAGAATGTACTCTATTGTCGACGCCAAAATATACAATGTACTCGATACGTTGACACCTGATTTGATTAGTACATTGACAAAAGAGGTATTTGAAAACGTAACCTGTCCCTGAGAGGATAGCACGCGCGCTTAATGGGCGTTTAGATAAGCAAACAACAAACCCAAGAAAGGCAAACCCTCACCGCTCCCCGTTCCTTTCCATATTAAATCTGTTTCTTTACTTTTTTTTCCGTTTTGGGTTTGGGGATTAAATTTTAATCAAAAAAATATTACGGTGTGCAGCAGTGAGACGCTTGCATGCTCGCTTACCATGATTTTATCGCTCGCCAAGAAGTGAAAAGAAAAAAGGGGAAATAAAGCGATTCCATGTCTCGTTCGGCAATGTAGATGTCGGGTTGCGGAGAAGCTAATCAAGTAAGGTCAAGTCAAAGCGCGCGAAATTGCTTCTCTTGCCTGCCTTAGTGTCTCTTGCGCTTGCCTCGACAAGCTTTCAACTTGTGTCTGGAACTCCAGCACGTCATCGGGAACAACTGGTTCTCCTGTCCCTTTCGTTTCGTCCACCAAGCTTTCAACTTGTGCATGAAACTCGGGTGTAAGTTTTCCTTTCTCTTTGACTCCCTTCATCAAACCTTCAAGTTGTGAGTGGAACTTCTGTACTTCCTCTGGCAAAAGTTGTTTCCCTATTTTTTCTTTCAGCGCGTCTGAGCTTGCCTTGAGGTCATTAAGAGTTTTCTCTAAAGTATTTATATATGAAGTAGTATCAACGATGAGTCTCGATTTCTTCTGATTTTCTGTGTTTGCACGTTCAGTTTGTGCTGCAGCCGATTTGGTAGCGACTTTTGCCTGAGCTTGCGCTCCCGCCGTGCTCTGCTGAAGGAAATAGAATCCTATTATCGCCGCTACCCATCCGCTAAAAAATCCTACAAGATTTGCGATGCCAGTGTACCCCCAGAAAATTGTCCCTAACACGGCCAAAAACATTATTGACATGAAAGAGAAAACGAACAACATCGCCAAAATGTATCTATGAAACTCGGTTGATTCTTGCAATTGCAAGTCAGTCTTAGCAGGTGGTGGATTGCCGCCTTGCCCAGCCATAATTCTTAATCTCCTGATTTTCGGTTCCTGTAAAATAGTTAATATCTCGTCATACTTGAATTTGCTGTTTCTCAAACTTTTGTTAGCGCACGCTAACGTCTTTCTTCTAAATTCCTCATTATAACCGTATACTCGATTCCGACTATACCTATACCCTATATTGATATTGACTTGAACTACGGGTACCCTTCATCTTGGATATCATAATTCATACCTGTATGTGCTCTGAATCCTGTATACACTCGTATCACCCAGCCTTTTTCCCGCATCATTCAGGTTTTTCTTGGTTGGTTGGATTAAAATTTAATGAAAAAAACCCACGGCGTGCGCACCTAAAAAATATTTTTAGAAAACATTTTATTCTCAAAACGATAGAGTGACCATAGATGGCTCTGATTTGAAAACAAAACCCGTAATCGCGTTGGTTCTTGTCGTGTTGTTTGGTTCTTCATTTTACGCTGGTTACGGTAGTTTCCCTGTTCGTGCTCAAAATACAAACTATACTATTGGGCTTTGGATGCCTATTACACTTAATGACAGTTCTCAATTAACCATAGATTTTCAAACGGCTTGTACTTTGTCTCAAATGGAATCTGCGCTTTTGACAATTCGTGACATGGGATTTACATATATAATTGCCATAGATGACGGATTTAGAATAGGATATGATTATGGAGACTTTGGCGGTTCTGCTTTAGCTGAAATCTGGTCTTATTGCGCAAGTATCGGGTTAAAAATTGAGGTTAGTTTTCAAGCAGATACTTCAACTGCAACATGGGGAAGTTATTGGAAAAGCCTTTGGGGTACACAGTTTTCTGAAATGGGTGCATGGCTTACAGCAAATAATCTGCAAAATTATCTTCAAGGAATCTGCTTTGATGACCCGAAGGATTACTTTCAAGGAACATTTCCATCGTTTGCTGTTTTTAATAGTTTCGTGAGAAACAGCGTCGGACTCGGTAATGATGTAAACATGTATTATGATGCTGAATCATTTGACGGTCAAGCATTCAACTGGTCACAGTATGGAACACCAGATGCGCATACGTTTTTAGGAAGCTATGACTATTATGTTAATTGGAATAATAATATTTGTTGGCAAGGACTATTAGGTTATAATAATAACTATGTGAATGATACTTGCTACTCAACTGGAACAGCGTTTCCAATATTATGTTGCTATCAGCAAGCTTGGAATTCTGCAGAACTAGGCTATCAAATAAACTATTGCGTTCAAGCTGGAAACATGACACAAACAATTCAGTATTTCAGTTGGGATGTTGGAGACAATGCGATAAACACAAATCCATCACAATGGGCAGGAATAACAGAGGACAATAATGCCTATATTAATGGACAAACAGACATTCTCGAGACAGTTCCTACTCCTACTCCAGTACCAACATCAACACCATCGCCAACTCCCGCATTTGTGTCGCAAACACCAAGCCCGACTTCTAATCCATTACCACTTCCGATACCTTCATCATTAACACAAACAATGCCTTCAAAGATTTCCACACCTTTACCAACATCAACATCATCTTCAAAGTCAAGTTTTGTTTTTACAACTCCCATTTCTACTCCCATTAAGCAAAAAAATACTGCAAATGGCACTTCTCTAATTACATTGGTAACGATTGTAATTGCTTTCTGTATCACACTTGTGTTTGTAAGAAGAGGAAAGAAAATACAGAAAAAAACTTTAGTTATCATCTTTTCAGTTTTGGTTGTGTTGTCCTGTCTTTTAGCATTGACAATTCGACCTGTAAAAGCAACTACAAGTACATATTATTTACAGACGGACGTCTAGATGGAACACATTTTAACCAACAATTATCTGCATCAACTGATTTTGAAAGCTTACTCAAGGAAATCGCAGAAAATGAAAATATGCAACTTCATCATTTTTTCACTACAAAAAGAGGTTGTTAGAAGAAAGAGATATGCTTGACCCTTTTGTTTCCTTGTTTAATACCATTTTAATTAACAAGGCAAGCGCAAGAAGTTCTCTAAAACTTAATCCTTTCTTGCGAGGGGTAACTTTTCTCTTATTTTTTACCCCTCATAGTATTATTTTTAGCTAATTAACAGGGGGTAATTTTTACTATATTTTTTACTCCTCATACCATTACCTAACTATTGTTATTATTATTTAGCCAACACCAGAAGCCTCTACATAGCACCTAAAACTTCACCGTCGTAAAGTGTGTGTGGGATTAAAATTTAATCTTTTTCTCTCTCTCGAACGCATAAGACTGCTCTTACGCCTACTCTCTCACCCACGCACCCGCGTGCGTGCCTAATGTCAGTCAGTCTGTCTCCCTGTCTGTCTCTCTGTCTGTGTTTGTCTCACTGTCACGCATATAAAAAGAAGCAGAAGGAAACCAAAAATAGCTCGCGCTGGAATTTTGCGCAATTAAAAAAGAAAGTCTACTCTTCACTTTATTAGTCTTTAACAGAACGCAAAATTACATAGCCGTCTTGTTCTTTCATATAGAGGTCATATTTTTTCAATATACCGCTTATGATACCTCTTGAACTGCTGTCTAATTCGCATTTCATCTTTATCTCATAGCCACCAGTTAATATATGAGATACTTGTGAGCCGTCTGGAAAAACACAGTTCTTGGTCACCGATTCCTTTAAAGCATCACCAATCTCGCGTAACGCAGCTAAGGCTTCTGTTTTGTTCATAGTAAACACACGTCTGTAACAGGTTGTACTAATAATTTATGCAGAACTTTATAGTACACGCAGTTTTCTCTAGCACGCGCTTGAGGAAAAGTATTATCTTGCCTTCTAGCACTATTGGGTGTTTATGAGTAGTAGCCTTCCCACTGAAATGACTATAAGGGATTTTCTGACGCACGGGCGAATTAAATAATTATTTAGGAGAGCCTGACCTCGTCATTTTGATCAGAAATGGAGAGAGCGCGCTTCGCTTAAATAATTAAGCGCATCCCATCGGACCCGCTTTTGAGTGATAATAATTGACAATTGAGTGGCAAGTGGCCTGTATTCTTTTCCAGCCGCTCTTATTTGAGACGGGGAAGATTATCCCTTCTTGTTTAAATAAGGTTTTAAACCCTTTTGGGTTTAGGGACGGGCAGCCCCACCATCAAATCTCGATAGTTTCTAGCTTTCCCACGTAGATTGGCTGGATGGGGTTAGGGCATTTGTAGAAATGAAGTAGCGCTCGCTGTCTAGTAGCAAGCTTAGTTTATTTTGATTAACAAAATCTGTTATAAATAAAAGTTCGTTGCTGTTGACTAAGTTTTGGTCAATGCTTAAAACAATACCATCATTTATGATGTCAAGCATCTTTACATTTAAACTACAACTTGCAACAATTGCTCTTTTAAATATCATTGCCTCAAATATTTTCAATCTTTTTCACCTATCCAAATTTAGTTGCTCACAGTAGCCAAAAATATCTGGACAGGTGGTTCCAAACTTGGTTATTACTATATCAGCACGAGCACTCTTAAGGGTTCGCGTAAGAAAAAATGAAAAACACCGCAAAAGACATTGAAAAAAATGGTGTCCTCGGGAAAGAACAGAAATGGGGTCAAGCGCGCTTTTAAGGTTCTAATCAGGGGAAGATGCTAATACATTAAAGATTTTCGGAATCTACTCTTTCAATTTGGGCATTGTCTTAATTGCCCATTCAGTTTTAGTGGAGTAGATTTGACGCAGTTTTGGAGAAGTGTTAGGTTCTTTAGCCTTTGCAAGCATCCGACGTTTGGATCGATTAGCCGCGCTGTTTCGTTTGGGCTGTCCTTTCCTTTTCGTTTTATAATTTTCAGGGTTCATATTCAATCGCTGCTAGTTCAAAGCTTGATATCTAACATATAGAAGTTTGCCATCTTTTTTTGATTTAGGGCGTTTGTTTTGCGTTTTTAATTAAGTACATCAGAGTTTTGATATTTAGAAGGATGACTCTTTCTTTATGCCTTTGATTAGTGGACTTAGGAACGGTTTTAGGTCTGCATGTTGAACATGGGACTAGAGATTATCATGTCTGCTGTTGCTCTGTTACAGGCAGTTGGAATATTGTACAATACTGCCATTCTAAGAAGAGCTTTAACATCAACATCATGAGGCAGAGACTCCAAAGGATCCCAAAAGAATATCAAAATATCAAGTTTCTTATTCGCAATCAAAGCTCCAAGCTCCATATCTCCACCAAAAGGTCCGCTCTTCAACAGATTTATCGGCAATCCTGTTTTCTCAATTATCTGCTCACCAGTGCTTCCTGTTGCATACAGGTAATAGTGAGATAATGTTCCTTTGTTGAAATCACACCACTCAACAATATCCTTTTTCTTGTTATCATGTGCTACAAGAGCAATAGTTTTCATACGATTCCCTTCCATTTTGTATTAAACTAAGGGCGCACCAATAAAAACATACAGTGAAATTAGTCACGTTTTGTTGAAGCCATGTTATAATTGTAAAGTGAAAAAAGAAAACTATAGCAACATGAGCAAGCCATTTCAAACCGACACCCAGCCACGCCAAAGGCTTATAAAAAAGGAACTGGATGGAGAAACCCCTTTTCTTGGGGTGCCTAGCCTATATAGGCATTAGTGCATTAGTATGTGATTGTCGGGATTATTCAAGAAAGAGTAAAACCTGCGCCCAAGAACATACTTTTTCGAGACAATTTCTGGCAAACAACATTAGGATGGAAAAAATTGAACCGAAAAAAGACAAAGATAATGGATTGCCTTGCGTTTCTTTCCGTAAAACACGGTATCTACCTGTCAGAACTTTATCAAGCCATAGTTGTAGCCAGAGAAAAAGGAAAAACCACATGTCAAAATCTACTAGTTGAATACCGTTGCAGCCTAAAAGACGAGGCCGCCTTTCTAATTACCAAAGACACCAAAGTAATAGTGCAGTTTCGAGTTGCTGAAGAATTTCTCCAAAGAAAAGACATCTGCTTCGAAAACTGGATGGACACCGATAAAATACGCAGACAAATGAACAGACAATATACATCGCCTAAACTGTCCATTCTAGTCCAAGACCTCCGGCATGGAATGAAAAAAGTTAACCTAGAAGCTAAAGTTCTCGAGACTCCAACGCCCTCAACAGTCCAAACACGATACGGAAACAGCGCCAGAGTAACCAATGCTTGGATAGCAGACGAGACAGGAAAAATCAAGCTTTGCCTATGGAATGAACAGGTAGACTTTGTTACTGTGGGCGACACCGTACAGATTAAGAACGCTTCAGTTTCCACATTTAAAGGTGAAAGACAACTGCGGCTCGGAAAAACCGGAACAGTCAGCGTACTGCAAAACCGTGCAGATGGATGAAACAAGACACAGAAGCTGTCGCGAAAAACAGAATCTACACTTAAACTACCGATTTTGGACTATAAACATTCATTGCTGCCTTTGCCCCTATTCGGTTAATCTTTATTTTCACCAATGTTGCTGTTCAGGGTCAGAAATCCAGTTTTCTTTAAATGACTACTCTTGGGTAGAGTTTAGCTCCGATTAGCACCAAAGCCATCATGACTACGAAGAGCACAAGCAAGTCAAAGCCAACCCCATAAGTGCTTACTCCACCTACGATCATAAGTCCGCGCAAGGCATCTACTGCATATGTGAGAGGATTAACTTGCGCAACAATTTGCAGCCAACGAGGCATCATTGATAGCGGGTAAATGGCGTTGCTTGCAAAGAACAAAGGCATAGTCAATATTTGACCTATACCCATGAAGCGTTCACGCGTCTTCACCAGAGAAGCTATTATGAGTGAAAACGTTGAGAACAAAGCCGAAGCCAATATTGCGACGACTGCCACCAATGCTAGATTTATGGGATTCCAGTTTATGCCAACGCCAATCAACACCGCGAGTACATAGATGATTACAACTTGAGAAAGCGCCCGAACACCTGCGGACAACGCCTTACCGAGAACCAATGCTTGCCGGGGAGTAGGACTAACCAGAAACTTGTGAAGAATGCCTAGGTCTCGTTCCCAGATAACAGCGATACCGTAGAAGATGGCTATAAATAGCACGCTTTGAGCCAGAATTCCAGGCGTTATGAAGGATAGGTAAGATAGATTGCCAGTGGATATGATATGCAACCTTGTGAAGACTTCTCCGAAGATCAGTAACCAGAGCGCGGGTTGCACAGCACGGGTAATCAATTCAGTTGGGTCATGGCGAAGTTTACGTACCTCCATTTCGGCTATGCTCAACGTCTTATTGAAAAAGGAAACGACCGAATTGACCGCATTTTTCACCTTATCCATGATCGTTTTAGCCGAGCCTCCTCGCCGTGCGCCTTATCATGGTCGCTTCCCTATAGCTCTCTCCCCTGTCGAGTTCTCCCCCAGTGTAGTATACGAACACGTCATCGAGTGTAACGTTCTCCTTGTTTAGAGACGCCTTCAAATCGGCAGGTGTACCAATAACAGCTAATTTTCCTAAATGCATGATCGCCACCCTGAAGCATAGGTTGTCTGCTTCTTCCATGTAGTGCGTGGTAAGGAAGATGGTTGTGCCGTAGTCAGCTCGCAGTTTTTGGATATGATCCCAGACTGCTTTGCGTCCTACCGGATCAAGACCAATGGTGGGCTCATCTAAGAACAGAACCTTGGGGTGATGCAGCATGGATAGAGCTATCTCCAAGCGTCTAATCATGCCGCCCGAATAATTTTTCACGATCTTATCGCACGCGTCGGTGAGACCCATGAACTCCAGTGACTCGTCAATACGCGTAGCGCGTTCACTTTTTGGGATATCATAAAGTTTGGCGAATATCATGAGGTTCTCGCGGCCTGTGAGGGTGCCGTCAGCGGAGAGAATTTGAGGCACGTAGCCAATCAGTCTTCTTACGTTGCTTGCTTCATGCACAACGTCGAAGCCTCCAACACTTGCGCTTCCAGCAGTCGGAGGTAACAGGGTGGTTAACATTTTGATGACTGTTGATTTGCCTGCGCCGTTGGGACCGAGAAGACCGAAGATTTCACCTTGATTCACCGATATGGTCAGGTCATCAACTGCTGTTAGCTCTTTGAAACGGCGAGTGAGGTGTTCTGTTGTGAGGATAGGCAAAATGTTACTTCACCACTGCTTGTGTTTGTGTGCTGCTTATGAAGACAGAGCGCATAGCTTTCATGGCTTTGGCAATGACTTCCATGTCCTCAGCACTGAGGCTGGCTATTTTGTTTGCCAGATAGGTCAAGGTACCTCGGCGTGAGGTCTCCAAAATCGTTAATCCATGATTCGTAACGCCTAATTTTAGGCGTCGTCTGTCAGCTGGATTATCTTCTCTTGTTAACATACCGCGGGCGATAAGGCCATCCACAAGCCTGGATGTTGAGGGCAGGGTCAATCCCATATGATTTGCCACTGCCGAGAGCGAAGCACCTTCATTGCGGTCCACAAAGGCTAAGGTGCGGAACTGGGGAACGGTTAAATCATGGGGCCTTCGACTGCGCATCTCAGATCGTATGTCCTTCATGATGACTGGAATTACCTCAAGCAACTCACGGGCTGCCTTGTCTGAAGCAACTATCATATTAATTGCCTTTTCTAATAATTAGATAAGCTAACTATTTAGCCTCGCTTAAATATGTTCCCCAAACATTTTACCAAAAAATTTGTTGTCAAACCAAATCTTTCAATCAATTTCACAGTCACTGTTCAGCCTGTGAGATGCCCGGCTGTTTAATCCACACTTTGACACTGCTTTGCACTCTTATTCTTGCCTCAGTTTGCATCAGCCTGATTTGAGCTTGGATAAATCTGTCATCAGTACAGTTAAACTCTTTTCGAATTGCGTCCTCCAGTTTTGGCAATGAAATATGTTCAACAGAGCCAACTTGGTTCCAGAAGTGGTTTTGTATGTTTTCTCTTTTCTTAAGCGCTTCCATGTCTGAACGATTGGTCATTTTAATCGTTGAAAGGGGGTTTACAAACCGAGGGATATCAACGTTGCGCTCCATCCTCTTTTCGCTACTAAAAACACCAAGCAAATAATACCCCGGTCAGGCTTTTTCTTAGCGATAAATCACCTACCTACCGATACCTAATTTTTGATAAAGAAATCCTATAACAAAAATGACCGCCCTCTCCCTCTACCTAGTTTCTAAACCACTTTGCTAGCTAAAACTAGCCTCTCCTGCCCTCAACTTTACATAAAAAATCGAAGTTAAATTGACAGACCCCTGTAAAACACAAGTACTGGCGCTAAAAATGCAAATTTAACTTTCTTCTTTTGCACAAAAAGGCAACTCATTCTTCGCCTTATGATACTTAACGCATTCTTCACAGTTGCTATGGCGTGGGCAGTCTTTTTTGGGGCAAGGACAATTAGGAGCAGACATCACGTAGAGAATCTCAGAACATTCCATATAATTGTTACTAACGTTAAAAGAAGAATTACTATGAAAACCGCTAAGCGTCTTTATGTTTGCTTAGACAGGTTGATTAAGGGCTTTGGAGAATTAGAAAACAAGTTTCAAAGAAAGCTGCAGCGAAAAGGTACAAGCTTTATGAAAGCAACCCCTCTTAAAGACAAGAGGCATATCTTTTATTGAGAAAACTATAGAAATATGCTTGCAAACTATGGCTAGGAAGGACTAACATGGCTCACGTTATTCACTCATTAAAAAGACTCGCTGTTTTCTTAATATTCATAGTAATCTTAAGCATAGGCACTCTCATCGTTTTTCACCTGTTTATTGCTGAACCCATAAGCTTGTCCAAGTTAATTGAACAAGCCGTAAGCATAGTCATCAGTGTAGGGTTTTGGTTAGCGGCAATAATACTTATACGGCGTTCTAAACCGCTTATGGCTCAGCGAATAGGAAACCAAGCCGCAACAATGCTACAGTATGCACTGCTTGCAATAGCAATACTAGTAATGACCTTCGGAATCCTAAACATTCTACAAGTTTCGGCAACGGACCTTTTAACAGGTGCAGGAATAATCTCAATTACCGCTGGGCTGGTTATATCCACGTTTGTTGGTAGTCTCTTGTCAGGCGCGTTAGTTTTCACTACTTACCAGTTTAAAGTAGGCGACGCCGTCATGGTCAACAGTATCCCTGGAAAAGTCACAGAAATGACCGCGCTCGTTATGAGAATACAAACTGATGTGGGACAAATTAACATTCCAAACAGCGCAATTGCATCAGGTGGAATAATCATAACCGCCGTTCGCAAATATGAAGAACCATTAAAGGAAGGCAGGCTACACTACGCTGTAGGTGACCGAGTCATCACCTCATACATGAATGAACAGGGCATAATCAAAGAATTAACACCATTACAGACGGTTGTCCTTTTGGATTCTGGAAAAGAAATAACATTCCTAAACAACAGCGTCCTATCAGGCGCAGTACCCATAGCAAAAATAACCCAAGCACCAAGCCAAACGGAAGAAAAAACGGCGCATTCTTAATTAGCACTAATAAAAAGTAAATTGCTTGCCCCTTATACCGCCATCATTCAACCCTTGAACCTTGACTTGCTTCCAGTAACGGCTAAATACTGCAAAGCCTAATTCCGTTGATGACTTAAGCGTGGGGAAGAACATAAAAATGGAAAACTTCTCAAACCTTGTTCTAGATCTAATCGAAGCAAGTCGTAAACATGAGCAATACCGAGACAAAGAATGCATAAACATGATTGCAAGCGAGGGATTAAAATCGCCAGCAGTCAACCAAATGCTCAACTTCTCTCATGACCTTGATTGCAGATATGCTGAAGGCGAAAACGACCTTCAAGGGCACGTTAAAAAACGGTATTATCAAGGCCAAAAGTACATGTCCCAAATCGAAGATTACGTAACGGACATAATGAAAAGCCTATTCAAAGCTGACTGGGCAGACGTACGGCTTGTTTCAGGCACCCACGCGAACCTAGCGACATTCAAAGGCTTATCATTAGCTTCAAAAAACAACAAAATGGTCGTCACCCCACTGAGCTGCGGCGCACACATCTCACACGATTACACCGGCTTAGCTGGCAACGTGTTAGGTTTAGAAAACATAAATCACGTTTACGACGTAGACGAATTCAATATTGACCCAGACAAGTCAGCCTACGTCATACGAGCCGCCAAACCAGGCATAGTCACCTTCGGCGGCAGCCTATTCCTGTTTCCACATCCAATTCAAGAGTTAAGAGCTGTCTGCGAAGAAGTAGGCGCATACGTAGCCTACGACGCATCTCATGTTCTGGGTTTAATTGCAGGCGGCGAATTCCAAGACCCCTTACGAGAGGGCGCAGACTTCATAACCTCTTCAACCCACAAAACTTTCCCAGGCCCACAAGGCGGCGTCATCATGGGAAGCCCAACCAATCCAGCTCTAGAGAAAGCAGTGAAAAAAATCCAATTCGCCATTTTCCCACTTAGCGCTTCAAGCACCCATCTGGGCAGGTTACCTGCGCTTGGCATAGCCGCCTTGGAGATGAAGCTTTTCGGCGCTGAACTGGCAAGACAAACAGTGAAGAACGCGCAGACGGCTGGACAATGCTTGTGTGAGAACGGCGTTAAAGTTCTAGCAGAGAAAAAAGGTTTCACTAAATCTCACCAAATTGCGGTTGATATTCGTAGCTTCGGCGGCGGCAAAAAGATTGCTCAAGACCTCGAAGACGCAAATATAATTGTCAACAAGAACCTCTTGCCTTATGATGATCAAAGCGGCAAGGATGACCCTTCAGGATTAAGAATCGGCTTCCAAGACGTAACTAGGCGAGGCTTCAGGGAAGGCGACATTAAACACTTATGCGACCTTATGCTTGACGTGATAAAGGGCAAACGTGAACCCGCTCAAGTCAAAGAAGACGCACTGTCATTCAAGAAGGAGTTTAATCAGGTGAAATACGGCTTCCAAAACGTGGAAGAAGCATTAACCTACCTCAAAAAAGCTTAGATATCCCTTCACTGCTTCCTCAAAAAACATCACATGGGCAAAATCTTCTAAAAGCGAAAATTAAGCCTAAATATTAATAAGCTAACATTCTCCTTTGAAAGCTGAAATTGCCATGGTAGACCTTTTCTTAATCTACGTTGCCATAACAGCGGTAATCTTTGTAGCATTTTTCCTGTTGCTTCCAAGGTATGGACCACACACCATATCAAGGTTAACATGCCCGAAATGCAAGAAAAAATTTAACTACCATTGGGTTCCAGGAGCCAGCTTCATTTCCCTGTACCGTGGAAACACACGGCGGCTGCATTGCCCTTACTGCCATACAGTATCAACCTTTAACATAGCAACAACCAGAATCAGCAAACAACAAGCCGCCGCCTTAAAAAACAAAGCTTAAGCATGCCAAAGGGGAGGCAAAATCCACTTTTCAGAACATTTAATATTCTCGGTTGGCAATCAACTTAAATCTCCAACCTTGATAAGCACTAAAGGGAGTTTGCTAAAATGAAGGTATTGTTAAACGATGGCTTAGAAAAAGAAGGATTAAAACTCTTCCAAGACGCTGGCATAGAGACAGACACGCAAAAAAGAGACTTAAAAAAGCTAATTGCCGAGGTAGGGCAGTTTGACGCGTTAATTGTGCGAAGCGGCACAAAAGTAACCAAGGAAGTTATCGAAGCAGGCGCCAAAGGAAAACTCAAAATCATTGGAAGAGCAGGAGTAGGTTACGACAACATTGATGTTGAAGCCGCCTCTGAAAACGGTATAGTTATAAAATCTGCCCCCTATGGCAGCACCAATGCGGTGGCAGAGTTAACCATCGGTTTAATGCTAAGCATCTCAAGAAATACTCCTCAAGCGCATCATTCACTTAAAACTGCCATTTGGAAAAAAAAGAAGTTCAAAGGAACGGAGCTGTCTTACAAAACGTTGGGTATTTTGGGCTGCGGAAGAATCGGGCAAAGGTTGGCAGAAATTGCGCGCCGCGGCTTTGACATGGAAGTAATCGGTTATGACATTAAGCCATGCCTTGAATCGGGCATAAAGTTCATAACAAAGCAAGAGGTTCTGGCAAAAGCTGATTATGTTAGCATTCACACAGGCGGAAAAGAAATAGTTGTCGGGGAAAAAGAACTCGCCTTAATGAAGCCAACTGCTTATCTGATTAATACTTCAAGAGGCAGCAACGTTGACGAACAAGCACTCTACAAAGCGCTAAAAGAAGGAAAAATCGCTGGCGCCGCATTAGATGTTTACGCGGATGAACCTAAAAGTGAAAGCGCTGAATTCAATAGCAAACTCAAGGATTTGGATAACGTGGTTTTAAGCAGTCATCTTGGCGCATCAACAATCGAAGCCCAAAGAGAAACATCAACCGAAATAGCACGTGTCGTTTCAGGTTATCTTTTAGGCGGAGACTTTTCCGACGCAGTAAACGCAGGTGAAAGCATAGAGCTAGAAGAAATACCGGTTTACACCTTGTTTATTCACCATCGTGATGTGCCAGGAGTTTTCGCTAACATTGACAAAGTCTTAGCTGATAGCGAAATAAACATAAGAGCAAACTACTCAAGGCAAATCGGAAACAGCGGCTACGCCATATCGGTGTATGTGATCCACAAAAAAGTTAGCTCAGAAATAATAAAGAAGCTCAAAGCAATCCCAAACGTTTGCAACGTAAAAGTTTAAGCCTAAAAAGCCTGTTTCAAGCAGGCATATAAACCAGTTTTCTTTTTTAAAGTAGCCATGCGACTTGGAGTTCTGTTTTCAGGCGGCAAAGACTCAACACTTGCCCTTCACTACGCTGCAGAGAAAGAAGAAGTCGTATGCCTCATCACCATAATTTCAAAAAATAAGGAGAGCTTCATGTATCATACTCCAAACATTGAGATTTCGGCGCTTCAGGCAGAAGCCTTAGGATTGCCTCAAATAACAAAAACAACTCAGGGCGAAAAAGAGAAGGAACTCTCAGAATTGGAAGATGCAATCGCTGAGGCAGCAAGAAAATATCAGATTGAGGGTGTGGTAACGGGTGCAGTGGAGTCAGTCTACCAAGCTGAACGCGTCCAGCGTATATGCAATCATCTTGGATTGTGGTGCTATAACCCGTTGTGGAAGCATGATCAGAAAGCCCTCTTAGAAGAGCTTCTTGAAAAAAGGTTTAAAGTGATTATTTCAGGAGTTTTCGCTTATCCCCTTGACGAAAAATGGCTTGGAAAACAAATCGACAACAAGCTGATAGATAGGCTAGTTGACCTTCAGCAAAAGTATGGTTTGAGCCCAGCTGGAGAAGGCGGCGAAATTGAGACAACTGTTTTAGATGCACCTCTATTCAAAAAGAAAATCGAAGTCGCTTGATTATAGTGTTGAATTTAAGGGAAATTCTGGAGTATTCATAATTAAGCAGGCTCGGCTGGTTTCTAAATGATTCTTGTTGTGGACATGAATTGGAAGAAGGATTCATTGGGCTTTTACGAGTTTGTATTACCTATAGTCACAATTGCTGAAACACAGGATGAATGCATCGTAAAACATTTCCTTGAAGTAACTAACCAAGACCTAAGCCAATGTGACAGGATTATTCTTTCGGGCACAACACTCAAGGATACAGCAACTTTAAGTCAACCAGAAAAGTTCATGTGGCTCAGAGAAACAGAAAAGCCGGTTTTAGGCGTCTGCGCAGGCATGGAAACTATAGGCGTAGTTTTCGGTATGCGCTTGATTCGATGTTTAGAAATAGGTATGACACAGATAAAAATGCTAAAAGAAAACCCGCTTTTCTGTGAAGACTTCAAGGCTTACTCACTTCACAGCTACTGCATTGAGCCTTCAGGGAATTTTTATGTTTGGGCAAAATCCACAAAATGCTTCCAAATCATTAAACATAAAATCAAGCCAATCTACGGTGTGCTTTTTCATCCCGAAGTGAGGAATCCTGAATTAATCAAACGTTTTATTGTCTCAGGTAAAAGTTAGCTCTGATTAGATACTTGGAAAAATATGCAACAGAAACTTAATTACTAAGCAAACCAAATTTAAGTATACTAGTTTTGCAGGTTAGATGAAGTGACTTTAATATGATAAACAAGTTGCCAATGGAAAAGCTCAGAAAAGAATGCGATCCTAATTTTATGCAATGCGAATCAACCCATGAGCTTGCTCCATTAAACGAAATTATAGGCCAAGAAAGAGCCGTTCGAGCCTTAAAATTTGGGCTCGGAATAAAAGACCACGGTTTCAACATGTACGTTGCAGGCTATCCTGGAACAGGCAGAAAAACCGCGGTTAAAAACTTCGTAGAAGCGCAAGCTAAAATTCAGCCAGTTCCGCCTGACTGGTGTTACGTCAATAATTTTGCTAACCCATACGAGCCGAAAGCCATTCAGTTGCCAGCTGGAAAAGGAAAAGAATTTCGCGAAGACATGAAAAACTTCATTGAAAACATTAAGAATGCGCTACCTAAAGCTTTTGAAAGTGAAGATTACGCTACAAGAAGAGAAGCCACAATTCAAGGGCTGGAAAATCAAAGAAAACTGTTAATTGATGAATTAAGCCAAAAGGCTCAACAGGAAGGCTTTGTAATTCAATCCACACCTATTGGCCTGCTGCTTATTCCAGTGTTAGATGGCAAACCGCTTAGCGAAGAAGAAATGTTAGCGTTGCCTCAAAAAACGAAGGATAAACTCCAAGAAAAAAGGGAAAAGTTAGAAACCGAATTTAGAAACACAATGAGGCAACTAATAGACATGGAGAGAAAAATTCATGATGCCTTAAAGAAACTGAACAAAGAAGTTGCCCTCTACGCCATTGGCAATCAAGTAGATAAGTCTTAGCGAGAAGTACAGAGATGCTCCTGAGGTAACAGTTTACCTTAAGGCTGTTGAAAATGACATTTTGGATAATCTTCAACGGTTCATAAGAAGAGGCGGTGAATCCCAAGAGCAGCTTCCATTCGAAATGCCGTGGATGAAAGAAGATCCATATAAGAAATACGAGGTAAACGTCGTTATTGATAACTCGGAAACCAAGGGTGCTCCTGTAGTAATGGTGACTAACCCCACTTATCTTAACCTTCTCGGTAGAACAGAGAAGGAAGCTCAGTTTGGCGCCTTAACCACTGACTTCTCTATGATTCGTGCAGGAGCCATACACAAAGCTAACGGCGGATACTTGATAGTTCCAGTTGAAGAGCTACTGAGAGACCCGTTTGCTTATGACGGTTTAAAACGAGACCTTAGAGACGAAAATATAGCTATAGAAGAACCTGAAGAGCGTTATGGTTTTCTCAGCGTTAAAACCCTTAAACCTCAGCCTATTCCGTTAACGGCCAAAGTAATCTTAATCGGCGACCCCAACATTTACCAATTACTATTCCAGTTGGACAATGATTTCAGAGAGCTTTTCAAGATTAAAGCCGAATTTGACAGTGTGATGGATAGAACTGACGATAAAGTAATGCAGTATGCCTCTTGGGTATGCACACTGTGTGAAAAAGAAAACCTTAAACACCTCGACGGCACAGGAGTAGCCAAAATAGTAGAGTACAGCTCAAGGGTTGCAGACGACCAATACAAGCTATCAACGCAATTCTCCCATATTGCTGACATAATTCGCGAAGCAAACTATTATGCTTCACAAGAAAACGCCGAGTTCATAAATGGAAATCATGTCAAAAAAGCGATAGAAGAAAAAGTTTACCGCTCAAAACTTATCCAAGAAAAAATTCAAGAAATGATAACTCGCGGGTTCTTCCTAATAGATACTGTTGAAGAAATGGTTGGGCAAGTTAATGGCTTGTCTGTTATGGGAATGGGCGACTTTGCCTTCGGCACCCCCTCGCGGGTAACGGCAAGCATTGGCTTAGGCAGAGAAGGAGTAATTGACATTGAAAGAGAAGCTAAAATGGGCGGCCCTATACACACAAAAGGTGTCTTAATTCTCAGCGGCTACCTAAATGACAAATACGCTAGGGACAAAATGTTGAGTCTTTCCGCAAGACTTGTTTTTGAGCAGAGTTATGGAGGGGTCGAAGGTGACAGCGCTTCAAGCACCGAATTATACTCGATTTTATCAGCGCTTTCTGGACTGCCGATAAAGCAGAACATAGCAGTAACTGGTTCAGTTAATCAGAAAGGTGAAGTCCAAGCCATAGGCGGGGTAAACGAGAAAATTGAAGGTTTCTTTGAAGTCTGCAAGCTTAAGGGTTTCACTGGGGAGCAAGGAGTAATGATACCCGAAAGCAATGTGCAAAACCTGATGCTTAAAGAAGAAGTTGTTGAAGCAGTGAAAGCCGGCAAATTTAGCATCTACTCAGTCAAAACAATTGATGAAGGTATAGAGGTTCTTACTGGAGCAAAAGCTGGGCAAAGAAGCGCGGATGGAACTTTTGAGGAAGGAACATTGAATTACCTTGTAGACAAGCAACTTAAAGACATGGCAGATAAACTCAAGGAATTTCCACCTTTCCAAGTGCAAGAGAAAAAAGTTGAAAGTTAAACAACCTAAGACGCTGAAGGAAGTTTTACCTCTTCTTTTTTCCATGCGCCTACAATTAGCGTGTAAAGACTTGTTTACAAGCTGGCTAACTTGGGTATAGCCTACTTTTTGATAAAGAAATTCATCAACAAAAATGACCCACCGAGGGCTTGAAGGTAATTAGTGATTTTGAATCTTTATTCTAAGTTATCAAAGCTTATTTTGCCAGCCCGCTGAAAGGTGGTCAGGGTTCCAAGTTGGTAGCTTCTAAGCGCAAACATAAGCGCAATAACCTCATGATAATCATGCTTCTTCCAGCAATAATCTTCATATTCCTCATGGGATGGAGCATGTACTGGATCGGCGACCAAAAAAGACCAGACAAGATACAACGTAAACCACCCAAAAAAGACAACGTAACCATTATGCCCATAGTTTACGAAGAAACACAAGAAATAATAACTGCATAATGCAAAAAGCAACCGTTCTTTTAATCATTTGCAACTTTACAATTTGTATTTTCTAGAGAAGCTCGCACGCTTGTTGTTGCAATTACACAATCACAATTCCATTTATACTGCGCAAAGTCTTGTTATTTTGCGAGAAAATAGCCACCAAGAGGTCCACCCACGTTTGGCGGGTCAGCAGTTAAACGAGACGCGGATTGCCGAACCCTGACAGTTCAAGGCTCTTTTTGATTCGCGCCTTGGGTTAACAAGAGCGGTCCGCCAAGCCTACTTTTGGTTATTGCTTGCATGAATCTGGACGTTTTTTGGTATTAAATTTATTAAGCCTCAGAGGTAATGCTATTTTTCGTGAGCCAAATTGAGCTATAAAGCAAATATGCATCCTGCAGTTAGTAAAGCAGAAATCGAAGTATTCAAAGCATTAAGCATTGCTGGGTTAACCAGCGGCATGGTAACACAGAAAACAATTATCCTCAAATCAACCGTTCCTGACTTTTGCTGGATGAACAAGCGCAAAATCGTTTACTTAGATGGAACACCAGTGCATTCGAGCGATAAACAGCAAGAGCACGATAACCAAATCGATGAACTTTTGAAAGCTCAAGGCTGGGATGTACTCAGAATCCCCTATCAACCGCCCTTAACAGAGAAAAGCTTACAAGAAATTGTAATAACAATAAAGCGTTTCTTAGACGCGGATAAGAAAACTTGAACTTTCAAGGAATTGGATTCTTTACGTATTTTAAACGCATGAAAAGATATTTATCTGTAAGAGATAACCATTTTCCGAATGCTCCGGTAGTATAGTCCGGTCAAACCTTACTGAGACTTCTCCTTAAGGGACTAAGTATAGCGGCCTCTCGAGTCGCGGACCCGGGTCCAAATCCCGGCCGGAGCACTATTTTACTTAGTTTCAGCGAATTTTTTTCTTACTGCTGGCTTTTCCAAAAAGAAAATTATTTGTATGCGAATGTTGAACACATTTCTTCTACCGTGCGGTTCAGCGTTAGTTCCGCCATGTTTTTGCTGTAATCCATTATGCGTCTTGAGCTATCAAAAATTAAGCGTAACACTGAAGCTATGTTTGGGTCTAGTTTTTTGCTCGACATTAGCATGATTAGCTCGTTCTCGAGCGGAGTTAGGGATTCGCGTTTTGAAATTAGTTTCTCAGCGTCTTTGTATTCTCTTTTGAAGAGTGCTTTTATGGCGTCATCGTATAGTTGGTTTGCTTGTGTGCTAAAATTGACCAGCTGATTGTATATTTCTTCGTCTATTGGGTCTTTTATGAAGAGCGTTTCGTCATCGATTAATTTTTGCAGTGAACCCAGGTTGTTTATTATGTTCATAGCGTTTTGGGCAATGCTTTCGATGTCGTTTACTGCTATGCGATATAAGAGAAACTCTTTAGGGGTTCTAAAACCGAGTTCGCGATATAGGTTTCGTTCTATCCCATATTTTAGCTGGCGAACAATGTATAATCCTAAGCGTTTTACGTCATTGTGAGCGTTGATTACGCTGTCAAATAAAGTGGTGCTTCTGTCTTTTAGGGCGGCGATGGCGTCTCTGTTTGCGGAGAGTGCTACGATAGACATTCTTCTAACGGCTTTTTCAATGGGGAATTCGGAGGGTTTTATTAGGATTTGCAGGGTGATTTCGTCTGATGTTTCATCGATTATTTCTGAACCTAGAAAATTGTCTCTAGCCAAGTTTTTTATTTCATTTTTGTATTTTGCTGCGTCTTGAGTGTTTTTGAAGTGGACTCTTATTATGTCAGCGCCTATGGCGTATAATGCGCGGATCATGCGCAGGGTAGACTGCGGAGGCTCTTTCGGGTCTACGCTAATGAAGTATTCTTTGAGTTTAGCCGCGTTTCCTCTGCCTTCTTTTTCTTTGATTTTTCTTGGAACCAGATTTAGTGTGGAGTCTGGTTGGATGTTGAATGCTATTTCGCTGCCTCGTTTTAACTCTAGGTCTTGAACCCATTCTTTCGGTAGAGATATTATGTATGATCCTCTACCTGTGCATTGGACTTTTCTATAGCCTAGGTCTTTTTCTGCCAAAAACCTCACCAGATATATGTTTCATTTAGATAACATAGTTCATGAAGTTGCATATAAATGATTATCAACAAAGTTATATAGAATACATGCTATTTCAATGGGCTAACACTAATAAAAAAGGTGTAAAAATGCCGCTAAACACCTGCAAAGTAATAATGACAAGTGCTAAACAATCAACCACAAGCAACGGCATCTCATGCACAAGCGACATTGAACTATACATTCTCATGCTCATTTGCCCACGCTAAACAAGAAATTTAATGAGGTTTAACTATATGAAAAAAATAATCGCAAAGCAAGAAGTATGCATGGGCTGCGGACTATGCGAAGTCTACTGCACAGTCCAACATTCAAAATCAAAAGATATAATCAAAGCCTACAACAGCGAACGCCCCAAACCAATAAGCAGAGTAAGACTAGAAGTAAACAAGCCTGTCTCCTTCGCCATTCAATGCCGACACTGCGAAGACGCACCATGCGTAACGGCTTGCTTATCAGGTGCAATGCAAAAAGATGAAAAAACAGGTTTAGTGACTCATAACCAAGAGAAATGCATGGGTTGCTGGACCTGTATAATGGTTTGCCCATATGGCGCCATAATGATGGATCAGCAAGGCAAAGTAGTTGCCAAATGTGATTTATGCCAAGGCTTCGAAGAGCCAGCATGCGTTGCCAACTGCCCCAACCAAGCGTTGGTTTTCAAAGAGGTGAAAACGTAAATGGCAAAGTACGTGATTGTTGGCGGTTCAGCAGCAGGCATAGGCGCAGTTGAAGCCATCCGAGAAGTAGACCCAGCCGGAAGCATAATAGTTATTTCTGACGAAAAATGCTCCCATTACAGTCGTCCAATGATTAGCGACTTTGTCAGCGGCAAAGCAGACTTCAAAAAAATTAACTGCAAAACAGATGATTTCTGGAAGGAAAACAACGTAGAAGCACTCACGGACAAAAAAGTAACAGCCCTTAACCTTAATGAGAAAACGGTTCAGCTAGAAAGCGGCGAAAAAATCACTTATGAGAAGTTGCTTCTTGCGGTAGGCGGCAAACCCTTTGTTCCAAAGATGGAGGGTTCAGACAAGGATGGCGTATTCACTTTCACCACTATTGAGGATGCACAACTGCTTGCAACCAAAATCGATGCCATAAACGCTAAGGCGGCAGTAGTTATAGGTGCAGGACTAATCGGCATAAGCGTAGCAGAAGCGCTCATGAAGCGTGGCTTAAAAGTTACAATGGTTGAATTGCAAGAGAAAATTCTCAGCTTACTTTTAGATGCGAAAGCATCAGACATCGTGGAAGACATCATTAAGAAAGCAGGCGTCAACATCATAACTGGCCAGTCTGTCCAGAAAATCCTGGGCAAACCAGGCAACGAAGGCGTAGTCGGCGGAGTGCTCTTAACCAAGGGTGACCAAGTGCCCTGCGACCTTGTAATTGTAGCCATCGGTGTTGTTCCACGCACTGAACTGGTTACAGGAACAACGGTAAAAATTAACAGGGGAATAGTAGTTGATAATATGATGCAGACAAATGTACCTGACGTTTACGCAAGTGGTGACGTGGCTGAAGCGTATGACTTTATTCTGAACCAGAACCGCCTCTTGCCGCTTTGGCCACTCGCAGTCGTGGAAGGTCAAGTTGCAGGCTGCAATATGGCAGGGAAAAAAACCACCTATGCGGGTGGCACAAATATGAGCAGCCTAAAGTACTTTGGAATTCCCATCGTTTCTGTAGGTTTAGCTAACCCCAAAGAAGACCCAACGCTGGAAGTGCTCGTTAAACAAGACGCTGAACACAACGTATACAAGAAACTTGTCCTCAAAAACAACGTTATCGTAGGCTTGACACTTGTGAACAGCATTGAACGAGCAGGCATCCTATTTTACCTTATAAAAAACGCAATAAATGTGAAAAAATTCAAGCAAAAACTCCTCGCGGACGACTTCAGTTGGGCAACACTGCCAACTGGTCTGCAGAGAAAAATGAGTGTGGTGCAATAAATGAACATTCAAGATAGAAAAATAATCAGTCCTTTCGGAGATGACAAGGATATCTCAGGCTGCGCCCTTTTCGGCATGATGAACACTGAGGGCAAACGATTTGGCTCAAAAGATCCAATCCGCGCAATAATAAACATGCATGACCGCGGTAACGGTTTAGGCGGCGGCTTCGCAGTTTACGGCATATATCCAGACTTCAAAGACTACTACGCTTTCCACGTAATGTACCTGAGCAAAGACGCAAAAGAAAAAACTGACCACATACTCGCTTCCAGATTCGACATAATCTACGACGAAGAAATGCAGACCAGACCTGCCGATGTCCGCGATCCCCCGTTAGTTTGGCGATATTTTGTTCAACCTAAAAAACATCGACCCGAAGGCCAAACCGAAGAAGATTACGTAATAGAAGCCATCATGCACATTAACAGTGAAACGGGAAAGGCATTTGTCTTCTCAAGTGGCAAAAACATGGGCGTATTCAAAGGCGTAGGCTTCCCTGAAGCCGTCGCAGACTTCTTCTGCTTAGAAGACTATCACGGATACCTTTGGACATGTCACAGTAGATTCCCCACGAACACGCCTGGCTGGTGGGGCGGAGCACACCCATTCAATATTCTGGACTGGACAGTTGTGCATAACGGTGAGCTCTCATCCTACGGCATTAACCGCCGCTACTTGGAAATGTACGGTTACAAGTGCACCATGCAAACAGACACTGAAGTGTTAGCGTACACGGTTGACTTGCTCATACGTAGACAACACCTACCAATCGAGTTGGTATCTCAAATCCTCGCTGCACCATTATGGAGTGAAATAGACAGCATGGAACCCAAACAAGCACAACTTCTAAGAACACTGCGTCAAACTTACGGCAGCTTACTGATGAACGGGCCATTCAGCATAATCGTTGCTCACCACGGCGAAATGATAGGCTTAACTGACAGAATCAAACTAAGACCATTAGTAGCAGGCTCAAACGGCGACTTCCAATACTTATCATCAGAGGAATCAGCCATGCGCCTGGTCTCGCCGCACTTGGACAAGTTCTGGGCTCCAAGAGGCGGAGAACCCGCGATTTGCAGACTAAAAAACAGCAACCTCCAAATTGAAGAGGAGGAGAAAGTTAATGAAAACTTACGTGATTCCTGAATATTTAGTTGAACGTGACCAAGACCGTTGCATACGCTGCAAAGTATGCGTTAACCAATGCACATACGACACGCACTACTACGACGAAGAAACTGACACTGTCTGCAGCAAAGAAGAAAACTGTGTCAACTGCCAACGCTGCGTAACCTTCTGCCCAACCCACGCTATCACCATAATAAAGAACCCGACCGCTAACCGGGACAACGCTAACTGGACAGTTGAAGCAATCCGAGACGTGAAAAAGCAAGCTGAAAGCGGCGCAGTAATCTTAACAGGCATGGGCTGTGACAAACCAGACTACACTTATTGGGACCGACTGCTCCTAAACGCTAGCCAAGTAACTAACCCTTCAATTGACCCGTTGCGTGAACCGATGGAGATTAGAACTTATCTGGGCGCAAAACCGGACAAGGTAGAACTGGAAATGGAAAACGGCGAAACGGTACTAAAGACCCAGCTTGCTCCGCAACTTTGCCTTGACGTTCCAGTAATGTTTTCAGCCATGTCCTACGGTGCTGTAAGCTTAAACGTACATGAATCCTTAGCCCGAGCAGCCACCGAATGCGGGACATACTTCAACACTGGCGAAGGCGGCTTAGACAAAGGCTTATACAAGTACGGCAATCACGCCATTGTCCAAGTTGCATCCGGGCGGTTCGGTGTGCACCCTAAATATCTTGACGTAGGTGCGGCTGTAGAAATCAAAATCGGCCAAGGCGCAAAACCAGGCATAGGCGGACACTTACCGGGAGAAAAAGTAACCAAAGAAGTAGCCAAAACACGCATGATACCGATAGGCACAGACGCGCTTTCACCTTACCCGCAACATGACATCTACTCAATCGAGGACCTTCGACAGCTAATTTACGCGCTTAAAGAAGCCACAAACTACAGTAAGCCTATCTCAGTGAAAATCGCAGCTGTCCACAACGCAGCGGCAATCGCCAGCGGTATGGTACGTGCTGGAGCAGACATAATAGCCCTCGACGGTGTCAGAGGCGCAACTGGCGCAGCACCCAAAGTCATCAGAGACAACGTAGGTATACCCATCGAGTTAGCCATTGCACAAGTAGACCAGCGGCTCAGAGAAGAAGGCATCAGAAATAAGGCTTCAGTCGTGGCGGCTGGCGGCTTTAGAAGCAGCGCTGATGTGGTTAAGGCTATAGCGTTAGGAGCGGACGCCGTGTATATTGCAACTGCCGCTTTGATAGCTATGGGCTGCACTGTTTGTCAACGTTGCTACACTGGCAAATGCCCGTGGGGTATTGCGACATGTGACCCGTGGATTAGCAAACGCATCAACCCTGACATTGCTTCTCAGCGGTTAGTCAATTTGCTTCAAAGCTGGAGTTTAGAGATTAAAGATATGATGGGCGGCATGGGTATAAACGCCATCGAAAGTTTGCGAGGCAACCGACTTGCACTTAGAGGTGTCGGCTTAACGAGGACTGAGTTAAAGATTCTTAGGCGTAAAAATGGCAGGCGAGTAAACGTATGATTGAACAAAAAACCATTGTGGAAATCGACGCGAAATATCTTCCTCGCATAATAAAAAAAGGCAATGTGCTGAAAATCGATGCAGAGGGACTGTACTATAAAGAATTAAACTGCTTGCTGCGACAGGCAATCTGCGGCGACGCTGAAAGAATTGAAGTGCACAATGTCTGTGGGCAACGATACATTGGCACTGACCTGGACACAAACATCCAAATCGACGTTTACGGAACGCCAGGAAACGACCTTGGCGCCTTCATGAATGGACCCAAATTGGTGATACATGGCAACGCACAGGACGGCTGTGGCAACACAATGAATGAAGGACAAATAATCATAAATGGCCACGCTGGAGACGTAACTGGACACTCGATGAGGGGTGGAAAAATCTTCATCCGAGACTACGTTGGCTACAGAGTTGGCATACACATGAAAGAGTACCAACGCTACATTCCCCAAATAGTCATAGGACAAACGGCAGGCGACTTTCTGGCTGAGTACATGGCAGGCGGAATAATCCTCATCTTAGGCTTAAACCTGAAAGAAGGCGAACGATGCAGAGCTAGGTTTGTTGGCACGGGAATGCACGGTGGCGTAATCTACGAGCGAGGCGAAATTCTTGAACCCGTGAACGGAACCAAAATAATGGCGGTTGGCAAACGAGATACCCAAACAATTGAAGGCTTAGTCAAGCAATACGCCAGCCACTTCGGCACCGACCCCAAGGAAATCTTGAGCGCTAAATTCAAGAAAATACTGCCACTATCAAAAAGACCCTATGAGAAGCTTTATTCTCATTAATTTTTCACTTTTTTGTTAAAAACAATGATGTGTTTTTCACTTGCTCTTGAGCTGGAAGCATTTATGAAAGGACGGTTTGCCGGAGATCATTTCCCGTATTTTTCTATTTCAAACGTTTGTTTGTCAAGAAATCTGGACTAAAAAATAGGCGCTTAGTCCAGAAACCATGACAAAAACCCTTTTATCGCCAACCATTTCTAAGATAAAAGTTGGATGAGCATGAGCAATGTTTCGCCTCAGTGTTTGCACCATTCTTTTTTCTCGGCTGTTCTTCTGGCGAAACACTCTGTTCTCTGGGAGAGCTATAAGCATGCGCATAGCAAGTATTGTGTGGGCAGCGGTAAGCACGCGTTCATTGCCTTAGCGCCGATAATGAAGCGTGCGCAAGCAGGTGAAGTTGGATGGGTATGAGTAAAGGTTTCGCCTTAGTGCTTGTTCTCGTCTTCCTAACAGCATTGTGCGTAACTGCAGTTAAACCAGCTAAAGCTCAGCTTACGACAATTATTGTTCCAGATAATTATCCGACAATTTCCGATGCCATAGGAAATGCTACAAACGGCGATACAATATTAGTTAGAAGCGGGACTTATCAAGAGCAGGTTTTGGAGATAAACAAGAGTATTTCTCTCATAGGAAAAAATGCTAACACGACCAATATAATTTTGCATCCGCCTTCAGAGCCTTTGTTTGGAGACTACGCTGTCATGATTTATGACAACGCCATTCAAATTAATGCAAATCAAGTGATAATATCAGGTTTTACAATATCGACTGATGGTGGGTCAATTAGTGTTAATGGAACAGACTCTCAAATAAGTGGAAATAACTTAAACATAGAAATCTCAGGGACGGGCGATGGAACACAAATTATTGGAAATAACTTCAACGGCTTGTCTCAATCATACATCAGTATAACGGGGTCTAATCAGTTAATTGCACAAAACACTTTGACAGGGGCAGATATTAGTTGTGAGGGGTCGTTCAATAGAATATTAAACAATACAATTTCGCTTAGCCAATCAGCTTATGAATATGGCATTAAGGAGGGTTACTATCCTCTTCAGGGTATTCAGTTATCTGGTAGCTCTAATCTGGTATTGAACAACACAATAGTTTATGGCAGCATTAATTTGGCTGGAGATAGCGATTATAATTTCATTGAAAAAAATAATTGTGGTTCCATTTCGATAAGTAGCTCGTACAATAATACTGTTTGCGGTAATTATATTAGTGGTACTTTGGGATTTGTGGGTTCTTACAATATTTTTTATGGAAATTACATGCAAGGCATTGAATTAGGTAACCAATATATGGATACTCCTAACAACACTTTTTATGAGAATAATTTTGACTTCACAGACGGAAAAAATGTATTGGTTTATGTGGGAGTGCTTAGTTCTCTTATTTTCGACAACGGAACAGTAGGTAACTACTGGAGTGACTACTTAACCGAATACCCTAATGCTACTGAGATTGACAATTCGGGAATAGGCGATACACCCTATGTAATATACTTCACCAACGGAAACAATTCTGCCACTGGTTATACGTATGTGTTGAGTGATATAGACAATTATACATTAACACTCACAGACCGCTACCCACTTATGTCTCCGGTCAACATTTCCAGCATTCAAATACAATTGCCTACATGGGCAAATACTACAGTACCAAGTCCACTTCCAACGCCTTCCTTCCCACCGCAGAATCTGCTCACAAGTTCTCAACCAAGCCCAGCATCATCGCAAGCAAGTTCGTCAACCCAATCAACCCCGAAAGCAACACCAGAGTTTCCGTCATTGATAATTCTAACGTTATTCATGATATCATCACTGTTCATTGCAGTTGTGCTTATGCTTGTATCTAAAAGCAAGAAAACCAAAAACTGAGATACGTTTGGAAAGATAGACGCTTCTGGTTTGTTGGTCTACTTCAAGAAATGTAAGCGCTGAAAATTGAGTTGCGTATTTTTTGTTGTTACAAAATTAAAAAAAACTAATACAGGTTGCGTGCTTCTTTTCTTTTTTCTGCTTCTTCGTAGAAGCGTAGAACTTCATCTATTATTTCGACGTTAGAGAGCAGCATTCGTCTGCAACAGTACCGTTTCAAGCCTAAGCTGTCTAAGATGTCGCTTGCGTTCTCGCCTGTTTTGATTCGTCGGGTGAACTCGTCCCATTGGTCTCCAACCAGTTTGCCGCATGTGAAGCATCTTACGGGAATAATCATTTGTTCTTTCACCTTACCTGTAACTTTTCTGTTCCTTTGCTCGCGCGCCTGCTCCGCCGACCTTTTTGGTTTCTTTAGTTCGAGAGTCTCCAGCAACCATTGTTCTGTCATATTCGCTAAAGACTGTCCGTAAATGAGTGCTTTTCGTCCATTTGAGAAGCGCATTCGCAACTGCCATTCGCGCAGCTTCTGCCTGTCCCATGTAGCCTCCGCCGCTGGTTTTAACGTCCATGTCTAGTTGCTGCCAGACGTCTCCGCCTGCCTGCAGTAGAGGCTCCATTATTTTTGCGCGAGCGATATCGGGTTCGTAAATTTCAACTGGAGTCATGTTTATTCGTACTTTGCCTACGCCCTGTTTAACTATGGCGCGGGCGACTGCTGTTTTTCTTTTTCCACTGACAACTAAAACTTTTTTTGCCGGCATAATTATTTCATCCTATCGTTCCATCCAATTTCTTTTGCCATTTCTCCAAGGGTGAAATGTGGCCCTTTAAGATTGGCAGCTGAAGCTTCTGTAAAAGTGATCATTTGTTGGTCTTTAAGCTCAAGAGGTATACCCATGAATACTTTGAGTCGTTTATAGGCGTTTTTGCCTTTCGGCTGCTTATACGGAACCATTCCTCTAACGGCTTTTCGAAGGAAACGGTCGGGTCTTCGGTAATGGAATGGACCGCGCCTTGGAGCGCCAACTTCAAGGAAGACGTGGGCTTCTGCCACTTTGCTTTTCTTTTTGCCTGAGAACACGGCTTTTTCAGCGTTAAGGATGATAACTTCTTCTCCGTTTAGTAATCTTTTGGCAACTTTACTGCACATTCTGCCAACTATTAATCCTTCAGCATTTACCAGTATGACAGGGGCTTTTTTTGTTTGCATTTTCTTCACCGAATAATCTTTACTTTTGCACCCGTTGGATTTTTCTCTAGGAGCTCAGGGATTGAAAGATATTTTGCTTTAGCAGCAACAAGTTTCGCCTTCGCTTTCTCCGAAGCACCAAATGACGCCACTGTTACCGCATGGTTTATGCTGCCTGACCCCAAGATTTTGCCGGGAACAACTACTACATCGCTTCTTTTAGTGTTCCTGTTTATTCTGCTCAGGTTAACTGAGATGCGTTGACTCCGTGTTTTGGCTAAATGGTCAGCTACGTCTAGCCAGATGCCTGCTTGTTTTTCTCTGCTCTCTTTCTTTAGAAGACGAATAAGCTGAATTAATTCTGGGTTTGTTGTTTTGGTTTCTCTCATTGTTGTTCAGCCTTTACCAATTTTTCAAGTTCGCTTAATTGTTTGCCTAACGTTTTGGTGGCTTCTTTAAGGATACGTTCTGGAGGAAGCGCACCTGTTGACTCAATGTTCATTATGAAAGCATTCTTTTCCCATTCAACCTTCAACGGCGCCGGCTTTTTTGGGCAAGCTTCAACGCAGTCCATGCAAAGGTTGCATGCTAAGAGGTCTCTAACATCAACTTTCTCGTCTTTAATGACGAACACTTTCTTGGGGCAAATATCCACGCATTTTGTGCATTCTTCACATTTCTTTGTTGGAGTGGTTATTTTTGGGAAATACTTGTAAGCGCACATTGAAGTTGGCTGCCACTTGGCGTGAGTTTTGCCTCTTCCGAGCCGGGCGTAGGCTTCAAGTTTTAGTTTTTGGTTTTTAGCCAGCTTTACTATTGGGATCTTGTCTGAGACGGGGATGATGTCTGGGTTTTCTGATATGATTTCTCCTGAATAAACTGTTCTTGTTCCTTCCTTTGCTTCAGCATCCAGCGTAAGCGTCACTCGGCATTGTGGGCAGCCGAATTCGCTTTTGCATTCGCATACTTCAGGAAGATTGTAAGTGTCCAAGTCAGTTTTCAGTGGTGTTAGCCCTAGCCGATGGGCAATTATTTCATCCTGCAAAATTGAGGAGTTTTCTATCATGACAACTTCATCAATTGCCATCGTGGGCACCTCGGCAAGTGCTATTCGACGCAGAGCGTTCATTAACGGAACATCCGCTTCTCTGACGATTATGCGGAGGTTGTTATCGTTTTTTTCAAGGATTTCTATTTTCACTTGCTAAGACACTCCAATAATGCGTTCAATACAGATATGGGTGCATTATTTCAATTTTTCTGTTAATAAAGAAGGGAAATTGAGATTAGACTCTTCTTCCTCTTCTGCCACCAGGCCTTCTTGTGCCGTCATGGGGAATAGGTGTAACTTCTTCAATACGTTCAATACGGAAACCAAACCTTGCCAATGCACGTATAGCTGCTTGAGCACCTGGCCCCGGAGTTCTCGGTCCCGAACCGCCTGGCGCTCGTACCTTAATGTGGATGGCTGTTATTCCTTTATCCCGAGCCACTTCAGCCGCGCCAGTTGCTGCACGCATAGCAGCGTACGGTGATGACTCCATACGGTCTGCTTTCACGAACATGCCGCCGCTTGTGCGAGCGATTGTTTCCGCCCCTGAAATGTCAGTTATGTGAATTAGCGTGTTATTGTAGGAACTGAAGATGTGGACAATTGCCCATTTCTCGTTTCGTTTGCTGCCGGCGCTCAAAATCTGCCGCCTCTTCCGCCTCTTCTGCCTCGGGCAGGCTGCCTGATTTCTGGTTGTTTAGCTACAACTGTTAATCCAACGCGTAGCGGATGAGCTTGGTTTGCAACTGCACTCTCTGGGGAATAGATAACTTTTGTTTCATCCACTTTTGGCACTATGAAGCCGGGGATTGTTATTCGGCGGCCATCGATAGTTACGTGTCCATGAGTGATTAGTTGGCGCGATTGGAAGATTGTTCTTGCTAAGCCTTTGCGGAAAACGATTGTTTGAAGTCTGCGTTCTAAGATATCTTCGATTGTTAAGTCTAAAACGTTGTCCAACACGGCGGTTTCTTGAAGGATTCCTAGTTTTTTAAGTTTTGCAAGCTGCTCGTTTTCCATTTTTGCGCGTTCTTCAGGAGTTTTACTGACAAGTGAACGGGCGATGCCTCTGGTTTTTGACAGAGTAGTTTTAAGACGCCAAAGTTCATGCTTGTTTCTTAAGCCGTATTGACCTACTAGTTTTAGCTCTTCTTGAAGGATGTCTTTGCGCCATCGAAATCGGGGAGTATCAAATTTCTTACGCTGCTTCTTTGGATCTCCCATGTTTATTTGCCTCCTTCAGGGGCTGGTGCTCCACCAGGCTTCTGCAACAGAGTCTTCTTTTTGACTCCTAAGGCTTTGCCGGCTCTTCCAGTAGTTTTTGTTCTTTGCCCACGAACTTTCAGGCCGTAAGCATGGCGGTATCCACGCCAAGACTTGATTTCTTTGGCTTCATCAATATCCATTTTTGTTCTCAAAACTAGGTCAGCGCTTAAAAGGTGCATGTCTTTGCCTGTTACCGAATCTTTTCGCCTATTAAAAAGCCAAGTTGGCAGGCTATATTTTGCTGGGTCTTTAATAACATCCTCTATTTTTGATATGTCTGATTCTGCTAAGAAGCCTACTCGCAAGTCAGGGTTTACCCCTGCCTTTTTCAGGATTGCGTTTGAGAGGCTCATGCTTACACCTTTTATTTGCGCTACCGCGTAAGAAGCCTTAAGGGTACCTTGAACGTCCGTACCCATAATACGAAGTATATAGCGATATTCCTGTGACATGTTAAATTTTCATCCGTTTTTAAACTTTAAAGCATATACGAAATGAGACAGTATTTATTTAAACCTTTTTGACCTGAAGACAACATCAACCGTCAATCAGCAACTCAGATTATTCCGTTCTCCATGGCAGTTTTGTTTTAGTAAGCGAAATGTAAATACCAATCGAATGTAAGCTATAGCAACAAGAATATGATGGAAATCATAACAATAATTGGTTTAACCGCCGCTGCTTTCACCACAATCGCACTTCTCCCACAGTTAATCAAAGTGTGGAAAACCAAATCAACCAAAGACATCTCAACCGGAATGTTCTCGCTATACTGTGGAGGCGTGTTCTTATGGTTTGTTTATGGGGTTTACCTAAATGATATACCGATAATGATTGCAAACTCTTTGGCTTTCATCCAAGCGCTCGTTATCCTAATGCTTAAAACAAAATATAAATGAATTCACCATCTAAGAAAAAGCTCAGCGTTCAACCCTATGAACGAGTTTATCTCTCTTGCAATTTTGGGATTTGGGCATTTCAAGCCATAACGGTTTAGCCAAACAGCTTTCATACCTACGCTAACCGCTGGCAAAATGTCAGTGCTCCATGAATCGCCAACATAAACTGCTTGAGAAGGCCTAACGTAAGCCTGTTTAAGCGCCAATTCAAAAATCTCTTTACCGGGCTTTTTGTATCCAACCGCTTCAGAAATCACGATAAAATCAAGTGGTTCACCAAGATGGCAAACTCGTAATTTCTCGATTTGTGGCTGCAACAGTCCATTCGTGACTAGACCAAGCAGTGCATGTTTCTTTAATGCGTTTAAGAGTTCTTTGCTACCGGGAACAGGCTGACGGCTCTTTATGTACTCTTTAGTGTACAGGTTGGCAGTGCTTTTTGCTTCGTCCAAATCAATATCTACGCCATAGTTTGAGCATAGTTTTCTTATTCGTTGGGTTGTTCCGCCAACAATAGATAATTTGCCCTCCAAAACCTGACCATAATCAGCACTAAGAAGCTTCTCATGTTCCTCCTCCAGCTCTTGGAGCGAAACTGCTTTTAGTTGTGGGTACTTTTCTTGAAGCGCCGCTAAACCCTTAAGACGGCTGAATTTGTGGTCAAAAAGGGTATCGTCTAAGTCGAATAAAACAGCTTTTACGCATTTTTGCTCTGCAAAGAGAATCATCGAAACCCACCAGTTCTTACGAAGCCTTGCTTAACTGCGGTTGCGATGCCGTTCTTGATGTCCTCGTAAAATGCGCTAAGTTGCTGCGCGTTTTCCTTGGACATGCCTTGGGCTATCATTTGTTTTTCAAAGGCTCTTCTTGTTCTGTTTACTCTCCAGCTAAGTGTGAAGTAAGTCCACGATAGGCTAAGCGTTAAGCGAACCAGATACGGTGTGGATTTGAATGCGGTAACAATCAAGCGATCTTGACTCATTTTCATGTTCTCCCTAATTAAAAAAAGGGAAAGAGCTACTCGTCTTCCTTTTCAGAATGCATATGCTTTCCCCACATACCGTTACCGCCCTGTCTAAGCATAGAGCCGAAGCTGGTGAATGTCTGCATGTACTCCTGTGTCAACTTAACCGCGACTTCATCTGGCAATCCGCCTGCTTTTAGTTCTTTATAGTATGCTGCGGCTGCTTTGCCCATGTTGCGTCCAGCTTCTTCAGAGAAGACTGTGTTTATTATGCTTTTTATCATTGCAGGAACTTCAGTTGAGACAACACTGAGTAGCTCTTTTAGATTTTCTGGATCCATCTTTTTATTTTTTCTTTCTTCTTGAGACATGTTTGTTTGCTCCTGAAGCAATAGTAGAATGGTCACTAAAGTTAGGTGTTCTGTGCAAAAGTGACCACCCTACTGGTCAAATTCAAAGTTAACTTCTGTGGATGCCAATTAGTCTTTCTTATCAGACCTTTGCTAGAGCTTGCCCCGATGAAGGCTTGATGAGGTCAGCAAACATTTTAAGAGTAGTCGTTTTGCCTGCCCGTTTGGTCCTAAGAAGCCGATGCATTTTGTTCCATCAATCGTGAGGCCCAGATTTTCGACGGCTGTAAAATTGCTGTATTTTTTTGTTAAATTTTTTGCTTCGATACAGGGCATATTTATCGCCTGTTTTCATAAACTAAAGATTGTTAAAAGTCGGGCTTACTGTGTATTTCTGCTTAGTGAAGCTGTAAGTATGTTTATTCTTCTTCTGAAGTTTAAACAACCCTGTACCTGTTACTTTAGAGATTATGTCGTTCTCTTCCATGTGATGATCGCTAAAGGACAATTGACCGCTTGGCTTCAACAACCGGTGAAGTTCATTTAAAACAGCATTTTGGTCGGATAAATCATGAAAGACATCATAAAGCAAAACAACATCTAATTCTTCGTTTTGAAGCCCAGTGGCGCAATCCGAAAAAATCGTTTTCACGTTCTTCAGTTCGTTTTTTGCAACAATCTCATTGACCATCTCAATGGCAATAGACATAGCGTCCAAAGCGTACAGTATACCTGACGACCCTATGGCTTCCGAGACAGAAGGCACATAACCGCCGGGTCCACAGCCGTAGTCCAGCACTTGAAATCCTACTTTTAGCCCCACTTCGTTTACGATTTCTTGGCGGGGATGAAAATGATCTCGTACTTTAAATTCAGCCGCCATCATTTTAAACCAAATATTTGACATCGCAAATCAACTCCAATGCAATTTGAAAACATAGTAGTCTGGTCACTTAATTTGTGACTTCTGCACAAAAGTGACCAAGTTAGTGGGCAGTCTTATTTGCTAATTCATAAGTTGGAGTTTTATCGTCCATCTTCACGAGGATGCCTTGTTGATGCAATTTTTGAACTCTTTGCCGGACTATGCGCCTGCTCGCTTTCCCCCGCATAGCAGACACCTGCCTCGTGATTGCTGAAATGTTAAGTGGCCCCTTTACGGCTAAAGCCTGAATTACGCAGCGTGAAATGTCATCTTGTGCGATGGCTTTTTGTTGCAGAAATGCTTGTGCATCTTTCAGTCTGGCGGCGATTTTCAGCGGTTCACCATACATGCCAACGCCTACACGGGTAAGCCTCAGCGCAGCAGTTAAGCCTTCAAACTCAGGCTTTTCCGTTATTAAATCTTCTAGCAGGCTTAGGCGGTTTAGGATCTGGTCTAGTTTTTTGCTTATTTCTTCTATGTTGTTTGGTGAATCTTTGGTGTTGCTCAAGGTGCTCGTGGCTCAGCTAAGTCGAGATTGCGGCGATTAAGTATTTAAGTTATCATCCAAATTCGCAGGTAGAAAACATCCAAGGCAAATGAAAAAATCAAATTTGCTCCACTATCGATATGACATTAATGGTTGAGCTTATCCACCTTAAATAAGCGTTCAACGTGGAGCGCAGGGCAACCGTGTCCTCGGCTTCGACCGCCAAAACGAGAAATAAGCCTTTTTTTTCCAGTTTTACGGTGACGCGTTCTTGTTGCTGGCGCTTTAGCTTCTGGCGCGAGAGCGTTAAAAATGGTGGTTAATTGTTTGTCGGATGCAAGTTTTAAGCGGATAGCCGCTTTCACATGAGTTGCCATCTAGAGCACCCAAGATTAATTAGTGAAACAAGGATTATAAACATAAGCTGAAGCGATTCGGTTTCCGTTTGATTTTGAAAGTTTGCTGGTACATAGCCAGGCACCTCCATCGTTATGCATCTTTCTAGCCTCAACCTGCAATCAAGAACAAACGCTAAACCAAAAAACAACCCAAAACAAGCCCTGACCCTAAACCGCCTACCTATAGACCTACCCGAATATTTGTGACAAAAAATCAACAACAAAAATAGAAACAAAAAATAAAATTAAAAAGGAAAAGTTAGTCAGTTTCTTCTTCGGTTGCCGGCTCAACAGCTTCAGCTTTTGCTGCTTCTTTTGTGGCTTCCTCCACGGATAAGCCTTTAGCTGCACGCTTAGCCACAACACCCAGCTTAGTTGTTGGAGTGTAAGCTCCGCCTGAAAAAGTGAAGCCACATTTGCTGCATTTCCAAACGCCGACGCTTTCACGTTTCACGCGTACGAAGCCGCAGCTTGGGCATTTGTGTGGTCTTTTGAGTTCGGTGATTACTTTGATATAGCGTTTCCTAACTGTGGCACCGTAACGTGGTCCTAAACCTCGTGTTGGACCGACTTTCTTTGTTTTCGGCAACTTTTTCACCAATTAAGCTTCTTGCGTATTTCAGCTGCTTTCTCCTGAGCAATCTTTGATGCCTCTAAAATCTGTTGCGGTGTGAAATAGCCTGAGCCGCCCTTTTGAACAGCGCAAATGTGTCCTTCGTCGTTGATAGCCATTGATATTCGCGAATCCATAACTTGCTCCTCTTCCAACCCAGGGTCAACTATGAGGTAATTGTTGATTTTTCCTATAGTAACGGTTACCGGGTGGCTTTTCACGGGCAACGACGTGTAACCCTGCTTAATTTTTAGTTCGCCGTCTTTGATTTCGTAATTAGGCATCTTCGTGTTTAGCAAAGCAGCCATAGCAGCGATAGCTGAAGCATCAATCAAATTTCCATCATGATTAAGCACGTAAACGTCTACGAATACAACGAAGACTTTCTTCCCTGGCTCAATGCATAGCTTTTCATTGTCAATTGCTTTTGATTCGCGTATTCCTCTGTCTACAACTCTTGCTAATTCAATGGAGTCTTCGTTTGGTGGTCCTGCCTCGAAGTTCGGCGAGGCTATTGGAACAAGCTCAGCGTTAACGGTTAAGACGCCTTCGTTAGGTGTATCGGGGAATGGTTCGCCAGTTTCTACTTTTACGCCTACAAGAACCTGCGTCTGCCCAAGCAAAACTCTAGCTGAGCCTTCAGCTTTCTCAATCAAACCCTGTTCAATCTTGATTTCTCTGGTATCACGCAAACCGCGTTCATCTAGGCGTTTTCCTTTTTCGATAAACTGTTCAATCTGCTTTAGTCTAACGCGAGTAACAAGTGACGACATTACTCTTCAGCCTCCTCTTTAACAACCATGTATTTAGTTTTTAACGCTTCCTTCTGCATTTCATAGATTTTCTTGCATCCATCCATCGCCATATTCATTGCTTTCTCAAATTCTTCGGGTGTAAGGTTGCCGTCCATTTGAAGCAGAGTAACCGCGTTCAAATTAGGCATGTAAGCTACTGGAACATCTGCGGCGCCAAGCTTGTCTTCAGCGTCATACAAGTCCAAAACAACAGTGTCATCAACTTTTCCAGCAGCGCAAGCAACCACCAAATCACGCATTGGAACACCAGCGTCAGCAATAGCTAGTGCAGCGGCGGTAATGCTTGCACAACGTGTTCCACCGTCAGCTTGTAGCACCTCAACGAAAACATCTACCCCTGTCCGTGGATACAGCTCCAAGAACAAGGCTGGCTCCAAACATTCCTTTATCACTTTAGACAACTCCACTTCTCTTCTTGAAGGCGCAGGTGATTTGCGTTCCTGCACTGAAAATGGAGCCATATGATAACGGCACCGCAAAACCATGCGATCAGGCAACGATAGGTGCTTTGGATGCATCTCTCTTGGACCGAAAGCCGCGGCTAAAATCTTGTTTTTTCCATGTTCAATATAGGCTGATCCATCAGCGTGTGATAAAACGCCGACTTGAAGTTTCAGGGGGCGAAGTTCATCTGCTTTTCTACCATCTAATCTAATACCTTTTTTATCAATTAATTTTTCATGTTTTTCACTCATTCTTATTTTCCTCCACTTTACCTTTACTTTTTTTAAGCAACTGTGTTATGCGATCTGTAAGCCCACTTGTGTGGGATTCGTCCTCAATCTTTTTAATCGCAGTTATGGCAAGTTCCTCGTCCTCAAGGTTTTTCCCAGTGACCAAGATGACACCGTTGACCCCAAGAATAATTTGGCAACCTGTTTCCTGTTTTATCATAGAAATCATTGAGCCTTTTCTACCGATTATACGGGGAATCTTTGTAGGTGTCACATGAAGAATTTGTCCTCGAGTTATTTTTCCTAATCCTGGCTCTCCAACAGTAAGCTGCGGGTCGTGAGCTCTGTCATACGAAGCGATTTTTGCGACAATTAAGTCACCAGCGTTTAAAACAGCGGATAACTCGTCGTTTTGAGGCTTGAAGGGTCTGCTTAAAACGTCGGATGCACGCAGGAGCGCTGTGTAGGGTGATTTAATATCAACTGTCCAGCCGTTAAATCCAACTTCCACAACTGACCCAATTATAATATCACCCATTTTAGGCACATAAAAAGCCCTAAGTGCAACAACGTTTACTTTTTTATTATCGGTATCTACAAGCCCGATTCTTGAGGCGTAAATCTTGTTCTGTTCCATATATGTGTTTTCGCCAGCTAAATAATCGCCTTCAGCAAGCAATTCTCCTGGCGTCACAAGCTGTTTTTTTTCAAAGAACATTGGCATAATTTTTCACCATCCATTTTATTTTTTAAGAGATTATTTTTGCTTCTCCACTTCCCTTAGTTACGTCGCCAAGTTTATTTAGCAACGAGGCGTAAGATCCAGCAGGCAATTCTATCTCACCGTACCATGAGCCGTCTCCACGCCATTCTTCCCGTTTTATGGTACCCAAAGTTTTGACTGACCCGTAAGCTCTTGCTGAGTATTGGGCAGGTATCTTCACTGCGACTGTCACTTGCTCTATCTTTAAGGGCAAAATCGGCCGCAACAATTTTACTATGTCTCTGGCTTGTTCTTCCACTGGCTTGTATGGGTCAATCGGGTAACGAATTTGCTCCATCGCATTCTCTATGCGCATTGGAGGATGCGGCAGATTCGTTTTTGGGTCAACCGCCTGTCTTGCAATGAAATCAATTATTTGTCTTCTCTTGTCTTCGACCATTTTACGTCTTTGTTCAGTTGTAAGTTGAAGCGTTCCTTTCTTCAGTATCGTATCAGCAACTTTTAATGGGTCTGTGGTTCCGAAGGCTTTATACATCGCTTCTTCGGAAACTTTGGTGCCTTTATTTGCGTCAGAGAAAATGATTTCAGCCGCTAAAACTTCGGTTATTCCCGCAATTTTGCCGTTGCGGTAATCCAGTGCTTTTTGAGGTTTAACTAGGATTTCAAAATGCTCGTTTTCTTTTGTTAATCGTGCAACGGTGAACTTTTCACTCATCGAGTTTTCACTTGCTTGAACCCAGCTCTTTGATGTAGCCTTCTATAGCGTCGTCACTTAACATTTCCATTTTATTGGTTGCAACAGGTATGACTGCAATCTTTATTCTCGGCGGCAACTGCCTTGCGTCTAGGGCTTTAACTAAGCATTTTACTGCTAGTTTAATGCCTTTTTCTAAAGTCAAGTCTTCACGGTATTCTTCCTTTAGAATTGATACGACGGTTTCTCTTCCTGCGCCTAAAGCTGTAGCTTTGTATCCTCTGTAGGTTCCGCTTGGATGTGTCCCGAAAACTCTTGTTCCTGTTTTGTCGACTCCTCCGAAAATTATTGAAACTCCGAAGGGTCTGACACCGGCATGCTGCGTGTACATCTGCTGGATGTCACAGATGCGTTTGGTTACAACTTCTACATCTATGGGTTCATCATAGGTTAATTTGTTACTTTGAGCGTATATTCTTGCTTGGTCGATGAGTATTCTGGCGTCTGAGCTTAAACCCACTATTGCTGCGCCGATGTGGTCGTCTACCCTGAAGATTTTCCATGAGTAACCTGCCTCTTCAAGGACCTCTATATTTTCTTCTGAACCAAGAACAAGCCCGTCTGGACATTGGATGCCTAAAATGGTGGCTCCACGGTTGACTAATTCCATTGCGTATTCGACTTGAAAGAGTCGTCCGTCGGGCGAGAAAACGGTTATTGCACGGTCATATGCTCCTGGTGCTGCAAACACTGACATAACTTTAACCTCACTTTACTATACACTTTTCACAGTCTCATATAATAACTATACTAAAAACCTTTCCTATTAAAGCAAAATACATTCTTTAACGCTCCAACATTTTGGGGCTGATTTGGGCGCATTTAAAGCGTGAAAATCTAAGTTAAGCGTGCGTTTTTTTATGCAGATGATATTTATAACTTGGCAAATCAATAGTTGGAGGTCAATATTTTCGAGACCTATGAAGGGCACGATGATGGCTGACGCTCATGCGGCAATAATCTTGCAAATATTACAAGGCACAGTAGCCGTGCCTAAACTGGTTAAACCAAAAAACGACCTATTCGAAACCTTAGTTATAACGATTATTTCACAAAACACCGCTGACCGCAATACTGAAAGAGCCTTCGAAAACCTCTCGAAGCAGTTCGAAGTAACGCCTCAAGCACTATCAAAAGCCGAAACAAGCAAGCTTGAAGCTTGCCTTCACGTTGGCGGTCTCTACAAAAGCAAAGCCAAAACAATACAAACAGTCTCAAAAATCATTCTGGAAAAATTCCACGGCTCCTTAAAGCCCGTTTTATCGTTGCCTTTAGACGAGGCGAGAAAAACGCTCATGGAGTTGCCTGGAGTTGGGCCGAAAACTGCGGATGTTGTCTTGCTTTTCGCAGCAAATCAGCCCACTATTCCTGTGGATACGCATGTGAATCGGGTATCGAAACGGCTCGGGTTAGCTCCTGCAAATGGCAGTTACGAGGAGGTGCGTTTGAGTCTGCAGTCACTTTTTGACCCGAAAGATTACTTGGAGGTTCATTTGCTGTTGATTGCTCACGGCAGAAAATACTGCAGGGCAAGGCAACCCGCTTTGCCCAGATTGCCCGGTTAACGCTTACTGCCCTTCTAACTATTTAGGGGATAAGAAAAGATGATTAAGCTGCCATCTGAAGTGGCAAAGTATTTCCCCTATCAGAGCGTGCGTCCACATCAAGACGAGTTTATCTCCACGGTTTATAATGCTGTGCATGAGAGGCGTTCGGTTCTCATTGAGGGCAGCAATGGGTTAGGGAAAACCATTTCGGCTCTTTCTGCTTGCCTACCAGTGGCGATGGAAAAAGATTTGAAGATACTTTACGTGGCACGAACCCACAGGCAACACGACCGTGTTATAGAAGAATTAAAAGCTATTCATAGAAAGCAACCCGTCGTTGGGGTCTCTATTCGTGGGCGTAATGAAATGTGCCTTAACGCTTTTGCCACTGGAGGAGCTTTTGACTCAAAATCAATGATGGAAGTTTGCGAACTGCTGAAAGCTAAAAGCAGGTGTCCATATTATGTTAACGTTATTAAGCGAACGCCAGAGTTTATTCAACTGGCTGCTGCGGTTGCTGTCCGTCCTTATTTAGCATCCGATATCCTATCGATTTGCTTGAGAAAAGAGTTGTGCCCATATGAGTTAGTGAAGTCTGCAGTCTCAGAAGCCAGAGTAATCGCTTTAAGCTACTTGTATGTTTTTGATCCTAATATTCGAAATGCTTTTTTGAAAAACTTGGAGCAAGAACTAACAAAAATCATATTAATCGTGGACGAGGCGCATAATCTTCCCGAAACAGCAATTGACATCTCAAGCAGCAGCCTATCCTCTTTTGCCGTTAAGCAAGCAGAGTCAGAAGCTGACAAGTTTGGAAATAAGGAAGTTGGGAAATTTGCTCATTTCTTTAAGGAGACAATTGAAAGATTAACTGACGGGGTAAGTCAAGAGAAGATAATTTCACCTCATGAAATAATTGAAAGCTTTGAAAAATCCGGAGGCATCGACAACCCAAAAGAGTTCTTTGAAGGTATGTGCGAAGCAGGCAATGCTATTAAGAAAAGTTTGTTGGCAGAGGGGAAAAACCCGCGGTCATATGTTCATTCAATGGGGGATTTCTTGCTTAGATGGCTGGAGACCGCGGACGATGATTCTTTTATAAACGTAGCAAGTTGCTATCTCAATAAAGAGAGAAACAAAACGGCAAAATTAGAAATAGTTGCATTGGATCCTTCAAAAATTACGAGGCCAGTTTTTTCATCGACTTATGCCAATGTGATAATGTCGGGAACACTTCAGCCGTTGAAGGCTTATGGGCAAATAACAAAGCTTCCGCCGAACACTGTGGAATGCATTGTTCCGTCGCCGTTTCCAAAAGAGCACGTGTTCTCAGCCGTATGCTTGGGAATAACTACAGCTATGGAAAAAAGAACCCCAGATATGTATCAAACCATCATTGAACGAATAAATGAGGTGGCAGAGAATACGCCGACCAACACCGGTGTTTTTGCTGCTTCATTCGAAGTGTTAAACTCAATACTTTCTGAAGGGCTAGAGAACGCCCTATCAAAACCTCTTTTTCACGAAAAAAGAGAGATGACCTCAGAGCAAAATGAAAAAATGGTATCAAATTTTAAAAAGTGCGGAGACCGAAATGGCGCCGTGTTCCTTGGCGTTCAAGGCGGAAGAACCTCAGAAGGCGTGGATTTTCCAGGCAACCAAATGAACTCCGTAGTAGTTGTGGGTATTCCGTATGCCACGCCGACGCCGAGGGTGAAAGCGCAGATTGATTATTACGAGAAATGTTTTCCGGGGTTTGGGCGTGAATATGGTTATGTTTTGCCCGCTATGAAAAAGGCTTCTCAAGCTGCAGGAAGACCAATCAGGACATTGGATGACCGGGGAGCCATAGTCTTTTTAGACTATCGCTTTGCAACAAATTACTGCCGAGGCTTCCTCCCCGCATGGATAACCAACGGAATGAAAACGTTACCTAACGAAAAAGATGTTCTAGCAAGGGAAATCAGCAATTTCTTTAAAATTCAGTCTTGAATTTCCTGTAACTTCTCATTTAGAATGACTTTTCCAAAAACAAGCCTCTGAGGCTTAGCTGAAATTGCAGTTTGAACTTTTAACGCTCTCCGCATCTGGTTAATTTCACGCAAGACACCAATCCCTAAGAATTTGCTTCCAGAACCGTATAGCCCGACAAGCAGTCCCTTTTCTGGCTCTTGATTCTTTGGAAGAGCCTCTCTTGGTTCAATTGTCACTTGGCTCAATGGGTAGTTCTGAAGTTTTGCGTCTTTCATGTACTTTGCATAAGTCATTTCGCGCAGACTTTTGCGTTTTTCTGCGCTCCGCTGATTAAGAGAAGAAGAAGGCTCGACCAAAATCACTGAAGTGTTTTCCAAGTTAGCAATAAGAGCCGCAAGTTCATCTTCAACTTGCATGCCAACTATGACATCTGGCTTTAGCTCTTTGACTAACTGCGTTTTATAGCTTACAGCAATTTCGCCTGTAACCCAACCATCAGTATTAACCACCACAAAATCAACGGGTTTCTGTAAAATCTCAGCCTTCATAGCGGCTAAGCCTTCAATTGTTTTAGCTATTGCCGTTATCGGCGAGGTGACACCCACAAAGAAAGCGTTCTGCAACTTTAAATTGTACAATTCTGTCACTGGCTTGGAAATTATGGCATAACCCACGGTTCCTGAGGGACCAATGTCTGATTGACCTAAATCGCCGTCTAAAATAGCAACCCTGCATTTTCCGTTAATCAACTTGTTTACTAAATAAGTGCAATAACTGCTTTTTCCAGAATCAATTTTTCCCAAAAGCAAAACAACAACTGGCTTCTTCTGCACGCTCAAAATTGCTTCAAGAGGTTTATTCCATGACTCTGGAATTGTGCTGCCATCAACTTCTTCAATGCTTGCGTTTGGTCCTAACGAAACGTCAAAAACTGCTTTTTCAAGGACAAAAAATGGCAGGCGCTTTCCTTCACGAACCACAATTTTTACTGCTTGTTTTAATTGATAACCGAACATTTCAGCCTTGCCAGAAACAACACTTACAGATGCTGGCCCATCCACTAGCAGTGTCCTATTGGATTCAACTGTTTGTTGCAATCATCTTCCTCCTTGGAATAGTGTAGCCTGTTCTTCCAGCAATCCGTATAGCTGAAGAAATATGCCTGATTCTTCGGCTGCGTTTGTTCTTTTTTAGGGGTCGGTTGGTTCCTGCCTCACTCACCACTTCCAGCGCCACTGCAGGCGGTAAAGCATCATCTAAGGCTTCGACTAATTCCTTGTAAACAGGAACACCATTCCCAATTTTAACGGAAACGCTTGTCACTGTGGAATTAACGTTTCTTATTGTCTTAATTATGCTGTTAATTACCTCTTGCGTTGCTAAAGCAGTTGCCTTCCTCAATAACTTTTCCATCGGCAATTACTGCCAGCCCAATTGCTTCACCTGGGTCAATGCCGATTAAAATTTTTTCGTAGGCTTCTTTTCCTTGAAGTATTCGCTTTACCTCGTTAACCAAATTGTCCAGTTCATTTTCGCTTGCTAAGATTAGTATCTTTTCGTTTTTTACTAAGTGCTTTTCCTTCTCAGTTGTTATTACCACTTTCACTTCGGCAGGCACTGACTCGCCTGGAACCAAACTTATAAAGGGGATATTTTGTTCTCTTAACTTGTTTACGATTAGAAAGTAAGCTTTTCCCTCTACTGTTGCTATAGCAACTTTTTCTTTCAATAAATCAACCTTAATAGTATACGTTTAAGTGCAGAACACATTACTAGTTTCAAGTTTATAATCTTGACGTGAAAAAGGGTAAAATATGGTCACAATCAACACAGGCTGCAAATGCATAGATAGCAACATCGGCGGAGGCATTACACCCGAAAGCGTTACTTTAATTTATGGTGAACCCGAAACTGGAAAAACAACGCTTGCCATACAATGCACCGTTAGTTGTGCATTACAAAACTACAAGACACTTTTTGTTGACTGCGATAACACTTTCTCAACTAAAAGGCTTTCCCAACTTTCAGCGGATAAATTCGAGCAGGTTGCTGAACAAGTCATTTTAATTAAACCTAAGGATTTCAGTGAGCAAACGGCAGTTATAGATCGCATTCAAGATTATACAGCAAAAAATTTTGGGTTAATAGTAATTGACACCTTCACATCTTTGTATGGAGCAAAAGTTGCTGAGTCCTCTGGCAAAGCCTTCAGCGTAAACCGTGAATTGAACAGGCAATTAGCAATTTTGGCGCAAACAGCAAAAATCCGAAAAATCCCAGTTATAATAGTAAGCCAAGTAAGAAGCGTTTTTGATGACTCCCCAAACGTCGGCGTCGCGCCCGTTGCAAACAGAGTTTTAAAATTCTGGGCTGACACAATAATCGCTATGAAACCTACTGGCTATCCTCAAACAATCAAAGCTGTTCTTGAAACACGGGAAAACAAGCAAGAAGTTACTTGTTATGTACAAATAAGCGAAACCGGAATAAAAGATACTGAATTCCGCGAATGATGGTTGACCACATGGAAATAACCCAACTAATCGTTGAAGCACTAAAATTTATTTTCCCAGCCTACTGCGCAAACGCTACACCAGTGCTTGCCGGCGGAGGAACACGGATGGATTTCGGAAAGAATTTCTATGATGGAAAACGAATCTTTGGAAATAACAAAACTTTCAGGGGCTTCTTTTTCGGCTTTGCAATCGGTATATTGGTTGGATTAGTTGAGTGCTTTTTTTTCGGTTTTCCAATTTTATTTAGCGTGCTGATTCCTTTAGGGGCACTTTTAGGCGATTTGGCAGGCGCTTTTTTAAAGAGAAGGTTAGGGATTGCTCCAGGGGGGTTACTGCCTATAGTTGATCAAGTTGACTTTGTTATTGGCGCAATCGTGTTTTCGATTCCTTTAGCCATTGTAAATTGGGAAGTGGCAGTTACAGTTTTGCTGATTACTCCGCCTATTCACTTATTCACAAATTTCATAGCATACAAAATGAAACTAAAAAGAAACCCGTGGTAAAAAGAAAAACCTATGGAAAAAAGGCAGAGTTAAGATGTCGGCGGAAATTGTTTGAAATTAATCGCGCTTTCCAAGAATATGTATGATAGAAGCAAAAATGCTACGCCTATGATCAGCATCATGTAAGCTTGCCTTGGGTTATAAGCGCTCTTGGTACTTTGATAAATAGCAAACAGACCGATAAAACCAAAGCCATACAATATCGCCGCAATTACAGTGTCAGATATGAATTGTGAAGTGAGACTTGGATAGAGGAAATAGAAAATTCCATTAACGTAGGCTGAGGGAGCAGGGCGAGTAATAAGAGTGTACAAGCCACCGCCGAAAATAAATACAGCAGTATAAAATTCCCACAACAGTAATTAAGAGTGCTGAAGGAGTAGTCGTTGAAATTCTGCGGAACCATCGACTCAGCGAAAAGGATACAGATGAAGATCGCTTCTTTATTTTACTTGACATTTCCATTCTCTCCCTTGAATCGGTGTTTTACTACATCTTTAGCCCATTCTCCAGTTAATGAATTTTTCTGAATCTCAACTAAATAATCAATCCAAAGTATAGCTGATGCTTCCCTCCATACATCAAATTTCTCAATAACATTTTGGTAAGCCTTAAATGCAACATGCAGAAACCATTTTCTTGTGCTTCGCTACTGCAAATTTTACATTTCACTGGTTGCTCGCTCCTTTTGAGGGACAGTTAGGATTTAGGCATAATTTCCAAGACCTCTTCCCTCTCAGGCACACACGCAATATCGGGTACCCACAGCTTTTGCAAGTGGTATTTAACGGTTTTACATTGCCAGTTTGAGGGAGCGGAAAAGTCACGTTGCATTTACCTTCGAAATAGTTTGTACAGCCAACAAAACGTTTACCAGTTTTTTTGGAGCGCAAAATAACTAGTTTTCCATCAGCACATTTCGGGCATGCGCCAACTATTCTTTCTTCAAGCCGAGCCTTTTTCAACGCTTGACTTATTTGTTCGCCTATAACTGATTCTTTTTCTTTAAGCTCTAATAGGACTGGCTTTAAGATTTCAACGGCGTTTTGCAATACAGCTTCTTTTGTTTCTTTTCCCTGCTGAATTTCATTCATCTTCTCCTCAAGCTTTCTAGTTAGTTCAGGTGAGACAACGGTTGGACAATACTTTGTCAGGATTTCGATGACTTCAAAGCCAAGGTCAGAAACGGCAAGACTATCGGTTCCGTAGAGGTATTTGCGGTCGTATAACGTTTGAATGGTTGCTGCCCTCGTTGCTTTGGTTCCTATATTCTCTTTTTCCATTTTCAAAAGTAAAGTGCGAGGATTATACCTTGCGGGTGGTTTAGTAAAATTATTTTTCACAACTACTCCTTTAACAGTGATTTTTTGTCCTTGGGTTAAAGGAGGCAAAGTCACATCTTTCAGTTGAACATAGGGTTTGTAAAATCGAAGCCACCCTTCACTTAACGTTCGCATTCCGTTCAAGTGAAAATAATTACCGTTGATGCTTACTGTTACTTTCACACTTTGCCGAATGGCAGGCTCACCGAAAACAGCCATGAACCTGCGTATGATAAGATCAAAAATATTTCTTTCAGCTGCGCCAAGGGGTTTTTCAGGCAGGTTCCCAGTCGGGTAAATGGCTGGATGCGCTGGGTCAGCTTTTTCTCCTTCATTTGGCTTCAAAACAGGTTTAGAGAGCAGTTCAGCTGCCTGTTTCCCGTAAGCAGACATTTTAGCTAGTTTTCTTAATACGGCTTCGTAGCCGATTGCTGGCGGAAGCTTTTGGCTACTTGTTCTCGGATAAGAGATTAAAGCGTCTAAGTACAGATGCTGAGCTATGTTTGAAGTACGCATCGGCGTAAAATGGAAATTTCTGTAAGCTTCACTTTGCAAAGCGCCCAAGTCAAAGGGTACCGGTGGGTTCTGCTCAAACTCTTTTACAGCTATTGTTTCTATTTGGCCTTCTTTGGTTTTGCAGGCATCCATTACTGCCGTTGCTTCTTGCTTGCTTTCGAGGATTTTTTCGTATTCAGCTTCGTAAGCTGTGCCGTTTATGATTATTTTAGCGGTTATAGCTCCAGTAGGGAACGGGCACGAAGTATTTTATGGTTTTTTCTCGATCTTCTAAAAATTTGAGGGTTGGTCCCTGCACTCTACCAGTGCTAAGTGTAGCATATTGTCCACTACTGCTTTTCACAGCCATTGTTAAGGCTCTGGACAGGTTTATGCCGTAGAGCCAATCTATTTCATGCCTTGTCAATCCAGCTTCAACGAGAGCAAAATCCAAATGCGGCAATAAGTGAGCGTAAGATTCTTGCAGTTCCTCTGTTGTGAGTGTGGAGTATTTCATGCGTTTGGCAGTTTTTTCCTTGTTGCCGCAAGCGTACTTGAGTATGCAGTAGCCTATGATGCTGCCTTCAATGTCAAAGTCGCAAGCATCTACGAACTCTTCAGCGTTTTCCGCTAGTTTAGCAATTACATTTAGCCAAACACGGATCTTTGATGCGCCCCGTTCAGCCAAATATCTTGGAACCCAGTGATAATCGAAAACTGGATAATCCCGTTTAGCTTTTTCCTTGCTTGCAACAGTATATAGATGCCCAATAGCTGGAACAACAACTAAATCGCCGTTTCTGTATGCTTGATAATATGGAACGCCGCAATCAACTATTTTTTTGGCTTTCCCATCAGCGTCCAAAGCCATAGCTATTCTGTTTGCGGCATCAGGTTTTTCAGTAACAATTAACTTGTATTTTCCCAAGGGCAGTTAAACCACATGCTTTAACATTCCAAATAGTCCTTCTTAAAATAAACTTTGCAGTTACTTGACAAGCACTGTCTCGGCTAAGGGTTATTTTTTTAGCAACCAATAAATATGCCATAAGACGTTATTATCGGGGGTAGATTTGGGATGCCGCAACGAGTAATTTGCCATGGATGCAATCATGTTTTATATGAAGGCAGCGAGCTTAAACCACCAGACGAAATTATTTCGCAAAATAGTGGAAAATGCCCAAAATGCGATAGGAAACTTTCATTGTTACCTATAGATGTTGAAGTTAAACCCATAATGAAGCGTCGATAGACTATGGTATGCTCACCAAAAGCTTCGATTAAACTTACCAGAAGAGCATTGGTGAAGCTACCAAAACCAGAATGGTAAGTCGCTAGGTAAGTTTATGCAATGTCTGTCCAAAACATGGTTCCCTAGCAAAGAAAAATATGGTTACCGTTTGTTGACCTTTAGGGGTTTCTGACGACGGTTTTTTGCCTGTTTTAGCTGGGAATTTAGAGTTTGGTTAAAAAGAGCTATATAGTTTGGCTATTGGATTATATTGCAATATAATCAAACTGTATTAGCCACTAAGCTATGTTAGTTCATTTTGGAAAGCCATAAATAAACCTCCAATGTGTATAAATTAAGAATTAAACAAGAAAATTGCAATTAATCTGTGGAGAGATGGCTTAAAGTGGGGGAAGGAATTAAAGATCGGCTTAGTAAAAGGCTGTCACCATTACGCATCGAACTAAGTCATGGACAAATAATGGCATATTCTGCGTTAGCTCTAATACTCTTCGTTGCCTTTATTATCCGCATTTTACCGTTACGCTGGGAAAATCTCTCCTCAGGAGTAACAACTCTTAACGAGTTTGACCCTTACTATCAATTCAGCGTAACGCAATACATGGTAAATCACGGTTTACTTTCACCTTTTTGGCCGACACATTGGATCAACCATCAATTGTGGTATCCCTTTGGACTTGACATGTCTACTGCTTTGCCATCTATACCTATAACAGGAGCAGCAGTCTACGACGTCATCACAGCTTTTGGCGCAAACGTTAATTTAATGACACTTTGCGCAATGATACCGCCCGTAGTTGGTGTGTTATCGAGTTCTGGTAATGTATTTCTTAGGCAAGGACATTGGTGGAAGAACGGTTGGTTTATTATCTGCGTTATTCTTGGCTTTAGCACCGTCAATCATCGAAAGAACATCTCTTGGATTCTTTGACACCCAAGTCCCGGGTACGATTGGTCTTATATTATTTGTATATTTTATTCTTAAGGTCTATTGACAACAACAGGTCATTACGAGCATCGATATTGTACTCCTTAGGCGCTGCTGTTACCTTAGCCTATTTCATAGCAGGCTGGGGCGGAGCATACTACATGATTGATATGACCGTACTATTCGTTTTTGTTATAGTTCTATTGAAGAGGTATAATCAACGGCTTCTGCTTAGCTACAGCATAACTTTTGGCTTAGCATTATACATCGCAGCCATAGTGCCCTATCATGGGACTTAGTCTACTTAACGTCAGGTGCAGTAATTCCAGTCGCTGGAGGATTCATCTTACTTCTCATTGCAGAACTTTTACGTAACAATATATCTTTGAGGAGCAAGTTGCTTCTGGTAATTGCCTCACTAGTTGTAATTGTCGGCGGTTTTTCTACATTATGTGATAACTGGGCTCATTAGTGGCGTCGGGATTTCAGGAAAATTCGCTACAGTTTTAGACCCTTTCATCAGAGCAACTTCACCCATTATCAATTCAGTGGCTGAACAGCAAATTACAGCTTGGGGAGATATTTACGTCGAACTTGGCATAGGCATCCTATTCTTCCTCATCGGCTTTTACTTTATATTAAAAAATCCAACAAACAGAAACATCTTCCTGATAGTTTTCGCTGTAACATCACTTTTCTTCGCCGCTTCAATGATTCGCTTACTGGCAATCTTTGCTCCGGTCTTTGCCATCATAGCAGGAATAGGTGTTCTGGGCCTAATAAAACCGTTTTACACTTTACTGAAAGAAGCGCCGCATACTCTCGCAAAAACAAAACGTAGAATGGCGCGTGTAAGCAAGGAATACAGCGGTGTCGCAATCTTTCTGATATTCCTTATCCTGATGATGGACGTGGCTTTCTCACCACAAATTGCTGGCGGAATTCCAAGATCCATCGACTCATCTTTCGTGCCAACAGCAATCAGTGCATCAAGCCTTCCAATAGGCGGTGCAAGCCTTACTACACCAGTGAAGGCATGGCTTGACGCATTAAGTTGGACTAAAAAGCAACATTCCCTCGAATAACGTGGTAGTTGCTTGGTGGGACTACGGCGACTGGTTAAGCGATATTGGAAACGTAACAACTTTGTGCGATAACACTACATACAATACCACTCAAATCGAAAACGTAGGCTTCATAATGATGGGCAATGAAAACCAGTCAATGCAAATGCTGTCTAACTATGAAAACTATAATAATCCTGGACGGGTCAACTACATCCTTGTCTTCACTGTCCTCGCAATATCCCAGTCAAGCAGTGGCACAGGATACACTGCAAGTCCTGAGGGATATGGAGATGAAGGAAAATGGGTGTGGATGGCGAGACATTTCCGGAACAGCAGAGCAATGGTATATAAAACATGGCTACATGAATGCAACAACATCGACAGTGTGGAAGGATCAAACAGCATTTGGCAGCGTTAATACGCAAACTGGACGTGGGAGTGGAACCTCCAAGGAGATAACTGTACAATATACGAATTGATGAACTATGCAGAAGTGCAATATTGCAACACATGGACTTCCGCAGGAGTCACCATTACGCCAAGCGCAACAACTACAACGCCAACGTACTTTACATTAGTTGAACTCGCTGGCGAAAACACATCACCATTCCAGTATGGCGGATTAGTACCATTAGTAGCCATATACAAAATTGACTACCCAGCATACTATAACGCGACGGGCACAAAAGGCACAGGCTAAAATATTGCAAGAGAGCAGGGAAGCAACAAGTGTTTCCAAAGGTTCCAGATCAGCATAAAGTTGGACAACCTTTAATTTCCAACGGTTTAGGCGTACTATACGTCCTATTCACCACTGTTTACCTTTTTCTTCTCTACTTCTCAGGATACATAAAGAACCCAGCAAATGTTACCGCATCCGTTTCAGCACCATTAATCCTAGCCGCATGCATTCTTTTCGGCGGGTTCATGGGTTTGCTTGATGATTGGATAGATTTGAAATGGCGTTACAAAGCATTCATGCCGTTAATCGCCGCGTTACCTCTCATATACTTCGCATATGCGACACATGCAAGAACGACTTTATCATTACCGTTCATTGGAACGATTGATTTCGGTTTAACATACTTCTATATAATTATCCCATTAATCGTTATGATAGTTACAAACACAGTAAACCAACTAGGGGGACTTAACGGTTTAGAAACAATATGCCCAGCCATAGTCATAATAGGATTAATGGCTCTATCACCCTCATATTATGTTCTAATGCTTGGTCCCTTGATATTCTGGCTAATTCTTAGCCTACTTCAATTTTAAAGGCAAAATTTTCGTGGGCAACTCAGGCTCATTTGCTATAGGATTAACTATTGCTTCATTTGCTGTTATTTCAGATTTAAAATTGAGCCTGCTGATTTCCATTTTGCCCTACATCTTCAATTCATCATTAATACTGCTGACCATTTTCTTTGTTCGCAAAAGAGCCACAGTTAACTTTAATGGGAAAAAGCTGTCATCTGACCATAGAAGGAGCCTAATTACAGTGATAACTTATCATCGGCCATTAACTGAGCATCAAGTAGTTGCAATAATATCTTTGATAGTTGCATTGTTCACTTTGTTAGGCGTTCTAATTCAGTTGTTAACCTAGTTACGCAAGGAATCTTTCAAGTTTTGTTAAGCCGATAATTTCGTCAAAACTTAAGCCTAAAGCATCCAAAACCTGGTCAAAAGTAGAATGCAAATAGGCAATGTATTTGTCAACGTCTACCTCGTTTCTTGATGTTAACTCAACGGGTTTCACATGGGGTGGCCTTATAACTTTAACGAAACTAATCAAATCGCCTGCTCTTAACTCCTTTCCGTTTTCCTGCAGAATTCTTGCGGCTTTCACATGTTGAGGCGTAGTTTTTTTATAACTTGAAAGTTCATCGCCTAAAGCTACATGGAACGCAAGTTCACTAATGTCAGCCCATTCTCTACGTTTTAGCCGTGTGTAGCGTTCACGGATTATTTCGGCAATTTCTTTTCTTGCTTTCTCAAAGTCAGCTGGAGTTTTAACTCTTGCAAGTGTCTCTTTCATTTCATTAAAAGCATCTTTGATAAAAACAGGAATGTGTTTTTTCTTGCCTGTTAAGCCCTTCACATCCACGGTGCCGTCTTCCAAGACACCGAGATAATTCTTTTTGCGCGAGCTAAATACAGCATACCTGTAAACTTTGTCGACGTCGATGCCCATGTTTAATTCATGTTCTGTGTAACGGACTAATTCGTCGATTTGCTCTTTCGAGGGGTTTTTCAAAAATAAGCTGTCCGTGTCGCCGTAAAGAACCTGTATGCCCACTGTTTCTGCATGCTTGAGTATTTGGGTGATAGAGTACCTGCCGATAGCTGCCGTTGCTTCCGCTACTGGTGGACAATACAAATCGAAGCTTTCGGCGCCAAAGACTCCGTAACTAGCGTTTAAAATTACTTTAAGCGCTCCCTGCGTGGTATTATACCAGCTTCTAAGCTCAGGCGTCAAGGTTCGATCTTTTGAACGCTGCTTATACCATTTTACCCGTAAATCTCGAAGTGAACCAATCAGTAAACTTTCTAGCGCTCGTTTCTCACTGCAAACCCAATGTTGCGTGTCAGGTATCGTGCGGCATTTGCATTCGTTATGTCGACAATCAATTGACTGGTAGCCTAGGTTCCACACTTTAATTATAGAGGGGTATAGGCTCGGAAAGTCCATCACTGAAACGTTAAAATGAACACCAGGCGTGGGTTCAACAACTATGGCGCCTTTGTATTTTTTCCCTTTAATTATGGCTGTGGTGGAAGTTTTGCCTTTCTTTGCAAGAATGTCCTCTGCATTCGGGATCAACATATTCTTTCTTCGATGTTCTCGATGCATGAAGTTGCGTATCCAGCGGCTTACGCCTTGCCGGCTTACGTCTTCCATGGGCATGCTGGCAATTCGTGATAGGACAAGGATTAGTTTCATTGCTGAATCGTTGTCGAAACTGGTTAGTTTGTAAGTAATTTCTGAGTCTCGCAGACAGTAAGCTGCAAGTTCAGAGTATGTTAAGTCCCCGAAGTTTTTTCTAGGTGAATTTTTTCTATGCCTATGAGCGCGTTGCCAACGTCGTCGAGAGTTACGTCGCGGTAGCGGTTGCTGTAAGCATAGATTTGCACGGACCTATTGAAGAAGAACTTGTATAGATCGATGTGGATACCGTACCTCAAAAGACAGACTCGTTTGCCCACTTCTATGGGAATCTCGCTTCTTCTAAAGCCTAAGTTCATGGCTCGGTGGCTAAGGTAGCGCAGGTCAAAGTCGTCGCCGTTAAAAGTTAAAATAAACGGGTAATCCAGCAGAACATCGAATGCTTTTCTAAGCAGTTCCTCCTCGGTTTCGCAATACTCCACTTTTATGTCTGCCGCTAGGTGATGGTTGCCTTCCCGTACGCCTTCGCGCTTAAGAACAAGTACTCTTTTCTCGCCGTCTGAACTATAAACCGACACGGCGATTACTGGACACGCACCTTCCCGCGCATCAGGCATTCTTGTGGAAAGTTGCGAATATACCTCTATGTCGATGGCTGCTCTGCGGAACTTTGGGGCTGGGTACTCAAGGAGTTTTGCCCACATTTCAGCGTATTCACGTTCTTCATCGCTGCAGTCTTTGAAGAGAGCTTTTATTTGGTTTAGGTTTTCTGTGGCTTCCTCAAGAACTTTAGGAACAAGGTTGCCGTCTTTAACTTCGTAAATCATGCCTGGCAAAAGCTGGCGGTCGTAAATGTATGATTGATAATACTTTATTTTTGACTCCCAAACTTTGGTATCGCTATCCTGTATTTTGCATCCGCAAACGCTTTGATAATCTTCAGGAATTATGTCTCTGATTGTGCCTGATGGTCGTCCACCGATGGCCAATGGGTCTTTTGTTACTATCTTGATTAAGTCAACATCTTTATTTTCCAGGGGGTCAAACTTTTTTTGTGTTTCAAAACCATAAAAACCTTCATGGCTTGTTATCCGATCGAATTTCTTTAACTTATCTAAGGTTAAGTTGGTTAAGCAGTAGGGTTTATGACCAGTATTATCATACCAAAAATAGATTTGCTCTGATTCAGGCTCATAAAGTTTGATAACTGCTTTCTTTTGGCGCCCATCGTAGGATGCTGAAACAAAATAGGAAGCTGGCAGGTTTTCAGGCGCCACTGGCGGAAAGGCTCTAGGTATTTTCTTTTTTAGTTGTTTCGCTTCTTCCTGTTTCATTTCTTCATTGTTTTTGGCTGGGGACGAGGGCGAAGCTTCCGCTTTTACCTCTTTTTTTGGCAGAGGTTTAGTTTGTTCGCTGTTGAAATAATCTAAGAGTGTTCGCGCCATCCCAAATGTGACCTTAGTCTCTTATGGTACATAGAGACTAAAATCTTTACTTACTAAAAACTAACAATTTACCTTTAGATTATAAAGGTCAAAATAACATGTCTATAAGCAGAAAAATTCTTAAAGGTATGTAGCTCTCCATAAGCAGTAACAACGACGTTTTGAATTCTTATTTAGAAGCATTGCATCTTGTTTAGTCGTGAAAAGTAATTGTTGAAGGATGCTTGGACAATTGCCATTGAAACCCTAAGCTGGATGGAAATGCAAAAACTAAGCGAACGCTTAGCCTTGGCAAGAACAATCAAGCAGCTTGGTGCAAGCGACCCGAACGCTATTCGCTTTGCTTACGGTTTAGTTGTTGAGACTACACGGCGCAGAAACCTCATAGACAAATTCGTCAACACCGTGGTGGCGCCCAAAAAAATTGGCGAGTACAATTTGGGTATTCAATCTTTTCTGCGGCTTTATGTTTATCAGACGCGCGTCGCCAAGAACTGGGCTAAGATTAACTTGCAAGAAGCCGAAAGCATCGCGAGCCTTGGCAGGTCCATTTTGGGCTGGGAAACCGTACTTGAAGTTGAGCCAATTTTGGGCTTTTTGCTTACGCGCCAGCTCGAGCCAATCCTGAAGGCGGCAAGCGATGTAGAGAAAGTTAGCTTGCAAACCTTTCATCCCTCATGGTTCGTGAAGTATTGTTACAGGCTTTTTGGGCGCAATGAAGCTATTGCTTTCTTGGAGGGAAGCGTAAACCCGCCGCCCACCTACATCCGAGTGAACACGCTGGCGGCAACAGAAGAGGCAATTGTGAAGAAACTTGAGGCAGAAGGCGTTAAACTAGAAAAGGCTGAACCGTTAAAGTTCACCTATAAAATTGTGGAAATGAAAAAACCGCTAAACACTTTGTCCAGCTATAAAGAAGGCTTATTTTACATTCAAGATAAAGCAAGTTGCTTCGCAGCGGAAGCCGCAGACCCCAAGCCCGGCAACACGGTTTTTGATGTTTGTGCAGCACCTGGCGCAAAAACGACGTATTTGGCTCAGTTTATGCATAATGAAGGCAGCATAGGCTCAGTTGATTTCTCCAGTAGAAGAATGAAAGTCTGGAAAAAAGAAACAGAGCGCATGGGAATTAAAATTGCTGAACCCATAATTGCTGATGCATGCGCCACTTTGCCTTTCCATGCGCAAGCGGACTTGGTGGTTTTGGATCCGCCATGCACCAGCACAGGCGTCTTCGCCAAGCAGCCTTCAGCAAAATGGCGCCTCAGACAAAAGTCAATTGAGAAAATGACGGCAATCCAGTGGAAAATGATTAACAGTTGTGCTGAAAAAGTCGCATCTGGCGGAGCATTAACTTACTCTACTTGCAGCATAACGGTGGAAGAGAACGAGATGATAATTGAGCGGTTCCTAAAGTGGCACCCTGAATTTACACTGGCGGAAATCGCGCCGAAAGTGGGTTTGCCTGGGCTGCGGGGACTATCTAAATGCCAAAGACTCTATCCCCAGTTTCATCAGTGCAACGGCTTCTTCATAGCAAAACTACAAAAAAGTTACCCCTAAGATTGCTTGTTATTCTTCCTCAAACATGAATACGTCTTCTATCGTAGATTCTAAGGCTTTTGCGACGTCGTGAGCTAGTTTAAGTGAAGGATTATACTTGCCCTTCTCCAAGAAAAGAATTGTCTCCCGCCTTACACCTACTTTTTGCGCGAGCTGCTCCTGAGTGAGATGCTTCTTTTCTCTTAGTTCTTTCATGCGGGTTTTAAGCGGTATAGCTAATCTCCTCTCAGATCATAGTAAACAAAGAAAGCAACAAAGCCCAACAGAGCGGCAATAGGGATGACTTCTATAGCCAACAAGAATAAAGTGGTGCTTCTTAGGAATGCGATAGTTAACATTAATGGGATTAAAAGAATGAAAAACGCGTTGCGACATGACTTACTAACGTTTGTAGCCCATCGTTCATCGCTTAAAACTGTTCCTTCCTTGGTTTTGGGTCTTGCAAATGCAAAGAAGAAAAATAACATAAAAAACAGGTAGTAGATTGAGTTGCCAGGTACGAATCCAGCAAAGCCAGCGAACCCAAAGAAACCAAAGTAGCGTTGGTTGATTTTTATTGTCGTTTTGCAACCCCTTCGTTCTAAAGCTTGAATGCCCCTATAGCCCACAGCGCTGGGGCAAGCAAGCCTAAAATGCCTAATACGCTCAGGTACCTGAGCTCCTCTTTCCAGTATTGAAATATTCCAAAGAGGCTAAAGAAGCCGAACATAAACAAGAATAACGGGTTATGGCTTGAGAATGCTCTGAACGCTTCAAAACCTATAAAGCCAGAGAAGCCATAGCAGCCAAGACTCCATCTTCGGCGCCAACCTCTTTCAGGAGTGCTTCGACCATTGGGAATACCTAATGGAAGGTTGTTTGTTTGGTACATTTGATTAACCAGCCAAGCTATGTTATATATTTCTAACGTTAGATATTTCTAACTACCAATATAAGCTTTATGCAACAAGAAATCACAAATACAAAAAAAGTTCAATTACCCTTATCTCCAATTAAAAGGAAGGCAAGACAGCCAAAGCACTCGTCTAAGTAGCACCAAAGTCGCCAAGTGTTCGCTGCTGCGGAAATAACGCCGAAAGTTGGTTTGCATGGGCTAAGAGGACTAATTAAATGCCGCGATTATACCCGCAACTTCACCAATGCAACGGCTTCTTCATAGCAAAACTTCAGAAAGAGTAAGGCAAACCAAAAAGCTAAGTTAAACTCCAAAATCGCCAAGAGTTCTTTGTGGTGTTTCTTTCGTGAAAAATAGGATTGGTTTGGTTGAAGCTCTATTTTCCCATCAGTTAGAATTCAATCAAAGAGGTTCCATTGTTGGTGAATTACCAAATAAGTAATCGCTACTTCGCCCAATCCTAAGAAAGCTTGAACCCCTACACCAATGTACAAGTTTATAGCTAAAGTTGCCGCTGCACTTCCGCATAGAACGTAGAACGCCCATTTCTTCCACAAAAACAGGAAACCTACACAGGCAACGTTTACCGCTGCAAACGCGCTAAACATGTAAACCAGCCAAGATGGATATTTGGAAAGGAAAAAGCTGCTAAGGACTGGAGAAGCCGCTAAAAACGCATACAGCAAAATGACGGCGACGTTTACCACAACCATGAGAAGCAACCAAACCATCACCGTGGTGTCGCGTTTTTTAGGGATAAACATTGCTATTTTGCTCCGAAATCGCCCAGCGTTCTCTGCGGGGTCTCTTTGGCATAGAGAGGGTAAGTTATTTTTATTTCTTCCACCTGCGCCACTACACTTAGCTCATGGTTGAGGCAGCTGGTTGCACTTATGATGTGCCCCACTTTAACGTGACGCACTATAAGTGCATCTGAGATGAGGCTTCGGTGACACCGCCATGGCAAGGCTTCAGCGCACATCAACGCCAAACGGTTCTCCCGTGCAAGCGCGATGATTTTCAACAAGTTGTCGGTGAACTCTTTGGTTTGCATGTAGTCTGCGTAGCCGCGGAAGCCCATGTTTTTCCATGCCAAGTTTATGGAGTCGGGTTTGGGTCTGCGTAAGCCGCCGATGTCTGGCATGTGGATGTATTTTATGCCGTGGGGTTTGAGTGCGTTTGGCAGGTTTTCCCTGTTGAACTGTGGGTTATGTCGGCTGCGGGGAACCGTACGCACATCCACTACCAAGTTTATGGCGTACGTTTTGAGCAACTCAACAAACTCGTCTATAGTTCTGGTTGAGTGCCCGATTGTGAAGACAGTTAATTCTGATTCCTTAGCCAAACCCCGCCTCACCAATACTAACTATGCAGCGTTAAAATATAAGCATCAGGAAGTGAACAGTTCAAGATAACTTATATAATAATTTCATTCCCTGTTGGGTATTTCGCTTAAGCTGCAGTAAACTCTTTCGCTCAACCAAGACGTGTTATTCCTATGGTCGGAGAAAATAATCTTGCACATTATTTATTAAGCAAGGTTCTGATAAAGCAGACTTGGAGAAACCAATGTGAAATCACCTTCGCCGCTTATTCGGGTTGAAACGCGGGCTTTAATAGTAACTCATGATGTTGACTGGCCATTGAATGGTCCTGGAGCGTCACATGTTTTGGCGAGGCAGGAAAGATTTTCTCCAGAGATAATACGTAAAGTTATTGATGAAGGCTTTAACCCGTATTACGGGGTACCGAAAATTATGGAAATTGAGGAGAAGTTCGGTATCCGCTCCACTTTCTTCTTCAGGTCTAAATATGATGATGGCAGTGAAGTAGAAAAATACGAGAAAATTATAAAGTCTCTTTTGTTCCATGGATGGGAAGTCGGCTTGCATTCTAACAGTACGTCCACTCTTGAAGAGGTAGCCTTAGAAAAGAGGTTGCTGGAAAAAGTTGCTGGAAAACCAGTTTATGGCTCAAGAGTTCACTACTTGAAGGTCTCCGAGAACACTTTCTCTAACCTTGCGCAATCAGGAATAAAATACGACTCGTCACTTTCATTTGATAAAGAGCGGATTGATCCTAGAAACACTGGTTATTTGGCTAAAAATGGCTTAGTTGTTTTCCCAGTAACATTCATGGATGCTTATCTCTTTACGTACATGGGGCTTTCTGAAGAAACAATTGTTCCATTTATGGTTAAAACGATAGAGAAATTGTTCGCTTCAGGTATTCAAATTATGACTTTACTGTGGCATGACAATTCAGTTATGATGAAAGGCGGCCGTTCCTATGCGGAGGTAATCAAGCAGCTATCAGGCATTTCTAATATAACGTTTCTAAAAGGGATTGAAGCTTTTGAACTAGTTCAAAAACAAACAACCTCTTAACTGTCAGGTGGCATGAGCAAAAACGACAAAAATATTAGTAACAGGGTCGGGTGGAACGGGCGGAATAAACTTTGTTCGAGCACTGAGACTGGCAGAAAAACAGCAAAACAAAAAATTATTCATCGTATGCACTGACCACAATCCTCACTTTCTAAACTTCTCCGAAGCCGATATTAAAATTGTTTCTCCAAGACATGACGACGCCAGTTTTGTACCGTTGCTTCTCGAATCGATTAAAAAATACAATATTGAGTTTCTGCATCCTCACCCCAGCAGCGAAGCACGAGTAGTTTCGGAAAATTTAGCATCTTTTGAGAAAGCAAATGTTAAGACATATTTGCCTAAGCCAACATCAATAATGCCTGACAAACTGGAAATACATAATGCCTTGGCTAAAAATCATGTCCGCGTACCAAAAACTGTTGAAGTAAACTCTTTTGAAGATATCGACAGAGCATTTTCAGAAATCGGCAAGCCACTTTGGATAAGAGCCCGACGTGGTGCTGGCGGACGATTGGGCTTAAAAGTTGAAACTTCAGAGCAGGCTAAGCATTGGGTAGAACTTAACAGGCTTCAGCATAGAGCAGATATTGCTGACTTTGTTATTCAGGAATATTTGCCGGGCAGAGATTTGGCTTTTGACTCGTTATGGTTCAAAGGGTGCCTTGTAACCTCTTATTGCAGAGAAAGACTTGAGTATTTTCTTAAGCACATTTCGCTCTCCGGAATTACTGGCACTCCAACTATAGCGAGAACTTTAGTTGACGAGAAAATAAATCGAATTGGAATGGAAGCCGTGAAAGCGTTAGATTCTCAACCTCACGGGTTCTTTTCGACAGACATCAAAGAGGATGCATCAGGCAACTTTGTAGTTACTGAGGTTGATGGCAAATGGCACACGACAGCGCCGTTGTGGGGCTACGCTTTTGCCAAGGCACTGAAGAAGCCAGAGTTAAATATAACTTATCAATATCTCAGGTTAGCTTTGGACGGCGGTACAGATGTTGATTTGCCCAACTACAACCTGTTTCCAGAAAACTTTTATTTAGTCAGGCAGTTGGATGCAGGTGTAATTTTAGAGCATGATGATGCAACATGGCGAATAGTATAAATAAAACAAGAAAAGTAAAGGCTGTCGCCCTTGATTTTGATGGAGTAATTACAAATTTAGACATCGACTGGAACGCCGCCATACGCCAAGCATCTGAAATAGCAGGTTACGACGTAAAAAGTCTACTTTTATTCTATGAAAACTGTTTTGGCGCACCTATTTTTCAAATAGTAAGCAGTGAAATGGAGAAAATAGAATTAGAAGCCATAAGGAGAAGCCAAGTTTTGCCTTTCGTTAAAGAATCGCTTCAAAAACTTTCCGAAAAACAGGTTCAAGTTTATATTGTTTCTATGCAAAGTTTTAGAGTAGTAAAAGAGTTCTTAGACCAGCATGGAATAGCCAGTTTCTTTAAAGATATCATAACGCGGGAAAGAGCCCCGGGCAAAAAAGCCCAAGTTGAATGCCTCTTAAAAGAAACAGGGAATAGCCCTAACCAGATTATGCTTATCGATGACTCTAAAAAAAACATAAATATATGCACCGAACTTGGCGTAATTTGTTTTTACTTTCAAAGGAAACAGAACCCAAGGGAAGCCGTGGAAACATGGGATAAGATATTAAATTTATTAAAATAGCCAAAATTCTCTTAGATGAAAAGAGTGTTTAAACCCCATTCCAATCATTCATTTCTTATAATGTCTAAAACAATTTTAAATTATTGGAACCATACTCCAAAAACTTATTAATTTAACCCTTACTGCATAAGGTAAAGGCGAGCACAAAGTGTCCTTAGCATCATTAACATCTAGACTAAAAAATTTCAACCGCATAGAATTAGCAGCATTAGCCTTCTATGCCCTCAGTGGAATAATCCTTTTGGCGTTTCTACCCTTAACTGGTTTTCCGCCGCAGCTTGGTTTACTCGGCATCCTCAGCTTAATAACAGATTATGGCGTCTTCACGAAAAGAGGTTGGGCACCATGGCTATTATTCGTCTTATTCGCTGCAGCATCAACCTTTTCAATCTACACTTTAGCCGTCGCAGGATTCAGCAATGCACTAATAGGCATAAGCATAACGGTTTACGCAGTGCTCACATGGATATTTGCAGGATATATCCTGTTGATAAAGAGAAGATAAATTCTAACTAACATTTAGGAAGCAACTTTAATTTTTTTCCACATGTAAAAACATTTATCCTCAGGAGCCGCTGAAGGGTGGCTTTAATGATTGCAGCTGGCAGGCATCTTTGAAAGCGAGTGACCAGTAACAATGAACATGCGTGACAAAGGGCATAAGCCTAAAAAAGTCCCGTTTAGTAAAAGAAGCTTAAAATTAGCACTGAAGCATCCATAAAAAAATCTTCGCGGATGTTTTTAGGCTTAAACTCTAAACTTTACCTGAAACATTACGGAAAAGCACAACAGCGACCTCTTCATCTACATCCAAGAACTGCTCATTCTCAGGGATTTCAACAAACCCGTCAGCCTTAGCCAAAGTCGTGATCGCCCCAGAAGCTCCAGTTTCAACCGGTTCAGCAATCAACCGACAATCTTTATCGAATTCTAACTTAACCATGACAAAGGTTCGCCTACCTTTAGCACTAAACATTCGTGCGCCAGCAACAGCCTTAACCATTTTCATTCCACCTACAGGTCTGCCGGCTAACCGCTGAATCAAAGGCCTAGCAAGCAAATAAAAAATCAGCAAGGCAGATGTGGGATGACCGGGCAACGAAAAAACAGGCTTATCCCCCACAAACCCAACAGTCGTAGGTTTCCCCGGTTTAACTGCAATGCCGTAAACAACTATTCCGGGCTTACCAAGCGAATCCACGATTTGCGGAGTATAATCCCTTGGACCGATAGAGACGCCGCCAGAAGTAATTACCATATCCGCTGAAGCTAAAGCCGTCTGCAGAGCCTTAGACAAAGCCGCTTTATCGTCAGCAACGACGCCGAGGTAAACTGGTTTTGCACCACTTTCAATTACTGCTGTGCTTAGGCTGTAAGCGTTAATGTCATAGATTTTTCCCGCAGACAAAACCTTACCGGGCTCGGTTACTTCACCGCCTGTGGATAAAACTGCAACTATGGGTATTTTTGAAACTTTAACTTTAGTCAAACCCAAAGCAGCTAAAACACCAATCTCCGAAGACCCCAAAACCCGCCCTTTTCTAAGCACCACCTCGCCACTTTTTATGTCTGAGCCTCTCTTCATAACATTCTCATTCACGGTAACAGCGCTGAAAACATGCAATTCGCCATCTTCTCTTTCCGTGTCCTCAACCATAACAGCTGCGTTTGCACCTTCAGGAATTGGGACGCCAGTAACAATCTCAACAGCTTCACCCTTCGCCAAAACCACTTTCGGCTGCTCACCAACATTCACGATACCACAAACCTTCAAGGTTACAGGTTGATTTTCCTCTGCGCCAAAAGTATCCTCAGCTTTCACAGCGTACCCGTCAACGGTTGAACGGTTAAAAGGTGGAATATCAAGCGTTGAAACTACATCTTCACTTAGAACACGATTGTAAGCTTCAAGCAGTACAGCTTCTTCTTCGCCTAAAACTGCAGGTTTAAACTGGTCTTCAATCGCCTTTTGCGCCTCAACAAACGTCATAAGCTTCCTAAACATGGATGTCAGCCTCCAAACTGCCAAAGATGTGAACTATAACCGTTTCGCCTTCGCTTACGCCCTCCCGATTCTCGGGAACAACCACGAAACCGTTGCTCTGCGTCAGGGTTGATATAGACCCTGAACCTTGCGCGCTAACTGGCTCAGCATAAAACTCGCCGCCCCTCAGAGTCACGCGGACCCGAACGTAGGTTTTTCTTCCAAGCGCACTAGCAACCCTTCTGGTTAAAGTAGCCTTCAACATTGGTCTTGGCTCTGTTTTGCTCATTCCAAGCAGCCTGCAAACCATCGGTCTACCGAACACTTCAAAACCAATTATTGCCGCCACTGGGTTACCTGACAAAATCAAAACGGGTTTGCCCTCCAACACTGCAACAGCGGTCGGCATCGCCGGTCTAAGTGCAACACCATGAACAATTACGCCGGGTTCTCCAAGCTTGTTAACTGCGTCCGGAACCAAGTCTAATCCTCCAACGCTTGTCCCGCCAGTGGTGATTACTGCATCCTGAGTTTTGAGGGCTTTTTGGATTTTAGCAGCAATTTCATCCACGTTGTCTTTGGCTATGCCATAATCAGTTGTTTCTGCACCAAGTTCTCTGCATGCGGCTGAAAGCATAATTTTATTTGAATCATAAATTAGGTTGCCAGAAAGCTGCGTGCCAACTTCTGCAAGCTCATTTCCAGTAGCTAAAATGCCAATTTTCGGTTTCTCGGCAACTTTTAGCTGGCTGTAGCCTAACGCAGCGGCTATTCCTATGTGATAGGGATTCAAGCGAGTGCCAACCTTAGCCACGTCATCGCCTTTTTTGGTGTCCTCGCCTTTTTTTGAAACATTATCGCCTGGCGCAAGCTGACTCCAAACCTCCAGTTTTCCCTCGCGTTTTTCGGTGTTTTCAAGTATAACTACTGCGTCTGCGCCTTTCGGAATGGGGTTTCCCGTCCAAACCTGCTTGGCTTGCTTATCTTTTACTTCTTGGTTTTCGGTTAATTGGAAGGTTGCTGGTTTAAACTGTGAAGCACCAACGGAATCAGCGGATTTTAATGCGTACCCATCCATGGCTGACTTGTCAAACCGAGGCAAATCCTCTTGCGCAATTACATCTTGAGCTAAAACACGACCTAACGCATCCTGCAAAGACACCACGGCAACTTTGGGCGATCCAATTTGCAGTGCTCTAAGCCAGCTTTGCAGTGCTTGGTCAGTTAATGTTAGTTTTTGGAATCCTTTGAGTTTTACCAAAATGGTTCCCAATATTGCACTAGCGACTTATCGTAAAAAACATATCGAAACAAAAACTCTAAAAACAACTAACTAAACAAAAATGCAATCATGATCTAGTCTCATAGACTACTACTGAATCAGACTTTATCTGCATCACTAAGTCGTGTCCTTCCACTATTTTCCTCAAAGAACTCATGCTTTCCTTAGTAAAATTCGCCTTAATATTAATGTGGTATCCCTGAAATAACGGATACATAGCCCTCTGCGGTATCAACGTGATGGTGGCTCCATCTAAACTTGGGCAGTTGTCGACAATTTCCCTTAGCAAAACAGCAATCTCAGCAAATTTCATAACTTTCACCATTTACATGTGTCAATAATTTCATAAAAGTCTTTAGTATAAATGTGCGCTTAGAGAGCATTTTTAGTGAAGAACTAATTGTATATAGTTTTATTTATCTTTTAAGAGCACTTTTGCGTGGGAGAATAGGCAAAAATGATTCTTCGCGCCGTTTTTTGAAAAGCTTTTTTCAAATTGCTTTTCTGGTTCAGGACCTGAATTGTTTGAAGGTTGAATGAAAAAAGTGGAAAGTTTACTTATTAGGTTTTATTTTCATAGCGCAAATTTTTGAGTGTTATTTCTTCCCTATTTTTTGGGATTGTTTTGGGTTGCTTTTTTGAAGCAAAGCTTAAATCGTTTGCAGGTTGAGTACAAAGAAGTACACAAGAGTACGAGAAAGTATAAGGAAGTATGAGGAAGTACAAGCAAGTACAGAGAAGTATTTTTCCGTTCCAGAGTTCTTGATAAGTCCCCCAAAAAAGGGGTATTTGCAATTAAAGTTGTAAGGTTCAGAACCAGATTGACAAAAAAGGGTAAACAAATAAGGCTAAATTCACATGTATAAATCATTTTCTAATAATGGTTTCACGTTTTAGGAGGGTCATTTGACCTTTATTTTTTAATTGCTTCTGCAGTCATTTTTTTGAGGAATTCTTTGATGCATTCTGATTGACCATAGACTACTAGTCGCCCATCCTTTTGCGGGTTGACCGAGAGATTGCTTTCTTTGGCGAACTGCTGTATTCGCTCGGTTGGCAGATTTCCGACGGGTTCAACCCTGACCCATTTTTGGGGTCTGGGAACGCCTGTGATAAATATGTTTTCTTCTACTTGCTCTTCGCAAGTTTCTGCGTTGGCTTCCTCCAAGCGAACAAACCACTGATCAATGATTTCAGGGTTCAAAACTTTTTGTGCTTCAGTAATAAGGTATGATTCAACGGTTCCAAGGTACTCTTCCACCTTCTGTGATGCGTCTCCTCTGCCTCCTTCTTGTTCTGAAATTTTAATCATAAGTTTAGCGCTTTTTAAATCAGTAAGAACTTCGGGTGGTATAATAACGCCTTTTTTTCGAAGCTCTATCATAAGGTCCTCCAGGACTTTCCACGTGGCTGTGTGACTCATGCTTTTCCCTCGAGGTATAGTTAAAGCTGAGAAACTATAAAATATTGCCGTAAGGTAATACTTGGAAAGGAATAAATCACTAACTGCCTATTCTTGCTCTTCTTTTTCTGCTTCCCGCATGGTTTTTGCCATTCGAGTACTTTTTGAACTTTCCTTAGGCTCAAAGAGTTCCTTGACAAGGTTGAATTGGCGATGATAAATATGACAGTTCTTTGAGTGGAAAATCAGTTTACCAGTTTTCAATGAGAGATTTCCCCGTTCATTAATCTCAGAAACAAAGGCTTCATTGAAAAGCTGCAAACCTGCAATGTTAGCTGGCAACCCAGCGTAAGCATCCCAAGAGCGGAAATAGCATGTTAAATGCATTTGTCCATCAAGGATTTCGGTGTCAATCAGGCTCAGGCACGGCGGTTCATGCTTCTCCTTTGTCTTCGGGCTAACCTTTAGGATATCCTCGGGGAACCTTACCACCATTGTTACTTGCCTGTCTTTTTGCTCCTTTGCATAACGTTTGATTGCTTCTTCGATTTGGTCAACAGGCTCTCTTAACCTGCTACCGTATGTATAGGTTTCATCTTGCTTTCCTTCGCCACACCACAAGTACGTCAACGCATACCACTGCACATACTTCATATCGCAAGGTGCTTTGTCACTAACGAGCGGACGGTTTTCAGGATGAGTGATTTCAAGCGTTAAGTTGAGTTTTTTTGTTTCTGTTTCCTCTGAGCCGTAGCCCACTTGGAAAACGTCGCCTTCAGTCCAGATGCTATTTAAAGTTTTGAACCAAGCGTCAGGGCAATCGAACGCTGTAACCTTAACATGCTTCATATGTAGACTCCAAGATACCGAATAATGACTAGGTGTGTGAATATAAAATTTACAGTAAAACAACTATCTTAGAATCAAAATAATTCGCAAACTAATGTTTTTTTGAAAATTAAAAAAAGAATAAAGAAGGGTTTTTAGTAGGGCATTCCGCCGCCCATACCGCCCATTCCACCCATGCCGCCGCCCATTCCGCCTGGAGGCATTGGGGGCATTTTGCCGCCGCCTTTGACGCTGATTAAGTCGTCGATTTTCAGTATCATGTTTGCTGCTTCAGTGGCTGATTTTATTACTTGCTGCTTCACGCGTAGTGGCTCAATGACTAAAAGGTCAAGCATGTTTTTGATTTTTCCTGTTGAAACTTCGATGCCGAAGTATTTGCTGTCTGGTTTCTCATGCTGTGCTCTGAGCGCTACCATGATGTCTATGGGGTCTAAGCCTGCATTCTCCGCTAAAGTGAGCGGGATTGCTTCGACTGCTTCTGCATAAGCTTCCACTGCCAACTGTTCTCGTCCGCCGACTTTAACCGCGTAGGCTCGTAGGTTTTTGGCTAGTTCTGCTTCGGGTGCGCCGCCGCCTGCAACGATTTTGCCGTCTTCAATAGCGTTTCTTACAACGCTTAAGCCGTCGTGTAGTGAGCGTTCTGCTTCGTCGATAACGTGGTTGGATGCACCTCGGATAACGATGGTTACGGCCTTGGGGTTCTTGCATTCGCGTACGTAAATGAGTTTGTCATCGCCGATTTTTACTTCTTCAACACGCTTCGCTTTGCCTAAAGCGTCAGCAGTCAATTCTGTTACGTTTGCAACTATTTTGCCGCCTGTTGCTCTTGACATTTTTTCCATGTCGCTGCTGCTTAAGCTTTTAACTGCTAAGACTCCAGCTTTGCCTAAAAAGTGCAATGCCATGTCGTCTATGCCTTTTTCGCAGAAGATAACGTTCGCGCCTGCCTTGGTAACTGAGTTAACCATGTCTTTAAGCATGCGTTCTTCTTCGTCGAGGAAAAGTTGCATTTGATTGGGACTTTCAATGTTTATTTTAGCATCAAACTCTGTTTTTTCAATCTCCATCTTGCCGTTTAGTAATGCGATTTTGGCGCCGTCGATGATCTTTGGCATTTGTGAGCTTGCAACTTCCTTGTCGATAACCATGCCTTTGACAAGTTCTGTTTCGTCTAGGCTTTTACCGTGTTTCTTAATGACTTTTATTAGGTCGATGTCTGATGTGTATTTGCCGTCGATTTTTTCTGATACCTGTTTTACTGCTTCAACGATGATTTTTGCGAAGTGGTCTTCGGCAACGTTAATGCCTTTGCTAGACAAAGATGTGATTGCTACATCCCTCAGCGTTTTGTCATCATTAATGGAAACGGGAATGGCTATTTGATCCAAAATTTCCTGAGCTTTCTCACTGGCTTTCTTGTAACCTTCAATTATAACTGTTGGATGGACGTTTTTGTCAAGCAAACCTTCAGCTTTTGAAAGTAATTCTCCTGCTAAAATTACTGCGGTTGTGGTTCCGTCACCAACCTCGTTGTCTTGAGCTTTTGCAACTTCCACAAGCATTTTTCCTGCTGGATGTTGAATGTCAAGCTCTTTCATTATGGTTGCGCCATCATTAGTTATAGCAACGTCACCCATGCTGGTAACGAGCATTTTATCCATGCCGCATGGACCAAGCGTAGATTTCACTGCTTCAGCCACTATTTTTGCAGCCATGATGTTGTTTTTTTGTGCGTCACGGCCTGTTGTGTCTTCCTGTACCTTCTTTTAATACTAGAACTGGGACTGTTCCTCCACCTGTAGACATAATTTTCACCAAGTTTTTATTTTCTTAATAACAACGGAATTCAACAATCAGGTATTTAAATATAAATTTTTCCTAACAAGCAACGATAGGACTGATTGAGCCTTATTGTACAAAACACTGATCTTTCTACTATTTTGCTGTGGCTGACGAAAATTGTTCATCAGAATTTGAAATCAATAAGCCGCTTAGTATCGAAGCAGCCAGTGATAGATAAATAGTTAACCAAGGAATCGTCAATTGGTAAGCATCAAGTGAATATTTGATTACAATAAAGTTAACTACCAAAGGAATACATATTAAGAAAATAACCAATGCCTGATTCTTCTTTCTTATAGAAAAGAAACTGCCTAAAAGCCCTGCAACAAACGATCCTGACCCTGATATTGCTAAGAATAGCCAGTTGAACCCATGCAAAGTGGCTTCAACGCCGATGGAACCCCAGTAAAGGCTCACAACGGAAGAGAATAGCAACAAAACGCCGCCTATAAACGGGAACCCTGCCCTGGCAGACAGAGAAGCTCCCGGCGAAGGTTTTCTAAATAAAACGAAATAAATGAAAAATAATACACCAACGAGAATCAAAACAATAAGCGAAGCATCAGTCCATATAGCTTCATTTGCGGCGTGTGTAAAATTGAACGCCGTGTAGGTCGTAGTCCACCCGCTTTGTGAGACCGCTACAAGGACATATGCAGTAGGGAATACTGTGGAAACATTCGCTGTGTAAATGCCCGCTACTGATGTTTCTTCAGCTTTGACACCGTTAATAGTTACGTTTGCACCGTGAACTATCTTAGGCAGAAACGTTTGGTTTGAATAAGTGTCCTTGGATGGCAGAGTTAAGCCTTCTTCAGGAAGCAAGAAATAGGTAACATTCACGGAGACCGCTGTTGCCTCCAAATTGCCCGTTTTAGAATTTATCAGTGAGACTTGGAAAGTATCCCACCAAACAGTGACTGATTTTGATTGAAAACCATAAACTTGATTCCCGTTAGTTTTCAAAAGGGTTGAGTTCCATTCTACTCCATCCTGTGTTGTCAATTTGGTGGGTGTAAAGGTTATCTTATCAGCGGTTGATGAAGAATAATTAAACGAAAAAAGCCCTGAAGTAGTGTTTAGTTGAAGAGTGGCTATTGCTCCGCTTTTTTCTCCGGAAACTTGCATTGTAACAGTTGCGCTACTAATAAGTTGACCAGAATTGTCTCCGTAGCTCCACATTGCTTGAAATGCAAGAGTCCAATTGCGCCCAACTGTAGTGTACATCACAGAATCAGTGGTTGGATTCACGGTCACCCAGTAATTGGCAGTTGTTTGACCTCTTGCGTTTTCAATAAAAAACGGAAGAACAGAGACAAATAGTAACAGCGTTAAGAGAACAACAATCCAAGCAGGCATCCGTTTCAAATGCATATCTGTCTCATACTCTTAACCAATATAAAGTACTTACTGAGGTTTTAGGGCTGTTAGAACTTTCTAGCGATAATCCTTAATAATGAACTTTGAATCACACAAAAGAACCCTTAGCTTTTTGTTTCACTTTATCTCGTGACAGATGTTTTTTTATTGTGACTGAACCGACATTGTTCTTTGTATAGCCACAATCGGTTTAGAAACTCTTCTCACTCGCTCTTATTGGAAGATAGCTACTCTGCCTTGATTATGTGGTAACCTGAAGCTTTACGCAGCCTATTCATGATAGCTAAGCCAATTCCTTCTGAAGATACACCTTCAGCAATTATAACCTCAACGTTTTCTGCGTCAACTTCTCTCAATAAACGGAATAGGTTTTGGGCAACAACTGCCAAGTTAAAGCGGCTACCAAGAGACTTAACCACATCTGCTTTGTAGGCGGCTTGTGTTTCATCAGTAGCTAAGATGCCTACTTTTGCGCCTTTAAGCCTGTAAGATTCTGATAGCTCTTTTATTTTGCTTCTGACGGCGGCAACTCCTCCTTCAACAAGAATAACCTCTGCTTTAGGCGCATAATGCCTATGTTTCATTCCAGGAGACCTTATTTTTTCCAGCGGCAATTCCTCTTCAGCTTGAACAAAGGGGTGAAGTTTCACGTCACCGAAGACTTTCTTTAATGCTTCAAAAGATGTTCCGCCTGGACGAAGAACCATGGGTGGATCAACAGTTAAGTCTACAACAGTGGATTCAACACCGATACTTGTGGCTCCGCCGTCAAGAATGACGTCGATTCTTCCGTTAAGGTCTTCATAAACATGTTTAGCAGTTGTTGGACTGGGTTTGCCTGCAAGATTTGCGCTCGGAGCAGCGATGGGAAGACTGCTTTGTTTAATTAATGCCAAGGCGACTTTGTGTTTTGGCATTCGAATCGCAACGGTGTCTAAGCCTGCAACTGTCACGTTGGGTACTATGTTTGAACGCTTGAAAACGAGAGTTAATGGTCCTGGCCAAAACTTTTTCATCAGCAACTCAGCTTTCTCTGGGACTTCTTGCACTAGTCTGTAGACTTCGCTCGCGTTTGCTACGTGGATAATTGGCGGGTTATCTAAGGGTCTCTTTTTAGCTTCAAAAAGTGCCAAAACAGCGTCTGGATTGAGTGCGTCTGCGCCTAAACCGTAAACTGTCTCTGTTGGAAAAGCCACTAATCCGCCTTTTTGGATGACTTGCGCGGCAATTTGGATTTTAGCTTGATCTGGGTTTTCGGAATCAACTTTTAAGAGAAGTGTTTCTTTCATTGGGGTTGCCTTTTTAGTTCAAGCACTACCGATGTTTCAACTTGCCGTTCTGGGATGCTCCAGTATTTCTTTAAGAGTTTATTCTTTTCCTCTGTTGAAACCAGTTTAAATCCGTTTCTTTGATAGAATTTTATTGCCCAAGCCGCTGCTTCCCATGTTCCCACGTAAACCGTGGAGGTTTCCGCTAAGGCAAGTAGATGTTTGAGTAGTTTTTCTCCATATCCTTTCCGCTGATAACTTGTCAACACGTAGGCATGCCTGATTAAAGTAACATCGTTGACGAGTTGAATTCCCATCACGGCAACCAAAACATTATTTTCTATCCAGCCGTAAAATTGTACTCCTCTTTGGATTTCTTCTTTAAGCTCTTGCGTTCGCATGTAAGGTTCTTTCCACCTATCGCTGGGAATCTTGCCTTTATAGGCGATGGCGGCATCGTTCACCACGATTAAGATTGCTTGAAAATCGCTAGTTGTAAGTTTGCTAATCATTTCAGGTTTTCCATAATTTTGGCATACAATTAGAGTTAAGGTTTAGGTTGCAGCGGGCTCCTTTTGACTTTCAGCTTGAATTAGTTTTTCAATGAGGTGCATGAAGAATGCTTGTGCTTGCATTTCGCCAACTTTGTCTAGATAAACTGAAACGAGGGCTATTTTTCCCTTCTTAGAAGCCACATACTCAGCGAACATCCGCGCTGAAATAACATTCTTGTCTCCTAAAAGCACTGATGAGATGGCCGCGCCAACCATGTCTTTGGGTTTGGGAACGGCAATTGCCAAGGTTCCAAGCTTATCTTCTTTTTCGCTAAGCATTATCATGCATGAATTTTTTGCTTCCACATAAACGGCTAGAAAAAGTGTGTCCTGTTCAAGTAACTCTTCCTTTACGACTTTGGCGCGTTCCACTTTCTTTCGCTCCTTTTTATGTTTGGTTTAATGCTAGGACTTCTTAAAAAAGACTTCACAAAATAAGCCTGCAATACGTCCTTGGCAAAGTAAGCTGCTGTTTTGCTGTTGATTCTGTAAATGATTGTTTTATCACAAAACATTAAGGATAGAACAAATTAACAGTCTCATGTAAGGTTTAAGCATGAGCAGCTTCAAATGGATTAGGAAATATCTGATTCCAACCTTACTTATAGTGATACTGGCAGTTTCAATTTTAGCAGCCTACACGTGGTACTATACGTCGTATTCAAGTGAAAACCAGACAAAAGCTAATCCTAACGTTTATGTCGGAGTTGCTTTTGGAGGAAACACTACAGAGGAAGCTAAAGTTTTAATTGACAGGGTTAAAAGTTACACAAATCTTTTCATCTTGGATTCTGGTAGAAATGCAATTAGCGAAAACCAGTCAAGTGTGGAGGAAATTTGCGATTATGCTGTTTCTCAAGGTTTAAGCGTTATAATAAACCTCGGCGTCAGAGATGCTCTTCGTTCCAATAATAGCTGGTTCTGGCAACAACCACTTAATGTCACTAAGCAACTTTGGACACAACGATGGGGCAGCAAATTTCTGGGTATATACTACAATGACGAGCCAGGGGGAACACAACTTGACGGGAACTGGTCACTCTGGTTTAGGACTTACGGCGAGGAATACCTACAGCATAATTCTACTACAAGCAATGACCTCAACCAGATCTACTTGAAATTGCTGGCTTACATGGACAACGGAACGGAACCGCAAAACTACAATGCGGAAGCCAATCTTTTTGTCCAGAACATTCTCAAAAGAGACAGCGGTCTTGACGAATTAAACGCCGCTGGAATCACCACGTACACTTCTGATTATGGGCTGTACTGGTTTGATTACCAAGGAGGATACAACGTTTTGTTCACTGAGCTAGGTTGGAACTGCAGTATGGCAGAGCAAATAGCCCAAATCAAGGGGGCAGCAAGACTTCAAAATAAAGAATGGGGCGCAATAATTACTTGGACGTACGATTCGCCGCCTTACCTTGACAGCGGAGACCAAATTTACAATCAAATGTTAACCTCTTATGAGGCAGGGGCAAAATACATTGTAGTTTTTGATTATCCTTACGCTTCGGGTAACGCTTATGGGGTTATGAGTGATGACCAGTTTATCGCACTTCAAAGATTCTGGAATGACATAACTCAACAGAAACTGCCCAATCTAAGCGCTCCAGATGCGGTGTTGGTTCTGCCGCAAAACTATGGGTGGGGGATGCGGAACCCAAATGATACCATTTGGGGCTTCTGGCCAACCGACGGCAAAACCCTACAGATGGCAATAGCCACAAGCAAGCTTTTAACCCAATATGGCGTCAACCTTGACATAGTGTATTACGACCCAGCATTCTCCATTGCTAAGGTAGGCTACAAATATGTTTACTACTGGAACTCGACAAACATTCAGTAGGTTTGCGTTACAGTTGCCTTTGTTGGAAATACTTAATTAAGAGCTTACCGTAATGCTGATACGGAAGGATAAAATTTGAGCGATGAACTTTCAAGATTACCGCCTAATGTGCAAGAAAGGCTTCTTAGACTGCAGCAACTGCAGCAAACCTTACAGTCAATTTTAGCACAGAAACAGCAGGTTGAAATGGAAAAAACAGAAGTAGAACAGACAGTAGCTGAACTGCAAAAAACAGCGGAAGACGCGGTTATTTACAAGGCAATCGGTTCATTGTTGGTTAAAGCAGAGAAGCCGAAAGTAACCGAAGAACTCGTCGAGCGAAAAGAGCTTTTGGATACAAGAAGCACTGTTCTGGCAAGACAAGAAGAAAGAATGCGCAGTCAAATAAAAGAAGCACAGACAAAACTCCAAGAAGACCTAAGCCCAGTTTCTCAGCCATCATCGTAGAGGTGAAGGCTTGCGGTAGAGCTGGGAATACCAGAGCTAACCACTGAGCAAATAGAAACTTTATGTTCCACAGCAGAGAACGCAGCCCGAAAATACGTTCTCTCTAAAGCTCACTCCAAGATGGTTGAAAAGTTGGATATTAGCGTGGAAGCTATCGGGTCAAAACCAGTAAACGTTACTGTAGAAATAAACCTTTCCTTAACACCCCAAGCTAAAGGCATTGATGCGCAGGCTTTGGTTAAAGAAGCCATAAACGAAGCACACAAATCCAGTGAAAACTACTTGAGAAAAATAAAATGAGTGACTTTCACAAACTTATAAAAATTTTAAAAGATGCTAATGCAGCTTTCGTGCTTTTGTTATGTCATCGGAGTGCGGATGCTGATGCGATATGTTCAGCTTACGCGTTGCAGGGTTTGCTAAAACGGTTTATGCCAAATGTTATAACCGAGATTGGATGCCCCCAAGGCGTCAATAAGCCTTCTAAGGTGCTTCTTGAATATTTGCCTATAAATGTTAACATGAATCCTAACATTGAATCAGCAGACATCATTGCACTTTTGGACATGAACGCCATTGAACAGCTTGATCAAGTGGCTGAAGCAATAAAAAAGTCTCCTGCGCCAAAAATAATTATTGACCATCACTCGCCGAATCCAGAAACAGCTAAAATGTGCAAGTTATGCATTATAGATGAGAAAGCAGCCGCCAACTGCGAAATAATCTATAGACTTTTCAGGCAAGCAAAAATCAACCCGGACCAAAACGAGGCTAAAGCGTTATTCGTCGGCATAGCTTTTGATACGCGGCATTTTGCTTTGGCAAATTCATCGACGCTACAAATCGTCGCTAAATTGGTAACTCAAGGCATAGATGTTCAGGAAACATTGGCGCGGTTTGCTTTACCGATAGATGCCTCTGAGCGTTTAGCGAAGTTGAAAGCTTGCAAAAGAGCTAAAATCGTAAGAATCAACGGGTGGATAATTGCTCTCTCCCATGTTAGCGCTTACCAAGCCTCAGCAGCTAAAGCCCTAGTTGATTTGGGGGCGCACATGTCGGCTGTTGCGGGGCAGAAAAACGGGGAAATAGAGGTAAGTCTACGTTGCACACGCCAGTTCACTGAGCAGGCAGGTGTCAATTTGGGAAAGGACATCGCGGCGCCTTTAGGTGAGTACTTGCAAGGAACCGGCGGAGGCCACGCCATGGCGGCTGGGGTAAGCGGCACTGGCGAAATACAACCAACACTTAAGCAGTGCCTGCTACTGTTGAAGCGGGTACTGTGTAACAAACATCACCCAACATAGACCTTTTTCTCTCTATGTTTGTTGTGAAAATTCGTCATCTGAGACGTTTCCTTATATTTTTTTCTTATACAACCGTACGTATATGGGGTTTTGTGTCTCTGTATGTTCTCAAAGCTCAAATAAAAGGCTAAAGAAAAGTTTAGTCAAACGATTTTTTAGGATACTTCTATTGAAATTAAGAAACAGAAAACTAAGGAAATAATGAAGAAAGCTGAAGTGGAAAAATCCATGATTTGAGTTATAATGGTAGAAGTGGTCGTGGATATGGACATAATATCCAAAAAAAGGCAAATCTTTTAAGTTCATTCACACAAATGATGCTAAAACAACTTGGGCGAGATAAGATTTGGCCAAACCACCTGAAAAATGTAAATGGTTAGAATTTTACACCGCTAATTTGTCCGCCGCATCAATGATAGGTTATGAAACTCAGATTAAAGCTGCAACTTCAATCGCTCTAAGCACTATAGACGGCAATTCAAAGAGTGTTTTGGCTTTCGGTTTTCCTGGAAACGGGAAAACTCTGTTTCCAGAAGTACTAGCGTATCATTTAGAGAAAGATGAAAGGGTTCATTTTTCACTGGCTATAGTTTCATGTGATCAAATTTCCGTCGAAGTCTCTAACATGAAGAAGAATATTGAAGAGTTAAATAAGATGCTTGTAAAAGCCCATCACAATAAACCTGTAATTATCTGTTTTGACGAGGTAGATCGTTTATGTCCGAACATTGGTGAAGTTCCTTTTGATTACGGGGCTTTTTCTGCTTGGGTCAGATGCCTGCTCAAGGACAAGGACTTTAAGAGTGGGAAAATGCTAATACTAGGCATTACCAACAATCCTTCGAAAATTGAGTCTTCGGTGAAACGGCAGTTTGAGATTCCTCTTTACTTTGAACCTACCCCCATTGAAATTTCCCAAGAAATAATTAGAAAAAACCTAATCAATAACGACAAAATTGCAGAAGAATACATGCAATTTTATGCAGATTTTCATTTTCAGCCAATGGGCGCCGAAGTAATGTCAGCTTGTAAAGCAGTCAAGAAAATTTACAAAGACATTTCCTCCGTTTCAGAAGACGAGATAATTAAAAGTATGAAGGCTAATACCCCCATCCCTCCGTCTGAGGGAGAGTTGGAAAGTTATGAACAGGATAATACTAGTCTCATTGGATTGAGCAAGGGAATTAGTATCCCTTATTGGTTAGACTTAAAAAAACAGGAAGGGTCAAATTCGAAACAATAGTACCTTCCATGCTATCGAAATTTGGAGTAGGCTTAAAATACTTGAAAATGAGTATCTATTGTTGTCGTGGTTCAAATTAAGCGGTTTAATTTACAAAATAATTTGCAAGGAGGCCGCTGAGTTTTGAGTATTATGTTAGATATGTCCAGATATAATAGTTTAATATTTAAGAGCAATTCGGTTCCTAAGAAAATTCTTTTTGGGTATGAAGACCAGATGAAAGCTGGTTTAGCCTTAGGGTCTTTTGTTGCAGAAGGTAACTTCAAGTCGGCTCTTGTTTTTGGATATCCAGGCACTGGAAAAGAAGCCTTTCCATTGGCATTAACGAATGAGTTGAACAAACGAAGATACCACTTCTCTTTTTTGAAAATACACTGTGAACGGGTCTTGAAGGATTTCGGTAATCCCGAGGAAGTTGAAAAGCGTTTGCTTCAATGGAATAAGGGTATAGCTGAAAATACTCCTATTGTTGTAGCTCTTGATGAACTTGAGTGTCTATCATTTGAAAAAATACATGATAGTTTTGCTTCTTTGATTCTATATAGCTGGATATTGTCCCTTCTAGGCAATCAATCTGGAGGAGTTTTCGTAATTGGTATAGCTGATTGTCCACAAAAAATTGATAAGAGTCTTGTTGCAAAATTCGGCGTTGCTCTTTATTTTGACATCACTTCAGAAGATACAGTTTCGAGGATAATTTCATATTATCTTGATGTTCCTCGACCCAAAGTAATCGCTTCCATGTTAATTGCCCAATTGAATTTGTTTAAAGTCAGTCCACTTAGCTCTGAGATAATAATAGCCTGCTCCCACCTGGAAAATATGGATCTTAGCAATTTGTCTGATGAATCTGTTGTTGGATTGATTCGTCGTAATCTGACTCCAAGCGCTTCAATAGAATCTATAGTTAAGTATCGACTTGAGAATGAAGCATTGATAGAAATTTCGGAAGATTATACTATACCATATTGGTCGGAAATGGCAGTTGTAGGATCATCTTGATATTACGCCAATTGTATTAAATTTTTTCCAATTATAGTCCGAGATAGTCGCAAATCGATTTTAAGCTTCCATTGTTCACGTAAAAGTTTGGTTTAGGCTCTCAAAAGGGTTCTGTGTACTTCTCGTCACCCAAGTTAATTTCTTTGTCCATGTGAAAATTCGTCACTTGAGAGAAATATAGGCAAATCTTTTCTACTTAAAGCCATGACTAAGTTTAGGGGAAAACAAATGCCTGAAACAGAAGGACTAACTCAAATTGTCGAAGATATAAGAAGAAGGGTAATTGCAATAGAACAAGAACATGTTAAGAATGAGACAAATACAAGAAAACCCTCAAGGACTAGCTCCTAGATTTGTTGAAAATTCACCGCAAATCAGAACCTATAGTGGAATTATCGAAGGACTATTTGACCCAAGAATAGGTGGTATGCGGATGTTTGGAAATGAAACTTTTTATGTCATGGGCTATTTTGACCAAGTGATGCTAAACAAATTAACACCCGTAGCTAAACAATTCAAAATCATAAGCCCAGCAACTGCAATTCAGACAAAGAAAAACAAAGATGCCCTAAAACGAATACAAAAAGCAGGAGCTGACGTGAGATTACACCCAATGTTGCACGCTAGAATATTCTGTGTCCCTCAAAGACAAATGCTCATTATTGGCTCAGGCGATGTTCAAACCGAATGTTTCGGTGGGGAGCGTTTCGATGCTGGAATATTCTCCAACAATGTTGAAGTAATTAAACAAGCAATAGACTTCTTCAACAGAGTATGGGAAGAATCAGAACCTTTAGTTCAAGCACAAAAAGAAGCAACCATTTAAAGCCACTTACGATAATATACTAATAAACATGAAAGATTGGCAGAGGTGAATTATTTTTGTCAACTGACGAAGAAAAAATGGATAAAATCAAACAAATACTTTTAATGTTGAAAAAGAAAAAAAGGGGAAATTGCGAAACGCTCTTATCGTTTTTTTAGCGAGAAGATGTACAGCGTTTTCTTGAAACTTCTCGTTTTGCATGTGTATATTTTCTTTGTGGTATGGGTATTCACCTCTAGCATGATTTTCACTGGAAAAAAGTGACAAACAAGAAAAAATCAGAAAAAAATCTAAGAAATCTTCTTAGGTGACGAAATTTCACAACAAGCACAGAGCGAGAAAAAGGGCTATGTTGGGTGACGAGAACTTCCCAGAACCTTGAAGCGGAAAATAACCAAAAATGAGTAGCTACGCTTAAATGAGCAAACTCTCACGCTTAAGGAAGCAGGCACAAAGAGAATGGCTATAATTGAAACAAAAAACCTCACCTATACTTATCCAGGCGCATCCAAGCCCTCAATTATTGATGTCTCGATTAAAGTGGAGAAAGGCGAGTTTGTTTTAATTACTGGACCAAGCGGCTGCGGGAAAACAACTTTGTGCCGATGCTTCAATGGATTAATCCCACACTTCTATCAAGGGGAATTGACGGGCGAAATTTCTGTTGCAGGCGAAGACACGCTTAAGCATCACACATATGAAATGGCAAAACACGTGGGCTTAGTGTTTCAGAATCCAGAAAACCAGTTGTTCTCTCTTTCTGTCGAGAAAGACGTGGCGTTCGGGCTGGAAAACCTTGGGGTTCCCCGAGAGGAAATGAGAAAAAAAGTTGATTGGGCATTAAACCAAACAGGCATTTATGATTTGCGTGAACGGTCACCTCACGAGATTTCGGGAGGACAGCAGCAACGCGTGGCAATAGCGTCTGTTCTCGCCATGGAACCGGAAATTATCGTCTTAGATGAGCCAACATCTTTCCTTGACCCGCTGAGCGCTGAGAAAATTTTCGAAGTAATCTATGAATTAAACAAAAAGCAGGGAATAACCGTCATCCTTGTAGAGCATAGACTGGACTTAACGGCAAAATACGCAGACCACCTCATCGTTATGGATGAAGGGAAAGTGCGGCTCGAAGGAAACCCAAGGGAAATTCTCAGCTCGGAAGAAACGCGTTTAATCGGAGTAGGAATCCCTAAAGCTACATTGTTGTATCAAATGCTAAAAAAAGACGGCTTAAACCTCAGCGGCAATACCCCATTGTCTTCTGAAGAATTAGCTGACCAGCTGTTGGAGATGTTGGAAGCCAAATGATTGTGGCTGAAAATGTTCACTTTTCGTATCCTAACAGAGTGGAAGCTTTGAAGGGTGTTTCCCTAACTATAAAAGACGGCGAATTCGTTGCGATAATGGGGCAGAACGGCGCTGGAAAATCAACATTTGTCAAGCATTTTAATGGACTCCTGAAACCCACTTCGGGAAAAGTATGTGTGGATGGTGTTGAAACAACTAAAACAAGCGTTGCAGCTTTATCTAGAAATGTAGGTTTTGTTTTCCAGAACCCAGACCACCAATTATTCAGCGAAACATGTGAAGATGAAATCGCATTTGCCCTCAAAAATTTCGGGTTCAAACCAGAGGTCGTAGAAGAGCGGGTAACATGGGCTTTGAATCTTTTAGCTTTAACCCAGTATAGGAAAACTTCGCCTTTCCTTCTTAGCGGAGGCGAGCGGAAACGTGTCGCATTGGCTTCTGTTTTGGCTTGGGATCCGCAAAGCTTTGATTTTGGATGAACCCACTATTGGGCAGGACCATGAGCAAAAGGAGATACTGCGCCAGTTTATAATACAGATGCAAACTCAAGGGAAAACTGTTGTTATTGTCACGCATGATGTGGAGTTTGTGGCTGAATGCAATCCTAGAGTTGTTTTGATGAAGGAAGGAAAAATTGTTGCAGAAGGCATTGGAAAAGAAATACTTACAAACCCCGATGTTTTAACTGAATCATCAATTGTTTTGCCACAAATAGCTCAAATATTCATGAAATTATCGCAGTTGGGGCTTCCGAAAAATATTATTGACATTTACGAAGCAGAAAAAATAATCTTGAACGCCAAGGAGAGCAGCCGAAGTAAATGAGTGTTTTTGACGGCTTACGGTTTAGGAAAGTTTACTCTCCAATCCACAATTTAGACCCACGAGTAAAATTCGCATACGTCATTTCCATTTTTGTCGTGGCCATTATTTTCTATCAAATTATTCCGTTGCTTTTTCTGTTTGTTTTGCAGATTCCATTTGTTTTGTTAGCCCGTGTTCAAAGACAGTGGCTTCGTTCACTTCGGGGCGCCGCTTTTTTGGCAGCTTTCATTTTTATAGTTAACGTTGGAACGGACTATTTTACTTCAGGGTACACGTTAACGGCTACTAACGTGGAGAGTGCAGCTGGCTTAACTCTGCGTTTTGTGGTGCTTATTGAGTCTTTCTCAGTTTTCTTCCTAACCACCTCGCCTGACCATTTAGGCTTAGCGCTGGAGGAATCTCATGTGCCTTACGAGTTCTCTTTCGCCTTTACCACCGCGGTACGTTTTGTTCCTGTTCTGGCGGAGGAAGCCCAAACAATAATGGATGCTCAAAAGGCCAGGGGATTGGAGTTAGAGAAGGGAGGTTTGCTTAAGAAGATTAGGAATTATGTGCCTGTGCTTATCCCGTTGATTGTTAGTGCTATCCGAAGAAGCCTTGAATTAGCGGAGGCAATGGAGTCCCGAGCTTGGGGAGCCACTAAGAAACGCACTAACTTATATGTGCTTAAACTTCACGGAGGAGATTACGCTCTGATAGCAATCACTGTCGGAATTTTAGTCGGAGCTGTTTATGTCCACTTTTATGTGCCTATCCCAACAATAGTTCACCTACTGCAACACAAAAGTCTGCTAATACTGTCGGAGTTTTAAAAGGCAGCATTTACTATGTGGTTGCTGAAGTCTACCAAAAGCACTTCCATAATCAAAGATTGAAAGTACATCTTTTTAAAATAGAAAACAATAATGAACAATTAACCTAAAAATATAGATAGGGATTAGATGACTGAGCATACTCGTTTTGGTCCAGCAGGAGTTCCACCAATGTTCAGGCTTCTTGGAGCAAAAATGCCTGATGTTCCAAAACTGCTACGTGAGGAAGGTTTGGACGCTTTTGAGTACCAAGCTGTCCAGTGGGGACAAAAGCCGCAGATGAAGCAGGCGGATGCTGAAAAGCTGGGCGAGGAAGCAAGAAAAAACGATGTAAGGCTCAGCCTTCACGGCTCATATTTCGTGAACTTGTCGGGTAAAAAGGATGTTGTGGAAGCAAGCAAACGGCGTTTAATTGCATGCGCAACCGCAGCCGACTGGATGGGAGCGTACGTTATGGTTTTTCACACTGGTTTTTATGGGCGCTTTGAAAAGGACTTTGCCTTCAAAACTTGCCTTGACGCTTTAAAGGAAGTTAGCGCCGAAATGAAGAGCCTTGGCCTGCGGGTGAAGCTTGGACCTGAAACGATGGGGAGAAAATTCCAAGTAGGCACCATAGAGGAAATCTTAACCATCTGCCAAGAAGTGGAAGGCACACAGCTTGTCATTGACTGGGGACACCTGCATGCACTGCACCAGGGAACCCTAAAGAAAACTGAAGACTTCCGAGCAATAGCTGAAAAAGTCGAACAAAAACTTGGAACAGAAGCCCTAAAAGGCATGCACTGCCACTTCTCAAAAATTGAGTTCACAGCCCAAGGCGAAAAACGTCACCACACCCTCGATGAAGAAAGGTACGGACCAGACTTCCGCATGCTAGCCGAAGTAATCGCTGACTTTCAAATGCACCCAACGGTGATATGCGAATCACCAGTCCTCGACATTGACGCTAGAAAAATGCAGGAAATCTTGAAACAAGTTCTGAAGAGCAAGCAATCTATGGTTGAACCGTAAAGGAACTATCGCTCTCCATGAGCAAAAAGCCCAGATACTCAAATACTTTTGTTTTATTTAGATAGCAAGCGTTCGGCTAGGTGCAGTTCCTGTATTGTGTTAATGTTCACTGCTAATTCCTCTATGTCAAGCAGGAAAATGTCTTGGTCTAGCCATTCGTCGCCGTACCGTTTATGCCCATCTATAACGTTGATTCCGACTGGAACCACATCTTTGTCGCCTATTTTGAACGAGTACTCAATGCACATGCCGAGCTTAGTTTTGGTTTCAAGCGGAACAGCAACAGTTAACGCTGGCTTGCCGCATCGCTCATAACGTTCAACAATTGCATCCAACGCTTCGCCTGTGACGAGTGGAAGGTCCGCTGCAATGGCTAAGAAAACGCCTAATTTGAGGTTTTGGGCAGCATAACCCATGTCAGAAACATAATCCACCCCAGGGGTTTCAACCACTTTAACGGGAAACTGACTCATGAACCTCGCAGTTTTAGGCGTGCAACTGCTGACAGCCACAACAACGGAATCGATTTTTTTAGAGCTTTTCAACGCCTCCAGCACGTACTCGATGACGGGTTTGCCGCAGACTTTAATCAACGGCTTTTCTTGTGCGATTCGCATGCGGGTTCCTTTTCCGCCAGCCATAACAAGCGCTGTTACACCCATGCAACCACCGCCAACAAAACAATCACACAGACCATCCTTGTCAAGTCGTTTGTGGCGCCTAACACGTCGCCCGTCACCCCGTTGAAATGTCTATGCGCAATTGCGACCATAACCAAACTGGTGATTATGCCTGCCAAAACAGTGAAAACGCCTGCCCAATGCAGAAGAGGCAAAGCTATCGCAAAAGAGATTATTATCGCAACAATCAAACGTAAATTACCTTTACGTCCATGCATAGCTTCTAGAAAGGGAGAATTCATGCCTTCATGGACTGATTTTCCAGCCCACGCCATAACAACCATGGAAAGCTTAGCTGAAGCCTCAACAACGATGATGCCTCCGATTATTATCCCGATTTTCAAGCTGACCAATGGCTAAAGCTGTAATTAGCATAGTCATGATGCCCAAGGATAAGCCTCCGGCGCCAGTTAACTGGTCATGCATAACCTCAATCTTATGCTCAAAAGTGCCATGAGCCATAACTCCGTCACCGAAATCTAATAAGCCGTCTGTATGATGAAGCCCAGTAATCAGCAGCAACAAAGCTAAAACTAAAGCCGCCAACTACTATGCCGGGCAAAAAATGGTAAGCTACCCAGCCGAACACTCCAGCCAACAAGCCAATAAATGCGCCTATTAAAGGGAAAAGCCCACATGCTCTTGGCGCAGTCAGTCAGCATGTCTTTGTCCATTGTTACGGAAAGAATTGTGAGGAAAGAAAGAAGGTTCTTTAACTCTTTAATAACCAAGCCAAATTCACTTCAAACCCATCAACAGAGCATAATTACGCTCTATCTCTTTAAGCAATAGGTCTTTTGTTACTGCACCGCCAAGCTTAGCCATAGCTGCAATAGAAGCGCCGCCTGCACCGACACCTTCCTTCACAATGCCAGTTTCATACGTCTGCAAGCCAGGGAAACGTGAGGAGCCAAAGTTTAAGTCAGCAGCTAAAATCGGCACGTCACAGAACTGGGTAACTATGCCTTTGAGGTCAGATGACTTGTCTTTTGCAACCCATCTTGTTGTGCCTACAGCCACGTTGCAGAGAACATCTGGATTCAAAGCGTTCACAAGGGCTAAGATAGCGCTCATTTGAGTTCCACCAGCCATCAGCACGGGAACCTGCGATGCTGCGCCAACCACTAAGCCTGAGAAAGCAGCCATCATAGGGTCGCCAACGCATGAAATAGCTCTAGCGGGATTGTTTGCTAAACTGCCAAAACTTTCGCCTGCAGCCGCTAAACCTGCCTTAACTGTTTGCGCTTTCAAGCTGTGTGGGTTTTCAGGCAAGGTGCTGCTTACTTTTCCTTCAGCTTTTACGCCTAAAGCTGATAATACACCAAGAGCAGTTGTTGTTCCGCCAGGGATGCTCTCGCCAATCACAAGGTAATCAACTGCTTTAGCCAAGTGTTGTCCGGCAATTTTAGCTCGCTCAATAACCTCCGCAACATTATCAACGGCGTTGCCAGTTCGAATGTCTCTTCCTGGGCTTCCGCCGAGGTCTAAAAAGGGAATTTGCGGTTTTACTTTTAATCCGCCACTGGCAATCAACACGGGAATATCGGCTAATCGTAGAGCCGACATAGTTATCAATGCTGGTGTCGGAATCCCATCAGGAGTTACAGGCACACCAGCAATGGATTTGCATTTGCCTAGCAGTAGCAGTTCAGCGTCTGCTGGCGGGGTGTAATCGGTGAATTCGGGGTGTTTTCCAGCCGCTGAGATTCCGGGGATTTTGCCGGTTTCCGTTGTAGCTATTGTACAGATGAAAAGGGGTTTTTTGCCTTCGATTTCGTCGAGGAATGCTTTGGCTTTTAACTCGTTATGTGCTATTAGCACATCAAGTGTCTTGTCCATTCTACGGTTTTACCTTGCCTTCGGCTTGACTTCGAATCGTTTGATTTCTAAGTATCCGAAGCCGCCGTCAAGCTTATGTTTTTGTGTTTCTAGAATTTCAATCTTTTTCTTAAAAGTCGGTCCATCGGTCACTACAGTGTGGTATTCTCCGCCTTCTCCGCAAGCGTCAACGTTGCCAAGCTTGAGGATGTCGTCGTAGAATTTCCTGTCTAATGTTCTTCCAAGCCACTCCAAGCCTAACAGTTCCAGTTTGGTGCGCACTACGGTTGCTTTGAAACCTGTTTTTAAGTAGTCAAGGTAAATCTGTTTTGTATCACCCATCCATAGGGGTTTGACTGGTTTTAAGCCGACTTCTTTGAGCACTCGGCCAAGCCAGCCTTGTTCATGCCCCGCTACTTCGTAGATGTCTCCGGTGACTAAGCCTTCAGCGCCCTTTGCCTTCAGCGTTCGCAATGCCCTTTTGAAGTCGTTCTCGTAGGTTTCAGGCGTAGCCACCTGTTTTACCAATGGAATTCCAATGGCGTCTGATTGCGCATCCAGTATGCCTGAGGGTATCATGTGGAAGTTTGATTTGGTTTCACTCATCATCATGGTTAAAATGTTGACTACTTCGTAGCCTTGCTGGGTTGCCAAATAGTATGCGTAGCAGCTGTCTTTTCCGCCGCTCCATGAAGCAACAACTTTCATTTTGATTTTACTCTCCCTAAGTTATCTTCACCCTTAACCGTTATTTTATATGTAGGTTTTAGGTGAACGTGAAAAATATGGTTTTCCAATAACATTTAAACCAAGAAACAGGTAACCATAAAAAAGAGATTTTATTGTTCAAACATTTAGATAATTTGCCTTTCGGTAAAATTTTGAGCGAAACATCGGTTTTTTTCTTGAAGTTTAGCAAATTATCACGCTTATGTTTGGTTGGTTTATCCAACCTTTTCATATAAGTATTACGGTAATCAGAGTCACGCAACGCTTAAAGCATACTTCACCTTTAAAAATTGAGGTTGAAAATTATGAGCAATGAAACGCCAGCCTTACTCGAGTTTCTTGAAAAAAAAGACATATCCCTAAAAAGCCTCATTCACTGTGCACTTGAAATGTTTGTGCCTCATCCAGGCGTAGAAACAGAAGAGAAAGCCGCTGAAATGCTGCAGGGAAGAATTTCTCGATGCCCTGAATGATGTTAATGTTTCCATCCTTGAAACGGCTGCTTTCCATGCGCAAGAAGATGCAGAGAAAGGCTTGATTCCAGGGTTGACGCAAGAAAGGTTCAGGGGTAGACCAGGCCCAGTCGCTGACGAAGTTTTAGGAATAGCAATTGCAAGCTACATCGGTGGAACCAGAGCAGTTTTCGAGTACGTGCGGTTTGACCAAGCTAAACCGGGGATTCTAAAAAAGCTCGGCTCAATCACAAACGACGCTGTAGGTGCTTTAGTTGCGGGCGTATCATCAAACGTTTATACACGCGCCACAAAAAACGCGGAAACAAAACAATAAAACACTTTTTATAATTCTTACAAAAGTCCTAAGGCGAGTAGGGTATCAATTTTGCTAGTGAATTTCTTAGCTAAATTGAGGGGTAGGTATCCTGTTTGATTTAATAATCTAAGTAACAAAAAGCACACCCCTAAGCCGTTTCTTAACCAGACTTCGTTTTACCATAAGGTTATAATACTATGTTGATTGAGGAGTTTAAGCAGTTGGGCTTCCATGGTTCAAACAAGGCTGTGCATTGTTACACATACCTTTCTCCCTCATATCGGCGGAATAGAAAGGGTTGTTTATGAGCAGAGCAAACGGCTGCTGCACAGAAATTTTGAGCCCATGGTGGTTACGAACCGTATTGATACACCGAAAAGTTATGTTGTTGACGGCATTAAGGTTGAGTGTTATGAATCGTTGAACACTGGTTTCCGCCTTGGAATACCCTACTCGATTCCGACAGTAACAAGTCTTGAAACTTTTCTTAAAGCTGTGAAATCAAGTGAAATAGTCCATGCACATGGTCACCCGTACATTACGTCGCTTATTGCAGCTAAACTTGCGAAGAGGTACTCTAAGCCATTTGTCCTAACGCAGCACAACACCTTCATTGAATATGACGGCATTTTTGATAATATTGAACGGTTAAACGACTTAGCCGTTGGAAAAGAGACGCTAAAAGAAGCCGACAAAATAATTACTGTGAGCAATGCAACCAAGGATTATGTTTTAAGTTTAGGAGCAAAACCAGAAAAGATTAAAGTGTTACATAACGGGGTTGACTTGGTTCATTTCAGACCTTTGACTGGAAAACGAGAAGAAATGAGAAGAAAGCTTGGAATTTCCCAAAGCTCAATCGTGGTTTTAACCGTTAGAAGACTTGTTTACAAAAACGGTATTGACACATTAATAGAGGGCGCAAACATCGCAGTCAGAAAGAACCCAAAGATAACTTTTCTAGTGGTTGGAAAAGGGCCAGACCTAAACAATGTTCAAATGAGAATACGACAGTTAGGGATAGAAAACAATTTTAGGCTTACAGGTTTCGTTAAAGATGAAGATTTGCCGTTTTACTATAACGCGGCAGACTTCTTTGTGCTACCGTCAAAATCAGGAGAAGGCTTGCCTTTGGTTGCGCTCGAAGCCATGGCTTGCGGGTTGCCAGTAATAGCCACAAACGTTGGAGGAATAAGTGAAATCCTAATGGAGGATTATGGAAAATTAGTGCCATCTAACCAGCCTGAGCAGCTTGCAAAAGCAATTTTGGAATTTTCTAATATTGATTTTTCTTCACGCAAATTAGAGCTTCGAGCAGTAATGGAAGAAAAGTATAGCTGGGATAAAAACGTTGAAACACTCATCGGGATATACGAAGAGCTTATTTAACCAAACTAATGAAACAGTATAGCCTTAAGATGAAGTTAGCATGACGTCGAAAGTAGAATTGGTCTCGGTAGTAATTCCAACACTCAATGAAGCAGGAAACATCTTAGATGCTGTCACAACCATCGAGAAAGATTTGGCATATCCAAAAGAAATAATCGTTGTTGACGGCAACTCAACTGATGGAACAATAGAAATTGTTAAAGACACAAGTTTTTGCAAGCTTATTATTGAACCAAGACTCGGGTATGGTACCGCTCTTAAAACAGGCATGAAAAACGCGAAAGGCAACATTATTGTGATGGTTGACGGCGATGGAACCTACGAAGTAAAACACATCAACCGCTTGCTGGACAGGATGATCCAGAAAGACGCTGACATGGTTTTAGCCACTCGTATGTATGACCCAAACAAAGCCATGGGACTCATGAATTTCGTTGGAAACAAAGTAATCACCTTCTTTTTTGACTTCTTCTACAGCCAATTCCTCAGCGATACACAATCAGGTTTCCGAGCAATATCGCATGAAGCCATCGACAACGTTAAGTTAAACGAGGGAGACATGGCTTTCGCTACTGAAATGCTGGTACAATTCGCCAAAGAAGGATACAGCATGATTGAAGTTCCTACCACGTATAAAGCCCGAAAATACGGGAAAACCAAGCTCAAAAAATTTAAGTCAGGAATTGAAATATTTAGCACAATATTTAGGGGTCTTCTGGATGCCGACATGGTTAGAAAAAATGAAGAATTTTGGCAGAAAAATTGGTTTAAACGATGAAAAAGGCTACGCCTTCGCCATTTTCCTTGCCTTAATAATTATTTCTGCACTACTTGTAGGCTACTTCGTATTTTTTAGGCCAGCGCCGTCAGGGTACAGCACAATTTATGTGCTTGATTCACAAAACAAAGCAGTTAATTACCCTGCAGTTTTGGTTGCTAATCAGAACAGCACCTTTAATGTGCCGGTTACCGTTGTTAACAACATGGGAGGCACCGTGCATTACCAGGTTTTAGTGAAAATCACCAATTACCTTACAACTTTTCCAGTTAATACTCAGCCCACTGAAGTGTATAATATGACCTTAGGGAATGGTCAAAGCTGGCAAAAGTCAGTCACAGTTACGGAAAATCAAGTTGGAAGCTACTCAGTGGTTTTTGAACTCTGGCAGTTAACATTCGGGAGCTTACCAATTTACTTATGATTATTGTGAATTACCCATTCAAGTTATAAGTTAAGCGTCTTATGATTTTCAGCGTATTCTTTTTCGATTGCAACTCTATGGATATTGTTGTATGCGCAGAAAGGTATGATCTTCAAGTCTGGCGTAACATAGTGCACTACACATCGTCTTACGCGGTTAACGTCAAAATTGTATGAATCCATAAACGCCATGCAGCCGAGCAGGAAGATTCTTCGCCTGATTTTGCCCAGCGATTGGTAAGATGGAGAAAGATGCATTCTCATAATCGCGTTTGAAAAAGTTAACATGCCAACTTCTTTAGTAACTAAATACCAGTTCATCGACTCCATTGATGCTAAGAAGAGTGTTGAAAGAAGCGAAATCTTGCCCTTAGACTCAGCAGACTCAGCTGTTTTGCGAATGCTTTTAAAGAATCTGTCAAAGTTAACGAAACGGTTAATTGGAATCATTTTGCCCTTTTTTGTAACGTAAATCCAATTGACGATGCCGCATTGTGGGCTACATGAAAACAGTGGCCAAGGCTTTTTCATGAACCTGCGCATTATTTTTATTGGTGAAGTCATCATTGACAGGGGAAACAAATCAGTAGTCTTTATTTCACCGTGTGTTTGGTTTTCCACGTCCTCTGCGAAAGACCATTCTCTAAAGTTTTCTCTAAACGGGTTTTCTGTCGCTCGGCCAGTAAAGGCGATTGGCTGGAAAATCAAGCCTCTGATTATGTCAGTGTTTTTTGCAGCGAACTTGACTATGTCGCCGACTTCTTTATCGTTTAAACTCTTCATTAGCGTGTTGACGAGGATTATTTCGATGTCGTATTTGCGGCATACCTCAATAGCCTTCAGTTTATAGTCAAAAAGCGCTTGCCCTCTAACTTTCTTGTAGAAGTCGTCGTGGAAACTGTCAAACTGTAAGTAAACAATGTTCAAACCGTTCTTTTTTAGTTTCTCCGCTAACTGTGGGTTCTCAGCCAAACGTATCCCGTTGGTCGCAAGAATAGTCATAAACTTCAGCTTATGGGCGACGGCGATGATTTCAGGCATATCCTCGCGTTCTAAGGGTTCGCCACCTGAGAACAGGATGGCTGGTGGCTTCGGGTTAGCTTTGTTTAGGAACTCCAGCATGTCTACGAGGGCTTGTTTTGTTGGTTCATAATCAACTTCTTGCTGGGGAAACGTGGAGAAGCAGACGGCGCATTTTAGGTTGCACCGTTTGGTAACGTCGATTACTCCTATAACAGTGCCTGAAGCATGGTTAGTGCAGGTTTCACAGACATATGGGCAGCCTTCAGGGTTTTTCGGGGCGTTTAAGTCGCCAAGGTACTGGAATTGGTCATAAGTTTGCATGTGATTAAAGACGCTTGGGCTTTGCCAGTGAGTAGCTTCGAAAACTCCATGCTCAGGACATTGTTTAGTGATTTTAATTTTGCCATTTACTTCAGTTAATTGGGCATCAATTTTTTTCTGGCATTCAGGACAGACGCTTTTGGTTTTGGTCATAGTAACCCTCCAAGTGTTGCCTCGATTATTAATGCTAACGGAAGAAGAATCATCGACATAGTGACTATTCGCTCATATTTGCGTACATTGGATATCGATGAAGCTGAGGTTACAAGACGGATTGAACAGTAAAATAAAAGAACACTCCATAAGAGAATGGAGGCAAATAGTAAATTGTAAACTTGCCTATGAAGTAGGGAAGAGGCGCAAGCAACCCAGTCAATGTGAAAAACAGGGCAGCTACTTTCACAGAGTTTACGGTGCCGATTTTCTGCGGAAGAGTTGGATACCCAATCTTTGAGTCGCCATCAAGGCTCAGGATGTCTCGCAGGACATTGCCGCCTATAGTGCCGAAAGCTATCGGGTAGAGACTTAAAGAAATCAAGCTTACAGTGCCTGAGATGGTGGCTTCTCCATACATGAAGGCTGTGCCTGTTAAAACGCCAACCAAAACGTTGGCTACAAAGCCTGATTTCCGCTTTACAAGCGTTGAGTAAATCAATAGCAGCAAGGAATCGGCAACAATTATTGCGAAGCTTAGCCAGTTAATAAAAAAAGCCATGATTAGACCTAAAACGAAAAGTACAACTGAGACTGCCACTACTTGCTTTAGCGACAGTGCACCTGAGGGTATGGGACGTTTCGGCTTGATTACTGCATCGCTTTCCCTGTCGAAGTAATCGTTGATTGCGAAGCCTGCGGATGTTATGAACGCCATGGAAAAGAAAATCAGCAAATCTGTTTGTATGCTGAGGGTAAGAGGGTTTTTGTTGATGGCAAAAGCTGTTAGAAGAGATAAACCACCTGTCATCAGCCAGTAGGGAAGGCGCAAGAGAGCGAGTAATCCTCTAGCTGGCCTTGGAGTGGTCATTACGAAAGTTTCCTCTCAGCGATAATTTCTCTTATGCTATCTTCAAGACTTACCTTGGGATTCCAGTTCAACTCTTTCTTTGCTTTGGAGTTGTCAAACCAAATTTTTGTTACGTCGCCTTGCCAAGAAACATTGGTTGTTGTTATGAACGTCCTATCTTGAAAATTAAGGATTTTAAGCATCATTTTGGCAAGGTCTATTATCGTAGTTGTTGTTCCAAAACCTATGTTGTAAGTTTTACCGTTAGCAGAATCATCTGAGCCAACCGTTACCAGAGCATCCACCACATCTGAAACATGAACAAAATCGCGTGACTGCAAGCCAGTGCCGATGATTTCTAGTTTGCCTGGGTTTTTAGCGATTTTATCTAGAAAGTCATGGATGACCCCGTGGCACCTTGACCCATAAACGTTAGCAAACCTCATTATAGTTATGTCTAAGCCGTACTGGCTTTGGTACATTTCGCAGTATTCTTCACCGACCACTTTAGATAACCCATAGCATGAAAAAGGGTGAAAACCGTATTCCTCTGGAGTTGGAAATACAGTTGGATTGCCATAGACCGCTGCGCTGGAAGCGAAAACTAGTTTTGCGTCGTCTTTGCGTGCTTTCTCAAGAACTTGTAGGGTTCCTTTAGCGTTTGTTTCAAAATCTTCCAGCGGATTCTCCATCGAGTAAGGAACCACAACTTGCGCGGCTAAATGATAAATTAAATCAGCCTTCTCTAAAGAACGAAGCTTTTTCAGGTCCAATATGTCGCCTTTAACGAACTTGGCTTTGGGAACGTCTTTCACGTTTTCTTTTTTGCCACTTGACAAGTTATCATAAATTGTTAAGTCAGACGTTAAGTCTGATAGCCTTTTGCAGAGGTGAAAGCCTATAAAACCTGCGCCACCAGTAACTAGAATTTTTTTCCCTTTAAGTTCCCCCATACAATCCACGACAAAGTCTATATTATCTTTCAATTAGTTGTAGGGTATATGTCGCCTGTGAAAGCTATAAAAACTTTTAGGGATTTGCTGTCTTTCCTAACCATTATCTCTTGGGATGGAAAGGAAGATTTCATTTTCACCACAGCCGACCACGTGTACCTATTTCCCGCTAATGGGCGGCTTCATAGGCTTACTTGGCGCCGCTTACTATGTTGGTGCAAGCTACGTTGTTCGTTTTTTGCTTGGTTTAGTTAATCTAGTTATCGCGGTGCCAACTGGTTTCTTGTTAAAGCTTGCGGTGGCTGCTATGACTGTGGCTTTCCTTCTTGTTTTAACTGGACTTCAACATTTCGATGGCTTAATCGATTTAGGCAATGCTTTTGGTCTTAGAAATTTGCATGACAGAAAAATGGTTGCTCACGCTTGGACCGTAACTTACTCAGGAGCGTTGCTTGCAATAATTGTAGAGTTTGCGGCTTTCGCAGGGTTATTTTTTATTAGCCCACTTTTTGCTTTTGGAGCAATAGTAGCTGTCGAAGTCTCAGCCAAACTGTCCATGGTAACGATTCTTTGGGTAGGGAAACCCGCGCATAAAGGGTTAGGCTCGATGTTTCTTCAGAGAGCAAAAAAGAAACTCAACATCATCGCTTACGCCCTTTCTGTTTTGATTGTTTACCCATTTTTTGGCTTTACTAATCATATTTTGGGTTTAGTTGCCGTCGGAGTGGTTTTAGTTAGCATTCCAGTGGCGCTTGTGATGGACAAAGTTGCGGACAGGGTTTTCGGCGGAGTTTCTGGCGACATGATTGGGGCAACCGACGAGGTGGCTAAGGCAGTTACGTTTATTTTGCTTGCTGGGGTGTTGGTGCTAATATGAAAGTTCCTGCGTTAATTATGGCTGGCGGAAAAGGTAAACGCATGGGTTTGCCGGTGGAGAAGCCGCTTTTGCCTTTTTTAGGTAAACCGCTAGTTGACTGGGTTGCTGAGGCGGTTGCTCATGCCGAAAAAATTTCCGAGTTTTACGTTGTGACCAGCGCAAATACGCCTGAAACGGAGAAGCACTGTCAAAGCAAAGGATGGAAAGTTTTGCGTACAGGTGCTAAAGGCTACCATAATGACCTAAAGCAAGCCGTTTTAATGGCAGGTCTAAAGGGCCCAGTTTTAACAATTCCGGCAGATTCCCCAGCCGTAACAGGCAAGTTTCTCGACAAAGTAATCGGCAAATTTGAGGCTTGTGGAAAAGATTTCTTCGCAGTTTTTGTTCCCATTTCGACTCGGGAGAGCTTGGGGCTTTCTGTGTCTTCTACTGACGAGTACAAGGGCGAGTGGTATGCTGTCTCAGGAGTCAACATCGTTAACGGCGCTAAAGTTCAAGGTGAGGGAAAAATTGAAACAAGCGCCATAATTACAAAAGAAGTTGAAGTGCTCCTAAACATTAACACTTTAAGGGATTTAGAAATTGCACAGAGAATAATGCAAGATAGTAGCTTGAATCGATGACTTTTCTTGTTAGAGAAATCTTTAACATCACCACGCAACCTACTCTACACCTGTCGCTGATTTAGGAGACCCGCCTCGGATGAGTCTACTTAGCCACGATAGCTTCTGGAATGCAGTGATAACTCTGCCGATGACAAAAAAAATGTTAGAGCTATCCCTCAAAAAATGCCCCACATGCGGCAGAACGGTTCTTGAAGCAGCATTAGACGCCTACGCTGGAAAAACCGAGCGGAACTGTGAAAAATGCAGCGTTCTTTATTCACAGATTATTGGTTTTTGGGTTGAATTTCTAAGAAGAAGCCTCAACATTAAGCGAGAAAAAGTCGAGAAACTCTTAGCTGACCCGTACGCACGGCGTGCAGTAACAAACTTAACCAGAAGCTTCACTTACATGGGAATTAAAAAGCCAATCTCGCTTTATGCGCCTTTCTTGATTGTTTGGGATTTCACGCATAAATGTAACTTAAGCTGCAAGCACTGCTACTCAAACTCCGGCGCAGTAAACGAAGAAGAATTAACAACCAAAGAAGCCATAGAAGTCGTGGATCAGCTCGCAGACGCTGGAGTTACAGCACTTGCCTTTTCAGGCGGCGAACCGCTTAGCCGAAAAGACTTCTTTGAAGTGGCAAACCACGCAGTTAAAAGCGGCTTATATGTTTCTGTAGCTACAAATGGAACCCTGCTAACCAAAGAAAACGTAAAAAAAATAAAACAAACCGGAATACACTACGTCGAAATAAGCATCGACGGCGCCACCGCAAAAACACATGACACCTTCAGAGGAGTACCTGGCGCGTTCGAGAAAGCTGTGGTTGGACTTAGGAATTGTGTGGAAGCGGATTTATGCGCCTGCATAGCCAGTACAGCAACGAAAAGCAACCTTGAAGAAATGCCTGCAATCGTGACGTTAGCTGAAGAAATTGGTGCCGAAAGATTCACGTACTTCAACTTTATTCCAACTGGCCGCGGAAAAGCTCATTTTGACCAGGATTTGTCGGCGGAAGAACGGGAGAAGCTTATGCGGTACTTGCTAAATAGGATGTCAGCGGGTTGCAAAACAACCATTCTCACTACGGCGCCGCAGCTAGCCCGAGTAGCCTTGCAATGTCAAGGGTTAGCGGGAACTGGGGAAGTGACGATGTCTATGGCGCACATGCAAACGGCGAGAGTAAGCAAGAAAGCTGTTCCACTGGCAGATTTCATCGGCGGATGTGGAGCTGGAAGATTGTACTGTTCGCTTTCGCCTCAGGGGGATGTTCACCCATGCGTCTTCCTGCCGATAAATGTGGGCAACCTGAAAACTGAGAAGTTCCAAGACATATGGTTAAACTCAACACTCTTCAAAGCTTTAAGGAACAGGGGAAACTTGAAGGGAGCTTGTGGACTATGCACTTACAAGTATATTTGTGGCGGGTGCAGAGCGCGGTCAGCTGCATATCATAACGGTGACATGCTAAATTCCGACCCAGGCTGCATAATGGAAAAACAAGTGAAGGGTGCATAGGTGTGCCTAACGCAGAACAGAAAACGGTTAAAATCTTTCGAGCCAAAAACGGCATAAGCGAAATCTTAAAGGAAGCTGTTGATGATTCAGGGTTGCGTGGGAAACAGAAAATTTTTGTCAAGCCCAATATGAGCCACCCAGAGTACATTCCCGGCGTAGTAACATGCCCCCAGCTGCTTGGTGAACTGGTTAGTCTACTTCGAGACGGCGCCAGAGAAGTGATAGTTGGCGAATCTAACGGGTTTAATTACCCCTGCAACTCGGCGTTTGAAAAAACAGGGATAGAAACAGCCGTAGAGAAAGCAGGAGGCAGCGTGATTAATCTTTCAGAGGACAAAGTGGTTAAAGTAAAATTTCCAACCAATAACACTCCGCTGAAGGAGCTGTTTTTGCCAAAAACCGTGTTGGATGCCGATGCGGTTGTGGATTTGCCTTTGATGAAAACGCATGAGTTTGCAATGTACAGTGGAGCGATAAAAAACCTTTTCGGCTGCGTTCCAAGCAACAAGCGCATTTACCTTCACCCGTATCTGCCAGAAGTTTTCTATAGGCTATACTCCGTCTTTAAGCCGCAGTTAACAGTCATGGACGCGAGAATTGGGATCGAAGGAAATGGTCCAACAAAAGGCAAACCCGTCAAAATGGACTTAATGCTAACAAGCAATGACGCCTTAGCTATCGATATAACCGCAGCGAAAATCATGGAATTAGACTGGAAACAAACATACCTCAACTATATCGCTAAAAAAGTAGGCTTGCAAAAGGAATCAATCATGGTGGAGGGTTTGCAGGTAAATGAGGTAATGCACAGATTTGAGCCTCCAAGAATCGATTTGCCCGTAAAAGCGCAAATGGAAATATATCAACATGAACTTTTAACGAAAATGCTCTTTTGCTCTCTGGATGTAGTGAAGCTTTTTCAGAAAATAACCATTGCATACAGAAAAGAGCCCATACAAACCGCTTAGCTTAATTACTCTATGAAGCCCTCAAGTTTTGAATCTATTGAACTTTCAAACCTCTAGTTAACAAAGATTATTAATTTCTTTTTCACTTGATTTTACCTAACGAGACCATTCAGGCACGGAGTCCTACCTTCTTTAGTTTTGAATTCAAAGAAGTGTTGTTTTTCGGACTGCAATATATTTAAAAAGAAACCAACACATAAGAAGCCAATTTAGCACTATGAATAGTTAGGCTTTAGAGTAGTGATTGCGATGTTTTCCAACAAGCAAGAAGTGAAGGATTATTATGATAAAAAAAGTTCGACCTATGATAACTATTGTAAACAATTATGGAGTAACGTTTATGATGCAATCACATGGAACCTAACAAAGCCTTATGTTCCTACTAATTCAAAGGCACTTGTATTCGATGCCGCAGGTGGAACAGGAAAATGGAGCATCCCTATTGCAAAATGTGGTCCGAATGTTATTTTGGGTGATGCTTCTACAGGAATGTTGAAAGTGGCTAAAGAGAAAATAAACCAAGCAGGTTTGCAACAAAATATCGAAATTAAAGAGTGTGACCTTCTAAAACTTGATTTTGAAGACCAAACCTTCGATTTGGTGTTCTGCGAACATGCCCTTTGTTTCATCAAGGAACAAGAAATGGTAATAAGAGAACTCGTGAGAGTTCTAAAAAAAGGCTGCCCCTTAATCATAGGCGGTCAAAATCGTTACGTATTATCTCTTTCAACCCTCCAAACCGAAGGTGCCGATTATGCATTTAGATTGCTGTCAAAAGAAAGCCAATTTATCATGAATAATAGCCTGAAAGTTTATGCATTGTCTCCCGATGAATTTAAGCAATTGCTGGAAAAAAACGAAATCAGGGTAGAAAAAATTATGGGAAAACTCTTCACTATGCCACTTGCTATTTCGCCAAAGTTAACGTTTAGCGAGAAATACTCAAATGAGTTCTATCAACAACTGCTGAATATTGAATTTGAATTAAGCAATAGGTCGGATGCTCTTGCTTTAGGTGGTCATTTCCAAGCGATAGGATATAAGCAATAATCCTAGACAAATGAAGAAAAAGAAACGGAAAAGTCTTCCAATGTTGTGAATAGGTAGGAGCAAGTCACTTTAAGGCTTCATCGTAGACTTTGAGCACGTCCTTTACGACTATGCGCCAATCAAAGCGTTCCAGGATAGTTTTTCGGGCAAGAGAACCCATTTCAGCAGCTTCAGTTGGGTGTTCAAGCAAATACAGTATCCTATCGGCGAATTGTTTTGGATTGAACGGATCAACCAAGAACCCGTTTTTCCCGCTTTCAATCGTTTCTGGAATTCCCCCTACGCTGGTTGTTACTACGGGCAAGCCGGTTGAAAGAGCTTCGAGAACCGCAAAAGGATGATGCTCATAGAACGTGGAAAACGCGAACACATCTGCAGCTTGGTAGAGTTTAGGCAGTTTTTTGTCGGGATAGTAACCCGTGAAAATTATGCTGTCTTTTACGCCAATTTTATCAGCATGATTGATGAGCTTTCGCATTTCATCGCTTTGCCCTTTGCCTGAAATTATGAATTTCGCGTTTTTAAAGCGTTTAACAACAGCTGGCATGCTTTCGATAAACGTAAACAAACCTTTGCGTGCGTAGAGTCTGCCCACTGACACTATAGCTAAATCATCAGCTTTAAAGCCAAGCTCCTCCTTGATTTTGCGCTTATTTTTTGCGGGCTTGAACTTGTTTAGCATCAACCCCATTATGGATGACTCGGATTTTTTCTTCAGGAACATTATAGTATTCAAGCAACTCGCGTTTCGTGAAGTGGCTTACAGCAATAATTTTGTTTGCTCGCTCAAGCATTTTTTCCTCAAAAATCCGCAAAAACCAGTTGAAGCTAACCATAAACTTTTCGTTAGCGTTAAGTCTGCTGTAGGGTTCACCCCGTATGGCTTGTGCTTCGCCCTTCCATGTTGAGTGAACGGTGCAAACGAGCGTTTTTCCAAAGTTCGGCGGCACTGCAAAGTTAGGCGTTAACGGCAGGTTAGCATGCGTAATATCCACGTTAACCGTTTCGCGGATGCTGTTTAGTTTGCGGTAGCTGGAGGCTGCAAGCATAAACGATTTTATGACAGGCGCTTTCGGGGTTTTCAGGAAAAACACGTTTAATTGTTCGTTGACTTTGACGTCTAATGTTTGGTCGAAGCCTGTGACCACGTAGATTTTATAACCGTTTTTCATAAGCTCATTCGATAAGTAGTAAACGTAGGCGCCTGTTCCGCCAGATAGAGGCCAATACTCAGGTGAGACAAAGCATACTTTACGCATTGGGCGTTTTCCTCCCTTTGCCTCTAGCGTAGTTTATGCTGCTTATTATTGCGCCGACGAACCAAGCGAACGCTCTCACAAAATAAAGCACAACCAGCCGCAAAGCTACCATATCATGGAACTTAACAGCAATTTTGGCGGCTGAGTAAACGAAGTAAACAAGCATTAATGCTAAAATTAAGCCTGAAATGTACCATAAGGGTCTGAGCACTTCTATGATTCCCAGAAGGAAAAACAAAATGACAACTAAGAGCAGCACTGGCTGGAGGTTCATGCCAAAATCCGTGATTTCATCACCTTTAGCCAAGCGGCCATGCTTAAAGTACAGTTTTAACGTGTTTTTGCCGTACTGCAACTGCTGCCTATAATAAGCCCGTAGCGTGGGCCTGTTGTAGTGGAAGCAGATGGCGTTTGGTTCATAAGCGATTTTGTAACCTTTGGCGCTTATTCTAAAACCTAAGTCTGTGTCATATTGGCTTGGCAAGTTTTCATCCCATCCTCCAGCCTCTTCGATAACCTCCTTTTTCAAGAGCAGATTCATGGTGGCTATGCGACTTGTGTATTTTCCGATGCGGCTATAGCGGTTTTTAAGTTCGTAACCGATGCTTTTTGCCCACGGGTTTTGGGCATTCCAAGTTTCTATGCTACCGCTGACTCCTCCCACTTTAGGCTCTTCCAAGTGAGGTACAAGTTTTCTTAGCCATTGCGGTTCCACTTTAGCATCTGCATCTATGAAGCCCAAAACTGAATGCGCAGCAATTTTCATGGCGTAGTTATAAGCTGCTGGAGCGTTTAAGCGGATGGAAACGACTTTGGCAGGGAAATTTTCCGCTATTTTGACCGTTGCGTCTTTTGAGTCGCCGTCCATGACGATGACTTCAATTAACCCTACGGGGTAATCTTGCGCCAGGATTGCTTTAAGGCATTCTTCGATTGTTTGTTCATTATTGTAGGCTGCAACTATTATTGAAATTTTAGGATACTCGTTGCCAGCCAACTTCGCTTAGCTCCTCATGTAAGCTGAAACTATCGATATGAGAATTTTGAATCCGTCAATTATTGGGTCAACTCCAGATCTGCCGTATGTTCGCTGCTCAAAACTTATCGGCACCTCAGAGATTCTGAACTTTTTTTTGGCTGTCTTAACCAACATTTCAGATTCTATTTCATACCCCCCCGACCTTGGCTTTTGGCTTTTCAGCACTTCTCGTTTCATGGCGCGATAGCCTGATTGAGAGTCAGTTATGACGACGCCAGTTAACATATCAATGAAGGAATTGAAGAGTTGAACGCCGAAAGCGTTTAGTTTTCTGGCAGCTACGTTTTTTTGGTTCAGGTATCTTGAGCCGATAACTAGATCTGCTTTGTCCTGCAAAATTGGCGCAAGTACCCGCGGAAGCTCTTCGGGGCGGTGTGAGCCGTCTGAGTCTATGGTGACTATTACATCGCCTTTTGCTTTGGCAAAGCCTGCTCGCAGCGCGTAGCCTTTGCCTAAGTGCCTTTTTAACGTGTAGGTTTTGGCGCTGTGTTTTTTGGCTATTTCAAGCGATTTGTCATACGAGCAGTCGTTTACAACTATTATTTCGTTTTTTAAGCCTGTTTGCTGAACGACTGCTTTTACGCGGTCGATTATGTTGCCTATTGTTAATTCCTCGTTGTAAACAGGAATTACTACGGAAAGCAGCATTTCCTTTCGGCTCATTTTACTTTTAGATGCCAATGGAAGAACTTATAAAGTTTGGCTACCCCAACCTTGTAAGCAATTGAATGGATAGTTTGCTTAGATGGAAACCGCTATGAACAGTAAAGTTGATGCTGACAGGAAAATGTGGTTTTCTATGTGGTTTTTGGTGGCGATTGTTACTTTTGGGTTGGCGTTTTTCCCCATGTTCTACCGCCTGATTAAGGGCAGGAATAGGCATTTTCAGCATGAAGCAGAATTTGAGAACCAAGTTGCCGCTTATCTGAGAAGTCAGGGAAAGGAGCCACCAGCAACAAGTGAGCACTTTAAACAGAGGAATGCGAAGGCGTGGGCTGTCAGCATCGTTTTGGTTATTCCAGTTTTTGTCATTCTTTACCTATTGTCGAGGGATTTATTGGTACATGAACAAAATCAAGACAGGTTTCTTGCAGCGTCTTTTAGTGAACGGATGTTTATGCCGCAGACGATACCGATAAAAACTTATGTTTTGATTACAATTGTTACATTGGGCGTTGGGGCAGTTTACTGGCTATACAAGGTTGTTAACTTGTATAACGCTCACTTTAAAGCTCAGTTGCAAGTTGAAAAAGAAGCATGTAGACTAATGGAGGAAGAGAAAACTGTCGGACACATGTAAAGAACGCAGGTTTATTAGTCATGGCGGAGACATTTGGGGTTTTATCCGAAAATACAATGTACCACTTGAAGAAGTACTTGAGTTCAGTGGACCTATCAATTTTCTTGGGCCTTCACCCAAAGCTGTAGAAGCTGTTAAGCAGTATGCTAAGCTGATTAGGTTTTATCCTGACCCTAACCCAGTGGAGTTTAAAGCGGAAATCGCCAAGTACATTGGGCACGGAGTGAAAGAGGAAAACGTCATTTTAGGGAACGGCTCCATCGAGCTCATCTACGCCATTACTGAGATTCTGCCGCGCGGCTTTAAAGCGCTCATTCCCGTGCCTTCATTTAGCGAATATGAGAAGGCAGCACTACGGGTTGGTGGCGAAGTAGTGTTTCTCCAGTTGCCAGAGAACTTTGCTTTAGAAAACGAAAAAATCAAGCGAGCAATCACACCTGAAACGAAAATACTCTACATTTGCAATCCTCACAGTCCCTCAGGGACACTGTACAGCAAAGAAGCGGTTTTAGACCTGGTTGATTTCTGCCATAAAAAGGACGTCATCTTCAGCGTTGACGAGAACTATATTGAGTTTGCCGAGAAAGGCCAAGAAACCACGTTGGCTGGCATGGTTAAAGAGTATGAGAACCTGTTTGTGATAAGGTCGGTTACTAAATTCTACGGCATGGCAGGTATACGTTTAGGCTACGGCATAGCAGCACCGAACCTAGTCGAGAAGCTGGAAAATGTCAGGCTGCCGTGGAGCATCAACAGCCTTGCGAGCTGTGCGACGCTTGCAGCATTTAATGACACTGATTTCATTGAAAACACTAAAAGAACAATCGCCAAAGAAAGAGCACAGCTAGCCAAAAGCCTAAACGAAATCGGAGACTTACACGTTTACCCGTCAGTAACAAACTTTGTGCTTGTAAAAATCCTAAACCGAAAAATAACATCCACCAAGCTTAAGGATTTGCTGGCTAAAGAACACATTCTAATCCGCGACTGCTGCACCTTCATGGGCTTGGACGACAGCTACTTCAGAATCACAGTCCGTTCAGCAAAAGATAACCAAAAACTCACGGAAACAATAAAACAAACATTAAACAAAATAAACCGTTCTTTTTTGAATGCGAATTTTGAGAAGCACTTGAGTTCAATGATAAAAAAACAGCAAAACCACCAACAAAACCAGCGCTAGCGCTGTGTTCCGTTAAAGCTATAAACTCGAAAATAATCAAACGTTTTAAGCAGACATTCATATAGAGGCAAAAACGTGCCCGTTCACATGCCGAACAAAAAATTCTGGAATCAGGAGAAAAACCTCATTTGATTCTCTTAATGACCACTGCTCCGCCAGAAAACGGCGTATGGTACCTTGGCAAACGACTGCCTCCAATCGGATTAATGTACGTTGCCGCAGCGCTCGAAAAAGCAGGCTTCGAGGTGCAATTGCTTGATAACTACCTCATGAAAAAATCAACCAGTGAAATTAAGCAGTTAGTCACAGACCTTAACCCACAAATTGTGGGCATAACGTGCGGTTCGGCAACTTATCCACGCTGCATAGAAACAGCAAGAGCCATCAAAGAAGTCCTGCCTAACTGCAAAATAGTTGTTGGCGGATGGCACGCATCTTATATGCCTGCCAGCCTTCTTGCAAACCCCGAAATCGATTACGTCGTAATGGGTGAAGGCGAAAAAGCAATAACACAACTTGCCACATGCATCACAAACGGCAACGATCCCATTGCCGCAACTATTCCAGGTGTAGCATGCAGACGCCAAGGAAAAAACATCAAAAACCAGCCGAAATTCATCGAAAACCTCGACGAAATCCCTTACCCAGCAAGACACCTATTGCCGCTTGAACTGTATGATAGGACAATAGAGTTTTTGAATGTTAAACCCGCTGATGTCATGAGCATCTCACGCGGATGCGTATTCAACTGTGGCTTTTGCGAAACAAGAAAACTCTGGGGAAACATGTGCCGAGCGTTCAGTCCGCAAAGAGTTATCGGCGAAATCCAAGACTTAATGAGCAATTACGGTACCAAAGGACTCTACTTTATCAACGACAACTTCACCCTTAGAAAAAAAGAAACCATTGAACTATGCAACTTAATGACAGAAAACAAGCTTGATTTGGAATGGGTCTGCGACACACGTGTTGATTTAGTCAACCAAGAGCTTTTGGAAATAATGAGCAAAGCCGGATGCAAAACCGTTTGGTTCGGCGTTGAATCAGGGTCGCAAAGAATTTTACAGCGAATCGGCAGAAACACAACACTCCAACAGATAGAAAACGCGTTTAAGCTTTGCCGCAAAAGTGGAATACAAATCGCCTGCTCATTCATGCTCGGCTTACCTGACGAAACTTTAAAGGAAATGGAAATGTCCCTAAAATTTGCTAAAAAATTAGACCCAGACTGGTGCCAATTCAACATTTTCATCGCCTACCCAGACAGCAAACTATACCAAGAACTGCTGGAAACAAAAGATTATGTTCGTTTTGACGAGTTTTTACTCAGCGTAAAAACCGACGAGTTTGATTATAACTCGCTTATGGCAGTTCAAAAAAGATTTTTTAAAGAGTTCCACAGATCACCAAAACAAATATTTAAAAGAATCAGGCGTGAAGGCGCTTTGAATTTTGCAAAACGAAGGCTGAATCCCAGCGCGCAAAAAAACGCAGGAATCGCTTAATCATTAGGCGAGCGGCTTTTGCAAAAGATAAAGTTTGACAGATAAGCAACGCCAAAATTTTTTTATTTTTTTGCTATCCAAAAACTCATTTCAGGCCTACAAATCAGGCGATAAACGAAAGACAGAGGGTTCCAAATCCATGCGCCGCTGAGATAATGGTCTGTGCGCCTTGAGAATTCATAGTTCTCTTCTTTGAATACTTGTTCTATACTTTTATGGTCTAATGCGTGTTCTTTTTTGTGCCAGTAATCCGACAAGGAATAATCGATTAAGGGAACTTTTAATCCGATAATTTGGAAGTATAAGCTGTTAAATAAGGGGTTCGAATGGAAGTAGATGCCCTTGACGAAGCTTGCTAAGCTGTTTGGTTCAGTTTTCCAGTAATAAGGCGATACTTCATGGTCAATGTACATTACGCCACCTTTCTTTAGAAAAACGGACAAGCTTCTGAGCACGGTGATATAATCGGGCAGGTGATGCAGCACAGAGTAGCATGTTATTAAGTCAAATTTGCCCGCATCAAAAGCAAGATTTTCTATCGGTGAGTTAATTATGGTTAACTTGTGATCCTTCAAGTAGTCGCCATATTTTCTCTGCAGAATTGCGCACATCTCTGGCGAGATATCTATGGCTGTAACTTTGTAACCCATCTGCAAAAGTTTGCCTGTTAAATTGCCTGTGCCTGCTCCAACATCAAGAGCATTTTTTTGGTTATCGGTCAAAAGTTTGTCTATCATTTTTAGTTTGGCAGTTATTCTTTTTTGCTCTTGTTTACTGTATACTTCTGGATGGAGCAGTTCATAGTATTGCGCTTCATGCCGGTGGACAGAAACGTTTGCTTGATGAATTTTTTCTTTGAGCATTTCGTCTTTGAGCAATTGTTTTTTTACGCCTCATTCTCGCGAGTTAGTTTTATCAGTATGTTTGGCTTCGAATAAATATATAGTTTGAAAATTTTTAATGTCTAAAGTGATTTGTTGATTATTGAACAAAAAGAAAAGGGGAAATTGGTTTTTTCCTCGCTTGGGTTTATGGTCGTTTCCTAAGCATTAACAAGGCTAGTACAATAGCTACTACGATGATTAGAACGAATAGGCCAGCGATTGCGGGAACAAAGTACGTGTTAGCGACGGATGTTGGAGTAGCTGTAGGTGCGGCAGTAGCAGAAGGTGCGTTTTGTACGATCATGTTGGTTTCTGCGTTTGAACCCCAGTAACCGTTGGTGCCAACGAATGCTGCGGTGATAGAGTAGGTGCCTGGGACACTTGGAGGCGTCCAAGTAAAGTGGAACATGCCGTTACTGTCGGTTGTGGCTGTGCCGAGGGTGATGGGATTGCTGTTCGGATCAATAGCGGTCAACGTTACTGTAACACCTGTGAAATTAGTCGGTTCAGGCTGTTGCTGGTAAACGTAACTCATCCAATTACTCATGCTAGCGTCAGATGCCACTGGAACTCCATTTGGAAAGTCAGCTGCCTGCTCAGTTTGCTTTGTGCCAGCAGAAACATCCATCACCGTGCCCTGAATAACCACTTTGTCGCCTGCAGTAATACTAGTCAGTGGCGCCTGCACTGTAGTAGCGCTCGGTCCTCTGCCAACAGTGTAAACTTGCATGTCATAACCGTTAAGCATTGTTGCATAGCCGTCTGCGATAGCAATGTTCCAACTTGAGCCGTAACATGGAAGAGTCCAAATTTCTTTACCGTTCGTAGCGTTAATAGCACGCGTTAAGGCACCTCTGTAAATCGGGGATGTGACAGTGTGCTCAGCAGTCTCCGTGTATATCACCCCGTTACCAATAGCTACTATCATAGTTGGATAATCACCGTACGGGTTGTAGAAACCAGCATTAGTACTGTTACCAGTTCCGCCGTTGCCATAAGTCCATTCTAGCTTTCCAGTCGTATCGTTATAGCAGTAACATACTCCTCCGAATCCACAGCTGTAAAGGTTACCGTAAGCAAGCTGACCGTCTAAATTGCCACCAAAATCGTTACCATAGTAGTCCATAGCAACTGGCTCTGGAGTTGGACCCCACAGATACGCGCCTGTAGCCAAGCTGAATCCCACGAAATTCATAGTTTCCTTATATAATTCAACCCAGACACCAGTCGTTGGATCCCAACCGCCTGGAACAACAGTGATGTTACCTGCTGGCGGCGTTAACGTGTTCCACCACAGCACCGTACCCACTGCAGCCTTAGCTGGATTGAGGTTGACAGCAAAGAATGTGTAAGGAGTCCAGCTTGTTGCATAGAACGATGTGCCTGCTGAAGGCAGAGTGCCATTGTAACAAAGCATCATATCGTTGTATTGAACAAACGCTACGGTAGGCATTGGGGAGAAAATGGTTGGTGCCATAGTGTTAAGCCATGGTATCGAAACGTTCCAGTCATAACAGCTTCCAGCGCCTGCGTTAATTGTGCCCAAAAGTGAACCTGTCCCCATTAGACCCCAAACGCCCATGTCGGACGAGTTCCACTGGCACAGTTCCCAATTTGTTGACGTCGGCGTGCCTGCGTTGTAAAGGGTGTAAATCAATTCTTCACCTGAAGGACCCAATACTGTCGTGCCTGAGGGAATGTTAGTAGCGGTGAACAATTGGTCGCCTGTGTATCCATCATACCCCTGCCAAGCCGTAGGTGAGAATGACCCTGTGAACTCGTTGTATCCTCCTGTAACCGCAACTAAAATTGGCGGCCAAACTCCGTGGTAGTTGGGATTATACATGTCATAGACGTAACCGAAATTCAGCGATGGTATATTAGCATTAGACCATATTTGTTGTCCTGTTTGCAGGTTAATGCAGACAAGCGGTCCACTGGTGCCTCCCGTTTCTCCTACTGGTGTGTGGAAGTAGAGCATTCCGTCAAGTATTATCGGATTACCGAATCTTGTTACGTATGCAGTGCCATCCATGTAGTCGACTCCCTGAACTGGAAAATCGTTTCCTCCGACAATCCCTCCAGGTTGAATCGGCATCGTCCACATGACATGACTAGTTTGAGGTCCCACGGCATCAGGTATAACTACGTTACTTCCAAAACCCAAGGCGTAGAACTGTCCAGAGCCGGTGCCAAGCCAGTTTGACGAAATCGACCACCAAGCAGTGTTCAAACCGAAGATTGGGCGAGTCCAGTAAGCAGTCGGAAGCGGAGAGCTGAATACGGCCGCAGGGATTGGTGTTGACTGCACAGTGAGCGTTGTTGATGCAGAACTGGCCAGATAAGTATCGTTTGTGTACATGTTAGGCGTTGGAGGACCGAAAAAGCCCTGAACTAGCCCGGTGTATGTGTATACTTGTGCTGGGAAATTAAAGGTAAAGTTGTACGTGCCGGCTGCAGTAGGAGTATATGTAGTGTACTGTGATGATGTTGTGTCTTCGACAGTAGCAAAAGTCTGTGTTGTTTTTGCACCGTTAGGCGCAGTAATGGTGAGCTCGTAGTTTTTGAATCGAATGTCATTATTTATTGCTGCGTTGGCTATTACCTTGTCAACCCACATATAAACGTGGACTACCTGACCGACACCTATAGGGTTAGGTGCAACATCAATGTAAGCGAACGTTGGAATATTCCATGCAGGTGTATGTGCACTAGCAGATGGTATTAGCATCGTTGAAGCTGACATTGAAAGCATCAAGAATATAGCAATCGCAATAGCTATAGTTTTGTTTTTAGCAATTTGCATTTTTCTTTTCTCCTATAAATTTGTGGTCTCCATTATGACTAAATTTATTTATAAGGTTATGCCTAAAATCGGCATTGGCGCAAAACTTTGATTAAGCTTATTTTGTTGAACAGCGCTATGTTTAGGTATGAAGCTGCGAAAGAAAGGTTTTCCTTGGGCTTTGTACGAAAGCCTCAGGCAAGTGGAGAGGGAGGAGGCTTTTCGCCTGTTGAAGTGGGCTGTAGATTCGCTTCCTCCTGCTTGGGACAGCATCTGGAAAGTAGTTGGACGTAAGCCGGTTGACGCCAGAGCTTTAATCGTGGTGACAGTCTGGCAAGAAATAGAAGGCAAGCCCGAACGCGTATACACGGCGGATCTCGAACGCGACAAAACTCGTCTGAAGACGCTCAGGTTGGAACGGACACCCCACAGAACTGCCATTTATCGAACCAGAAAGAAGCTGACCGAGGAATACATGAAGGAACTGAACCATAAGATCTTGGAGAGGCTGGAACCCTCAAGACAGGGCTAACAATTATTAAATTTTACTAATGTTAAAATTTGCAAAAAAATAAATTTTAGCGTTTTTAGGCCAAAAACATAGGACTTACGCATTCATCCTGCCGCTGTCCAAGCAGGTATACTACGGGGTTTTTTATAAACCCCGTAAATGATTGGCGTTCTATTAATGTAGCAGTTAAAAGAGAGAAAGCAAATTAATAATTATCAAATTTTTATTAGCTTTCATTTTAAATCAAAAATGCGAAACGTTTAAGCATCAAGCATCTCTTTTTGAGGGATAAATAGTGAAGCTGTGAAGCCTGAAATGAAGCCTCATGTAACCTTAGTTAACCCAGCTGCTCCAGTTGGCGCTGCAATGCATATGCCCTTTGCACTGTTAGGTTTAGGGTATTTGGCTGCTATTTTAGAGAAAAACAATTACGAAGTTGACGTAATTGATTGCCAAGTGCTAAAGCTTTCATTTGAAGATTTCAGGAGCGAGATTAGTAAGCGCCAACCTAACATAGTTGGGGTTACATCTTCTACCCTTACGTATCAGTCTGCACTCAAATTGATAAAGATTGCAAAAGAGGCTTGCCCAAACTGCATAACAGTCGCGGGTGGTTCTCACGTTACGTTCTGGGATGACAAAGCACTTGAAGAATGCCCAGAATTAGACATCGTAGTGAAGAGAGAAGGGGAAAATACGCTGTTGGAGCTGGTGCAGAGAATAGAAGCTGGCAAAAGCTATCATGATGTTGTTGGCATCACTTGCAGGAAAGAAGGCAAAATCGTGAGGAATCCAGACAGGCAGTACATTGAAGATTTAGATAGCCTGCCTTTCCCAGCGCGCCATCTCTGGCCGATGGAACGCTTCCGCGAATACGAGGACATACTTTACTTGGCAACAAGCAGGGGCTGCGTTTACTGGTGTGAATTCTGTACAACAGTGAGAATGCATGGACGCAAGTACCGCATGAGAAGCCCAAAAAACGTTGTCGATGAATTAGAGTTGCTACACAAAACCTACGGCGTAAGCAAATTTACGTTTTGCGATGATGCCTTCACGGTAGACCAGCCAAGAACAGAGGCACTGTGCACTGAAATCCTCAAGCGCGGATTAAAAATCGAATGGAACTGCGGTACTCGTGTTGACATGATAACAAAAGAGTTGCTTGCGAAGATGAAGGAGGCGGGATGCATCTCTGTATGGTTCGGAGTAGAATCTGGCTCACAACAAGTTTTAGACGCCATGAAAAAAGGAATCACGCCTGAACTAACCACGAAAGTTTTCGGTTGGGTGAGAGAGGTGGGTTTAAAGCCTATTCCAAACGTTATCCTTGGCTTCCCAGGCGAGACAAAGGAAAGCGCGTGGAAAACCATCAAGTTTGTGGAGAAAATATCTCCCGACGCCGTAGGTTTCTACAATGTAGCCACGCCTTTTCCCGGAACACCAATGTACGACTCGGTCAGGGAGAAAGGATGGTTGAGAGTAACCGACTTTGACAAGTACGATACGACAAAACCGATTTTTGAGACACCCCAGCTAAGCATGAAAGATCTTGGGAAACTACGTGAAGGTGCATTTCACCATTTTTATCTGCGCAGGGCATTCTTCTTTGACAAGAAAAGAAGGTTTAAGCTGTCTACGGCAATAATCATAGGCGTGAATCTCGTAGCAGATATTAAGCTAAAGCTTAGAAGAAAATAGCAAAAGGCTGCAAAGCCTAAAACCTCATACTTCAGCGTCGGAAAAGAGTGCTCTAAGCACTGAAATTCCAAGACTTCTTGCAAACTGAAAAATCCAAATCTTCTTTACAGCGCTGAAAACCGCAATTGATATAAACTGTTTATCCAAAGTATCTCGAAAAGCAATGCTTAGGTAACTCTTGGTTGGTGTTAAACGTCTTAAACATAATAATCGCCATTGCAGTGCTGATTTTAGCTATAACGTTAGATTTGGTTCTTGGCGACCCCTCACCGAATTATCCTAACAGGTGGGTTTTCAAGCTACACCCGACCGTTCTAATGGGCAAATTTACTAAAAAAATCGAGCCCTTCTTCAAAAATCCAGACCCAAAAATCGAAAAACTGCTAGGCGTTCTCTTGGCGCTGACGGTAATTTGTGCGTTTACGCTTCCTGTTTACTTTGGTTTATGGGCAAGCTATACTTACATTAGTATTTTCGTTTACGCTTTCATCGGCATTATTCTACTGAAAACGACGATTTGCATTAAGCTTGAGACTGATTGGGCAAAAGCCGCAGCCAAAGCCATAGAGGCAAATGACCTTAATGAAGCAAAGATGTACAGCCATTTCTCAAGAAGAGACCCCAAAAACCTAAATGGCCAACAAATCAGCAGCGCGGTCATCGAATCCATGGCTGAAAACCTAATTGACTTCAAACTCTCGCCTATGCTATCATTCGCATTGTTTGGCGTTACTGGAGCAATCGCGTTTCGAGCCATAAACACGCTTGACGGCATGGTGGGCTTCAAAGATAAAGAACACATAAACACAGGCTGGTTTAGCGCTAACTTAGACACAGTGGTCAACTATATACCGACACGATTGACTGCCTTGCTTATGATTGTGGCTGCCGCTATCCTTGGAAAAGACGCAAAGAATGCTTGGAGAATCGCACGTAGAGACCATAAGAAAACGCCGAGTCGAAATCACGGTTGGCCAATGGCTACTATGGCTGGTGCGTTGCGAGTGCAGTTGGAGAAGCCTGGGCAGTACATTCTTGGAGACAGCTTGGAGCCGCTTACGGGAGATAAGATTTTGGGTGCTCTGCGGATTAGGAATGTAACAATTATTTTGTGGACACTTATGTGTGTAGGCATCATCGTGGGTGTGCGGTTGTTCTTTTTGCCCTTTTAATACAAATGCATTAATCAAAAGCTTTATGGTACCTTGGCGAACCCAACTTTTTCAAGGGGCAAAATTTTAAGGAAATTCGGCAACCCAAAAAACGGTTAAGCTACTGCTGAAAAGGAAGTAGGGTATTAAAAACCGCCCATAATTGAAGTTACATCTGGAAATTAGCAATCTTGCGCCAGTAAATTTTATAATAATGTTCTCGTTTCTTAACCAGACATGAAAATTATTTCCAATAAAACAATTATTGTCGCCCAAGTTTTTGGTCAAATGCTGTTCTTATATGGTTTACTTGCTTGGATCAACGGCGTAGTGGTACAATTTGTTGATCCAAGGTGGCTGCCAAAACCTGTTTCGCATCTTTTTCTTTGGCTAAGAACAGACACTTTCACTATCTTGATGTTTATTGTAAGTGCCATTGGATTCTTCATTTGGAGATTAGCCGTTGAGCTAATCAAATCTGAACAGAACAAAGCAACACATTAACTAGCAACTTAGTGAGCGCTTGGAATAAGCAACTTTTCCGTCTATAATTGTCATTTCTACGTTAACATCTTCAATCTCATTCGTTGGAACAGCCAACAGGTCACTTGATAAAACCGTTAAATCTGCTAGCTTGCCAGCCTCAATTGAGCCCTTAACGTTTTCCTCACCAGAAGAGTAGGCGGCATCAACTGTGTACATGCGCAAAGCTTCCTCAACGGTTAAGCGCTGCTCAGGAAAATTCTGTCTCTGTTACAGCTTCTTGCATACCAAGTAACGGGTTCAAAGGTTCCATGGGGCAGTCTGAACCGCCAGCAACTTTCACGCCCTCTTTAATTAGGGTTTTGAGCGGATGGAGCCACTTAGCCCTCTCAAAACCAAGGTGTTCTGTGGCTGACCAAACTGAGAATTCTGAAGCGATAACTTTGGGCTGAACAGAAACGACGACTTTTTGCGTTTTCAGGCGCTTGATTAATTCTTGGTTTAGAACCGCTGCTTGCTCTATGCGGAAACGGACAGGCTTGCCTGCTGCTTGTTTTGAAGTTTGCTCAATTACCTTCAATGCCACGTCAACAGCCTTGTCGCCCATGGCATGTATAACTGGCTGAAGACTTGCTTTTATCACCCGTGCAACCGAAGCCGCCAATGCCTGTTGAGTGCAGAATAATCTGCCGCTGTTATTTGGCGCATCACTGTAAGGCTGGAACAATGCGGCTGTTTTGGAATCTAAATACCCGTCTGCAGCAATTACAGCGCCGCCAACATGCAACATTAAACTGTCAGCAGGCTGGAAACCAAATGTTTTCTTTAAAAGCGCTTCTGGAACTATCACGTTAACCCTGACTGAAAGCTTTCTCTCTTCATGAAGCCTCTGAATTATCGAAAGCTCACTCTCCGAAAGCACAAGCCAGTGCACACTGGTCACTCCTGCTTCCACGATTTTTTGGCAAGCTAACGCTGTAGCCTCCAAAAGCTCATCTTCAGTTGGTTCAGGAACCACTTGCCAAACTAGGTTGGTGGCGCTGTCCCGTAAAATGCCCGTAAGCTCACCTGTCTGCGGGTTTTTATCAATGGTTCCGCTTGAAGGTACAGCGGTTTGCCCTGTCGCGCCAGCCAGTTCTAAGGCTTTAGTGTTCACGGCGCATATCATTGCTGACTCATGGTACAGAATTACTGGGTTGTCTGGTGCAGCCGCGTTCAGGTCGGAGAGCTCGGGCAGGCGTTTTTCTTTGAAGCGGTTCTGGTTCCATCCACGACCGATTATCCATTTTCCTACAGGCGTTTGCTCTGCCTTTTCTTTTAGCAGGCTTTGAAGCCCCCCAATAGAACCAGCACTGGTTAAGTCAAGCCACAGCAAGCATCTTCCAAAATCTGCCACGTGAATGTGAGTGTCAATCAAGCCTGGAACCACAGTCGTCCCGTTTAGGCTAATTACCTTGGTTTTTTCGCCAATCAGCTGGTTAATTTCTTTGTTTGTGCCGACTTTGATGATTTTGTTTTTTGTTATAGCGACTGCTTCAGCAACTGGTCTACTAGGATTCATTGTTTTTACATTTCCGTTAATTAGCGCCAAATCCGCTGACAAAACCGTCACTTTTCCTATGTTATCTTAGACGACCTTCGCTATTGATTACTTGGCATAAAAAACCTTGCGCTTTCACGTAAAGTTACACCTATGCCCCACTTTCAACTTATTTACAAAACACATAATAGTTGGCGTAACCGTTTTTCATCAATAAATAGTCGGGGAACCCAAACTTGAAGACTCGCGTAGCACTTGTAAATCCACCTTACCCAGTTGAAGCACCGCAAGCCATCTTCATCCCCCTTGGCATCAGCTACGTGGCAGCAGTGCTTGAGGAAAACGGGTATCAGGTGGACGTGGTTGACTGCCAAACTTCCAGACCCAACCAAAAAGAACTAGAAGACAAGTTCAGAAGCCTCAACCCCGACATAATCGGCGTCACATCCGCCACCCTAACTTACCTGCCAGCGCTTAAAATACTGAAAGCAGCAAAAACGGCGCTTCCAAACTGTTTAACCATGATAGGAGGACCGCACGTCACAGTTATGGATGAGCAAACCTTCACCGAAAGCACAAATGTAGACATCGTGGTGCGAGGCGAAGGGGAACAAACCATGCTGGAGCTTGCAGGCTTAGTATCCAACGGCAACCTAAAAAACCTCAGCGAAGTTGCAGGCATAACCTTTAGAAAGAACGGACAAGTTTTCCGCACACCTGACAGACCGTTCATGCAAAATATTGATGCGCTTCCTTATCCAGCTCATAAGCATTTTGAAGTAGGAAGGTACAAAATCCTCGGAAAAACCTACATGCCCATCATAACCAGCAGGGGATGCCCCTTCCAATGCACCTTCTGCGCGGCGTATAAAATGTGCGGAAGAGGCTTCAGAGCGAGAAGCCCAAGCAAGGTTGTTGATGAGCTTGAGTGGTTAAGAGATACTTTTGGAGCAGGAACCTTCGCCTTTTACGATGATACGTTCACTTTTGATATAAATCGGGCAGTCGCAATTTGCGATGAAATGAAGACTAGAAAATTTGGGCTGCCATGGGATTGCCGAACAAGAGTAGATAAAGTGTCAAAAGAACTTTTAACTAAACTAAGAAGCACAAATTGTCGGCTCATCCACTTCGGCGTAGAATCAGGCAGCCAAAAAATGCTAAACACCATGCGGAAAGGCACAACTGTCGAGCAAAATGCAAGAGCCATAAAATGGGCAAAAGAGGCAGGAATATCCGTAGCCATCTCTCTAGTTATCGGCTACCCAGGCGAAACGCCAGAAATGCTTAAGCAAACGATAGACTTCACCTATAAAACTAAGCCTGATTACGTTTACATGTGCGAGGCAGTTCCTTTCCCAGGCACAGAACTCTATGACTACGTCAAAGAATTAGGCTTAGAAATGCCCAAGGACTGGAGCCAATACCACGAGCAAACACAAGTCTTCAAGAATGCGCTGTTGCCGCTTGAAAAGTTAGAAGAAACCAAAAAAGAGTTCTACGACAGCTTCTTTTCCCCAACTTACTTCCTGCGAAAGAAACTGAGAGGAGACTTTTACAGCCAAATTATGGCGCGCATGGCACTAAACCACCTTGTAGGAAAATACAAATTTTCAAGATGGGCGTTAAAGACGATAGGCAAAGTTCGGCAACCAAAAAAGAGCCCAGGAGGACACAGTACTCCAAGCAAAGACCAGCAAGGTTAAGCTTATAGAGACAACGTTAGAAACTTTACATGCCAGTTACAAAAAGCTTATAGATAGCTTGAGGAAATGTTTTAGCGTTTCTGGGAACGCACCTGAAACAATTGACGGAGAAAAATGACAATGAACGTATCCCGAGTCGTTATTGCAGGCCTCTACGGCGAGGGAGGTAAGACGACAGTTGCCACAGGGCTAATCGGGGCCTTTAAGCAAATGGGACTAAAGGTTCAACCTTTTAAAGTAGGTCCAGACTACATAGATGGAAGCTATCACACCGCAGTAGCCAATAGGCCTTCAAGGCATTTAGATCCTTGGCTTACATCGCCACGAGCGGTAGTGGAAATCTTTGAAAGCGCTTGCAGAGATGCTGACGTCGCTGTGATTGAAGGCTTTATGGGACTCTTCGACGGCATCACGCGGGTGGTAGACGGCGCGCAGGATTATGGAAGCACTGCACAGATAGCCCAAATCCTGAAGGCGAACGTTATTCTAGTTTTGGATGTTACTGGCATGCGAATAAACGCTGCCGCTATCGTCCATGGTTTCAAGTCGTTTAACGCAAAGGTAAAAGTCAAAGGCGTTATCCTAAACAATGTTAGAAGCCAGCAACAGGCGGAATGGATGAAGCAAAATATTGAATCAGCGACGAAAGTACCTGTATTTGGCTTAATTCCCTACAGCGAGAAAATCTTTTTGCCCACTAGGCGTGGAGGTCTCATCCCGATTTCTGAAAAAGAAACATTGAAGACAACTCTGTCTACGCTAGTCGAATATGTTGGTGAACGCATGGACATTGATAAAATATTTGATATAGCCAAAGATGCAGAAGAACTACCAGACATAGACAACACAGTTTATCCATCCCACCCACGTAGGAAAAAAGTTAGGCTCGGTATGGCATTTGACGAAGCCTTCAACTTCTACTACCCGACAAATATTGACCTCTTAAGAGCATACGGAGCAGAAACCGTGTTTTTCAGTCCTATTCATGATAAAAAATTACCATCAAACCTTGACGGTTTATACCTTCCAGGCGGATTCCCTGATATGTTGGCAGAACAATTGACAAAAAATCAAACAATGAGAAAGAGCGTTAAGGATGCAGTTTATGATGAAATGCCAATATACAGCGAACATGGCGGTTCTTTGTATTTAACTAAATCGATAGCCAACGTAGAAGGTTCGATTTTCCCCATGGTTGGGGCACTTCCAGGAAAAGCCTTAATGGAAAAGAAGCTTCAGGCACTGGATTCCACGCTTATGGAAACAATTAACGATAATTTACTGAATCGGAGAGGGGACATTATTCATGGTCACGAATATCACTTTTCAAGGATTATAGATGTTCCTAAAGATGCGAAGTTTGCTTTCAAGATGCAGATCGGAAATGGTATCGACGAGAAGCATGAAGGATGGATGGAACACAACGGTCTATCTTTGCTTGGACACCTTAACTTTGCCTTTAGCAGAGAATTTGCTGAAAATCTAATCAAACGTTGTGAACAGTATCGCCACAAATAAAACGAATCATGATCCTTTAAGTAGACGATTTGTAAAAGCTTTACTTTTTAGACCTTAGACAAACCTCTTTGCTATCTATGTAGAGCCAAGATCTCTTCCTTTCCTTGTAGATTTCCTTACTGAATTTACTTATCTCGATGGCTTCTTTGAAGAACGGCGCCTTCAAAACCATTGAGTGGTAACCTATTCCATCTTCGCTACAAACGTCTATGCCTTGTTTGTCTGTGTGTGTCTTTAGGTCTTTAATTGAAGTTTCATTGAGTTCACGGCCCAACCATTCTTCACCAAAGTAATTCGTGTTTACACAATTCAGTATGGGCCTTAGACCTGCAGATATCTCCTCTTTCAAAATGTCATAAGTGTCTCCAGAGGGATTCTGTAATGGCATAATCAATTTCATGCCTAACTCGTCGCACATGAGCTCATAATACACTTGGTGCACGCGAGCGCATCCCGCACCAGCGATGTCGCCTGTTACGAAGCCTTCAATTCCAGCCTCTTTTTTCAGACGAGCGAGGGCATTGCGGATTTCTGGCATGGGGTCTTTGGGATTTTTAATCTCAGCCTTGAGTTGAGGAGTTCTCATAGTCTTGGCTTGCAGTTCCATAATCGGAAAGCTATGAAAAATGTATGGATCCATGTACTTGAATGTCAGTAGAAATGCCACATCGTGACCTTGCTCTATTGCCTTATGATATGCTAAGCAGCATTCTTTGCCTCCACTAAAGTAGACAACAACCTTCATTCAGCCACTCTCCATACCTACAGGGTCCATGATTTAGGAACATTTAAGGATTTTGCAAGTTCGACTTGGATTACAGCGAGCTGCTTGTCCTTAAATTATGGGCTGAAGTATGTTGGGAAGACTGCTTTGTCTGGTCTTCCGATGTTTTCTGCTGCCGCTCTTGGACAAGTAATTAGCCACTCACAAGTCCGTCATGTGCAAATGTGATAATGCCACTATTTTTCCGAAGGTTTATTAGTTTTAAAGCAAAGTATTCAATGCCGCAAAAATGAGGCCATAGTATGAAAAAGAGAAGACTTGGAAGAACCAACCTGAACGTCTCGGTTATCGGGTTTGGTGGCGAATGGGTTATTCCCAGTTCCGTGGAATATGCATGCAAAATGTATAAGCGTGCTCTTGACTTAGGCATCACCTACTTCGACACTGCTCGCATCTACGGTAACGTCGAGGAAAAACTTGGTATGGCATTGGAAGATGTCAGAGACAAGGTGGTAATCGCAACCAAAACGCACCATTTATTTGACCCTGACGCCGCTCGGGTTGGTTTGAAGCAGAGTTTGCGCAACCTTCGAACCGACAGAGTAGATATAGTCATTGTACAACACATCGACAATGAGAAGACACTGGAGCAATTTATGAGAGAAGACAGCGCACTCTCAGTCCTTAAGGAAGCCCGCTCCCAAGGAAAACTGGATTTCATCGGGCTTTCTGGTCACAAACCGTACGTTCTAGCTAAGGCTATCCGGACAGGAGAGTTTGACATGATTCTTGCTCCCTTTAACATCATAAACCGTGAGGTAGCTGAGGAGCTGTTACCTCTAGCCAAGAAGCTGGACGTGGGCGTGGCTACCATGAAAGCTTTTGGTGGACCAGACCAGCGCTTTGTGCAGTGTGAGTTGTCCAAAATAGTGCCAGAAAAAGCCGAGTTCAACCGCATATTAGGAGAAGGAAACATCAGGACGAAGCGGGCGCTCGGGTACGTTTTGGCGCATGATGTTCACACAGTCGTTTGCGGATTAAGCACCATTGAGGAAGTTGAGTCAGCGGCGAAAGTGGGAGAGAATTTCACTGGCTTAACTCAGAAAGAAAAAGCCGAAGTTAGATTCGGCGAGCTAACGCCTTCTCCGTTCTGCCGAGATTGTGGACTCTGCCTGCGCTGTCCGGAAGGATTGAAAATACCTCTGATACTTGTACTCGACAAATACTTCACCTATTACGGAATAACAGATTGGTCCAGAGAGGTTTACGAGAGACTTGCAGTCAAGGTTGACAGCTGCTCCAAATGCGCCGAGTGCGAGCCAAAATGCCCATACAACCTGCCCATAATCAAAATGTTGAACCAAGCACACGAGAAATTATCCAAGGAGAAAAAGGTCAATATCTAAAAACGTCAATTTTGTGATAAGGACTAACACGCATTAAAAATCAGAAACGCAACCATAACACTATTCTTATTTATTATGTTGCGCCAATACTCTTACTCATGAGACTCCATTTATTCTCATATCAGGGAACCAAGGAATCGCTTGAATGACTTCTAGCCGAATAATCTTTTTTGCATTTTTTAACAAGAAATTATGCAAAAGATATTAAGCACACGACTTGATGTATTTGGGAAAGATAACCGTTTGGGGAAGAAGCATGAGGCCACATGTGACTCTTGTGAATCCACCGTACCCGAGCGGAGCTCACCATCATCCACCCTTCACCCCCTTAGGTTTAGGGTATTTGGCTGCCGTTTTAGAGAAGAATCAATACGAAGTGGACGTGATTGATTGCCAAGTACTCAAGCTTTCACATGAAGAATTCAAAAGCGAAATTGGCAAGCACCAACCCGACATAGTCGGAATAACGTCGACCACGCTTACGTACAAATCTGGGCTGCAAATAGCAAAAATAGCTAAAAAAGTTTATCCGAACTGTTTAACTGTTCTCGGGGGACCTCACGTTACGTTTTGGGATGACCATGCACTTGAAGAATGCCCAGAACTAGACATTGTTGTAAGACGAGAAGGTGAGAACACATTTTTGGAACTGGTCCAGAGAATAGAAACAGGCAAAAGCTATCATGATGTGATAGGCACAACTTGTAGAAAAGACGGAAAAATCGTGAAGAATCCAGACAGGCCCTACATAGAGAATCTCGACGACCTTCCCTTCCCAGCTCATCATCTCTGGCCAATGGAGCATCTTCGAAAATACGGAACAATAATATTCCCATTAACAACGAGCCGGGGCTGCGTCTACTGGTGTGACTTCTGCACGGCAGTCAGAATGTTCGGGCGAAAATATCGCATGAGAAACCCCAAAAACGTGGTGGACGAGCTGGAGTTTCTCCACAAAACATACGGTGCGAACCAGTTTACATTCTATGATGACGCATTCACCGTCGATCAACATAGAACTGCGGAAATATGCAAGGAGATAAAAAACCGAAAATTGCAAATAAAATGGGACTGTGAAACCCGTGTGGACATGGTTACAAAAGAGTTGCTCCTCAATATGAAGGAGGCAGGCTGCATCGCTGTATGGTTTGGAGTGGAATCAGGCTCGCAGCGGGTTATAGATGCCATGGGGAAAGGATTCTCACTTGCACAGACGATGAGCGCCTTTAAGTGGGCAAAAGAGGTTGGACTGATGACCATAGCGGGCGTGATTCTAGGCTTCCCAGGGGAAACCAAGGAAACTGCTTTTAATACCATAAAGCTTGTGGAGAAAATAAGTCCTGATGATGTGGGTTATTATATAGCTACGCCTTACCCAGGAACACCCATGTACGATTTGGTCAAAGAAAATGGTTGGCTGAAGATAACTGACTTTGACAAGTATGATACAGCGACTCCCATCTTTGAAACTCCGGCATTAACTATGCAAGAGTTGAGAGAAATCCGCGAGCAGGCTTTTCAAAGGTTCTATCTTCGTCCCACTTATATTCTCCACATGTTCGCCAAGGGGGGCGTGTATGGTTTTTCGTCAACTAGGACAGCTTTCGCGCATCTCCTTAGAGCAGTTAAGTCCAAATTCTGACTTTGAATCGGGGTTTAGGTACAAATTGTTAATGTTGTCGTTTCCATAGTTTGTGGCAGGCATCAAGCCGGATCCCTCAGGAAATTGGGGGATAATAAGAAAGACTGGGATAAGTTAGAACACATGTTGAGGTATTTTTCCTTTGCATACTGAATAGGCGGTTGTGGCTATTGTTACGTTGATGATTACGACGGCTTTCTCGTGCGTGTGCTATTGGGATGCTATGATTCACCGATGCACATAGATATAATTCTAGGCGAGATGCGTATGTCATCTGTTCTGGCTCTGTCTTTGAGGTAGTAGTAAGGAATCTTTAGTTTCGAAAAATTTTGAGATATGGTGGTTTCAGAACCAAGTAAATTGGAGTTTTTCTCTTTCAAAAGTAGCAGGTTTGTGTTTTATGGAATTGCTTTTGCTTCTAATTCACTTTTCCTAATAACACTTTTATTGTTTTCTTTGGGTTTCGAATGGCTCTTATAAGTTTATCGTGAGTAAAAGTTGGATTTACCAAATTAGCTCGCGCACATAATTCACGTAAATCGTCTGCCGTGAACTCGGGAGTTTCAATGAGAGGTTCAGTTGCAGCTAAAGCTTCATCGCTGAAACAGTCCCTTAATAAACCAGCGCGCTTAGCCTGTTCATAGAGTTCGGTTCCGTATAGAGGCGTAGCATAACTGAAGTAGAAACTATCTGCTCCTAATTGCCTCAGTTTATAAGCATACTTTATGGTGGCTTTTATGTCCTCTTTTGTTTCACCTATGAGCCCCATAATAAAGAAACATCCTACCTTGATTCCCACTTTTCTGGATAAAACCACAGCATTTTCCACTTTTTTTAGGTCTAGGTTCTTTTTGATAATTTGATCTACGACGCGTTGAACGCCAGACTCGGGAGCAACCCGTATTTTTTTGCAACCTGATGCTTTCATTTTTGTCAAAAGATTTTCATCAAGGCCATCCGCTCTAACACCGTTTGGAGTATACCATTCGATGTCTAAACCTCTTTTCGTGATTAGATCACAAATAGTTTCCATCCTTTTCGTGTTTAACGTCATATTGTCATCAACGAAGTCGATCTGTTTAATATGGTAGGTGTGAACTACTTGCTCTATCTCATCAACCACATTCTCAGGGCTTCTGCCACGCCACTTTCTTCCCATTACAATGTGAATAGAACAAAAAACGCAGTTGTGTGGACAACCTCTACTAGTGATCATCATCGTCCATGGTTTGCGTATTTCTCCTCGTAGAGGGATTTCTTTTACGGAGGCAAAGTATGCTTCCATCGGAAGTAGGTGTCTTGCGGGAAAGGGTAGAGAATCTAGATCTTGAATTGCAGGTCTTGGAGGAGTGATAACCGTTTCCCCATTTTTGGTATAGCCGATTCCTCTTATTTTCTTAAGACCCTCCACAGTCCTCTGCTCCAGTACTTCGACTAACTCCAACATAGTGTATTCTGCTTCGCCTATTACAACAAAATCAGTGTTCGGATGCATAAGAGAATCCTCGGGTCTTGAAGAGGGATGTAGCCCACTCAACACGGTGACGATGTCTTTGTCGATGCTTTTTACTATCGAGGCGACCTCATACGCAGTTTTCCACCAACCAGAGAATGGAATGTGGATTTCAACAACATCCGGTGACCACCGTCTGATCCTATTTGCTATTTCTTTGTTTGCTAGACCTACTCGATATTTCGTTCCATCTATTTCCTCAAGATTCTCTCTGCCTTCTGTGGGAGCATCTATAATGTGTACCTTATGCTGCCTTTCGAGCAGTGCCGCTACGTATGCTAACTCCAAAGGTTGAAATACATTCGGTTTTCCCCACGATTTTGGGTGGATACGAGGTGGATTAATCAAACAAACACGCATTTTTGCTACTCACTGCCTTCAGCAATGGGGTCTAGCCTACTATCCATATAAAACAAGTTAATGAATACCACCCACAGAAATACTTTTCTAAGTACATAGTTTGAAAAGGGGCGTCTTCTTTGGATGTTGTCGTCGGTCTTTGTTTGGGTAAAAAGTTGAAATGACTAAAGGTTGTTGAAGAAGAAGGCGTTCATGACACCCTGAGAAACCTATCACTGAAGAGACATGCTGGAGCTAGGATTAAAGCAAAGGAAAGGAAATTTAAATTAAGCCCTTAACTGTATAAAAACCTGGTGAAAAATGAGAAGTCATAACGTTAATAGTTTCCATTTTGATCCGATCGTTAGCCTTCATAATAGTAATGACAGTTGTGACAACGCAAGCGCTAAATCAAACGAAACAATGTTTAAATTCTAATGCATGAGTGATGTAGAAACCTATGTTAAAGATGCTCAAAAGAACATTTCAAGGGTTTCCATATTTATTATCGCATCCTAGTCAGTTAAAGCGTCTTATCATAAGAGAGACTCGATATAGGCAGAGGTATCGGAATAAGCAGCAGTGGGTGGAGTGGCAGAAATATGGCTGTTCAAGGCATATAACCATGATGCAAGCGCATCCTGCTGTGCTGAGCGCAAGCTCGCTAAATGTTGCGAGAATACAAATCTTTTCTGATATGGTTAGTCGTCTAGGCAATAGTCTGAGGGTTTTAGATGTCGGGTGCGGAGAGGGAGCCATTGGAGAGCCCATATGGAAAATGGGGAATTACGTAATATCCACCGAATTGCCAACGATTGCTACTATAGCTCACAGATGCGGAGTTCCGTTAGTTGTGGCTAACGACGCGGAGCATCTAACCTTTGCCTCGAACAGTTTCGACGTAGTTATAGCCTCTGAAGTACTAGAGCACTTATGGAATCCGCACAATTTCTTTGATGAGGCTTATAGAGTTCTCAGAGCTAATGGTCATTTGATAATAGAAACCCCTGAAGGGAAAGGAAGCTTACTTTACGACGATCATAAAAATTACTTCACCGTGGAAAACTTAAAACAGGTACTTGGCAAAAAATTCACTCTATGCGAAGTTGAACGCTTAAAAGCCACAGGTTGCGCTCAGACACCCACGATTATTCTGCTGCTACGTAAATCCGATTCAGAGAAAAAATGATGGATCTGCTTGCAAAAAGCGCACGTTTATTTTTTGGCCCGTTTCCTGACTTTATAGCCAATGGCTACAATTATAATGACCACGACTGCAGCCATAATGGCGATCACAACCTCCAAGCCGTATACCACTGATGTGGGATGCTGTGATGGAGTCGAAACTTCGTTAGTGACATTATTGGAGAAGCAGTAAACGTTCCAATCGTTACATCCCACATATAACATTCCGTTGGCTATGGTTGGGGAAGACCAGCTACTGGAAGGGGTGGTGTAACGTTGCGATTTTTGTGCCGTTATTCGCCGCGTCTAAGTATGAATATGTGGCGTTGACTAGTTACATCGTAGATTTTGCCGTCGGCGTATGTGGGTGAAAGTATACGACTCGTCTCCAATGAAGAAGCTCCAAATGGTGTGACCGTTCGTTGCATTAAGACACGCTATGTTGAATTTGTCGATGATGAAAAGTTCACCGTTAACGTAAATTGGTGAACAGTAAATAAACTCGATTGCAGCTGGATCCGAGTATGTCCAAACAATGTCACCTGTAGTCGCGTTTATAGCATAATAAGTCCTCGCGTTGGAGGATGCAAAAACCATGCCATCTGCGACCGATGGAGAACCCAACATCTCGTCCCCCCCTGTGAATATAGATATATAGGGAAGTGGTAGTTTCCAAATCACAGCCCCATGTGTTGGCGTCCAGTTTGTAGAGAGCACCTGCCGTTGGTTCTTGTGAAGTGAAGTAGACGGCGCCATCAGAAACGGCTGGAGAAGATTCGATTGGTCCATTGGTTTTAGTCTGCCAGACGATGTTGCCGTTGTTTGCGTCAAGAGCATACAAGTAGCCGTCCAATGACCCAATGTAGACTATGCCTCCAGATACCACCGGCGAAGATTTAAGCACTATTGATCCAAACGTAAAAGGCAGGTCGCCGTTGACGAATGTTTGCCAGATGAGGGCACCCGTGTAAGCGTTGAGGCAATAAACGTATCCGTCATCGCCTCCCGTGTAAACTTCGCCATTTGCCACGGCAGGAGAAGATTCAACAGCATCCCGAGTCGTGAACTTCCAGATGAGACTGCCGTTCAACGCTCCAATGGCATAGATGTTCTTGTCCTCTGAACCAACATAGACTATTCCATCTGCCACGGTTGGCGAAGAGATAACTGCTCCGTTAGTTGTGAATTTCCAAGCCAAAGTGAGGTTTGAGGGACCTACTTGAGCGGTAGAGGAATGTGCTGGATCGTTCCCCCACATAGGCCAATTACTAGTAATTGAAGTTTGAATCGGCGTTGGCGTTGGTGTAGGTACTGGAGTAGGTATTGGCGTTGAAATCGGTGTACTTGTTGGAGTTGGAGTGGCTGAAGGCGTTGTCGTAGAGCTGGGCCCTATTGCCCACAATTGATTAAGCCTATTATATTCATTTCCGTGAGATTGTGTCAACTGCCGTTGTCACGTCGCCTGGAATGAGGTATAAGATGCCATATGCCACAGCGACAGATTCTCTTGGAGCTAATGCTTCTATAGGAAGCTGCCAAATGGGCTGCCCAGTGTAGGCGTTCAAACATGCAAACTGGGAGGTGCCGACCTGACCACCGTATTCCGCGATTTCACCTGTTGTTGCATAAACCATGCCATCTGCAACTGTGGGCATTCCTGGCCAGAGAAGTGTACTATCGGACCCCTTATATTTCCATACCAGACTGCCCGTGTACATGTTAAAGGCGTAAAGGTATCCATCTTTGTTCATTTCATAAACCATTCCGTACGCTATCGCTGGACCTGTAGTGAAGTATCCGTTCAGTGTCTCCTGTCGGCGTGTACGTCCAAATGATTTGACCGTTTGTGGCATTAAAACAGTACATTGTATTATCATCAGTTCCTCCTCTAAAGAACATGCCATCAGAATAGGCGCCATTAAAGATCATAGGTCCTTTTGTGAGAGTATCCCACACGATTGCACCTGTAGTGGCGTTAAGCGCCATTTGTTGAGCCATGAAAGAGCCAGGGAACACCATGCCGTCACCGTATGTTGTTCCGGTACCAGTAATGCCGCCGCCTGGAACATAAGTTTGCCAGACCAAAGTTGGCGGATTCGAGGGATCAGAAAAACTCCAAGCTTCAATAGTAGAATTGACCTTTAGCGTAAAACATTTGCTCTTCTGGACTGTAGACGTTAGCGCTGAAAATACCGGTGTCGGCGCAGAACGAGGAGCTAGTCCACAATATATTTCCGGTGTTTGGGTCAAGACAAGTGCCTTCCACAACCATATGTGAACTATCGATTTCGTATGCTATCGGCCAAGTTCTATTCATTGGAATTGCTGTCTGCCAGACGATATTTCCTGTTTGATCAAGTGCAACGACTGAAGTGGTGGTGCAGACGAAAATCATTCCGTCAAACGCTGCAATATAGGGTTGTATTCCCGTTATATTGGCTTTCCAAAGTATGTTTGATGTGTCAGGGGCTGGTCCAGCTGAGAACCGCGAAAAAGAGGAATCGCCTTGAAACTCTGGCCAATCGTACGAATTCAAATTGCCGAAGTTGGAAGTTGTATTAGCGTTCACCTGTGCGCTCACGGTTTTCTGAAAGGTGGAAATTGAAGCAAAAACTGATGAAACAAGCAACAGAGCCAAAATAATTATTGACAAAATTTTTTTAGAAATTGCCAGTTGCCCCCTATTATTTAGGGTATAGAGATTTTTAATCAAGAGATTAATGCTATGCCACCAAAATCCTATGATGATTCATTTCACTATAAACCTTACGGAAACTTTGTGCTACCATATTTCCAGTCGTCGCACTGAACAAAAAATGTGCTAAGATGAAGTTAAAAATAAAAACAAGAGAGCAGCGCACAATCTTTTTTAAGTTGAAAAGAAACCTTAAAGTAAATGATAAATTAGCGAAGAGAATTCGAGGGTAGATTTAACTTTGACGAGCAAAGGTCCTTTACTTATGACTTCTTGGAGGGCAACAGGCGCCTGCAATGCCCGTTGCAAATACTGCAATGTTGATGCCACAGGTAAGCATGCTCCAAGAGAAATGACTACAAAAGAAGCATTGCATTTAGTCGATGAAGTTCATAACTTTGGCGTAAGATGGTTCGGCATCAAAGGCGGCGAACCCTTAATGCGTGAAGATATTTTTGAAATTGTGGATTACGCAAAAAGTCTCGGTCTCAACGTTTGCTTATTAACTAATGGATGCTTTGTTGATGGAAAAATTTACGATAACTTAGTTAAAAATCAAGTTTGGACATCCGTAAGCATAGATGGGCCAGAAGAAATCAATGATCAATTAAGAGGAAAAGGATCATACAAAAAAGCGCTGGCAGCTATCCAGAAGCTATCGGCAGGTAAAATCCTAAATGGCTTAGCATGCGCAATTACAACTATAAACTATAAGCATTTAGACCACGTTGCAGAGTTAGCTGAGCAATACCATGCTAACTTTGTCTGGTTTAATCATCTTGTTCCCAGCGGAAGAGCAAAAGAAACAATGGAGTTAACTCCGACGCCTGAGCAGTACGAATGGACTCTGAACCACATATGGGACTTAACCCAAAAGTACGAGGGCAAATTTGAGATTCACGTTCATTGTCCGCATTATGCGCGGGTTGTGAAACAAAGAAATCCGCCGAATTTTGACGAGTGGTATGAACATAAGTTTCATGGAAAATGCACCTATTTCGCGTTTGGTGGATACTTAAGTGTGACAGAAAATGGTGATTTAATACCATGCTTTTACACAGATCTTCAACCTTCAGAACCGATGATGCTGGGAAACATAAGACAAAAAAGCCTAACCACAGCATGGAAAGAAATCCAAGAATCAAAATATTACAAAAGCTTCAAAGATAAAAGCGTTCTGAAGGGTAAATGCGGAGTCTGCGAATACCGGGAACTATGCGGAGGCTGCAGAAACAGAGCGTATGCTTACACAGGAGACATTTATGAATCTGATCCAGCATGCATGTATGTGCCGGAAAGTCTTCGCAAAAAATAGCGCATTTCTCATTTCTTTTTCGTTAGACGGCAAAAAGAAAATATCTTTTAAGCAGACAAGAGCCAACCATAGATAAGAGTAAAAAATGAAAAGAATAACTATTATTTGCCTTATCTTGATATCGCTGTTTTTGGCATCAGGTGTTTTAGGAAGCATTGCTTCAGTAGCAGACCAGTCGACCGTGGAATGGCCTATGTTCCACGATGATCTGGCACATACAGGCTATTCAAATTCACCAGCCCCAGAAACTAACCAGACTTTGTGGGAATTTAACACTGGTGGTCAAGTGGGCTCACCCTCAGTGGTTGACGGTATGGTGTACGTCGGCTCAGATGACCATAAGATTTACGCTTTTAACGCTTCCACAGGCGGGATAATATGGGATTCCGTTACCGGCGGCATAGTGATTTCTCGTCCCGCTGTGGCTGACGGCATGGTTTACGTAGGTTCAGAAGACCATAACCTTTATGCCTTTAACGCTACTAATGGCGACAAATTGTGGAACTACACAACAGGGTTTTATGTTGATTCAGATCCAACTGTTGCGAACGGAATAGTTTACTTCGGTTCAGAAGACGCAAATGTTTACGCTTTGAACGCTACAACAGGAGCTTACATATGGAACTATAGGACGAGCGGCAAAATCATGTTGTCTTCTGCTGCCGTGAGTGAGGGCATAGTCTACATTGGCTCAGAAGACGACAAGATTTACGCTTTGAATGCTGCAGATGGCAAACTCATTTGGAACTACGCAACAGGCGGCGAGATAGCTTCTTCCCCAACGGTTTTCAATGGTGTAGTTTACGTGGGTTCATCAGATGATAAGGTCTATGCCTTTGATGCTTCTAATGGCAATTTAATGTGGAACTTCACTACTGGTGGTGCGGTTTACTCTTCCCCAGATGTTTCTGACGACTTAGTTTACATAGGATCATCAGACAACAGGGTTTACGCTTTGAATGCATCTAATGGCAGATATATTTGGAACTACACAACGAAGGGGGGCGTAGCATCTTCTCCAACAGTTGCTAGCGGCATTGTTTACGTAGGGTCGGAGGATAACAAAGTTTACGCATTGAATGCTACAAACGGCGAAATATTGTGGAACTACATAACAGGTGATATAGTGATTTCTCGTCCCGCTGTGGCTCAAGGAGTGGTTTATGTGGGTGCGTGGGATGGCAAGATTTATGCTTTAAACGCTACCGACGGGGGCCATATTTGGAGCTATGCAACTGGCGGCGAGATAGATTCATCCCCGACTGTAGCGGCTGGTTTAGTATATGTGGGTTCTCATGATGGTGTAGTATATGCTTTGAATGCTTCTACGGGCATGGTTGGTTTTAATTTGGAACTTCATAACAATGTTGTATGGAGCTACGCTACTGGTGACATGATTATGTTCTCTTCACCAGCAGTTGCTTATGGCGTAGTTTACGTAGGCTCATATGACGATAACGTTTACGCTTTAAACGCCACAACAGGCGCTTACATGTGGAGTTACAAAACTGGTGGTCCGGTTGTTTCTTCTCCTGCAGTGGATAATGGTATAGTTTACATTGGCTCAGAGAACCATAATGTTTACGCTTTAAATGCTTCGACGGGCGCTTTTATATGGAAGTACATTACAGGCGGCATGATAGTGGTGTCCTCTCCTGCTGTCTCCAACGGCAGAGTATACATCGGCTCAAATGACAACAAGGTTTATGCATTAAACGCTTCTAACGGATCCCTCATCTGGAAGTACACTACAAACAATTATGTAGTTTCTTCTCCGGCTGTTTCAAATGGCATAGTCTATGTAGGTTCATATGACCACAAGATTTACGCTTTAAACGCTACAACAGGCTTTCTCGTTTGGGATTATATCACAGGCGGTAGTGTAGCCTCGTCGCCTGCCATAGCGAACGGCGTAGTTTATGTAGGTTCAGGGGATAACAAGGTTTATGCATTGGATGCATCCAACGGCAAGGTAATATGGAACTACACAACTGGAGGTGAGGTCGCTTCCTCGCCTGCTATAGCAGATGGAATAGTTTATGTAGGCTCATATGATGGCAACGTTTATGCTCTGGACGCCATGAATGGTGCTTACATTTGGAGTTATACAACTGGAGAAAAGGTTGTTTCTTCACCCGCCATAGCTAACAACATAGTTTACATAGGCTCGTACAACCATATGCTCTATGCGTTTGGTTCTTCATCGAGCCAACAAACTTATTCTGTGTCATTCACAGCTTCAGGCTTGCCTGCTGATGTTATGTGGAAGGTGACCCTAAACTCGCTGACTCAGAGCTCTACTTCTAATTCAGTTATATTCAACGTACCGAACGGCATTTATGCATTCGCTATAACTCCGCCCGCTGGATATACAGCTTCACCAGCATCAGGGTCAATTACCGTTAATTCTATGAACGTAAATCAACAGGTGATTTTTACACCAATAATTTCGGAACCTCCACCGATAGTTCTTACTGCGTTAATTTTGGCGATAATTACGGTGACAGCTGTGCTGCTAGCAACCTTACTCTATAAAGAGAAACATAAGCCATAGCTACTTGCACTAAACTTCTGCTCCGTCGATCCCGCTTAAAACTTATTAATTAGTTCAGTAAATTCGCAAGTGAACTTTTAGGGAGGTCTTTTTAGCTGCTCGATTTGCATGCTAAAGTAGTGAGCAACCTGTGAAAGCTTAATCCTAAGCTTCTTTACATTTACCCCTATTTGTACAGCAAGAGCAGCGTTAGCGTAGACCCAGATATCTTGCAGATCGGTTTCATCTGGGAATCACCTAATTTGGTGTTTGTACATGCCTCCCAAATAAAATCAACCATTAACTTCTAAAGTGCTCAAAAACAGCGCTCTAAAAACTCACTTGCGGAACTACTGCAGTTAGCAAAAGGTTAAAATCTTCAAATAACATTACCTACGACCCACTGAAATCAGAATGATTAATCATTCTAATAACCTTGCAGCCAACGTGTATAGTGATGAAGACAAATAAAACAAAGATAGCACTGGTTAATACGCCGCTTCTCGAAGGAGTCGCCCATCACCCGCTTTTCCCGCCCCTTGGCTTAGCATACATGGCGGCTGTACTGGAACAAAACGATTTTGAAGTAAAAATTTTCGATTGCCCAGTATGCGAAATAAACCATGAAAAACTTAAGGCTGAGTTAGATTCTTTCCAGCCCACAATAGTCGGAATCGGCACCATGACTCCGACAATAGAGTCAGCCATCAAATCTGCACATGTTGCAAAGGAAGTTTGTCCTGACGCTAAAGTTTTAATGGGAGGGCCCCACGCGACCTTTGCAGACAAACAAATCCTTACTGATGAAAAAGTAGTCGACATCATCGTGAGGGGCGAAGGAGAAGAAACAATCTTAGAACTCGCAAAGCAATCGCCCGAACTGCAGAAAGTCAGCGACATTAAAGGCATAACTTTCCGAAAGGATAACCAGATTATTCAGGCACCTAACAGGCCTTTCATCCAAAACCTTGACGCACTGCCGCGTCCAGCGTACAAGTATCTTCCAGTTGAAAAATACAAGATTACTGGAAGGAAACTTCTTCCAATAATGTCTAGTAGAGGATGCCCCTTCCAATGCCCTTTTTGCGTTGCATCTCAAATGTTTGGCGCAAGGTTCAGAGCAAGAAGCCCAAAAAACGTACTTGATGAACTGGAATGGCTCAGAGACGAGTATGGAGCAGAAGGGATAGCGTTCCAAGACGACACGTTAACTTTCGATAGGAAAAGAGCGCTTGAAATCTGCGACGGAATCATAGAGAGAAAAATAAAGTTGCCATGGGGTTGCTTTTCCAGAGCAGACGTGGTTACAAAAGAAGTTTTAGTCAAGATGAGTAAGGCGCACTGCAACGAAATAGGCTTTGGAGTGGAGTCAGGTTGCCAAAGAATCCTCGACTCATTGAAAAAGAGAGTTACAACTGAACAGTGTGAAAACGCAATTAAATGGACCAAAGAAGCAGGCATATTCGTCACTGTGTCCGTCATTATAGGGTATCCTGGTGAAACAAAGGAAACTTTGAAGGAAACTCTTGATTTCGTCCGCAAAGTGGAACCTGACGACGTGTGGTTATGCCACGCTACACCCTATTTAGGGACTGAACTCCGCGCTTTAGTGGAGAGTAATGGGTGGAAAATGTCAGAGGACTGGAAGCTATACAACACGATGAACCCTATCTTTGAAGACCCACTTCTGCCAGCTAAAGAGATAGCTCAAATGAGGAAGAATTTTTACGACAAATTCTATTCGCCACGGTACATCATGCGCCAAGCAGTAAAGGGATACCTGAAAGGCAACTTATACAGTAAGATTATGGCAAGAACTGCAGCGAATTATATGCTTTGGCGAGCAAAAGTCAGAATCTAATCTTTTAGATGTAATAGGTAACTTTGCTATGCAATCATGCTTTTTCCTGTAAGTTCATGTTCTCTCAAAATGTTTAAAAATTTAGGCGTTTCAGCGCATTTATCTTTTTAGATTAATGCTGGATAACTAAAAGATATCAACTACATTTTTTTAGCTAATTTGGCTTTTTAACGGAAACTTTATTATGTTATCGAGCGGTTTTTAAACGTAAACTGAGGAGAAATTAAATGAAAAAAACTCTAGCCGTGAAAAAGGCACGTCAGAAGTTTACGATTCACGGAAAAATTGGCCGCCGTACACTTACAGGGATTACCCAGACATTAAACCTGAAACGTATGAAGCTTTCATGAAGTTCCTGAACACGGAAAATACATCAGGCAGATTGATGGAGCTTCAACCTTGGATTTCTGTTTGCGATTCGAAATGTGCTTTCTGCTATTTTCCAACCACCGCCACAAGCAAGGTAAAGATAGAACCGTATCTTGAACTCGTTAAGAAAGAGCTTGAAATGTACGCTAAAACCAAATATGTGCAAACAAGCGTATTCGACGAAATAGTTTTAGGGGGTGGAACACCCAGCGTCTTGGCTGCTGAGCAGATGATTGACCTCATAGACTTCTGCAAGGCAAGGTTCAACATTAACAAAGAATATTTTATCAAAGTAACTGGTTCCTCAAAGACACTCGCGCTTAAAAAAATTGACAAACTCGCCGAATATGGCGTGTACCAAGTGGATATGGGGGCGCAAACATTTGACGACAGACTACGAAAAATGCTTTGCTTACCCGATACCGCAGCTGACGTTGAAAAAGCGATTCGACATGCACGAAAACTGAACTTGTGCGTATGCGTGGACCTCATGTACAATCTTCCAGGGCAGACAATGGAAAGCTGGATTAATACACTAAAGAAGACGATTGAACTCGACGTAGAGGTTGATACTTACTCATTACATGTGGATCCAGGCACAGTACTTGAAAAAATGATTAAGACAGGAGTTTCTCCGCCGACTGGCGATGCAGAATATGAAAAGCAAATGTACATGATAGCCTATAAAATGCTGACTGAAGCAGGCTACAAGGCAGTAGGTCATGACCGCTTTAGTAGAGTAGAATGGCACATGCGAGAGAACTGCCTAAACGGTTGGCCATGGGGAGGCATATTGACAACGGGCGCGGGCTGCTTCATGGGGTACCTCCAGCGGTTTTCTTACTCTAACATTGAAAACATAAACGACTACATGGCAACTGTAAAAGCAGGAAAACTACCCATAAGTAGACTTTCAGAGTCCACCACTGAAGATATGATGAGACGGACAATGACCCGATTATACTTACGGTTGCCAGTTGACAAAAAGGAATTTATGCAAAAATTCGGCACCACGCCCGAGAAGGTATTTCCAAAGCAACTTCAAAAGCTAAAAGATAAGGGATTGATTGAAATTGACGACAAAGAGGTAAGAATAACAAAGTTAGGTGAGATTTGGAAAGGAAATATCGCTTGGGAATTCGCACCTAACCAAACTTAATTTTTTTTCAAACCTCAACTGCATACGAAGTTTATTTTAAAACCAGCTAATCTTAGAGATACCCTCATTTTCAAAGCAAAAATTGCACCTATCTACGGGTACTCTTTTAGATTAGTTTCAGTGGCTAAAAATAGCCTATCCCTCTCCTCATTTAGCTACGTTTTCGCTGGCAAAATTGACCCAACTCCTTCTGCCTATCCAGTGAAAACTAAGCTGGCTACAGGTACATGAGCCTAATTGCAAGAGAGACCACAGTAACAAGCAAGGACTTGTGTGCCAATATGAAGCAAAGCATGTAATTTGAAACTGGAAATTACAACCAGAAAATGGGGTTAAAAAAGAAAAGAAATTGGGATTTTATTAATGCCTCATCGGCTGAAGCCCATACCACGTCATTACTTTAGCAATAACAGGTACTATTACTCCTAAAGCAATATTGGGAACGAAGGCTAACACGAAGGCATACGCTCCAGCTATCCCGAATAGTTGTGTGGATACCCACAAATTATGGTTCATCGACATCGCTGGCGAAAGTGAAACAGTGTAGTTGAGATAAGCTTGGATTACCGCAGTTATCACCGCAGCTGTCATGCCTGCTCCTAGCATTCGTTTGAAATTCGTTGATTTATTACACAATGCTCCAGCCATGTAGCCGATGATAACAGCGCAAACGAGGTATCCTAGCATGCTCAAGTCGCCGAAAAAGTTGTAATGCCCAGAGGAAGTTTCATAGTACCCTGTGTAAAGCCCTGCGCTGGCTACGTAATAGAGACCGCCCGTGATAAAGCCTGCTGCACCGCCAGCCCATTTGTTCCACAATAAACCGAGCACCAGTGGAATGCCGAGAACTATCATTGAAGCAAAGCCATCGGTTAGAATGACAGCGATGGTACCGAGTGTACCAGTAGTTCCGAGTATATGCTGGGTTCCGCCTGGGTTAACGTAGATTGCGAGAAAGAAGATTAGTAACACTAGAATGATGGGTATGACTATGGCGTAGAATATGTCAATTAGTTTAAATTTTTCTGTTTCCAATTTTTATCCCTTGACTTATTTTACGTGGTGGCATGTTAATAAGCTTAATGCTTGCAAGCTTGACATGCAAAAGTTTTAGAGACTAAAAATATAGAACAGAAAACCAATAAGAAAAAGAAAACTTTGAAAAAGCTCTAATTTCAAATGAACTTTTGGCTAAAAGTATAAAATAAAAATAAAAGAAAAGAAAAGATAAAGGAAATAAAGTTTATGCTTGCTGTCGCAGCATAGCTTTTGATCGGAGCACAGCACCTTTCAGGTCAATTCTTGAGGGGCAGACGAAACTACAGCTTCCACAGCCAGTGCAATAATCCGCATTTAGCTTGCTCATGGCGTCAATGTTCATTTTATCAAACGCTTGCTTAATCAGTACCGGGCTGAGATTGTGGCAGCATACACGCATGCAAGCACCGCATCTTATGCATTGGTATTCTTTGACTTTTTCAGGGGCGAATGCTTTGGCCTTAGGCAGTTTGTGTTCTTTGCTTTCGGTGGTGGGTTTGAGCATGCCAACTCTATCAAGCGCTGGTACAGTTAAGTTCATGATGATTAGCGCTACAAAGGAGGCGCCGAAGAACTGCAAGTAGGTTATCATGAGCACGGTTAATATTGCCACGCCAGCTCCGAAAATTACCTGTCCTATGTAGGTTAGTGGGGTTGTTGCAGGATCTGTTATCATGAAGAACGCCAAGAATATCGAGGCTCCGATAAGCAGTAGGAACAGTAGTCGCACAAGGTAGTCTGTGTCACCATAAGCAAAAGACAGAATCAGTGACATTACTGCAGTGATTACAAGGTAGCTTATGGTTATTCTCCATTTCACGTATTTGCGTGCTACAACAAAGAAGCCGATGCCAACGATGATAACAGCGAGTGCGGATGCTCCGCCAGCCCAGTCGTGGAACTGCTCTAGAAACATTGCTGTAAGCAAGTTGTTGGTTGTTGCTGCGGGGACCGCATGATTGGAGTTTGAGAAACAACTGATCATATATGCGCCGAATCCAGCAGATTTGCCAGCCGCCCCCGGATAACCGTTGCCATTCACAACGCTTGCCAAGCCAATGGGACCTGCCAGTGAAGGAACTTTTAGTAAAGAGCTTTTCATATGGTCAACTGCTATTAGCAACGTGTTAATGAAGGGTATCATGACGACGAATTTTGCAGCTGCAGCAGGATTAACGTATTTTCTGCCAGAGAGACCGACGATTTTTTTGAAAACGACCAAGCCTATGGCAGACATTAGGGCAACATAAGCGAAACACTGAGGTGCCTCCAGAGGAAATAGCTCAATTGTACGCATAACGGGGACGCCGAGTGTGTAGCAGTCAGTGACGATGAAGCCGAAAACAGCGGCAGACATTAGGTTAAGTGGGCTATCAACTGCAACTTTGTACAGAAAAGCGTCAAGCCCTACGGCGATGCCGACAGAGATTATGGCGCAGATGGCTACTGTAAGTCCCAAGTTCCAGCCTGAGGGGGTAGTCTCGGTTGACCAAATAGCAGCTGTGACGACGGTAAGTATGAGCACAGCAAAAAAGGTGTAAGTCATCAGTTTATCTTTAGTCATTGATGAATATTCTTTTGGTTTAGACATTTTTTTATGATCTCCTTAATTTCTACTTTCAATTTAGAGTTGGTTGGTTTTATAAGACTTTCCCAAAGCCTATGCATGTTCCATATCTGAGAAGGAAAAATAGGAAAGTAAAAGCCAACGGGTCTTCTTTAAATGAGCAAAATGCCTCACTTGATTGCTTTCTGCAACCTCTGTAGAGAAACAGAAAGCCGGTTTATAGGAGTAAGTTTTATATCGCATTAACTAATCTTATTTTCAAGCGTGATGTTTATGGCTCCAAATAAGTCACCATTGTACATGGTGGTTTGGCGGTGTACAAGGAACTGTGTTGGCAACTGCATGTACTGCAGTTATACCAAAGACTATGCTAAAGACACCGAACTGGACACCAAAGGTGCTAAAAAAATGGTTGACGAAATCCATGACTTTGGTTCGCCATGGTTTGGCATTAGCGGCGGAGAACCCTTAATTCGAGAGGACATTTTTGAAGTTATTGCTTATGCTGAAGAAAAGTATGACATGGAAGTTAGTCTTATCACAAGTGGGTTTGCGTTTGATGAGAAACGGTTTGATAAGCTTAGAAAGTATAATGTTCACACGGCAATCAGCATTGATGGAAACAGGGAATCAAATGAAATTATTCGACGCAAAGGCAGCTATGACAAAGCAGTATATGCTATGAAGAAGCTCTCCGAGGTTGGATTACTAGACTGCTTAGTCACAACCATGACCAAGTATAACATCAAACACATGGCGCACCCTGCAGCACTTGCAGAGGAATACAAAGCCCGCATGCTTGTCTACCATAACCTAGTTCCAGTTGGCAGAGCAGGAAGCAATATGCCTGACTTGGCACCGACACCTGAACAATATGAGGAAGCTTTTAACGAAATATACGACATCCAAAGAAAACTTATGGGCAAAGTTAAAGTCAACGTTTACTCGCCTTTCTACGCCAGAATCGTACGTCAGAAAAACCCAGTTGACTTCTGGGACTGGTATCATGAAGGCTATCTCGGAAGATGCACCATCGGCGGCAACTACGTTGGCATAACTGAAAATGGAGACTACCGTAGCTGCGGTTTCCATGAAGGCTACCGTTTAGGCAACGTCAAAGACAAGAAATTAACTAAGGTTTGGGATGATCTGCAACACAGCGAACTGCACCTGAAATTACGTGACAAAAGCAACATTAAGGGCAGATGCGGAGTTTGTGAGTACCGAGAAATCTGCGGCGGATGCCGAACACGCGCTGAATACTACACGGGCGACCTGTTCGAGTCAGACCCAGCCTGCAACTACATCCCAAAGCTGCTTCAGGAAGACCCAAAAGCCCTCAAAAAACGATAAACACATCATTCTTTTCTTCTTTCATTTCTGTGAACAATACTGAAGAACTATCTGCAACTAAAGAAAGAAGATGCCCTTGCTTTTTTGAAATATGCCGCTGAGATTTTTACCGAAGAGAAGGTTTACCTTTTACCTTGACCCGTTTACAGCTAGATGAAAACCACACAAACCCGTGGTGACATTGCACATACTTTCAAAGTCAGTGAGTGAAAATAAAACGTCTATTCTGGGCTTGAGAAAAAACATATTTCTTTATTTTCAAGTTTGCGTTTGATTGTAATTGCTTAAGATTTTGAAGATGTCGTACCTGTCGTTTGAGTAAATTAGTTCTAAAAATGGAACGCTGACTATATTACTGTCAAGTTGGTTTTTGTCGTAAACGATGAATTCAATGTTATTTTCTGCGATGTAGTCCTTAAAGTCTGAGGTGGAGACTGTAAATTGGCTCGGGTTGAAATTGAAGAGGCTTTCCAGCCCGTTTGGCTGTAATGCTGGAAAACTGTTTTTTGAAAGGGTAAGAACTTGATACTGCCGTGTAACTGTCTGGTTGACGTTGACTTCGTTGAATTGGTATTGGAATCTCACAGCATCTATTTGTCTACTTCCCAAAGCACCGATGTTTCCCCAATCGGGCAAATCAGTAAAGTTAAAGGCGAAAGCAATTTGGTTTTTATTGTCATAGAGACCTATGTAATTATCTTTTAAGTCTGAGTTTGTAAAATTAACAACTGCCCATGCTGTTCCATCAGTAGTTTTTGAAGACACGTTCCATGGGTTAACCCAATTCATTAGTTGAGGTATCTGCGCTTCATTAAAGTCAAATTGAAGGTCAAAATAAGTGGTTAAGTATAATGTTACATTAGAAATGTCGCTTGTTTAAGGGAGTGACAGCCCAAGAGACGTTAATTGGGTAACTATCATTTTGAACAAGCATTGTCTCCGTTAATTCCACATAGTCATTGGAGTACAGGAACTCAACCTTTGCGGGGTAACTTTGTTCATCAAAAGATACCTCCCTGCTTAAGTCAGAGAGGGAAAAATTGTAATTCGTGCCATTTTGCGTGAACGAGATAAAATCTCCAGCGGTAGAAGAATACGATACTTGATACCAGACTTGATTAATGGAGACGTAATTTTCGTCAGTAAATAGCGCCATTTGCTTCGTAAGCCATCAGCAAGTTTTGCGGATCCTGAATTGAGTACGATAGACTCAAAACGGACTGGGCAATTTCATTTGTTCCTTCGCCAGCGCTGGTTTGCTGAATTACGGTTTTGCCAGAAAAGATTGAAAACCAAAAGCCGGGAATTTGGGTATCAACTACTGTTGCGTTACTAGGATAGTTTTGTTCAAGCCAAACTCCAGCATCATATGCTTTTATGTCGGTTGTCGAATAGAAAACGCTGAATTGCATGATTTTTCCATAAACAGCATTTGAACGATAAACAAGCGTTAAACACATTAATACAACTATGCAAACAGTAGCTATGGTTAACCAGTTTTTACGGATACTTTTTTTGTTTTTGGCATAGTAAACTGCGAACTTTTCTTCTATAAAAGCAAGGGAAACAGCCGCTAAAATTGCCATTGGCGGCGTCAAATAGTAAATGAACCATTGAAAGGGCATGTACAAACCAAAAATGTAAGATTCAGCGAAAAAAAGAGGAACAAAGAAAATAAGCATTAATATCACATAAAAAATCAGCTTCTTTTGTCTTTTTAAAAGATAATATGAAATAAAAATGCCGCTTAAAGCAAAGAAAAATATGAAGCTGAAATTAGCCACGAAAGAATTAAAACTTGCTGCTGGAATCTGGAGAGCATAACTTTTTTCGGCAAAAAACACGTACTCGATGACAAGACCAAGATAAGGAACCATAGCTTGAAAATAATAGAGGAAGAACGCTATTCCTCCGCCTAACATTAACGCTACCACAACTTTAAGGTAGGCACCTTTGGATTTTATTAGCATATAAAGCAGAATTGGAGGCAACATTATAACGGCAAGAAATGCAGCAAGCTGATGAGACAAAACAACGGCAAAAGCCGCAAAAAAAGTGACCACAAGATACCCGAATTGCTCCATTGCTAAAGTTAAATAAAGAAACACCAAGAGAATAAACGTTATACCAAGCACTGTGGTATAGCCGCCCCACGCGTTAACCTCGTAGATAGGGAAACACATCAGCAACAAAACAGCGGCTACAGCGCCGATTTTTTTGTTAAAAAATTTTCTGCCAATCAAATAAACAGAGAGGAACAGCAGCCAATCAATTATTACCGCTAAAGCTTTTACTAAAAAAATCTGTTGCCCAATACCAGTTGCACCACTAAAAGAAATAAGCATTGCAAGCAAAAGCTCGTAAAGCGGAGGGGTCCAGCCTAAGTTAACTAAAGGGATTTTTCCTGTTTGCAGGAAGATTTGGGCTTTTTCCAAATGGACAGCAGGGTCATTTCCTAACACTACGCCATTCATTGATATGAGGGTGTAGAAAATGATGAAAATAAGCACAGAGAAAACAGTGATAAAGGCGATTTCAAGTTGTCTCTCTTGTCAATTTACCCATCAAGGCGTCCAGCTATCCCCCGACTATAGTGGCATTAGCTTTAACCTTAAAGATGGCAACTTCATTGTTAATAAATACAAGGTTAAATGCGGGGTCATCAGCAAATTTGGGGTTTAATTCAAAATCGCGATTTGCAATATAAGAAATTGAATTTGCTTGTATAGCTGCTTGGTAATCGAACGTGGTCATAGGCAAAGCGACAGTTGGTTTTTGGGCGTTTTGAACATTATTGGTTAATGTTTGGTTGAGGCGTGCTTGGTTTTGTATGTCAGTTTCGGAAACTTGGTAGATTCCAACTAAAATTTGAATTTCTGCTGTAGTTTTGCCTTGTAAATTGTAGGATAATTCTGTAACGCATGGATTTTCTGAATTAAATGAGGAAATTTCTGGCTGATTTTCAACAAAAATTAATTGACCACATTCCTTCATGCCAACATCTAACATTGCAACAGTATTTCCACTTGGCTGCAGAAATTCGCCTTGGGAGTTTAAAATGAAATTAACCCAATCCAAGGAAACATTTGGATTGTTGCTCTGGATTGCTATGGTCATATTTGCGAAGGTAACTCCTTTTGAGACGGTTAAAATTTCTGAGTAATTGAAGTCGCTGTTTCCTTTGTTAACGATGATTGACGGATTATCGGTTTGCGCGCCGACGAGTTGCATGTTAGTTACAGGTATTTGTGTTATGTCAGTGGATTGAACAGAGTCACCATTCTGAGAAAGCAGAGTAATCTCGCTGTCATTAAACTGAAAGAACGAATATGGAAAAGGGGTCCAGTTAAGGTCAGCCAAAAACTCGGGATTATGTCTACCAATGTATCCGCCATCTTCCCTAACCTGAATGTAACCATTATCAATTATGTAATCCGTGTCAAGCAGATTAGCAGCAACAGTAGCTGACTGGCAACTCTTGGTCAACAGTTAAATATTGTGGGGAAACCGCGCTTAAGGTTGGTCGCTCAGCAAACCCGCCAAGCCACCACCCGTAAAGAGCATCGGAAACAAACACTGAGCCAACTGGCGTGTTTTGCTTAGCCCACTCTACTGCTTGGTAGCCAGGATTGTTCATAACTTGGTAGAAACTTTGAATCGTGACGCCTTCCCAAGGAGTCAGAAAAAGTGGAAAGACGAAAAGTAAGATAAGCAAAAAGCCCAATAAAAAGGTAGAATAAACTGTTCTATGGGTTATCCGAGTTAAGATTCTCGATCTTAGCTTGTTTACGGTCTTCTTTGTTTTCTGCATTTGGCTAGTTAAAACACGGTAGGTATCTATTGCATGTGCAAAGTATCCTGAGGCGTGATCAATCATCACAGCGAAAAGTATTATGACTGGTAAAATTAGGAAGTATAGAAACCGATTATAATCCACATAAAGCCCAAACATGAAGCCCTGTGTTAACACTAAAGGAACTAAAAGCCACATGATAAGAAGAAACACTGGAAGCGAAAAAAAGCGTCCTTTGTATTTTTTCGATAACAAAAAATACGGCAAAAGACAAGCAAAAAGCGCTAACACTATATCAAGAGGAACCACTCGCGTTGCAAGCAACGCTTGGTTAATTTCAGTAACTTCGGTAAATGATGAGTTGGCACTTAAATATGCGGGCACTGCATTTGCCAGAAAAGGCGAAACAAGGATGGCTCCGCCAAATAGTGGCAGCAACCAATAGAGGACATTTTTTCTTGATGTTCCGAACGTTTTAGGTGAAACCATTACACATAGCACGGTGCCCACCGTTATGCTGACGAAAACGGCGGCGCTTAAAGAGTGAGTTAAAAATATTGAGCCCACTAAAATAGAGGTTGATAAGAGAAAAGGCGTTAGCGAAAACCTGTCTCTTTGAAGAAACAGGTAGAAAGTTACAGGAATCAGAAGCAATGTGATTACGTTGGGGTAGCCTCCCCACATGAGCATTTCAATATCAAAACTTGAGACCGCCACTAAAAATGCTACGATTAAAGCGGCTGATTCACTCCATACAGTTCGAGTTATCAAGTAAGCGCACAAAACAATAAGCGAAGAGAATAAAGCCACAATGATCGTCTGCGCCAGATAATCCGGCATTCCAGTCATCAGTATTATTCCTGCTGCGAAAATGTGGTATCCTGGAAAAGTCAAGGATAAGCCTCCGCCCATCTGGTAGTAATCCGTTAGGAAATTTGTGTTACCTGACTGTGTAATTGAGTTGATGACGCTGGCGTGTAAGCCGATATCAGCGCCTGGCGGAAATGTTTGCCAAAGCATTAGAATTATACGGTAAATAAACGAGAAAGCGAAAATCAGCAATAGCAAGACATGCTTTTTGGTTGCTTTGAACATTTACCCCCGCCTTTCCGAATTTTATCCTTTCGCATTTGGTGAAATTATTAGTCAAGCTTAAATATGAAATTCGAGTATAAAAAGCCCAGAGTAATAAAAAGGAAAAAAGGTGTTTAAATGTCATGGCTTAAATCTATGATGGAAAAAGAGCCTCCAGAACCAGAAAATCCATTGGGAATAATCGTAATAGGCAACATTGAACCAGATATGCATGACACCGCAAAAGAAGCAGTTCGAAGGTCACTAAAACGCGCAGGATTCAAAACAATTGACGTTGGCAAAAGCGTTGCACCGCAAGTTTTCGTTGATAAGGCAAAAGAAAACAATGCAAATATAATCGCAATTTCAGTAAACACGGTACCTGCAAAAAACAATCTAGCAAAACTAGATGAAGCATTGAAGGCAGCTGGATTAAAAGGCAAAATCGCAATAATCATGGGCGGTGCTGCAGTCAAAAAAGAAGACGCTGATGCATTAGGCGCGCTGTTTGGCAAGAACAAGGAAGAGGCCCCCGAGTTAGCAAAGAAGGCTATGGGCAAAAAATAAATCCATCAGATGAGGAAAAATGTCCTTTAAATTCAATACAAAACAAAATATCTACAGTATAGGAAGAGCGAAAGTAGGCGGTCAGCCAGGGGAATTACCCACTTTTCTGATTGGTTCTATCTTTTGGCTAGGCCAGAAAATGGTTCAAGATGCAAACAAAGGCATTTTTGATGCTAAAGAGGCAGAAAAAATAATTAATACAATGCAAACTCAAAGTGACATTACTGGCGTACAATTCGCTTTTGACATCGTTGGGACAACTGAGCTAGCTTTTGAGAAGTACATTGACTTTGTCGCCAAGCACAGTGATGCACCACTGATGCTCGATGCAATGAGCCCAAAGACACGTATGGCAGCAGCTGTAATGGCTAAAAAAATGGGTCTTTCAGACAGATGCTTATACAACTCAGTATACAAAGGCGTTACCGATCCTGAATTGGCGAATTTGAAGGAAAGCGGAGTCAAAATGTCCATAGTGCTCGCTGACAATCCAAAGGACAACAGCCTCGAAGGAAAGATGTCTGTTATAGAAGAAGCATTAGCATTGGCTGCAAAAGGTGGAATCACAAAGCCTCTAATTGACACAGCAATTCCCGCATTCGCTCCAGACATGGGCACTGCCGTAAGAACCATACCCATAATGAAAGAGAAGTATGGTCACCCAGTAGGATTAGGCAGCGGAAACGTTGTCACAACCATGGGTTGGGTTAAAGCGAACTTCGCCAAAGAATTCCGCCCCGGATGCAGAACCGCCACCAACGCGATAATGCAAACAGCAGGCGCAAACTGGCTAATGATCGGACCCGCAGAACAAGCAGAATGGGTATTCCCAGCCGTTGCAGTAACCGACACATACATTGCATCAGCAGCAGGCGATCTCGGAACAAGACCACTAGAAGAAACCCACCCAATCTACAAGGCCTTCATGTAAAACTCCTTCCTTTATTTTTTATTATTTTTGAAGTGTTAAAAACTGAAACCAGTTAGATGGCTTGAAATTATCGTCGCTTTCACAGCTTTAACCTTACTGGTAACTTATTTTATACCAAGCAACTCATTGTTTGCCGTTTTTCGTTACGTTTTCGGTTTTGTTTTTGTCGCATTTTTGCCTGGGTACTGCTTAGTTAACATTTTGTTTATGAATAGAAACAAGCTTGATTTCGTAGAAGAATTAGTGTTGTCGGTTGCTTTGAGCTTTGGCTTAGATGGGCTTGTAGGCTTATTCTTAGGTCTCTCACCTATCGGGATTAACTTCACTTCAATAACAATTTCTCTTAGTGCAGTAGTGTTAGTCTTTGCTGTAGTTGTTTTTATAAGAAGGTTAAGAGCACTTCACGTGCAAACTCCTGGGCAAGTAAGCGCCTGAGGTTTTACGGCTGAGTTTCCGAAAGTTAAAAGCAGGTTTTTCAGTCCCTACGCTCCTTTTCAAGCAACAGCCACAAGGAAAAAAGTAAATGTTAACACGAAGTCACTTCATACATCCAACCTGTTTCTGTAGCCTTCAACAACACAAATGGAAACTTGTTGTTTCATCATTTTTCCATCTCAAACTCTCTTAACCCCTGTTTTCTCTACTAACTAAGAAAACAATATATTGTATCCAAACGTAGAAATCCAACTGCAGAAGGGCATACTCCAACATGAAAATTACGCTAGTTAATCCTCCTTATCCGCCAAGTGTACACTCACATCCACCATTCATTCCGCTGGGCATTGCATATTTAGGTGCAGTTGCAGAAAAAGCAGGCCACGATGTCACAGTCATCGACTGCCAAGCAGAAAAACTCACCTACGATGCCTTCCGCCAACGAATCAGCCAAGTCCCATCAGACATTATCGGCGTAACAGCCACAACCTTGCTCTATAAATCTGCAATGAGGTTAATCAATACAGCCAAAGAAACCCATCCAAATGCGGTAACGATGCTTGGCGGCTCACACGGCACCTTCTGGGACGAAAACGCCCTCAACGAATATCCAAGCTTAGATATAGTCGTTCGCAGAGAAGGCGAAACAACCTTCATAGAACTGCTCGACAAGCTCCAAACAAAAGCCAGCCTCGACAAAGTTTTAGGCATTACTTTTCGAAACAAAGAAGGCAAAATCAGCCGGAACCCAGACAGACCCTTCATTGAAAACCTGGATGAGCTTCCTTTTCCAGCACACCATCTTCTGCCGCTTGACTCGCTAAAACGAATGGGCAAAATACTGTTCCCCCTAATCACAAGCCGAGGCTGCGTTTACTGGTGTGACTTCTGCAGCACCGTCCGCATGTTCGGCAGAGGATACCGCATGCGCAGCCCCAAAAACGTCGTCGACGAAATGGAAATTATCCACAACAAGTATGGTATAAACCAAGTCACCTTTTACGATGACGCCTTCACAGTCAACCGAGAACGAGTTGTAAAAATCTGCGAAGAACTCCACCAGAGAAAACTGGAGTTAATGTGGGACTGCGGAACACGCGTCGACATGGTAGATCGCGAACTCCTCAAAATTATGAAAGACGCAGGTTGTATAGCCGTTTGGCTGGGAGTAGAATCAGGCTCCGAAGCCATCTTAGGCGCAATGAACAAACGCATAAAGCTGGACCAGACACGCTTAGCATACAAAACCGCACACGACGTTGGGTTAATGACCATAGCTAACGTTGTACTGGGTTTCCCAGGCGAAACAGAGCAGACCGCACGGCAAACCATAAACTTCGTTAAAGAATTGAATCCTGATGATGTGGGCTTCTACGTTGCAACACCTTATCCGGGCACGCCAATGTATGATCAGGTCATCAAGAACGGCTGGTTAAAAGTCACTGACTTCAACAAATACGACACCGCCACGCCAACCTTTGAAACACCGTCGCTTAGCATCCAGAAACTGGCACAAATTCGCTACAAAGCGTACCAAGAATTTTACCTGAGACCAGGCTACGTTCTGAAGATGATGCGCAGAGGCGGAACCTACGGCGTCTCAGCCGTGAAAACGTCCGCTGCTTATGCACTCAGAGCCATGCATATCAAACTCTCGTAGCTTTTCCTCTTCAATGAGTTAAAAGAGCCTAAAGCAACGGAAGCCAAAATTTAGGGGCAAATAAGAAAAAAGTATAGGATGCTATGCTTTTAGCATCTTTTCCCATCGGTTGAAGAGTTCTAGGACTTCGTCGCCGCCGTGACCTTTGAGGAATTCTCGTGTTTCTTTGTCTGCGACCGCGTTCTTTTGAAACTCTTGTATCCACTGGGCTTTTTCTGCTAGGAAAATTATGCCGTCTATGCCTGTTCTTGCTGCGCGTGTAGCTACTGTCATTATTTGTTTAGTTGGTGCCACTGTGTCCCAAGTCTCGTTTGGACCTCGGACGTAGAAGTTCACGAACACTGGCTTCTTTAGGAAGCTTTTGTAGCCTCTTGCGATGGTTTCCCAGTACCATGGAGTCGGGTAAGCCTTGCTGAACATGGGTATAACGAAGTAGTCAGCGTATTCTGCCATAGCTTCGAAGTCGTAGCCGAAGCGTGATTTTCCAAGCAACGGGTCAGGCAGGCAGTTCACGAATAAGGGCTTGTTTTTGACGACGTCTCGGACTTCTTTTAGGAATTCCGTTACGGTTTTTGCTCTCCAGTCAACCCAGTTCAAGCCACTCTGGCGCCACTGTTCAACGCAGCGAGGGCAGACGCAGAAGTCGCGTTCAGCAAAGTGTTGGCTGCTGATGCTTATGCCAGGAGTCACTTTGGAGGATTCAGCTATGATTTTTAGGTTGTATTCTCTGGCTTCTGGGTTAGTCATGCATACGACGTCCCAGCGGAGGTTGTATTTTTTGTTGGTGCGTAGAGATGGTCCGTCTTTGCTGATAGAAACCCAGTCTGGGCGTTTCGCCGCCATGTAATTGTCGCCGAAGCATGCGATGTTAGTGTACATTTTAGGATTAGGTTTTCCAACGATTCCGGACTCTGATTTTAAACGATAGAAGTTATAATCGACACCTTCAACAGGCTCAGGTTGATAAAGAAATACGCCGAATTTCAAGTTTAATACACCCATTCTAACCTTTGTTTTACCTACCGAATAAAATTGCAGCTTATTTAAGTCTTTTCGGTTTACCCTCAGAAAGAGCGTCCATCACAATTTTGATTAAAGCATGTTTTAGGAATGGCGGCAAATCAACCGAATCATAACTGGGCAATTTGGAGCAATTCATTTGGAAGCGGACAAGATTGCCAAAGCATTTACTTAACTCAGCTGCATCGCCAAGCTCGGCAGGTAGCAGGTTCTTTTTATAGTCATCATCCAGCTTCACCGCGGCCAACAAATAAGCGTTAGCGAGGGGTTTATTTTTTAAAATCTCAGCCAAAGCCGTTTCATCAACATCTATGCCTACTTTGGAGAGCTCGGCAGCTAGTTTCTCCGGCGGAAGATGCCTTTCTTTAAGTCTATCTAAAACGGTTCGGCAAGCCCAAATTGGCTCCTGCTTGATTAGAGCTTCAGTAACGGCTTTCCTTGTGCAATACCCGACCAACTTGCCCAGTTTCGACGCTGGACCGCCATAACTGATTGTTTTGCCTTGGCTTGTTGATGCTATAGTCACGCTGTCAGTTATTGAGCCTGTAGCTGAGTCACCCGTGTACCTGCTTCGTATGTCAAAATCCCTCAGCGCTGCCGACTTCGCCTCTGTGGCGGTAATTAGCGAAGCGACCATGCAGCTTTCCGTTGGGTTCCCGTCGATTAAGACGATAATGTTTATGGTGCCTGTGATTTCTTGAACATTCATCTCTTCGCCTGAAGATTCGCCGTGCGAGCAGCCTGCGGTAGCGGCAATGCTGACTGAAAAATCACCTGCTTTCTTTGAGACTAAACTGTAATTTGAAATCTTCGCAGCCGTGATCATGGCAAGATAGTCTTTGGTTAATCCAAGCTTTGCCGCCGATGAAGTGATAAGTTCCAGCGGGTCAAGGTGCAGGGAACGGTCATTGTACCCTTCCGGCACGCCTACGTTGAGGACAGCTTTGACCTGTTTGGACCCGCCATTAAAAATTGCAGAACTTACAGTCATTAAAGCTTTATCCGAAAATATGGCTAGCACGTTGTCTTTTATTATTAGTTTCGTGCTGTCCGCAAGGTTAAACTGTTTCATGCCAGCTTGTTCCCCAGCTATTTTTGGGGTTTACTAGGATTTATAGTAATGGCTTTTGATGGACACAAGTTTGCGCAGACGCCACATCGAGTGCATTCCACAACATCAATCACTTGTGGCTTTTTGTTTTTGCCCTCTTCTAAAACGCCCTGTGGGCAAACGCCGACACAGATAAGTCCTGCGCAGGGAGCACATTTAGCGGTGTCAATAATAATAAAGGATTTTTGCTGCTTGCCCATGAGAATCAACAATTAAATAAGCGCCAAGAATATATTGTTTGCGCGCATCTGGTAAGAGACCATGAAAGTCGGCTTAGTCACCTATACGCCGGAAAAAGTCGAGGGCTTTGATCTTCACGTTTACTATTCAAAATGGGCAGATGGACAAGTTTTCCCAGCAGCAAAAGGCATGCAGAATGACGTTACAGTGTTTTGTGATGCTAAAACCATCAGGGAAGACCCAAGCATAGTTGCTGTCTCAAACAGTGGTCCAGCGCTACGTAAAAATAGAAGATCTAATTTTGCTTTTGACTTTGTTTGCCCAACAAACCCAGAGTACAGAAAAAAAGTGTTAGACTACATTGAGAGCCTAAGCAAAGAAAACATCATGGGCATAACCTTGAACCTTTACCACTTTCCTGACCAAGAATATTGCGTCTGCCATAGATGCGTCGAATTGTGGAAACAGAGCGGCTTAAACTGGACGCAATGGAGAGCTCAAACAGTAACAAAATTTGTTCAAGAAGCCAAAGCACGAGTGAAGCAGACTTTTGCGGTTGAAATTTACCCTGACCCAGTGCTTTCTAAAGAAAGATTCGGCTTAGACCTAAATGCGATAGCTGAATGTGTTGATTATTTTCATGTGCCGCTTTCGTCAAGAGATTATTTAACTATGTACTGGGTTGACACGCTGGCTAGAGATTTTGCCGCGTCATTGAAGAAGCCTGTTGTTTTAGAATTAAGCGCCGAGATGCCAACTGACGAGAAATTGGATGCGCTACTGAAAACGGTGGCTTACGTTTCAAGGCACAAGCTAGATGCAGTGCTACTTTTAGTGCGTGATTCAGAGAACGCTAAACAGGTCTGCAGGTTTGCTGTTCAAAACATTGACTTTCGGAATTGGCTTGAAAAATACAACTTTGCGGAAATGAGCCAAATCGTCGATGATTGGTCTAAGATTTACTGAGCTTTCTACGGTATTCTCTGAGCCGTTGCATGTCAAGATCCCGGGTTAATATGGAATCTTCAGGTGCATCGGAGACTTCGCCAAGTATGCCCCATGGAGCAACAATTGCGCTTCTTCCGCCCCTCATGCTTGAGCACACGTTTCCAACTTTAAGCACAAATAAGCCATTATCAGTGGAAACCTTCTCGGTTAAGGGGTGACCTTTAACGCTTGGATGAGTGCCCATCGCTGCAACTGGGAGAGAAATTATTTCAGCCCCTAAATTAGCGGTTTTTTTAACAAGGTCAGCGTCAAACATGTCAGCACAAACCAAAAGCCCAATCTTGCCAATCTCTGTGTAAACGACAATGGGTTTTGAGCCTTTGGCGACGCCGGCTTTAATTTCAGCTTTAATAGGGTTTATTTTTTTGTATTTGGCTAAAAGTGAACCGTTTTTCCACAGAGTGCTCGTATTGTAATAATTTCCGCTGTCTTCCTCAAGCACTGAACCGCCCAACAGGTAAATATTAGGTATTTCTTTAGAAATTTCAGCCAGAAAATTTAGCGTTTCTTTGCAAGTTTCCTTCGAAACACTTGATGCATCGGTGAAGTCTGCCATGCAGTTTGGAACTGTGAAGTACTCAGGTAGAGCGATTAGAGCTGGTTTTTGCTTGGCGGCTTTTTGGATTGATAGTGTGGCTGCTGTTATATTACCTTGTAGTGAGTCGCGTATTTTCATGTGGAGTAGGCTTGTTTTCAAGGGATGAATCCTCCGAATGATTGTGTTATTGAGTTTCAGCTTTTAAGACTTTTAAATGTGGTGTTTTGATGCAGGCAGATTTTTTTTACTTGAAAATCTCGTCTGTTCAGTATTTTGCTCACTTTCCTCACAGATGTTTATTATTTTTTTGCTTTTATTTGCATATGGATAAACCTTAAATAGTGGAAGGATGAAAACCAATGTATTACGAGGGAAAGAAATGACGCTAGACCCATCAGAATACACCAAACTTTTACCCGAAGTTAGAGCTTTAGTAAGCAAAGTTGTTAAGAAAAATATGGCTGATGGCTTCTTGTTTTCAGCTGGAACAGACACTCAAATAATTGCTTATGAAGCAGTGAAGTACAAACCTGACATTCCATGCATCACTTTAGCTTTTAGGCATGGAAACCCAAAAGACACCGAATATGTAAAGAAAATGGTTGCGCTCTTAAATCTAAAGCAGGAAACTTACAAGTTCGGCAAAGGAGATGTACTCAAATATTATCCGAAAGTTGTGGAAGCACTCAAAAAATTTGACCCCATGGAAATCAGAAACAGCCTACCCGTCTACATTGGCTTAACCCTCTTTAAAGCTAAGGGAATAAAAAGCGTATTCACAGGCGACGCATTAGACGAGCTTTTCGGGTACCCATGGCAATTCCACCTAACCGAAGCTGAATTCGCAAGGAAGCAGGAAGAAATGTGGGCAGAAATGGGCTTCTCATCGCTCACCATGGCTGCGGCTCTTGGAATGACCATATGCGCACCTTACATGGATCCTTTATTCATGAATTGGGCAAAGAAACTACCCATCAAATTCAAGATAAACATGCATAACGGCGTAAAATACAGCAAATGGATACTTCGCAAAGCCTACGAAGATGTAATACCCAAAGACGTCATTTGGAGAGCAAAAGCACCGCTTGAACAGGGAACAGGAACAGAAACGCTCAGAACATACTTCAACGACATGATTTCTGACAAGGATTTTGAAGCGAAAAAGAAGTCAATTAAAGAAAAAGACGATGTTGAAATCCAAGACAAAGAACAATTGCTCTACTACGAGCACTTCCGCAAGGTATTCGGCAAACCAAAAGACGTTTTCCCAGATAACGGCGGAATACAGTGTCCTAAATGTAAAAGCTACGTGAAAACAAAAATCCAGTTCTGCAAGATTTGCGGAGCTTACCCAATCTAAACTTTCTTTTTTATTTTTTGAAAATTCCTGTGATTTCGCGATATTTTTTGGGAAAGACTTAATTCTTTAATTAATATTTGTGGACAACAACGAGAGGGCTTAGGTTGGCTAGTCTATCACAATTAAAGTGGGCAATGGCAACTTCTATTTTCTTAGCCGCGTTCATATTTGGTCTTCTCGTGTTTGCAATTGTTTTCTTCTTACAATTAGGTATTTTTGCCGGTTTAGTTGTCGCCGTAGGCGGCACAGCACTCTTCATACTCTTTGAGTACGCAATAGGTCCATTTATGGTTAAAGCCTCAACAAAGCTGCATTACTTAAAGCCAGGCGAGAACCCGTGGCTTGAAAAAACAGTTAAAGAGTTAGCGGACAAAAGCGGTTTACCAATGCCTAAGTTAGCTGTAGTTCCGAATAATACGCCGAACGCGTTTACTTTTGGCAGATCCCAAAGTAGCGCCACTTTAGCGGTGCATGATGGGCTTTTGAGGAGTTTGAAGGAAGATGAAATTAGGGGCGTAATAGCTCACGAGTTAGGTCACATTAAACATAAAGATTATATTGTGATGACTGTTCTTTCCGCGCTACCGTTAATTGCATACTTAATTGCAGAAGTGGCATTGATAACAGGCGCGTTTAGCGGCGGCGGAAGCTCCGGAAGAGGAAGGGGAGGAAAGAACCAAGGCAATGCAGGTTTAATATTAATCATAATCGGCGTAATCTCGTTTATAGTTTATATATTAACATTTTTGATTGTTATGAGACTCAGTCGTCTTCGTGAACATTTTGCTGATTCATACTCCGCTTACGTGACAGGTTCGCCTAGAGAATTGGAAAGTGCCTTGGCAAAAATCACTTATGGCTTATCCATCTCTCCCAAGCCGCCGGAAGGAGCTAGAGCGTTCTACATTGCAGACCCAGCAACAGCGAAACAGGATGTTAAGGAGGTTATGGAGAAAAAAGACGAGTACGATTTAGACCATGACGGTGTTTTGGATGAGCGTGAGTTGGAATTGGCGATGGAGAGAGAATCCAAGAGCACATGGCACCAAATAAACAGCTTGTTTTCTACTCACCCGCCGACGTTTAAGCGCATTTTGCTTTTGCGTGAAATTGAGCAGGAAATGGACACAGGAAAATACACCAGCGACAAAATGTACACCCACATCTAAGAATCGCCGATTTTTAGGTTAAAATTACTTAAACCGATGCGAAGACTAATATCTTTGCAAAAGCGATTTAGTATAAAATTCACTGAGAGAATATCAAATGGTATACTGTCCTGAATGCGGTGGAGAAATGCATTACGAAATAGGCACCAAGCACTATATCTGCAAAAGCTGCGGATTATCAGTGACACAGCAAGAACTCAATGATTTGCGAGATAAGAACAGGCCAAGCGAAGCAACAGCGGAAGAAGAGAAAGAAAACCGCAGAAAAGAATACCTCAAATGGTGGCTTAGCAAGAAATAAAACTGGCATGGCCAAACATTATACACGTTTACGTAGCAAACACTATAAAACAAACTTTTCTAATACTTGTACCTACCGAGTGCAGGCTATGACAGTAGATATCGAAATAATTTGCGTTGGCAACGAGTTGCTAATAGGCAAGATACTTAACACAAACGCTCATTGGCTCGGTAAACAAGCAACAAATCTTGGAGCCAACGTTAAGCGCATAACAGTAGTACAAGATATTGTTGATGAAATCGCCAAGGTTATTTGCGAAGCCGTTGAACGAAAGCCCCAGTTTATAATTGCTACTGGCGGGTTAGGACCGACCTTTGACGATAAAACGTCACAGGGAATAGCCAAAGCACTAAACCGCAAATTAGAAATCAACCAGAGGGCGTTAGCAATGGTTAAGGAAAAATGTAAAGAATACTCCAGAAAAAGGCAGCTCTCAACATTAATTGAATTAACGCCGCCCAGAGTCAAAATGGCAACCTTACCAGAGAAAACAGAGCCAATCAACAACCCAATCGGCACTGCACCAGGAGTATGCGTAGATTTGGAAGGAACTGTTCTGTTTGCCCTGCCCGGTGTGCCTTCAGAGATGGAAGCGATTTTTACGGAAACTATAGTGCCTATACTTAAACAAGCCGTTGGCGACAGGGTTTTTTGTGAAAAAAGCATGTTTGTGGATAACATGATGGAGTCGTATTTGGCGCCATTAATCGACAAAGTCATGAGTACCAATAAGGGGGTTTACATAAAGTCTCATCCAATGCGTGCAGAAAATAAACCGCATATCGAAATTCATTTAACAATTGCAGCCAAAAGCGAAGAAAAACCCATGAAAATGCTTGAGAAAGCCATAAGGCAACTTTCAATTTTGGTTGAGGAGAATGGTGGAAAAGCCATCGTCGAACAGTAACCATCAATGGCATGACTAAGTCCTTTTTCTCAAGAAACAGCCTATATGCATACCCCAGATATTTTTCAGCCTTATGAAAAGGGGTATACTTTTTGCTTGGCCGTTTCAGTTGCAAAAAGAGGGCATACTGTTCGGTTAGCAGATTCTCAAACAATTAATATGTTGATTCCTTATAATGGGAGTTTGAAAAAATGAAAAATTAAAAATGGAGAGTTTATGCTTTTTTGGCTTTTTCTAGTTCTTTGCGAAGCACTTCTGCCTTGTCGGTTTGTTCCCATGTGAATTCTGGTTCTTCTCTTCCGAAGTGGCCGAACACTGCTGTTTTCTTGTATATTGGTCTTAGCAAGTTTAGTTGGTCAATGATTGCTTTAGGCCTCATGTCGAAATGCTTCTTCACTAACTCGAGAATTTGCTCATCAGGCAGTTTCCCAGTTTCATAAGTGTTAACCAGCACAGAGATTGGTTGTGCGACTCCGATTGCGTAGGAGATTTGGATTTCGCATTGTTCTGCCAAGCCAGCGGCAACGATGTTTTTGGCGATGTATCTTGCCATGTAACAGCCTGAACGGTCAACTTTTGATGGGTCTTTACCGCTGAAGCATCCTCCTCCGTGGCTTCCAACTCCGCCGTAAGTGTCAACGATGATTTTTCTGCCCGTTAACCCAGAATCTGCAAGTGTTCCGCCGATTACGAATCTGCCTGTGCCGTTAATGACGTATTTTATGTCTTCAGCTATCATGTTGGCAGGTATAACGTTCTTGATTACTTTTTCGATAATATCCTTCTTTAATGTTGCATCGTCAACGGTTCCGTTGTTTTGAGCCGCAATAACAACAGCTTTAACGGATTTTGGTTTGTAACCGTCATATTCCACCGTAACCTGGGATTTGCAGTCTGGACGCAGATACGGCATAATTTTTGTTTTTCTGCATTCAGCTAAGCGTTTAACAAGTTTATGCGCCAGCATAATCGGCAAAGGCATAAGCTCCTTTGTCTCGTTGGTTGCGTAGCCGAAAACCATTCCTTGGTCACCAGCTCCCTGCTCGTGGCCTTTGGATTCGGTTACACCCATAGAGATGTCTGGAGACTGCGCAGTTAGTGAAACTAAGATGCCGCATGTTTCCCAGTCTAAGCCATCCTTGGCATTGTCAAATCCTATTTCTTTTAAGGTCTGGCGGACAATTTTTGGGATATCAATATAGGTGCAAGTGGTTATTTGACCCGTAATCATTACGGTTCCCTGCATTACCAGGGTTTCGCAGTCAACGCGTGCTTTGGGGTCATTGGAGAATATTGCGTCTAAAACGCTGTCGGATATTTGGTCTGCTACCTTGTCTGGGATGACCTTCTCCGACCGACTCAGATGTAAACAAGTATTTTCCGTTTCTTTTCATGAGAATCTTTCCGTTTAGATTTTAATAGGGACATAACTTACTTGGCGTTTTTCTTAAAAGGTTTTCTGTTAAAAATATTCCTATAAGAAATATCAATAGGGCAGGTACCTTCTTGCAAAAATGATTTTAACCTCAAACAACACAGACAGGAAGATGCATGACATGAAGTCACCTGTATTTACTGAGAAAGCGCCAAAACCAGTAGGTCCATACAGTCAAGCAGTGAAAGCAGGCAAATTCCTATTTGTCTCAGGGCAACTGGCAATTGATCCCAAGGAAGGCAAAATCGTTGCCAAAACCGTGACGCTGCAGACAAGACAGATTATGGAGAACATAAAAGCCATCTTGGAAGCTGCAGGTTATGGTCTGAAAGATATTGTTCTTTCCAATGTGTATCTTTCTTCTATGGCTTTATTTGACGAGTTCAACAATGAATACGCCAAGTACTTTGACAGCGAATTTCCCGCTCGCGCAACAGTTGGTACAGAATTAAAGGCAGATGCGCTTGTTGAGGTTTCAGTTGTTGCTTACAAAGACTAATATGCATATTCTTTTTCACAAATTATAAAAACCTAACAATGCTTAGTTAGAGTAGGGCAAAATATGGCTGTATCGCTAAAAAAGTTTATACAGGAAATTGCTGGAAAAAAAGCTCCAGGACCATCAACCAGCTTCACCGTATTCCATGTTTTCTATGCTTTAGAGCTTATGTCGCAGAAACCTCTTGGCAGAAACAAGCTGGCTAAAAACTCAATGTTGGTGACGGAGCAGTACGCACAATAATAAGCAGACTTAGAAATGCTGGTTTAATTGAAACCTCAAAAGAAGGCTGTAGTTTAACGAAGAAAGGTTTAGAGGTTTGGGGGCAATTTGAACAAATTTTTCCTAAACGCATTGAGATTCCAAAAACTGAATTGAACGAATCTGAATTTAATTTTGCTTTTTTGGTGAAAAACAGCGGTCAAAAAGTCCGGTCGGGAATTGATCAGCGGGATGCGGCTATCATTGCTGGCGCACGAAAAGCTTTAGTTATCGTTTTTAAGGACGGCCATTTGCGTATTGAATCGGTCAGTAACTCTGTAGAGAAGGATTATCCGAACGCAGCAAACCAAATTCTTAAGGAATTAACTGCCTGAGGACAATGACTCCATTGTTATCGCTAGTGCTGATTCAGCTTTGAGGGCTAAGCGTGGAGCCTTTGCAGCAAGCTGGTCACTGATCAGCGTTTAAGTTTTCAGGTTGTGTATTTTTCTCCTTCGTTTAAGATTCGTTCAAGTGTTGTGTTAATGTTAGTCATGCCTTCGTTTGTTTTAGAGGAAAGGGGCATCAACAAAAATTTTAAGCCGAGCTTGTTGATGGCTTGCATCATGTTGCGGCTGAAAAGGCGTTTTGTGCCTTCAAGTTTCTCTTCAATTGCATCTTCCAATGCTCTAGTGTTAGCTGACCATGTCGCAATGGCCTGCACATCCTTTTTCGGTAGCAAATCGATTTTAGAGAGAACATGAAGCTGCGGCTGGAAGAAGCGGTTGTAAACTGCGGCTGAAAGAAACATGTTTGAAACATAGTTCATCGGATTAGCAGAGAATACGGCGTCAAAGAGGTAAATTAACGCTTTAGGCTCCTTTGTTAACTCATCAACTATGTATGGTCCACTTGCTCTGAAAGCAAACAGCTCCATCTGCCCAGGAGTATCAACCAAGACAATGTCAGCGTGGGCTTCTTCGATGTCGCGGGTTAAATTTTCGATTTCATCAGCGATTAAATCCGCTGCCATAATCAATGCGCCGTTTGGTCCTAAACCATATTTCTCCATTAAATCGCCGACATCCACATAGTTGCGCACGTCAACATCCGGCGAGTAAGGAAGTTTCAATGCTCCAGGATCCAAATTGACGACGGCGACATCTTGCTTTGACATTTTTAGCCATTCACTGAAGGCCGCAGTAAAAAGGGATTTGCCAGAGCCGGCTGTTCCAATAATAAACGCGAGGGGCACCTTTTTTCTCTCCGCCTTACGAGTGAATCACTCTAAAAGTAATAACCTTTATGTTATTATGCCCCAAGAACTGATTGCTCAAGCGCATTAAAGGTGAAATCCTTTAGTTGAGAGCACTTTGATTTTTTAGTTGAGGCTAATCATAGGGCAATGGCATGTAATAGCACAAACTTTTAACTCTCAAAAGCTTCTTAGCTTTTATGAAAGAACTGGAAGTCAAAATTTTAGAAGTCAACAGAATAAAGATTGAAGAAACCCTCACCAGCTTAGGCGCCAAAAAGGTTTTCGACGGCGACATCCAAACCATGTTTTTTGACTTCAAAGATGGCACAATAATTAAAGCAAAAAACGTGTTACGCTTAAGGAAAGAACAAGATAAGACCGAATTAACATACAAAAAAGTCCACGTTACCCAAACAGCCAAACTGGCGGAAGAATATTCCGTTGACGTTTCAAACTTGGAAACGATGAAGAAAATCTTGGAAAACATAGGTCTATCCATAACTGAAAACATGCAGAAACACAGAGTAAGCTACACAATTGACCACACACGCTTTGACCTCGACTGCTACGCCGGCAACTACGGATATATTCCTGAGTTTATGGAAATAGAAGCAGAAAACATTGATTTAATCCACAAGTACGCTGCTCTTTTAGGTTTCAAAGCCAAAGATTGCTTGCCATGGTCAACTGACGAATTAATCCGCCGCTATTCCATCAACAAAGGAAAAACTAAAAAAGTTCGCTGTTCTAACGCAGATCGGGCAGGTTGTTAACGAGCAGGACAATTTTAACTATATAGCCTATTTATAACTATATATTCTATTTTCGGAGTCCTTAATGACAACTTCCCTTCAATTGAAACATAGGAAACTCAAGATGCACAACAAAGTTCCTCTCTTCGAATATGAAATATTTGCAGTTCGCAAAACAAAATGCGCCGAGTCTCACGATTTGCCAAGGAAGCGCGACCGCTGAAGGTAAATAACTCAGCCCAATTGAGAAATTATTCTTTACACAGATCGCTTGATAAGTCACAAACATCATTTTATAGCTCAAGGTAATTAATCGTTGCCAAAACAAATGAAAATCCACCAGGTAAAAGCCCTTGTCAGCTCCAAACACCCTTGATTCAGAAGCAAACAATGCCTTGAGCCAGAAAAAACTCCTAGATAACCCAAGCTATTTCATTAACAGGGAACTCAGCTGGATAAGATTTAACAAACGTGTCCTTGAGGAAGCACAAGACCTGTGGCATCCCCTACTAGAAAGGGTAAAATTCATTGCCATCTGTGGCAGCAACCTTGATGAATTCTTTATGACACGAATCCCTAGGCTGATGAAAAAAGTCAAGGCAGGATCCGACGAAAAATCTATGGATGGAATGACATCCATCGAGCAGATTGAAGCTACAAGAAAAGAAATAATCCCCCTTATCGAAAAGCATGCCGCTTGCTGGCGAAACGAACTTCTCCCTGCCCTAGCGAAAGAAAAAATCTACATTTGGAAATTTAACCAACTGGGAGAAAAAGACAAGAAAAACTTGCGTGACTTCTTCCAGCAATCCATTCTTCCCTTCGTCAAAATTCATAAGGAAGGCCTTGATGGTGGGGCAATTGAGAATCTTCACGTTACACTCTACGTATCAGGTTTTGCTAAGCAAGATTTTTACTGCTTAGTTGATGTCCCGACCGAAGAGTTTGGAAGGCTGATAAGAATCCCAAAAAGCGTATACAGTCAAGACATAGAGTATAACTTTGTCTTTGTTGAAGATTTAATGGTAAATAATTTAGATCTGATTTTCCCAAATGAAAAAAACCTCACAGCGTACCAATTTAGACTTACACGAAATGGAGAAATAAACATTCTAATGGATGAGTCAGCAGACTTCATCAGTTCTGTAAAGAAGAGCCTGTCGACCAGAAAAGCTGGGTTCCCAAGCAGGCTAGAATTTGAAAGGAAAGTGCCAGCAGTCATTAAAGAAGGAATAGCCGTAGCCTTAGGCTTGCCAGATTATTTAATCTACGAGTTTGATGGACCACTCGGCCTCGTGGATCTATGGCAAATGCTAAAGATAAATCGCCCCGACCTTAAAGACAAAAGTTTTCTCCCATGCATTTCGCCACTTCTGACCCCTGAAAAGAACCTGTTTGCAACCGTCGACAAGCAAGACTTTGTCTTATATCACCCCTACGACGGCTTTGAAGTAATTGTTGATCTGCTAAGAGAAGCCGCTAGGGATAGTAATGTTTTGGAAATCTGCATAACAATGTATCGTATGGATCATAACTCGCCGGTTGTTGGTGCATTGATAGAGGCTGCTGAGAAAGGCAAAAAAGTAACTGCAATAGTAGAATTGAAAGCTAAATTTGATGAAGAAAACAACATTCTTCTCGTTTCAAAACTCAGGGAAGGTGGAATAAATACTGTTTATAATTTTCCCAATTTTAAGGTTCATGCAAAACTCTGCCTAATTGTCAAAAAAGAAAAAGACAAAATAATAAGGTACTCGCACATCGGATCAGGGAACTATAACGCGGTTACAGCAAAAATTTACGGAGACATAGGCTACCTAACAGCAAACCCCGAAGTGGGAGCTGAACTTGAAGATCTTTTCAACATAATTATAAATGGGCTTCAAGAAAAAGAATTCAAACACCTTCTTGTGGCACCTAAAACGCTGAAGAGCGAAATTCTCGGCAGAATCGACAGGGAAATAAGTTTTCACCGAAAAACAGGCAAAGGCTACTTGGCTTTTAAACTTAACAATTTAGAGGAAACTGAAATTATTCAAGCCTTATACAGGGCATCGATGGCTGGAATCAAAGTTGACCTCAATGTTCGAGGCTTGTGCTGCTTAAGACCGGGAATAAAAGGAATAAGCGATAACATTTCAGTCATATCCATAGTCGGACGCTTCCTTGAACACGCCCGAATCTATTACTTCCATGATGATGCCGAAGAGGAAGTGCTTGTCGGCAGCTCAGACATGATGTTCAGAAACCTCAACGAAAGAATTGAAGTTCTCTTGTCAGTGCCTGACCCACGCCTGCGCCACGCCATCCTTGAATACATGCTTAAAATCCACCTTCACGACAACGTTAAAGCAAGAAGATTATTGCCCGATGGGACATACGAGAGAGTAACACCTAAAGAAGGCGAAAAAGTCATCAACTCTCAAGCATGGCTCATTCAGCACAGAGGCATTTGGAATGAACGCTCCAATTAATTCTCGGATATGCCAAAGTGACACGAGCTACTGCAAATTCGGTTCTGAAACGCTCCTAAAACTTCTTCCAGTTTTTGAAGACCAAATTGAGGGCGTGATTAAAAGCGACGATATCGAATATGTTCATAAAATGCGTGTTACCTCCCGCAGACTGAGAGCGGCGCTGCCCCTTTTCAGATTCTGCTTTCCTGGAAAAGAATTCAAAGAATGGGCAAGTCAATTAAAGAAAGTCACACGTCTACTTGCAGACGCAAGAGACATGGATGTTCAAATAGCATTCATAGAGCAATACACGAAAAAACTGAAGTCTACAACTGAAAAGGCATGTGTGGAAACACTGCTTAAAGATCATAAAGATCGAAGAAAAAGCATTCAATCATCCGTTGTTAGCGGATTGGAGAAACTGGAAGCATCAGACATTTTACAGGATATTCGCAAGTTTTGTGAACAAACCATTACAGAACAATCAAACGCCACTTTTGATTCCAATCAGGTTATTGAAAAAGCTCATTGGCACATATCCTTCAGACTAGACGATTTCCTATCGATGGAAAAATACGTTTACTTGGAAAATAAAAAACTAAAGCACCACAAGATGAGAATATACGCCAAGAAACTTCGCTACACTATGGAAATTTTCGCACCACTATACAAAAACAAACTCGCAAAAGAGATTGAAACAATAACAGCTTTTCAAGACGTACTGGGAGAAATGCACGACTGCGATGTCTGGGAAGATTATATACCTAAATTCATTGACAAAACAAAAACCAAAATAAAATCCAAAGGAAACAAAAAAGAAGAAACCACAAAATTTGAGAAGACACTTTTCAACTTCTTAACTTATATAAAAGAACAAAGAAAAAACCATTATAACCAATTCGTTCGTCTTTGGAATAAAAATAAAAACAATAACTTTTTTGTTCAACTTAGGAAGACAACCAACGCTAGATTAACTATGACTAAAGCAAAAACAAAACAGTTACTTGCAAATCCCGACGTTAAAATTGCTGTTTTGTCGGATGTTCATGCTAATCTGCAAGCTCTGGAAAAAGTATTCGAAGATGCGGAAGGACGAGGTGTAGAAATTTTTCTCAACGCAGGTGACTTGATAGGGTTCGGTCCGTACCCAAATGAAGTAATAGAGATGTTATGCGAAAAAAATGTGTTAAGCGTCGTGGGTAACTATGATTTGGAAGTTATTGAGGGCAAAGCCAAAGCTAAAGGCGAAAAAAAAATTGCTTTGGAATTTGCCAGAAAAGAACTGGCAAAGTCATGTGAAGGTTATCTTCACTCTTTACCGCGTGAACTTAGGCTTGAGGTTGCAGGCAAAAAACTGTTTGTAACACATGGGAGTCCCCGGTCGATTGAAGAGCACATTTACCATGACACGCCAGTTGAGCGCCTAAAAGCTCTTGCTGATGCTGCCAAGGCTGATGTGATAATCGTGGGGCATTCGCATGATCAATTCTGGAAACAGGCAAACGGGTTCAGTTTTGTCAACCCTGGAAGTGTGGGGAGGCCTGGCGACGGAAATCCTCAGACAGCTTATGCAATCTTGAGTTTTAACCCCTTCAATGTTGAGTTGATCCGGTTAGACTATGATGCCACGGCTGTGGCAGACGCTCTTAGAAAAAAGGCGTTGCCTGAAAGTTTCTCTCAGATGCTTCTTCGCGGCGTCTCTCTCGAAGCTATAGTCGAAGAGGATCACGTCAGAGAAGATGCCATGGTTCAAAACTGCAAAGAAATTGCAGAAGTCTCTCAGAAGATTTCGAAAACCTACTGGCAAGATACTGAACATTACACTCAGGTTACCCGAATTGCTTTAGAGTTCTTTGACGGTTTAATCAACGTACATCAGTTGGGCGAGCGGGAACGATGCTGGCTTGAATGCGCTGCAATTTTGCATGATGTGGGCTTGTCAAAAAATAGAAGCGGGCACCACAAAGAATCAGCTAAGCTTATTCTCAACGACACGCGACTGCCATTCACGTCTCAGGAAAGACGGATAGTGGCAAGCATAGCCCGATACCACCGCAAAGGTTTGCCCAAACAGAAACATTACAACCTTGCAACGTTGGACCGCGGAACCGTCCACAAAGTAAAGATTCTGGCCAGCCTTCTCCGGGTAGCAGACGGCTTAGACTACACTCACCAGTCAATCGTAAAAAGCTTAAACATCCAAGTGGACACCAAAAGAGTTATTGTGGAATGCGTATCCGAAACTGAATCGGCGCTGGAAGAGCAGGCTTTTAATAAGAAGAAGGATTTGTTTGAAAAGGTCTTCGCTAGAAAAATGGTGCTGATATGGAAGCGACAGTAAAAACCGCTGGACATGTAGTTGGATTTGTCGACATCGGGACAAACGCTGTGCGTCTTTTAGTGGTGAGGATAAACCCCAATTTCTCTTACACCATCATCAGCCAAGAAAAAGAAGTTATCAGACTTGGCGAACAAGAATTCAAAGACAACATACTAAGACCAGAAGCCATGGAACGCGCCATTTTTGTCTGCGGAAAATTCTCGGAGCTCGCCAAAACTTACGGCGCCACTGAAATAATAGCCGTTGGAACCTCTGCCATTCGAGAAGCGCTAAACCAATCCGATTTCCTTCAGAAACTTCTCAGTGAAACAGGACTTAAGGTACAGGTGATTTCGGGACAAGACGAAGCCCGCCTGATTTGGTTGGGCGTTTCAAGTGGAATAGATATCGGCGAAGAAAAGGCTATTTTCATAGATTTAGGCGGCGGCAGCACCGAAATTGCCATCGGAAACCAGCACGAATGCTTTTACTTGAACAGCCTTAAGTTAGGGGCAATTAGGCTAACAACTCAATTCATCGGCGAAGGCTGGACTGGACCCATAACAAGCAATGACTATAAGGAGATGAAAAATTACGCTTGCAGCAAGGTTCACGCCGTTAAAGCGAGAGTCCTCGAGTACGGCGTCAGGCGGGCGTGGGGTTCATCAGGCACAGTCATAAACTTGGCAGAAATCGCGAACAAACTTTTCAAGAAAAACGGCAATGGAGGCGTTCTCACTCTATCAAGGAAGAACCTGAAAAAGTTGGCGCAGATTCTTTGCTCTCTTTCGCTCGAAGAAAGAAAAAAGTTGCCTGCTATTAATCCTGACCGAGCTGACATCATAATTGCAGGAGCAGCCATAATTGAGGCGGTCATGGAAGAGTTCGGTTTGGAAGAAATCTGCATTACCCACAGAGAACTGCGGGACGGCTTGCTTGTTGAATATTTGTCGAATTTTGAGGGTTTTCGAGAACTACAAAAGTCGCCGATGAGGAATAGGAGCGTTTTGCACTTAGGCAGGTCTTGCAACTTCGATGAGAAACATTCGGAAACGGTGGCTTCTTTGGCGTTGCAGCTTTTTGATGGTGCAAAACAAATTGGGCTACACAATTTGGGTGAGACAGAGAAAGAGCTTTTGAAGCATGCTGCAACGTTGCATGACGTCGGCGATTTTCTTTCGTTTAATGACCATCAGCTTCATTCCCACTACATCATTAGCAACGCTGAACTTCTGGGTTTTGACCAGAGAGAAACCCAAATAATGGCTAACATAGCACGTTTTCACAGGAAAAAGTTACCTTCCAAAAAAGCATTGAAAATCACAGGATTGGACGAAAAAACGAATGACGCCATTGCCATCCTTTCCACGTTTCTCCGATTCGCCGAGAAACTTGACCGAAGCCACTGTGGACTTGTAAAGAAAGCAGAATTTGGCAAAATTAATAAAGATCAAGTGTTGCTCTCGTTTTATTCAGACTCAGACTGCAGCTTTGAAGAATGGAGTATCATCCAGAATCAGCAGGCGTTCTATGAAGCGTTCGGAAAACAACTGGATGTCCACTGCATAGTTACGCCAAGCACGTAATTAAGTTCTGGAGCTCTAAACGTTTTTTAAACCTGCATTGCAACAGGATTCTGCTTTGTTTCCTGCCGAATATGCGTTTATTCTTTTTCCAGTTCAGCCTTTGCCTTTTCCAAAGCTGCATATTGCTCTGAGCTCAGAACAGGATATTTCAAATCAAGCTTCTTAATTTGGGACACTATAATCTCAGAGATTGATGCATGGGTAACCCATTTCTTATCTGCAGGGATAACATACCAAGGTGCCCATTCAGTGCTTGTCTGATTAAGCATATCTTCGTATGCCTCCATGTAATCATCCCATTTTGAACGTTCTGAAAGGTCCGTGAGCGAAAATTTCCAATTTTTGTCAGGGTCTTCAAGACGTTTAAGCAAACGCTGTTTCTGATGATTCTTTGAGACGTGAAGGAAGAATTTCAGCACTACCGTGCCGTTCCGAACTAAGTGCCGCTCAAACATGTTTATGTCCTCGTACCGTTGATTCCAGAACTGCTTTCCCTCCACCTCCGCAGGTAGCTTGGTCTTTTCTAACACCTCTGGCCGAACCTTAACGATGAGCACATCCTCATAGTATGAACGATTGAAAATGCCCATGCTTCCCCTTTCTGGAAGAGCTTTCACGTGGCGCCATAGAAAATCGTGATTCAGTTCCTCTTCAGATGGAGTTTTGAAAGCAGTAACTTGGCAACCCTGAGGGTTAACCCCCGACATTACATGACGAATTGCACTGTCTTTTCCCGCTCCATCCATCCCTTGAAGAATTATCAACATAGAGTAGGTGCCGCTTGCCCAAAGCAACTCCTGCATCTCAACCAGTTTCTGTCTGTTCGCCTCAAGAATAGCTAATGCCTCTTCTTTTACTGCTTTTTTGCCCTCTTCCTCTTCCTTTTTCTTAGCCCATTTCGGAACCCAACCTGAATCAAAATCTTTCAAAATAGTCTTTTTACCAGACGACACCTTGAAATCTTCTGAATCCATCGACATCTAAACAGCCTCATTGAGAATAGGTTATGCTGCCTAATAATAGCTACTCTATCAATCAAAGAGCCATACAATCATGATAACCAACCCAAAAAAATCCACCAAGATTGGTGTGCGATTGCTAACCAACAACAAAATAAAGGGTCTTATTCGGAAACCTATTAGAATAAAAGAGAATCACTAATCAAAAGAAAAAAGGGGGAGAAGAAGCTAGCCGAATCTTTATTTTAAGTTGTTATTTCGCTACCTGAGGTCTTTGCCTTTTCTGGCGTTTCTGCGGCAGTTTCTTCTTTGCTTGGCTGCTCCGTTTTGGCTGAGGTTTCCATCTTTGCTGCTGGTTTCTTTGTGAAGCGATTTTTGGCTTTGGACTGGGCTTTGTTACTGGGGCGGCTATGGCTTTCGGTGTGGCGGTCTTGGTCTTTAAAGCTGGAGCTTTTTTGGGCTTAAAAGCTGGAGTTCTTTTGGGTTTAACGTTTTTCTTTTTGGTGTTCCAGATTGGAAGTTCACCGTGATCTTCTTTGAATTTGGCGAGCAATTCTTCTTGCATAATTCTTGGTTTGTCTGTTAGAATCCAGCTTATAGCGGCCTTTTCAATGTAGCCTTCGTCGAAAAGCAACTGGTTGATCTTCTTAGTGTTTTTTCCTCCGTATCCTGCCAAATATCCGCCCAGTATCCTTTTGACGGGTTTTTTTGTGCGTCCTATGTATAGAATATCAGATTCTGGCTTTCCTGCGAGTTCCTTATCCACTATTATGATGACGCTACCTTTGTCTGAAGGCAAATTTGAGTGTGTTATCGTTTTCAGCGGGAACCATTCGACGAATCCTGTTTCGATTAAAGTTTTAGAATTCATAATTCACTAAGAACTATTGAAAGATTTAACTATTTCCACTATAGTGGAATGCGCAACTATATAGCATTTTCAAACCGCGTTTACGAAAGAGTTATGCGGGATGAAAGAGATAAAAAACGCGCAAGCTTTGTTTATCACATCGAGGTCTATAACATGAGCATTCGCTTTGACCCTAACGGCTCCACACAGGAATATTAGCTACTGCCGCTTCGGGGCTGAAGCCCTCGCGAAACTTCTTCAAACCATTGAAGCCCAAATAGAAGGGGTTGAAAAAAGCGAAGACATAGAATACGTGCATAAAATGCGAGTCACTTCCCGCAGAATAAGAGCCGCCATGCCTCTTTTCAGAGAATGCTTTCCAAAGAAACGCTACAAAAAATGGCTAAACGAAATCAAGAAAGTTACTCAGTTCCTCGGCGCTGCAAGAGACTTGGACGTACAGATCTCTGTCATAAAAGACTACATTAAACAGCTTCAACCCACCGAGCCCAAAACGGGAATGGAGGCTCTGCTCGAATGGCACATTGACCAAAGAACATACATGCAATCGAACATAATTAACGGATTACAAGAGCTTAAAGAGTCAAGAGTTTTGCAGCAAACATCCTGTTACTGCGAACAAATCATCAGGGAAACAGCAAACACCTCTTTCGACTTGTTCGACGTTCGCGAAAAAGCCTTCTGGCAAATATCCCCAAAACTCGACAGAGTTCCTAGCCATGGAAGATTATGTCCATAAGGAAAACGAAATCCTCAAACACCATGAAATGCGCATTCGAGCCAAATGGCTCCGATACACTATGGAAACGTTTGCACCGCTCTACCAAGAAGGGCTTTCGGAAGAGATAGAAATGATGAAAAATTTTCAAGATACACTTGGCGAAATGCACGACTGCGACGTATGGATCGAACGTATTCCAAAATTCATACACGAGATTGAAAACGAAATCGCAACATTCCCAGAAAACGAAAAAGCGATTGCCGAAGGCAATCAAGACCTTCTCAAGTTCCTTGACCACATTAAAGAAAAAAGAAAAAACCACTACGAAAATTTCGTAAGTTTTTGGGATAAAGAGAAGAGCAAAAACGCCTTTGAGGAATTGAGGAAAAATGCGAGCGCAGGTTTTGTAGCCGCGGGATATAGAACGGAAGCGGAACTGGAAAATCCCTACGTGAAAATCGCGGTAATTGCAGATATTCACGCCAACCTGAATGCTCTTGAAGCGATAGTGCAGGACGCGGAACGCCGAGGAATAACTGTTTTTCTAAACGCGGGCGATATAATAGGGTTCGGAGCTTTTCCCAACGAAGTCATCCAGACGCTATACTCGAAGAATGCTCTCAGCGTGATAGGAAATTACGACCTCGAAGTCTTGGACAAGAATAACAGAGGGAAAGGCCCTAAAAAATTCGCTCTAGAATACGCTAGAAAGACACTGGCAAAGGCTTACGAAACCTATCTTCGCACCTTGCCTTCCAAACTCGAGCTTGAAATCGCTCACAAGAAACTTCTAATGATTCACGGAACCCCCGACTCGGTTGACGAACATCTTTATCATGACACGCTTGAGGAGAGATTTCAGGAATTGGCCAAAACTGCGGGCGCGGACATAATTGTCTTTGGCCAGTCACATGAACAATTCACAAAAAAAGCTGGCGGAGCCTTATTCATTAATCCTGGCAGCGTGGGAATGCCTGGGGACGGAAACTCTCAAGCCGCCTACGCAGCGATCACCGCCAGCCCCTTTTCTGTTGAGTTGGTAAGGGTTAGTTATGACGTGGAGGCAGCGGCCGACGCTCTTAGAAGGAAGGGAGCTCCTGAAAGTTATGCCCAGATGCTGCTTCGCGGGCTACCTCTTGAGGACATAATCGCGGAAGACAAGGCGCGAGAGAACGACATGGAAAGAAAATGCACTTTGATGGCAAGAAGCACCCGAAGAGTTGCAAGGAAATATTGGCCAGACATGAAGCATTCGGAGCAAGTGAGAAAACTGTCTCTGGAACTCTTTGACGCCTTGCAAGACCTGCACAAGCTCGGCAAGAGGGAACGTTGCTGGCTCGAATGCGCGGCGATTCTTCACGACATAGGCTTGTCGCAAGGACCGAAAGCGCACCATAAGAAATCGCTGAACCTGATTCTAAACGAGACGCAACTGCCGTTCACTTCTATCGAAAGACGGGTCATAGGAAACATAGCTCGGTATCACCGCAAAGGTTGTCCACAATATAAGCACTATAACTTCAAGTCGCTTAGCCGTGAATTAAGACGGAAAGTTACGATTTTGGTCGGCATTTTGCGCTTAGCAGACGGTTTGGACTTCTCTCATCAGTCTATAGTTCAAGATGTGGAAGCCCACGTGGATTTCGAGAACGTGACCATTCAAGGGTCGGTCCTTCTGAACCCAGTTCTAGAAGAGTACGCAGTAAACAAGAAAAAGGATGTGTTCGAAAAATCCTTCAAAAAGAAAGTAGTGGTGACATGGAAGCAAATCCAACCTCTCCAACAATTGGACCAGCAACCACAGATAGAGACGCAACAGCCGACCTTACAATCAGGAAAAACTGAATCGGCTCAACCACCGTTTGGAGCAGCAGCATCAAGTCTGGCTTGAAGGGGTGCGTGACAAAGCTAGCCACGGTTTGCCGTCTTCACCGTAGGCGCAGCAGTTTGCTTATGTCTATTGGCTTCTTGCTTTTTTCCACATTCAGGGCAAAAATTTGCTGTTACTGGAATCCGTGTGTTGCATCTGGGGCAGATTTTTAGCAAAATTGGTTGACGCAGAGGGGAGCCGCAGATATTGCAGTAATTAGAAAACAACGCCACTTGTGACCCACAATTTGGGCACCTTAAGCATTGGGAATACTGCGGATAAGATGGAACAGGAACCATAATAAAAGCTGAAAGCATATTTCAACACCAAATTGAATATGTTGTAACTTGCTCTTTTCTCTTTTGTGTTGTAATTATAAAAACAAGTCAATGTAAAGAAAGAATATTGCTTTTATTTGATAGAAAAAGATTGGCGCGTACAAACAAACTAACGAGTGGTGGGTTCATTTCTAGTTTTTTGTTGTATCGGCTGAAACAGTGAATCCTACTGTTTTTTAGCTTTCTTTAAGCAGGGCTAAAACAAAACCCTTATGCCTTTGAACACATTACTTAATATTAAATAATTGTGAAAGCGAGGAAGATGAACTTTTAGTCCCAAAAAAAGAGCCCCAAGAAATGCAAAAAACAAGCGCGGTAAAGGAATTGATTACCCATTTGAACTTGGGGATGAATACGAAGTAGATGTAGAAGATATGACTCCAAAAGGGGAGGGCATCGCCAAAATTAAAGGCTTTCCAGTCTTTATTGGCAACGCAAAACCCAACGAGCACTTAAAAATTAAAATAACAAATATAGTCAGCGGTTGTGCAGACGCCGAAATAGTCCCTTCGTAGAGCGGACGAATCGGAGCGTTCAGAAAGTTATTTTTTGAAACCTCAAAAGGATTTTTGGTTAAATTGGTGCGGTCACCGGGATTTGAACCCGGGTTGTCAGCTTGGGAAGCTTACACAGTACCGCCAATTATAGCAATACTTTGATGTCCTACCAAGCTAGACTACGACCGCAAACGCTTTTTTGCATTTAGACCTGTTTGTTTTAGGTTTGCGTAAATATATTGATTCTCATACCACTCCGATTCAGTAATGACACCGTCAGGCTTAGCTTAGTAAGCTGCATCTTATGAAACCTGTAAAACCTAAAGAACTTCTTTCATTAATATATGAAAAAACCAAAGAAAAATAACGGTTAAAAAAATAAGCTGTTTCTTACTTCTAGCATCCGAGCAAGCATAATCGTTATCTCTAACTAAGAGAAAGAATAACAAGGAGAAAAACAGCTTTGCCTAAAAGTTACACTTACACCGACGCAGGCGTAAACCGCAAACAACGTGCAGAGTCCAAAAAAGCCCTAAAAAACCTCCAAGAAACCTACAAGTACAGCCATTATGGCGGCGTTATGCATCTGCCATATGGTAACATTTTTCCAATTGGAGAAAACACTTTTTTGGATCTGGTCATCGAAGGTGTAGGCACTAAAGTTCTCATAGCGCAATTAGCACAGAAATATGACACTATAGGCATCGATGCTGTAGCCATGGCGGTCAATGACGTTATTCGTTCGGGAGCTAAACCGCTCGCCATAGCAGATAACATTCATGCGCAAGCAAGCGACCCATGGCTTGTAAAAGAGTGGCTAAAAGGAATCATCCAAGGCGCCGCTCAAGCTGAATGCCCAGTTACTGGCGGAGAAACAGGCGATGTGGCTGAAATAATAAAAGGCTTAGCAGAAAACGCTGGCTTTGACATGGTGGTCGCTTCCGTCGGTGAAGTTGAGCGGCAAGAAATCATAACTGGAGAAAACATCAAACCCGGCGATCCGATAATAGGCTTAGCCAGCAGCGGATTACATAGCAACGGCATAACAATGGCAAGAAAAATTCTCTTTAAGCAATGGGGCGGAAAATACCAGCCAAACGACATCCCAGAAGGCTTAGACAGAGACAATTGTACTCGAAGCCCTTGAACCAACAAAAATTTACGTTAAACCGCTCCTCAAACTAGCCAGCGAAGTAAAGGTTAAAGCAGCCGTGCATATCACGGGCGACGCCTATATGAAATTCAATAATCTTGCCAGTTCCTCGCCAGGCATAGGCTTTGAATTCAACAACTTCAAACCCCAACCGATATTCGGGTTGATTCAAAAAACAGCCGCTGAGCTGGGCTACACCATTACAGACGAGGAAATGTTCAAAACCTTTAACATGGGCTGGGGCTTTGGCATAATCGTTGACAAAACAGAAATCGACAAAGCCATGAACACGCTCAGAGCAAGACAGCTCAAAACCTGAAATAATAGGAAAAGTAACAGACAAACAAACAGTAGAAATACGCTACCAAAACAAAAAACTGATGTTGCAATAAAGTTTTGGTTGTAATCAGCCTCAATTCGCTTTCCCGTTTGCGATTTGATTTTGAACCTCTCTTATCCAAAAGCAAAATGCCTTTTTGGACCTTTTCAGACCTTTTTAGTACTTTTTAAACCTTTTTGGTACGCAACCTGCAAACGAATTAAACCCCAAACCAAAAAAGCAACCCAAAACATCCTGAACAAAAAATATCAAAAAAATAATACGATGCCAGCAATATCACTTTGAAAGAAATTTAAGTTTAATCTCTCGTTATTTGATCCTGCACTTTTGCGAACAACCTGAACTCAATACCCTTTACCGACTTTTCGGGACAAATAACGACAAATCGGGACAAAATCTAGACGTTACCTGCAAACAATTCAAACCCTAAACCAAAAAAACAACCCAAAAAAAGCTTTTCAGAAAAACAAGGGAAGAGAAGCCAATTTACGTGCACATTTGCCAAAACATCAATTGCAATCCATAAAAACAGCTACAAACGCCTAACCCTGACTTGTTCTTAGATAAGAGGCGCCGCTAAATACTCACAAGTTTTGCTTTTTTTGTGACAAAAGCGTTTAAATCTTTTAGCTTAATTTAAAGGCTTTATGAAATACCGCGCTAAAATAGAAGTTAGCCTAAAACCAGGCCACAGCAATCCTGAAGGGGAAACAATAGCCCGTTTACTGAAAGAACTCGGCTACAAGGTACAAGCCGTGGATGTGAGTAAAGTTTACACTATAACCCTTGAAGCATCAACATTGCAAGAAGCCAAGGCAAAGGCGGAAGAAATGAGCAAGCGCCTTTTGGCAAACCCAACCAAAGACAACTACACCATAGCCATTGAGGAGCAGAAATGAACACGAACCTCTACATCCACAGCAAATGCGACTATGCACTCTACGAGGTTGCTTTAGCAAAAGCCAGCGACCAACAACTCATCGAAATCAGCAACGAACTAGCCTTAGGCTTAAGCCTACAAGAAATGAAAAGCATCCAAGACCTACTTCAAGGCTGAAGGCAGAAACCCAACAGATGTGGAACTGCAAACCATCAGCCAAACATGGTCAGAACACTGCTACCACAAAACCTTCAAGGGAAAAATCCAAATCGACGGCAAAGAAATCGACAGCCTATTTAAAACCTTCATTGCAAAAGCCACAAAAGAAATCAACCCGCCATGGTGCTTCAGCGTCTTCGAAGACAACGCAGGCATCGTCCGTTTCGATAAGGGCTATGGAATAGCAGCAAAAGTGGAAACACACAATCACCCTTCAGCAGTTGAACCCTTCGGCGGCGCAGCAACTGGCGTTGGCGGCGTAATTCGAGACATTCTAGGCGTATGGGCTGACCCAATCGCATGCACGGACGTTTTAGGCTTCGGACCATTAGATTACGATTACAACAAGCTTCCTGCAGGCATAAAACACCCAAAATACGTGTATATGGGCGTAACCGCTGGCATCAGCGCATATGGCAATAACATGGGCATCCCAACCGTCAACGGAGCAATATACTTTGACGAAAGCTACACAGGAAACGTCACCGTATACTGCGGATGCATAGGAATATTACCACTCAGCAAGTTCACAAAAAACGCCAAACCAGAACACATAATCGTTTTGGCGGGCGGAAAAACAGGACGCGATGGAATCCACGGCGTAACCTTCGCCTCAGCCGAATTAACTGAAAAATCAGAAGAAATCTCCCGTCCAGCCGTACAGATCGCCGACCCAATAGAAGAAGAAAAAGTCAAACGTGCAATAATTGAAATCCGCGACCTTCAATTGGCATCGGCAACAACTGACCTTGGCGGGGGAGGCTTATCGTCAGCAGTCGGCGAAACAGCCGAGAAATTCAATTGCGGAACAACCGTTGACCTTGATATGGTACCGTTGAAGTATCAGGGTTTAGCTCCGTGGGAAATTTACATTTCAGAATCCCAAGAAAGAATGCTCATAACAGTGCCACCTGAAAACCTCGAAAGGGTTATGGCGATTTTTGAGAAAGAAGACGTTCAAGCCACTGCAATAGGTAAACTAACGACTCAGCGCCGCTTACAGCTTAACTTTAATGGCGAGAAAGTTGCCGACATGGACATGGCTTTTCTGTTTAACCCTTGCAAAAGCATGAAAACAGCAACGATTGAAACCCCAAGCTTCACGGAACCAGAGTTTCCGCAGCCGGAAAACCTAACTGAAGCCCTGCTGCAGCTGCTTTCGGCTCCGAACATTGCCAGCAAAGAAAGCGTCATACGCACTTATGACCATGAGGTGAAAGGAAACACTACGCTTAAACCCTTACAAGGAGAGTACGCTGGACCAAACGACTCAGCTGTACTGAAACCGCTTGATGATTCATGGAAAGGCTTGGCAATTTCATGCGGGATGAACCCGAATTACGGGAAAATTGATGCTTACTGGATGGCTGCTTCAGCTATTGACGAGGCAGTGAGAAACAACATTGCAGTCGGGGGGAGAAGGATTGCGCTACTGGATAATTTCACGTGGGGAAACCCTGAGAAGCCAGAGCGCTTGGGCTCGCTGGTGAGAGCCTGCGAAGCGTGCTATGACTTTGCTAAGGCGTTTAGGACGCCGTTTATCTCTGGAAAAGACAGCCTCTACAACGAGTCCCCGCTGGGTCCAGTTACGCCAACGCTTCTGATTACCGCCGTAGGTATAATTCCTAACATTCAGTTTACGACGTCTATGGATTTGAAAGCGCCCGGCAACCTGCTCTACATCATTGGTGAAACATTCAATGAACTGGGCGGTTCAGAATACTACAAGCTTAAAGGCTTCTTAGGCGCAAACGTGCCCAAAGTGAAAGAAGCCAAAGCCAAACGCACGTTCAGAGCCGTAACTAAAGCCATCGATTCGGGCTTAATCAAATCATGCCATGACCTCTCCGAAGGCGGGTTAGCGGTGGCGGCGGCGGAGATGGCGTTTGCAGGCGGCTACGGCTTGGAGTTAGATTTAGGTAAAGTGCCATGCAAGGAGTTGGCGCGAAATGACTTTGTGCTGTTTTCAGAATCCAACAGCCGCTTCCTCATTGAAGTCTCAGAAACTGATAGGCAGGAATTTGAGGCACTAATGAAGGGCAAAAACTGCGCTAAAATTGGCAAAGTAACCAAAGAAGAGAAACTGCTAATTTACGGGTTAAACCAGAAAATAGTCGTGGACGCTCCACTTGCCAAGCTGCGATATAGCTGGAAAAAAACGTTAAGCGGTGAATCTTAACATGAACCAAGAAGAAATCAAAGTCTGCGTTATGCGCGTCGGCGGAACTAACTGCGATTCAGAAACCCAGCGGGCTTTTTTGGAGTTAGGCGTCCACGCGGAGACTTTGCATGTTAACGAGTTAATAAAACGCAAAAACCTTCTTGACTATCAAGTGCTGGTTTTTCCAGGCGGCTTCTCATTCGGCGATTATGTGCGTTCAGGAGTGATTTTTGCAAGGTGGCTTAGCGCCAAGTTAGGCAAAGAGATTGAAGCTTTTATTGATGAAGGCAGACCAATTCTGGGAATATGCAACGGTTTCCAAATACTGGTTGAGTATGGTTTGCTTCCAGGCTTCGACGGAATGAGTACTTATCCTGAGGCAACATTGACCACCAATGAACCGCAAGGCTTCAAGTGCCAGTGGGTTTATCTCAAGCATGAAAATAGAGGAAAATGTGCTTTTTCAAGCAAGATTCCAGCGGGAAAGATGGTAAGGATGCCGATTGCCCATGGAGAAGGCAGGTTATTATTCCCCAAAGCGAAAGAAGAGGAATTACTTGCAAAACTAATCGATAATGACATGATTGTTTTCCGGTACTGCGACAAAAACGGCAACGTTGCCGATGGCAAGTATCCAGCTAATCCGAACGGTGCCTTCCATGACATAGCGGGCATTTGCAACAGGGAAGGAAACATTTTCGGTTTAATGCCTCATCCCGAGAGGGCAATGTACTGGTGGCAACGACCAGAGTGGACACGACAACAGCAAATGATGCAGTACGGCGACGGAAAACTAATCTTTCAAAGCATAATTGACAAATTAATAAAGAAATGCTAAATCCTTAACGTAGGGCAAGCCAGCGCGGGCACCCATCGCCGTAACGCTTCTGGAAGCCACAAAATTTCCCAGCCGCCCGCACTCATAGAGGCTTTTGCTGTTGATTAAGCCGTAGAGGAAGCCAGCGCAGAAAGCGTCCCCAGCACCAGTCGTATCGACCACTTTAACTTTAAAGGGCTCAATTCTTAGCCGCTCCTGACCATCTGTTACGTAGCAACCTTTGCTACCAAGTTTAACTGCGACGATTTTAACGCCCATTTCAATCATAAAATCAGCACCTTTGCAGTAATCAGTTTCTCCAGTTAAAAGTTCAAGCTCAAAAGCGTTAGGCATCAAAACATAAGAACTTCGAATTATCGGCTCTATTGCTGCAAAACCCTTCCTTGCATACACTGAGCCTGGGTCAAAGCTAATTTTAACATCGCTAGGCAAGGCGGCTAAGAGTTTTTTTTGTGCCCGAAGAGATTTCTCACCGACAAAAGAGGAGTAATGCAAAAATTTTGTTTGAGAAAGATAACTGTAATTTATTTCGCGGGGCTCGATTGTGTCGTTGACGCCTGAGTTAATGTACAGGGCTCTTGCACCTTTCTTATCCACGAAACCAAGCACCGAACCACTTTTTCCCCGTTTTGCCTGAATGATGCCACTGGTGTCTACGCCTTCATTGCTGAAACAGTCAATTTGCAGTTTGCCTTCGCGGTCATTGGCTACTTTGCCTATGAAGCCAACTTTGCAGCCGAGCCTCGCCAACCCAACCACGGTGTTCGCGGCTGAGCCACCGCAGACTTCAGTATATTCTTCAATGAAGCTTTCTTCTTCAGCCCCTGCTAGCCTGTCCACTTTGAAAAGCATATCAACGTTAAGCGCGCCAAAACCGACAACGTCAAATTTAGTCATGGAAACAGCTCTCGCAACCATATTTTGTATTCTCCCAGTTTGCCGCTGTAGTTGCCAGCGGAAACCTTCACGATGCCATCAACGCCTAACACTGCCTCGATTCCCGCCTTGGTGGCTTCTTTAACTGCGTCTAAAGAAACACCATCAAAGACTATTTCTGCGATGTAGTTTACGCCTTCAGGAACACGGGATTCTTTGCCTAAACGCCCCTTAAGAGAGGGACAATATAGATGGTTTGTTGTTGGACCAATCTTTGGAAAATGAGTTTCAGGCTTCGAGCCTGCAGAGCACACATCAAAAGGCGTAATCACACCATGAACATGATGGATTGCCGCTAAAGCTTTTTCTCCTGCTTGCTTTAAAGCTTGTTTTGTTTTGCACATTAACCAAAAGTTGCCGCCCATAACACCACGACCATAGCCTAAGTACCGTTCAATGACAAAGCCAGGAACCATCAAGGGGACAACGATTACTTCTCTGCCATGACACTTCTCTACCCATTCATAGCCGTCGCCGCAGTGCCCAACACTTTCCATCATGTCCATTTTTCCTTCAGCATTTGGCAAAGCATCAAAGACAGCTGTGAAAGGCTTTACCAAAATGTCTTGGCGGATGCGGTAGGAAAGCTCAATTTCAAACTTTTTTAGTGATTCAGCGAAAGTTTTTTTGGGGTTTATTTCTCCCCAGAACTGCACTATTGCGCCTTTTCGTTTATCGGGAGTTTCTTTTGGGGTGAGGTATTTTTCGACGCCCCCTTCTATTCTGCCAATTACAACGGAGGGTGTTGCTGTTGAATCCTCAGCCGCTTTGCGTAAGGTTTCTTTATCGTCGGCTGTAACGATTACTCGGGAAAAGATTCCAGTGAATGCTTCGGCATACGTGTTCTCTATTTCCGCTTTTGCCATTTTATCCAAGCTTCCCTATGATTACTCCCCGCACCTTCCTTCTGAATTCGCTGCTTTCTTTTATGAGCGCTTCCATATTTTGAGCTGTTACTATTTGAGCTTTAGGCAAGGCATCAGGGTACAAATCTGAGAGTTGCCTCAGCAAAGAATTGCCCACTCCACTTTTCTTTAGCCCTTCATAATTCCAAGACTGAAGCGCGCACATTGTTTTTTCTTTTCCAAACTTGAAGAACAAATCAGCAATCACAGCAGCGACAACGTTGTTTTCAGATAAAACCGCTAATTCAGCATTTTTAACAGCATAACTGTTACCGTTGAAAGATACGGTTAAGCCACCGTTAGCTCGCACCAACTTGAAGGCTTCCACGTCAGTTATGCTGTCGCCCACGTACATCACATCCTCTAATTCTGCACCTAAACGCTTTACGGCGTCAAGGATTGCTTGAGCTTTTTGTTCTCCGCCAACAGTTACCACATCAGTAAGCATCTTGCCAACGCTCATTTTGGGTATTTCGCTCCAGAAAATCTCGTCCAAACGCCGAATTATCGCTTGGTCATTGCGCGAAAAATCTTCCCTTGCATCTTGCCGCTGGGGGGATATCGATCAGACGCATCTGTGCAATTTCTTTTGCTATTGCTTTTAGCCGCTCTTTTTCTTTTGGCGCGAAGGCGTATTTGTCGAGGCTTGCTTTAGTGCAGTAGGTGTTTTCGTATGGAAAATCAAGTATTTTACACAACGCTTTGATGTAGTACTCGTAGCTGGTGCTGACAATGAAGGCTTCTGCTATGGCTTGTACATAGTGTAGAGTTTCTTTGCTGTGAGCGATTAAAACAACGTTTTTCTCTGAAAAAGTTTCCATCTGCTTATCAGTAACATCATAAGCTTTAAAGAAAGGCAAAACAAGCTTCAACGTGCTACCCGCAGAGTAACCGGGCTTATGCAGAATATCCGCCAGCACATCATCATACTTGCTTATGTTGGCAAAAAGTTTGTCTCCGTTTGGAATAAAATTTGCCGTTAACTCGAAGGCGTTGTCGTTCTTTGAGATTGGCCCTTCACAGTCGGATATGAAGATGCGCTTCACGCCTTGCGCCTCAAATTCTCCATGTGAAGAACGCTCTTTGCAATATGCTGTTTTGAGGCGATGTCCGTTCGGTTCCATAATGCCCCGCCTGTAATTGCTTTGACTCCTTCAAGGCTGATTTGACGTGCTTCCTCGATGCTTTTGGCTATTCCTAAAACTCCGACCGCACGGGATTTTAACGCGTAGTTTTTGCCGTTTCTTGTTTCCATTGAACCTGGATAAACGCGGATTCTACTGCCATATTTTTTGGTTAAGGCGTAGGCTTTTGAGAGGTCAACGGGTGTGTTAACTGCGGATTTATCAACTTGGCTGGGAAACACGTCTGCATAGCCACCGTAGTCGGTTGGAACCTTATAGGTTAAAACAGTCGCAGTCTTTTCAAACTTGACACTCGTCAGGTTTCCTTCTATCATTTTGAAGCATACGTCAACGAAATCGTCTTTGATTATTGGGAGGAGGTTGATTATTTCCGGGTCGCCAGGGCGACTGTTGTTCTCAAGAACCTTAATTCCCTTGCCAGTGTGCATAAACGCTAGATATAAGGGCACGCCTCTGAGCGCCGAATCATCTTTAATTTTAGCTTTCCACCCCTTGAAAATTTTGTTGGCTAAAGCAAGTTCGTGTTGGCGTTCAGCCGCAGTCAAGAATGGCAATGTGTCGCCAGCGTCTTTGTATGAGCCCATTCCGCCAGTGTTTGGACCTTTATCGTCGTCGAAGGCACGCTTGTAATCGCGTGTATCTGGCAGGGGATATGAGGTGTTTGCCGTCACAGAAAGCCATGAAACTGGATTCTTCCCCATCAATCTTTTCTTCAACTATTACCGAGCCGTATTGGAAGTTGGACATGAAATGCTCAAAAAGTTGCTCTCGGGTTGCGAAGTGGTCGCCCCAGACGCCGACGCCTTTTCCTAAAGCTGGTTTATCAGGCTTTACCACTGCTTGATTGTCCAGTTCATCTAGCCAGCGGTAAACGGCGCTTTTAACTTCCGCTTCGCCCTTGTAGTCGGCTGGGTTAAAAATTTTAAAACGCGGATTCGCTTCTGGCGCAATCTCTTGGAAAAGCAATCGCTGCTCTATTTTACTGACTTCAATGGCGTATTGTTGCTTTGGACAAATAACAGGTATGCCTGTGCGTTTCTCAACGAGGTCGCGGACGCCTTCAATTATGGGTTTTTCAGACCCGACCAGAACAAAATCAATTTTATCCTTGTTTGCTTCAGCGAACTTGCAGATTTCTTCAACATCCAGGTTTGGGATGACAACGTGTTTTGCGGCTTTTTCTGCGTTAAAAGGGTTGCGTTGCTTGTCGGCAATGTAGAGTTCGACTCTGATAGTTTTTGCTTTGCAGAAGGGCGTCGACCATGGCGACTTCTCTTGCGCCGTATGAAACAACTAGTACACCGATTTTTTCCATCCAAGATACACCGTTACTGCTAAGACAGTAGAGGTAACGCTTAATTTGCTTTCTCACTAGCGGTTATGGCTGAACTTCATCTAACTCGTAAATTCTCGTTTTCTCCTCGTAACCATTCGAGGAATCTCTTTTTCATGGCATCAGCCATTTTTTGAGCACACGGGGTGGGATACTTTCCTGTAACGCAGGCTAAACACAGTTGGTCTTCTGTTTGACCTGTAGCACGCACTAATGCCTCAAGGGATTGGTAGCATACGTCGTCTGCACCTATGATTTTAGCTATTTCCTGAGCGTTATGTTTTGAGCCGACAAGTTGCCCGTAAGTTGACATATCAATCCCGTAGAAGCAAGGGCCAATAATTCGTGGAAAAGTAACGAAGACGTAAACTTTTTTGGCTCCTGATTTTCGCAGTTTATCTATAATTACTTTGGTTGTGTCGCCTCTGACTATGCTGTCTTCAGTTATTATAACTCGTTTTCCATTAACTTTTGAACCTAAAATGTTGATTTTCTTATCGATTGTTGAAAAGCGCTCAGCGTTTAGAAGTATGAAGGCTCTTTCGGTAACATAACGGTGCCGTCTTGAAGCCCGTTCCCATCGTAAACCTGATGCTTCATGGACCCCCATGGCTGGGTCATCGCCTGTTTCAGGCACCGACAGAATTATGTCACTATCCTTTACTATTTCAGGATATTCTTTAACGATGTTTCTCCCGAAGTCTTCACGTATTTCGTAAACGTATTTGCCGTCAAACCTTGAATCTGGCCTGGCAAAATAAGCGTATTCAAAAGCGCAAAAAGCTTGACGGGGGTTTTGAATGATTTGGGTGCGTTTGAAGCCGTCCTTTGAAACCGTAACCAATTCGCCTGGTTTCAGCTCGAAATCTCTTACAAAGCTATTCATGTCTAAGCTTACGGTTTCAGAGGAAAAAGCGTAGGTTGCCCCAGCAGGGTCATGCCCAGCGCATAACGGTTTTATTCCAAGCGGGTCTTTGAAAGCGAAAAAGTCGCCGTCTCCAGTTATGCCTGTTACGGAGAATGCCCCATCTAAACTTTCCATGACGGAGCGAACGGCAGATGCTAAGTCTTTGCCCTGTTTAAGTCCGAGGAGCAGTTTATGACATACTATGTCAGAGTCGCAACCGTACTGAAAGTCTTGGAAGTTTTCGGTCATCTCTTTTTTCAGCGGCGACGTGTTAACTATGTTGCCGTTAAATGAGAGGGCAAGTTTTATCCCGTTTTCGCAAGCGGTAACTGGTTGAGTACCTTGAATAAGTGAGGCATCATCACATTTACCTGACGTGGTATATCGAACGTTGCCGATGCCTATTGACCCAGGAAGCCGCCCGAACCAATCATGTATAGCCTCAGTTTTTATTTTCGGAACCAAATCCAAGCTTTTGTACACAAAAAATTGCTTGTCGCTGTATGTGAGGAAGCCATGTGATTGGTGACCCCGATGGTTTTCGGCTCGGAGACCCCAGTAAACATACGGAAAGACAGGTTGATTTTCATAATTTATTACGCCAAAGATACCGCAGCCTATTTTCGGTCCCTTCTCGCAGTAAATGGGGATGTAGTGAAAGAAGGGGTTTATCAGCTTTTAGTACATATTTACTTAAAAAGCATGGAGTTTTTAACATATTCAGGTCCAAAAGAAACGAGTTATGAGGCGGAGATAAAAGCCTAATAAAAATAAAGGAAGAAAGTTTAGGGTTGCCATTTCTCAATGAGATACTTTGGTATCTCGCTGCTGTCGCGTGGCCCAACTTGAACTTTCCAGCCGCTGAGTTCTTCGATTTCGCCGCTGATTCTTGATGCTTTGCCAGGAATAATGATTGTTCTATGTTTAACTTTGCTTTCTACGCCTGAAGCTTTGATTGCGTTGGCTACGCCTTCAGCGGTTAGTTTTCGTCCTGCGACTCCGCTGTCGATTGCTGAGCCTTCCGAATCAACTACGATTAGGTACGCGTTTAGTTTGCTGTTTTCTATGTCTGAAGCGACTGTGTAGTATGTTAAGGCAAAGTTGGATGTGAAGAAAACTGGAGAGTTTTCGTCTGGAGTTCCGAACACTTTGAGTCCTGGAGCGACCGCGACTGGTTTGCGTGGGTCAGTGTAAATGTTTTGCCTAAGAACTGTTATCGGTAGCAGTGACCATCCGTCAGCGCCATGCATTACAAGTATGTCAGCATATCGTAAAACTAACATTGCGGCTAAGTATGCTTCACGCCATTTTAGGAGGTCTTCAGCTGTTTCGCCCTTGCCTATCCAAGCAACCATTGGTACACCCATTAACGGGAAACCTGCGAGTTCTTCGCCGCCTTTAGTTGCTGCTCTGCGAAGCATCGTAAAGTTGTTGATGGTATCTGGTAATCCTTCGTTCGCGAATGTGCCTGGATCTAAAACTAAGTCATTTACGCCGTAGGCCATCAGTGTTTTTGCGAGTGAAACCAGCGTGTTTAAGTCGTTTGGTGCAGAAACCACCAGTGGGCAACTATACATTAAGGCGAGTTCCGCCATGTCTTTCCAGTTTTCTTTGTTCGCCGCATAAAGTAGTGGTCGTGCTTTTGGCGTCGCCATTAACCCTGCTTCAATAACATTGGAATTCAATGCGCACAAAATCATGGGTAATTTAGTTGTTTCAGCAACCTTTTTCACGGCTGCTTTGAATTTTTCAGCGTCGTCTGATGTTGAGCGGACAGCAATCATGTTCAGCTTTAGTTTGTAGCCGATGTATTCGTAGCTAAAGTTTTCTATGCGTTTTATTCGGTCTACGACTTCTTGCTCTGACATTTCATCAGTGACATCTATTGCGATGGCTGTGGGATTCGTGTAAGTTAGTTCATGGCGGTACATGACTAGTTTCCGCCGAGTTTCTTAGCATTGTCCCCGACGCCGACGATGACTTCTTTGACTGCGGGCTTTAGCATTTCTTTCAGTTGGTTGAAGGCTTTCTCGTTTTCTTTCTTTAACAGCGGTGGGCACTGGTCAATATTTACTTCGCGGTTGACAATTTTTGTGGCGAAAGCCATGCAGTTATCTTGACCGCATTCTTTACAGTTAATTTTCGGAAGAAGCTTGTAAACGTCTATGGGGCTTAATTCCTTTAATCCAGCTCTCTTTTTTTCGGTCATGCCAACATGCTCCTTTAAGCCTTTACTGTAACCCAATTGGCGAAATTTGACGGGTCAGCTTTTTTGCCGCTTGTTAAGTAGTTTGTCACATCTTTTAAGGTTTTTACAGCTGCGGGATGCATCATCATAAACAAGTCAACACCGGCAAGTAATACTGTTAAGGCTGTTGTTAGTTCCCACAGTGGACCACGGAGCTCACGCGGTTCCCATTCAGCGGACATTTTTAGCCAAGCTTCTCGTGCTGCCCAAGCATTAGTTGTTCCTGAAGACATCGGATGAGCCAATTCATCGTCACCCATTAATCCGCCGAGCCTTGCACGTTCCATGTTAGTGAATGAGTAATCTAAGCCGTATCCTAACGCGGCAGTGGTTAAGTCCATGACAATGTCCTCTCTTCCCAAGAAGTCATATAGTCGCCTGTTAAGTTCCCTTGCCAAATTCAAATCCATAGGAGTGAAGGATAACGCGGCATGCCCGTTCTTTTTAATGTACTTGGCACAGCGCTCAACATCCATATCCCGTGTGATTGAACTAATGAGGAAACGTTCGCCTGGGAAAGCTTCGCATATAGCCTCGAAAACGTCTGCGTCTTTAACTGGGTCACCACATCCGCCGATAACTAATGGAACATCAACGGCTTGAAGAACTTTCTCAACTGTTTTCACTGCGTCTTGTGGTTTAGCATCTTTGAGTAGCGGATCAATGCTGATTAAGTGAATTGTAACCATGTCTGCGCCGAACTTGTCCACTGCAAGTTTTGCCCATGCCGCTGGGTCCCCGACAACGTCTTTGACGTGCATTTTGACTGCCTTGCTTAATGGAACTTCCATGTCGAAAACGTCAAGAGTGATTACTGGTTTATGAGTGGTTGAGCTCTCAAAATTGTAGAATGCAGGCGAAGTCTCGCCGCCTATTACAAAGGATTTTCCGCGTGTTCCGCCTTCGCTTCTGGTTGCCCCAAGTTTTACTTCAGTAATTTTGTTTGGATAGGTTTGAACTGGAGGTGTGAAAGCTGCCTGTAACATAGCCGTGGGTTTTCCGCCTGCAATTGCCGCTGGAAGCTTTAGTTTAGGCATTATTTGCCCAGCCATGCCAGGCTCAAACACAATTTCCAGGTCTTTGACGTCCATTTGGAAGTCTTCCAACTCGATTTGTTGAAATTTTGCAAGCGCTTCCAATAGATCGCTGCTGAGTTTTAGTCCTTCATTTTCTTTCTTTTTGTCTGTGTCGTTTTGGGGCGTAGAAATCACCGTTTGTCTTTCTCGTCTTTGACTGTTGTTATTATTACTTTGTTGGCGTAGATTTTTGCGTCTTTAAGTATGATTTTGAATCCGCCAGCCATTATTGGAAGTGATGCTGCTGTGGCGACTGGCATCATTGTGCCTGCTGCTTCTTCGTTAACTTGTACTGCTTGTGCTTCTGCTGCTGGAGCTTCTTGAGCTGCCCATCTTGTTACTACGGGGTGGTTTTTGTCCTTTAGGAATACTTTTAATGCGTCTACGCTTGTTGCGTTCTCTTCTGTGGCAATTTTGTCAACCACATCTTGGGGTATGAAGTCTTTTACTCGTTCCTTAACCTCTTTTGGAAGCCAAACTACGCGATTCCATCCGCCGTCTGCGGACAGGAACTTCTTGCTACGCATGTATTCTATTGACATTCCATGGAAGCCGTCTACTTGTCGTCCGCCAGCGGTGGAGTCAGCTAGTGTTGAAAATGGTAAACCGTTTACTGTTACGCCTTTGAAGCTTCTATTTACTACGCCAAAGCCATCTACCTCTGGAATGTAGAATGCTACTGCCTCGAAACATCCGCATGAAGTGTGTGGATGACCAAACGCGGTATACAGCCAGACTTGAGTCACTTCGCCCATAGTGCGTTTTTTAGCCATCTCGTCAACGCCGCTAAACTCGCCTTTTTCAGCGTTTACTAATTGGCCGGGTTCAATTGCGAATACTGGTCCTTTAGGATCGATGTTTGCTGAGGCTTTTGCATCAAACCAGCTGATGGCTCCACAGTTAGAGTATCTTTGTGGGGTTATTACGCAAACGTGGGTAGGAGCGAATGACTGACATAAAGTGCAACCGTAAAATTTGTCGACGTCTTCGTCTTTGAGGCCTCGTGCTTTAGCATCACGCAAATCGTATGCTTGCATTGCTTCTGGGTAGAGTTCTGATAATTTCGCTGGGTCAGTTATGAAGGTAACCTGTACTTTCTCGATTATGGGTAGTTCGCTTTTGAATAAGCGACAGAGTACTTTGCCGATTGGCTCAAAACTAGTTTAAGCCTTTTTGGAATGATTTTTTGTCTAAGCGTATCCAGATGTCATAGCGCTGGTTTAAGTGCATCAAGCCCTCAATGTAGTTTAGGTAGCCATGAATTCGTCTTTCAATGACGCCTTCAAGACCCTGATCGAGAGTTGCGCCTGCAGCTTCAATAAGAATGCCAAGTGGGTATGAACCGCCTGGTTTGAGATCTTTTATGTCTGGACCTATTATGGTGATTTTGCCGTCTTCTATTTCGTTCATAGGTTTTACTTTTGCTAGTTCAAACTTTTCCTTAACTGATGGACCGCCAAATTCTATTTGCATGTCGTTTCTTCTAATGCGTTGACCTTCGTAGATTACTCCAACATCGACAGGTATATCTTTAAACATTGACATTTTTTTTAATTTCCTCCATTAAATTTTGAAGTCATTACTGTAAGGTTTGCAGCCCATTCTTCCAGGGTTGCGTTTGGGAAAGACCAGCTTGCATGTGGATGAAACAAATTGTCAAGAGTCATGGTTTTAAGGTCTGGAGCAAAGTTTTTGAGTCCACAGAGGATTAATGATTCCATGTAGTAGGGCAACCCAACGATCAGAACCAAGTCAGGATGACCCTGGCCGTCGAGACCTTGCCATTCGGGATCAACAAGTCTGTTGGCTATGTCCATTGCAGGCATGAAGCCGGCTGGTTGGTATCCTCGTTTTAAGAATTCGCCGACCATATGGGCTGTGGCTACTACTGGCACTTTTGAGGCGTTAGCGAAGTCAATTAGGTACTCGATTAGTTGTTTGCCTTCCATGCACCTTTCAGTGGCATAGCTGCCCACAATAAGAAGGGGGCGGGAGGCTTTTTTGATCATCGCTACTGCTATCTCGGGTTTAGTTATCGGGTTTGCTTTCTTCGTTGCTGCTATTTCTGCACATTGCCAAGGTTCACATGACATATCTTATCACTCCTTCATTTTACGGACCATTCTTGGAAGCAACGTCGGGTCAGGAATTACTGTTTCCTTCCAATCGTGTGCTTCCAGTATCTTTGTGAATTCGTCTTTAAGTGTCATTGGAACATCAGCCATTGTTCTTACGAACAGATGCAGATCCTGTGGCATGCATCCATAGTGGCGTTTGTGTAAGTCCACATAGTGGCTTAGTTTTATGCTTCGTCCTTTCCATGTGTCGTTTGGTCTGATGCAGAGCTTTGCAATTGAAACCATTGCTTCTTGTGGCGTTTCAACTGTCTGGAACAGGTGTTCGGGTGCTGGACCAACGTTTACTTTGTTGCCTGTGCGGGCATCGTAAACTTCCCAGTCTTCAGGCTTGTCTTCTCTGCCAAGGAGCATGCGCCTGTATTTTGCACCGTGTGGACCTACAAGCACTGGAATTCCTAAGCGCCAGAAACCAGCTGCGATTGCCGCGGCTTTCTGTGAGTATGCACCCCAAGCAAGACCGACTGCACCTAAGCGGTTGTATATGTAATCGGCGATTTCCTCGTAGTTGCCTCTTAGTGGGCGTTTTGCGAAGATGTTGGCTACTTTGATGGCTGCACCTGCGATGTGGCTGTTTGCTACGCATGAACCGACATTTAGGACTCCTCCAGCTTCAAACCCGCCTGGGAATTCCTCGTAGAGTGTTTTGCCTTCATCGTTCTTGTAGGAGCCTGCGGACATAGCTGAGCACCCGGATGTTGCAACGATGTATCGTCTGCTGGCGAATTCTCGGCAAATATCGTAGACGTCTTTGCCGCCGTGCGGATAGTTACTGCAGCCTACAACTGCCAATATACCTGGAATTTCTCCAAGCACAATTGGACTACCAACATTACGTATTTCTACATCTTGAACTGCGCCTCTTCCTGCACGGCAGAAGTTGCTTTCTTCAAGCATGAATTTCTCGCCCGCTTTAACTATGAAGCTATGTATGTTGAGTTTTACTGGGCATGCTTCTTCGCATCTTCCGCATCCAACGCAATACTCGTACAAATCAGTTAGCGGTATAAGGTCGCCTTCGGCTGCTGCCTTTAGCGCCTGTGGGATTTTGAGGTCTTGTGGGCAACTTCTGCGGCACATGTTGCATTGCCTGCAAGTCTTGGATAATTGTTTAATCTCATCTAAGCTTGGAAGATTCTTGAATTTCTTGCGAATTGGAGCGATTTGTTGTGCAACGCGTACTGCTACTTCGCCAACTAATTCAGGGTCAAGAATCAAGACACCAGGGACCTTACCGCTGACGAGGTCAGCAACGATTGCGTCTGCGTCGTCGTCTGTACGGTTCTTAAAGCCCATGCAGTTTTTTTCTGATGCAGCGATTACTGGAGCGTGAACCTTGTTGGCTTCATCAGCAGCATCCGTCCTGACACATTGCTCATCTAAGACTACCACATCTGCGAATCCGCCTCTTATGAAACGCAGTTGCCATGAGATTGGACCGACGATTTTGCCTCGGTTATAGTACCTTGTGATGTCGAAAGCAGTGCAGCATAGACCGACAACTTCGATTTTGTCATCGACTTTATGGTCTTTTGCGTAATCAATTATCCCGACTGATGGAATCACGTTGTGCCCGATGCACATGATAACTGGCTTAGAGGTATCGACACTACCTATGCCTAGTTGTACGAGAGGAGCTTCAGGATCAGCTTTTGGAAAGCCTAGAGCTGAAATTTGGGCTATGTCGCCAACCTCCATGCCAACATGGTCTATCATGCCAACGTGGAATGCTTTCGATTCAAAATCTAGGTTGTTACCTTCCTGACCCGTGTGAGCTACGGCAACTGCCTGCGTAATTTGCTCTTCGGCGTATTCTAAAACCTCGTTCAAGTCACCAAGAGTTTCGGGCTTTATACCAGTAACTAGACGGGTTACAGGTGCTTCGACTTTTACGTTCAAGCCACCAACGTTTAGTGGGTATCGGCTACCGTATTTTTCAATCAGGTGATGGAGCATGTGACGAGCATGTGCCGTGTGGGTTGCTGCTCCAATGCAGCAAGCAATAAGCACAATACGCGATGATTGAGCACCGATGTCTATTCCGCATGCTCCACGTTTTCCAGCTGTCAAATCGCATTTTCCAAAAGTGCACAGGCAGCAGAGATCACAATCAGGCATATAGAAAGGCTTGTACCTGGTAAGGAGCTTCATGTCCCAATCCCGTAGGGCAGTTAGGGAGGGCATTGGAGTTGGACCCATAGGTTCAGTCCAGTTGTCAGTGGCAACTTTCCCTATGGATAATTCAAGATTTTTAATAAGACTACTGCTCGTCTTCATTTCGTCAATTTTTATATTAACGTTCTTAGTTGTCAAATTAAGAAACCTCTGTAAAGGTTTGCTATAAACTTCATTACAATCTTTTTAAACCTTTCCAGATTTAAAGGCAAAAGTCACGTTGAAGCTATAGGTATGGAAGGTTTCCGAAAAAATTGTGTAAAAACATTTATGCCTATAAATGGCCCGAGCTTTTCATTATCGCCTTCACTGAAACATACGCCTTGTTATCGGATGGCAAGTCAAGCAGCGACTTCCCGTTAAGAACATAATCATCTAATTGTTCGTCCTCAGCGATTTTTCCCAAAAACTTAAACTTCAAATCAGCTTCAGCCTGTTTGCCTAGTTCAGGTGGAAAACGGTAGCCGCCAATCAAGTAAAAGTTATCAAGCTTCATGTCAACTTCTTTAACTATTCTGACAGCTCGTTTCACATGGTCGAAAGATTTCTTTGAATGATCAAGAATATCGAATATATCGTTAACTTTTGAGGTGATCCGCCTGTTCAGGTTTTCGAGTCCAGCCGGAGAGTCAATTAGCACGTACAAGTAATTTTTAGTTAACGATTCTAACGCGCCTTTTAATGCAGAGTTTGGCATGCAGTAGCAGCCTTCAACCCATTTAGTGCCAACCGCAAGGAAGTCGAAATTTTTGCTTTCGAACAAGCCATTTTCCCAAATCCTACTTTCAATCCGTTCTGTTGGGGGAACGCCGACTGTGGTACCTCCTTGCTCAATGAACGTGCTGACAAGCAGTTCGGCGATGGTTGATTTTCCAGCCTCTTTGAGGTCTATTCCAAGCATTTCAGCAAGGTTCTGGTCAGGGTCAGCATCAACCAGCAGCAAAGGCGCTTGCCCAGATTCGATGAATCCTTTAGTCATTAGAGCGGTAAAACTGGATTTTCCTGTTCCACCACGACCAACAGTTACCAGGGTTTTCATTTTGATAAACCTCAAAGTGTTATGCGGTTTTCTTAAGCAAAAGCTCGCATATATCATCTATGGTTTTAATTGCTGAGATTTCTTTGTTTTTAAGCGGCGTTTCACCTATCATATCGGCTTCGATAATTTTCTGGTCAAAGGGCACAAAAGTGAGTAAAGACAAATCGTTCTTTTCTGCGAAACTGCTGATAGCTTCCTTCTGAGCCTCATTCATCACTCTGTTTCCTACGAGATAGAGCTGCTGCATCCCAGCGGCTTTAGCCATATCATGTATGTGCTTGGCAACTTCCAAAGATTTTAGATTGGAATCTGCAATAATAAGTAATGCATCAACTTGTCTGGCGGTTCCTCTGCCGATATGCTCAACGCCAGCCTCCAAATCTAAAACAACCGCTTCGTCACGTTCTACAACTAGGTGCCTGAGCAAAGCGCGGATGACGGCGTTCGGCGCACACATACATCCTGCACCCATCGACTGCACCGTGCCCATAACAATCAAATTTGGACCAAGTGGAGTGCTAACCGAGTAATCGCGGACTATGTCGTCAACGGTGAATTGCAAGCGGTACACGCCCGAGTAACCCGTGCTTGTTTTAGACTCAACAAGCGTTTTGTTCTCTGAAATAGGAACGATTTTGCGACTTTCCTCTGGAGATAAGCCTAAAGTTAAACCTAGGTTTGGAGATGAATCGGCATCAATCGCAATAGTTTTTAACCCACGTTCCACAAAGCCGCGGGCTAAGCCGCCTGCAATCAGGGTTTTACCGACACCACCTTTACCAGAAACAGCAACTTTCATAATCCCACGCTAAAACAATTCCCGTTCTAAGGTTAATTTACGTTTCCTTGCAAATTTGAGAAAATGAAAACACTTAACCAAGGACACGCTCTACTGCTTCTGTTCAAGCAAAGTTCTTCTGGGGAAAAAGCCAAACCGTGAATAAAACCTGTAAGCCTGCTCGTTGCCAACAGCGACTGAAACAATCTTCTTTTTCACCCCTTTACTGTTTAACCACTCCAGCGCTTTTTCCATTAACGCTCTGCCGATGCCCTGTCTCCTATATTTTGGATTGACAAAAATGGAATCAATCTCACCCGTCGCCAAGTTATCAATGCTGGTTACGCAGTAACCGATGAGCTTACCTGAAGAATCCAAGGCAAGATCAACTCTGACGTCTCCGCCCAAAGATCTCTGCAAAATAGCTTGCTTCCTATCTTGAAACGTCAAAGTTAGATAGTAGTCTTTGAAATAGGGCGACAAGCTGAGATGTTGCTGGTTCAACTCTTCCCATAGTGGCTTAATTCTATCTATCAAGCTTACGTTTCCAGAAATATAGGTAGTGTTAACCATCAAATACCCCGCTTTTGTAGACAAACATGTTTTCAGCCTACTGGATAAAAAATTTTACTGAATAAATGATCCTAAATCCAAATTAAACCACTACAAAAACAGAGGGACTTTTTTCATTACTCAAAAAAGGAACGGTCCTATAGCACCAACCTCCTCCCTTGCGTAGTTCTTCTTTTACACTGACAGCTTTGCGATTTTACCTTAGCGCGAATTTTTTAGTTTATGCTTTCCAAGAGCGCAAAAAAATAGTTTCGTCGTAGAGCAAAGATGAAACTTGAGATTGCTATCATTTAATATTTATATATAATTGGTCGATTATGCTATCGCCATGAGCTCCAAAAAAATTAGCTTTGAGAACTCCCTTTTAACTGAAGTTGTTGAAACTGGAAAATGCGCAAGCTGTGGCACATGCGTCGTCGTCTGCCCCTTCGGCAGCCTTGAACTCGCCAAGGGAAAACCCAATTTGGTGAAAGAATGCAAGGTCTGCGGTATATGCGCCCAAGCCTGCCCACGATACAACTGGGAAATGGCAAAAACCGAGGATTTTGTTTTCGGCAGGGTAAGGAAACCTGAAGAAGAATTCGGAGTTTTCCGCAGAATAGCTATAGCCCAAGCAAAACCCAGTGACATTCAGAAGGTTCGCCAAGACGGAGGAGCTGCCACCGCAATGCTGGTAGCTGCTCTGCAGAATGGACTAATCGACGGAGCAGTCGTTTCGGGAAAAAGCCAAGAAAAACCCTTCCTTCCTGTCCCAATTCTTGCCACGTCGCCTGAGAAAATTATTGAGTCAGCAGGGACAAAATACTCCTGTTCCTCTGCGCTTCTCGGCTTGCCCGAAGTGATTAAGCAGAAAAAGACTCAAATCGCGTTCGTGGGCACACCCTGCCAAATTCAGGCGGTAAGAAAAATGCAGATGAACGGCGTGAAAAAGTTCAGTGCGCCAATCAAGTACCTTGTTGGACTTATGTGCTCAGAATGCTTCGATTACGAAGGACTCATGGAAACCCACATCAAAGGCAAACTCGGCATCAACCTGAACGACATCACAAAAATGAACATTAAAGGAAAAATGCTCATAACGACTCCCGCAGGGACTACAGCTATCCCCCTTGCAGACATAAAACAGTACGTTAGAAAAAGCTGCAGCGTATGCGAAGACTTCAGCTCTGAACTCGCAGACATATCAGTCGGCGGACTGGGACTTGACGGCTGGACGTTTACGATTATTCGCACAGAAAAAGGGGAAGAACTATTCACAAACGCCGAAAAAACAGGTTTCTTGGAATCAAAGCCGCTAGAGGAAGGAGCCTTCTCCAAGGGGCTACTGCTTAAGTTATCGAAGAAAAAACACGACACAGTCGCAGCTGCCCAAGCTCAGCCAAAACAGTAAATTTGCAGAAAAACAGGAATCCTTTGCCCTCACATTTTGTGAGAACTTTTTTTCAGTATCGTACAACACCATCTTTTGCAAATTTACGGCGATTTTACTCGCGAAGCTCCTGCACCAACATGAGTTTCCATTTTAAACTGGCCTAAAACCCGCCGGCATGCAGTGTTGCTTTCTGTTTTGAGCATTTTGCTCAGGTCTTTGGCAGAGTCGATGTCAGTAGCCACGCTTGTTGAGTAATGAAGTCTCACGCAGACGCCTTTGCTTTGTGCCTCTTTGATGTGCTCTGCAAAGCTTCTTGATCCAAAACACGCGCGAATTAGGTTTGGCGGACTCTGGAAGAGAGCGTTCGTACCACCATCGTAGGATGGAGACAACACCACGGTTTGCTCTTCACAATTTCCTAACTCAACTATCTTGTCCACATCCATGGAAGACAGCAACGGGATGTCGGCTGGAAGTATGAGCACGGCTTCTGCCCCATTCTGCATGCACCATTCAGTCGCCTCTTCGACCGCAGGGTTCAGCCCACTAGTTTTCTGGACAAGGTGTGTAGCATGATATTTGTTTGTAAAATTCCTCAGCGAAAAATCGTTGCTAACGACTACAATTTCGTCAACAGTCGAGGTCTGCAGTGCACTTAAAACGTCTTCCAGCATAGCCAGAGTCAATTGTCTACGTTCCTGCGGACTTAGAACTGAAGAAAGACGCTTCTTTGAGGTGCCTAAGCCCTTGATGACTACAACCGCGTAAACAAACATATCCAAGCCGCCAGATAAGCTGCATCGTAGACAACGAAACTGGTATTATTGAATTGTTCGTTGTAGCCTAAAAATTTTTAGATATACGCCTTAAAGCTCAAAGTCAACATTATGTAAACGCAAAATAATTTGCCTTCATTTTATATAGAGCAAACCAGCTTGATATCAAAAGATTTTTTAATCCAAACCTAGTTAGGCTTTAGCCGAGATGAAATCCCTATGAAAATACTAAATGAGTTTGTGCCAACACGCAAATTTTTGAAGCTTGCAGATGAAATTAAAGATCTAGTTGATGGATGGAACGTTACTGATAGCGCTGCTGGTTTTCCAGCTCCAAGCGGTACAGTTGTAAGTTGCGTCCTCAAATCTAAATATCCTGAGAAAATAATCGTGCCAATATTTATACTGCACTACAAAGGACCAGTTGAAGTAGGAGGTTTAGCATTGGCTGCGGACGTTATGGGTCTAGACGGCTTGGCAGTTACCATGGGCGACAAGCCCAAGTACGGAGAGCCCATAAAAATGTTGGCATCCTCTGAGGAAGCCCGAGACTTCATACGTAACACGGTGAAAACTAAGAACCTAAAGCTAGGCTGTTTACTGACAGCACGACGATCTGTGGAGGAAACCCTTGCCCGTGTGAGAGAGCCATGGGACTTTATCTACTTCATGAGGCTAGAAGACAAATCCTTCCCAATCCTTGAGCAAGTAGCAGCAGAATGCAAGAAACTAAACAAGCCAGTCTACGCATATTTCCTAGTTGGAACAGCCAAAAACGTAGAAACAGTTAAAATGATCGGGTGGCCAACCGCCGCAACCATGGATACAGTTGAAGAAAAAGCAGCTAAACTCAACGGACTCGTCGATGGCATAATCGCAACATGCGCAGGCGATGCTGAAGGCGACAAACTGATGCTACAGAAACTGCAAAAGTTCAGAAGCTAAAAACATCACCACTAAAAAAAGAGATGCCTTACCCGTCTTTCCTAAGGTTTTAAACCAAACCTTTTTTCGTCTTTCTTTTTTGAAATTCTCAATTTTTAATTAAATTTTACCACAAGATATAACTTAATTTTTATCATTCAATTAGCCATTAACTAACAGAATTGAGGTATGTTGCGTGAGCACTGTTAAAGTAATAGCTGTTGAGAATCTACCGTTAATAAAAAAAGGAGACAACGTTGGACAGCTTATCGTTGAAGCCGCAAAAAAACAAAAAACGCCTTTACAAGAAAAAGATATAATTGTAGTTACTCACGTTGCCGTTTCTAAGGCTGAAGGAAATATTATCAACCTTGACGAAATTACACCTTCTGAAAGGGCAAAAGAAATAGCGCAACAAACAAACAAAGACCCTGCCCTAGTTGAGGTTATCCTCAGAGAAACCAAAGACATAATTCGACTAGGCCAAAACAGCATCATAACAGAAACCAAAAGTGGAGTAATTTGTGCTAATGCCGGAGTAGACAGATCTAACGTTTCAGGCATCAGAAACGTTGTGCCACTGCCAAAAAACCCAAACGCCTCCGCACAAAACATAAGACAAGAAATAAAACGGTTAACAGGAGCCAACGTTGCAGTAATCGTTTCTGACACGCATGGAAGACCCCTGCGCATGGGGGAAATAAACGTGGCAGTTGGCGTCGCAGGAATCAAGCCTATTAGAGACAGACGAGGCGAAAAAGACCTCTTTGGTTATGTTCTGAGAATAAAACAAACCGCAGTTGCCGACGAATTGTCCTCTGCAGCGGAACTTGTGATTGGCCAAGCGAATGAAGGAATACCAGCCGCCATTATCCGAGGCTACAATTATCAAACAGCTGAAGATGCCTCAGCTACCGAACTCACTAGGCCAAAAGAAAAAGACCTTTTCAGATAATTCATTCAATAAGGTTCAATAACCTAACCTCTTGTAAAATACGAGAACATGAGTTGAAAATGATGGAAGCTAAAACGCCTAAGGAATTCTTCGAAAAAACGTTACCAGTCAGATTCAAACCTGAAAAAGCAGCAGGCATTGATGTTGTAGCTCAATTAAACTTAACTGGCGCAAACGGAGGCGAATGGGTGGTTATTATAAAAGATCAAAAATTACAAGTTAGAAAAGGAACCACTTCTTCACCCACGTTGACGTTGGAGATGGCAGAAAACGATTTCATGAACATTGTAAACGATAAATTAAGTACAGAAAAAGCTTTTTTCACTGGTAAAATTCATTTTGAAGGAAACCTAAATTTGGCGTTAAAATTAAAGGATGCAGGCTTTCTTTAAGATTATTTCAGGCCAAGCTTTCGCACAACTTCTAAAGGCAAGTCATCCTCACCGATTTTGAAGGTGTGCGGCTCTTCAATCTTCAAGATTACCCGTAGCTCTTCAGGATCTAATTCTCGGATAAGCTGAGTTAATTCTTTTTTAGCTACCTCAAAATGGTCCTTGAAGGCAGCTTTGTCACTGTATAATAAGCCTGCGAAAGCGCAGATTTCAGGTTTTTTAAGAAACCATTCAACTTTTTTAGTGGAAAAATTAATGTCAAATGTTACGGGTCCGGCCCTGCATGTTTCAGGTTTAACTGGGTGTACCGAGCATTTTCCTGTTTCCTTGCTGAAAAGCCTGCAGAAAACAAGTTCGTCAACTGCCGGATAAGAATAATGTTCTTTAACGAATGGTTTTTCAATGCTAATCTTCTGCTTTTCTAGGTATTCTTTTATTATTTTTTTTCGCTTTTCGCTTAGCGGTGGTTTGGCGTCTTGGCAGCAGCCAATTTTGCATTGGCTACAAACATCAAACGAATAAGGTTAATCCATTGTTGTCTTTAGGCATTGAGGCGACACCATTTTTTAGAAGTATGGTTCATTATCAGAGAGGCACTTAATAAGCGTTGAATAAACGTTTATGACTGCTTGATGGAAATCGGTTTTTTCCGCGCGCCTCAAGACTCTGTCCCGTATAAGTTCAGATAGGCTGCCATTTTCTAGCCGTTTCTTAATAATCCACAGATACTTTTTCTCGTCTTCATTCGCATATTCATGAGCCAAGTTAAAGTAGCGTTGGCACACTTGTCGTGCTGTTTTACCGTTAGGGTTTGAGACTTGAGCGTTTAACCCGCTCTTAACTACCGCGTTGAAGTCTTTGACTAACAGGTCATGCGGTAAAAGCTCAGCCTTTAAGGCAATTAAGCCTCTGAGGGTGGCACGTATGAAACAACTCAAAGCCACATCAGATTTAATGCATTCCTGCTCATCCATCACGCGGATTTCAAGGGCTGCGCGGTCAAAGCGAAAAATTATGCCTCTTGAATTAACCCATTCCCTTGACAGCAAGGTTTTGTCTGCGCCAGCTTTAGCTAAATCCTCGGAATACCTCCCGATAACACCATGCTTATACTGGCTAAACGAGTCAGCATATTCAGGGATAACCTCACCCGCTACGGATGGGATTTCTCTCTGATTTATCTTGTAGAATTGCAGTCGGTTGTCGACATCTGGACCGGCTTTGCCTTCATAGATTGGCGAGGAAGCAGCGATTGCTGGAAGATAAGCGCACAGGTTAGCAAGCAAATTATGCATCTGGATTCCGTCAGCTTCTTTTTGGTATGGGAGGTTTAGGTGGAAGCTTTGTATGTTTAGCCAGCCATGCTGGTTTAGGTTGAAGATCTTGGCGTATTCCTGATAGATTTTTCTGTGATAGTGGGGCCAGATGGCAGTATCTTCAAGTTTAAGCAGAGGATGCATGCCTGTTCCAAGAAGCAGGGCACCTTGTTTGTTCACGATTTGGTTCAGGGTTGAGACCGCGTTTTGCATTGTTTCTTCAAATTGTACAGGCGATTTGAATGGAGAGTTCGCTTTTACTTCCATTACATGAAGTTGCATTTCTTTTCCAAACGTAAAAGATGGAAGCTCAATGAAATTGACGATTTTTCCACAATATGCTTTTATGATTTTATCGGCGACCGGCAGGACCTTTAGTTCTTGGTTTACAAGTGAAAATTCATGTTCTGGCCCAAGCACTTCAAGCGGTTTATACGTAGGCTATGCCTCTTTTTGTTTAGCGTTAATTTTGGATGCGAATATAATGATAGTTAATCTTAAATATAACTGCAGTAATAACGCCTTTTGATTAACCTGGTGTCTCATGACCGTGTTGGTCGTCTCAAATATCGACCTAACCACTAATTCGCAAGTAATGAAGCCTGCGACGTTTTTAGATTCCACAATCAAAGAAGCCACCCTCAACATCAACAACGAATATCGATACCTCAAAACAGGCTATTATGTTTCGATGCACGCTGAAATTCTCGGCAACCGCGTTATTCCATCATGCGAAAACATTATTGACTCAAGCAGAACCCCGATTCTCCTTCTCAGAGCAGCCAAAGCTGGGGTGCCCACCTTACCCTTCCTCGTCACAGATTCTGTTAAAAAAATAACTAACGAACTCGGCTTCCCAGTTATCCTCTTTGCAGTAAATCCTTTCATTTACGACGGCTACAAACTCGCGCACAACAAAAGCTCACTTTACCGCGCCATGAAAAGCTTAGGCATGAACTACAAATTCGCCGTCTGTGCCCAACCCCTCAAAGGTGAACTTTTCGCTGTCAAATCTTTCTTCGGCAAAACAACCAGCCAAGATTTGCAGACGCAGAAAATTGCAGAAAAAGTTTATGGAACCTTCAAAATCCCACTTTGCAAACTCCACATACAAAAAACAGTTGACAAAGCTTATCTTTGTGGACTGCAACCCGTAAACAGAGAGGAGCTTTCCGAACAAGACTTGAAAATAATTTCCAAAGAGGTCTCGCTCATTTCTGAGCAGGGTGAACCCTTCGGTGTCTAAAATCGCCTGCTTTGTTGAGAAATATAACTTCACTGATCCAAGAGAGGAAGGCGCACTTCAAAACTTCAAGTTAGCCGCAGAAAAACAAGGAAGCGAATTTCATTTTCTGTTCCGTGAAGACATTTCAGACGTCGCAAAATATGATGCTGTCTTCATTAGGGCAACAACCGACCCCTTGAATACGGCGTACGTTGTGTCTAAAACAGCATGGGAATTGGGCTTGAAAGTTATTGATGACCCTGAATCAATAACTATTTGCGGTAACAAAATCCATCAGTACGCCTTATTTGAGAAGTATAATGTGCCGTATATACCGACTGTTTTCCTTAACAAAGATGAACTGCACCATAAAAAAATCAGCGACATATTTGACGCACTTGGAAAGCCAGTTGTCATAAAGGCACCGTACACAAGTTTCTCGCGTTACGTGGAGAAGGCGGCTTGTGAAACAAACTTTAGAGATGTTGCTAAACGGTTCTTTAAGAAATCTGACGTTTTAGCTATTCAAAAGTTTACGCCAACAGCTTTCGACTGGAGAATCGGCGTACTAAACAATGATGTACTCTACGTGTGTAAGTACATGATTCCTAAGGGCAAATGGAAGCATGGCGCCAAACTCCGTGGCAAACCAACGGTGATTTGGGGCAGAACTGTAAGCATGAAGAGACAAGAAATCCCAGCCAGACTTAGGGAAGTAGCATTGAAGGCGTGCAGTGTCGTAGGGAAAGGGCTCTACGGCGTTGACATCAAAGAAGTAGACGGCGACTATGTTGTGGTGGAAGTTAACGATAACCCGAGCATTTACGCTGGCTACGAAGACTCAATGGACCACGACATTTACCAGCGAATCATCTCTTACCTATCAGAATAGCCTCAATTCGTTTTCGACACCTATTTATTATAACACTCATTTTATCCAGTGCACAGGAGATTAGCGTCATGCCTAAAGAAGCACATAATGAACATAAAGAAGCAGTGAAAGATTACCAATTTACCGAGCAGATGTCTGTAAATGAGCTTGTTAACCAGATGGATAAAGCATGGGGTTTCACCGCTGGCAAACTTGCTGTAGGCGTCAACATAATGGAATCCATGATTAACACAAAGGACTGTGTTAAGTTTCTCTCATTTACCGCTGACATAGTAGCCACTGGCACGCGAGGTGCAATCAAAGAACTGGTTAAACGCAAACTCGTTGACATTTTAATTACGACTTGTGGTACACTTGACCATGACGTGGCACGCTGCTGGAAAGACTACTACAAAGGCAGCTTCATAATGAACGATTCTAAACTTCACCAAGAAGGCTTAAACCGCCTTGGAAACGTGCTTGTCCCAAATGACAGCTACGGCATAATTATAGAGCAGAAAATCCAAGCCATGCTGCAGGAGCTTTACAAGGAAGGCAAACGCGAGCTTTCAACAAGCGAACTTGCACGCGAAATCGGTTTACGCTGTTGCAATGAGAGCTCAATTCTTTATTGGGCAGCCAAAAACAACATTCCAGTCTTCGTGCCAGGCATAACCGACGGCGCAGTAGGCTACCAACTATGGTTCTTCAGCCAAGACCACCATGATTTCAGGATTAACCTGCTTAAAGACGAAGGCGACCTCAACAACATCATTTTCGACGCTAAGAAAAGCGGCGCACTAATCGTCGGCGGAGGCATCTCAAAGCACCACACGATTTGGTGGAACCAGTTCAAAGACGGATTAGACTACGTCGTCTACATAAGCACCGCAGATGAGTGGGACGGAAGCCTCAGCGGCGCAAGACCCCGAGAAGCGGTTTCCTGGGGAAAAATCAACGAAAAAGCCAAACGCATCATGATAGAAGGCGACGCCACAGTAATCATGCCCATAATGACAAGCGCACTACTCGATAGGCTCAGCAAAAAGAAAATAAAAAGTTAGGACGTTTAAGTTACGCCTTTTAGGAGCCAGGACATGTCTGGCCCTTTCCGTTTTTCGGGCACTCTTTCACAGAGCGCATGTGCTATTAGTGGGAGCGCGATTGTGGCGTCGCAGTAGCAAACCACGCGTGTTCCTGCTTGGCTGTTGATTTTGCCCCAGCTAATTGCCTCTTCCAGCGTGCAGCCGGATAAGCCGCCCCATTGTGCCGAGTCAGTGGTTATTTGTATGGCGTACTTGTGGGGGTAGTAGTATTCTTGTAAGCCTTTGCGTAAGCCGCCTTTTCTTCCTTTTACGCCTTGATCGCAGGTCAGTGGTGAGACTGATATGGCGATGAGTTGTGTTAGATCTTTGGGAACGCCGCCGCCGATGTAGATCACGCCGACATCCTTGGTTTTTGTGCCTATGCTAATGAACTCATCAAACTCCCTGACGGAATCAATGTGGACGCTGTGACCTTGGTTTTTTGCCATGAGGAAAGTTTCGCCGTAGGCGCTGTCAACCATGGCTGGACTGAAAATTGGGACACCGTTTGCCGCTGCAACAGCGGAGATTGCTGGAATCTTTTTCTTGCTCAGGTATTTGCCGAGCAAGTATAGGAATTCTGCGGATGTATAATTGTAATCGGTTTTCAGAGTCATAACGAAGTCTGTTACTACTTCTTCCATCTTGCGGTAATCAGTCTCTTTCCCGAAAACATCATAGTACCTGTTAACGTCCGCTTTCAGCAACGCTTCGTCGTCAACCATGTGGCTTCCCTGCCAGTAACCCAAACCCATAGCATCAACGATATCCTCTGAAACGTTAGCGCCCGTGGAGACCAGCACGTCGATGAAGCGGTTTTCTATAAGCCAATTAATTATAGTCCATTGCCCCGCTGTGCTCATGGAACCCGCAAAACCCATGGCTATGGTCAAATCCTTTTCTTTAAGCATGTTTTCCCAAACATCAACAGCTTCACCAAGCTTTCTTCCTTGATAAGCAGTTTTGCTCATTTCTGCTAGAAGTTGTGAAATGCTTTTTTGTTTGACTTTGATTGGTTCAAGTTTCTTTTTGAAATATGAATCGCTCATTAATGTGCACCTCGTTGTAAATCAATAGGCTTGTATATGAAATTTGCCATTGCAAAAATCAACCAACCATACGTGTAATAGCCTAATTGCGCTAAATTTAGTCCACAGCTGAATGTATAGAGAATTCAACGGCTAGCCCCCTGCCACCCAATTTAGCTAAAGGAACTCATCAACAAAATTGACTCTATCCATCTTTTCATTAAGTGATTTCACTATCTAAAAGTAAACCCTGTCACGTCGCTAAGTACTACATTTTTTCTGGTGCAACGACTCCAATGAGTGTTAAAGCGTTATGCATTACGATTTGTATTGCTTGCGTTAATGCAATGCGTGCGTCGCTGAGTTCTTGCGTTTCTGCTTTTATAACTGGAAGTGCGTTGTAGAATGAGTTGAATTTGTCTGCTAACGCGTTCGTGTAATCAGCAATTAAATTCGGCTTAAGATATTCTGTGGCTTCGATGAAGGTGTCTGGGAAGCTTGCAATGTTTAAGATGAGTTCGTCTTCAAGCTTTTCGGTGAGAAGCTCAAATGCTGGTTTTTCTGGTTCTCTTGCCGCTTTGCGCAAAATGCTGCATGCTCTTGCATGAGTGTATTGCACGTATGGTGCACTGTTGGTTTCGAAGTTAAGCACGCGCTCCCAGGTAAATATGACTGGCTTTGAAGAATCAACATCGACAAGCGCGTAACGCACAGCCCCTAAACCGACAAAGCTGGCAATTTTGCGTTTTTCTTTCTGGGAAAGTTGTGGGGAGCGCTTCGAAACTTCTTCGTATGCTCGTTGAACCGCTTCGTCGAGAACTTCATCCAAAGTAATGTAGTGCCCCCTGCGGCTGCTCATCTTGTAACCTGGCAAAGTGACCAAATTGTAAGCGAAATGAACTAAATTCTCAGCATATTCACTGCAGCCCATTGCGTAAAGTGCAAGTTTTAACTGAAGCTGTGCCAGCGACTGCTCCACACCAATAACATTTATCACTTTTTGGGCATGCTTAAACTTCCACAGCGTGTAAGCTATGTCACGAGTAGTGTACAATGTGGTGCCGTCACCACGCACAAGCGTTAACGGTGGAACCTCATGATTCTCACCCAAACCTAACTTATCCTTCAAATTCAAGGCGCGGACAACTTTGTCGAGCATCAAACTCCAACACGCCTTTTTCACTGTAAACAAACGGTGAAGTCTTCAGGTTCTGCAAAACCTCACTAACTTGCGCGCTCCATACGAAGTCGCTTTCCCAATCCCATGAGTCATAAGTAACCCCAACGCGCTTCATGGTTTCTATGAAACCTTCAAGGCACAGGTCGCTGACTTCACGGATAAGCTGTTTAGCTCGGGGTTCTCCATCCTCGTAAGCTCGGTTCAGTCGGTTTATTTCTTCCTCTGGATTTTGGTCTTCGCCGATTTTAGCCATCAACGCTTCAAAGAGCACTGGATATTTTTCTTTAAGTTCAGCGGCAATTGACATCCACTCGCCAATGTCCTTGTTTGCCTTAACTAAATCGTCACCTGAATTGACGGCAATAGCGAGTTCACGCGTTTTTTTCAAACGATTGATTTCAACAAGACAGCTGGTGACAGTGTAGATTTTGCCAACGAAAAGGTCCGGTTTCTCTGTTGGTTTTGGTCTGCCGAGCTTTTCGTAACCATAAGCGACCACAGATGATTGCCTGCCAACATCATCAATGTAGTAATGGCGTGAAACCTTATTTCCTCTGCACTCTAGAATGCGTGCTAAAGCGTCGCCTAGCATGGGATTTCTGGCTTGGCCGATGTGGATTGGATGAAGCGGATTAACGCTTGTGTGCTCAACGATAATTTTAGTGGGCTCAGCAGTCTTAACAAAGCCATAATCAAACTTTAACCGCTTAACCGACTCCAAAGTTAAAGCTGAAAACTTGGCGAAGTTAACATGAAAATTTATGTATCCTGCACCTGCACATGAAACCTTCTCAATCAGTTTAAAACTGGATTTGTCAATTGCAGCAACTATATGCCCCGCAAGGTCTAGTGGTTTTTGGTTTAGTTTCTTCGCCAACTCAAAACACAGTGACGAAGCTAACTGACCATATTCAATGTTTGGTGTCTTACTTAGCGTTATACCTGCCGTTTTTATTTCAGGCAAAGCCTTCTTCAACGCGTTTGCCAATGCTAGCTTGGCATTCTTGGCGAAATTGATCAAAAGGATTTTCTGAAATCATACTTTTTTCTCCGATTGCTTTGGAGGCTAACTGGGGCAAGTTATATTTTAAATGAAAGCGTCTCTTATCTGTTTAATGGCGTTAACGATGAAGACAAAGATAATTTACTCAGAAAAATGTTTAGGCTATGGCACATGGCACATTGAAGGACCACAACGAGTAAAAATTGCATCTGAAATCCTGAAAGCGAAAGGTTACGAGTTTTTGGAGCCAACACCTGCAAGTGAAGAAGACTTGTTAACTGTTCATGATGCTGATTACCTTTGGAATCTAAAGAAAGGCTTAGTTGAAGATTCAGATACACCTGCTTACGACAACATCTACGAGTTTGCGAGGCTTTCGGTTGGTGGTGCACTTTTAGCCTCAAAAATTAATGGTTTTTCGCTTATGCGTCCACCAGGACACCATGTTGGCAGAAATGGCGCTGCTTTGGGTGTTTACACGCGTGGGTTTTGCTACCTCAACAATATTGCGATAGCTGTTAAAGAGTTAGGCAAAAGAACGCTGATTCTGGATATTGACGGACACCACGGCAACGGGACGCAGGAGATTTTTCAAGGTGACGAGAAAATCCTTTACGTTTCGCTGCATCAATCGCCCAATTATCCTGGAACTGGCTCTTTCACTGAAGGTAACTGTATTAATTTTGCTTTGCCAGCTAGATTGTGGTGGAAAACATTATTTGGAGAAATTTGATACAGCCTTGGAAATGGTTGATTTGGGCAGGTTTGAGGTAATTGCGGTTTCCGCTGGTTTCGATACGCATCTGGGGGATTTAGCGTCTTTAGGCTTAATTGAGCAGGATTACTTTGACATTGGCAAAAAGGTTGCTTTGCTGGGAAAGCCTACGTTTTTTGTTTTGGAGGGTGGTTATGTGGGTGAGAAGGTTGGGTTGGATATTGATATGTTTTTGAGGGGTTACGAAGAAAACAGGTAATTTGGAAAAGGAGTTACTTTTGCTTCTGTTTTGCAAGTGTCTTCTTGCTTAATGCTTCAAGTTTCTCTGTAACTTTTTCTGACCTTTTCTCAGCAGTTGCTAGCAGTTGTTTCCAATCCTTGTTCTTGACTATAATGTTTAATTGTTCGGTTTGTGCAGGCAGCTTTGCTAGTGCATCGTTGAAGAGTTTTTCTGCGGCTTCATCAGATTCAACAATTTCTAAGGCTTCTTCTGGGCATGATTCCATGCATTTTGGTTCGCCTTGGCAAAGGTCACATGCGATGGCTTTTCCTGTGTCAGGGTTGATGGTGATTCCGCCGTGTTCGCAGGCTTGAACGCACCAATCACAGCCTTTACATTTCGTTTCATCGATTATTAGTAAACCTGTGTCTTCTGCTTGAGTGATTGCTTTTTCCGGACATGACTTAACGCATTTAGCGTCTTTGCATCCTCGACACGAAAGGGCGAAGTTGAAGAGTGGTGCCATGCGGACAACTCGGATTCTAGAACGCAGCGGGTTCCACATAGATTCGCCTTTTTCTACCGCGCAAGCGTACTCGCAGATTCCGCAGCCAATGCACTTGCCCGGGTCAACGGATACAAATTTTCTTTTTTGTTCGGTTTTAACGGATTGCATTTTTGCATCAGACCTTTTTCGTTGTTTGAATATTGTGCGCATCATTGCCTTTTAACCGTTACTTATGAAAAATGTTTTTTTTGATGAAAAAATTGCTCTGCAAATAATTTGCGACTTACATGCAGTTAATACTCTACCTTGTAGTGTTCAGGAAAGGGCAATGTTCAAAGGTAGATTTAACTATCTTTAACTTTAGAAAGGGCTGCTTGATGTTAGCGTGAACACTTTCAAACCGCAGGGGTAATTTTTTGCCTAATTATCTCGAGTCTATGGAACGCGCGCTATTAACCATTTGATATATAAGAGTTGCCAAAAATGCTACCATCCAATTTATTTGCAGAAAACGGTAACTCCCGGGCTACATAAAATGCGCGTTTATAATAAATTCCTCTGCGTAGTCTTTTCCACTCTATGCTTTTTGTTGCCAAAACCTGTAAAGGTCAACTGCCGAAAGAATAGCGGCTGCTGTCCAAAGCTGCCCTTTACTTCCTCCTGGCGCTCCAGTTGTTGGATTGTAGAACTCGTTGAAGCCCTGTCGCTCAATCATCAGCTTGGTTGCCGCGTCGGCTTCGCTGGTGGCTTGCAGTTTTGTTAGCGCGTGAATCACTCTTATCTCGACAAATGGCCATATTGCCGAGTTCTGATATAAGCTGGGTCTGTTTCTCAGAAAAGCACCGTTCATTACGCCACATGTGAGATACCATGTTGCCAGTAGCTTTGCTCGGTTGAATTCGTAAGGTGGCGTGATGTTTCTGTAGCCAAAGGGTGTTTTTGCGGCATTAAAACCGTTGAGGATGCCCTTGGAAACTTTTTCCGAAGCGGTGCCGTTGATGATGGCTAAAGCGTTTCCGAGGCTGTCAAAGTTGTGATCATGCTTTAGTTCTCCGTTTTCCCAGTGGATAGTGTCTGAATAGTAGCATAGGTTCTTTGAAAGAAAGAACTTGTTCACATTTTCCTTCACTAAATTTGCGGCTTTGGAGTTTTCGAGCAATTCGTACATGTTGGCAAGGAGCATCTGGTTTGCGAGGAGGAACTTCCCTTTGTAGTTGGGTATCGTGTCTCTCCAGTCCAATCCGGGGATGAGCCGTTGCTCATTAAGTTTGCTCTCGATGAATGTGACACATGATTTCACAGTTTCCTCATTTTCTTTGAAAAACTGGTTGCCTGCAAATTCGGCGTATTTGCGCATTCCTATGACAAACAGAATTTCTGTGTCAGATGAGCAGGGCTGATACCTTTGGCGAATCAGTTTACTGAAGCTGAAGTCGATCACGGTCGGCATCTGGCCGTTTCTGCGCTGTAGCTTTATGAATTCAGATAAGTGGTTTTTAATGTCCTTTTGGTATCCGAGCTTGAGCAGCACATCCTCCGAATAGACTAAGTCTCTCAGCCATAACTCGTGATAGCGTTGCGTACTGGCGTAGAAACCTTTCTTCCTCCTGCATCCTTCGATTACCTTCTTAGCCCATCTCTTCCTTTTCCAAAAGTGCTCTCGGACGTGTAGCCCTCGGTACTGTTCAATCAGTTTCCCCTGTTACCAATTAGTTTTCTAGTATAAAAATTCTGTAAAGCGCGCAAGAGGGAGTAAAAAACCTTATTTCAGCTTCTAATTCGGAATCTTTGGTGCGGAAGGCGGAATTTGAACCCACGAACCCCTGCGGGATATGAACCACAGTCCTAAGGATAATTGAGACCCAAAATGGTAATTTTATAAAGCGCATTCTCGAGTTGATAATATCAACTAAAAGACCTAAAGAAAAAAAGTTTCTCTGGAAGAATCTCCTGATATCAAAACTTAGTGCTTGGAAAAAAAGGAGGGGATTCTTTAAGGTGCTAATTGTTTTCCGCATTGAGGACAATAAGCAGCATCTGGTATTACTGGCGCGCCGCAGTAGGTGCAGTATCGTGCAGTTTGAGATGGCGGTGCTGTAGATCCTGTATTGGAAGGCGGAGTATAACTGTATTGCTGTGGAGCATTTGGTTGCTGTTGCCGAGATTTCATGGAGAAAAAGCCAATTACTGCAAATATCCAAGAGATGAATATCAGAAGAAAGCCGACAACCAGTATCGTCAGTATTGAACCCCACCAGAGTAAAGTGGCAGTCGTAGCAAACGAGTGTTCTCCTGTTTTCTGCGCAAGCGCATTGAAGGTTTGTCTTAAGTGCAACGCCGCAAGTACGTTGAATATGAAAGCAATTATAAGTCCGCCGAAGAAAATGGCTAATCCAATTCCGAAGCCTGCAGTTAGCGTGAAGTGCGATGTATATTTAAAGCCTGTTGCGGTTCCAACGCCGATTACCATTGCTGTAATGGCTGCTCCTGCGGCTATCAAAGCGATTATGTAGTATTTGACGCCTGTTAGCGAGTTCTGGTAGATTTCGTTGTCCCCATAGTAATTTGCAAGTTCCTTAAGACCCCTGAGGAGCAGGATTACACCGATGATGCCTAAAACCCAGCCTACGTAAGGAACTAAACCCAGTAAAAGCAGTATTGATCCTTCGCCACACAAAGTTTTGCTGTACTCGAAACTTGTACCCATTTTGTTTTTTCCTCCTAATTTTTTGATTCCTGAAATCATACAAGTCACAGGTGGGTTATAGCCCTAACATTTAGAGTTACAGACCCAACGTTTAGAGCTACGCCTCTAAGAGTTAGAGTCATAAGTAAACCAGCGAATTATAATGAAATCATGGAAGGAAAATTTAGCTGCAGGGCTTTGTTTATCTTCCAGTTGATGATTAGCCGGAGCAGTGGATGAAAGTGGCAAAGTCACGTGGAATAAGTGCCGATATTCAGTCGCCAAGAACGAAGTTGCTATACTTTATCTATTCTGGTCCAAATAGCAGAATTAGGGCTGAACCAGGGGTTAAATCAAGTATCTCTTCTGCCTTGGGTTACAAGTCGGACGGCCATTTTCATTATGATTGGAATTACTTAATGAATGCAGGTATGATAGAGGAAAAACAGGGCTTTTATCTCGTGACAGATGATGGCAAGAAAGAGTTCGCCTTGCACGCAACTGCATCCAGAAGTAACTCGATAATGATTCTTATCGGAATTGCAATAATTGCTTTTACTTTTGGTCTTGAAGTGGGACTTGTTCCCATAATAAGTGTGACATTCTTCGGGATAGCACTAATCATAATAGGGTCTTTATTTTTAATCATAAGCCAAAGAAACAAGCCAAAACTGACGCCTGAAGCCAAATCTTTACTCAAACAGTTAAATCGACATTAGAACTTGCCCCATACACCTTCGCCAAGATACCCGCGTGATTTTCTCACGCTTCCTATTGTGGGAAAGCTAATCGGTTGCAATTAATCGCTGCTACGATGGTCAAAATCCACTTCCAACTTAAATGAAAAAATCATTGGTGCGGAGGGTGGGATTTGAACCCACGAACCCCTGCGGGATAGGAGCCTCAGTCCTACGCCTTTGGCCATGCTGGGCGACCTCCGCGAGCATTTTTTTGCTTGTTTGAGGCTGGTGCGAAATATAGAATTAGGCATGACATTTAAAGACTTTACTTTGCGCGTCTTAGGTGTTAAGTGTTAGATTTGTTTATAACTGTGAAAGTTCTGAATAGTTTCGGGCAGGGGATAGGTTTATTTCTCCGATAAATATAACAGTGTTATAATATAGGCGAATTAATTATGACAAAAATATACAACAACGTCCTTGAAACCATAGGCAAAACACCATTAATAAAACTAAACAGGCTAACCCAAGGCACAAACGCCACCGTGGTAGCCAAACTTGAATCCAGAAACCCAGGCGGAAGCGTCAAAGACCGCATATGCCTAAGCATGATAGTTGAAGCAGAAAAACAAGGCTTAATCAAACCAGACACCACCATCATAGAGCCGACAAGCGGCAACACAGGCATCGGCTTAGCCATGGTAGCAGCCGTAAAAGGCTACAAACTAATACTCACCATGCCAGAAACCATGAGCATCGAACGACGCAGCCTACTCAAAGCATACGGCGCACAACTCGTCCTTACACCTGGACCAGAAGGCATGGGCGGCGCCATCAAAAAAGCCGAGGAAATAGCTGCAAAAACACCAAACAGTTTCATTCCACAGCAATTCAAAAACCTAGCCAACCCAAAAGTTCACAGAGAAACTACTGGACCAGAAATCTGGAGTGACACAGACGGCAAAGTGGATATTGTGGTCTCAGGAGTCGGAACAGGCGGAACGATAACTGGTATAGCAGAATACATCAAACCGCTTAAACCCGAGTTTAAAGCCGTAGCAGTTGAACCAGCAGCTTCGCCAGTCCTAAGCGGCGGCCAGAAAGGACCACACAAAATCCAAGGAATAGGCGCAGGCTTCAAACCAGACGTGCTAAAACTTGATTTAGTGGATGAAATATTCAAAGTAAAAGACGACGACGCTATACAAACCGCGCGGCAACTTGTCCTAAAAGAGGGATTACTCGTAGGCATATCCTCAGGAGCAGCAACCTTCGCAGCCTTAGAAATAGCTAAACGGCCAGAAAACAAAGGCAAACTAATAGTGGTTATTCTCCCAGACACAGGCGAACGCTACCTTAGCACAGCATTATTCCAAGAACCACCAACAAGCACAAACTCGAACATCTAAGTCGCCGTTTACAAGACGCTTCTCTTATATTCTGCCTTTTCTACATAATGAGAGGAAAAGGGAAGAAAAAATGACGGCAAAAGCTAACCAGCCCCGCCCGAAAGAATGCGAAGAATGCGCAGACAAGAACTTGGAAACTGACTGCTGGAACCCAGAGAGAATGCTAGATGCACTCATGCGCAACCATGATAAAGTTGAGCAGAACTGGGTTGAAAAAGGCTTACCAAAATTAGTAGACGAAATCATGGCTAATTACCAAGCCTTCGGCGGCATGGACCACCTTGAAGGACGCGACCTTCCATCAAAAAAAGTAGTTATCGAAGTGTTAGAAGATTTATTCACAATTCTTTTCCCAGGCTATTTAGGCAAAGAGGAAATTACAAAAGCCAACATAAAATATCATTTAGGCATCACTTTAACTTCAGTTTATACAAGACTTACAGATGAAGTTGAAAAAAGCCTAAAATATATCTGCAGAAAAGTCAGCGAGTGCCCACAGGACGTATGCCAAAAAAGAGCCCGCGTCGTAGTTAAAGAACTGCTGGAAAAGTTGCCTGAAATAAGATCAATGTTAAGCGGAGACATCCAAGCCGCGTACGCAGGAGATCCAGCAGCCATAAGCATAGAAGAAGTCATTCTAAGTTACCCATGTGTATTGGCGATAACGACTTACAGGATAGCCCACGAACTCTACCTGCGTGGAATACCGTTGATTCCGAGAATAATGAGCGAACACGTTCATTCCTTAACCGGTATAGATATTCATCCAGGCGCAAAAATTGGCAAAAACTTCTTCATCGACCACGGCACCGGAGTAGTCATTGGAGAGACCACAGAAATAGGCGACAACGTCAAACTTTACCAAGGCGTAACCTTAGGCGCGCTGAGTTTTCCGAAAGATGAGAAAGGAAACATTATCAAAGGAAGAAAGAGACACCCGACGGTAGGAAGCAATGTAGTTATCTATTCAGGCGCAACTCTTCTGGGACCAGATGCAATAATCGGTGATAACGTAGTCATAGGCGGAAATGTCTGGATAACCTCACCAGTTGCCTCAGGAACAAGAATAACCATTGCTACACCAGAACAAAACTATAAAAAAGAAAACCATACAGAAAAAACTTGAACTATAGCAGGCGGAAGTTTTCCTTCACCGTAGTCAAAACTACATGAGTGTTTGTTCGCTCAATAAACGGCAAAGATAACAATCGCTTAGTGAACTGCCCAAGGTCCTCTCGACTTTTAAACTTTGCAACAATAATGGCATCCGTCAAGCCTGTTACGTCATAGACACAGCAAACGTTGGGAATTTTAGCTATTTCATTTTCAGTTTCCACAAGCCTGCCCTTAGAAACCGTAATCTCAGTTACAACTGTCAATTGGTAACCAAGTTTTTCATGATTTAGCAGAACAGAATAACCCTTGATGAGACCCTCGTCTTCCATCTTTTTAATTCTAGACAAAACTGTTCCAACTGATACGCCGACGTTCTTGGCTATTTGCCTGCTTGAAAACCTTGCATCTTCTAAAAGACTTTTGAGAATTTTTAAATCAGTTTCATTTAAATCCGTAAACATACCCCCTGCACGTTCTTTCAATTAAACTCGCTTTTTTGAAACATTATTTTAATTATCACATGATTATATTAATAAAAGTTTAGTTTTCACTGTCAAACAATGGATGCTAAAGTTGAAGGAAAACCATTTTAAGGTTTAAAAACTGCTTTGACTTTGACGTGAAACTGATAGCAATCTTAAATTACCAGCAGCTTAAACTCAATAATTTGAGCCACTGCAATGCAAGTAAAATACGACACGATACTGGTACTGGACTTTGGGGGGCAATACTGCCATCTTATAGGCAGAAGAATTAGAGAAAACGGCGTTTACTCAGAAATTGTTGCCCACGACATATCACCCGAAGAGGTTAAGGCTCTAAACGAAAAATTCAATGTTAAAGGCTTAATTCTTTCAGGCGGACCCTCAAGCGTCTACGAACCAAACGCGCCCAAGCTTAACCCCCGCATTTTAGAAGTGAATTTGCCGATTCTAGGTTTATGCTATGGACACCAGCTGTTAGCTCAGTTAAGCAATGGCAAAGTTAAGCCAGCAGCCTGCAAAGAATACGGAATCGCACAAGTAGCCATCGACAAGCCAGTAGGTGTGCTGGAAGGCTTAAGCGAGAAAGAAAAAGTTTGGATGAGCCACGGCGACACAGTCTTTGCGTTACCACCAGATTTTGAGACACTAGCCCACACGGAAAACTGTCCAGTTGCCGCCTTTAGGCATAAGCAAAAACCAATCTACGGTCTACAGTGGCATCCTGAAGTTATTCACACGGAAAACGGCGCCACCATGTTGCGCAACTTCATTTTTAAAGTCTGCAAGTGTGAAGCTAACTGGAAAGTAGAAGACATCATCGGAAAAATGGTTAAAGAGATAAAGACCGAAGTTGGCTCAGCCAGCGCCATTATAGGCTTAAGCGGAGGCATAGACTCAAGCGTTGCAACCGCACTAGCAGCCAAAGGAGTTAGGCGACAAACTCACAGCCGTCTTCGTCGATCATGGATTCATGCGTGAAGGAGAACCTGAAGCCATTTGTGAAACATTCAAAAAATTCCCGATAAATTTCGTTATGGCAAACGCGCAGGATCGCTTCATGCAAAAACTCAAAGGCGTAGCTGACCCTGAAAGGAAACGTAAGATAATTGGGGAAGAGTTTATTCGGGTTTTTGAGGAAATCGCCGAGAAGTCAGGTGCACAATACCTGCTCCAAGGCACCATCTATCCAGACAGAATTGAATCAGGCATCCGAAAGAACTCAGATGTAATAAAATCTCACCACAATGTTGCTGGACTTCCAACAAACATAAAATTCAAAAAAATAGTTGAACCCCTCCGCGACCTCTACAAAGACGAAGTACGCAAAGTAGCCAAAATGCTCGAATTACCAAAGGAACTAGTTAACCGACAACCGTTTCCAGGACCAGGCTTGGCAGTCCGAATAATAGGCGAATTAACTCCAGAAAAAGTGAGCGTTGCCAAAAAAGCCGACGCTGTCGTCCGCCAAGAAATCGAGAAAAACGGGTTGGATGAAAATCTGTGGCAATACTTTGCCGTGTTAACTGATACAAAAGCAACAGGCGTGAAAGGAGACTCAAGAGCCTACGGATACGTAGTGGCGGTTCGAGCTGCAGAAAGCCGAGAAGCCATGACTGCAAACTTTGCCCAAATCCCATATCCCGTTCTTGAAAAAATTTCAACCAGAATCACAAACGAGATACCGCAAGTTACCCGCGTAGTTTATGATATCACCCATAAACCGCCTGCAACAATCGAGTGGGAGTAAAACAGCTCCCATAAGTGTTTATATAAAAACAATACAATACATTACTTCTCTATAAAAGGTGACACTCCTGAAGGCGTTGATTTTAGCAGGTGGCTTCGCAACAAGGCTACGACCACTAAGTTGCTCTAGGCCTAAAACTCTTTTTCCAATAGTTAACAAGCCATTACTTGAATGGATTTTTGAAAGACTATCTAACAACGGCGTTGAAGAAGCCATACTGGCAGTTAATGCGTTAACACAATTTTATGTTAAACAGCAGCGGCCACATAGACATGGTTTGAAAGTAAAGTTTTCAGTTGACCCGCCGAAAATGCCGCTGGGAACCGCAGGACCAGTGAAAAAAGCTGAAAAACTCTTAGGTCATGATGAGCCGTTTATTGTTTTGAACGGTGACATTTTTGCGGATTTAAGCTACAGGGAACTGCTGGATACACACGTTAAAACGAAGGCTTTAGCCACAATTGCACTTTGCAAAGTTGAAGACCCATGTAGGTACGGTGTAGCGGAAATAGTAAATGGCAACTGTATAAAAAGGTTCATTGAAAAGCCCCCAAAAGATAAAGCTCCGAGCAACCTCATAAACGCAGGAGTCTACGTTCTAAGCCCAAAAGTCTTCGATTATATTCCCTCAGGAAGAGCAGTTTCCATGGAGCGAGAAGTTTTCCCCAAACTAGCGGAAGAAGGAAAACTTTACGGTCATTTAGTTAATGGCTTATGGATGGATATAGGCAAACCAGAAGAGTACCTGGAAACAAACAAAATAATACTTGATCACTTATCTAAAAATTTCAAACAGGAAGGCGCAAAAAACTTTGAATTAAAGAATCCTGTTGCCTTCGACAAGGGCGTCTCAATAGCGGAAAAGTCAGTTATCGGTCCATACGCCATTTTGGGAAAAAATGTTACGGTTGGCAAAAACGCTCAAATAAGTAATTCGGTAATTTTTCCTAATGTTGAAATTGACGATTTTGTTTCAATAGATGGAGCATTAATCGGCGAAGGAGCACGAATTGGAAAGCATGTTAAAATCACAAGCGGTTGTATAATCGGCGACCATGCAAAAATCAAAGATAATCTACATCTATCGGATGTGCATACTGTTTGTCCAGCAAAAGAAGTCTCTGAAAACATTTTAAACCCCAAGACTAACTGTTAAGTAGCAATGAGATGAAAATTTATGAGCGAAAGAAAACTTTTTGGAACAAACGGTATCAGAGGCCTCGTCAACGTAGAATTGACGCCTGAAATGGCCATAAAAGTTGGTTGTGCAATCGGAACTTTTTTTGGAAGAAAAAATTTACTTTTAGGCTATGATGCTAGAACCAGCGGACCTATGCTTGCTAAAGCAGTGATTTCTGGTTTAACCGCTACTGGATGCCATGTGTTTTTCGCTGGGATGGCTCCAACGCCTGCGCTGCAATATGCTGTTAAAAACCATAAGATGGATGGCGGCGTGATAATTACTGCTTCACATAATCCGCCTGAATATAACGGTATTAAAGTAATTTGGAGCGACGGCATAGAAACTTCACATGAGCAAGAGGTCGAAATTGAGAACATTTACTTTGACAACAAAATGGTATTCGCAGAATGGGACAAGTTGGGAGCATTGCAGGAACTGCCTGGAATTAACGATGAATACGTCCAAGCCATAAAAAATCATGTTGACCCTCAAAAAATAGCTGAAAAGCACTTTCACGTTGTTGTAGATGCGGCTAACAGCGTTGGCGGCCTCACGGCACCGCCATTGTTAAGGGAACTTGGCTGCAAAGTAACCACTATCAACGCTAACATTGACGGCACTTTCCCAGGACGATTACCAGAACCGAGACCTGAGGACCTCACCGATATCGCTTCAACTGTTAAAGCAATTGGTGCAGACTTAGGTGTAGCTTTTGATGGCGATGCTGACCGGTCCATTTTCGTTGACGAGAATGGCGTGATTTACTGGGGAGACAAAACCTTTGCAGTAATAATAAAACAGTTCCTAATCAAAAATCCAGGAGCAAAAATAGTTACGCCTGTAAGCTCCTCTACATTAATCAAAGATACAGTAGAAGCTTACAAGGGAGAGTTAATCTGGACTAAAGTTGGAAGCGTAACGGTTTCCCAGAAAATGAAAGAGTTAAACGCTAAACTGGGTGGAGAAGAGAACGGTGGAGTTTTCTATGGCCCACATCAAGCAGTCCGGGATGGAGCAATGACAACGGCTCTGATACTTAATGTAATGGCTGAAACTGGAGAGAAATTGTCTAAACTCGTGGCTGAGCAACCACAATACTTTATCGAGAAAGGAAAAATCGATTGCCCAGACGAGAAAAAAGAAATATTACTGCAAAAAATGTACGAGCAGGTAAAAGGCGAAAACATCAGCACAATTGATGGCGTGAAAATTTGGTTCAGCGACAACAGCGCTATCCTGATTAGACCAAGCGGAACGGAACCCGTGTTCAGGTTATATGCTGAGGCGAAAAACCAAGAAAAAGCATTAAAGCTAGTTGAAGACTACAGTTCACGGCTTAAAAAAATCCTCGAAACTGTATAGCAAACCTATGCGCTTTGGAGAAACCCGTTAATGCCCAATGTTTTAAACTTAAAAACAGACGAATTTGATACAAAAGAAAAACGCTCAACATATCTGGTTAGCGTTGTAGGATGCGGGCAAAAAGGAATCCTTTACGCTAACGCCTTTGCTGACGCCGGCTTTAAAGTTGCATGCTTAGACCCTGACCCAAGCGTGATAAAAAAATTGGCGAAAGGAAAAACACCCTTCGCGGAACAAGAAATTGAAGCTAAAATAAAAGGCTTGATCAACGCAGGACAATTAAGCGTCACCAGCGAGCTGAAAAAAGCTGTTTCTCGAAGCGATATAATCATCATAACTGTACCAGCAAAAGTTGATGAAAAGAAAAAAATTGATAACTCAGAAGCATTAAACGCTTGCAAGCAAGTTGGAGCAGCACTCCATTCTGGCACGCTGGTTATTTATGGTGATGTTGCGGGTTTGGGTTTTATTGAAGGAATAATGAAGGAAACATTGGAAAACACATCAGGGCTAAAGGTTGGGCAGGATTTCGCTTTAGCCTACATTCCGATCCATAACTTAGGTGCCAAGCTCATTGAGCCGATAGCCAACGTGGAGTTAAAGGTTGCTGCGATTGGTATAGCCAGCCAGGATGTGGCTATGAACGTTCTAAAAACTATAACAAAAAACATTAAACAAATAAGCGACGTGAAAACAGCAGAAATAGCGACGCTTTTTGAGGCGGCAAAACAGGAGGCAAACACGGCGTTAGCAAGTGAGTTGGCGGTTTTCTGTGAAAGCATAAACATAGACTACTTTGAAGTTTTAAAATTGTTGGAGTTTAATGACCCGAGTTTTTGGCCCACAACTGTTGAGGAAGAAAACAAAAACGAAACATATCTTCTACTTGAAAGCGCAGAAAACCTGAATGTTAAACTTAGGCTCCCAACGTTGGCTAGGCAAATAAACGAAGACATGGTTAAACACGCGGTTAATTTAACCCAAGATGCTCTGCGGAGATGCGGCAAAACGTTGAGAAGAGCAAAGATTGCCGTTTTAGGCACAGTTAACCCAAGTACTGCCACGGTCGTTTTTGTTAAAATGTTAGAGTTGAAAGGCGCTAAAGCCAGCCTTTATGACCCCGCATCAAAAAGAGATGCACTAGATTCGGGAGTGGTAAAGACTAGCTTAAATGAGGCATTGGAAGGCGCAGACTGCATAGTAATACTCACCGGAGAGGAGCAGTTTAAACACTTAAACCTGCGGAAACTTAAACCACTAACGAAGACGCCCTCAGTAATCGTAGATTTGGCAGGTGCCTTTGAGCCTAAAAAAGTGGAAACAGAAGGCTTCATATACTGTGGATTTGGAAGAGGTAAAGAAGAAAAATGAAGAAAGTTGGAGTGGCAGTAATAGGCACAGGTTCTTGGGGGAAAAACCATGTAAGAGTCTACAAAGAGCTTCCCTCAACTGAACTAATTGCAATTTGTGATGTAAATGCTGAAAGAGCTAAAGCCATGGCTAACCAATACGGCGTGAAAGCATACACTAACAGCGCGCGAATGCTGAAAAACAAAGAAATAGAAGCCGTAAGCGTTTGTACATGGTCAACACACCTTGCAAAGGAAGCACTCAAAGCGCTCAGAGCAGGAAAGCACGTTCTGGTTGAGAAGCCCATGGCCACCAATACAAAGCAAGCGGAAAAGCTTTGTGAAACTGCAGAGCAAAACGGTCTTACATTAACCGTAGGTTTTTTGATGAGGTTCATTCCGGGATTACAGAGCATCCGTGAGGCGGTTGAGAGCAAAAAAATCGGCGAGTTAGTCTGCGCAAACGCAAAACGCGTTTCCCAATGGCCTGAAAGAATAGGCGATGTCGGAGTAGTTAAAGACACAGCAATACATGACATAGATGTTATGCGATTCATATCCAAGCAGGACCCTATTACCGTTTACGCAAAAATGGGAAGCATGAAACATCTAAAATTTGAAGACTACGCCCACATAATGCTCACATACAAGAGCGGAGAAAGCGCCTTCATAGAATCCAACTGGCTAACACCCTATAAAACACGAACATTAACCGTAACCGGAAGCGACGCCATAATGAGACTAGATTACATAACTCAAGATTTATGGATTGAACAGCAAAAAGAGTCAGTGCAACCAAGATACCCATTCCAAGAACCATTGAAATGTGAACTCCAACACTTTGCAGAATCCATACTTGAGAAGAAAAAGCCACTCATAACAGGAGAGGACGGCGTAAAAGCCCTAGAAATCGCTCAAGCCGCAGTGCAATCCTCAGCTAAAAACAGAGCGATACAACTAAAATAAAAAAGTTTATTTTAAATTGAAGGGTTTTCCTTCAGAAACTAGTTTTTCAGGAATTTTTTCCTTCCATTTCTTCAAGAAAGGTAGGTCTTCAGATTCCTTCCGTAACTCGTCAGGCAACATTTCTGGAATTTCATCGCGTATAGGATACCAGCGTAGACATTTAGGGCAGACGATTAAGCCTTCGACTATTTCGTCTTTTTCTTCGAAAACATGAAGTTCAAGTGGGTGGTACTTGTCTATGGGGCAAGCCAAGATTTCCATTAATTTTCGCTTCATTTTTCTTCACGAAATAGATAGTTAACTATTGAGCTATTAAAACTTGCTTGGCAAAGAAGTGACCTGTATATCGACAGCGGTTTGGTACCAGTTAGGACCCGTACTTCGAACCACACGAGAAAAAGCAAAAATGTAGCCTACACCGAGGCAGTCAAGTTTTTGGGCTACCTTCAACTTGGTTTTTTCAACTGGCTTTTCGTAGCCTGCGGCATGTTGAAAATCATAGTAGTGAATCCAACCGTTAGGTTTTTTGAGCGCTGAAACTGCATAGGGCAAGTATTCGAGGGCTTTTTCAGGCAAAGGCATCAAGACACGGTCAGCCTTCTCTTGCAGTTGAGCATTAATAATGTCTTTTGAGTCGCCAAGCAAAGGAATTACTTTACCGTAAACCCTGTTGATTCTAACGTTCTCCTTCATGTATTGAATTGCGGTTGGGTTAACATCAATCGAGAACACTTTAGTTTTGCTCACGGTTTTAGCGATCACTATGCTAAAGCAGCCGACGCCTGAAAACATGTTAACAACCGTCTCGCCACCCTTAACGAGGCTTGCGATCCGTAATCTCTCATGCGAAAGCCTGGGTGAGAAATAACATTTTTCAACATCAACCGCAAACACGCAGCCTGATTCTTTATATTTGGTGCTTGTTTTGTCTTCTCCTGCCAACAATCTCAGGTCCCTAACCCTAAAATCACCCAGAACGGGACTAGTTTGGGCAAAAACTGATTTCACGTTTCTGTGGACAACAAGTATTTGGCTTGCTCTTTTTTCAGCGTTGAGGATATTGCCGTTTGGCACTTTAATGATTGCTATGTCGCCTATTATGTCAAAAGAGTTGGAAATTAGGTTTAACTCTGCTGAAGAGAACGCGGTGGAAAGTTTTTTGCGAAGCCTTTTTCTCAAGTTTATATCCTCATTAACAGCAAGGTACTGGAAACGTTTAAAAGCAAAATACTTTTCTTTGTAGGAAGAGGCGTTTCTAACGGAAAAATCAGGAATTGTTTATGAATGCATGAGATGCGGGGCAAGAGTGCCATCCGAAGAATTAGAACTACGTGGCGGAGAAACCAAATGCATCATCTGTGGCTATAGGATTCTGAAAAAAGTTAAACCTCCAGTAGTTAAACGTGTTCAATCAAAATAAGAAGGGATACTCGCACTTTTTAGAACGAGTAACTCAGTTTTTAATTTTTAGTTTACATTTAATAGATTTCTTTTTCTCCGAGTTTGCGCAAAGCTTTTCCTCTAAGTCTTATTGATTCAGCCAAGAAATCGTCGTCAAGGTCCTTTTCAACGGTTTGGCGTTTGACGGTTTCGCCGCACACTCCTTTAGGCAACAACCGCCTTTTTAAGCACATAGAATAGGTGCAGGTTGCGACATTGCACATTTCTTCGGTCCATTTACACCAAATAGAGTCCCGTTGGTAGAAGGCAGAGTTTTGGCCGCACTTAAAAGAAGGGCATGTTGGAGAACAAGCTTTTGGTTGAGCCAACAGATACACCTCAATTGTCAAATCAAAATATGTTGTGATGTTTTGCTTTATCGTTTCTTTATGTTATTTGGAAGCCATATAAACTTTTTTCTTATCAGGGTTAAATTGATATTTAGCTTTTCACGGTTTACCTTTTTTTCGCCTGTAAATTTCCACGGTAGCGAGCAGAACTATAGCTACTAATATTATGATTAGGGTTATGAATGAACTTACTGGTATCAAGAAAGGTCCGAGAACAATATACCTGTCAATTTGTATCTGAACTGAAGTTGGCTTATCAACGGTTAGAGTTACAGCTTGATAACTATTCTGTGCTCCTTGAGCAAACGCTACTATCTGCATGTCACCACCAATAACATTATTGAAAGTTGCAGCTCCGTTGCCTTGAGTCATAGCTGAGAAGCGCTCTGTCGCTGGCCCATTTAATGTGACATTGGCATTTGGAATCGGCGTACCGAAGAAGTCAACGACTGATACTGATACTTGAATGCCGTAGAGATTGCAAATTATTTGTTGTTGGTTTGCGCCGAAGGCTTCGACTTTTGTTTCATTGATTAAAATGTTATCTTCATAAACTTGTAACTGGTAAGTTCCAAAGGTAACTTCGCTGGTGGCTGAGCCTGAGCTATCGGTTGTGTTAGTGTAGAATAAGCCACTTGTTAATTCAACAAGGTCTATGCGTGCACCAGAGATTGCAGCTCTATTATAACCAACTACATTAAGTGTTAATGCTTCGTTTGGACATATAATCACTACTTCTGAGACCGCCTGCGCCGGAAGATTGTTAACGGTGTTGTTACCTGAGTTGAAATTTTGATTGTATACTGAAGCGTTTATAGTATATCTTATTCCAGTCAGGGTAGAGTTTAATGTGTAGGTTCCTGAAAGGTCTGTTAGAGCTGAAGCGTTTCCTGTTTGAGCAGCACCTGTTGTCGGTTGATATTGATATGTAATGGTTAAATTAACAAACGGCAGTGTAATTCCATTTTCGTTTTGAACTGTGATTTTAAGGTCAGTTAATTGGCATATCATAGTGAAAGTGCCATTACCTGTGACGGTTATGCTGGTTCCTCCAATATTAACGCCGTTCCAAAAAGCAGTCAGGGGATAAGTGCCTGTTTCAAGATTAAAGTCCGCTATTCCATTTGAACCGCTTGTACTGCTATAAACTGTGCCGCTTACATCTAAGGCTTTAACTAGTATTTTAGAAACGAGTTGACTGGCCAAGTTTACTGTTTCAATTTGAATAGAATATCCAGGAATCGAAAAGGTCTCTACGTCTTGTATCGCTTTCTGAGTGCCTGTAGTAGGAGTTATCGTTACATTATAATCTCCAATTACAGCAGTTGAGGGAACCTGCCATGTTGCATTGATTATACCATCAGCCGTAGCTGTTAGTGATTGAGAGTTGACAGTTGCGCCGGTTTTATCGTTGGTGATGCTCAGTGTCGCAGCCTGACCCGTTTGGTAACCTATCGCGCCTATTGTTACTGTGTCTCCTCTGTGATATGTAGTTGAATCAAGGAAGCCTACTGAAAATTTGTTTTGCGCTAAAGACTGGTTAAAGTAAACAGTGTAAGTACCCACATAATCGGTGGTTGAATTAATTGAATTAATCGGTTGGAAGCTGCTGTCTGGATAAGTGATTTGCGCACTTGCAGTTCCCGCTTGGGTGGAGGTCCCCATTGACACTATAGTTGAATATTCTGTCTTAAGTGGGCTTGGAAGTACAACGGAAACATTCGCAGCGTAGGCGGCGTTTGCATCCCCTCCGGTGACACTGACAGTCAATGCTACACTGCTTCCTTCCTGTGTTTGTGAAGGGACAGCAGTTATGGAGTAGTCAGTCAGAACTAGGAATGATTCAGGCGTAGCGCCAGTGGAATTCACGTTAAGTTTGACGTCTCTAAGCGTCAAATCATAACTGCCGCCTGGAACGTAAGGTACAGTAAAGTTTGCATTAACGTAATATCCAGATGAGGTGCCAGTTGCAACAACACTTTTGCCAAATATCACTTGGTAGGAACTGTAAGAGTAGTAAATAGTTCCTTCAAGATTAAAAGCTTGACCTGCAGTCCCGTTATATTGGCTTTGTGGGGTAACTATACGTGAGGATGTTATTGGAGCTACGTGGTAAATTTGTACACCAAGGCTGTTTTGCCCAGAGATTATAGCGATAGGTGTAAGCGCAACGGCTAAGGACATTAAGACTAAGAGGGCAACTGCACCAATTTTTTTATTCAACCACTATGCTCTCCCGATAATAGCCATCCATATCTTTAATGACTGATGATTTAACTAAGAGTTGATTTTAAACTTTGCCATTAAATCATTGGGTAGAAAGCCTGGACAAGCTGAAACAACTTGAAAAAATCAGATTTCAAGCCAAAAATTTCTTTTAATCAACTGGATTTTTAAGGGACCGAAGATTCAAAGTGTGAATGAATTTCGGTGAAACCTTGGAAAAAAACACTGCGGCCACGCTTTTAGGCGCTTTAAAGAAGCAAAAATACCATTTGGTAGGCAGTCATTCAGCGGTTAAGAGGTGTAAGTGGCTTTATGAATCTATAGTTAATGATAGACCGTGTTATAAACAGAAGTTTTACGGCATAAAATCGCACAGGTGTATTCAAATGTCACCTTCCCTCTATTATTGCACACAGCAATGCTTGTTTTGTTGGAGAGCTCAAAGCGGAGACTTGCAGGTTACTTGGGACGAGATGAAAATTCCAAAGGCAGACTCACCACAAGAAATTATTCAGGGAAGCCTTAAAGCACAAGAAAAAATTTTAACTGGATACAAGGGAAACCCAAAAACAAACTGGCGCAAATTCCAAGAAGCTCTAACGCCTAAGCATGTTGCGATAAGTTTAACCGGTGAACCAACGCTTTACGAGCCGCTTGGAGAGTTGATTCAGGCATTTCATCAAAAAGGTTTCACCACTTTTCTTGTATCCAACGGCACTTTGCCAACTAAACTTTCAAAACTAAGCCAAGAACCCACCCAACTCTACATTTCAGTATGCGCACCAAACGAGCAGGTATACAAGCAAGTTTGCCGCCCTCAATTTCCCGGCGCTTGGACAAAATTAAACGAAACGCTTGGTGTATTGCAGAGTTTCCATTGCCCCTCAGTAATTCGCATGACACTAGTTAAAGAGCACAACATGAACCATGTGGATGAATATGCTAAACTTGTTGAGAAAGCCAATCCCACGTACATTGAAGCAAAAGCATATATGCATATTGGTTTTTCAAATCTCCGCTTGGGCTTTGAGAGCATGCCTTTGCATAGCGAAGTTAGGGATTTTGCTGTGCAGTTAGCTGAGAAGACGGGGTATAAGATTCTTAATGAAGCTCCAGAGAGCAGAGTTGTATTATTAAGCAGGCTAGAGAAGCCTATTCAGGTTGGAAACAACTAAGTCGGATTTTGAAAATTTGATAATGTTAAGTTTTTAGGAAATTGAAATAAATAGCCGAGTAATTCATTCTAATTGGATGATAAGTTTGTCCTCTTTAGAGACTATTCTTCAAGAAGTAAAAAACGAGGTTATGCAAAAAAACAAAATTCGCGAAGAAACCCACGAAAGCATGCGGAAAGTAACAAGTCTATCCAAACAATCTATACTTCTGATTCACCAGAAAAAATATGCTGAGGCTGAAAAGTTTATTGAGAACGCTGAAGAGAAAATTTCAAGCCTTCAGGTTTTATCTATGGAGTACCCGGAGATTATTTACGGTGGCATGTTTAGTGCAGCGCTTCAGGAATATTCAGAAGCACGCATATTTTTGATTTTAGTTAAGGAATCGCGTTTCGTAACGCCAGCTGAGATTAATGTGCCTTCAATTGATTATGTGCTTGGTTTAGCAGATGTTATAGGTGAATACAGGCGTTTAGCACTTGACAATTTACGCGATGGCGAAGTTAAAAAAGGCGAAGAATGCCTAGAAATCATGGATCAAGTGTTCATTCAATTATTAGGTCTTGATGAGGCTTACATGCTTGTTCCGGGACTCAGGCATAAATCTGACATTGCAAGAAGAATAATCGAAGCGACACGCGGCGACGTGACATCGGAAATTCGCAGAAAATCCCTTGAAGATTACTTAAAGAAATTCGAACCAGTAAAACGCAGCACTATCAAACGTAAAACCAAAAAGGTTAACATTTGAACAAACCCCGCAAGTTAATGAAGAATTTTTCAGTAGAAAAGGCGCACAAGACGCAACTTTGTTTGTCACAGAAAATTGTTTTAGAGGATAGGGTGCCGCCACAGATTAGAATCGTGGCTGGCGTAGATGTTTCATACGTTGACGATATTGGCATCGGTGCACTAACGGTTTTTGATTATGAATCGCTGGAGCTTTTGGAAACACAAGTTGCAATCTGCCAAGTAAAAATGCCCTATATTCCAACTTTGATGTCTTTTAGAGAACTTCCTCCTGCGATGGCAGCAATAAATAAGTTGAAGCTTCAGCCCGATGTTTTTCTTGTTGACGCACAGGGAATCGCGCATCCGTATAGGTGCGGATTTGCCAGCCATCTTGGACTTGCAATTGGAAAACCGACAATTGGCGCTGCAAAAAGCAGGTTAATTGGGACGCCATTGAAGATGAATGGAGAAACCCTCTTGGTTGATAAGGGCGAAATCATCGGTGCAGTTGTGACTACAAAGCAGGGTGCCAAGCCCATTTACGTTAGCATTGGGCACATGGTGTCTCTTGACAGAGCCATCAAAATTGTTAAGCACTGTGCTAGAAGTCGAATTCCTGAGCCGCTGCTGCAAGCTCACAAGTTAGCAACTAAAGAAAGAAACACGATAGCAGAGGAAAGCAAAGTAAATATCACTGAAAATTAAACTATCGTTAGAGCGTGAATTGTTTGGCTGAAGAAATATCATTCGCTGAATTCCAAAAACTTGACTTGCGCATAGGGAAAATAACTGAAGCAACCAAAATACCAAACTCAAAGAAACTGATCAAAATAATTGTTGAGTTTGGGTCGGAAAAAAGGCAGGCGGTTGCAGGTTTACTTAAGTGGTATACTCCTGAGGAGTTGGTTGGTAAAAAATGCGTTTTCCTATTGAATCTTCAAAGGCGCGTGTTGGCGGGTGTGGAATCGCAATGTATGATTTTAGCTGCTGAAGATAGTGAAGGAAACGTTGTGGTACTTGTGCCTGAGAAGGATATTGCTGAAGGAAGCAAAATCGGCTGACTAACGATCCAGCATTTTTGCCAGATTACGTTTATGTTGCTGGGGAAAAGTTAAATTAGTAAATTAAAGCACGTTATTGTGTATTTGTGTTGAAGGTTATCTTGATGGCAGTTGATGAAGAAGCACTTATGTGGGTGGAAAAGTACCGCCCGAAAAACCTAAATGAGGTTGTAGACTTACGGGACATCGTTGAAAGCCTTAAAGCTTTCATGCGAAAACCAAAAACGATGCCTCACTTGCTATTGGCAGGGATACCGGGCACTGGAAAAACAACTGTTGCCCTTTGTATTGCTCATGAATTGTTTGGTTCAAATTGGAAGAGCTTCACGTTGGAGCTTAATGCGTCTGACGAAAGAGGCATAGATACTGTACGTGAAAGAGTTAAAGATTTTTCACGTTACAGTCGTTCAGGTTTTGGTAATGTGCCGTTTGCGCTGATTATTCTGGATGAGTGTGACCAGATGACGGGTCCTGCACAGACAGCGCTGAGAAGAATAATGGAAACCAGTTCTCGCACATCCAGGTTCATTCTGATATGTAACCAATCAAGCAAAATAATTGAGCCGATACAGAGCCGTTGCGCTATATTCCGATTTTCAAGGCTAGATAAACAAGCGATGAAAGAACAGCTACAGTGCATAGCCAAAAAAGAAAAAGTTAACCTGTTGCCTGAAGCAGCTGAAAGAATAGTTGATTACTCAGAAGGCGACCTCAGACACGCCATAAACGCTTTGCAGACAGCTTCAGCGTACAAGGAAGGGGTAATAGATGAAAAGACTGTTTTACTAGTTATCGGTGAAGCCAGCCCAATGCAAGTTCAAAAAATGATTAGAAAAGCATTATTCGGCGACTTTATCGAAGCAAGGAAAATAATGTATGAAATAATGGGGTCCTACGGTTTTTCAGGCTCGGAAATAATACGCCAAATACAGCGAGAAATCTTCAAAATGTCTGATCTTACGCCTGAACAAAAAGCCGACCTATCAAACACCATCGGCGAGTACGATTACCGCTTAACACAAGGCGCCAACAGCGACATCCAGTTAAGCGCGTTGCTAGCGCAATTCGCAAAATTTGGTAAAGCCATAGGGGAAACTTATTGAGAAATGACCTTTTATGGGTTGAAAAGTACCGCCCAAAAAAGATAGAAGACATAATCGGCAACGAAGAAGCGAAAGCCACCTTTATCGAGTGGCTGAAAAGCAAGCGAAGAAGCAAAAAGGCAGTTTTACTTTATGGACCGCCTGGCATCGGAAAAACAGCACTGGGCAACGCCGCCGCAAAAGAGTTTGGGTTTATCACTATTGAAATGAACGCAAGCGACACAAGATCTGAAAAAGCGATTAATGAAATTGCTAAACCAGCCACTTCCTATATTGCCTTAGACAGTTTCTCAGCTGAAAGCAAAGGCAACCTTTTGTTCCTCGATGAGGTTGACGGCATTGCAGGCAACGAGGACAGAGGCGGGGTAGGCGCCATAATAAAAATTGTTGAAGAATCAAGGGTGCCAGTTATTATGGCGGCAAATGACCCTGACATAGACAAGCTAAGACCATTAAAGAAAGTATGCTTGCTCATACGTTTCCAGCAAATCAGGATACCGCTTATTATTGCACTATTGCAAAAAATTTGCTTGCTGGAGCATGTAAAGGCAGATTTTGAAGCGCTTGAGCACATTGCCCAAAACAGTAAAGGTGACGTGAGGTCAGCTATAAACGATCTTCAAAGTCTCAGCGAAGAAAATCACGTTCTCACGCTTCAAGACACCATGACGTTGAGTTCAAGAAACAAAGACATAAGCATGGACGAAACTCTAAGAGGATTTTTCTCAGCAAAATCAATTGCGGAAGCATCAAGTTTACTTAGCCGCTCAAACGTTGACTATGATGATTTTCTGCTTTCAGTAAGCGACAACCTCCCGAGACGATACACTGACCCAGCAGAGCTTGCTGCCGCCTACGATTTTGTTTCGCAAGCCGATGTTTTCCGAGGAAGGATTGGAACTGAGCACTGGCATCTTTTAAAGTACTTCTATAACGCGTTATCTCAAGCAGCCTCAGTTGCGCCTGAATCATACAAACCCTTTGAATTTATTTCGCCGCCCATCAGGATTATTACTTTGTTCTGGACCAAAGGCAAAAGAACAATACTAGACGGCATCTGCGGAAAAATTGGAGCACAATGCCATGTTTCACATGAAACAGCTAAACATGATTTCGTTCCATTCATCAAAAGCATACTTCAAAACCGAAAATCAAGCCCTCTAGCTTCTTGGTTTAAACTCACGCCTGAAGAGGTTGATTTCCTAACGAAAATGAACAAGTATTAGGAAGGAAGCGGAAAATGGTGACAGCTTTAAATAAGAAGGCATTCAAGCTTCCGAGGGTTGAAAAAGAAAAGTTTATTCTCTTAATACACTTGGGGTTGGAGTATAATCGTGAGCAAGGCGTCTTTTCCATTAAAAGCTGCAATAATATTGAAAAGCTTATGGATACAATCGCGGGCATTGTGAACAGTGAAGTTGTTTTTCTCCAAAGCTGTACGCGCTGCGGCAAAGACTTTCCATGTTCAGAATGCAAATACATTGATTTGTGCACTACTAAAGATCTTCCATTCAGTTGTGTTTGTCCTCAGTGTTTGAGGGATAAAAAGCAGTTTGAAGAATATCTCGAAAAATTCTAGTGCTAACCTTATTAGCCCAAAAGAGAGACTATTCCAGCTAAACATGAGAAACGGAATGCTGACTGAGGATCAACCAAATGGCAAAAAAATCAAAATGATCTTGCGTGAGGAGTTTCCGAAGCTAAACTGTTTGCGGTCATTTAATAATAAACTGGGGTTCGATCCCTTCCCTCCACTTGGAGAGACTAAGCCATGTTTTCTAAAAAAAATAGGCAATGAGGGATTAGTGGCATCTTAGCATTTAGGGTTTGCTGAGGCTCTGGAAACTTTATAGGAGAAAAGAACGCAAATGCAAATGCGTTATCACGATTGCAAACATCATGATTCAACCAGAGCCTCCTCAGCCCCATCGCTCCTTCTCCTACTGGTTGACCTATTACTTGCATAGTTTTTTAAAGGTATGTAATCAGTGTCTCTTCTGACAATTTGGGCAATCTTTGTAAAAAGGTTAATAAAATCGAATGAAAGAATCTTTACGATTCGAAGGGATGACAATGCTTCAAAAGGATGAAGCGATTGAGATATTAATGGATTTGGGGCTTACCGTGTTACAGGCGAAAACATACTTAGCACTTACCGCGCTTGAAAAAGCGGAAGCAAAAAAAATCTCCGAAATTTCAAATGTTGCAAGACAAGACATCTATCGAATAATGCCGACACTTGAAAAACTCGGTCTAGTAGAAAAAGTAATAGGAACACCCACATTATACAAAGCCACTCCCTTAAACGAAGGCTCCGTTATGCTGCTTCAAAAAAGAACACAGGAACATACAGCATTACAAGAAAAAATAAAATTACTCTCGAATAATGACGACAAAGAAAGAAACAGTGACGCGATTGCCCATGAAGCGACTACACAATTCATAATTACTTCTGAAAGAAACCTTTTTATAAAAAAAATGGAAAAGGCAACTTCAGAAGTGCAATTAAGCGAAAATGCTATTGTACCTGCAGAGGGAGTAAAAAAAATGTTTTTTTACCAGTTTCAATATCTCAAGAGGGCGATGAGCCAAGGCGCGAAAATACGTATAATTACCGAAAGAAGTGAAGGAAAATCAACTATAAATGAACAAGCTTTAAAGAAAAACCCCTTATTTGAACTCAAATACAGTCCCGCCCCTATCCCTGTTGTAATGATAATATTTGATAACAAAGAAGTGAATATACATATTGCAGAAAGAGATACGATTGTCCCTAGCTTATGGACAAATAACTCTAATATCGTAAAACTAGCAGAAAACTATTTTGAAAACATGTGGAACAACGCTCAAATAAATTAAAAACAAGCCTTAACAAGGCATTATCCCCGTTTACTATAAAAAATTGTTATCCCAGTAGGTACCTGCGAGAGAACAAAAAACCAAAGACAAAGACAAATACTGACGCCCCCAAGAACAAATAAGCTAAACACAAAAAGGAACCGTATACAAAAGCATCAACCAAACATACAAAAAAACCGCCGAAGGCAAATCTTATCTAGCCATTTTATAATTAACACTTATTGCAGAAGGCTCGATTTATGGCTGAAGAACACACACCATTAACCGTCGCACTTTCCCAGCTTAAACTGGCTTGCAAAAAGCTACAGTTGGATTCGGGGATGCATAAGATGCTCAGCTTGCCAAAACGCTCCATCAGCGTCAGCATCGACATCCGAATGGACAACGGAACCGTCGGCGTATTCAACGGAATCCGAGTTCAACATTGGGACGCACGCGGACCATTCAAAGGCGGAATCCGCTACTACCCAAACATCACCCTAGACGAAGTCACCGCGCTGGCAATGTTGATGACTTGGAAATGCGCCATCGCCGACATACCATTCGGAGGAGCAAAAGGCGGCGTCTGCGTTAACACTAAAAAAATGAGCAAACATGAGCTTGAAAGATTAACAAGAAGATACGTCAGCCTAATCTTCGAATATTTGGGGCCACACCGCGACATTCCTGCGCCAGACATGTACACTGACGCGCAAACCATGGCTTGGATAATGGACACCTACAGCCAAATGAAAGGCTACAGCATACCCGAAAGCGTCACCGGAAAACCCGTTGAAATCGGAGGCTCATGGGGCAGAACGGAAGCCACAGGCAGAGGAGTAATCCACTGCGTAAAACAAGCAGCAGAAAACAACAGCCAAAAACTCAAAAACGCCACCATAGCCATCCAAGGATTCGGCAACGTCGGCTACCACGCAGCAGCAGCAGCACAAGAAGAAGGCTGCAAAATAATAGCAGTAAGCGACTCAACAGGAGGAATCTACTGCGCAGATGGCTTAAACCCACCGGATGTTCTTGTGCATAAAGAAAAAACACGCTCTGTCCAGAACTACAAAGACTGCAAAAACATAACCAACGAGGAACTAATTGAATTGCCCTGTGACATACTTATTCCTGCAGCACTAGAGAACCAAATCACCTGCAAAAACGCCGACAAAATCAAAGCAAAAATGGTCGCTGAAGCAGCAAACGGACCAACAACACCCGAAGCTGACAAAGCATTATACGAAAAAGGCATCTGCCTAATCCCAGATATCCTTGCCAACAGCGGCGGAGTAACCGTAAGCTATTTTGAATGGGTACAAAACTTAACCCGCGAGCAATGGCCGCTGGAAAAAGTCAACAGGAAACTAGAAGCCAAAATGACCAAAGCATTCAATGACGTAGCCGCTATTGCAGAGAAGGAAGAGAGTGACATGCGCACAGGCGCATTAATGCTGGGCGTGGGCAGGGTGGCGAACGCCATAAAAACACTAGGACTTTGGCCATAAACACGAAAACAAAGCATGAGATGAGGTAAAGAAAGACATGGTCTCTCCGGGCAGGAAGAGGACAAACTTTCTTTGGCTTTGTTTTTTCTAGTGCAAACGCTTAAAACTGTTCTTGCTATATCTGTTGAACCCCACAAAGGGGAAAACTATCGGACTTGGGAGGGAAAAGGGAGTTGGCAGCAAAAATTTGCACGTTAGATTTCTGTTATGAGAACTCTATGGTTAAAATTGTGGCTAACCGCAACTGCCCAGAAATTAAGCTTGCTGGATTAACTGTTGGTCCCTTTGACGAAGGAAATGAGTATGAAGTTTATTTTTGGGTGGCGAAAGAGTTAGCGAACGCGGGAATGGTTCATTTTCGAGAGGACGATGTTTTGGATGTGACTAAACTGTTTAAGGTGCAATGGAAGGAAGGCGTACAAATTCCGGGGCAAATATCCGAGCTTTCAGATGATTTTTATCCTAAACTTCGCAGGTTTATTTCCGACTTAAAAGATCAAACCTTAAAGCAGTCGGAAAAATACCAAGAATATGATAGAGCAAGGCAATTAGCGCGCGACATCGTAAATTCTAGGCTAAAAAAAATAGTTGCCTTATCTTCTGCTCCAACCCAAAGTGAGCAAGTTCTAAAAAAGTTTACAAGCGAGGAAAAAATCCTATATGAACAACTAGTCAAAATAATCTCTGAATGGAAAACAAAGATTCTAGAAAGTGAGGGAGAAAAGTAAAGATGGCTAACGAACAGGTAACAGTGGATCCGCAGCAGCGTTTTCAAGAGTTCTTTAAGAAAGAGAGGTACCGCCAGAGAATCGCGCAGTTAGCCATCACTGGAAAAGGAACAGTAACAATCGATTTTGAAGAACTTTATGGATTTGACCAAGCACTCGCAGAACAATTACTCAACAAACCAGGAGAATACTTGCAGCACGCAGGAAAAGGAGCCTACGAACAACTCCGCATAGAAGACGCAGAATACGCTGAAAAAATAGAAAAAATTAACGCAAGAATCGTAAAGCTTCTTGGAAAAGAACAACTAAGAAAACTCGGCTCAAGACAAATGGCAAAACTAGTCATGGTCGAAGGCATAGTAGTCAGAGCCACATCAGTCCGACCAATGGTCCTGCAAGCAGCCTTCAAATGCAAACGCTGCGGAACCATGAACATGGAAGAACAAACAGGACAATTCCTCAAGGCACCAGCCATATGCCAAGCTCCAGACTGCGGAAGAGATGGACCATTCGAGTTTATCCAAGAAGAATCAACCTTTATAGATTCTCAGGATCTCCGACTGCAGGAAAAGCCTGAAGATTTACCTCCAGGACAGTTACCACGTACATTAGCCGTGAAACTTGTCGGCGACGACATAGTTGATGTAGCAAGACCAGGAGACCACATTGCCATAGTCGGAATCGTCCGCGCCTTTGCGCCTTCATTAATGGGAATGGGAAAACTCCGAACATTCATCCTTCAACTTGACGCTAACTCAATAGAAGTGCTCGGAAAAGAACCCGAAACATCACCGCCGACACCTGAAGAAGAAGAAAAAATGCGTGAGCTCGCAAAAGATCCGTGGGTGCACAGGAAAATCATGAGTTCAATAGCTCCATCAATCTTCGGCTACGAACACATTAAAGAAGCCATAATGTACTTGCTTTTCGGCGGAGTCTCCAAAAGCCTACCAGACATAAACATAAGAGGAGAAATGAATTGTCTTTTAATCGGTGATCCTGGGACCGCAAAATCGCAACTTCTTCAGTACGTAGCCAGAATAGCCCCAAGAGGACTATACACTTCGGGTAGAGGAACAACCGCTGCAGGCTTAACCGCTGCGGTAGTAAGAGAAAAAGGTGGAAGCATGAGCCTGGAAGCAGGTGCACTCGTGCTAGCTGACAAAGGAATTGCATGCATTGATGAGATGGACAAGATGCGTCCTGAAGACCGAGTTGCTATTCATGAAGCGATGGAGCAGCATACGGTTTCAGTTGCAAAAGGCGGAATTGTCGCAACACTAAACGCCAGAACAGCAGTTCTAGCAGCAGCCAACCCGTCTTTAGGCAGGTATGAACCAAACAGGACGGTCGCTGAAAACGTTCCATTGCCAGTAACTATTCTTTCGCGTTTTGACTTAATTTTCGTGCTACGCGATGTGCCCAACAAGGAAGCGGATGAAAAAATGTCTCATCACATCTTGGAAATTCATCGTAGGGGAGTAAGCCCTGTAGAAGCACCTGTAGATGCGGAATTGCTGCGGAAATATGTTGGTTATGCTAAAGGGATTAAACCTGTACTTGGTACTGAAGCGTTAAAGCGGCTAAGCGACTTTTACTTAGCCATGCGCGCGGCAAGCGAAACTGAAGGTTCACCAGTGGCAATAACCGCACGCCAGTTGGAATCGCTTGTTCGCATCTCAGAAGCCAGGGCACGCGTTGCATTACGAAAGGAAGTGACCAGTGAAGATGCAGAGGCGGCTGTAGTCATTATGAAGAGGTCTCTGGAAGAAGTTGGAATCGACCTGTCATCATACAAAGTGGATATTGATTTGATAATGACTGGAAGGTCCAAAAGCATCCGGGATAGATTGAGTGTTATCCTTTCAGTGCTGATGGACATGGAGAAAGCAACAGGTATAGTTGAAAAAGACGCACTGATCAACGAACTGGAAACAACGCATAAGATACCCAGAGCCGAAGTTGAACGCATGATAAGTCAATTGCTCCGTGAAGGAACAATTTATGAACCCAGAGAAGGATGCCTAAAGAAAACCTAAAGAAAGCTTTGCTTAAGATATGTAAGTGGTTTTTTTATCTTCTTCTTTACGTGTTTGTTCAGCTTGCAAAGCTCGTTTTTCTTCAATTTGCTGCAGGCGAGTCACCATTACTTCTGCGCGGGCAATTTCCTCGTTCAATCCTGTTAGGTCTAAGTCGAAGCTGAAGGTTGATTTTAAAACTTCTAAAACGCTTTTTGCCGCAAGAGGGTCAGGTAGGTAACCGCGTGTTTCACCTAGCAGGCAGAGAGCATTTATTTTTTTGAATTTTGCTAGGCCAAGTATTAATCCTGCTGTTCCAACAATTGGGCTTCCTGAAGTGCTCAGGATTGCGCCTGCTTGCAGTGCTTTGTCCAAGATTTCCTGTGAAGTTGCAGCTATGAATACTTTAGGTTTTTCTTTTGGCTCCATTCGGTAACCCCCGATGGTTGCGATTGTCTTAACTTTGTACTTTTCTGAGAAGTCAAGCATCCGGTCAGCGATTTCGTATTGCCCTTCGATTGTCTGCGATTGGCTATCGCCAGTAAATAATATCAGATCATTTGGTCCGTTTGGATTTTTGTAGTAGTAGAATGCGCCTCTTAAAAGACGAACGTTACCTTTTTTGTTGACAAGAACAAAATATGGAAAATGAGGCGAGTAGAGATAAGCAATTTTTTTGGCTTTTAACTGTTTGATCATGTAGCGAAGGGCGATTTTACCAACAAGCCCTAAACCTGGAAGACCTTCGATAAGAATTGGATTGTTCGGTTCAATTTGGATGAATTCTTTGATGTAAGTTTCTTTCATGTTGCGCTACTCCTTTTCATTGCCATTCGGTATTTTAAATATTTATCATCAGGCGAGAATTTGGGTGGATGTGGAATTCTGACAGGCCCACCACAATAAGGGCAACTTTTTTTGTTCAATGTGTATTTTTCGCAGTTTACGCATTTGCGTAATTGCCAAACCAACTATTTTTCCCTTCTAAAAGTCCCCTGCCCGCCTGCTTCTATGACATTTGAGTAGCCATTCATTACGCCAGCCCTTACTCAAGAACCGCTTGCACTTCGCCTTTGATTTTTGCCCTTCCGCCAGATGGTTCAGCTAGTGTTTCTCCGCATACATTGCAGGTTATCTTGTTAACAGCGTTACTGAAGATTAATTGTTCGTTGCCGCATTTTGAGCATTTGACTCTAAGGAAGACGCTTCTTGGTTTTGGGATAAGTTTACTCCATTCAGACATGACTTTTTTCCTCCATTATCATTGTATTTCTAGTTTTCTAAGGCGAATACCGTCTTTATGCCTCATGTAATTGCAAACTTTACATTTTAATCGCAAGGTTTGTTTTTTGGTTGTTTTCGCGAATTCCCTTTGAAGTGGATATTTTTGTCCACCATAACCCTTCTTCTCTCTTTCGTGGTGACGTTCGCCATGAGCTAAAGCTCTGCGCTTTCCAGCCTTGTAGAGGGTTACACTGTGAATTTGATGAGTTTTACATTTCGGACAGTAAGTTTTAACTTCTTTAGGAACGTGCACCTTTTCACTACCAGCTTTGCATAAAAGAAACATACGCATTCTTATACTTTTTCGCCTATCTACCAAAAAGTGAGGGCTTCAGCCAGTCATCGAAGTAGCACTTGGAGAGAATTTTATAGCCTTTTTATTTGAGAGTCAATAAAACGCCTAGTGCTTCTACGAATTCAAAAGCTTGTTAAAGAAGTTGGCTTGCCCGCAGGGATGCCCTCTTTTGGCTGGTTGAACAACCAAGCAAAAAGCATACCCTATCTACAATTTTAGCGTATTCTCCTAGCAATAGTGCGCCTATCTAGAGGGGACACCTTGTATTAGCTAGCGAAATTCGTCAACAAATACTAGCCTACCCCTCCTCTCTCCTCATTTAGCTACTAATTTTCGCTATCAAAATTGACCCGCCCTCGTCTTCTTCCTAAACCTCAATAAAACGGAAAGTTTTGTAATTATTGCTAATCTATCCTGGCAAACTCACAACTGACAAAAAGGCGTATTCTTTTTTAAACGGAAGACAATTTTAACTTTCTATCCAATTTGCAGGTAATGCGCTGATGCAAATTCTTTCAAAAGCTAAAGAGCACTCGGATACCATAGTTAAGCTGTTGCCATTGTTTGCTTTCGTCGCTCCGTTGGCTCTGCTGTATGGGCTGAACCCAGCCGATCCATACCTTAACCTTAGCGCTCAAGATTCTTTTCAGTTAATGTGGAAGGGCAGGACCTTCGAGTTATTCTTTATTTGGTTGATAGCACTGGAGTTTATTCTTAATTGGGAAATCTTCAAGTCAAAAATAAGCAAGCAAAACAAAGCAAAACTCGCCGCTGTTGCCATAGCCTTGTTACTTCCTGCAATATACGTAATTTCGGAGTATTATTTTGGGTTAAACGCTGCAATTGCAAACTTATCCCTGCAAAACGGCGTTGCTTTTTACGATTCAATGCCTCTTGCAATTGAATACCTTGCTTTCGCAGGTCTTTTTTGCTTAACTATTTTCCTGTCTTTTGGGAAAAAGGGTTTAGCAGGTTTTGCTTTACCTGCTCTGTTTGTCGGTTTAGTCGGAGTTCTATACACCATCGATAACGTTTTTCCCAACGGGCAGTTTACACCATTCCAAATATTTGTTCCAACAACCGCCACGCTTGCCGCTCGCGTCCTAGGCTTAATGGGATGCACGACTTCGCTTGTAACACAAAATGGCATGCCAACGTTGCAAGCTACAGGACCATTGGGAACAGCTAAATTCGCTATCGCTTGGCCTTGTGCAGGTATTGAAAGCTTTCTTATTTATACGGCTGTTGCTTTGGTGTTCTTGCAGCAGATGCCAATCTCTTGGAAAGCTAAAATAGGATACTTCATCGTTGGCGCAACCGTCACATATTTCATAAATGTTATGCGGATAGTCACCATCTTCACCATTGGCATGCAGTACGGCGTAAACTCAAACCAAGTGCAAATGTTCCACTTCTATTACGGCCCACTGTACGCGATAGCATGGATTGTTTCTTATCCACTGATCATTCTTGCAAGCCAAGGTTTATGGCGAAAAATTAAAAGTGGAAAATCAAGCTCTAACTGCGGAAACCTTAGGAAACTTCAACCAGCACAGCTAAGCCCTGTTTAATCAAAATCTTCGCGTTCTCAATAGGCAAAGAAGCAACATCTTCAACCATAAATGGCCCATAAGTTTTCATGTCTAAACCAATAATGGCTGGAGTACTTTTTGCGAATCTTAAAGTCATCCGTTTATGACTAACTTCAGCTTCCACTTTAACAGTTTGACCTTGCATGAGACCTTCAGCAAACTTCCGATACGCGCCACTGAAAGTTACAAAACTCTCGCACATTTTGGCTTCTTCAACCGTTAACAACTCTGAGGGCAACGTTTGGTTTTGGGTAATTGTTTTGACCAGCTTTTTGTATCTTGCCCAAAGCAGTTCCTCAAGCATCCGCTTTACGTTCTGTGTTTCACGGTCCAACAAGTTTACTTTAACTGATTTTTTATCAAGCATCCTGCTCTCTTCGCTTATACGCCTCAGGTAATCTGCTATTCTATCGTAGAAGTCAGACGGTAAACCTCCAAGCGAAGCCTCTTCAATTTCTCTTCTCCATGCCGCGTAAAGTTCATTGTACATTTAGGTTGCCACCTTAGCCCTTCCCTTACAGATAAGCATCACTGCCGCCGCAACAGGCAACTCTTTCGTCTCATTCTTGTATGGACCCAACGTTTCTCCACCCAACTTAAACTCTGGCGCATCAGAGACCAACACTTTTATCTTGCCCTTTTTAAAAGCTACCGCTCCAGTGAACGGATCAAAATCCTGCAGGTTTTTAGCTGGAAACTCCACTTTTTTTAGTCCTGTTTTGCCATGCAAGGTGCCGTTCATCCTGATTAAACGGTGAATATCAGTGGTGACAACAGTATCAATCTTGGCGGACTGCTGGTCTTTAATGTACTTAGCGATCTTCATCCATGTTCCGTCACTAACACCGAAAAAACCATCCCAATAACCCTCATCCAAACAACGATCTATCAGGGTATCCTTCTTTTCTATTATGAGGTCTAGTTTTTTCTTATCCTTAAAACCTATTTTTACAAAGTCTTCTCGTCTAGCGTTAGAAAGAAAAGTCTTAATACCCATTTTCAAACGTCTGTTCCACCCAAAATCATGTAATCGAAACTTGGTATCTGTGCTTGCTTTTTTTGGCTTTTTTTCAAATAATTTTATTCCAAGCCCAATTATATAATCTACGATTTCCTTTCTTGCCATAGCATCTAATGAACGCACTGCTTCATTTTCAACATGCACGTGGTATCCTCGGTGACCAGAAAAAAACACGTGTAACTCATCTAAAGAAAAACCAAAATCGTTCTCTAACATATCAATCAGTTTGGCGGTCTCTTCGCGAGCTGATTTTATGCAAAGTTCGCAGGGCCAGGTTTTGGTTTCAAATTTTGTTGCTTCGCAGGCTGGGCAGATTTCGGGAGTTATTCCTCTGCCGCTGAAGCCGCATTTGGTGCAAGTGAATTCATCGTGGATTTTATTGCAAGGAGTTGGAATGTGGTCGGCGTCTATGTCGAAAACTAAGTCAGCGCCTAACCAACCTTTTTTGTCCATGTCAAAGTCTGGGTTTTCATAGTAAGCGCAAGAATGATAAACATCTGAGGGAACAGTCTGATTCAGCATTGACCTCAGGTTGCTGATTCCTTCAAACCTTTTGTGCCTGACCATAAACCGTTCCTTGAAGAGCAGATAGCCAAATTCTCTTTGGCCAAGAAGAATTGGTGCAGGAATAACGGTGGAGGTGTCTCGGTAGTATTCGCAGAATTTTTGATAAACGAAGTCTCGAGAAGCCTCCATATTCCCCTGCCCCCTTGCTAATGCTTATAGTGATTACTCTTCCTAAATTTATCTATATACCGCCGCAAAGTCAAATCGTATATTATTTCAAAGATTAAAGCAAGAGCGCGCTAAAGAGAGCATAAAAATCATAAAGAATAACCAGACCATGGTGACCTCTAGCTCTTTTTTCTGCTGGGGAATCAGCGCGTATATGAAAATGAAAGGTATGTACCAATTTTGGAGGTAAGGCAGCATAAAACTTGGCAAGAGAAGGAAAAGGGCTGAAAGAGAAAGCAAACTGTTCTTGTTTAACATGTAAACTGCATAAGCAAGAGTGACCGCCAGCGTCAGCAAAACTAAGAAGGATTGAGGCGCCCAAGAGATTTGCGTGTTGGAAGAAAAAGCGTTGATAACATTCATTATCAACTGTTGTCCGGTTGCCAGAAAGTAAGGCGCACTTAAACAAGCTGTAAAGATGCTAATAAACCCGAAAATGATGCCAGCAATTACAGCTTTATTCCTTAGTAAACAGCTTAACCTGTTTGTCTGGAAAAGCTTGATCAAACCAACAATGATTAGCGGCAACAAGAAAATGCCTGCTTGATACTTAAAAAATACAGCAACAGCAACAAGCAAAAAGAAATAATCATAATGCTCCGTCATAAACATGTATATAGCAAATAAAGAAAACAGGAAAGCAACTGAATCGAACATGCCATCAGCCGCGTAAAGTATCAGACTAACATAAATAATGTAAACTCCAACAAGTTTGAACAGCAGAACCATGTCCTTTTGCAAGAAATTTTTAAGGAAAAAATAAAGGGAAACGGTGGCAAATACCAGAAATACAGCTATCTCAATTTTGTAAATCAACGATGGGTCAAAACCTTTTTGGAGAAGGACGCCAAAAGGTAAGAACAAGAAAACGCTGCCTAATGGGTATAGGTGAGGCATTTCTGGCCATGTTACAAACTTGTAGTATGAATTGTCAAGGCTTGATAGTTTGCCTAATGGCTGATTAAAAATCGAAAAACCGTCTTTAAGAAACAAACTGGCAGAATAAGAGTCTCTGGCATTATCGGTATACCAATTTTGAAATGTTGCAAGTTGATTAGAGTTTATTGCGAGAAGGAAAAGCCAAATTACCAGCGATAGCAAAAGTAAGATTAAGATGAGTCGGCGGTTTTTTGTACTAAGAGATGGCATGTTGAACCTAGTTGACTTGAACTTGGAGGAGTTGGATAATAGTATTTTTAACGTGACAATCATTGCTAGAGCCAGACTGAGCAGGAACATGATTTTTGAGGCTTCATTAAGCCACGAATATGGAAAGGAAGCTTTTGGTTCTTGAACAGAGGCTTGAAAATGAACCATGATAGCATTAGGTGAGTCAGTGAAGAAAACTGCGTCATAATAGTCGGAACTTGCGGTAAACGAGTAGTTAATGTCTGTTTGTGAAGAACTAGAATAAATTAAGTCGTCAGAACTTACTATTGAAAAATTTTTTTGGAACGTTGTGGGGGATTGTACTAAAAGTGAAATGTTTTCTCCAGTGCGAAAAGAGCCCAAGTTTTGTCTGTATGTTTCATTTGGACTTAATATGAAAGTGCTGTTAACCAGAACACTTGTTTGGTTACCGCCTGAGTTAACAGGGAATAAACTAACGACAGCGAGAACTATGCTTAACGTTAGGAATAAAAGGGTGGCGAAAAGAAGAATTTTAGTTATACCCATGTGTTTCATCAACCGTGCCGCCCTTTAAGTCGAAAATAGCAACCAACGGGTATTTAATTCTGCTATTAACTAAAATAAGTGTTGGCTAAACAAACTTATGAACGCGAGATTGCCTTTAATGTATATGTTATGTAGCTTTTGATTTCAGTCCAAGAGAGTTTGGATTTTCCTCGTTTTCGGTTAACAAACAGAATAGGGGTTTCTTTTACGTTAAAATTCCTCAAAACGGCTTGCCTTATGGTTTCTATTTGAATCTCATAAGTATGACTGTGCAAGTTGCCAATGGCCACTCTTAGAAACTTTGTGGAGTAGCAGCGAAAGCCGCTGGTGCAGTCGTGAGGTTTTAAACCAAGAGATAACTTGGCTATAAAGTTAGCAATTCGACTAATTACTTTTCTGGTGAAAGGCCAACCGTATATGTTGCCTCCTTTGCAGTATCTGCTGCCGATTACTATTCCGTAATCAGCCTTACGCATGCTTGATATGAGTTGTGGGATAGCTTTAGGGTTGTGGGAGTAGTCAGCATCCATTGTAACAATATATTTTGGTGCTTGTTTTGAGGACAAAAAAAATTTGAACCCGTCGGTTATAGCTGTACCTAACCCGCTTTTTTTAGGTCTAACATATAAAAGAATATTACTGTATTTGTTCTGTTTTTCTTGCACGATTTTTGCGGTTTCATCTGGGCTTGAATCATCGATGACAAGTATTGAAGCGTTTAATTTTAAATCTTCAATGTCTTCAATTAATTTAGAAATGTTATCTGCTTCTCGATAAGTGGGTAGAATTATCCCAATTTCGGAGCCAACAACATTATTATTTCCAATTAATTGATAAGTCATACGACTCTAAACCTATCTTACTATAGTAACCTAATAAATCTTGGCTAATAAAGCAGTTTTAAGCAATCTTTTGTTTCCGCTTATAATAGGCAAGCGGATGATAAATTAGGCGGCATAAATCATCTTTGTTTTTGCATACTCCATGCGTTTGTAATACGGAGCATTGAGGAGGAATATAGTGTGTTCCAGAGCCTCTTTCTCCTGCAATATGCTCAATTTGATAGAGAGTTAACCTTTCATTGTAATCTGAGAAGATTTTGAATAGTTCATTCACTTTCTCCGGTGACATTCCGATGTTAACAAGAAAAGAAGTCAAGGTAAACCGTTCAATATGCGAAAGATGATGACTTGATGAAGCTGCTTCATAAAGCGCGTTTATGCAAGGTGGAAACGCGGTTTGAACAACAACTTTTGGAAGCTCCTCGATTTCCATCTGCCCAATCACTTCAGAAGCTAATTTTTTCACTCTTTCCGCCGCCACAATCAATTCAGGCGGATATTTGGGAAGCTTTACGTCCAACCTTTTTTCTATTCGCCTGCGAACTTCTTCCTCCAGTAATCTTACCACATCTTTTCTGTTTAAGAAAATATTGCCGTGTGATAGAATACTGTTTGTGAGTTTCCATTTTTTGTCATGCAAATGAGCTGCGTTTCTTAAGTAATCCGTGAACTTTATGGTAAATTCTAAAGGTGAGTCGCCGTCTTCCTTAGGAGAAAGCTTTATTTTCCAATCAAAATCTCTGGCAATTTTTAGGATTCTCTCTTTCGGTTCTTTAGCAAGATCACTGGATGCTTGCTTTGCCTCTGCCAGCGCGTATCTTTTTTTAATAAAAGAGGCTTCTGTAGTTATTACAATTAAGAGCGCGACTGGGAAGGATAGGATTTCAAGATCGGTTTTTTTAAAGTTCCTATTGACACACCTGTTTATTATCGCTTCATTAACTCGCTCTTCGGCGCGCTTCAGAAGCTGGTCCATGCCCATGTTTGTTAAATCGCCTATTTGCAGGTCTAAGGGTTTGATGTATTCGGCAGTTTCTTTTAAAAAGGGATATTTTGCTAAATCGTTCTTTGTGAATCCCACCGATTCCATTTGCAATCTAAGTCACGTTATTCTGTTTCGATTCTTGGTGCCAGGAAGAAGGTCAACTTTCCCTCTTTTGTTTGTTGTTGGAAGTCTATTTTCACAGGCATATCGGTTGAGAACTCAAGCGTCGCAATGTCTGATGTGGCTGACGCCGCTTTTATAATTTCAGATAAATAGCTTAAGCTAAATGTTGCTTTTGCGTTTTCCTTTACTTCCAAATCAAGCAACGCATCGCTGCCTTTCTGCAAAGTTATGGTTGCACCCATTAAGTCGCCTGAAGCACTCAGGGTTAGTTTTTCTGGCTCAGCTTCAATTCGTACGTGGTCGCTCACTAGTTGGGCGTCTTCGATTGCTTGGCTTAAGCCTTGAGTTGTGGTTTTAGCTTTTACGTTGAAGGTTATTTTTGGAGTAGGCACCTCTTCTTCTGAGGCTTCAAGCGTTGGCATTGTGAAGTTTCTACTGTACTTTCCAGTTATTGTTACTTGTAATCGTCCAGTTTTATCATCTAGGAATAGCTCAACTGCCTCGTCTCTTCCAGCACGTTTAAGGAGTTTTAATATTTCGCTTATGTTAATGCATATTTTGGCTGGCTCTGTTGAGACGTATTCTTGAAAAACGGATTTTGGCCATTCAAAATCAATCATGGCAACCCGTGAGGGATCCATGGCACGTAGTTTTAAGCCTTCAGGGTCGATTTTGAATGTTGCCTCATCTACAAGGATTGAGATGGCTGTAGCCATGTCTCTCAAGAGTTTAGCGTCAGACACTTTGAGCTTGAACATAGTATTTCCTTCCCCGTTTATGCATATTACTGTGAAGTTATATAGCTTTTGATTACACATTTAGCTAATAAATAAATTGTCCTATCTAAACTAAAAAACATGCTCTTAAAATTAATTATATGAGAATTGGATAAATTTAGAGCCAAGCGGCGCTTCACAATAGTTGAATTATTTCTAACTAACTAACTAAAATAGAGAGTTCTAACAAAGGATCACGGTAGAAGACAACGTCTCAGCTGTATTCTCTGAACGTGTAATTGCATTTGGTGCAGCGGAGAAATTGGGTTGAAGATTCATCTGCTCCACGTGTTTGCACCTGCCAAACATAAGCCGTGTTGTTCCCGCATCTTGGGCACTCAATCCGCACAGTTGGCAATGTATTCAATTTCTGCTCTTCTTTGCCAATAACGGCTACAAACTGCTGAGGATTATGCTGAATAACCTTCGACGCCACTTTAGGCTCAACTTTTTCGCCAGCTTCAGGTTTTTTATACCCACATTTTGGGCACGCAAGAACTAAAGAAGCATCTTTACCATTCTTGGATTTCTTCGGTTCAAGACGTGAACCACATCTAGGGCAAAATTCCATAGTCCATTATCCACTATCCGATTTTGATTCCCTTAGCAATGTGACTTTTAAACCTTTTCCAACTCGGGCCAAATTCAAGGACTGATTCCAGAAGCAATAAGATGTGCAACGCGCAAAGGCTCGGGAAAACTGCTTCTTATCGACATCAATTCAACAATTTCTCGGGCGTCAACTAATGAAATTCCAGCTATCCCCATGTAAATCTGCTTACCGCGGGAACAGACTTCATGGATCTCTCCTGCCTCGAGAATCATTTTCCAACGCTTTTCACTTTTCGGCAAATTATCAAGCGCTTTGCGAATGGCTTCTAAATCAGGTTTATCAGGCGTTATGGCAATAACTGGAAGCTTTGTTGCCAAATTTAGCCTTTTGATATCCACCACGTTAAAGCCAGCAAACGTTATTCCGTTTAACATTACTAAACGCAACTGTTTACAATGAGGCGAACTGTTAATCATTGAAGCTATCCGGTCAGTAGCATCAAAGCCATCAATTGCAATTCGAGTATGCATCACTCCGTCAAGCCAGCAACCACCCCTAAAAACAACACCAACAACAATCACAACACCCTTGGTATGCGGAACAAATTTTCCGTCGTCCACACCAAGCACGCGAATTTCAGATTTTATCACTCGAAAACCCTTAACTTCCAAACCTTTCACCCTGAAAGCTATAAGGATATTTTTAGCTTTTAAATGAAACCTCAGTAAACTGCTTCTTGATTAATGAACGAATATTAAACTTAGGCTAAAAGTTAAAACAAAAGAGAACTAAGCTTTTAGAACACGATCTAACTCTTTGCTAAAAGAGTCATTTGCTTCTCGAATTTTCTCAACAGCCCTAATCAACGCGTCTTCAGGCTTAGCTTTTCCTTTCATTCTAACGTAAATAATGGGGTTTGATGCCAAAGGATGCGGAACATCGTAACCTGCAAAATCCACCCTTTTATCCTCTAAAAGCCTTTTTTGCAGCAAGTTACATAAGCCGTGAGTGCCGCCTTCAATTTCTATTTTAAGCTCATTCCCTGATTTTGTTAGCACATTAATTTTCACTTGTCAGTTCCCCTTTTTTGCTATAGTGTTTCTTTTCCATAATCAGGTGTGATTTTACGATTTTCTGTATTGCCGCATTTTGGACAATGCAGTTCATACCGTTGAGGTTCCAGCAAATTGCCGCATCGAGAACAGAAAGCATACAATATGCCTAAGTTCTTGTCGTTGGTTGATAGATGGAAGATGCGGTTTTTTCCACTGATCACTTTAGCTCTGACAATGTCGCCGGGCTTGCATACATCATTCATTGAATCGATATACCTGTCTGAAACATCGGAAATGTGCAAGATGCCGCTAAATTCGCCTGAGAGCCTTTTGTTTTCTATTTTAAAGATTCTTACCAAAACATTATCAGACTGGGCATTACCAATTTGCCCCACAACCGTGGATGAAACTTTCGGGACAAGTTCACCGTTGACTAGTGGGTAAACAGAAACACGTTTGTTCAGTAAGTCGAGCAATGCACGACCAACAATTTTGGAGTAGATAACGCCATCTTTAACGTATGTTCCGGAGTCTGGAATAAACTCTTCAATAACACCTAAGCGTTCTCCAGGCACCACTAAATGACCGCTTTTTTGTTCAGGAGGTTTTAGACTCATGATAGTTTCCCTTTTATATTAAATACGCTAACATTCGCTGATTGATAAATGCATATGCTTAGTTTCCAGTCGCATCAATAAACCTTTTGATTAATAAACAAAATTAATTCCAGAGCTAAAGGGCCTAAAAATTTATTCACCGTTTACCTTTTCGATAACATATAAGTCAACGACAAATTCATGCTTAATTTTTGTGTGAAAATCAAACATTCTGGGAATAGTCATGAGCATAGCATAAACTGCTTTAACACCGCCATTACGTTGTGCCACTAACCTTTCTAAAAAGGGAGACGGCGAAACCTCCACAAACCCATTGCTTGCTTTAAGCTGCTTGATTAATTGCTTATCGGTTTCTGGATGGTTATGAAGAGAGTAAACGCAATCTCCCACTTCCAACGCCTTTACTAAAAACGCTCTGTCAGCCTCCCGTGTTTGGACCCCAAAAGGCGGATTCTGCAAAACAGTATCAAACTTGCCCATGACAGCGCCGATGTCGCCAATAACCCATTGAACGTTACCAGCTAAACCCACTTTTAAAGAGTTTTCAACGGCGGTTTTAATGGCTAACCTGTCAACGTCAACTCCTACAACGTTGTCAGCGCCAAGGTAAGAGGCGCCTAAAGCGAGCCTGCCTGTTCCGCAGCCTAAATCCAGCACTGTTTTGCCGATAATGTTGTTGTTCGCATAGGTAGCGATGTACAGCATGGTTGATGCAATCGATGGAGAAATAGTGTACTGTTCAAGCCGCGCTTGAGGAGAAGGCTGAAGAGCAATTTTTGAGAGAAACAGCTCTAAATCTAATTTTCGAATAATCCTTTTTTGAGCATGTTTTCCCATGAAGATTCGCCAGAAGCCACCATGAACTCATTAATAGTCAGCACAGGCTTTGAAAACTTTCCTGAAGCATCTAAAGAAATGCGAGGGCATGCCGTGTTAACATATGCATCGATAGACGGAAACTCCAAGAGTGTTTCAGGAGTAATTTCCCTAACAGCTAACAGATAAGCTGCTTTCCCATGTTTCTCTGCTAACGCCTTGACGCTTAAGGCTTGGTTTAACCGTTTTTGTCCCGGCTTCAAACCAACAAAAACCCCGAAAGCTTTAGCGCCTTGCGCTTCTTCAATGCATGCCCAACGTTTCTTGAGTATCTTTTGGGCTTCATCATTAATTGCGAAAGCCCTGTTATCATATGGGTCAGCTATGAAGGTTGGTTTAGAAGTGCTTAAAGCTATGCCTAAAGCATGGAACATTCCGCCGCCAACGAAAAGGAAAGCTTCCACCTCGTCAGCAATTGATTTCACGTTGCTGTAATTGCAGCCGCTGACTTGCCCAGGATAATTCATTTGCCCACTGTCGCCGATTATTACTGTTTTCCCAGCCCTGATTAAAATTTCTCTCGCCTGATTTAGCGCTTGCAAATGCTGCACTGAAGTGGCTAAACCAACCTTACCGTACTTGCTCAAGAGCGGTAAAGATTTTTTGACAGCCTTCTCAACTGTTACTGCTGCCCTTGCTTCAACATAGATTGTTGGAATCGGCTCATGCTTTACAAGTTTTGAGTGCCCAAAATGCACTATCAAATCTACGCCTAAACTTTCTGCTTCATTAACCGCTATGTCACAGGCGCCGTAGCAGGAGTCAGCGGAAATAATCGGAAGCGCACCGCTTTTTTCGATAATTTTAGCTAAGCGTGGACCTTCAGGTTTTAATCCTTCTGGCAGTTGCAGTAGAACCCGTTTGGCACCAAGTTTGGTTATCTCTTGCTGTATTCTTTCTTCTTCAAAATCAAACCCTTTCATACTTTACTCCACCGCTGATAGGTAACAAAGAAAACTAAGAAAAGAAAACAAAAGGCTAGACTGTTGCATAAGGACTCTTTATGCTAGCGTGGCCATTCCCAGTCTGGAGTTGGCTTTTTAAGAGGCTGCCCACGAGCTAAAGCAGCTTGTTCCGCGAGCCGTTCAAGAATTATCTTTTGTTCTAAGCTGGCAACATTTTTTCTTGTAGCTATTACAGCGTCGTTGTTTACGGATATGCTGTCGATTCCTACCCTAACAAGGAACTCTGCGAAGTCTGGAAGGTTTGATGGTCCTTCACCGCATATGGAAACGGTGACTCCGTTTTCATGAGCGACTTTGATGAGGTGTGCAATTATTCTTTTTACTGCTGGGTCTCTTTCGTCAAAATAGCCCATTTGAGCTAAGCGTTCAGAGTCGCGGTCAATCATTAGCACGCCTTGAGTCATGTCGTTTGAGCCGATTGAGAAGCCGTCGACGAGCTTAGAAAATTCGTCCGCCATTATTGCTATGGATGGCGTTTCAGCCATAAACCAAATTTTAAAGTCGCGAGAGCGCTCTAGACCTTCCTCCTTCATAACTTCGAGAACTTTCTTAGCCTCCCAAAGAGTGCGAACCACTGGAATCATGACATAGATATTTTTGAGACCCCATTCTATACGACATTTTTGGATAGCTTTGCATTCAAGCCGGAAAGCTTCGACGTACCACTTGCTTATGTAGCGGCTGCAGCCTCTCCAACCGAGCATGGGGTTTTCCTCGACTATTTCGTATTTTTCTCCACCTTTCAAGCCTCGGTACTCGTTAGTCTTAAAGTCGCTTAAGCGTACCACAACTATTCGGGGCTGAATTGCCCGAGCAACGGTTGCAATGCCGTCGGCAAGTTTGTCTACGAATTTTTGGCTTTCACCTGTGTCGACAAACATCATTGGGTGCTGACCTATGGCGCTGGCTAGTATGAATTCGATGCGCATTAATCCGATGCCTTCGAAGGGCAGGTTTTTAAATTCTTCAATTTTTTCTGGAACACCCAAATTCATATAGATTTTTGTGGCTGTTACTGGAGCGTCACTTGCTGCTTGCATAACCATAACTGGTCCATTTGATGGTACTGCTGGTTGAACGGCTTGGGCCATTATGCCTTCGTAAACCACGCCGTTTCTTGAATCCACAGTGTATTCTTTGCCTGTTTTCATTACTTGAGTAGCTGTTTCTGTACCTACCACACAGGGGATGCTAAGTTCGCGGCTTACAATTGCCGCGTGCGATGTGACTCCACCTTTGTCGGTGACTATGGCACTTGCCATTTTCATGAATGGCACAAAGTCAGGGTCAGTCATGCCTGTTACGAGAATATCTCCTTTGTGCATGTTTCTGTTTGCGTCGTCAGGATTTAGTACAACTGTTGCTTTACCTGCGCCGTAACCTTTTCTTCCAGCCGAAATGCCTCTCACTACTACTTTTAATGTTCCTTCAGCTTTATTTTCTTCAGGTTTTATTGGTGTTTCCATTGTTTTTGAGCTCCAAACTGTTTCTGGGCGAGCTTGAACTATGAACATGTTTTCTGGGTAAGATAGGTCTTGGTCAATTGCCCATTCAATATCCATGGGTTTGCCATAATGCTTTTCAATTCGCTTTCCAAATTCTGCAAGCGTCATGATTTCCTGATCGCTTAAGCAGGTTACTTTCTGCTTATCCTCGGGCACATCCAAATGCACTGTTTTGCCTGTTTTGTGGTCACGAAGATACATTATTGTTTTACGTGAAATTCTTCTTTCAGTAATCTTGTCTGTGTTCTTGTCTACGACAAAATCATCAGGGTTAACAGCGCCTGAAACGACGGTTTCTCCTAAGCCGTAATTGCCTTCGATCACAATTTCATCCGAGTTACCAGTTACAGGGTTAATGGTAAACATGACTCCAGCACATCCGGAGTTCACCATTTTTTGGACCCCGACACTTATGAAGACTTTTTCATGCGCAAAGCCTTTTTCAGTTCGGTAAAAGATTGCACGTGGCGTAAATAGGCTTGACCAGCATTTTCTTACTTTATCGATAAGGTCATCCGGACCTTTAACGTTTAAGAAAGTTTCTTGTTGTCCTGCAAAGGACGCGTCAGGTAAGTCTTCGGCTGTAGCGCTTGACCGCACAGCAACAAAAGTGTCCTTTAACTTAAGTCGTTGGTTTAGTTCTTTGTAAGCGATTCTTATGGCGTTTTCAATTTCGTTAGGCATCGGAGTTTTTTCGATAAGTTCACGTATTTTCTTTGACGCCGTATCATACTGTTTGGGGTCGTTTGGGTTTGTGACTGTTTCATTAATTATTTTATAGATTTGCTCGGCTATTCGTTTTTCTTGAATATATTTTTCATAAGAATAAGCCGTTACCGCAAAACCTGGTGGAACAGGTAATCCGTCATTAATCATTTCGCCTAGGCTGGAGTTTTTGCCGCCAACAACAGGGATATCTTCTTTTCTTACATCCTCAAACCATAAAACCAATTCTTTCTCTTTAACTCTCAAGTGTCTCCGTCTCCGGTTCGGACTCCTCAGTTACATTTAGAGAAGGGGGAATCTTGGAGATAACTATTTTGCAAGGTATAGGAAGTTTTGCGCTTCCTCTTTTGAGGGATTCTTTGGCTATTTCAGCAGCTGACGCTTTTACTTTGACGGTTATGATGGTTTGTCCTACCTCTACTTTTGCTGCAGTGCCGATCGCTGTTCCGAAGGAACGTCTCATTCCCTGTTGAAGTCTGTCAGCGTGAGCACCAAAGATCATTTTGTTTTCTCTTAGGATAACGTGAGGGTATGGATGAACAACCATAAGATAATCATTTATGAGTTTATCTATTAAGACACGGTTTGTAGCCACACGCATTGCTTCCAAGGCACTATGACGTATTTGAGCCCGTTCCAAAGCTACTAATTTAGCTTCGCAATCAAAGGTACCCTTCGTATCACCCATAGTGAACTTTACTATTTTGGGTGGGGGAAAACCTCTAGCGTACTCTTTCCGTGTGTAGGCTCGATTTTTCACGTGCCTGTAATTTTTTGCGTGCATACAACGTCACGTTTTAGCATACTCATTCAGCGGTATTTAAACGATTTGTAACTTCACGGTGAAGCTCCGCGTGAATTTTTTTAATTTCTAATCGTCTACTTTAAACATTTGTTCAGTTAAACGGCGGCGTTATTTCTTATATACTTAGTTAACTTTTCTTTTCCAGATGCCAATAGAGTTATTTATTTCAGGGAAAAACTGGAAGCTTTCGTTAGCGGAGCTTGCTTCTTACTTGAAAGCAAGAGAAACCAAATTTCAGGTGCAATTTTTTTCTAAAGAATTCTTTGCGGTTAGCGTTGAAGAAGGCTTCGGCGCTTCCGTTATTGAGGGTTTAGGAGGAACAATAAAAATTGGCGAAGCAAAAACAAAGTTTCCTACCCTAATTGTTAAGGAAGCGTTTCTTGAAAGAAACAAGCAAGCCCAGTCACAAATAGCTGCATCGTTAGCATCAAGCGGTATAGTAGATGAGATGGCCAAGTCTGCTGAGAAAGTGCTTTTCGGAGTAAGCGTGTATTGCGCTGAGAAAACGCTGCGTCCATTATCAGGAGTTATTCAGCGGTTTGCCGGAAGCACTGTAAAGGACGAGTTGGCTGGTCATGGCAAGAAATCTAAGTTTATGGGTTTTTCTAAAGATAGAAGGTTTGCTCAGCTAAGCCATATTGAAGTTTTAAAGAAGAATTTAGTTGAAAACAAAGCGGAAGTGTTGCTGTGTGTTGGTAAGGGAGAAACTTGGGTTGCCATCACAGTTGCCGTGCATAACCCGTTTGAATTTCAAAAAAGGGACATTTACAAGCCTAATCAACGCAAAATTTTCGCTATACCTCCAAGGTTAGCTAGAATAATGGTTAATTTATCCGCTTGTACGCCTAAAAAGGTTTTGCTTGACCCATTCTGTGGTGTTGGCACAATTCTTCAGGAAGCACTCCTTGCGAGAGCAAAGGTTGTTGGCGTAGATGTTAATCCTTGGTGTGTTAAAGCAGCCAATGAAAACCTTGAATGGATCAAAAGAGAGTACAGCCTTGAGGATGCGGAGTTCAGGGTTGTGCAAGGGGACATTGGCAGGTTGGCAGAGAAAATTGGACAAGAAACAGTAGATTGCATTGTGACGGAACCTGATTTGGGTCCAGCGCTACGGCAAGTGCCTACCGGTCCATACGCATTAAAGATTATCCAGAAGCTTGAGCCCTTGTATTTTACTTTTATTGAAGAAGCACATAGAGTGCTGCAGAAAGGTGGACGATTGGTTCTTGTGACACCTTACATCATAACGCGTTCAGGGCAATCGGTAACCATGCCTATCGGTGAGAAACTTGAGAATTTAGGCTTTAGGAGAATTCAGCCTTTCTCAAAAGATATGTTTTCTAAAAATGTCGTGAATCTTGAAGAGTTGATCGATGCCCCCTCTTTGGTTGAGGTTGATGAGCGGCACAAGATTTGTAGAGAAATGCACATTTACCAAAAAGAGGCCGTTTGTTTTCAGATATGATTTATTAATTTGTTTTAACGAACTAAACGGTTGAGGCAGGAGATCGTTGGATAATAATTCAAGGCCTAATTGGGATAGATACTTCTTAGACCTATGTGAAGCTGTGGCTAGGCGTGCTACCTGTGACCGTGGGAGAAGCGGTTGTGTAATTGTTAAAGACAAAAGGATTATGACCACTGGGTATGTTGGTGCTCCTTCTGGTTTGCCACACTGCGACGAAGTTGGGCATGACTTCCGCAAAGTGTTTGACAGCAATGGTAATGTAACCCAGCATTGCGTACGCACTCTTCATGCTGAACAAAACGCAATCATTCAAGCAGCTAGGTTCGGCATATCACTTGAGGGAGCAACACTTTTCTGCAAAATGACCCCGTGCCGAACTTGCGCCATGATGATAATTAACGCTGGCATAAAACGAGTAGTTTGCGAAAAGCGTTACCATGCCGACACTGACACTATAGAAATGTTCAAACAAGCAGGTATTGAATTAGCCATAATGAGTGATGAAGTCGAAAAATACGACAAGCAATGAACGACCGCAATTTAGCTTAGTTTTTTCAGTAGTAAAATGAGGGGGGAAGGGAAGGTAGGCTCTCTTTCCGTCTGCGCACGCGCTGATACTCGCCCTTTTAATTTTAATAAGTTATTCTATCTTAGTTCCTTTTCTTTAGGGTGTAAAGTAGGTAGCATTAGCTTGTATATTCACTGTTTGATTAATCGTGGATAATGTGTTGTCAAGTACAAGATAATAAGTTCCATTTGAGTCAAGGTGGAACTAATTAAAGCTGTTTTGGTTTGTGAACTTTGGTAGAGTGCACCGAAGTAAGCTCCAATCTCATAATTGTCAAAGTTGGTGCTGTCAAAAATGTAAACTATGATGCCGTTGCCACTACCACCTTGTACAGCAAATGTTCCTGATACATGAATGTTTGATGAATTTGAAGGAATAATGAACGGATAATCTACGTACGCACCAGCATCAACATTGGCTGTCACGTTCACTATCGGAATCGTATGTGCTATGGGAGGCGAAGAAGACGTTTTTTGGCTCAAAATCACAACAGCTCCTATACTGCCAGCAACAATAAACATGATTAGAACCGTCGCCAGAATTTTTCTTAATTGAATACCTTATTCACCCTCATCATTCAGCATCACTCAGTATAAGCGGGACTGCCACAAACAAAGACACTACCGCTCCCACAATACCAACAACAGAAGCGTCTAAAGCAATGCTTGAACTATGATTATGCTCCAGCGAATAAAGCCCAATAAACATAACAGTAAGAAAGAAAACCAACAAAGCAACCGCAAACACATCCTTAACTTTTTGTTCACTCATTGTGCATCATCAGCAAAGATTATTCATACTCTGCAGAACTTTTCCAGCGTACGGCGAGCTATTTCTGTTGTTTTCCATTGTTATTTGAAGGACCCGAAATAACTGGTTTCTTCCAAGTAATTTTTCTTTCTTTTGTCCTTTGTCTCTATCTTTCAAGTTTTCACTTCTACTTGTTTTTAGATATGGTCAACATAAGCTCCTGAAGACACATTCTGCTTTTCACGGCATTCCCATTTAGATTCTTGTAGTTTTGTATTTCTATTTTTTTGTAGAGATTGCTGCATTATTTCCAGCCTCCTTTGACGCCTTAAGAGCTCACATTCAGTTTTTGTAGGAGAGAAAAACCAGTCAAATGGAGTTCGCTTTCGCACTTGTTACAGCGAATGCTTAGTTCCTCCAAGCCCTGATCACTGACTTTGGCTTCCAGAATGGAATAAGCCTTTTCGGTGGGGTCATCAGGAGATATTGCATTTCCACATCTTGGACATGCGAAGTCTCCGCTTCCATCTATTTTGGACAAATCCAATTCATACACCTGTATTTGCCTCATCCTTTAAGCCTCCCCTGTTTGTTTGAGTTTTCAACTTCTTCTAAAGGGAGAGATTATTAATCGATTTTCCAGATTTGCACTCAAATCTTAACCAAATTCATACCAGATTACCAACTCGCGCGAATTTAGAAAGAGAACAAAATAGATTACGGCATGACTTTATGAACTCAAAGAGTCAATGGCTCTAATCAAATCTGTATATAATTCAGAATTAAATTTGGGTATTCTTGGGTTTAATTTTGAAAAATCATTTAATAAGCGTTTGGTCAACGCTGTTTTAGTCAAATGAAGCTAAAGAGGTGAGCGCCTTGTTGAAGGCGAAAAGTAATGTGAAAAAACACTGATTTCGTGGACAAAGAAATTATTTTTGGTTGTGTAAAGAAGTTGTATTGGTATCTTGAGTTGTAGTAACTACCTAATTTGGGCTCACATTAAACTTCATGAACTAATTGCAAAAAGCCTTGAAAACATGCCTTTTCTTAAGAGCTATCAGTTCTTGAACACATAATAAAGGGACAAGGCAGCGCTCAATTGAGGGTTTTTTTATCTTGTTTTTGGAACAACTATCCATTTAACGTTATCAAACCCGTACTTTGTTATTAATGGATCGAGGAAGTCTGGGGCTAAGTCATCATCTATCTCTGAAAGAACCACGGTGTCGCCTATCCTGTAAACGATGCCTATTTCTGTGAGGTCTTTCAGGGCAGCGTATTTGCCCCTGATTTCCCAATAGCCAGGCTCATCTCGCCCAACTTGCATAATCCAAGAATACTGATCCTCAGGATGCTCGCCTTGCGTAAAGTTGAAACTGCAAACAACGTCTCCAACAACCTTTGGGTCATCGTTGGTTTTAACGTAAAACCACAGTGTCATTTTGTAATCACCACCATAACCAATGCGTTATACCTTTATTTGCTTTTCAGCGCAATTAGGCAGCGCTTGCTAGGCAGGTTATGTTTTGGCTTCTATAAGTGTTAAGGTTTCAAAGAAAGGCAGTTTACGTTCGGCTTTAATGCTTGCTTTAAGATTGAGTGCGCCAAATTTGCATATTGTTTCTTCAACGTTTGCGAGTGTGGATTGCATTAAGAGAATCCGACCGCTGGGTTTCAAATGCAGCGGTGCTACGGAATTGAAGCGGTCGATAACTTGCCGTCCATTAATGCCTCCTGCCCATGAGCGCCCAATCCAAGATTCCGCTTCACACTCAGCAGCAGGGAGATACGGTGCATTAAAGAGGATTAAATCAAATCTTGCGCTTTCGTTTAAAGCGGTTAATAAGTCAGTTCGAATGAAAGCCATTTTACAACGTAGATTATTTAGCGCCGCATTCTCCCTTGCGCAGCAAACAGCATAAGGATTTAAGTCAACCGCAACCACGTTGCCAGCTTTTTCTGCCGCCAATATGCCAAGCATACCACAGCCAGTTCCAACATCCAACACCTGTGCATCTTTTTCTACGTCAAGGTTTTCAGCGAAAAGAAAGGAGTCTTCTGCAGGCTCGTAAACATTCTCCCAAACATTAAAAACGTAATTGCCGAAAGTGACTCTCTTAACTGGAAATGGCATTTGCTAATGCTCCGAAGTCTTTAGGGGATAGCTCTCTTGCGCGTCTATCGTGAAATGGCAGGGTAAGAGCCAGTTTTTCAGAGTCCTGTTTGCTTAATTTCAAGGTACTCTTAAGGAATGGCGCAAGTGCTTTGCCTACTTTCTTGTTACGTTGAGTAAAAAGCCACTTCACCATTCGCTTGAAGAACATTTCATCCTTCACTTTAAACGAACTTTTAATCCAAGGCTTTATCCGAACGATTATCGAATCTACTTCGGGTTGAGGATAAAACATCTCTTTAGGAACTGCATCCAAAAGCTCAACCTTTACATGCAGATAAGTCAATACTGTTAACCAACCATAATCTTCACTGCCTACCGCCGCTGTAAGTCGACTGGCAAATTCTTTCTGTAAAATCATCACAGCACAATCGATTCTGCTTTCAACAAGCCACGTGATTAGATGAGAAGACAAATAGTAAGGGGGAATCGCTATGACCTTGTTAAACTCAGATAAAGCTGCCTTCAACACGTCGCCTTCTATTACAATCACAGTGCCCGCGCCTTTGACTTGTTCACGAAGCGCTTTTGCAACCTGCGGATCCTTCTCAACCGCAATTACAGCCTTACACTTATCAGCTAAGAATCGACTCAGAAAACCGAAGCCTGCGCCAGCATCCAACACCACGTCTGAAAAGTCAAGCGCGGCATAAGTGCACAGTTTGCCGTAAAGTGAAGGCTCAACCATGAAATTCTGCCCCGAAAGCTTATTCGGGGTAATTCGATAAGTTCGAAGCAGCTGCTTCGTTTCCTCAAGGCTCATCGCTTTATGCCTTACTGCGCCCTGGTGAACAATCGGTACTTGCTGTCGCCATCAAGCTCTTCCATAACTCGCTTAGTAATCAACTTTACAGGATTAGGTAACTCTGTTCGCTTCTGCAATTCCTCAAAACTTTCAAACGGCTTCCGATCACGCTCATTAAGAACCTGCCACATGTACTTCTTGCCGATGCCTGGAACAAGCTCTAAAGCATGCATACGAGGGGTAATTGCTCGTGCGGTGTTGAAAAAATTCACAAACCATTTTTCACGATTCTTCACTATAAGACTTACTACACTTGGAAGCTCCGCTTTAGCGGATGCAGTTAACTCATCAAAACCGATGCGGCCAATAATGTACGTAACCTCTTCGCGAGAATCCTTTCCCACATACACGCGGTCGCCTGGCTTAAGCGTTAATTCCTCTTTCACCAAAGCTTCCAACAGCGTAAAAAACTCTTCACCCACGCATTGAATTAAAGCTCCCGCTCGGTAACCTGCCCGCCCACTCGGACGGAACCCTGGCTTGCCATGTGGTAGGAAATCTAACACGTAAGCGTACTCTTCATACCGCTTTTCCATAACAGTCACTAAGCCCTCTAGTCTATTGTGCTTACTGCTTAAAAATACTTAGCCGTTTTCCGCTACTTCAAAGTTCTATTCTCATTTAAAAGCGCAACTATAGCGTGTAATTTTGCAGTCTCGATAATCTTGCGACCGCCAGCTAAGAAAACCCTCAACTCATCAACAGTTTCAGGTATACAATTTATAATTTGAATCGCTTCAGCTTCGTCAATTTCGTATTCTTTAACAAGAGTTTGCAAGAGCTCTTCAGCCTTCTCAGAATCAACTTTGGAGAACTTGTTCACATAATCTAATGTTCGGCGCTGGAACTGGTCTAGATTTTCCTCGCCAAGATCCCCTAATATCTTCTTAACCTGCGGTAACGTCAAGCGACTTTCGCTTACTTCCCTCTTGCTCATTTTTCTCCACTACCCATGTATGACTCTATATGTTCAGAGCGAACAATGATTTCTTTAATAGAATTACCTTGAGGGACACGAATTACGTACCCTCGACCCCGCTTTTCGATTACGGTGCCTATCTTACCGTGGAATCGTTTATGAGGCATACTTTTCTGTACGCTAGAATCCATCCTTATTATCACTTGAGACCCAGGCTGATATTCCTGGAGTAATTTGCTAATTTTCGGCTTGCCTTTATCCCTAGTTGCCTTTTTCAGAAGACTACGAGTTCCCGCATAATATCCTTTTGAACCTCTCACCCAATTTTCACCTTTTTCTTAATCATCCATTATAACTTTCAAAACGTCAAGCTTGAGCGTCTTCCCTCTGTTTCCAAGCAAATCTGAAACGTTTGGTATTGTTCTTCCTTCATCTCCAGACACCAATTCCTTAACATAGAGACCGCCTTGGCAACGAATTTCCATCAGAGCCCTCTTAAGCGACACCTTCTTAACTTTAAGCTTATATATGTACCTTTCTCGGATCAAATCCGCCCTTCTATGCAAAACACGAAGTGGCGTCTGCTGCTTTATTGAAGCCCCACTTAGCGCCTCTTCCAACATGCGTAAATCCTCATCAGAAACCTCGTTCTCAAACTCAGCCAGCAACCGATATTCTTTCTGTGCGCCTTCACCCTTCTTGAGCCGCCTGACCACATCCTTATTGGTAAAACGTAACCGCGAAACCTTAACCTTACCCGAAGCTTCAGCGTTGATTTTGGCTTCAATTTCCTTCAAATCAACAAACCGCTTCTTAGGCTTAGAAACCTCAATAACAAAAGGCCTGCCAGCACCCAACATCCGAGCATCAATATCTTCGCGACCAGAGGCATGAAACGCTGTTTTTTCACCCTCAGTTGCTTCCAGCAGAGGTTTTGAAGAGAGTTCCTCAACCGATTCAGGATACATTTTGCCGGTTCCACCGCATTTATCACAACCTCTTCCGCGGCAGCTTGAACAGAACCATTTTGACTGCGGAATGTCGCGCACGAGCTTACGATATCTGCCTGCGACAAAAAGCGGGTTAACCTGAACTCGTACCTTCTCGAGGAAAGGGTTGATTACTACGACCATGTCAGGCTTTAAGTAATCCACTTCTTTACCAGTACGTATGGCAAGGGCTTTGCCGAATAATCGTCCAAATTCATGCTTAATACTTTCGCTATAGCCAAGGTTGAAGGCAGCTTTAAACTCGTCTTCTCGCTCCTCAACCTTAACTGGCAATTCAATTCCTACAAGGTACGTAGTAAACTCGTAACCCTCAATAGCGCTTAAGGACTTCTCGGTTAAGCTGCTAATAAGCTCGAACTTGCCTTCGCAAAGAAAACATTCGGCGTCCAAGCCTTTTTTAGGAACACGTGTCTTGAGGTGTTTTAGGGTTTCCTGAGCTTCTCTTGAAAAACCATTAGTCGCCAAAATTTTAAGCTGTTTAACGCCATCAAGGTTTTTTTCTTTAGCAAGGTCGTTGGCTTGCAAGATTAAACTGATTTTTAATGCTGAGCCTCGAACGTTATTTTCCATGCTGTAACCAAGCGAAGCAAATTGTCTACCAAGGCAGTGGTCACAAAGGGGATATTTACTGAGAAGTTCAAATGCTTTTTCTGAAACATCCATATTTGCTTAGCCTACTGGAAAGTTGGATGGCATCCCTTTTCCGCCGAGTCCGAAGGGCAGTTTCTTTTTGCGCTTGAAGGTCTTTAGCATTTTACGCATCATAACGTACTGCTTGAGGAGTTCTTTAACGTCTTTTTCAGTTGTTCCTGAACCACGCGCCACACGTTTTGCTCGAGAAGAGTTCAATATTTTGGGGTTTTCCCTTTCTTTAGGTGTCATGGATTGAATTATTACTCCCCATTTATCTAAGCGACCTTCAGCTGTATTGAGCATATCTTGTGGAATATCAGAAGACATTCCAGGTATCATCTTGAGTACTTTACTGAAGGGACCCATTTTTTTGACGGCTTGAAACTGCTCGTACATGTCAGTTAGGGTGAAATTGCCGCTGAGAATTTCCTTAGCTTTCTTTGGCGGAACCTTAATTTCGGCATCATGCACCTTTTCCAAGAGCGTTTCTAAATCGCCCATGCCGAGGAGTCGACCGACAAAACGCGAGGGAATAAACGCCTCGATATCTTCAATTTTTTCGCCTGTACCAATAAACTTTATGGGAGCGCCCGTTGCTGCAACTGCTGAGAGTGCGCCGCCTCCACGCGAGGAACCGTCTAGTTTTGTTACGATAATTGCGCCTATGGGTGTTGCTTCATGGAACGTTTTGGCTTGAATAAGTGCTTGCTGGCCGATGGTGCCGTCGATAACCATTATGACTTCGTCAGGTTTGACGTGTTTTTCAAGGTCCTTCATTTCTTTAATTAAGTCTTTCTCTTCTTTGTGCCTTCCTGATGTGTCAACGATTATCAGGTCCTTGTCGTTGAACTGTTTTAACCCTTCTTTGACGACTTTAATTGGGTCTTTAGCTTTCAAGTCGCCGTAAATTGGAATATTTATTCTAGTGGCCAATTGTTGAAGCTGAGCAAACGCGCCTGGACGAAAAGTGTCAGCGCAAATCAACGCGGGCTTTAAACCTCTTTTCTGGAAATAACGTGCCAGTTTTGCTGCCTGAGTGGTTTTTCCTGAGCCCTGAATTCCAACAAGCATTATGATTTCCCTCTTTCCAGGCTCCATCTTGATTGGAACAGGCTTATCACCTACAAAACGCGTTAACTCTTCGTAAACAACTTTGATAACGTGCTCTCGTTTTGAAATGCCCGGAGGAACTTTTTCTTTTAATGCTCTTTCTTCTATGCGCTTGGATATTTCAAGGACAAGTTGGACATTAACATCTGCTTGAAGTAAAGCTCTTTGTATGTCACGGACAAGTTCTTTCACTGTGGCTTCGTCCACTACGCCAGCCTTAAACAGTTTCTTTATAGCGTCGGTTAGAGAAGAACCTAACTTGTCTAGTGCCATCAGAGTCTCCAGCCATAACAATCTATAATTCTTTTAAATAAAGATTACAGCTAAAAAACAGAATAATAAGCCTAATTTTTTCGATTATCCTTAAGGTACGCCTTTCTGCTTAAAAAAAGCGCGTTAAGTCTATGAAGCCTCAGTTCCCCATTTTAGCTATCTTCACAATTCAGACGGCTCTTCATGCATCATTGGCTCCAACAAAAAAAGCTCCAAGCTAGAAAATAAACTTTAATGGAAAATCTTTTAACAACCCAGAGAAATAGTGGTACATAACGCGGGTGTAATAGTTGACTGCAGAACGAGCAATCCACGCAGGCATTTTTGTTTTGTTACTTGTGGGTTTAACGGTTTTAAGTGCTTGGGCAAGTTACACTTACCTGAAAGCTAACCTCATACTTGCGATCGGAATCATTCCATTAACTTGGGGAATAATTTTGTTGGTAATGTATCTTGTCTTCAAAAAGCTCGGTTGGGAATGGTGGAGCTAAAAAAAATAAAGCCTCTGTGAAGAAATATTGCGACAGAAATTTGGTGGCCTATATTGAGTCTTTGCAGCATAATCGTTGTGAATCACAATAATCTTGTACAGTAGGCAAATGCCTTATGAGCATCATCAGAATCACAGACTATCGTCCTTTTGAATTGATAGTAGTGGATGCCAATAGCAAAGAGATTTTATAGAAAGAATTCGACTAAAGACTTCGAAATGATCCTTAGACAAGTCAAAGGGTCGGTTCCTTTCTATATATGGAAGACTAAACTGATTCTTAGGCAGTCTGAGTCAACCTGAAGCGCATGGTAACTGACAGCCATTACAGCGTCTAAAAAAGGAGCATTTTTACAAAAAGAAAAATGGTCGGTTAATTTTACCCTTTTACAACTGCTAATGGAACAAGTCTTGCAACTTTAGTGGCAATTCCAACTTTGTCGCTGACGTCGGCAACCACATCCACATTTTTATATGCGGGGTCGGCTTCCTCTGCCAAAACAGAAATGCTTGCGGCACGAACAACAATGCCCCGCTTCTCCAAAGCCGCTTTTACGTCTCCACCCCAATACTGCCGTTTTGCTGCTGATCGGCTCATCATTCTGCCTGCGCCATGTGCTGTTGAACCAAAAGTTAAATCCATAGCTTTCTGTGAACCCACCAGAACCCATGAGCTTGTGCCCATGCTGCCTGGAATAAGCACTGGTTGTCCTTCACTGCGGTAATCAGCTGGAACATCAGGATGCCCTGCTGGAAAAGCGCGTGTTGCTCCTTTGCGGTGAACCCAAACTTTCTTTTCTCCGCCATCAATCTTGTGAGTTTCTATCTTTGCAATGTTATGCGCTACATCGTAAACGAGTTTTAACCCGAACTTTTCAGGCGGCTCATGGAAAACTTGCTGAAAACTTTGCCTGACCCAATGCATAATAGCATGCCGATTAGAAAAAGCATAGTTAACAGCGCAAGCCATAGCTTGGAAGTAATCACGGGCTTCATTGCTGTTTCCGGGCGCACATGCTAATTCGCGGTCAGGTAACGTTATCTTATACTTTTGTACTGCATGCTCCATAACTCTCAGATAATCGGAGCATACTTGGTGACCATAGCCTCTTGAACCGCAATGAATCATGACTGTAACTTGGCCTTCTTGCGTAATTCCAAAAGCCTTAGCTGTCTTAGGATTATAGATTTTATCTACCTTTTGTATTTCTAAGAAGTGGTTTCCCGAACCCAAGGTGCCAATCTGGGTTAATCCTCTGCTTTTAGCGGTCGATGAGACTTTATCTGGGTCTGCATTAGCCATGCAACCGTTTTCTTCACAGTGCTCAGCATCCTCAGGCCAACCAAACCCACGTTTAATAAGCCACGGCACACCCTCAACTACTAAACGGTCTAAGTCAGCAGCGGAAACTGTTAAGTCTTTTCGTCGGCTTCCAAGCCCAGAAGGGACATTGCGGAAAATGGTTTCAGCTAATGGTGCAAGTTTGGGGCGGATCTCTTTTTCTGTAAGCGTTGTTGCTAAGAGGCGGACACCACAATTGATATCATAGCCTACGCCGCCAGGGCTGATAACGCCTTCATCATAGTCGGTTGCGGCAACGCCGCCTATTGGAAAACCGTAACCTTCATGCCCATCGGGCAATGTTATTGCATGCTTATAAATTCCAGGCAACTGTGTTACGTTTGTGCATTGCCAAAGAGTGCGGTCAGTCTTCATCTTCTCTAAAAGCGCTTCGTTTGCAAAAACCATGCCTGGAACTCTCATGCCCGGCTTGTATTTTGGGATACGCCAAGCGTAATCGTTTATTTTCTCAAGAGGAACTTCTTCTGGAGCCTTTCTGCTTTCACTTTCGCCCAAAACTTTTCACCTTAAAAACAAAGTGGAATGATACTATAAAACGTTTATGAACCCTGCATTAGCCTGAATTTGCTTGGCATAGTCGATAAAGCCTTGAACGCTGTTTCCAAGAGCCGTCTTAGAGTAAATTCGATGCGATTTTAAGTAATCCGCCAGTTGATGCATAACCTTGTCCTCAACAATTATTCTATCACGTATCTCCTCTAAACTTTGGTTTTTCCTGACGCCTTCTTCCGCGATTTTTGCCCATAATTGAAGCTGCACCTTGTAATCTTTCAGGCGTTGAACTCCATTTGAGGCTTTTCCGAAATGACTATAATACAAAACTGTCGGCTTAAGGCTGATTAATTTATCTAATGAAGCTAATTCCGCGTCAAGATGGAAGGGAGGCGGCGTAGTGGGCATTACCACGTCGAACTCTGGGAAATACGTGCCAGCAGCATCCCCAGGAAAAACTCCGCCGTTTAACGATTCGTGGAAGCTAAGGTTGTGTGAAGCATGACCGAGCGTTTCAATAACTGTCAGTTTTGCGCCATCATCTAAGTCAAAGGAGCCCTCAGTGACAGGAATTATTCGTTCTTTTGGAACAGGTTCAGGCTTACCGAAAATTTCGCTTACATACCCAAGAACTGCTTGAGCAGATTGCCAAAGCCGTTCAGGATTAATCAGATGCGGCATTCCCCTTGGGTGGACGAGGACTTTTGCGTTAGGCAGAAACTTTAGCAATGTGCCCGCGCCGCCGCCGTGATCTAAATGGACATGGGTGAGGGCAACGTATTCAACATCTTCAAATTTGATGTTGAGTTCTTTTAAGCCAGAAACAAGATTGGGTACTGAAGAAGTTGGACCAGATTCCACAAGGATAGTTTTAGTGCCTTTTATTACGTAGCTGCAAATGAGGTTTTTGAATCCTCCAGTTTCTAACTCGATTAGAAACAGGTTTTTCCCGATTTCTTTTGTGTGCAAAGCTTCACCCTTGGTTAGGTTTGATAAGTGCTGTTATGCCATAAACTTTTCCGTAAAATCTCAAGATGAGACACGTAAAACTTAATTATCCATTACTATTCTATGGGAGAGGCTAAAGGTGGCAGAAGTAAATTGAAAGCAATTATCTTCGGAGCGCCAGGCGCTGGAAAAGGCACTTATGCTTCAAGGCTACAAGCAAAACTCGGCGTTGAAGTCATAGCAACCGGCGATATTTTCCGTGAATTAATGAAGGAAGATTCCGAGTTAGGCAGGAAAGTTAGGGGTTACGTGGAAAAGGGGCTTCTTGTTCCAGACGAAGTTGTTGTAGAAGTACTAAAGCAACGCTTAAGCAAAATTCCGAAGGGAAAAGGCTTTATTTTGGATGGCTACCCAAGAACGCTTGAACAAGCCAAAATCTTAGATTCTATTACTAAAATTGACGTCATACTGTTGCTGAATGTTCCTGACTGGATTATTATTGAACGTCTATCTTCCCGGAGAATATGCCGTAACTGCGGAACCGTTTACAACATTCGCTTCTTAAAGCCAAAAGTTGAAGGCATCTGTGACAAATGCGGAGGACCCTTATACCAGCGGTCAGATGACAACCCTGAAGTTATAAAGAAACGACTGCAAGTCTATCAAGAACAGACAAGGCCGCTCTTGGAGTACTTTAAGAAGAAGAAAGTGCCATTCGTCACTTCAAGCACCACAAACCTTGACCAACCGCCAGAACCAATAGTTGACAAGATAGTGGCAGAACTAAAGAAACTAAAGCTAGCCTAAATATCCAAAATGAACTCTAACACCACTCGGTCTCTTTCTCTTATTATTACCATTCTATGGTAAGTTACTGCTTTAACACCGACCCTCTGCGGATGCTTTTGAGGGTCAAATTTTTCGCCCCAAATTTTCGCTTTGAATTTGAAGGTTTCATCTGTTTCTTCCCAGTTTGTTATTTGGAATTTTGAGTAAAGCATGTTTTCCGTTTCAAATTTTACAAGCAACGCTTCAAGCCAATTATAAAGCAGCGCGTATTGGTCTTCAGCTTCAACCTCTAATGTTTCCTCTTGCATCTGGGTGATTTTATCAGTGTCTGTCATAACTTCAAACATTGCAAGTGCGGCGTTTTCGTAGGCTTCCTCCATTGTTTTGCCATGCGCTCGAATGTAAACGTCAGCGGTATGTTCTAAAAACTCGAATTTTCCAGCAAATTTCTCCGCCGTACTCATAAGTTAAGCCACAATAGGTAAAGAAGAATGTTTGTTTAAAAATGCTTTCGCTGATGCAGCATACCGCAAGGAGAAAGTTTAGAAGTATTTTGAAATTCTTTGTATTGCAGCAACAGTAAGTTTAGCCGAGTTCTCTATGTCTTTTAAGCAAAGCATGGCTACTGGGCTGTGAATGTACCTTGTGGGTATGGATATGTTGCCGCTGGGAATGCCTTGTCTGGTTATGGAAATTCTTGCGGCGTCAGTTGAGCCCATTAATCCTGTTTCAAGTTGGAAGGGGATTTTTTCTTCTTCCGCCGTGTCTAAAAGCCAGCGTAAAATCTTAGGGTGAGTAATCAAGCCAGAATCGGAAATTGTGAGCGCTGGACCTTTACCCATCTTGACGCTTGTGTCAAATTCTCTTACGCCAGGAACGTCACCGGCTATAGTTACGTCGAGTGCTATTGCTAAATCGGGGTCAACGCCGAAAGCCGCTGTTGCTGCACCTCGTAAGCCTACTTCTTCCTGAACAGTGCCCACGGCGCAAACTGTGCAATCAGTTTTTTCCATTAATTTGAGAGCTTCAACCATTGTGACACAGCCAGCTCGGTTATCAAAAGCTTTGCCAATAACAACATCCCTGCCTAAGGGAACATATTTTATGTCAAAGCCTACTGGATCACCGACTGCAACGCCTAATGCCATAGCGTCTTCTTTGCTTTCGGCTCCGATGTCGATGAAGAGTTCATCGAAAGCTGTGACTTTTTTTCGTTCTTCTTCTTTTTGGATGTGGGGTGGTTTTGAGCCGATTATGCCGGGGAAGGTACCTTTTCTTGAGAAAACTGTGACTTTTTGCGCGGGTAAGATGCGGTCGTCTATTCCGCCCATTTTAGTGAATTGCAAAAAGCCCTCTTTAGTGATTGTTTTCACCATTAAGCCGACTTCGTCCATGTGAGCGGCAAGCATGATTTTTGGGGCGGCCGATTTTCCTTTTTTGATGGCTATAACGTTTTCAAGTTTATCAACAACTATCTCGTCTGCGTAAGGTTTCATGAGTTGAATCATTAATTCTCTGACTTCGTTTTCTCTGCCTGTTACTCCGCAAGCGTTTGAAAGTTGTTCTAGGGTTTCGTTTAGCGTCATTACCTTAACCTTCTTTAAGGTTGTTAACTAGAAGACTAAGTTATTAAATAATTGCGGTCATTTAAACTGTTTTAGGCTTCGCAGTGCACAATTTAGCTCGATGGATAAAAAATTAAAAAATGCCCGCTGCGATTCTAGAGCCTTTTCAAACACTATTACTATCACCGAAGATAACACAAATAGCTGCTAAAACTGGTTTGGAAACGGTTATACCTATTTTTTTCAAGCTTTTTTCAACAACAACCGTCAAATATTATCTCTCATTTTGGAATTCTCTTAAAAAAGCATAATATTAAAATCGTTTGAAACGGTAATCTTAAAAATCCGACCCGCATAATCAGTTATAGAGTGAATAAAATTGGAACAGCAACAATTCAAAAAAGTCGGAATTTTTAAGTGTGGCAACATTGGGACATCACCAAATCTTGAACTTCTCCTCGATGAATTGGCTGACCGAAGAGACATCAAAGTTCGAACAGTCACTTCAGGATCAAAAATGAACCTCGAAGACGTTGAAGAAGCGTTCCCCAAAATTTTAGAATTCAATCCAGATATTTTGGTCACAATATCGCCTAATACGGCCTTGCCGGGACCCGCGAAGGCTAGAGAACTGATTTCAAAGAGCGGTCGGCCAGGCATCGTGATCTCCGATTCTCCAGCAAAACGGGCAAAAGCAGAAATGGAAAGTCAAGGATTAGGCTACATAATCATTACCGGGGACCCTTTAATCGGAGCCCGAAAAGAATTCTTGGATCCCATTGAGATGGCGATATTCAACTCAAACGTCAACAAAATACTTGCGATCACTGGCGTTTACAGGATAGTTCAAGAAGAAATTGACAAAGTGATTTATTCGCTTGAAACTGGTCAGACTCCAGTTCTGCCCAGATTGGTAATAGACATGAATGCTATACGGGACAATTCACCTTTCAACAATCCGTATGCAAAAGCGAAAGCAATGGCTGCTTATGGCATGGCAGAGAAAATTGCAGAGGTAGACACTCAAGCATGCTTCATGGAGAAAGAGAGCGAAAAGTACATCCCCCTAGTTACCTGCGCGCATGAGATAGCCCAAGCGGCTGCGAGATTAGCTGAAGAAGCTCGTGAAATTGAGAAATACAATGACACTTTGCTTAGGAAACCTCACTCGAAAGACGGCAGGCAGAAGGTCAAGACCAGACTGATGCTCGCGCCGACTTTTCCCGAAGAATTCTATGAAAAAAGCGGTTTACAGTAGTCAAACTGTATATACCGTATATATCAGCATATAAGATATTGCGACTAAGTATATATTTTTCACTGCTACTCATGTATGACCAATAATAAGGAGGCAAAAAAACATGAAAGTACTTGAAGTAAAACCCCTTGAAAACAAGAATTTAACAGTAATGATCCAGGAAAAAGAATACAATGAGCCTTTTCAGCTTTTCGAAAAATCTTCACCCGCAAAGCCAAATGTTCTCCAAGCTCTCCAAAAACCATCAATCGGCTTCTACAAATTTGTAGAGAACGTGGTTGCCAAAGTAAATATAGACTTCGTCACGGAAGAGCTAGGCAATCGATCTCAAAAAGAATTCTTCGAAGATAACATCTTAGCTGACGTGTTCAAAAAAAGCAGCATCCCCTTCTTCCCCGTTGACATTGACAGCGACGCCAAAACCTATCTTGAATCTGCTTTTGACAAAAAAACAGCATTGAGAGACGACATAATCAAGAACATAGAAAGCATAAACAAACAAAAAAGCAGCGATTCCACAGAGAGAGACTACCTCATTGCATACGGACAGAGTTTACAATCAGAAATAGAGGAACAAGAACGCGAAGTCAATTTCTCAATTAGAGAAAGCTGGATGGTCATGGATATTATGGAGCGCGCAAGAGAAATCAAGAACAAAAACGAGATAACATGCCTGCACATTTGCAGCCCCGAACACGTCCCGGGAATTAAGCAAATGCTAGAATCGGTCAACGCCAACGTCGAAATCGCGAAACTCTCCAAAAGAATAATCTCAACTCAGGTTGAAGCGCCCTCTTCAATGGAAATGGAAAACTGGCTCCAATCAATGCAGATTCAGGTTAAGCCCGTTATCGGCAAAGCAGCTGAAAACGCACCTTACCTGCTCTTCTACCTCGACACCGACGTTAAAGCGAGCCCATTTGACATCTGCATGGCCTACGATGCCGGATACAACGCTGTTATTCCTTACGAGAACATCATTCCAGAAGACGTCAAAAGTATAGTGATGGATGCTTTACTCTCCAGAGGACCAAAAGCCGTTAAGCACACCTGCTTTCTGATCGGAGGGAAAAACGCTGAAAGAGCCGAAAAAGTCTTTGAAGTTATGAAAGATGCGATGTTTCCCCCATTCAAAGCAAGTATAATCGTTGACCCTGCTGGTGCATATACAACTGCTGCTGCAATGGTAGCAAAAGCTGAAAATGCGCTCGAGGCAAGCAAGCTTGGCGAATTGAAAACCAAAACTGTAGCTATCCTCGGCACAGGTGCTGTAGGACAAATAGCTGCAGTTCTCTTGGCTAAAATGGGATGCAATGTAATGATTGCAAGCCTTAATCCGAAACGCGTTGACGGAAAAGAACACGCTGAAAGTATATCTAAACTTCTAGCAAAGGATCACGGCGTTCAAGTCGAAGGCATCTTCGCTCCAACTCCAGCTTCGAAAATTGAAATCATAAAGAAAGCCGATGTAGTGATGTGCGCAGGAGTGATGGGCGTTCGCATCATAGACAAAGAAATGCTGAATGAAGTCAAAACCATGAAGGTCCTACTGGACATAAACGCAGTGCCACCATTCGGAGTCGAAGGAATAGAATTAAAAGATGACATGCGAGAAATGCTGCCTGGAATCTTCACAATCGGAGCACTCACAGTTGGAGATCTAAAACACAAACTTGAAAAAGAGACTCTACGCGACGCACGATCCAACGGAAAAGAAGTATACAACTACAACACTGATCTGCCACTTGCACGAAAACTGTTGACGAAGGAGCTGTTCCCTACCAAGTTGACGATGACTTTAAGTTATCCCCCAGCAAAAAATCCTAAGTAGACTCACTAAATTCGCGATTTATCGCGATCTTAGCTACGCTTGCGGCACAGTCCGCAATTCTTTTTATACTATCTCTGATGGAGCAGATTCCACAAATCAATTGCTCATTTTTTTGTTTTTCTGCGAATGCTCTAGCGGCTATTTCCGAATCCAACTTCGCTATTCCTTCTCGCTGCCTAAGTATCTCAACTGATTTCGAGACATCCTTCGAAAAGAAAGTGTCGACCGCTTTTACGTATAAATTCAAAGCTTCATTTCCTGCGATGAACATTAGCTCCAATACGTTCTCCGGAATATCCTGTTGAATCCCACTCAACATTATAACATGCCGCGCTACTTCAGCTGAATTATCTGCCACGTCCCGCATCATGTAAACCAAGGTTTGATAATCCATGCATTCCAACGGGTCGATACGAAACTCATTTGCCAAAACGGAGCCTTGAACAGCATCGCGGAGCACTCTGAGGAGGAAATAGACGAAATGGTACACATCATCGTCAAGAGAAAAAACAGCTTTCGCCAAGGCTATGTCTTTGTTTTTCAGCGATTTAATCGCATCCTCCCCCATTGACTGAGAGATCAGATGCAACCTCTGCACAGTTTGGTTTAGATCTGCCTTAGTTTCGTCCATTAAGGTTTGAATAAAAACACCCTTAGAGTTAGACTCCATAATTCTCAAGTATAACATTCCCGCAGCCTTGCGGATTGCCTTTATCTGAGGGACGGGAAAAACTTTTTCTGAGATAAGGGTGATTCCGCTGTATCCATTTAGGTAGCAGCCCACTATCTTCATCATAATCAGCAGTTCGTCTTCGTTTGGGTCAATGCGAAGCGTTGTCTCTTTTGTCTCTGTCTTTTTCTTCGCGCCAGGATAAATAATCAAAGAGCGGTCGCGTTGAAGAGCAAATGAGACTACATCGCCTTTATTCAATTCGTTTAGCTGAATCCAATTTTTGGGAAGAGAAATCACCAAAGAAGATCTGCCAAGCGACATAACCCTTCGTTCCATACCATCCCTCAACCTACAGATATACCTGACTTAATTTATATAAACTAAGCATATTTGGATACATATAGTATTAATCTTAGCTAACGGCGACAGCTATTCTGTTGCAGGCTTCAGCAATGCGTTCTTTAGACTGCGTAAACGTTATCCTAACATACCCTTCGCCATACTTGCCAAAGCCGATGCCCGGCGTGACTGCCACACCAAAATCAAGCATTTTTGTGGCGAACTTCATCGAGTTGCCTTTGCAGTTAACCCAAACATAGAAGGTTGCTCTGGGCTTTTCGCATTTGTAGCCGATTTTGCAAAGGGTCTCAACTAGCAGGTCACGGCGTTCCTGAAGGGTTTGATTGTTTTTCTTTAGAAATTGTGGCGCTTCACGGCTCGTGTAGGCTGCTAAAGCTTTGACAGCTACATTTTGCGTATAAACTGGCGGTCCTGAATCGATTTGCGATTTAACTTTTGTTAAGCCACTGACGAGTTGCTTGTTTCCAACGGCGAAGCCGATGCGGTCACCTGTCATGTTAAAGGTTTTTGAAAGTGAGTGGAATTCGATGGCAACGTCCACGGCGCCGTCTACTTCCAGTATGCTTGGTGCTTGGTAGTGGTCGTAGGTGACTTCGGAGTAGGCGTTGTCATAGCAGAGGATGATGTTGTTGTCTTTGGAGAAGTCCACTGCTTCTTTTAGGAAGGATTTGTCAACGGTGGCTGCTGTTGGATTATTGGGGTAATTGAGAAACATCATCTTCACATTTTTGGCGTTTACCGCTTCAAAATCTGGCTTAAACCCGTTTTCCTCAAGTAGCGGCAACGGCACCGCTGTACCATCGCAGAGAATCGTGCTGCCGTTAGCGTACACTGGGTAAGCCGGGTCAGGAACTAACACTCGGTCGCCTGGGTTTATAAAGGCTCGAGCAATGTTTGCTATACCTTCCTTGGAGCCTAAAAGCGCAACCACTTGGTCTTGCTGCAGGTCAACGTTGAATCGTTTCTTGTACCAGCCTGCTACTGCTTCTCGGAAGTCTGGTTCGCCTTGGCTGAAGGAGTAGTTGTGATTCTTTAGGTTGGCTACTTCTTCCTCTAGGGCTTTAATGATGAATGGGGGCGGTGGAAGGTCTGGGTCACCGATGCTTAACGAGATTAAGTCGATGCCTTGCGCCGTCTTTTCCTTAATAATTTTTTCAATTTCAGCAAATAGATAAGGTGGTAACCGTTTTATTCTGTCAGCATACTCAAACGTCATGTTTATACCTCTTTGAATAGTGTTCCCTCAAAAACTTTTTCAGCTGCCCCACTCAAAAGCAAGCTTTCAGCTACTTCCACTTGCAAATCACCGCCCAACGCGTGAACAGTAACATTATTTCCCACTTTTCCAAGCTTGTTTGCTGCAGCCACGGCAGCGCAAGTTCCTGTACCGCACGCTAATGTTTCGCCGCAGCCCCTTTCCCAAACACGAAGTTTTAACTCGTAGGGGTTTAGCACTTGAACGAAACCGACGTTGGTTCTTTTCGGAAAAGCCTTGTGATTCTCCACTTTTGGACCGATTTGCTCTACTGGAAAATCGTCTACTCTGTCAACGAATATTATGCAGTGTGGATTGCCCATTGAAAGGCACGTTACCTTGAAGACTTTGCCGTCAACCTCCAAGTTCTCGTTGATGCATGTGCCTTGTCCGACCATGGGAAGGGAGCTTCTTTGCCAGTTTGGCGAGCCCATGTCCACCTTGACAGCGCTGACTTCCCCATGTTGCAGGGTTAACCAGACATTCTTTATTCCAGACAGAGTCTCAACCGAAAACTCGTTCTTCTTAACAATGCCATTTTCATAGCAGTACTTGGCAAAGCACCGTATGCCGTTGCCGCACATTTCTGCTTCGCTACCGTCAGCGTTGAAAATCCGCATCTTAACATCACCCACCTTAGAGTTAGAAACCATCAAAAGACCATCGGCTCCAACCGAAAGGCGCCGCTCACAAAGCTTCTTAGCTAATTCTGCAGCTTGCTTACCGCTAATTTTTTCGTCTCTGTTGTCGATCACTATGTAATCGTTGCCTAAACCATGCATCTTCCAGAAACGCATCAAGGGCACTCTGCCATCCGCTGATTAGCGGTTAAATTATCAAGCTGCTCTCGCTCTCTAATGACCACAGATTTGCCTTGCCTAATCAGGACTTCTGCAGCTCTGGGCCTTGCATTGTACTGTGAACTCATGCTGAAACCGTATGCTCCACCGTTCAAAATCGCCAGCAAGTCACCTTCCTCGATCACAGGTAGCTCTCGGTCTTTGGCTAAGGCGTCGCCTGACTCGCAGATTGGACCTACCACATCATAAGTTTCCTTATCTGCCGCTGAAAGCTTGTTTGCGACTAGTATTGGATGGTAGGAGCCATACATCGTTGGCCGTACCAGCGTGTTGAAGCCTGCATCGACACCGACGAATTTCTTTGAAGGCGTGACCTTGACAGTGTTAACGGTTGTTAGAAGGATACTGGCGTCGCACACTAAATATCTGCCTGGTTCAACGCACAAAAAGGGTTTACCGAGACCATATTCAGCAACCTTGCCCTTGAAAGGTGCCACCACTTTTGAGGCGAACGCTGCCAAATCGAACTCTCGGTCCTCTGGCTTGTAAGGAACCCCGAAACCGCCGCCGATATCGATGAATTCAAACTCGATTCCGACCTCATCATGAACCCGTCTGGCTATGCTCAACAGTTTATCCACCGCCAAAACGTAAGGTTCTACGTCAAGAATGCCCGAGCCAATGTGCATGTGAATACCAAAGCGTTCTACCCTTGCCTTCTTAGCAGTCGCATAAGCTTTTAGAGCGTCTTCTTCTGTTAAACCGAACCTTGAGTCTGGACCAGCAGTTATGCAGTGGCTGTGATGCCCTGCGCCGATTTCTGGGTTAACACGAACCGACAGTGTCGGCGGCACAGCAATCTTTAGCAGTCTATCTAGCTCTGATTGAGAATCCACGTTTATGGTAATGTTGGCGTCTGCTAGTACTTTTAACTCGTCATTTCTGACGCTGGTTCCAGTGAACATCATGCGATCTTGCGGATACCCGCTGATTAAACCCATGAACACTTCGCCGGGGCTGACAGTGTCCAAGTATGCATCTTCTGATTGCAAAATCTTTAGAATCGTGAGGTTAGAGTTTGCTTTGGCGGCGTAATAGACGCGGACGTACTTGTAATTACGGATTAAAGCGTCATGAAGTCGATTGTAATTATCTCTAATGCGTTTCTCGCTTACGACATACAAAGGAGTATCATATTTTTCAGCCAACTCCTTAACCGAGAAGCCATCAAAGAACAAGCTGCCTTTTCGGTTCTCTAAGGGTTCACGAAGCTTTCTCTTTACCATGTTGTTACACCAGTTGAATGCGTTATTTTGAGCAATGGTTAAGCTAAGCCTTTAGCTACAAAGAGCTCAGCGCTCAGAATGCCTGCGCCTGCACCACCCCGAACCGTATTGTGCCCAAGACAAATGTACTTGAAAGTCATAATTGGGTCCTTGCGGATTCTGCCAACTACAACGCTCATGCCGCAGCCTGTATCTCGGTCGAAGCGTGGCTGAGGCCTGTTTTTCTCGTGCCGAACCACGATTGGGTTCGCTGGGGCAGAGGGCAATTTGAGCTTTTGGGGTTCGCCGCTAAAGTTGGCAAAGGCAGCTTCTATTTCCTGTATCGAGGGGTTCTCTGCGAGTTTGATGAAGACTGATTCTAAATGTCCATCCTTTACTTGGACTCTGTTGCAGCTTGCGCTAAGCTTGAAATCAGCGTTCTGGACAACTTTACCGTTGAAGGTGCCAAGTATCTTTAGGGCTTCGGCTTCCATTTTCTCTTCTTCGCCTGAGATAAAGGGAACAACATTGTCGATTATGTCTAATGATGGAACACCTGGGTATCCTGCTCCGCTAAGCGCCTGCATGGTGGAGACAATAATTTGCTTTAAGCCAAATTGCATCAAAGGCTTTAGCGTAATTGCAAGTTGGATGGTACTGCAGTTAGGATCAGTCGTTATGAAGCCTTTCCAGCCTCGTGACTTCTGTTGAATCTTAATTAAATCAACATGGTCAGGGTTAATCTCTGGAATGATTAAAGGAACATCTTTTTCCATTCTATGAGCACTTGCCTTACTGAAGACCGGATAAAGCGCCGCAAATTCAGACTCAATTGAACCTGCCAAGTCTCCTGGAAGAGACGAAAACACAAAATCAACGTCGCCTGCCTTCTCCACTGACTCAACATCAGCGTTTGCTACGGGCATTTCAGCAATCTCTTTAGGCAAGTTTGACTCCATAACCCAATTGCAAGCATTCCCGTATTTTTTGCCTGCTGACCGCTCTGAAGCAGCAAGCACCTCAATTTGGAACCAAGGGTGCCCCTGCAAGAGTTGAATGAACCGTTGTCCAACGGCTCCAGTTGCGCCTAATATGGCGACTTTACGCTTCATCGACATTATTCTTCTTCCTTTTGCTTCAGAGTTGTTTTTCCTTGATAAAAAAGTTAATGGTTGATTTTTGTGTTAAGATAAGCCTAAGACGTCAGCCATGCTGAAAACTTTAGGCTCATTTTGCTTGCTTAACCATTCAGCCGCGTAAACAGCGCCCTGAGCAAAAACGTTACGGGAGAACGCTGTATGCTCTAAGCGCAGCATCTCGTATGGTCCTGCAACGATTAAGTCGTGGATTCCTGGAACTCCTCCTGCTCGCAGAGCTGTGATTTCAAGTTCATCAGGCTGCCTTGGGCTTATGCCTTCTCTTCCAGAAACGACTTTTGTATAGCCGCGTGTGCTAGCGATGATTTCGCCTAGTTTCTTTGCTGTTCCGCTTGGCGCATCCTTTTTGCCGGTATGATGGATTTCGTTTATACTGAAATCGTATCCTGGCGGAAAAGCCTTCAAAGCTTCAGCGAGCTTGAACAGTATATTGACGCCTACTGAATAGTTTGGCGAGAACACGGCTGGAACTTTGCCTGACATGGCGTTTACTACTGGGCGGTTTTGCTCTGGAGTGAAGCCTGTGGTGCCAAGGATTATGCGTTTTCCAAAGTTAGCAACTATTGGTATGTTAACGACTTCAGCAGCGGGCATTGTGAAACTAACGTAAACATCAGCGTCACGTAATGCTTCACTTATTCTGTCGGAACTCAGAATTTTGGTATCGGAATTGGTGATGCCAAGTTCTCGCAAGGTTTTGCTTATGCAAGGATTATTTGGAGCCTCGATTGCGCCAACTATTTGGTGACCTTTTGAGGTAGCTTCATTGATGATAGCGTTGCCCATTCTGCCTGCGGCACCTGCTACGCATATTTTAAGCATAGAAGAGTCCCTCCAAGCACCTTTCATTGTATAATCGCTCTTTCAAGTCTACGTTGAAGTAGTTTGCTATGGGTTGAAGGATTTCAGGGTTATTTTCGTACACTTTTCTGGCGTTTGTGAGGACTATTTCTAAGCCGTTGCAGGTCATTTTTCCCAGAGGTTGTCTGCATGGACCAGACGGCATGCCTAACACGTTCATTAACGTCTTGTAGGCTAAGGGATTTCGGGCTTTGCAAGCTACTGTGCCGTAAGGTGTTTGCTCTTGTGTTTTCACAGTAACTATGCTAAAGAGCGGTTGCAGAGCTTGAGCGATTCTGGTGGCTTCTTCTTGGTTACCGTCTAGAATGTAGTGTGTCATGTCAGCTATTGCGCGTGGAGCGATGTTTGATGTGACTGAGATTACGCCGCTTGCATTAATATCGGGCGAAGTCATCATTGCAAAAGTTTTGTCATCGTCTCCTGAGAGGATGTCAAAGTCTTCGCCGCAGAGTTTGCGCGTTAGCTCCATGTTTTTCAAATCGCCTGTAGCTTCCTTTACGCAGCGGACGTTTGGGTATTGTTGGTGGAGAACTGCAAGGTCTTGGGGGTAAAGCTGGGTTCCTGTCCTGCCTGGGATAATGTATGGGATTACTTGGACTTCAGGGAACTGCCTTGCGATTGGTTCAATGTATTCCCTGCGTATTTCCAGTGAGCTTGGCCCGTTATAGTACGGGTCTACGAGCAGAACGCATTTTATGCCTAAGTGCTGGGCGTGTTCTGTGCCTTCGATGGCTTCCTGCGTTGAGTTGCTTCCTGTTCCAGCTATAGTTAAGACTTGTGCACCGGCATATTCGTGGGTTTTTTCGATTACCTTGTTGTGTTCATTCCAGTCTAAGGTGGGGCTTTCGCCGGTTGTGCCGACGGCGAGTATACCTTTTACACCTTCTTTTATTTGAAAATCTACCAGTTGACGTAAGCCTTCGTAATCGACTTGGCAGTCACGAGTCATGGGGGTTATTAGCGCAGTGTAACAGCCACTAAATCTTACCATTTTTAATTCCTCATTTTGGGTAATGAACAAATTACTATCAGGATATTTAAGTGTTACGTTTTACTTATTTTTTCTACTAAAAACGGAAATATATTCGATTATAATTCTAATTTAATCACTTATTTTAACATAATCGCAAACGTAAAAATGGCTTAAAAATGCTTAACTCTCAAACGGCACAATATAATAAGCAGTAAAAAGACCATCATAGCCATCGTAAAGTTCTCGCAGATAAAAAGAGCATCATCAATAACCACAGCAGAAGGAATAACCAGCCTGTAATTATCTGACCGCACAACTTCGCTAAGTCTTCCCGTTTCCCTCTTAATAATCCTCATCCGCAGAACCTTCCGTCCTGATAGATAAACAGCAACCTCGCCGCGGTGTGGATTGCCCTTTCTGACATCAATGGTTTTTTTGCTTGAGATTAACCATTCGAACGCTTCTTTCCTCGTACGAAAAAGGGGCAAGTTGGGCACCTAGATTTATGGTAAAATGACCGAAAGATAAGCTTTCAGTAAAAAAGCGAATAACAAATTATAAAATATGAAAAACGTTCGAACTGAGAAGGACTTGTGGTTTTAACCTTTGCCTTTCTCTTCTTTACCGAAGTATTTGGTCCACTTTAGTTTACGTGCATCTCGTTTGAATAGCAGTGAGCTTTTCTTGCATTTGCCAGAATCATACCATAAAATTGATCCGTCGTTTTTAACGAACATCATGCCTGTACCAGCTGGGAAATCAGCGCCGCAGAACGAACATTTTCTTGATTTTGGCATGACAATTTCTCCACAATAGTTTATCTTGTAATTTTCTTTGCTTCTCTTTCTGTTTCCCGCAGCATAAGAATGTCTTGGATGCGGACTGGTCCTTTAACGTTGCGTGTTATGATTCTGCCTTTATCTTTTCCTTCCAAGATGCGCACTCGAACCTGTGTAATTTCGCCAGTGACACCTGTGCGGCCTATGACTTGGATAACTTCTGATGGAGTAAGCTCTTCTGCCGCTTCTTTACTCATTATTGAGATCCTCGTTTAACCTGGTCAATCCGAGTGACAATTTCTTTGATTAATCCTGCGGCTTCTCCTTCCTTGAGAATGCATGCTGCTGCGCATGGAACGTCTATTCCTATTGCGTTGCCCAGTTTCTCTTTATTTGGAACGAACACGTAGGGGATTTTTCTTTCTTCACAGAGAAGCGGTAAATGCGCCACCACTTCTGGCGGATCAACATCTTCAGCTATTACGACAAGTTTTGCTTGAGATCGCTCAACAGCTTTTGTTGCCTCGTTTGTTCCTTTCCTAACTACTCCTGATTTAGAAGCAATCGTTAGGGCTTCATAGGCTGCATCTACGATTTCTTTCGGCACTTCATATTTTACATAGAATGGTTTAGACATATTAGCCTCACCCTTTTAAGGCAGAGTCTTATCCACACTTCTTATTTAAGAAGCTTTCGACTCTAAAATGCCAGTCTAATCTTTCAGATTATAAAGCCTTTAGAAAGCTTTAAATAAGCTCCTACGGTCACCTACATGTTTTTCGAGAGGGGAATGGCGCGTTTGCAAAAATTGGGCAGAGTGCGGGCGTTAACTCCATCAAAAAACATGATTGTTAAGACTGAAAAAGCTCCTAAAATTGGCTCAGAAGTTGTTGATGAAAACTTAAATGTTATCGGTAAAATTTTTGATATTATAGGTCCAGTTTCTGCTCCTTATGCAGTGGTTAAACCAACTGTTAGGGAACCCGCTAAACTAGTGAATAAACCGGTGTACTTGCTTCTCTCGAAAACGAAACGGAGTAAAAATGAATGATTAGAGATAGCAAGTTACATGAAGAGACAGACCAATTTGCAAAAACAGAACCGGCCAAAATACAATCATGCCCTGAATGTGGCAGCACCCGACTTATGCGCGATTATGAATGCGCCGAAATAGTATGCATGGACTGCGGTTTCGTAGTAGCAGCCAAAATAGCTGACCGAGGACCAGAATGGAGAGCTTTCGACGACGAGCAAAGATCAAAAAGAACCAGAGTTGGAGCACCCTTAACGTATACAATCCACGATAAAGGTTTATCAACAACTATCGATTGGCACGACCGAGACATTTATGGTAAAAGCCTCTCACCCGGGCAGAAAGCGCAGGTTTATCGTCTTAGGAAATGGCAAAGGCGCATCAGAGTTTCAGACGCCACAGAACGCAACTTGGCATTTGCACTTTCTGAAATAACAAAGATTTCTAATAACTTGAACCTTCCAAAAAACATTCTGGAGACAGCCTCAGTAATTTACCGAAAAGCAGTAAAAGAGCGCCTAATCCGAGGCAGGTCAATTCAGGGTGTTACTTCAGCAGCGATTTACTTGGCATGCAGACAATGTGCCTTACCTCGAACTTTAGATGAAATCGCTCAGTCTTCAAGTGTCAACAAGAAAGAAGTTGGCAGAAGCTACCGTTTCTTAATCAGAGAACTAAACTATTCAATTCCGCCGCTTAGGCCAAGCCAGTACATAACAAAGTTTTCTAATCAACTGACGATGCAGGGAAAAGTTGAAGAAATCGCCCACAAAATCTTAGCCGCAGCAAAAGAACTTAAACTCACGTCAGGCAGAGGACCAACCGGAATTGCGGCGGCAGCAAGTTACGTCGCGTCTGTTTTGACGGGTGAACGGAAGACTCAGAGGGAAATCGCCGAGATTGCGCAGGTGACTGAGGTTACTATTCGGAACAGGTACAAGGAACTCGTTGAACGGTTAATGTTCGAAATAAGCATCTAATAGCCACCTTTCCCATTTTTTATTTTAGGCAAAGTGTTAGAAAGATGACTAACTCCGAAAAAAAAGCTTCAGAACCGCCAAAAATAAACGAGCTAATTGAAAAACTTAAGGAAATACAGTTAGGGCTTAAACAAAATTTAGCCGATCTGCAGCAGAAACTAGAAACGCTGGATTCAGAGCCTGAATTGTTGAGTAGCTTAGAGAATGCTAGGAAAGATGCAGAATCAAGAGCCAGCGACCTTGAGGCGGAAGTAAAGCAACTCCGAGAAGAGCTTAAAGCCGTTAAAGATTTGTTAGGCTTGAACATGGAGAAGAAATAACCATGTTAATTTTCACATAAAAACAGTTATTTTTTTAAGCATCATAGTAGCTTAACTAAACACATGCCCTATAAATTTACTTTCGATCTGTCAAAGGTCCCGCGTTTCTTCTTCACTGAAATTGCGACGGTAAGTTACCAGAAGGGCATGCATAAAACATTAATTAAAAAATTACAAGAAATTATTTTAAGATTTAGAATACAAGAAGCCACTGGACTAAATCTTTCTGATTCCTTAGTTTTGCTTCAGGATCTAATTGATTTACAAGCAGTAAACATGATAGAGCGAGGCAAATTCTTGCAGACCAAGAAAAGAGCTCTTTTTCTTTCTCACTGCACAAGAAAGTACTTAGATGGCCGATGCAAAGCAGTTTTTGACTCAAATATTCCGTCCTACTCGTGCTCCCACTGTTCAGAAGACTGCTTAGTTAGCCAGTCTGACTACTTAGCTCGAAAAAAAGGATATGACGTTTACGTGGTTCCAGGTGGTTCCTGCATACCCAAGATTCTGAAGAATACACATTACGAAGGCGTGGTGGGAATTGCGTGTGGAGAGGAAATAAAAGTGCTGGGGCCACTTTTGAACAGCATTGATGTGGCTGGGCAAGCTATACCGTTGCTAAAGAATGGCTGTGCAAACACCATTTTTAATATGGAAACGCTCGTAAAAGTTCTCTAGTTCCAGAGCTTGCTTATTGCGGGGTTCGTGGTTGCTCTTTTACTTTTTAGAAGCTTCGTTTTTTGCCACAGGTGAACATTTTTAAAAACTTAAAAGATAAAGCGCCGCGTGCTAAAACAAAACTGCGTTTCCATACGCAGTTGTAAGAGATATTCTTTTTAAGTTTGGCTCTTTATTCATCTTGAGTTATGCCCTATAAGTTTACTTTCGACATTTCAAAGGCTCCGCAACACTTTTTCATAGAACTCGCCATTGTCGGCAACCAAATGGGCATGCAGAAGGTTTTTGAGAAAACCTTACAGGAATTAATCAGAAAATTCGGAATTCAGAAAGTTACAGGACTTAACATCCAAGATGCCGTGGTGCTAATTCAAGACCTTCTCAAGATGCAAACTTTGAATTTGATACAAAAACAGGAATTTCTGCAGACCAAAAAAAGGGTTCTGTTCCTTCCCCACTGCTGTAGGAAATACATGGATAGTCGATGCCAAGCCGTTTTTGAGCCGAGCTTGACCTCTTACGTTTGTGCTCATTGCTCACCCGACTGTTTTGTCAACAAGGCGGAACGTATCGCCAGAGAAAAAGGTTACGACGTTTACGTTTTATCTGGGGGTTCTTGTATGCCTAATATTTTGAAACAGAAAAAGTACGAGGGTGTTGTAGGCGTTGCATGCGGTCCAGAAGTGATGATGTCTGGCGAAAAGTTGAGCAGCATGGGCATGGCTTGGCAATCTGTTCCGCTGCTAAAGAACGGCTGCGCCAACACATTCTTCAACATGGAAACGCTGATAAAAACGCTGTAAAATAAGAGATTTATGAACCCAGCGTCAAAAACTCGAACGGCGTATAATCGTCTCCAACTTACTTCCCAATAGCAAGGATTTCGGGTTCATTAGTTGATTTTCCTGAGTCTAAGGTTCGTTTTCAGGATTGTCTTCTTCGCTATCATCATCGTCAAAGGGCTTATAAGGCTCTTCTTCTGTTTGCAAAATAATGTAACCCTCCTTAATTTTTAATTTTATTCGCTGTTGTATTTTTTAGGAAATCTTCAAATTTTTTCTGTTCGCCAAGGCAATTGTAGAAAGCATGATCCAGTACTTTCTTGTTCGAGAAACCAGAGGTGCTCGCTCTCTATCAGCCCACCAGACATACTCTATGTTGCGTGTTTTCAAAATGTTCTTGTCTGGTTTTGTTTTTCAGTAGAGCACACTTAAGCGAAACTTCGCATTTTGAACATTGGTCATCACATTTTCGGGGCACTGGAGTTAATCCACAAGCTTTGCACTCAATAGCGACCTTGGCTTTAGGCACATAGAAATCAATTACAGCATGAGGAAGAAATGGGAATCTTACTTGTTTTTGTATTTCCCAAGTAGGAAATATTCTTTTCAAGATTTGGAGTGTAATTTCTTCCCACTCATCACCGCTGACTTTGGGAGGCTTATCTGAATAATGAGGACCATACATTGCATCAAACATCTATTCAAATAATCTTATTTTAGCGAGTCGTTCCTTATCAGTTACTTCTCCTCTAATACAAAGAGAATTTCTTTTATGTAAAGTTTCAGTTTTGCCAAGTCATGAGAAGACACATGTAACCCTCTATGTACAATGTCGTTTCTTATCGAATTTGCCTCTCTAAGTTTAACAAGTATTCCTTGCTGGTCAGGGAAATATTCTTTGAAAACCTGTTTCCAGTTGTCCCTTTTTTCGATAATAGCAGCATAGTCAGAGAAATCCGCGTAAAATATTGGATCAAGTTTTTCAATGTCCGTCAAAGCTTTTTTTTCGCGGGCTTCCTTTTTACTTTGGCAGCGTTCTACCACATCTGATGGAACTTGTAGTCCCCACCAATCAGGCCCAAATACTCTGTCCATTACTCTGGTTATAAAAAGTCTAAACTTCTCCTCAAAGTCCGTGATATCGCAATAGCCCTCAGTTGGAATCAACGACACCACATTTGTGTGAGGGATATCTTCTTTTTCAGATTCGCCGTTTACTTCCCTAACTACGTCAAGGTTGCTTATTGCGATTTCGAGTGATGGGTCCAACTTAAACGCAATATTGAATTCTTTTTCCGCTATTTCATGTTGGTAGGAGTTTGCATATGCTGCCCCCAAGTTGTTATGAGCGGCAGCTGAGTTTGGATCTAACTCAACCCATTTTGAGTACTCATCTATAGCTTCAATCCAAAGTCCATTTTTAAAGAAGGCGTTACCCAAGTCAGAGTGAAACAGCCAATTGTTTGGTTCAAGTTTCACGGCTTCCTTGAGCTCATCAATGGCTTTATCCCTTAATCCGAGCTTTAGATAGATATTTCCAAGTAGATTGCAGGTTAAGGCTGTAACTTTTATTTTCTTTGATTTCTCAAGATACTCCATTGCTTTTTCTGTTAATCCTTTGTCAAATAGTGCTTTGCCCATGTTCGTAAGTAAAACATAGTCATTTGGGTCGCGCTTTAATCCTTTCTCAAAGTATTTGATAGCATTAGTGAAGTCGCCTTTTTCACTATAAAGTGTTCCGAGACGCTCGTATGCGATTACATCCTTAGGCGCAGCTCTAATAGCTTTTCTGTAGTATTTTTCAGCTTTGTCTGTCAATCCCTTTTCATGATACGCCTGGCCCAAATTTGTGTAAAGATATGCGTTTCTAACTCCTAAAAAGATAAGTTGTTCAAAAATAATTATTGCTTCGTCAAGCATCTTTTTTTCTGCAAGTTCAGCGCCGACCTTCAACAGTTTTTTGGAAGCTATTGAAATTGCCAGATTAATTGGCACGTCTCGCCGATTTACCATTTAGCTAAATTCTTCCTATCTTGAAGAAATACACCCTATACGAATAAAAGCTTGCTCGTTACCTGTTAAACTAAAATTTATACCAACTTTGAAAGAACTTTTAGAAACAAGAGTAAAGCTGAAATTATCAATCAGTTATCAAATAGCTGTGATTGAGAGGGTGGAAATAGAAATAGAAGAAGTAATATTTCTTTTTTAACCTACAAGTTAAGCTTACTTTACTATTTCTCGTTTCTTCCAGCGCAGGTTCTTGCCTCGGCATTTTCTGCATTTTACTGCGGTTTCAGCGTTGCGTGCTCCGCAGTCTCTGCAGATTTTCATGTACAGCCTGTGCTTCTGCGCTATGGCCTTTTTAACTGGGTCTAAGATGGGCATTTTATTGTTAACCGTCCATTTTGGCTAAGTCTTTTGTGGTTAAGTATCAAATATACCTTTTGTCTTAACTTTGCAATTTACAGGAAAAGCTAATCTTAAGGCAAAAGCTCCTTAACCAAGAGCGCTGTCACATCACTGGGCTTCTCAGCGACTTTAACTCCAGCGTTTATTAATGCTTCAATTTTGCTTTGTGCGGTCCCCTGCTTGCCCATTATTATTGCTCCCGCGTGACCCATCCGCTTGCCAGATGGCGCAAAACGTCCAGCAACATAAGCTACAATCGGCTTGGGGTAACGCTCATGTGTTATGTACTCTGCTGTTAATTCTTCCATGTTACCGCCAATTTCCCCAATCAAAACTATCGCCTTGGTCTTCGGGTTTTCCTTGAACAATTCTAAGGCGTCGATAAAATTTAAGCCCACGATTGGGTCACCGCCGATTCCGACACAGGTTGATTGTCCCAAACCTTTGGCTGTGAGCCCAGCGGCTATTTCATAGGTTAAAGTTCCGCTTCTCGAAACCACGCCAATCTTGCCAGGCTTGAAAATGTGGCCTGGCATTATTCCGAGTTTGCATTGTCCAGGAGTTATTATTCCAGGTGTGTTTGGACCAATAATGGTGACTTGCGACTGATTTGCGTACGCCATTACGTTTATTGCGTCTTTTATTGGCATATGCTCAGTAACCACAACGATTGTCTTGATTTTGTTAGCGATGGCTTCTAGAGCTGCATCTTGGGCGAATGGCGCTTGCACAAAAATTATGGAAGCATCAGGTGAATATGCTTCAACAGTTTCTTTTACGGCATCATAAACTGGGACGCCATTGGTTATTGTTCCGCCTTTGCCTGGAACCACTCCAGCCACTATTTTGGTTCCATAATCGAGCATTAGTTTAGTGTGGTAACTGCCCTGTTTTCCAGTGATGCCCTGAACAATCGCCTTTGTGTCAGCGTTAATTATTATGCCCATTACGGTTGCGCTCCCCGGGTAATTTCAACGGCTTGTTTTGCTGCTTCTTCCATAGTGTCTAAGGCGCTTATGCCGGCATTAGCGAGAATTTTTTGGCCTTCCTGCTGGTTTGTTCCTACCAGCCTAACAACAAACGGTTTCTTAATTTTAGCCTCGTTTGCTGCCTCAACAATGCCCCGTGCAACATCATCGCAATGGGTTATTCCTCCGAGAACATTAACTAGTATGACTTTGATGTCTGGTTCAGCTAAAACAATCTGCAAGGCTGCCGTTATGGCTTCAATGGTTGCTCCGCCGCCTAAATCCAAAAAGTTGGCTGGTTTACCGCCGAAAATATTAAGCAAATCAAGCGTAGCCATAACTAATCCAGCGCCATTGCCTACTACGCCTATGTCGCCTTCAAGTTTAACATAAGCCAAATTATTCTTTAAAGCCAAAGCTTCTTGTGGCGAAAGCGATTCGGTTTCTTTTTCCGCGTATTCTGGATGCCTAAACAAGGCATTATCATCAATTACCATTCGAGCGTCTAGGGCAACGAAGTCTCCTGTTTCTGTATCGGCTAACGGGTTAATCTCAACCAATTCAGCATCGTTGTCAATGCAAACTTGGTATAGTTTCTGGATGATAGTCGATAATCTTACAAGTTGATTGCCACTGTAACCTAACTGTTTTGCTATTGCTATGGATTGAAAAGAACGAAGACCCGACTGCGAGTCAATGAGAGTTCGGATGATTACTTTCGGTGTTTTACTAGCTATTTCCTCGATTTCTACTCCGCCTGTTGCAGAAACTAAGGAAACGTAGCTTCGGTTAAAGCGGTCAATCGTAATGCCCAAGTACAATTCCTTGCGGATTGGAAGCTTTTCTTCTATTAGCACATGCTTAACGAGCAAACCTCTTACCCTTGCCCCAAGAAGTTTAACCGCGGCTTCTTCCGCTTCTCTTTTCGATTTGGCAGATATGATTCCGCCTGCTTTTCCTCTTCCGCCAACTAAAACTTGCGCTTTCACCATGTAAGGCGGCTTAAGGTTAGCGAGCGCCTGAGCTTTTTGATTGGATTTAGTAACCAATGCGTCATTTGGAATAGAAATATTATGCTTTGAGAACTCTTGTTTCGCTTCATACTCAAATAAATCCAAAACTGACCCTATTTAATTTCCTCAATCGTGACATAAGAACGTGTATCTTCGATTCCGTCTATGCTATAGAGTTTCTTTAAAACTTCGTCTAGGTTATCTCGCTCAACAATTATTAATGCATCTACTTCGCCAGCTATGCGGAAAGCTCTAGAAACGGCAAGCTCACGAATTTGATCATAAACATGTATTCGCTTAATTGGTGAAATTTTGAGCAGAATAAAGGCTGGAGTAGTGGATATGCCTAGAGCATTCAATCCTTTATCAGTAACATCTATGAAGCCTCTGCCAGTTCGAATATAGCCTCGGTTTTTTAGTTTGCGCAAGTGCACGTTTAATGCTTGCCTACTTACTCCCAATTGGCTTGATAACTCGTCTTGCTTAACCCTCAGCGTATAGGTGTTTGTGGATTTCCCTTTCTCATAGAGTGTTTTTAAGAGTTGAATTGAACGTTTAGTTAATGGTTCCAAATTGGTCACTTATGTGATGTTTTGTTAAGTTAAACGTTTACATAGTGAAGGTTGCTTAAGAATTTGATGTTACCAAACCCGTCAAAAACAAGATTCCAATCTACCACAAATGCAAACGCTCTATAACAATTCAGGGCTTCTTATTTGTAAGATTCTTAAATTTAGCTTCTTAAACAGGGTTATTAATTTTTTAAAGGCACCAAAAAAGAGTTGTATATTTTGAAATAATCTGTGACTCCAGACAACCAAAAAACAGCAACCGGCGGCAGCCAATTTGCAAACGCCTAGACAGAACATTAAACCTACACCACAACGTATTTATTTTTAAAAAAGGCTTTAGTGAAGCCACTTAAAAAGTAAACAAGGAGTGAAGCGAAGACGTGACTGATGCCAACGCTGTCTTAATCGGGCAAAAACCAATAATGAACTATGTACTTGCATGCATCACTTTCTTTCACGGCGGAGCTAAAGAAGTAAGCATAAAAGCACGGGGAAAAGCCATCAGCCGAGCAATAGACGTAGCCGAAGTTGTTAGGCACAGATTTCTCCCAGACGTAAAAATCAAAAACATAGGCATTGGAACAGACAAATTATTACCACAAGAAGAAAGCGACTCACCAATTAACGTGAGCACAATAGAAATAACGTTAATTAGAGGAACCGGGCAATAGCTAAACTCCTATTTGCAGGAAAAACGACACATAAATGAAAACGGAACTATGCAGTTTCTGCTTAAAAAGCGGCATTCTATGCCAAAAATGCTCAGCTAAGGTAAAATCTGGCGAAATCAGCCAGATAGACCTGAAAATAGCCCGTTTACTACTCTCTTTAGAAGAGAAATATCCTTCCCTGCAAAACGTCTGTTTCTACAAAGCAATTGAAGTAGAAAAAACCTTAGCCATCATCGTTGGGCACGGAGATGTACCAAGAATTTTAGGTTACAGTGGCAAGATCATCAAAGCCCTAGGCGATGAAACAGGCAAAAATGTTCGCGTATTAGAGTATGGTGTTGATGACCGCAAATTCCTAGAAGACCTATTCATACCCTTCAGCATACTAACAATCAACACGATTTGGCTTCCAGACGGAACCACCGAAACCAGAGTTATCCTAAAGAGGAAACGTGGCGCACAGTTGCCTTTCGACCTTAAGGCTTTAAAGGAAATCGCCAGTAAAGTACGTAAAATGTCCATACGCGTAGAAATCGCAGATTAAGGATTGGCGATAAAACATGAACGTGGACTCTATCGGTAACTGGACTAGAACTCACTATACCAGTAACGTGACACCACAACTGGATGGTCAAGAAGTAACAGTTTTCGGTTGGGTTCAGGAAATCCGCGATTTGGGCGGCATCCGCTTTATTATACTTCAAGACCGAGCAGGGACAATCCAGATAACCATTCCTAAAAAAAGAATAGCGCCTGAAGTTTTAGGCAAGTCAGACCTTCTGCAGAAAAGATTCAGCTTGGCAGTTAAGGGAATAGTTAAAAAAACGAACATGACACCAAGAGGCATAGAAGTAATACCTAACGCCATCAAAATATTCAGCACAGCCACAGAACAATTGCCTATTGATATTACAGGGAAAACGCCAGCCAACATAGAAGCACGCTTAGACGCAAGAGCGCTGGATCTTTGCCAAGAAAAAAACTTTGCCGTCTTCAAAATCCAGCACACCGCTCTTGAAGCAATACGAAGCTTCCTGTTCCAGAAAGGCTTTTTGGAAGTTCATACGCCACGGATTATTGCTTCTGCAACTGAAGGCGGAGCAGAACTGTTCACTGTCGACTATTTTGGTCAAAAAGCGTACCTTGCGCAAAGCCCACAACTCTACAAAGAAGAATTAACGTTAAGCTTCGAGAAAGTCTTTGAGGTCGGGCCTTTCTTTAGGGCAGAAGAATCCCACACTCGCAGGCACTTAAGCGAGTTCGTCTCCGTTGACATTGAAGAGGCTTTTGCGAACGCTCAAGATGTCATGCAGCTCCTTGAACAAGTCATACACCACGCCTGCTCTACAGTAAGAGAGAAGTGTGCAGATGAACTCTCGGTACTCAAATACAAGTTTGAAGTCCCCGATATTCCGTTCAAACGTTTAACCTACGACCAAGTCTTAGACGACCTCAAAAAGCATGGTGTAACGATTCCTTGGGGTGAAGACATTCCCACGGAAGCCTTCAGAGAACTTGGCAAACTCTACCCGTTCTTCTACTTCATAACAGATTGGCCGACGCATGCGAAGGCTTTCTACATTAAACCGCGCGAGGACAAGCCTGAAGTTTGCGAAGGCTTCGATTTAATGTGGCGCTACATAGAACTGGTGTCGGGCGGAACAAGAATTTCCCAAAAAGACCAGCTCATCCAACGAATGACGGAGAAAGGGCTCAACCCTGAATCTTTCAAGTATCACCTGCAAGCCTTCGATTACGGCATGCCCCCGCATGCTGGATGGGCTATTGGCCTTGAGCGATTAACAATGATTTTGACGGGGAAGAAGAACATTAGAGAAGTAACATTGTACCCACGCGACAGGGTAAGGTTAACGCCTTAATCTGTTTGCGTGCGCTAACCATTTTTGTTTGGGAATTCGATTAACAAAAATGACCCTATCCTATAGGTAGGAGCCTAGAATTTAGCGTTTAGAAATTTCAAACAGCTCTTTTATGTATTCGTTGACTGTTTTTTGGTGGTTTTTCGCTATCCTTTTTATGGCATCGTTTATGCCTGTAGAGTATTGCACCGCTTTCTTAGGTTTATCCACCAGCAAGCTTGGCATGCCAGCATTCAACGCCACTTTTCGCAACACAAGCTTTCTCAGAGTGTCTGGTTTCTGTTCAATTTTGCACTCAATCGGCAAACTTAGAGCAAACTCGGCAAGCTCAAAGGATGCAAACGGCAAACGCAGTTCCACATCATGGAAACCGGTGATTTTGAGGTCTCTCTCAAGATTGCTCTCGTAAATCCTAACCACGTCGTTGAACATTGTTTTTCGGACTTTTTCGCTTCCCTCTTTGCAGTATTCGTTTACGTAGCGTTGGTAGCCTCCGAACAGTTCATCCGCGCCCTGTCCAGCCAACATCACTTGGAAGCCTGCTTCAGCCGCTTTTTCTGCTGCCCAATAAAACGGCAAGCCGATGCTTGCTTTAATCGGGTCAGGCTCCTCAATTAACTCTACCACTTTGGGCAAAGTCTTTTCCACATCAGAATCCTTGAATAAATGTATCTGTAGGGGCAGATTCAATCGGTTTGATGCCTCAATTGCTTCTTCAGTTTCAGCTTGGTTTTCCATGCTTACATGGAGCAAGTTAACTTTCACTCCAAGCTTACTTGCCAAATAAGCGATTAAGCTGCTGTCTAATCCTCCTGAAAACGCGACCGCAACCTCCTTCACGTCACATGTGCGCCTTTGGATTGATTCTTCAAGAAGAGCTTGAAGCCTCTTTGCTGCATCATCCAACGTTATCGGTGTAGGCTGTGTAAAAGTCAGCGTTTTGACGAGTTTGAACTGGAAGCCTTCACGATTCACAAAGGCTATGTTTCCAGGCAGAAAAGACAGGGTGTGTTTTATTCCCAGCTTCCATAATGCTTTTCGATTTGTGGCAATGACCGCAATGTTTTGGTTTTCGCCGTAATAGAGCGGTTGAACTCCTACTGGGTCTCTTCCCGCTGCAATCCAACCGTCTTTTAGCATTATGAACGAATAATCGCCATCCGCGTTCGCGATTAGCGTTTGCAGAAGTGTTTCGCAATGAAGCGGGTCCTTGGCAACCTGTTCCATAACAGCCGCTTTCGGTATAGGCGAGTATACTCTGCCTTCAAAAACAAGTGCTGCATCATCCAACTGCAAAAACTCATAACCACTCGCCGACGTAGGTTTCGAGGAAACATAGCCGACTAGTGTTGATGAATTCAAGCCCTGCCGCCTTAGAATGTTAGGGCTTTTCTCGAAAACACTCTTGGGGGAAACTAACCCGAAATGTGAAAACTGCCCATCACCGAGCGCGTCGAGCATTTCAAGAACTTGGTAAACCGCATTATCGCCATGTTTGTCTAATACTGCAACAGTTACTTTCATACACTACACACTCGACACTACTTACATTCTGCAATAGTAGTGTAGGTAAAACATTAATCTTTAATGTGTATATCCTTAACTTTGAGGAAACATCAACTTGCCCATACTACCTATAGATACTGGTCGTTATGGAACGCCAGAGATGCTAAAAATATTCGAAGAAGAAACCCGCGTTCAGAAACTGCTTGATGTTGAAGCTGCCTTGGCTTTAGCGCATGCTGAAGTGGGGAATATTCCAAAGAAAGATGCTGAAAAAATCGCCTCTGTGGCTTCCACCAAACACGTTAAAGTTGAACGAGTAAAAGCTATTGAAAAAGAGATAAAGCATGATATTGCCTCGCTTGTTCGTGCGCTCTCTGAGGTTTGTGGTCCAAGCGGCGCCTACGTGCATTTGGGTGCAACAAGCTACGACATCGTGGACACTGCTAACGCGTTGCAGCTAAAGGATGCTTTAGGGCTTATCGAGAAAAAGCTGTCCGATTTGAAGGGAATATTGCAGAAGCAAGCGGCTCAGCATAAAGGAACGATAATGATTGGCAGAACCCACGGGCAACACGCCCTGCCGATTACTTTGGGCTTTAAGTTTGCGGTTTGGGGCTACGAAGTTAACAGGCACATTGAACGGTTAAACGAGTGCAAAAAACGCGTCTTAGTGGGGAAAATAAGCGGCGCAGTGGGTACACAGGCGGGTTTAGGTGAGCATGCCGAGGTGATTCAGGAGCTTGTAATGAAACGACTTGGTCTACATGCAGCCGAGATTTCAACCCAGATTGTTCAGAGAGACCGCTACGCTGAACTTGTATGTGCTTACGCGATGATTGCTTCTTCGCTTGAGAATTTCGCAACTGAAATACGGGAGCTCCAAAGACCCGAAATCGGCGAGCTCTCTGAGGCGTTTGAAGCTAACAAGCAGGTCGGCAGCTCCACGATGCCGCATAAACAGAACCCTGAAACATGCGAACGCGTTTGCGGTTTAGCGCGAATCGTTCGAAGCCTCAGCACTCCAGCATTAGAAGACTTGATTACGTGGCATGAACGAGATTTAACTCAGTCCTCAGCTGAACGGTTCATTCTGCCAGAATCAAACATTCTTCTTGATTACATGCTCAACTTAATGTGCAATATTGTTGCTAACCTGCGGGTTGATAGCCAACAGATGCTACAAAATCTATCGTTGACGCAGGGACGCGCCATGTCTGAAGCCGTCATGATGGCGTTGACGAAGAAAGGCGTGAACAGGCAGGAAGCATACGAATTACTGAGGAAACTGACAATCCAGAGCGCAGCAGAAAAGCGGGATTTCAGAGCTAGTTCTCCTGCAGGACAAATTCGTAAGCAGCAAACTGAGCGAAAAAGAGATAGATGCAGCATTAAACCCGAAGAACTACTTGGGGACGGCAGTTAAGCAAGCAGAAAAATTCGCAAAAAGCTAAAAATCGCCTAGCGCCTTCTGCTTAAATTCTTGCTCGCTGTCGAGTTTGTCCCACGTGTCCTTTTTTACGAAGCCGCCGACTTGCTCCTTAATTTTCTTAGCTAACCTTGGACCTACAAGCGGCAGGTTGGTTAAGTCTTCGATTGATGCGTGCTTTATGTCTTCGATGGTTTGGTAACCTGCATTGAACATTATGCGTCCGCGGACTCTGCCGACGCCTTCCAGTCGAACAATGGGCAACAGTTCCTTCTTTATACCTTTAGAAACACGTTCAACCAACTCGTTAGTGAGCGGCAAAACTTCTTTTTCCCCAAAAAGCGAAGCTACCTCGTCGGTAGCGTGCAGCAACCACTTCGCATTCTCAATAGTCCTGTACAAGTCGCCTGGCTGCACGTTAAACTGCTCAATGAGTTTTTCTTCGCTCACTTCCTCGATCCAGCTGTGCATTACCAAGGCGGTTTTGACTTCACCTAGAAACTCCTCGTACGAGAAGCGGTCGTCCCACTCGTTTGGAACATCAGTGAAAAATTCGCCCCTGCGCTCTTCAAGTGCAACCGCTAACGGGTCACACTCACGCGCGTAGGGTCTCATGACTGGTCCCATGTCGGGGGTGTGAGAAATCAAATGAAGCAAACCAAAATCTGTTAAGTTAGCAGGCTTATTTTTTAGGGCGTCGCGGATTACCACGCCTGAGAGCGGGTCAATGTAGAGTTCACTTATGCGTTCCCCGAATTTTGTGGCGTAGAGGTTGTCTCCGCTGTAATCAATCATTTTCTCTTCATAAAGGAATTCTAGTATTTTGCCGATAATGCCCTTGATTGCTTTCACGTCGTACTGGTAGGCATAGAAGGTTTTGCCGAAAAACTCGTAAATACCATTCTCTGAATGCGCAAAATCTGAAGCGACAGTTGCCAACACGTGTCCTCGGATTATTTTTTCAACCCCCAGCCTAGACCAAATCCGCTCCGGCTTAGCCAAAACATAGCCTTCCATCAAATAGTCCGCTTCATCCGAGGTTTTAGCGATAAGGATTGATTCGCCTACCTTATCGTATTTTGGTCTTCCAGCCCTGCCCGCCATCTGCTTATACTCCAACACGCTAATTGGGTAATTGCCGTAGCCTGGCTCAAAACGCCTGTAATCCTGAATAATAACTGTTCGCGCTGGAAGATTAACACCAAACGCTAACGTTGGCGTGGCAGTCAACACTTTGATTTTCCCCTCCTTAAACGAATCCTCAATCAGCTTACGGTGTACCCCCGCTAAGCCGGCATGGTGAAAAGCGGTGCCGCATCGAACAAGCTCAGCGAGGGTTTCGCTAATTTGCGTCCGCTCGCCCGCTGACAGGATTTTTTCTGCTTCATGCCCCAGCGTTCGCTTCATAGGCTTAGATAACACTTCGCTTGTGCGCTGGGCAATGGTTTTTGCCGCTGAAACCGAGTTTTTCCTTGTTGAAGCAAAAACGAGGGCTTGCCCACCACTCTTTAGCGTGTTTAGAACAAGGTTTACTGTGGGGTAGCGTGTTTTCTTTTCGATTTTTCTTGCGTCGCCATCCTTGTACTGGATTTCCTCGTTTAAAATCACGCCTTCCTTAAGCGAGACTGGACGCCACTCAGTCACAATGTAGCTTGCTTTTAACCATGATGCGATTTCGTCAACGTTGTTTATGGTGGCGCTTAACGCTAAAACCTGAATGTCAGGATTAACCTGCAACAGCCTAGCCAACACCACTTCAAGAGTTGGACCACGCCCCGCATCATTTAAAAGGTGAACCTCATCCGCAACGACTAATGATGATGTCGTCCATCCATTTGGCACGGTGCCGCAGAAGCGAGTCAGCTTTCTCATTCGTTGTAATTATGACATCATAGCGCTCCAACCATGTGTCAGCAGTGTCAAAGTCCCCAGTGCTTATGCCAACACTGACTTTTCTGCCATCCGCCTTTCTGATAGACGAGTATTTTCTGAATTCTTCAAACTTTTCACTTGCCAGTGCTCGGAGCGGCGAGAGGTAAATTACTTTGCCATTTTTCTCCAGCACGTGCTTGAGAGCGCAGAGTTCAGCAATCAGCGTTTTGCCTGATGCGGTTGGGCTGGCTAAAACGATGTTTTTGCCATCTAGCACTCCTGCCCGTATGGTTTCTTCTTGAGGTGGAAACAACTCTGTAATCCCCTGGTTAAGAAGTATTTCTTTGACTTGTTCTGGCACGGGCAACTCTGCGATCTTCAACTTTAAACTCGCCATTAATTAGTTAATTTATCAGTTATTTGAACGAGCTAATTAATAGAATTAGCCGTAGCGAAAACTGTTTTTTCAGCTACATTTTTCTATGTGAACTAGATAATAGCAAGGTGACGAGTTATATCATCCCTCAAAACAGGAGGATACTGTATGGTTGAAAACGTGAAAGAACTCCTTAAACTGCATGAAGGTATAACACACGAAGTTTACCTTGACAACGAGAACTCCAGCATAGTTCCCCAAGAAATAGTGGACGAGATGCTGCCCTACTTTAACAAGAAAGCCTACGGCAACCCGACGCTTACACATAAGCCAGGCTGGGAAGCCTTCGAAGTCATAATGAATTGTTTCCAGAAAATCAGCAAAACCATGGGCGCAAAAATCTTGGAAGAAATCACTTTCACCCCGAGTGAAACCGAAGCCAACAACCTAGCCATTATGGGCTCAGCGTTCGCTCAAAAAAACAAAGGCAAAAAAATCATCATATCCGAAATCGAACCAATTAACGTGTTGCAGGTTGCTGAAATGATGCAGAAGTTCGGTTTCACAACTACCAAAATCCCGGTAAACCAAGAAGGGTTCATCAACCTTGAAAAACTCAAAGAAGCAGTCGACAACGAAACCATTCTAGTCAGCGTTTCAGCCGTGAACAATGAGATTGGGACAGTGCAGCCGATTAAGGAAGCGGTTGATATTGTTAAAGCCAAAAACCCCCAAGCACTCTTCCACACAGACGCCTCAGATGCCTATGGCAGAATTCCCTTTAACGTACAAAACCTAAACGTAGATTTAGCCACAATCAGCAGTTATAAAATTCAGGGTCCACGAGGCATGGGCGCAATGTATCTGCGTGACGGCGTAAACATGGAACGCATTCTTGAAGGGCAAATTGGAACACAGAAGCTTTGGCCAGGAATCGAAAACACACCATTAATAGTTGGTTTCACAAAAGCTTCAGAGCTTGCATTCCAAAACTTCGAAGCAAACACCGCTAAAATGCGAATGTTACGCGATAAGCTTGTTGACGGCATATTCAGCGAACTGGATGACCTGCGCTTTAACGGTCCAAAAGGCGATAAGCGGTCTCCCGACAACGCTAACGTTAGCATTTTACGAGCTGAAGGCGAAGCCTTAACCATAGAGCTAAGCCTCAAAGGCGTTTACATTTCTAGCGGAAGCGCATGCAGCCGAAGACTACTCCAACCAAGCCACGTTCTTGTCGCAATTGGCCGCAGATTCAGTGAAGCACACGGCAGCATACTCATGAAAACTACGCGTTATCTTACAGAAGAGGATATAGCTTACGTTTTGAAAGTGTTACCAACCGCTGTGAACCGGATAAGAGGGATAGTTGGCTCAACAGGAGTTGATTAAAAATGTCGCGTATACCACTACCTTACAACCCAAAAGTTATGGATTTATTCAGAAACCCGAAGAATCTGGGGAAAATGGATGATGCCACAGTCGTTGCAGTCGCTGGAAACCCAGCCTGCGGAGACATGATAACCTTCTACCTAAAAATAAGCAGTCAAGACATTATTGAAAGGGCAACTTTCGAAAGTTACGGTTGCGCCGCAAACATCGCCACATCCAGCATAGTTACAGAAATGGTTAAGGGCTTAAGCCTTGAAGCAGCATGGAAAGACATAACTTGGAAGAAAGTAACTGAGGAAATCGGTGGATTACCAAGCGTCAAATTCCACTGCGGAGTACTCGCCGTAGGCGCCCTAAAACGAGCAATCAGACAATATTATCAAACAGAAAGGCGTTGTCGCACCCAGTTGGATGCCAGCTGAACACACTTTTGAAGAAAAACAGGCGCTGGAAGAAGAAGAGCTGGCAAAGATGCTGTCAAAGAGGCTAAAGACAGAGAGAAGGCAGAGAAGTAATCGTGGACATTCAAGCGGTTCGTCAAGATTTTCCAATATTAAAACGCCAAATAAACAACAATCCCCTAATTTATTTTGACAATGCAGCAACCACCCAGAAACCCCGCCAAGTAATAGACGCTATAAGCGACTTTTATGAAAACCACAACGGCAACGTGCACAGAGCAGTTCATACCTTGTCATTGGAGGCAACGGATTTTTATGAGAAGTCACGGGAGAAAATCGCAAAATTCATCAACGCCAAAGAGTCTGCAGAACTTGTTTTTGTTAGAGGCACAACGGAAGCCATCAACTTAGTTGCGTACTCTTGGGGACTAAACAGCCTAAGAAGGGGAGACGAAGTTTTAGTTTCCCTAATGGAGCATCACAGCAATATTGTTCCCTGGGAAATAATTTCTAAACTAAAGGGTTTCACAATAAAATATGCCAATGTAAAAACTGACGGCACATTGGATTACGATGATTTTGAAAGCAAATTTTCAAGCAAAACAAAAATTGCCTGCTTAAGCCATGTTTCAAACGTTACAGGCATAATTAACGACGTCAAACGAATTGCAAAAGTTGCACATGACAATGGCGCGTTAATGCTGGTTGATGGTGCACAGTCAGCGCCGCACTATGGCGGTTAATGTTCAGGATTTGGATATGGATTTTCTGGCTTTTTCTGGACATAAAATGCTTGGACCCACAGGTATCGGAGTGCTTTACGGCAAAAAGGAACTGCTTGAGAAGATGCCGCCATTCCAAGGTGGGGGAGAAATGATAAAGGAAGTAGAGTTTAGCCAAGGCAAAGGCTGCAGCATAATATGGAATGACCCGCCGTGGAAGTTTGAAGCAGGCACGCCTAACATTGGCGGCGCCGTTGGCTTAGCAGAAGCCGTAAAGTATCTTGAAACTGTAGGCATGGATGAGGTGCTGAGCCACGAGAGAGCGTTAACTAAGTATGCAGTTGAACGCATGCAAGAATGTAGTAAAGTTACAATTTATGGCTCCAGTGACCTTTCTAAGAAATGTGGCATAATGCCCTTCAGCGTTAAAGGATTATCGTCACATGACGTTGCACTTATCTGTGACAATTACGGAATAATGATACGAAGCGGTTACCATTGTGCACAACCGCTGCATCAGCAAATTCTAAAGCTTCACTCCTCTGACCGGGCAAGCTTTTACATTTACAATACACAAGAGGAAGTTGACCGTTTCGTTGAAGTTTTAAAGGAGATCGAGTAGCTCTAATGGCAACCGTTGAAGATTACGTGGCGCGAATTGAAGGAACATGCGGTGAAGAAAAAGACGTTATAGTAGTTTTCAAGTACGACAAGAAGGATGAAGCAATCGCCCGTATTTTAAAGAAAGCCAAATTGAAAAATGCTATAGCTGGAATAATTTTTGAATTAACCCTCCAAGACACATCTTTCCGCCTCTACACAAGTGGAAAAGCTATTTTTCGCAGCATCAAAAACAGGGAAGCGCTAAATCAAATTCTCAAGGCACTCCTGCTTTAGGATTAGCTTACACTTCTGAGTTTTAATTCCTAAATGGAACAGGCGCTAAACCCTGCCATCAGCCGTTACGTCAACAATTGTTGTTGAAGTTTTTATGGGCAGGAAACGTTTCCATTTCTCTTTGAAATCAGCCAACGACGCGAGGTAGTTGGGTGAGTTGACGTCTCCGGCCAAGGTTCTGCTTTTATGCTGACAATTTATTTGTGTTGCAAGAACGTCGAAGCCCTTGGTGTATGCGCGCATGCAAAAATCGGCGTCATAGAAGTGAAATGGGAATCTTTCATCAAACCACAACCCTTGTCTGAAAACTGATGCGTGAGCAATTAGGCATTGGGCATCAAGCGTTTGGACAACGGCATCTTTAATCAGTGGGTCACCAATGGATTCATTGTTCGCTTGAATTATCTCTCCCAGAAAAGGTTCTACTGCAAGACGCACACCTATTGGACCGTATACTGCTTCGGTGTCTTTCTCTTTCAAACGTAACCTCAAGTCTTCTTGCAAAACAAAGTCTTGGTGACAAAAAATAAACCATGTTTCCTCAGATAGATGCCTTCGAACGGTCTCGTTGTAAAACTTCGGAAGAGGCTTATTCTTCACGTTGTGGTACGCGATTACTCTGTCGGGAGAAACATAGGGGCTTGAGGAAAAGTACTTCCTGAAAGCCTCTGGAATGTTGTAAACCACAACGAACTTCGCCTCAGCTGAGTCAAAGCGGCGCTTCCCTTTCTTAATCCAAGCTTCCATCTCAAGCGGAACCTTAAGTATTCTTCTAGTCCATCTTTCAAAATGCCTCAGAACACGCCAGAGTGAAGTCTCCTTAATGTTTTTTGGACAAAATTTTAGGAGCCTTGCGCTGATTGGATAATCGATGCTATTGGCGAACTGGGCGCTTTCGAAACCTAGAGTTGCAGCTGCATTCTGGAACCACTTTTCATCAAAACGGTAGACATGATGTGGTGCTCTCGCGCCGCTTCCCCACTTGTAGAAGTAGCGCACTATTGCTTTTCTCTTGGCAACGCGACACATTTCTTTCAGCATAATAAATGGCTCCTTAACCTGTTCGATGGTAAAAGCAGAAAACGCAACATCAAACGCTTCATCCCTAAAAGGCAGAAACGCGGCGTCGGCGACGACAAAGTTATTTGCTCTTTTTTTCGGAGATACCTGACCTCGGAAGCGGTCTACGTTTACGTCACCTCTCGGTTCATTTCCTGAGCCAACGTCAAGAATGTTAAACTCTACGGGATATTCGTCGCGCATGCAGTACTTTTCCGTTTTTGTAGACTAATTCAGAGACTTAATAATTATAACTTATGGCTGTTGTTGGCATCTTTTATCTTATTCTGCTAAGCAAGTTTCTATCGCATCCTATTTCTACTCGCCCAGTTCAAAACTGGAATAAGCGAACCCTTAAGCGACTGTGGCAAGGCATCTTTAAACTCCCTGTTCAATCCCAAGCGTATGGCAACTTTGCCTTTCCATGTTATGGACACGTAGTAACGTGTTATTGGAAACTTGACAAATCCATTGCTTTCTTTGAACTTATCAAGTGACGGGTGGTTGCCTATTCGCCCATACATTAGCCACCGCTCGCCGTTGGATGCGCAGACTTCGACCGCTTTAGCAAGCAGTGCGTTGTTTACTGCTTTATCCCAGTGCTGCTGCATCGAAAGAATCTGAGAAATAACAGCTATGTTGTCGCCGTGGGTGATTTGGATGAATCCTACAAGTTCTTCTTGCAAAAATGCGCCAATAAACGTGGGGTTTTGGGCTACTGAAATGTTCCGAGCAACTGTATTTAGCGATTCACCGTAATGTGGGAAAGCTCGTTCTTGCCTTATTGGGGTTTCATTGTAAATTTTCCAAACCCCTTCAGCGAATTTTTCGCTTGGCTGGACGACATCTATTTTTACGCCACTTTTCTCTGCCCGTCTGACCATGTTGCGCGTCTTCTTTCCAACATTGCTCCACCAACTGTCATAGTCTTTTATTTCAAGCAAGCCAACGTTATCTTCACTTTTTATCCAAGTGCTTGGCGGATTAGGGATTGGGCAACACCATTTTCTGTCAAGGAAAGTGAAAATATCTGTGTTCCTTTCCCCTAGCTTCTCAATGAACCTATCAGTGGGAACGATATTTTTTTCATACTCTTGAATGTCACGGGCTATTTTGAAGAAAACTTTTTTCTTTGACCGTAAAGTTTCAACCTCCTTGTCCACTTCTAAAATGCTCCTTAATACATCATAAAATGGTCCCCTATGGTTTGTACCTCCCTTTTTAAAGAGCCAGTCAGGATGAACAGCTAACACACGATTTTGATTAATCCCTTCTTCAGCTTCTTTTTTAGTTTCATCTAAACTGTGAGAATAACTTACACGGTCTAAACTAATTGTCGGAAAATCATGGAAGGACTTTAATGGAAAATCGCTAGGAACCTTAGCTTCCTTTTGCCCAATTTTTCGTCCCCACAACAACTGGGCACGTAACCGTGGGGTTCCATGAATGGTATAGTACTTTACCGTTCGGTTGGTTTCATTTTCTAAGATTTTCCATTCGCGATAGGGGTCATTTGCAATGTGCAAAGCTACCTCATGCTTGTCGGGGTTTAGCAAGTCGAGCAGTTTTTTGTCAGGTATTGTGTACGGGGTAAAGAACCAGTAAGCCATAACTTGTTTGGGCGATTCGTTAATCATTTTAGCGATGACTCGAGCGTTTCTCAGGTAATCTTTGCCTTTTCTTTTTTTGATTCCCAAATATAAGTACAAAAAGCTTTTAGTCCTCGATGGGTAAGGGTAATCTACGTCGATTCTTAGCGTTATCATTGCATCTTCATTTGCCAACTAAGTGGAAATGCTATTTTAGTTATAAACCCTCTGCCATTATTATAAGAAGATTAATAAAGCCACATCTTTGATTTTTCTGTGATGCCCTGTTAGGGAGGATAAGGATTGAAAGTTGATTTGGTAATGTGGACTTTAAACGGTGAAAAAACGTTACCACTCGTCCTTAGCCGCATTAACGAGATTATCCCCAAAGATATTGTTAATCAAAGATTGATTGTTGATGATGGCAGTAAAGATAATACAGTTACTATTGCTGGAAAATACGGTTGGAACGTCATAAAGAATGAAGGCAAAGGGGTAGGTGACGCCGCGAACACAGCGCTTAAACATGTCCAAACTAGTTATTTTTGCAGTTTTGAACAAAACGTGCTTTTGTCCAGTAACTGGTGGATTGAAGTTTCTTCTTTAATTTTGAATAAAGAAGACGTGGGTGCTGCTTGTGGACTGCGTTTCCTTCCTAGAAGTAATTTTTGCTTTAGTGTTGAACCTTATCAGTTAACTAGGAAAGATATTGATTTTTATGGTGGTTATGGAAAAACATTAGATAATACAATTTGGAATACAGAGACTTTAAGGTCTATCGGAGGATTTCCGAAGGTTAATTTTGCTGGCATCGACACCTTTGTTTTTCGTTTGCTTGAGTCAAAGGGGTATAAATGGCTGGTAGCCTATAATGTTAGAAGTTTACATCTACATTATGGCGGCCTTTTGAATGAGTTTAAACATTATTATTTTTATGGAAAAAGTTTACCCAAAATTTATAGTCGTCTTAAAAATTTCTATACCTTCTATGAAAATGAAAATCTAAGCGCTCTCTTTCTAAGATTTCTTAAATCTCCAGTTTCTAGTTTTAAAATGGCTTTGAAAATGCATGATTCCAGATTAATGTTTTGTTATCCTATAATCAGATTGTGTTGGCTTTTGGGATATATACGCGGTACAGGCTCTGAAAATATTAGTAGATGAAATGAATTCTTCAGGGGTATCAGGGGTTAGCCTTTTCATATTCAACCTTATTCCTGCCACCACGCCTGTTCCTGTCTCTTGCAGAATAAGGGTGATTCTAATGGTGTTTTGCTCTTTCTTTCAGGTGGATTTTATTAAAGTTTGAATGTGAGACCATATGTTATTTTGGAAAGCTTCAGGAGCAAGAACTGAAATTTTACTCCATAATAATTCGCGTTTATTTTCCCAACTTGCGCTTTCATTCTCCGATTCCATGTGCTTAACAATTTTTTCTTTCAAATCATCATAGTTTTCCCATCTGAATTCTTCTGGGATAAACTCTTTCATGCCTCCGCTATTATGAACTAACGTGACGCAGCCGCCTGCTAATGCTTCAACGGGCGCGATTCCGAAGTGTTCTCCTTCCATTAAATGCACGTAAACTCGGGAGTCGTGCAGGATTTTAAGCAGGTCTGCCGCTGGCAAGTTGGGTTTCAAAGTGTAATTTTGGGGCAGGTTTTCAGAAAATTTGTTGTACCAATTTTTTTCTGCTTCGGTTAATCCGCCGACGCTTACAAACTCGTAAGAGGGCAAGTCAGCGGCTAACTTTTTCATTATTTCATGTCTTTTAATTCCGATGAATCGGGCTAGGTAAATTACTCTTTTTTGTCTTTCAGATAGGGGCTTGTCACACCAAAAAGTATCCAGGTTTACTGGTGGATAAACAACGATTGGGTCTTTTACACCGTATGTTTTCCAGTAGCGTTCAATCATTTCTTTGGTATAGTTGCTGTTGCAGAACACCATGTCAAGTTTGCTTATTCCCTCTTCAACCCACCTCTTGAATAGCCACAGGTAAACTTTTCTTTTCAGCTTAGCCCTGTCATAGTCAAAGTGTATTTCTGGAAAGTGAACATAAGCAATGTTATTCTCAGCTTTGTTTAAGAAAACAGGTTCAAACGGCGAAGACGACTGCGTTGAAAACAAATAATCATATTCTAAATGATTCCGATATTTTTTTAGCAATTTTGCAAAGTTACGATGCCTTTTGTAAATGGTGAATGGCGGCTCAACCTCAATTCTTTTTCCTAACGAATACACAGTGACTTCTTTGAGGAATTCTTCGCCCACGACGTCTCTATAACGGTCAGCATCAAAGTCGAAAGTCAGCAACTCCACTTTTTGTCCATGTACAATTAAGGTTTTGATTACGTTGTGACATACTCTTTCGCTCCCGCCGTAAATATCCAGAGACGGGTGAACCACAAGAAACGTTGCCAAGTCATTCCAGCCTGATGTCTTACTCTCATTATTATTTGATAAGCTTTCTTAATAGCGCCTAATGAAGTTTTACTCAAAAGTTGGCCTATGCGGTAAGTCCTCTATATGCCTCAAACTAAAATATTGCAAAGCTTACATATAGCATGCTTGGCAATAACACTATACTGAACCATCTTCCAAAGCAGGTGAAGCCTCTGGAAAAGCAAAAATCCGTCGCAATAATAGTCGTTAACTGGAACCAAAAGAAAACTTTAGCCACCTGCCTAAGCTCTTTGAAAAGTAAAACAGTATACTCAAACTACCATGTTATTGTTGTTGATAACCGCAGCTTGGATGACTCTGTCGAGTTAGTGAAACAAAGCTTTCCATGGGCTGATGTCGTTGCATTGGACAAGAACTATGGCTTCTCGATTGGTAACAACAAGGGAATCGTTTATGCCTTAAAAAAATACGAGCCGCAATATGTTTTGTTGTTGAATAATGATACCGAAATAGTTCAAAGTGATTGGCTAAGCAGAATGGTAGCTGTTGCAGAATCCGAAGACAATGTGGGAATAGTGGGGTGTAAACTGATTTACCCAAACGGAAAAACACAATACATCGGCACAAAATTTACCGTTAAGAAATTAGCATGGCTTAACGTATCCAACGAGGGCAACCTTCCTGAAGTGTTTGATGTTGATGCAGTGCTTGGCGCCTGTTTCCTTGTAAAGAAGACAGTTCTTGGCAAAATAGGTTTTTTGGACGTTGGGTTCTCTCCCTTTATTAATGAAGAATCAGATTTTTGCATGCGTGCCAAGAAAGCTGGCTACAGAACGCGCATGGTTCTAAGCGTTAGTGTAGTACATTTCTTGAACATGTCCTTGAATAATGTTAATTCTCCCTATGTTGACTTTATTTCTAGAAAAAACACTATCAGGTTTATACTTCTAAATTTTCCAACCTCTTGGCTTTTTAAGCGCACGTTTTTTGAAGTTAGAATTTTTGTCGGCTGTTTCATAGCAAGAAACAAGGACAAAAAAGGTATAATGCTCATTAAGCTGAGAACCGGCAGAGAACTGCTAGTTAGGCTAAATGTAAACTTTTATGGATGGCTCAGTAACCTTAGGAGTTTGCGTGAGATCATTACTAAACGCAGAGATAGAACAGCAAAACTTTTAGCAGTAGAATAAGTATTGATTAAATTTTCGGGTACTGAAAAACAAGAAACCCTATTTTTTAAATTCTTTAAATAACATCTGCATCCCTTCTGTTAAATCGACATTGGCTCGAAAACGCAAGTTCTCTTTAGCATTAGCGGGGTCACCATAGTTGCTTCGTATGTCACCTAATCTTGCAGGACCATGCTTAACCCTTGGGCTTTTTCCAGTAACGGTCTTCAGAGTAGAAGCAAGCTGATTAATGCTTGTGGGCACGCCCGTGCACACATTAAAAACCTCACCTTTCAATCCACCATGATTCAAAGCCAAGATTACCGCTTTGACAACATCACTTACATGTATGAAATCCCTAATCTGCTCTCCGTCGCCGTCAATGATCAAGATTTCGCCCTTTATGATTCTTTGAAGAAAATTTGTGATAACGCCGCTGTATGGGCTGTTTTCGCTTCTTGGACCGTAAATGTTGAAAAACCTCAATACAATGGTCTCAAGCCCGAAGCAACTTGCAAATGCGCTGCAGTACGCTTCCCCTGCAACTTTTGATGCAGCGTAAGGAGAAATCGGGTGGAGAGCACTATTTTCTTGAAGTGGCAAGGTCTTTGCGTCGCCGTAAACGGCTGTTGAAGAAGCAAAAACAAACTTGTTTACGTGATGTTTGACGGCTGCTTGAAGCATGTTGAAGGTTCCATCTACGTTAACTTCATGATTTTGAATTGGATCCACAACGGAAGCGGAGATATCTATTAAGGCAGCAAGATGAATAACAGAATCAATCCCATCAAAGACCTCGTGTTGAATGGTTTTATCCCGTATGTCTCCGCGCTGAAACACAAACTTTGGATGATCAAGAACACCCGCAAGGTTCTCCAACTTTCCAGTAGATAAATTATCCAACACAGTTACTGAGTGGCCTAGTTCAAGAAGTCGTGGAACCAGATGCGAACCGATAAAACCTGCGCCGCCAGTAACAAGAACGCTTCCACGAATTTTGTTCATAATACTCCTTCAACCTTTAGGACTTAAAATTAATATTGCTTTCGTATTTTGTTCTCTCGGCCTTTAAACGAACCCTGATTAGCCTCGTTCGTGAACCGGGAATCGCTTTTTACAAAAGATACCTGCAGATATTTTTCAACTTAGTGTAGAGTAAATTTTTAGGAGCTTCTGAACGAGTACGGGCGCAGAATGAGTGACATTTACATAGTTAAGTTGTTCCTTTATTCTGTTTTCCTTTTCATTTGGACTGCCAAGAAGTCTTGAGATTATTTCTGCGGTTGCAATAGGGTCTTCCAGCTCTTCCAAGGGGCATGAAGGAAAGAACTTCTTTGGAACGGAGTGCACAACTGGACGCCCACAGGCCATAGCTTCTATCGCTATAGTATCTAAATGTTCACGTCCAGCGGCGAAGCTGCCCAAAACTAGGTCACTTTCCCAGAACAGTTCATTCATTGTGCTATGGGGAACTTTGCTGATAAAATCGATGTTCAGCTTAAGCTCTTTTGCTAGTTGCTTTGTTTTTTCCAAGTCTTTTCCTGCGTTAAATGTTTTGACCTTTATCTTTTCTGGAACTAGCGATACTGCCCGTAGCAATTTGTCTGTGCCTTTTACGTTAAAGTCAGGGACCGATGCCAAAAAAACGCGATATTCCAGTCTTTTTTTTGGCAATGCTTTTGGGAAAAAAAATTCAGGGTCAAAAGGTATTGGAAAGTACTCTGCAGTGCCGTTGTATTCTTTTGCAGTGCTAAGAACAGTTGGCTGGGCCACAAGTATCTTATTGCAGCTCTTTAAATTATTTTTTACGATTCTGCCCCATTTTCTGCTTCTCAACGTTTCGCGCAGGTCACTCCCATGCGCGTGGCCGACAAGAGGTTTCTTGCCAAAGTGTGAAGCAATATAGCAGTCCTGAAGCAGATAGTGGACATGGTACAAGTCACCCTTGGTCCTAAGAATCTGGTAGGCTATACCGAAAGTTTTGTTCCAGAGTCCTCTTGTTCTCTTGATGTGCTGCTTTTCAAGGTCTGCTGGGAAATACTTAAGCAGAGTTTCTCCAACATAAGAGCAATCATTAATCATGACGACTTTCATCAGCACACCCAACCATACCGAATCTCATTTAGGCACTTGTTTCTTTTAATGGTAACGATTTTCGCCTAGCTAAAGCGCGGGGTTTATTTGTTTTTATTCTTTTCTGGTCAGTCATATTCTTCTGGATATCGCTTGTTTTCTTCTCCAACGCCTTTACCCTTTTGGCAATTTTACCGATTTCTTCTTGAGTGGTCTTATCTTTAACCTCTTCTTTTCGTTGCTCATTTGACTCTAAAATCAGCCGCAAAAACTCCGAGTCATAAGCCGCCAAGAGCAATTCAGTGTTCGGGATCAAACAGTGCCCACCAATCACACCTGGAAACATAACAGGCCTATCAAACCTCAAACGATGAGTATCCTCAAGAAAATCAACCGTTTCATCGAAATCAGCGCCAAAAGCCTTGGAAATGCGATGCATCTCTTGAAAACAAGCAATCATCCATGCACGGTATGTAGTCTCAAAAAGCTTAGCCAACTCGGTTTCCGTACAGCTTTTAAGAACCTTCACTTTTAGGCCTAGTTTCTCAAAGTGGGCACGAGCAGCATCTGCCGCCGCCGTATTTGCGCCGCCAACATACTTAGTCCAACGCTTCATTTCCCACTTCATATATTCAGCACTTTTATGCACACCACGAGATGGTGAATGGGCGACTAGGCACTTGCATCTTTCTGCTACTTTCATCGTGGTTCCTGGAGGAACAGTGCTGTTAATGATTGTGAGTTTTGGCTTAAACTCTTCAATGTAGCCAATGGTTATGTCTGCAAAGTTTTGTTGGTTACTGCATGGTAGACAAATATGCATTGTGTCTATTTGACCTGGAACATTTTTTCTGCTTTGGCCTAGCTCTTGCATTTTTGTTTGATCCAAATCCAAGCCGTAAACAGCAAAACTCTTTTTCGCATCATTCAACAACGCAAAAAGGGCGTGTCCGATTTCGCCTAAACCTATAATCAGAACTGTCTCTTTAGTCAAAACGTTTGCCTCCATCGTTGAAGTCAAATTAAAGTTAAACTATTTAAATCTGGATTATGCAAAAAAGTGATAAAAGCATGGGAAAGTGTGGATTAGAGTTTATTAAGGAATTACCTGCCCCATATTACGAATAAACGCAAAGTAAGTTTTATTACTCAATGATATAATATTAGAAGTAGTGTAAGATTGAATGAGCAGTAAAAAGAAAGAATTAAAATGGTTAGTACCAATAGATGAACTACCTATATCTCCTAAAGCTAAGAAAAGTGAGTATGACGATATTATCAAAGAGTTTATTGATAATGGTTTAAAATTAGCTAAGATAAACATGCCACATTTTAAGAAAGAAAAGAAGGCGAAAGCTGTTTTACAATCCTTGAATAAGAGAGTAGCTAAAGGTAAATATCCAATCAAGGTAAGGGAGAGATTAGGAGATATTTATTTAGAAAAGAAATAGAGTAGTATTTAGAATTATTATATAAATTCATTCATATTTGCTCCATTAATATAGGTACAATGTAGTATTTTTACAATAAATTTTTATAGTATATCTGTAGATAGATATAGTAAGCGTAGTAAGATGATCTGTGACAAATATGGAGAATTAATAAAGTTATGTCCTATATGCAATAAGCGCGCGCTCTGTAAACTGCAAGAGATAAAACTTACCGTAGTTATGAAAGTTGCTTCGGCAATATTGATACTTCAAGTGCTTGATGTGCTTTCAACCATGTACGCTTTATCTGTGGGAAGAATTGAAACTAATGTTTTTTTCGCTAAAACATGGATGACATTTTCAGCATTGTTTGGCAAATTTGGATTTTGCTTTGCCCTCATATTTCTCTGTTGGCTTGGCTGGAGAAAGTTCAATCTCCAAAAAGACACTAATGGATCTTTAATTGTTCTATTTGCTTTATATACCTTAGTTATTTTCTACACCATTGTCGTATCGAACAATTTGGGAGGTTTCATATCTTGAAGCTATTTGCAAAAAGAAAAGCAAAATTTACTCTTAACTATTGTGTGGTAACGCGCTTATCCTTTTTCTCCTTTGTGGGGTAGTGGCACGCGCCAATGTTCTATTCCGCACGCGCTCACCGTTTTTTTGCGCCCGCAATAGTGTCTTTAGTAAATTATCAGGGATTATCCTTTTTTAAAAAATCCATAAGCATTTGTCTATTTTGATGGAAACATCAAAGTGCTTAAGTGCGCAATAATATATATCTGGAGCCCGAAAGAACACTTTATGCTGAATCCAAAGAAGGGCACTGGCATAGTTACAGGCGCCAACGTAGAAATAGGCGAAAACGTCGCCATTTGGAATTATGTTGTAATAGGCGATAACACAAAAATCGGCGATGGAACCACCATTGGAAGCTTTTGTGATATAGGCAAAAACGTAGTTTTAGGAAAAAACTGCATCATACAAGCGCACGTAACCATCTCAAACGGCTGCATACTGGGCAATAACGTGTTTATCGCTCCAAATAGTTCACTTTTAAATGACAAGTATCCAAAGAGCTCTTTCATGACGCCGCCAATCATCAAAGACAACGCTGTAATCGGCGGAGGCGTAACCATACTGCCAGATGTGACTATAGGAGAGAAAGCCGTGATTGGCGGAGGAAGCGTCGTCACCAAAAACGTGCCTCCGAGAACAGTGGCAACCGGCGTTCCAGCAACTGTGGTAATGACGTTAGAAGAATACGAAGCAAAACGCAAGGCGTTCATAGCGGCAAGACGCAAGGTGAACAAATGAAAATATGGTATGACGCCTGCACAGGTAAGCATGTCAGGTATGGCACAGCTATTGCACAGTGCCTAAGAAAGTCAGGACACGAGTTTGTTTTTACAACGCGTGAGCACCCAGACACGTTACCTTTAGCGCAGATTCTTGGAGAAAAACCTATCGTCGTGGGTAAATACAGCCCCTCAACGCTTTTCTCGAGGTTGGAAGAGAGCGCTAAACGCATAATAGAGTTTTCCAGGCTCTTCAAGGATGATCCTCCGGACATTGCCATAGCGCATCAATCGGTTGAGCTTTGCCGAGTCGCTTTTGGTTTAGGAATCCCAATAATTTTGACTGCCGATACACCTTACGCTACAGCGGTCAATAGGCTGACGATACCTTTTGCGCACACGGTTATTGTGTCTGAGGCTTTGCCTAAGCGTTTTGTGAAGGAACATTGCGCCAAAAATATTGTCCAGTTCAAAGGGGTAGATGAGGTTGCCTGGATTAAAAATTTTAAGCCTTCAAAAATTGAGGGGTTAAGGAATCCCTTGATAGTTATTAGGCAAATCGAAACAAAAGCAGCCTATGCAGGAGGAAAGCAAGATGTTGCACAGGTCCTTGCAGATAAACTTGCCAAGTTGGGGAATGTGCATTTTATCCAAAGATACAACGGCCAAGGCAAAACGTTCGGAGTTAAAGGAGGCTTTGTGGATTCGGCAAGTTTGGTTGCAAATGCAGATTTAGTTATCAGCTACGGAGGAACTATCGCGAGGGAGGCAGCCCTTCTTGGTGTTCCCAGTATAGCTATTTCTGATATGGCTAAAACTTACGTTAACGCGTATCTGACTAAGAAAGGCTTTCCACTTTTTGCTACATCAGAGCGAGGAGTGCTTGGGTATGCAAAGAAGTATCTTGGCAAAAGATTCGATGTGCGAAGCGAACTAGCAAAATTAGAGGACCCTGTTGATGTAATCGAAAAAGTTGTAGACAGTTTTAAGCAGCCGTAACTACGATTTTATCTCCAGCTTTCGCATGAAACTTTTCCGCCGCGTTACCTTGGTTTAGGGCTATCTCCACGAAACCATGGCTGCCAATTAGAGCAATAGGTTCTTTAGGCTTTGTTTCGGCGTAGGTTTTGCCGAGCGTAAGTTTTAGCGAAATGTTAGGTAAATCTACGTTGACTTTTTGGGCATGGTTTTGGACTATGTCTTTTTCGTTTATGTTAGTTATTATGTTGCCGAAACCGTCTATGTACATGACTTCGCCGATTAGAGAGCTATTTGTTTGTTTGACAGAGACGAATTCAGGTTTGGTTAGGTCTTTTATTTCTGGTCCAAATTCTCTTGGCTGTACTCCTTTGTCTAAGTGAGCGGCTGCTGGCGCAAAAATGTCTCTGCCATGGAACGTGCTGGAAATTTTAGGCTGCATAAATGTGTGATTTGTAAGCTGGTATACATGTTCTATACCTTGGTTTTGGGCGGCTAAATTCAAAATGCCATTGTCAGGTCCTACAAAAAAGCTCTTCTTAGTCTGTATTAATATGGCGCGTCTTTGTGCGCCAACTCCTGGGTCTACAACTGCCAAGTGAATAGTGCCTTGTGGAAAGCAGGGTGTAGCCGACGCCAACATGAAAGCAGCCATTCGAATGTTGAATTTTTCAACTTCGTGTGTTATGTCTACTAGCGTTGCTTTTGGGTTTATGTTTAAAATTACTCCTTTCATTTCTGCAACGTAAGGGTCTTTTAGCCCAAAGTCGCTAGTCAAAGTTATCATTTAGGGTTAACCGCCATGAACAACTGGGATAAAGACGATTTCGTCTCCATCGTTTAATTTGGTTTCTAAACCGTTTAGAACACTGATTTCTCTGCCATTAATGAGTATCAGCGCGTTTAATCTTGAATCGTCGAGTTGTTGGTCGCTGAGGGTTTTTTCTAGCCGTGGCATTTCTTGGCTGATTTTTACTACTAATTCTTTTAGCAACATTCCTTCTTGGAAGTTAACAGTTAATTGTGTTTTGCCCGAGATGTGGCGTAGTGCACCGATGAACTTTAACGTTAAGGGCATTTGTTTTCTTCGCTCAAACCTTATAGAATCATTGTTTATGTTAAAATTGTTTGTGACTTTTAATTTGAGCTTAAAAGTTTTGGAATCTTTCGTCTGTTAATGTCTCTACTATGTCGGTTGCTATTTCAACGATTGAATCTGCCTGTTTCATCATTGCGTCACTGTTTACTTCTTCTAATTGTGATATTTGTTGTATGATGCTTTCGAGTTCCATTAGAAAACGCAGAATCGAATCATTCGTGAGGGGATTTTTCGTTACCTCTTCTCTGAGGAGTATTTCTATGAAGGCGGGTTCGCCCAAACTGTAGTATATGGCGTTTCGTGCTTTTCTAATTGCTTCCAAAACCAAGCCTGGCGCCATGTAAGGTATTTTTCGCGCTGCTTCCAATTCAGCTTTTGATTCACGAAGGTACCTTAGTGCCCATCCTTTCCTGTATTCATCCATCATGAGGTTTCTTATCCTTAAATTGACTGTTTATTCTGATTCTCCTTCTTCTTCAATGTCAGAATCAGTTGAAGGGTTGGCTTGAGCTAATGATAAGGTGCGGGTTATGTATCCAGCAATCTGATTTCTCACTCGCGTGGTTGTTCCCTGCGTTAAAGAATCAACTAAACGCTTGTTCTCGTCAAATTTGGTGGTGAATTTTTCTGGAAAACGTTCCATTAGTGTTTTGCCTGCTCGTTTAACCTGGTCAGTCTTAACTTTTCCCAAATTTCAATTCCTCAAGTCATCAATGTTTTAGTGTCCGACGCTTAAAAACGTAGGAGCAATTCTCAATAGATGATAGGCTTAATTTAAGTTTACGCCTACTAACCAGCTTTTAGCTTACGATAAGTTCTAGCGGGGAAGTTTGTCAGATTAGTTTTATGTTAAAGAACTCTTCAAAGTTTTTGGCTATTTGCTCGGCAACGTTATCAACCTGCAGTTTCTTTATTTCAGCTACTGCTCCAACGACGTTACGTATGAAAGAAGGCGTGGTTAATTGTCCATTGTAAGGGCTTTTCCAATATTTCACGGGACCATCAGTTTCCGTTAAAAGGTTTGTCAGTGGCACTTTCTCTATGACTTCGCGGATGCCGTTAGAATAGGTTGCTGGTGGGCCTTCAGTGATAAAGTATCCGTTGTCCATGGCTCTAATTAGTGCGCTCATTGGGTAGCTAAACCAGTGCAGTAGCACTCGCTTAAGATGGTATGATGGAAGCATGTCTACTACCTTGTCGGTTGTTCCGCGTGAATGTATAATTACTGGAAGGTCAAGCGATTCGGCAAGATGAAGCATCGTGTCGAAAACCATCATTTGCTTTTCCCATACGGTTTCATATTTGGAGTCTAAGCCGATTTCACCTATGGCTTTAACCGTGTTTTTATGTTTTTGAATTAAATCGATAGTTTCTTCAAGTTCGTTTTCCTTGAGAACGTTTACGTTCCATGGGTGAATCCCTAAAGCGGGGTAAACTAACTCAGGGTATTTTTCTGCCAAGTTAAGATCGCTTTGACATGTTTTTAAGTCCACTGAATTTGTTACAAGTGCTGTTACGCCTGCGTTTTTTGCGTCTGCTATCAACTCATCAATATGACCATCGTATTCGGCATCTGAGAGGTGAACGTGTGCGTCTATTAACTTCATTTTTCTCAGCGCTATTATCACGGTTGGGCGTTTTATAATTTTCTTTGTTAAAATTCAAGTTGCTTGTAAACGGATATTTAGAGGAAAAAGCGATAACAAAGGTTAAATATTGCTTTAACGCGCGCACTATGGTATTGTAGATAATTGTTCATGGTGAAACCATCACGGAAGACGATGGTGGAAAATGCTCTAGGAGGGTGTACCTTTTCACGGTACGCCAGCGCGCGCTTAAAAAAGTGTAAGGGAATAGGATTTGAACTTCCAAGCCAGTAGGAATGTCACCTGCGTTCCCTCCTTTATTCGTCTTAATGTGCTAGCTTTAAGAACAACTTAGAAGTAATTCTTGTTTTGTTTTAGTCTGGAGACGAGAATCATGAAACGTTTCATAGTTAATTCGAAGGCACCTCAAATCCAGCTTAATAGGCTTACCTGCATAATAGGAAAGGCTGACGTCTTTGAAAAAGCAGACATCAAAGATATCCATTTGAAAACCTGCTACTGCTGTTCTCCCGAATTGAACGCAGGTGTTGAAAAAGCCCTCATTGAGTTTGAAGCCCCATCAAAAGAAGCTCTGGAATCAGCGCTTAACAAAATTGCCTTCCCCGTGGACTCGATAGAAGAAGCCACCAAAGTAAAGCTCAGAAAAAAATGAATTCTTCTGCTTTAGTTTAGATGCGCGCTTCAAGCTTAGCCTCTGTTTGGCGCGGAACTATTCTTCAACAAGAAAATGCAATTAACAAAAAATGAGGTCAAGGGAAGCCTGTAATAAGGTCGTACAAATAGGCGTCCCATTCTTTAGATTCCTTCTCGAACATGCCTAGTAGCTGCTGTAAAACTCTATGGTGTTTTTTCTCGTCCTCTATGATGTTTTCCACAACTTGCTTAATGTTCTCGTCTTTCACGGCTTTGCTTATTTCCTTTGCTTGTTTTAGCATTAGCGCTTCTTCTCTTAAGTGGGTCGCGATTTCTTCTTTTCCGAGACCTTTGCTTTCTTTGCCCATAACTGCTCTTTCGTTCAAGTCCAGCAGCATTCTGTACGTTTCAGCATGTTTGGTAGTGTCAAGAACTATGCTGTGAAGCAAGGCCCTAATCAGCTGATTCTGAGCTGCCTCAGATAAGACCGCCAACTTCTTGGCGGTTTTTTCTTCAAACTCTTGCTGTTTCTTAATCTTATTCAGAGTATCTTCATCAAATTTTTCCCACGACAATTAGCAAACCTCACTAATTTCCTCCAATCGTTTCCTATTAACTTTTTCCACTTAAAGTGATTTGAGGAGCGCGCGCTATGAGGGTCTCATAAGTCAATTGTCGTCAGGTCTTGTAAATTGCTCTAATTTCTAAAAGGACACGAAAGATTTAACCTTTGAAATAGAAAAAAATAAATATTGCTTTAAAAAGAAAAAGAAGCAAGGTAGTAGTCATTATGACTGAATTAGAAATAGCTGTAGCTCCCATGCACAGGTTATGTAAGAAAGCTGGGGCTGACCGGGTGAGCGAAGCAGCAGCAAAGGAACTTGCAAAGGCACTTGAAGAAATCGGCGTAAAAATCGCTAAAGAAGCACTGGATTTTGCGATGCATGCTGGAAGAAAAACCATCAAAGCAGAAGATATAGAGATCGCCGCTAGAAAAGTCATGGGAAGATAGTAAACCTAATGAAAGTTTCCTTCCTTTCTTCTTTTTTGTTAGTTTCGCATTTTTAACCCGAATCGAACTCGGACTATTTTCATGTGTAAATGGAATGTTAAACTGTTGCTGATGAGTCCCATAGAAACTGGAAGTATTCACGGGCGAAACCAACTAAGCCCACGTGGTTGCTCCATATGACGAGGCTTGGTTTGTCTTCCCCTAGGAAAAGCATGGCTTCTTTGCCGTCAGCAATTATGCCGCCGCCGAACATATGGTCTCTGATTCTCAACTCACTTAAGCCAGGATATTTTTTTATGAAAAGCCAATCTTCCTTTTTTCCAGCAGCCATAAGCTGGATCTTAACCGTTTTCTTCAAGCCACTGCCCAGCAACGGTTCAGCCATGGCGATTATTGGTTTTGCGAATTCTGGTGCTGCAATCACGATTTCTTTTGTAGCGTTCTTTAGGACTTCCTCAATCTTGGTTAAAACGGCTTGTTGACCTCGCAGTATCAACATGTCTGGTCGCTCAAAGAGCTCTCTTTTTTCATATAGGGGCTGCAGTTCTTGAGCAACGGTGTTTTCCCAGTTCAAGTATTTGTCTTCCAACCGCAACTTCGTGAACCTTGTTGCTTCGAGCGGCGGTACTGGATAATACTTGAATGGTCGGCTTTCGCTGCTTTTAATCCAACCCTTTTCTTTGAGCGAATTAAGTACTTCATACATTTTGCTGTAGGGCACTTTGGCTTCTTGGCTTATTTCCATAGCTGTCATTTGCCCAACTTCCAGCAAAACTATGTAAGCATCAATTTCGTAGGCGTTTAGGCCCATTTCTCGCAAAGCAGCCCGAGTGTTCTCGTTAATTGACATCTCTTCCCCCTCAATCACCTTAGGAAACGTTTGGAAACCTTATTATCAACACATAGCTCTTAAGCACTTCGAAAAAACGCGCAAATGTAAGAAGGCAAAAAAATTGAAAGACATCAAAACCACAAGAAGCATTTGCCCTGAATGCCTAAAAGCCATAGACGCAACCATTTACGAAGACGACGGCAAAGTCTTCATCAAAAAAGACTGCGTTGAACATGGACATTTTCAAGAACTTTACTGGTCAGATTACGACCAATACGTGCGGGCAGAAAAATTCCGTTACGACGGCGAAGGAATAAGCAACCCTCGAACCGAGAAAAAGAACGGGTGCCCATACGACTGCGGCATTTGCCCAGAACACAAATCCCACACTGCCCTCGCAATAATCGATGTCACAAACAGGTGCAACCTCACCTGCCCCATTTGTTTTGCGAATGCTGCGGCTGCAGGATACGTTTATGAACCAACCAAAGAGCAAATAATTGGAATGCTGGAGAACCTTCGAGCCACTAAACCGGTGCCAGCCACGGCGCTTCAGTTCTCTGGTGGAGAACCTACAATACGGAAAGACCTCTTCGACTTCGTTCGAAAAGCAAAAGAACTCGGCTTTAGCCACGTGGAGATTAATACGAATGGTCTTCGACTCTCGCAAAGTGTTGAGTATTGCAGGCAACTCAAAGAGGCAGGAGTAAGCACTATTTATCTGCAGTTTGACGGTTTAACTTCGGATGTTTTTAAGTTTATTCGGGGCGTGGACTTGCTTGACATAAAAATGAAGGCAATCGAAAACCTTCGTCAAGCTGGATTCAACAGCATAGTATTAGTCGTCACATTGGTGAAAGGCGTTAATGACAGCCAGCTTGGCGACATAATCAATTTTGCGGTCAAAAACTTCGATGTAGTAAGATGCGTGAACGTTCAACCAGTCAGCCTTTGCGGAAGGCTGCCGCAAAAAGACAGAGAAAAGATGCGTATTACAATCCCTGACTTCATGAAAAAAGTTGAAGAACAAACAAGCGGAGCAATAAAAGTCTCAGATTTCTACCCTGTGCCTACGGTTGTACCAGTTTCAAAAGCCGTCGGCGCACTAAAAGACAGACGATACTTAGAGTTCACTGCGCATCCGCACTGCGGTATGGCAACGTACCTTTTAGTTGAAAACGGAAAAATCGTTCCAATCACACATTACGGAAACATCGACAAATTCATCGGGGTAATGAACAAAGTCTATGAGACTGCATCAAAAGGAAGCAAGAACAAAGCTAAACTACGCTTGGTTAGTTCAATGCGTTACATAAAATTCGGTTTTCTAAGAAAATACGTTTTAGGCGTAGTAACAAAGGGCGACTACAAATCCCTCGGCGATCTGCAGAGGCAGGCAATTCTGCTTTCAGCCATGCATTTCATGGACCCATACAACTTTGACCTTGAAAGAGTACAACGTTGCCTAATTCACTACGCAGTACCTGACGGGCGCATAATTCCATTCTGCACCATGAACTCCATCCATAGGACTGAAGTTGAAAAGAAACTTGGAGTCCCAATTAAAGAGTGGAAAGAAAAACATAACGTTGAAATAAGCCAGCCATTCTAAGATGTTAAGAACAAAAAAAGCAAAGTGAAAAATATGGGTGGAAAAAAGAAGGTCGGCTTAAAGCAGATGGAGAAGCAGCAGGTCAAAGAAGACGAGTCGAAAGACGCTAAGAGGAAAGAGAAAGCCGGACCGCCAAAAGAAAGAAAATCTATAGGAATAATGCCTCCAGACGCAAAAAACGAAAAAATCATCGGCGAAATAAAGAAGATGAACGCTCTAACACCATATGCTGTAGCAACAAGGTATAACATTCGAATTAGCACAGCCAAAGACTTCTTAGAACAACTTGAAGCAAACGGTACAGTGCAGCTTGTCTCCGGAAGCCATAACTTCAAAATCTATAAGCCTGCAGCAAGCTAAACTTGCTAACGACCAATTATTAATTCTAATCTTATCTATATTTGGAGTTGGTTTTCATTTGGCAGAATTTCCAGAAAGAGTTTACACATCTAAAGAAGTAAAAACCGCTAAAGAGCTAATCGATAAAGGCTACAAACACATCCTAACAGTTGAAGGCTCACCAGACTTTAAAGAAAAAATCAACCAAACCCTTGAACTAATCAAAACAGCAGGTTACTTCGAGTTTTTAAGAGCTTACCTTAGGAAAATAATGGAAATCGACGGCATAACTCAATTGCGCGAAACAGAAGTAGCCATCTGGGCAAACAAGTTCGCCGTAGAAAATCCAGTTGACGCCGCTAGCCTATTCATCCAAAAAACCTATCAGATGAAAGAGTACCTGGAAGGTGAACTATACTATGGCGGCAACGCGGAAAAACGCTCAGTTGCTAAACGTGTTGAGTTCCTGCAGGTTCTAAAGGATAAAAGCGGCGACAAAAGCGTAAAAGAAGAATGCGAACGGCTGCTTCAACATGTGGAAAGAGAGTTCATTAGCCTTTTAAGCCGTTAACAATTCAACCCTTATCGTTATTCCACTTTTAACTTGCTTAAAAACATCCAAATTACTTGTTACTTTACCAAGTATACTCACGGGACTATAGGGCTGTGACTTGCCATAGAATACGCATAAAGCGCTGCCCATTGGCCAAAAAGCGATAGTGCCAGTTTCCACAGTGGGCTTAGCTTTTTCTTCACCCATTTTAATTGGGATTTCAAAATAAACTTCTTCTTTCCACAATGCAGCTCTGCCTTCAACTGGAAGCTTCCGAACGATTGTGTCAATGGTTCTTGGCGCTAAAAACCTGACTAATTCACCTTCAGCTTCACCTAAGCCTTCTATGACAAACTTGACTTTTATACGGGAAACGTCTGCTGACTTCATTACTCAACTGTTTCATGCTCCTTTAAGAAAATCCAGTAAACCCCAAAGAACAGGCTATTCATAACGCAACGTTCAATTTAACTCTTACAGTTGGCAACGCGGCAAATCGCACAAACCATCGCCAATCTGGTTATAAGAGGCTTAGAAGAGTTTTTCCTATGTAATCAACTTGTTCAGCTGTGACTCCTGGGTGAATTGGCAAAGAGAAAACCTGTTTTGACGCTTTATCCGTTTCAGGCAGTTTAGCGCTTCCAAAGTTTTCACGGTAAAACGGCATCTGATGCACAGGGTTAACGTAGTAAACTTCGGCGCCAATCCCTTTTTTCTTTAGTTCTTCCACAATCTTGTTCCGTTCTGCTTCTGTTGCCGTCCTTTAGTCTTGCGGTGTATAGGTACCAGCTGTGCTGTCGGTCTTTTGACTCAAAGGGCAAAATAAGCCTGCTATTTTTTTCCAAGATTTTTGTTAGTTGTTGCGCGTTTTGGCGGCGTTTAGCCAAAAAAGACGGCAACTTTTCCAGTTGCACGTTACCTATTGCTGCTTGCATTTCGGACATGCGGTAGTTGTTTCCAAGAATAAGTGAGGCGTACTTTGCTTTTTCTCCATGAGTTCTAATCATCCGCAATGTTTCAGCAATTTGGTCGTTGCTTGTTGTGATTACTCCGCCTTCGCCTGTGGTTATGTTTTTGCTTGCGTACAAGCTCCAGCAAGCTGCATCAGCAAAGCTTCCCGCAGGTTTTCCAGCGTATGTTGCTCCATGCGCTTGGGCAGCATCCTCAACTAACGCTAAACCATGCTTCTCGGCGATTTCCCTTATTGGTTTCATGTCGGCTGAAAAACCGTACAGGTCTACGGGCAGTATAGCCTTAGTCTTTTTTGTTATTGACTTTTCAGCCGCACTGGGGCGAGAGATTGTAAGTTTCAGCATCAATATCAGTGAAAACTGGTTTTCCGCCAGCTAATACGACAGCTTCGGCAGTGGCTACGAAAGTGAAGCTGGGCAAAATAACTTCATCACCCTGCTTTACACCAACGGCTACAATGGCAGAGTGCAAGGCGGCAGTGCCAGTGTTAACAGCTACGGCATGCTTCGCACCAGCAAATTTGGCAAAACTTTTCTCAAATTCAGTCACCATCGGACCAGCCCCAAGCCCGCTTGTTAACATTCCGCTTCGCAGAACTTTAACTACTGCTTGGACTTCTTCTTCGCCGATTTTCGGCATGTTAATCGGTATCATTTTTTAGCTCACTTTGTCAGGATACTGATCACGTGCTACTATTTCATTTTTTCCGATTATTAATAGGATCATTAATAGTAATACGATTATTCAACAGCCATTTTTCGTATGCTTTTGTAGTCGATTACAACGTTGATTTCATGTGCTCGAAGATCTTTATCCAGTTCTGGGTCGCCAGTATCAACTCTTAAACTTTTCAACCTGTCCAATTTGCTTTTAGTTGCAACCACAACAATGTTATCTAAGCCTACTTGGCGGATTACTTTGGAGCTTATCTGCTGGTTTCCTCTGCCGAAAATGAAGCCTTGCCCCCCAATCGGCGTCACAATTATCCTAGCAGCTTGTCCCTTTGTGGCTTCTAAAATTTGTTTTTCGTTTACATCGCTTGCGATTATTTTCTTGTCTTGAAAGAGGTCTACTCCTAACAGCGTTTTTTTCTGGTCTAAAAGATCACCAATGGTGCGAGTGGTTGTTCCTGGGCCGACAATGTAAATGATGTCTGGTTTCATTTCTTCAATAATGTAAATTGCTATTGCTGCTTGATTGCGCACTTCATTCTCAGTCATTGGGCTTTCAAGTTTGTTTCCCTGAATCAAATGGGGCTCGTAAGGGCTCAACATGTACCCGTAAAGTTCAGCGGAAAGGCGACCTTCCCTGAAGGCTTGCTCATCTACATCCATTACCTCCGCTTCTCGCAGGGGCAATCCACCCCAAAGAAAGCTGATGGCTACTCTTGCGGCTGCTTGAGGCGTGACAGCGAAAATGGCGCTGTGCATTTTGACACCTGTGGGAACACCCAACACAGGAACCTTCATGCCGACGGCTTTTAGTATGTCGCGGGCTGTTCCATCGCCGCCGCAGAAAACAAGCAAATCAACACCAGACTTCACCATTTCTTTTGCGGTATTTTGCGTGTCTTCCGAAGTGGTTTCTTTTTTGCTTTCGCCTTTAACATCAAACGTGAAGCCGCATTTCTTAGCTTCAGTCTCGCCCATGCTGCCAGCGCCAACAATAGCTTTAAGCTTTCTTTGACTGGATACAGTTCAGCGAGGAAGGTTTCTGCTCTTTGTGACGCTATAGGTTTAGCTCCTAAGGAAATGGCTTTGTTCAGGATAGTTTTGCCGTCTGTTCCTTTTAATCCGACAGCGCCACCCATTCCAGCAACTGGATTAACGATGAAACCGATAGTTTTTGTTGGCAGACTTTTCTGGGAAATGGTCAATATGAATAACCTAAGTTGGTATTAGGTTGCTAGAACAAAAAGAAAAACATGCCTATCTTCAGGTTTTTTTGCCATACATAGCTTCCGATTTGCATAAAAAAGCACCAATTTACATGCAAATAATAAAGGAAAAGAGAGTGCTAAGTTTTAGAGTGGTTCACAGCTTATGTATTTCTTGTTAACCTCATCCAGCCATGGGTACAGGTTGTGCAGTTTCTTCATTGATTCCTCGACTTTCTCAGCTGGGTACTCGTACGGTTGGAGGTTGCCGCTGAAGTATTCGTCGTATGCTGCCATGTCAAAGTAGCCGTGACCGCAGAGCACGAACAGGATGGTTTTTGCTTCACCTGTCTTTTTGCAGCGTAATGCTTCGTCAATTGCGCCTTTGATTGCGTGTGATGGCTCAGGTGCTGGGATGATGCCTTCTGTTTGGATGAAAAGTTTAGCTGCATCGAAGACTTCTATTTGGTTGAATGCTTCTGTTGTCATTTGTTTTTCTTGAACAAGCACGCTTATGGTTGGGGCGATGCCGTGGTAGCGGAGCCCGCCTGCGTGGATGGGCGCTGGAATGAAGTCGTGACCTATAGTGTGCATGGGGACTAGCGGTGTTAGTTTTGCGGTGTCGCCGTGGTCATACTGGTACCATCCCTTGGTGACTTTGGGGCATGCGGTGGCTTCGGTGGCGACGAATTTGGTTTCTTTAGGTGCTTTCTTGGCGACTTTGTCGTGGTAGAAGGGCCACATGAGTCCAGAGTAGCTGCTGCCTCCGCCTATGCAACCGTAAATCACATCAGGATAATCGTCGACCATTTCGAGTTGTTTTTTGGCTTCTAACCCTTCAACTGTCTGGTGTAAGCATACGTGGTTGAAGACGCTGCCTATGGCATAGTTGGTTTCTTCTTCGTTGACAAGGGCGTCTTCGACGGCTTCGCTGATGGCTATGCCGAGGCTGCCCTTGTTATCTGGGTCTTCAGCGAGGATTTTTCTTCCCGCCTCTGTTCTGTTACTTGGGCTGGCAAAACATTCTGCGCCGAATGCGTTCATCATCATTTTGCGGTAGGGTTTCTGGTCATAACTTGCACGAACCATGTAAACTGTAGCTTTGAGCCCGAACATCATGGCTGCAAATGCTAAGGCTGAACCCCATTGGCCTGCGCCTGTTTCTGTTGATAGGCGTTTTGTGCCTTCTTTCATGTTGTAGTATGCTTGGGGTACGGCGGTGTTTGGTTTGTGGCTTCCAGCTGGGCTTACGCCTTCGTATTTGTAGTAGATTTTTGCTGGCGTTTTTAGTGCTTTTTCTAGACCGATGGCTCTGAAAAGTGGTGATGGTCTCCAGATTCTGTAGACTTCTCGGACTTCTTCAGGTATGTCTATCCATCGTTCTTGGCTTATTTCTTGACCGATAATTGCTTTTGGGAATATTCGTGGGACGATTCCGACTCCTGGCTGTTTTGTTGCTGCATCGATGAATGGTGGGAGCGGCTTAGGTAAGTCGGGAACTATGTTATACCATTGTTTTGGTATATCATCTTCGTTGAGTAAGATTTTTCTGTTTGGCATTTCTTTCGCCTTTTTATCTTTAAAGCTATGAAACGTACGTTTAAGTTTTATTTAAGGCTTTTGTGTACAGATTTGTACATTAAATACGGCGACTTTAAACAACACATTTATACTCAAACGAACAAAAACATACAAAAGCGAAACAAAATGTGGAACAACATAAAAAATCAACTGCAACAATACCCTGAACGACTCAAAGTAGCACGCGTCCTAATCGAAAACGGACTAAGCGTCCAAGACAACAAAATATACCTAAACCAAATCGAAATCCCACCCGTACGCATAGCAAGAGCCGCCGGAGTAGACCGACGAACAGTAAACGAAACATTAAACACAATCAAAGCCAACCCTGAACTCAAATTGATTTTTGAAGAAATACGTCCAGCAGGACATTCACTAAAAGAAATCGCCAAACACATCAATCTCGGAGTCTTAGAAATAACCCCTGTAAACGCAAAATCGCCAGGAATCTTATCCAACGCAGCCATGATTCTCAACAGGGCAGGATTAAGCATCAGGCAAGCTATCGTAGATGACCCAGAACTCTCACCGGAACCAAAACTCACTTTGATAGTTGAGAAAAAAATTCCAGGAGAACTAATCCCCGAAATACTGAAAATACCCGGAATAGCCAAAGTTTCAGTCTACTGATCCCGTGGCAAAAATGAAACAAAGAAAACTGTAAAAACAGAATAAATGATGCAAAAAACGGTTGCCTAAGCGTTATTAATTATGCACTGACTAGAAAAACTTATATGGCTAGTAACATTTTGTTGTTGTTCGCATTAAAGGAGATTACTTGATTTGTCATCATTTCCAACACAAGCGGGCGGAGTACCCGTTCTCGTTTTAAAAGAAGGCTCAAACAGGTCCCGTGGAAGAGAAGCACAACACGGAAACATAACTGCCGCTAAAGTTATAGCTGAAAGTATCCGAAGCTCTTTAGGCCCAAAAGGCATGGATAAAATGTTAGCTGACAGCTTCGGAGACATCACAATAACAAGCGACGGCCGAACCATCTTAGATGAGATGGATATTCAGCATCCAGCAGCCAAAATGATGGTGGAAGTTGCCAAAACCCAAGACAACGAAGCTGGCGATGGAACAACATCTGCAGTTATAATCGCAGGCGAACTTCTCAGCAAAGCCGAAGAATTAATTGACAAAAATATTCACCCAACAATCATAATTGATGGCTATAGGGCGGCAGCTGAAAAAGCGCTAGAAACCCTTGAAAAAATAGCCATCTCCAGTAGACCCGAAATCTAAGGAGTACCTGAAAAAGGCTGCAACAACATCCATGGGAAGCAAAATCGTTGCTGAATACAAAGATTACTTAGCGGATTTAGCTGTTAAGGCAATGTTGGCAGTTGCCGAAAAAAAAGACGGAGTCTACAAGGTGGATGTTGACGACGTAAAAGTTGAAAAGAAAACAGGCGAATCCCTCAGCGATACAAGCCTAATAAACGGCATAGTTTTGGACAAAGAAATTGTTCACTCAGGAATGCCCAAGCGGGTAGAGAACGCAAAGATTGCATTAATCGACGCCTCTTTGGAAATTGAAAAACCCGAGTTAGACGCTAAAATAAACATTGAAAGCCCCGACCAGATTGAAGCGTTCCTCAAGCAAGAAGAAACAATGCTAAAAGACATGACTAACAAAATTTTAGCTTCAGGCGCAAACGTAGTCGTCTGCCAAAAAGGCATAGATGACATGGCTCAGCATTTTCTTGCCAGAAAAGGAATAATCGCGATTAGGAGAGCCAAAAAATCGGACATGGAAAAACTTGCAAAAGCCGCGGGCGGAAAAATAGTATCTAGCTTGGATGACATTTCGCCATCAGACCTTGGATATGCAGCTTTGGTGGAAGAGCGCAGAATTGGCGACGACAAAATGACTTTCATTGAAGGCTGCAAGAACCCGAAAGCAGTCACCATCTTGATTAGAGCTGGAACTCAACGTATGACTGCAGAGGCAGAACGCTCAATCCACGACGCACTCTGCGTTATCAGAGACCTAATCCAAGAGCCAAAGATCGTTGCTGGAGGAAGCGCTCCAGAACTTGAAATGGCAAGTGCACTCAGAAAATATGCTGAAACAATGCCAGGAAGAGAGCAACTTGCAGTTAGAGTATTCGCAGAAGCCCTCGAATCGATAGCTGTAACGCTTGCTGAAAACGCTGGCTTAGACCCGATTGACATACTTTCAGAATTGCGAGCTAGACATGAAAAAGGAGAAACTTGGGCTGGCATAGAAGTCCTAGAAGGAAAAATCCAAGATATGTCAAAAGTAAACATTTTTGAACCGCTCTCAGTCAAAAAACAAATAATCAAATCAGCAACCGAAGCAGCAACCATGATACTCAAAATCGACGATGTTATTGCCTCTGGCAAAATGAAGGGACCACCAACTCCACCAGGAGGCGGCATGGGTGGCATGGGCGGATATCCAGGCGCTGGAGAGTATTAAAATACGTCAGAACAAAAAATAACTGTGGGACCACCAAAACTTACTCGCTTTGAGAAAGCAAGAATAGTGGGAGCCAGAGCGCTTCAAATCTCGATGGGAGCACCGATTTTGGTGGATGCAAATGAAAATACAAACCCGATTAACATCGCTCTAAAAGAACTTGAGGCAAGAATACTACCGATAACGATCAGAAGGACATTGCCAGACGGAACTTATCAAGATATTCCATTAAAATGGCTAACTTAAGCTTCAATTTTTTTCTTTTAATTTTTCCAGCTTTGCTTGCGCTTCTTTAAGTGTATTGCTGATTTGTTTCCAGTGCGCTCCTTGCCAGTAGACTTGCCCGCAATTTGGGCATTTCCAAAATTTATCGTAATAAGTGAACGTGTTTTTCTCCAGTTCGCCTGAAAGTTGCTCTTTTGGCGTAGCCTTAAGTTTTGTGTTGCATACTGGGCAATGGGACTTTTCCATATCTATCTCTAATGTTAAGCTGTATCGCTTGGCAACTTCTGCCAGTCGTTCGGATTCCGATTTGCCTTCAAGGTAGAGTGCATCTATGCCTTTGGCGATGGCGCGTTGGTAGAGTTCTAAATCTTTAGTTAATAAAACGCGGTTTTCCTTTTTTGCCAGTTCAAGAAGCTCAGAATCGCTTAGCTGAACGTTGTATGTAACGTCATGTCCCAACATGCGTAGCCAACGTGCCAGTTTTCCCAGCATGCCATCCGCTAGGAACTTCACACGTTGCCTCTCCGAACAATTGAGCCGCTGCCCGCTTTAGCAACTATTTCCCCCTCGTCAAAAACTAACAAGCCGTTAACGAAGGTTTTCACTGGTTTACCCACAACTTCCCAGCCGTTGTAGGGCGAATATTTGGCTTTGGACTTGAATTTTGAAGCATCTATTTTGAATTTGCGGTTAAAATCTACCACAGTTAAATCTGCATGCTTTCCCTGCTCCAAGCGACCACGGTCATTTAAACCGTAAATCTCTGCCGGTTTCTCTGCGAGAAGCTGAACCGCTTGGGCTAAGTATAACCGATTTTTCTTTACAAGCGACAAAATAAGGGGCAATGTAGTTTCTAGACCTGGCACGCCAACTTTAACATTCCAAACGCTGTTTGCAGACTTCTCGCTTAAAGCATGCGGCGCATGGTCTGAACCTAAAGCGTCAATCCAACCTGCTTCCAAACCTGTCCATAACGCTTCAACATGATTTTTGCTGCGAAGCGGGGGTGTCATAATCAGCAATTGCCCGTAATGTTCCAAATCAGCAGTTGATAATAGTAAGATGGTTGGGGGTAACTTCACATGTTACTTTTCTTCCAGATTTTTTAGCTTCTATAATGGCGTTTAAGCCCTTTTCAGTTGAGACATGGCAAAAATGCAACCGCACATCAGTTTGCGCACTTATTTTTAGTAGGCGTTCGATGGCTTTTAGCTCAACTGTTTCTGAATGCGCCTCTTGAAAAGCGGCAATGCTACTTTTTTTGGCTTGCTTAAGTTTCTCTTCGTTTTTTGTAAGCAATGCTTTATCTTCAGCATGCACTGCCAGTGGCACGTTCACCTCGGCGACTTCTTTGAATGCGTCATGTAAGGCTTGGTCGTCATCAATGTTTAATCCGCCGATTTGGCAACCCATGAAAAGCTTGAAGCCTACTGCACCTTCGGAAATGATGCCTTTTGCTTCGGCCAATTTTTTTGGAAATTCCGAATAGAATCCCACGTTAACGAGAACTTTTCTTTCGGCGATTGCCATGCGGTTTCTTAAGGTTTCCTTACTCATTGTTACTGGTTCGTTGTTAGGCATGTCTAAAACTGTGGTGAAGCCTCCTGCGGCTGCGGCGGCGGTTCCTGTTTGAAAGTCTTCTTTGTACGCTTTTCCCTCGTCCCGCAGGTGAACATGCTCATCTATCAAGCCCGGCAGGACTAGAAGATTTTTTAGATTAGTTTTTTGGTCAGCGTTTGGCATTTGAGTTTCTTTGCCAATTTTGAAGATTTTGCCTTCTTCAATGGCTATGCTGCAATCGACGATTTGCCCGTCGAGGTAGGCTTTGGCGTTTGTTAGGACAGAATCAACAATCAAATCAGTTCACTGTCTACAGGGAATAGCAAGTGGTTTGCTAATTAAAGTTTATTTTTAGTGCGACGCAATGACAGGGTAGGGTTTAAGTAGCGGATTTTATCGCCCAGATAGGTTCTGTTGGAGAAGTTCTCACTATAAGAGACCTGTGATAAGTAAGTGCAGCCGATAAGGCCGTTCCCGCTCATATTTCAAGGAAGATTGAAAAAGATGCGAGGCTATTAGGGTAGGTTTGGCAATTTATGATTTAACATTCTTCATATCAGAAATAATACAAGTCCTGCAATTCCGAGAACCATTGCAATTTCACCGTTTGTTTTGTAAGTTTTTTGTTTGAAAATCCAATATCCTAAGATAATAGGTATTATTCCAATTAGGCCATATACAAACAATGAAACCACTCCAATAATAATAGCTATCCATGAAATAGTTTTTTCATTTTTTTTCATGAAAGATTCACTGTCAACTTCTACCATTTTATTCTCCTCCAATCAAGATTTTGAAGTTTGCCATCCTTCTTATCTCAAATTGTAATTATAACTGTTGTTACGTATTATTTTTCTTGCTCCAGTTCTATTCGGCATTCGTCGCAGATGTTTTGTCCGTTTCTTTCCTTAAGGCTGTCAGAATAAACGTTGCAGCGGTCGCAATATCCTGACACAGGCGCCTCTTCGGTTTCTTCAGTTCGGGCTGCATCTTCAATGCGGGATTTTTCCTGGATTATTTCTATCAGTTCAGGCATTACGCCAAGGATGTCTTTGCTTGAGATTATTCCGACAAGATTGCCTTTGTAAATAACGCCAAGCCTTCTGATATCTAGCCTGTTCATTCTGCGCGCTGCTTCAGTTATTGTTGCATCAGGTTCAATTGTCACCAAAGGGGTTGTCATGATTTCTTTGGCTTTAACTGTATCTGGTTTGAGGTTTTTTGCTAAAACCCTAATCACTAAGTCTCGCTCGGTAATGATGCCGATTGATTTTCCAGCTTTATTTATAACTATTATGCAGCCTAAATCGTTCTTATCCATGACAACTGCAGCTTTGTTTGAAGCTTCATTTTCATTCATGGTTACAACTGGGCTGCTCATTACGTCTTTCACTAGCATTTTTGTTCTTAATCCAATTTCAGACATCGCCAATTTCCTTCTGACAATTTTAGACGAGGTTAGCTTACTGCAACAATAAAGAGCCGCATAATTTAAGATTTGCTTAAATGAAAATGTGCGATTCTGAGAAGTTTATTAGACGCCTTACGATTAGGACACAATGCCCGTGGGGAACACTTTATGCTTAGAACAAACGTTGAAAAGCTCATAAAAATGTCAGTCATGGGTGAAATAGCCAGCCCGACAATCAGATCAGTCTACAATGTCTCAGCAACAGGGAAACCGTTGGTTTTGCCTGGAGTAGGCGGCATAACTTATAATCTTAGAGTCGGCGATCCAGCATGCGGTTGGGAAGCTGACCATGTAGAGCCAGGCGTTAGCGTTGAAAACAAGGAAAATGATGCCCGCTCAGGACAGGCTGCTAATACCGCGTTCAATGTGCTGTCGTGCGTTGGAAACAAAGCAACAGTAGTTAACGGTGACGCTAAGGGTGCTGAGGGAACTGTCACAGGCAAACACGGTGGAATCGAGCATGTGCTGGTTGATTTTCCCTCCGAGGCTTTGGAGAAGCTTGTGGTTGGAGATAGGATTCTGGTGAAAGCTTTCGGCGTAGGCTTAAAACTGGTTGATTTCCAGGAAATTAAAGTCTTGAATATGGATCCAGCGTTGCTTGATGCTTGGAACATCGAACCGAAGGGTGACAAACTTGAGAGTGCCTGTTACGCATATTGTGCCAGCGGCTATCATGGGTTCAGGTTTAGGAGCTAACCAGGTTAACTCAGGCGATTATGATATTCAATTGTTTGATGAGGGAGTCGTTGAGCAGTACGAGCTTGAAAGTTTAAGGCTTGGCGACTTAGTGGCTATTATTGACGCGGACCACTCGTTTGGTAGAATTTACCGCCAAGGCGCTGTTTCAGTAGGCGTAGTAATCCACACAAACTGTGTTACAGCAGGACATGGACCTGGAGTTACAACCTTGATGACATCGCCTGATGGAAAAATTATCCCTCAAATAAATCAAAAAGCGAACATTGCTAAGCTTTTAAAGTTAAGGGCATATATATAAGATAGGTTAATGCATATTTGGAAAATAAGAGAGAAAGAGGTTAAAATAATTGCCATCTAAGCGAAAGAGCCGAGGAAGATCAAAAGGAAGCAAAGGAAGCAGCAGCCTTGTTCAATGCGCTAATTGTGGAGCCATGGTGCCGCGCGATAAGGCAAAGAGAAATACTCGTCGGGTGTCGTTTGTTGAGCCTCAGTTAGCTAAGGAGCTTAGGCAAAAAGGAACGTATCTAGCTTCGTGGGTGGACACGAAATACTACTGCATATCCTGTGCTGTTCACCGTGGAATCGTTAATGTTAGAGCCGAAAGTGAGCGCCACTCAAGGGCCAAAAGACGATACTAAGCAGCTTATACTGTTTTTTTCTTTAATTCCCCGTAAACGTGAAATGCTCTTTGTATAACGGTAAAGTTTGAAAGTACCGCTAACAAGGCTATACCATAACCCAAGGCTGGTAGCCAGAAAAACGCGATTATGCTGACCGCGGCTAAGAATAAGCATGCGTTCAGCTCTTTCAGCGATGCCTATTGACTCCATTTTTATGCCTGCTGCTTCAGCTCTTGCTCTACTATAACTTACCAGTAGAGAGCCTGCTAGAGTTGCTAAGGCCCAAACTGGACCCCAAACTGTACCCCAAGCCGGGTTGCATAATCCAGCGATTATTATAGCCGAATATACTATTGCATCTGCATACCTGTCAAGAACCGAATCGAAGAAGCCGCCGAACACTGTTACTTGCTGAAAAGTTCTGGCGATGATGCCGTCAAGCGTGTCGCAGAATCCAGACGCTAAAAGCAAAACTGTTGCTAAAAGAAGAAGCCACCGGTAGCTTGGAACCATTGCATATGCGCCGGCTGACGCGACAGCGAGTATGAATCCTATGATGCTTACTTTGTTAGGAGTTAAGCCTATTTTATGTGCGGCTATTGCTTGTGAAGTTAGCATTTGCTGAACTTTTTTCTTCAGTTTAGTTAGCAAGTTAACATCCTGAGCTTGTTGAGTGTTAAAGCTCATTATGGGTCAGGTGTAAAAAAGCCTTTCCAGTTACGTTGCCGTTAAAATGTTGAACAATTTTTCCAGATAGACGGTTTTTCAATGGACTTATTAGGAAGAACTCGTATTAGTGGGGCAGTAACGTTTCCGTTACTAGTCAAACGCAAGTAACAGTAACGTTACACAAAGCAAAAACAAAAGGAGTAAAGAAAATGACTGAACATTCAGACGTTATCTTCGTCGGGAATAAACCTCCAATGAGCTATGTTCTGGCAATCATAACAAGCCTCTCCTCAGGGACCCTAAAAGAAATCACTTTGAAAGCTCGAGGCCAAGCCATAACTACCGCTGTTGATGCTGCTGAGATAACAAGAAACCGTTTCATTAAAGACCTCAAAGTTGCACAAGATCGCTATCGGAACAGCAGAGATGCCACCACGTGAGGGAGAGAGTAAGTCCAGAATGGTTTCAACGATGGAGATAACTCTAACCAAAAAGTAAACCTGGACACAGCTAAACAAAACCAAGAAACCAAATCCAAACTTTCTTCTATTTTTTAACACTTGTTACTTTTGAAATCGCCAACCGATTACAAACTAACTTATCCGTTTCAGGCTTTGCTGTTTGCATCGTAAAGTTAAATAGCTGATTTTGTTAGTTAGAGAATTACTCCGTGTGAGAGCAATGTTAGATATCAAGCTTATTCGTGAAAACCCCGAACTAGTAAAAAGCAATTTGGAAAAGCGGGGCAACCCTGAAACCACCCAAATGCTAGAGGATTTAATTGCTGTTGACAAGGAATGGCGATTTAACCTCACTAAACTAAACGAGCTGCGCCACCAGCGAAAGCAAGTAACCATAGAAATCGCCAAACTAAAAAAAGCAGACAAGGAAGCCGACAGCGAAGTCGAGAGAGCACAAGATATCGATGAAGAAATAACCCTCATTGAAAAGCAAGTAACCCAACAAGAGCAGAAAACCCATGGCTACCTTATGCAACTTCCGAATCTGCTGGATGAGAGTGTTCCGTTTGGAAAAGACTCTGACGACAATGTGCAAGTAAAAACTTGGGGAACAGTTCCAAAATTTAATTTTCCAATAAAAAACCATATTGACTTAGCTTTAGATTTAGACCAAATTGACATGGAAAGGGCTGGAAAAATATCTGGCGCAAGGTTCTTCTACCTAAAAAACCAAGTCGCACAATTAGACATGGCATTGATGAGCTTCGCAATGGAGGAACTGACAAAAAAGGGTTACACCCCAATTATTCCGCCGTATTTAATGAAGCGTGAAGCATATGAAGGCGTAACAGCACTTGGAGACTTTGCTGATGTTCTCTACAAAGTGGAGAACGAAGACTTATACTTAATCGCCACTTCTGAGCATCCTATGGCTGCAATGTACATGAACGAAGTGTTAAAAGAACAGGATATGCCGCTAAAACTTGCTGGAATAAGCACATGCTTTAGAAAAGAGGCGGGGGCACACGGCAAAGACACAAGAGGAATATTCCGAACCCATCAATTCAACAAGATCGAACAATTCATCTTTTGCAAGCCAGAAGACTCAACTAAACTACATGAGGAACTGCTGCAGAACGCTGAGGACTTGCTTCAAAAACTTGAATTGCCATACCGTGTTGTCAACGTCTGCACAGGTGACATTGGAACCGTAGCCGCCAAAAAATACGATATTGAAGCTTGGATGCCAGCACAAAATGGGTACCGCGAAGTTGTTTCGTGCAGCAACTGCACTGATTATCAAGCAAGGCGCTTAGGCATTCGTTACAGGGAAAAGGAGGGCGCACCGCCGAAAGGATTTGTTCATACATTAAACTCGACAGCCGTAGCTACAGGCAGAACTATAGTTGCCATACTAGAAAACAATCAGCAAGCAGACGGCACAATTAACATACCAAGCGCTTTGAAAAAATACATGGGCAACAAAGAAAAAATTGACAAAAACCGCTAAACCTTTTAATATTTCCTTGAGAATGTTGAGGCACGCTTGGAGAAATAAATTTGTCTTCAAAAACAAAACATATACGTGATAAGTGGCGTGGGAAAGGATGGTACATGGTTGTTGCGCCGTCTTTCTTTGGTAACGTCGAGTTAGGTTCCATACCGGCTCAAGAACCAGAACAGCTCATTGGAAGAGTTGTTGAAGCCACTTTATATGATATAACAAGCGACTTTTCGCATCATTTCTTGAAAATGTTTTTCCAAGTTAACGAGGTTGACGGAAAAACCGCCAAAACGCTCTTTAAGGGTCATGAGTACTCGCGAGATTACCTTCGAAGCTTGGTTAGAAGGAGAACAACAAAAGTTGATTCATTAATCAACCTAACCACAAAAGACGGCTTCAAGCTTAGAATCGCAGTTTCAGCCTTAACGCTTTCTAGGATAAAAACTTCGCAAGAAAAGATAATTCGCAAAATAATGGAAAAAATAATACGTGAAAAAGCCATTGCGTTATCGCTTGATCAGTTCGTTCAAGAAATGGTTCTTGGAAAAATCGCTTCAGACATCTACAATCAAGCTAAAGAAGTTGCGCCATTAAGGCATGTTGGCATAAGAAAATCCAAATTAATAGCGCAACCACAAGAGCAGGCGCAAACGCAAGAAACCCAAGCAACTCCAGTAGCTCAAGCTGAAGCATAGCCCATTCTTTATTTTCAAATTCTTTTTCTTTAGGGCAAAATACTTTAGAAACGATAATCTAAAAATTTCTTTAATGAAAGGTTAAGGGAGTTGTGTATTTGTCGGCAAAGGCGGGAGTTCATGAAAAGGGAACCTTTACGGTTCAAGACACTATCGACAACATTAAAAAAGACCCCAATTACCACAAAGCTGGGGCGATAGGGCTTTTTATCGGTGTAGTTCGAGGGGAAACTTTCAAGGGGCAAAAAGTTGAAAAGCTCCAACTTGAAGCTTATGAAGAAAAAGCCAATCAGGTTTTAGGCAAAATATGCGATGATTTATCTCAAAAGCCGGGAATAGTTAACGTTCAAATTCACCATTTACTCGGCGAATTCAATGTCGGAGACGATTTAGTTTATGTTGCGGTCGCTGGTTCTCACCGAACAGATATTTTTCCAGTCCTGCGGGAAGCAGTAGAGAGATACAAAAGCGAAGCACCAGTTTTCAAAAAAGAACGCATCGTTGATGCAAAAGGTTCTGCCGTTGAATATTGGGTTTCAGAAAAACACAACCATAAACATCGATGGCATGAAAGTTTATGATTACGGCTTTAGCAGGCGGTGTCGGCGCAGCTAGGTTCCTAACTGGCTTAGTGAAGCTTGTTAAAGAGGAAGATGTTTCGGTAATTGTGAATACTGGCGACGACATTGAAATGTTCGGATTGCACATTTCGCCGGACATTGACATTGTAGCGTACACTTTAGCAGGTATCGTTGACGAGGAAAAAGGTTGGGGAATAAAAGGCGATACGTTTCAGTGTCTCGAAATGATCAAAAAATTGGGTTTAGAAACATGGTTTAGTTTGGGTGATAAGGATTTTGCAACTCATATTTTTCGGACGAATTTGTTAAACGATGGTTTTACGCTTTCGCAGGTGACCGACGAGATTTGCCATGCCTTAGGGCTTAAGGTTACCATTTTGCCAATGACGGATGATAAGTTTGAGACCTGGATAAAAATTGAGGAAGGGTTAGTTCATTTCGAAGAATATTTTGTTAAAAGACAAGCTAAGGATAAGGTTTTAGGTGTAGAATTTGTTGGCGCTACTGGCGCTGCTCACGCGAAACCTTCGCCTAAAGCTGTAGATTCAATTGTTGATGCGGAAATGGTTGTTATTTGTCCCAGCAATCCGGTAGTTAGCATTGGCACTATTCTCTCGGTTGATGGAGTAAGAGATGCATTGAAGAGGACAAGTGCCAAAGTTGTCGGGGTTAGTCCTATAGTTGCTGGTGCTCCGATTAAGGGTCCTGCAGATAAACTGTTGCGTGGTTTAGGTTTTGAGGTTTCAGCGTTTTCTGTTGCTAAGCTTTATGCGGATTTTCTTGATACTTTTGTGATTGACATTAAGGATTCCGACGAGAAGAAGCAGATAGAACAGCTTGGAATCAAGGTGAAAATGACAGACACCGTGATGAAGAGTTTAGAAGATAAAGTGCGGTTGGCGAAGACTGTTCTGGAAGATTAACATAAAATTGGATATATAGAATAGATTACTCTCTATATACTATTTGGACAGTATAAATAAGGCAAAAAATAGTGGTTTACATGAAAGCGCCATGCAGAAGAAGAAAACTAGAAAAAGGTGCGCAGAACTCGAAGCGCCATGGTACTTCATCCATGTGTAATGCATGGTTAAGCGTCTTAATAGTTGAGTGAGGGGGTAAATTGTGAAGGGAAAAGCTGGTAGCAAAAGGAAAGCAGAAGCTAAAAAGAGTGATCTGGTGGACTGGCTCTTGGCAATTGATGCATGCTTAGCGTGACATATCTAAAAAGTAAACATTAGCAAGAAAAAAACATACATGTTAAAGTTATCTATGATGAGGCATCAAGAGAAGGGTTATATCTGAAACCCATTCAATAATGTAAGAGTAGGGATGAGAGTGGAAAAAAAGAGTTACGATTGGTTCGAGCAGCGCCGTAAAACCAGAGGATTAGAACTTGCGCATGATCAAATAACAAAGGCTTTTGATACTGTAACATGGCTGCATAAAGCAACCAAAAGCTTTGCAGAAAAAAACTTTAACGAAGCACAAAAATACATTGAAAACTTGTATAAAACTGAGGAAGGCGTTGACCAGCTTCGAACAGATGTCTTCATGGAGTTATCCAAGGGTGCAGCTCTTGTAGCAGATTACCGCGAAGACCTCTTACACCTTGTCAAAAGGTTAGATACGCTGGCAGACCACACTAAAGATGCCGCAAGATGCCTTGAAATGCTCTCCGGGGCTGAAATACCGCAGGAGCTATGCGAAAAAACCGTTTTTATGACTGGAAAACTTGTGGAAACAGCACAGACATTAAGAAACAGCATAGAAAAAATCTCATCAAACCCAACAGAAGCTATAAATGAAGCAAAAAAAGTCGGCGAAATAGAACACGCAATAGATGTTGAATACCTTGAAACTAAAAAATTATTCGTGAAATACGGCGTAAGCATAAACTGCGGAGCCATGGTAATATTCGACGACTTGATAGAATTCATTGAGCAAGCAGCAGACATGTGCGCCGACACAGCAGACTACATCCTGATACTCTCAAGCAGAGAATAAACAACCTTAACAATTTCCCTAACATTTTAATTTTAGCGCTCAAAAAAGGCAATTACTTTTTAATTGAATCCCGAAAAACTTGTTTTTATGGGTAGGAGGCGGGCCCGCTGGGACTCGCTTAATTATTTAAGCGAATCCTTTTTTCAACCACAAAACGAATGGCGGGTCGCGGGAATTTGAACCATAAGACAAGTGGAGATATCTCCCGCAAAATTCCTCCTTCTTTAACTAAGAAGCATTGATTCTGATTAGTAGATGCGTACAACACAAATACACAAATCGCTAAGTGAAGACAAGAAATTAATGAATTATTAAAACGTCTGCTATTTTTTCAATTTTCAAGTTCCTCTTTTCGACTATGGGCTCCAAAACTTTAAGGGTTTGGTCATCTAAATCATGTTTTATCTTTATCACGTGGTCTTCAGGTGACTTAGAAATCGTCGGGTCTACACTCACATATATATTCTTTGCAATTGCAGGTTTATCAATTGCAACTAAAATTTCATGCATGGTAAACAGGGCTTGCATTTTTTCCAATGTGCAACAACGCCTTCAAAACTTTGAAGTAAAAGTAATATATTAATTTTATCTTTTCCTTCCTTCGGCAGTCTTAACAACCTGACGCCAGTAAAAGTGGGGGAAAAACTCATTGTGCAATTTGATAATTTTCTTTTCCGTTCTTGTTTAGTTTGGGAATGGTGATCGTGAATTTTGCCCCTTCGCCAGGTATGCCGTTCTCTTGGATTTGCCAACCGTAGACATCCATCATCTTCCTCGTTAAAAATAAGCCAAAGCCTGTGCTGCCCCCAGTGCTGAAGCCCTCAGAAAAAAGACGTAGTTTATTCTCGGAAGACACGCCTACACCGTCGTCTTCATAAACTAACTTTAGGCTGTCTTGATCCATTCTTTCGAAGTAAACTCTTATGGTTGTGGCCTTCTTACCGTATTTTCTCGTATTATCAATAAGATTAAAGAACAGCTGCCTCAGAAACGAATCCGCCAACAAAGTTAACCCGTGGCATTCATTCATTATGGTTGGCGTCGGTCTAAAAAAAGTGCAGCTGCTTCCTTTAGCTTCTCTTCCACATTAATGTAAGTTAGCTCTTCCGCACCTAATTGCTCGTACATCTTTGCAAAATCAAAAATCCTAACGGTTTCCTTAACAGCCAGCTCAACCTTACTAAGCCCCTCTACAATATCCGCCTGATCACTATGCTTCTTTTTGATAATATACGCGTAACCAGTTACAGCTGAAAGCTTGTTACGGACATCATGCCTAGTTAAGCTACCCACCACTCGCAACTTCTCGTTGAGCAGCTCAGCCTTATTCAGTGCTTTACTCAATTCTTCTTGAGCGGTGATAATGTCAGAGATATCCTTGTAAACCATGATGGAGCCGATTACTTTTCCGTTTACAAAGACTGGTCCTCCAGACATAAACAGTGGAATTTGAGAGCCGTCTTTCCTCTGTCTGAGGGTTACAATTTCTGCTGAATCCGAAATGATTTTCTGGCGGATGTTTTTCGATTCTTCTTTTGAATCGTCAGGTACAATGATGTCGGTGATGATTTTTCCCTTAATTTCGTCAAATGAATACCCAAAAAGCTTGGTGAACCGAGAATTAGCCTCAACCACACGAAAATCTCTGTCTAAAAATACTGCAGCATCGGGATTCGCAGAAAACAATGCTTTGAATTTCTCTTGACTCTCGTACAAAGCTACTTCGGCCCTTTTGCTCTGGGTGATGTCTGCGTTTGATTCAAGAATTTCTACTATCTCACCTTCGGCATTGAATGATGCTGACCAGTAACTCTGGACAGTTACTTCCTTGTTGTTTTTTGTGTAATTAGTTATTTCACCTGTCCAGTTTTTGCCTTGTTTAAGTTGGGTGATAACACCGTCGAATGATTTGGAGTGTTTGGCTTTGAGGAGAATATTGATTTTTTGTCCGAGTGCTTCTTGTTTTGTGTATCCGTAGAGTTTTTCTGCACCCGTATTCCAGAATGTTATCGTTTCATCCAACTTTTTTACAATTACAGCATCAGGACTAAGATCAAGAAGAGCAGCCTGTTTTTTAAATTCTTCTTCGTTCTTGCGTTGAGATATATCGCTGGAAACAACAACGATACCTGCAACCTTACCTTTAATGTCTCTAATGGGGCTATAAGAAATTATGAAATACTTCCGAGAAAGTTTGTCATCGCCCGAAAATGACTCGTCTATGAGATGTTCACCCGACAAAGCCTTATCAATGTTCTTTTTAGCTTTCTCACGGTCCATCTCAACACTCATGTAGTCCAGTATGCTCTTTCCAATTTGGATGTCTACACCATAAATGGTCTTCATTAATAGTGAGTGCGCATCATTAAAACTGGTGTAATGGTAGTTTCTGTCAACCGAAAATATCAATGCATCACTACTATTGACAACTTCCTGCATTAACGCCTGTTCGGCAGCGACTTCTTCCTTCATTTTTTTGAGTTCTGTAATGTCGCTCATTGCCCCTTGCATCAGCTTCTTTCCATTCAGTTCAAAAACAGTATCCCTAACCGCGACATCTCTAATTTCACCTGTCTTCCTAATAATTTGTGTTTCAAGAGTGTCGGTTTGGTCTTTGATGTGTTGCTTGAAAACTTTGGCAAATCCAGCTTCCATTTGCTCTTTTGGAGTAATGATGGATTGATGCTGACCAATAAGTTCTGACTTCTGCCTGCCAACCAGCTTTAACGCGGCAGAGTTACAATCAACTATCATGCCCGTTTCAACGTCTGCTACGAAAATGGCGTCTAAAGATTCCTCAAACAGTTTCCTATACTTCTCTTCCGACTCACTTAACGCCTGTTCGGTTTTCTTGCGTTCGGTAATGTCGGTGACTATTCCCATTACAGCCTTGTCACCGTTGTATTCTATGAGCCCCGAGTTGATTATTGCATTAATTCTCTTGCCCTCTCGAGTGATAAGCACATACTCGTATGGAGGAACAGTTTCGCCTCTCAAATGCTTAGCATAAGCTGACTTTAATGTTTCAACGGATTCGGGTGAAGTAAGAGAAAGAAAACTAAAGTCAGCAGAATAGAATTCCTTTCTACGGTAACCCATAACTTCCATGCATTTCTTGTTGGCGTAAACCACTCTGCCCCTATGGTTGATGAAAATCATATTAGGCGACTCCTCTGCTAGAGTCCTAAATTTTTCTTCACTGTCCATAAGAGCTAGCTTAGCATTTCTGCGTTCAGTTATGTCTTCGCATGCACCAAAAAGTCGGTGACACTTGGGGGGCGTTCTATCTTTTTCAACCCGTGAAAAGACTCTGACCCACCTTGTTGAGCCATCAGCAGGAATAATTCTCAACTCACACATGCTCGACTCGCCAGGACTTAAACCAACAACCTTTTCTTCAAATATCGGCAAATCCCGTGGATCCACAACGAATTCCCAGCAACCATGCTTCTTTATCTCTTCAACTGAATACCCAAATACTTTTTTCGTAGCTCCTGTTATCCAATCAATTGTAAAATTTTCGCCTTCAAGTTTAAGACAGGAAAATGCAATATCCCCAATGACATCTGAAATAACCCGATGCCTCGCCTCACTTTCCCGCAAAGCATGTTTTGCTTTGCTTCTGTCGACCACCAAGTTAATGCTGTGAGATAGTTCTCCATAGACTGTTTCTGGATTGCCTTGTTTGTTGTGATATGCGTCTGCTCCAAGGTTTAGGGCTTGTATGGCTACTTCTTCTCTGCCTTTTCCCGTGAACAAGATGAATGGAATTTCGTTGTTCTGTTCGTGCAACTCCTTTAGGAATTGGAGGCCGTCTTTTTGAGGCATCTCATAATCAGAAACAACAACATCATATTTTCCAGTTGATAATTTCTTGAAGGCTTCATCAACGCAACAGGCATGGTCAATTTCGAAGTCGCCCATATCCATCAGGATTAGCTTTGAAAGTTCCCGAATAGATGGGTCATCGTCAACATGCAAAACATGAATAGGGCTCTTTTTGCTTGAAGCAGCTAAATCAGGTACTTCTACAACTATGCCATTCTGGTTGAGGGTTTGTATTAGCCATGCCCCCCAACCAAACAGTTAATGAGTTGATTATAAGTCAATTATGAATTTAGAATACTATTCAATGCTACTCCACCTTATCCTCGTGGGCTAGTTGCTTTTTAGGCATTCATCGAAGACTGAACTTAGAAATTGAACTGGGATGGCATCTGATTTGGGGTACTATTGCTTGTCCTGTTGAAGCTTGGGGTAGGTCATCTAATAACTCTGTTGGTGGATGGTACGGAATTAAAAAAGGCTTACGTGGTCGGTTTGCAAACTACATATACCGCCAAGCTTGAGGCCTGGCTCTTGATGACAGCACCTACGGGCAAGCTTGGCATCTGCCTGTCTGCAAGCCTATAACGGTGGAAGAAGTCACAGCCTATTTCAACAAGGAGCTCGCAACAGATTTCAAGACGCAATTTATTCAGCCTTTAGCTCGCAAAATTCTTTCATTGTTTATTCCGATGCTGAAAGAAAACGAAGAAATGCTGTATCAATTCGACGTGGATTACGTCATGTCCTGTGAAAAATTCAGAAAGCATTTTCCCAATTTTAGAGTCACTTCTTATGAAGATGGAATCAAGGAAATGATAAGGTCCTTCGGGAGTAACCAAACGAGCACATAGAAGATAAATTATCAACTATGCAAGTAGGATTCGCTTATAGTATTAAGCAAATCCTTGTTTTTCATTGGAAAAAGAATGAAACGGGCCCGCTGGGATTTGAACCCAGGACCTCCGGCTCCGCAGGCCGGTGTCATAATCCGTACTAGACGACGAGCCCAATGCTTGTTTTTTGTGCCCTGAAATTGAGGGCAAATAGTAAATACTTTGCTTAAACTTAAAAATAGTGGTTTAAGATTGCAGTGTTATTTTGTTTGCATATGAAAAGCTATTTTGAATTATGTGCCTACACTATCTTAATCGACATTTCCCGAGAAATTACGAGAAATCCCGAGAAATCTATAGAATTCTAGATGATACCTGCAAGCGATTTAAGCTTTGCTCCAAAAAAGCGACCTAAAACAGCTTGTTCAAAAAATAACAAACACAAAAAAACCTAACTTTTGCTCAGTACCCTTTTGAGAGCCGCGATGACATTTTGTTTGCCCATGGCAAGCACGTATGGACCTAAACGTGGACCCTGTGGTGCACCCATCAAAATCGTGTATAGCGTTTTGAAGAAGCCACTGGGCTGTATGCTGTTGTTTTTTGCAGCGTTAAAGATGGCATTTTGAATTTTATCTGGTTCTTCTTCAGTTTCCAACTCTGTGATTAACTCGCTGATTGCTTTTTTCTCTTCGCTAGTTAGAGTGACATCTGTTTCCTTGATTTCTTCAAAGTCTCTGATCCAGTTCAAAGTGTACTCAATCCGCTGTTTCAAAGTAGCATCCAAAGCTTGACCCTTTTGTAGGTAACCGTAGCTTTGCAGTTTCTCAGCAACATAATCGTTTACGCATTCTTTAGGCGCCATTTTAACCAGAAACGCCATTAAATTATACGGCACGTGAACGCTGGGCTTAGCTGGCGGCTTCATGACATAGCAGTACTCAAACATACCTCTGAGCTTCGTGGCTTCCTTTTTGCCGACTTGTTTTTTGCCGAAATAAACGTCTTCGAGGTAATCAAGCTCATTCATGTACAATGGAATATCTGACACGTCCAAGTTTCGTGTCCCAACAAACCGTTTAAGCATCAGCAAAAGCAGCGACTGAGGAGAACCGTAACGGAACCATACTTGCGGCGTGAAAACGTTGCCAGCTGATTTGCTTATTTTCTTTCCGCTTTTATCGAGGAACATTTCGTATTTTGCGTGTGAAGGCGGCTCAAAACATAAGACTTCACGACATATTCGATCGTTAATTTTTACTGAGTCAGCGATGTCTTTTCCGTAAGCTTCAAACCGTATGTCCAGCGCTTTCCAGCGGGCGGCGAATTCACCTTTCCAAGTTAATTTTCCCTCACCTTTACTTATGTCTGCTTCGCCCTCGTAGCCACAGCCCTCGATGAGTCTGTCACGTATCTCTAAGCCTTCGCATTTGTAGAGAACCTTGTCGGTTTTTGGGTCGAACTTGTAGGCTTTTGTGGTATAGATGCGCCCGCAGTTGCTGCAGACTGGGAAGAAAGGCAAGACTTCAGTGTAACGTTCTTGACCGACTTCTTCTTTAACAATTTCTCCTACTGCCTTGGCATTGGACAGTATGGTTCTAATCTCGTTTAACAGTAAACCCTTCTCGTAGACTTCCTTAGCTGAAAAATAGCGGTATTCTATCCCGCACTTATCCAGAGATTCAAGCAGAAGCGAACTCATGTGTTTACCGTAGCTTTCATGGCAACCAAACGGGTCAGGAATACTGGACACTGGGTAACCGAGATACTTCTCCAAATCTCTTGATAACCCAACCGGAACCTTGCGCAAACCGTCCTTGTCGTCGCAGTAAGCAACTAACTCAGAATCGAAGCCTAAACCCTTCAAAGCAAGCGTAACAGTAAACGAGCGTGCAGCGTCGCCTAAGCTGCCGATGTGAGGAAAGCCTGAAGCGCCAAGACCCATCTCAGTACGGATTTTGCTCATGCTCCTGCCAAGCTGGCGTTCACGGTCGATGACTTTCTTAGCCATCATATCGTACCATGTGCCGCGTCCGATTGTTTCTTCACTCATAAACCTGAACCTTCTGCATTGTGACTGTGCATTGGTATAGAAAAATGTTTAGAGCCGAAAAAGGACTCAAGGACTCTTCCGTCGCAAGGCTGAAACAACAGCTATAACGCCGAGTGCTAGCAATAGTAGGGCTATTGAGTAAAGCCAGCCATTTGAATTTATACCCCACAGAAACCAGGCGCCGCCTATAGCCATGAGAAGCACGCCCATTTGAACCGTGCTGTACGGCGAACGCTCGTACTTTTGAGGACCCATGGCTCTAATACCTGCAAGAACCAGCATCCATACTCCGAACAGAACGATGATTAACTGTAGAATGTTCCACCAGTTATGAGTCACATTGGCTGGGTAGAGCAGTATGGCAACGACTATGATTATGAAGAAAACGCCGATAGTTAGTAGCTGCCGTCTACTTTCAGACATTCCTATGCTTTCCTATGAAATTGTTGCGCCGCATTCTGGGCAGAACTTGGAGCTCGCCGGAATCGAGTGACCACATTTCGGACAATTAATTGTGGCAGCTGAGGGAGGCGTGAGAGTGGTTCCGCATTCAGGACAGAACTTTGATGTAGCTGGAACATGCGCGCCGCATTTGGGGCATATCACAAGGGCAGCTGTAGGCGCTTGTGCCTGGACTTGACCTGCCGAATTCATAATTTGAGGGATAAGCACCATGCCTGTGCCTAAGCCTGCGCCGCCGCCACCGCCGCCTTGACCTAGAGATGCCGCTGCACTCTTCACCGTTTCCATGCGCAAGACTGTGTCTGCTGGGGTACTTCCAGTTTTAAGCCAGAATAGCCGTTCACGATACTCAGGTGTGGTGTCGATGCCTTCGAAACGTAAGTCTGTTAATTCAATACCTAAACGTTTGAAGTAATCCATGACCGAGTTCTTAACAATCACGGATGTCTCTTGAAGCCTAGTGAAGACAGTAATCAAGTCATAGTGGGAAAGTTCCGAAATTATCTTCTCATTTAGGAAACCGCGTAGGTAAGCGTTAACGTCTTCGGTTGTGTAAGCGTTTTGTCCACCGACGACTTGGGTCACAAACAGTGTTGCGTCTTCGATTTTGAACAGGAATTGTCCAAACACTTTAAGTGGAGCTAACTCTGTGGTTTGTGCGCTTGTACCCCATTTGCCGTTGAAAACTTTAGTGGCGATGTAGATGACCATGGCTTTAAACGGCTTGTTGGCGCCGAACCCTGCTATACGGGTCAGCAAATTTGTAAGCAAAGGCAGATTCAACGTTGTCAGTGTATGCCTGCCAGCATTGAAAACGTCATAGGCTTTTCCGTCCCTGAAGAACACTGCCACTTCATACTCATGCACGACGAGTTGGGCGCCCCATGTGATATCTTCGTTTGGGTACTTGTAAATTATGTCGTCTGCGCCAGCATTTACCCATTCTATTACTTGTGGCATTTTAACTCACTCCTAAAATTACCTCATTACGTTGATCAAACGTATTTTCTAAACTTTCAAGTTTGTCAGTTACATTCTGAACCCTAGTTTTTAGGTTCGCAGTTGCGCCGCTGGCTAAATCTGCTTTAAAAGCATCAATTTCAGTAGCCAACGCGTTTATTCCATCCAGAAGCTTATTATCAAAATCTATCATATGATCAAGATTTTCCTCTTTCACTTTGACAGCGTCAAAGAACCCGCTATACCCGTATGACGCATGATTAATTTTCTCCACAACACGGTCCATCTTAGCTAATAGGCGATCCATGTCTGTTAGGACATCAAAGTAGCGGCGGTCAGCTAACTTCTGCTCAATCTCCCTCAGATCTGTCTTTTCAAGCGACAGCTTCATGTATAGGTGATTCCTGATTAGCCTATCGCTTTCGCGACGTATTTCCTTCTCTTTGTAACCGCGGAAACCTGGAACAAACGCGGCTATCTTCTCAGGAAGGGACATTTGACCCTGAACGTTTGATAATGTATCGTTTTTATCACTCATTTTGCATATCCGCCTTTTTTATTATTCGTTGATAATAAAAGGTCGCTTTTAAAGTTTGTTAGAACAGGTTCTGTGAAGTTATCGTTTGGTTTGGGGTTCATGTGAAAAATCGTTTGGTGACTTTTTGAGAATGTTTGTTGGGATTTTTCATTTGTTATCTCCTTGAATTAGTGCCACGTACTACGTGACTACGGCTAGTTTTTGCACTTTCCAGTTAAATTCGCCTTGTCTGTTCTCTTCAGAGTGCTTCTCTTGCTTATATTTTAATGGTCAGGTGTACAACAGTTGGTCTAATTGTAGATTGAAAAGGTTATTTTTAGGTTTGATATATTAGTATTTTGGTAATATATCGTGACAGGGAATATATCCGACACTAATATGTTGTGTTGCTCTATCAGTCAACATAGAAGTGAATTATAATGAAAGAGCGGTTAAACTTTAAGAGCAGGATTATCAATTTTGCTCTGCACAACAGGGCAGGTAACTGGATTCTGCGATTCATTAAATACAATCTTGTTGGTAGCGATAACATTTCTGTTAGGTACGGTGGTTTTTTGGCTTGCCTTCAGCACTTTTGGAGTTTGGACATGGATTGATAGCCAACTGCTTCGGTGGCTTCTTAGAATTCAGTTTGATTAATTACGTTAACAAAACAAGAAATGGAAGAATGTTCTAAATTGACATCCCTCAGAGTTCTCTTTTTTCTTTTTCCATGCTGGGTCACTTAACTTAACAGTGTCATAGGCATCGACATGGCAAAACCAACCAGCAAAAAAAAGCGCAACAAACTCATAGTAGCCCTACTCGCACCCATACTCCTTATTCTCTTCATCGTCGGATGGAACCTTTATTACGTAGGACAGAAACGCCAGCCAAACATAAAGCAACCACAAAAACCAATCAAAAAAGCACCCACAGAGCAAAATAACATCGAGTTAATTATGGTTCCTCAACAAGAGAAAGAAATACTGGGAAACTGAACCGACCAACTCTTATTCTTAAATCCAGCTAAACCCAACAGGAGAACAATGAGAAGCTTTGGTATCTTGTGATATACCACAAGTGTATATATTACATAATTTAAGATTCTTGAACAATTTTTTGTTCTTTACTCGCATTCTCTATGAGTTTTCCACTTGTTTTCGCCTTCTATAGTTATTCCGCAAGCCTCACTCGGAGTTTTTCCGTCTAAAGCTTCATGAGGTCTAATGTAATTGTGGAATAATTGGTAACCTGTTAGTATTGGGGCTTCTTCTTTCTTTAATCCTCTCATGACCTTTTCCCTATCCCTTACCTCGCCAGATTTTTCATCTGACGCGAGTTACCATGAACCCCAAACAGACGCAAAGTTACCAGAACCTTAGAACATATCAAGCTTAGAATCTGATAGGGGGAATATCACCTTTTAATGCTATTCCACCGGTTCCTTCGATTATCAACTGGTAAACTTTGCCTTTGTACTCATATTTGATGAACCAGATGGGCGCATGCAAATAGACCTCTTGTTTGGCGGTGACTTCGGTTTTTATCTCAACTATTTTATCCACGTCTTGCTGGAGAAGGAAGCGATGATGATCCTCGATTTGTTGCTTGGCAATTTCTAAGGCGGTGTCGCGGTCCATTTCACTGTTTAATAGCTTGGCAAAGCCTTCGATTTTGCGGAAGTCAAAGGGGATTTTGCCTGCCAGAGGAACTTGGTATTCACGTGTGGGAAAACCGGAAGCTTCACGTGCCAAAACCAGCCAATCATATTCTTTGGAGATTGTGCCCTCTTTAACGATGGCTGGAGCTATGCGTTCGAATATGCCCTTGTAAGTGCTTGTGGCCTCCACTGAAACCACCCAAAATGGCACATAAACCAAGTTTCTTTCAGCAATCTTTGATTTCTTAGCGAGGTCACCTGGTTTCAAGAAGCCGCCGCGCATCCAATTCTGAATCGGCCCGTCTATACTTTTTAGGTCAAACCTGTTGAGAATAAGCGAATGCTCAAACGTGAATGCTTGCCCCGTTTCGATGACAGTGTTGAAGCCGCAGTATTTGCAGGTAGCAATTATTTCTCCTGGTTTAAACTCAACTGGAGCGCCGCAGTGGCTGCACTTGATTTCTTGAGCTATAGTATCCATGTTTAAGCGCCCAAATGTTCACGTTTCAGAATCTCTCTAGCGACTATTACGCCTGAAGCTGAAGCTTGAATTAAACCGCGTGTCACACCTGCACCGTCGCCGATGGTGAACATGTTTTGGATTTTTGTTTCCAACGCATTGTTTAGTTGCAGATGTGAAGAGTAAAACTTGACTTCTATGCCGTAGAGCAGCGTATCTCTTGAGTGGATTCCTGGCGCTATCACGTCTAAGGCTTGAAGCATCTCACGTATGTCTGCTAAGTAACGGTAGGGCAAAACGAAGCTTAAATCGCCTGGCGTAGCATTCTTCAAAGTTGGTACAACCACGCTTCTGGAAATGCGTTCGGGTGTTGAGCGTCGCCCAACCACTAAGTCGCCTAGGCGCTGAACCATTACTCCTCCGCTTAAGAGGTTTGAAAGGCGGGCAACATATTTGCCGTAAGCAATAGGTTCTTTGAAAGGCTCCGTGAAGGAGGTGCTGACAAGGATGGCGAAGTTTGTGTTGTCAGTTTTTCTTTCAGCGTAGCTTCCGCCGTTAACAGTTAAGACGCCATCATATGATTCCGTGGTGACTTCGCCGTAAGGTGACACACAGAAAGTGCGGACTTGATCATCGAAAAGTCGTGAGTAATAAACTAGTTTTGGCTCATAAAGCGCTTTAGTCAGGTTCTCCATAACAGAAGCCAAAACTTCAACGCGTACGCCGATATCAACCGGGTTGTTTATGGTTTTTAATCCTCGAACCTGAGCCTCTGTTTGAAGCCATTCTGCCCCGCTTCTGCCAGGAGCAATTATGACGTATTTGCCTATGATTTTTTCGCCGTCTACCGTTTCCACTCCTTGGATGAGGTGGTTTTCAGCGATTAAGCCTTTCACGTCTGTTTTTGGTCGGAAAGTGATTTTGCCGTTGAGTTCTTTGCGCATTTGATGTAGCGTTTCTAGGCATTTTTCTGTGCCCATGTGGCGAACTTCTTGCCTGATAAGCTTTAGACCCGCAAGTGACGCTTGGCGTTCGATTTCATCTACTTTTTCGCTATCTCCGCCGTAAACTTGCTCGCTTGCCCCGAATTTTAAGTAGATGCTATCTACGTATTTCACCAGAGCTTGGAGCTCTTTGGTTGAAACGTACTGGTTTAGCCAACCGCCAACTTCTGTTGACAAAGTTAGTTTTCCGTCACTGTAAGCGCCTGCTCCACCCCAGCCTGAAAGAACTGAGCATGGTTCACAATGGACACATTCGAACCCTCGGCTGGATGGGCATTTGCGTTTGTCTATGTCTGGTCCTCTGTCGAGTATCAGGACGTTCAAGTTTGTTTTCTCTGTTAGTTCTAGCGCTGAGAAGATGCCTGCTGGTCCTGCACCCACGATTATTACGTCATATTTCATAGGCACTGCCTCGTTGGAACCCAGAACTACATGTAACAGGTGGCATATATTTGTTGGTGCATTTAATTATGGAAGCAGATTGCCGATGCTTTTTGGTGAAATGCACAGGTATTTTCAAGATTACATTAAAGAACATTTATAATAACAAAAATTCCAATAGTGCATGAAGAAAAACATGTCCAGTAAGACACAATCCGAAAACATAGATGAATTAATCTTTGACTTCTCACGCTTCTACATACTCACCATACTGTACGAGGGACCCTCACACGGCTACAGCATAATCAGCAGATTCAGAAAAAGAGTCAAAAAAGAAGTGAGCCCAAGCCTAGTTTACCCGTTCCTGCAGCAACTAGAAGAAAAAGGCTTAGTTAAACACACAATAAAACCGGTAGGCGAGAAAGAAAGAAAAATCTTTGAGCTAACGCAGGCAGGCAGAGAATTATGCACTGATCTTTTCAAGCGCTTTGCCGAGCTAGTAGCAATCGCTATTGAACCAAGCCTTTACGTTTGCGCCCACTGCGGATGCAAAGTCTATGAAGGCGGCTACCGAGAAGTCATCGATGGCAGAGAAACAGCGTTCTGCTGCATACATTGCGCTTACTCATATAAGGAAGCAAAGAAACTGGCAAAACAACTAACGGGTACTGAGAAGCAAGCGTGAGCGATACTTACTTTTTAAGAAAATAATTTAAAAAAAGTTTGAAGACTGACTAGTCTTTTATTGCTTCAATAAAACTCATAACGTTCCAAAGTTTTACCCGCGTGTAGGGCGGCATGTTTGGGTCTTGCAAAATTTCATCCAGAAGCGACACGGCGTTTGAAGCTCTCACTGCAGGCGTATATTCAGAGCTTTGCAGGGTATTCATAGCGTCTTTTGCGGAACGCCTGATGTTTCTTGGCGTTGTGCTGTCCTCAGAGACCTCGCCTAGCACTACTAACGCTTGCTTAATCTTAGCTTCGTATTCTTCAGCTTTTTTCTTTCGAACCATAAATCGGCACGCCTACTGCATGTCACGCAGTAACTGCTTATATAAGCAATTGATACGTATTTACTTTGGGGTTCTAATTGCAAAAAAAAGAAAACACACCTATTAAACGCATGGCTGACTTGCTAAGGCAAGGCGACACCCTAACCGACCTGTCATGCCCAGTCTGCGCTTCCCCACTCTTCAGACTAAAAGATGGCACGCTATGGTGCGCAAATGATGAAAAAAAAGTAGTAATAGTTAAAGAAGGCGAAGAACCACCAAAGAAAGCCGTTGCAGCCAGTACAGCCTACGATAAACTCGAAGCAACACTCTTAGCGAAGATGCAAGAATTACAAGGCAAAATCGAAAAAACCGAAGACGTAGAAGAACTGCAAAAACTCACCGTTGCACTATCTGAATTACTAAACAGTCTGGAAAAAATTAAGAATATGAAGAAAACCTGAGCAGGACTATCTTGACACTGGGTTTTTATGAAAATTTCCCCTTAAACATTCACATGGTTGAGAGCTTTAATTCAACTCTCTCAAGCAAACAACTTCAGCAGAGGCTAATCCAAGTTCTTTATGAAATAAACAGAAAGGAATTCAGTTTTGAAGAAGCCGCTAACCCAACTATACCTGAATGCAAATTAATTTTCGAGTTCGGTTTAGCAGACGCTGAAAATTTCAACTACATTGATGAGGAAGAAGTAAAAAAAGTACGAAACCTGCTGGAAAAAGAGCATGTGCATACAATGGATTTCTTCTGTGCCATACGTTACTATAAGGGAGAAAAAAAGAAGGCGTTAAAATTTGATTATTACCTTCTCCGAACTGTATACGACAAAGGCATTTTGGAAATTCAGGTTTTCCACAAAAAAGGCCCAAGATACATGTCGCCAGAAGACTTAACACTGTTTATTTTTAACAAAACAAATGAAGCTTCAAACAGAAAAATTTTGAAAAAACAACCTGCAGCATAAAGTAAAGCCAAATGAGGAACACGCGTGTTTCTGAATGGATAGGTTTATAAGGGATTTATGACTGTTAGTCATTAACAGACTTAAAGTCAAATAATGGATGTTGGTCATAATGTCAACTTTGGAAAGAAGAGAAAAAGAGAAGGAACAACGCCGCAAGCTCATTTTAGACGCTGCCCAGACGCTTTTTTTCTCTAAACATTATGACGAAATAACCATAGAGGAAATTGCGGAGAAGGCACAGCTTGCGAAAGGCACATTATACCTGTACTTTAAGAGCAAAGAAGCCATGTACTCAGCGGTCGCTTTAAGAGGAGCGCACATAATGAACGCCATGTTTAAAGACGCAACAGACAAAAGAAAAAGCGGATTGGAAAAAAGTTCTGCAGTAGGTGAAGCCTACTATGAGTTCTATAAGCGCCACCCCCAATATTTTCGCATGTTAATGGAAGCTGAAAACCTGCTCGTTGCAAGTAGTGATGACGTAAACGCAGCAGAATTAATGAAAGCAAGTCGCGAAAGCCTCAAAATATTAATAGATTCTGTAGTTTTGGGCATAAAGGACGGCTCCATAAGACCTGACCTGGACCCGATTCCGACATCCATTTTCCTCATTCAGTCAACCAGAGCCATGATGCTGCTTCCACGAGGTTTTGAGACGGTTCTGAAAAAGGCGAACACAGAGAAAGACGCTACATTCAAATTCACACTACAAGCTCTGGGCCGTTTGCTAGCGAACACTCAAATCGAAAAGTTGGAGCGCTAAAAAAATGAAAGCTGTAATCTTTAACGGAGCTAAAGAAGGCGACCTGACTATTAAAGCGATAGAAAAAAACATTGCCGATCAATTGACCAAAGAGAAGTGGGAGGTTGAGCCCATCGAACTGCGCGACATGCAGATCGCCAATTGCATAGGCTGTTTCGGCTGTTGGGTTAAGACTCCGGGAACATGTGTGATTGATGACGATGGGCGGGAAACCACCAGGGAAGCCTTTCAGAGCGACCTGCTGGTGTGGCTGACTCCAGTTACCTTCGGCGGATACTCCTCCGACCTGAAGAAGGCACTTGACCGCATTATCCCGATTTTATTGCCGTATTTCCAAGTATACCACGGGCAAATCCATCACAGGATGCGCTACGAGAAATATCCAAAGCTACTCGTCCTCGGGGTGCAAGAACCCGGCGTAGACTATGAAGAAACCTTTATGGCGCTGGCTCAACGGAACATGCTCAATTTTCGGCCTCCTGCCTATGCTGCCAGCGTTTTCCAACGGGATAAAGATCCAAAAACAATACCCGCCTTTGTTGAGGAGCAACTGAAGAAGGTGGAGGTAATATCATGAGCCAACCGAGAAACGTTCTTTTATTGATAGGAAGCCCAAGAGGCGAAAGAAGCAACTCTTATGCGATTGGAAAATTCTTAGTAGACAAACTGGGAGAAAAAGGATTAGTTTCTGAAGAAGCGTTTGCCACCCGCTCAGTTAACACGAGCGAAGGCACAGAGAAATTACTGAAGTCCATTGACAACGCTGACATAATAGTCCTTGCCACTCCATTATACGTTGACAGCTTCCCCTCGCCAACCATCAAAGCCTTGGAACTAATTCATGAACACCGAAAAGCCGTATTGCCAGCAAAATCGCAGCTCTTTGTTACACTCATGAACAGCGGCTTCCCGGAAAAGGAGCACATGGATATCGCCATCAAAATCATTCGAAACTTCGCTCAGGCGTCAAATTTCAAGTGGGGAGGAGGAATCCGAGTTGGTTGGGGTATGGCTCTTAACAGTGAACCTTTGAACGAAAAGAAAGGCATGACCAGAAAACTTACGGCTGGTCTTTCGTTAGCTTCCGTTAACCTTTCAGAGGGCCAGCCCATGTCAGAAAAAGCTGAAGATTTAGCTTCGACACTCTTCGTCCCGCTTTTTCTGGCGAAGAGTATGACACGTCTGTTCGGCAATCGAGGCTGGAATAAACTGGCAAAAGAAAACAATGCCAACGCGAAAATGTATGATCGGCCATACGAGCTTAATCAACAAGAAGCGAGCACGGAGCACGCGCCAAGAGGTAAAAGCGAAACCCAGAATAAGGAGACTTACAAAAGAATCAAGAAAACAGGAGCAAAATTTAGTTGATGCCGATAGAAGTTTCTGCTCTCAAGAAATGCTATGGAGACTTGAAAGCCGTAGATGACATCTCATTCACAGTTAACAAAGGAGAGGTTTTCGGTCTTTTGGGTCCAAACGGCGCAGGCAAAACCACTACCATAGAAATTTTAGAAGGCTTAAGAGCAAAGGACGGCGGTGACGTGAAGGTTCTAGGTCTTGACCCATGGAAAAACGGTTATGAACTTCACAAGAAAATCGGCGTCATACCTCAAGAGTTCACTTTTTTAGAAAAAATAACCCCAAGAGAAGCCATAATATACTATGGCGACCTTTTCGACATTAAAGTTAATCCTGATGAAATTTTAAAAGAGGTTTTGCTTGAGGAATCAGCTAAAGTCAATTTTGATAGTCTTTCTGGCGGGCAGAAACAGAAAACTGGACTTGCTCTCGCGCTTGTGGGCACTCCTGAATTGCTCTTTCTTGATGAGCCCACCACTGGATTGGATCCGAACGCTCGAAGAGCAATCTGGGATGTCATACGTGGATTGAAAGCTAAAGGTAAAACAATCATTTTAACGACTCATTACTTAGATGAGGCCCAGCAATTAGCGGACAGAGTAGCAATCATGGACCACGGACGCATCGTTGCTATGGGAACCTCAGATGAAATCATTGCGCAGCACGGTTCAGGAGAAAGACTTGAAATCCACGGAGCCGAACAATTAGCTCATTATATCAAGGCAAACACTGAACTGCAAGTTGACTACGATAGGCATAGAAGCGTAATTAGTATACCGCTCAAACAGAAAATCGATGCACTAGCAGCTTTAGCAGCTGCGGAACAATCAAAAATGGACTACGGGGAAATTCAGACACGACGCGACAGCTTAGACGACGTGTTCATCAAGCTTGTAAGCGGACGAGTGGATGAGCATGGCGAAATCATCATTGAGAACAATGAAAACAAAAACAAACCTGAAAATCAACGGGGGCGCTAAAAAATGGGCAGTGGAAAAAGAATCCTGTCAGATTTCAAAGTATTTAGCCGCGGGTATCTAAGAAACAGGTTTGGATTATTCTTCGGATTAATATTCCCAGTAATCCTTATCTTAATTTTCGGCGCAATCTTCTCGAGCAGCACCAGCACTGTCAATGTTTATGTTCAAAATCAGGACACTGGCCCGTTTGCGTCACAACAAATGAATATAGCCCAACAGTTTTTAACCTCGCTTAGCAGTTCTGGCACACTCAAACTCACAATGGTACCTGATTCGGAGAATTTTTCAAAGTACCTAGCCTCGCACTCAGCATCTGACGGCATTATTATTCCTGAAAACTTCTCAGCTAACTATTTGGCAGGTCATCCTGTAAACGTGATAGTCTATGGGAACCCAACATCAAGCACCAGCGGCATCGTAAGCGGGACAGTTAATGGAGTTATAAACTATTTCAATCTGAACTATTACAAACAAAACGCAACACCCATCATCAGTATAACCCAGACTACGGTGAACACTCAGCAAACCAAATACATAGACTTTCTAGTTCCAGGTTTGATTGGTTTTGCCATACTTATAAGCCCAATGTTCTCTATGGTTAATATATCCTCAGAGTACAAGAAGACGAAAATCTTCAAGCAGCTGTCGCTTACGCCACTCACAAAAATTGAATGGCTAATCTCTAAAGTGGTGTGGTACATTGTTTTGGGGACTTTCAGCTTTCTACTTATGATCAGCGTAGGAATCTTTCTGTATGGCGCTCACATAACGTTAACCGTTTGGCTTATACCCTTCCTAATTCTGGGTCCATTGCTGTTCTGTGCGTTAGGCATGCTGGTTGGAACCGTAACAAAGAACCCTGAAACTGCAGGCGTAATAGGCAACATAGTGACGTTTCCAATGATGTTTCTCTCTGGTACATTCTTCCCCATCAGCATCATGCCACAATACCTGCAGACCATCGCTCATGTGCTGCCACTATTCTACATAATTGAGGGCTTAAACAACGTCATGGTTTACGCAAACTACACTGGAGCAATAATCGACCTTGCCGTCGTCGCAGTGATAACAGCTGTAATCTTCATAGCAGCAGTTAGACTGTTCAAGTGGAGAGAAGACTAAACCACAAACTTTTCATTTTTTTCAAATGCTATTTACACGTTTTCAGTAGACCCAAAACTTTTGAATACAGTGCATCTGCCACTGCATTTTTTGGTTTGTCACCATCTATCCTGATAAGCTCACCTTTCTCAACGAACTTAAGATAGACTTCTCGAACTTTTTGCTGTATTTCTAAAGTTTCCATCACAGACTTCTTTCTTTGCAAACGCTCCAGCACCCGTTCAGGAGACACATCGATAAAAATGGCGAAATCTGGCTTCAAAGCATAAGAGTTAATTTTTTTGATCCAAGCTAAGCTAAGGCCTGCGCTGCCTTGGTAGGCTAAAGACGAGTAAACGTAACGGTCGCAGATTACCAGTTTTCCTTCGGCTAAAGCGGGTTTTATCTCGTTTTCTACGTGCTCTATGCGGTCTGCGGCAAACAGTAATGCTTCAGCGGCTGTTGGCAACCGTTTTTCTTCGTAAAGGCAGCATTCTCGGATGAAAGTGCCCGTTTTGCCATGGCTGGGTTCTGAAGTGTAAACTGCATTGTAGCTTTTGTTGAGCCTTTCGGTAAGTAGTTCTGCCTGGGTGGTTTTTCCGCTTCCGTCTAAGCCTTCGATGCAGATGAAAACGCCTCTCTTGCCCATGTTTTTCAACTCGGCTGGTTAGCGTTAGACATTATAGGGAGATACATAAATATAACTTACAAACTGTGAGGCTTGCTTATGCCTAAGGCTTACTGGGGAGAAATAAAGGATCCCGTACATGGGTACGTGTACATTACCGAAGCAGAAAAAAACATTATTGATTCGTATCCAATGCAGCGACTCAGGCGACTGCGGCAACTGGCAGGCTCAGAATACGTTTACCCAGGAGCCAACCACACACGTTTCGAACACTGCGTCGGCGTCATGTACTTGGCAGGCAAAGTTTTAGAAAACCCCAACATTTCACGCGCCGTAAGCGATGAAGAAGTGGACATGTGCAGGATTTCAGCGTTGCTTCATGACGCTGGACATGGACCTTTCTCGCATGTTTTTGAGCAGCTACTGATAAAATACTTGGAGAAGACGCATGAAGACATCACTTCGTGGATTATCGAGAAAAGTGAAGTAGGCGATAAACTATCAAAGATGGGTTACAAGCCTAAAGAGGTAGCTGGACTCGCGGTTGGGAAACTGCATAAACCTGGCAAAGCGTTTCTTGACCAGATAATAAGCAGCGCCGTGGACGTTGACAAACAGGACTTCATCGTCCGAGACACCTATCACACCGGCGCCGAGTACGGTTTCATCGATGTTTTCCGCTTGATTCACGCGCTTGATGTTTTAGGCGAAAATTTAGCCGTAGAACTAGGCGCACTATCAGCGTTAGAAGCGTTCATGATTGCTAGAATTGAATCGTTTAAGAGCATATATTTCCACCGTGTCGGCAGAGCAGCGCAGATTATGCTAGCGACAGCCATGGAAAAAGCAAACGACGAGTTAGGGTTGACAGCGTTCAAAACCCCTGAAGACTATTTGGCGCTGGATGACTACACCGTCTGGTCAGCCCTCAAAAAATGCTCGGCATCCAAGGGAATAATTGGCAACCTAGAAAGACGCAGAATGCTAAAGTGCGCCTATGAGCGGACTTTCTACGAGAAGGACACAATGATTTCCAACATTTTCGGTCGCGAATCATACAGGCACCAAATGCAAAGTGAAATCGCCAAAGAAGCAGGCGTTGGCATTGAATCAGTGATAATTGACGTGCCCACGGTGCCATCCGTACCTTACCATCACGCTGTGCTAATGGAGTCTATGGAGATTCCTGTATTCACAAGAAACCAAATGGGCGACAAAACTCCGCAACGGCTAAGTGAGATTTCAAAGATTTTTGAAACACTCAAAGGCTTCATGAATATACTACGAGTATACACTGATGCAGCCGAACGAGAGAAAGTAGATAAAGCAACAGCCAAAATCTTGGGCAAAATTCCATCTGCCGCCAAAATCTCATTTTAGCTCCTTCAGCGGGAAGTTCCAAGTCTTCAGGCTGGGGGATGTTAGCCGATATTCTCTATAACATTTATAATTGGCAAATGTCGAGCATACAATAGGAAAATCGGAGGAAAAACTCATGCAGCTGACACAGAAAATCAGGATTTACCCGTCATTACAGCAGGAAAAGGTACTGTGGGATTTGTCGGAGAAGTGTCGACTTATTTACAATTTTGCTCTGGCAGATCGAAAAGAAGCTTACTTGAAAGGTGAGAAGATTAATTATCGAATTCAACAGAACGCTCTTGTTCTCACCAAAAAAACGTATCCAGAATACGGCATCATCTACAGTAAAGTGTTGCAGATGACGCTAAACCAGCTGGATAGTGATTACCGCTCGTTTTTTGCATTGCGAAGAAACGGTGACGCAACCGTTAAGCCACCTCATTTCAAAGACAAAGAATACTTTACCACGATGGTTTATAATCAGAGCGGCTTCAAATTTGAGCATGGATGCATAAAGCTATCCTGTAAACATCCGTCGGGGGTGCCTCTTTGCTTCGCTATTCCCGAGTCCTTCGCTTTCGGCAAGGTGTATCAGGTCACAGTCTTTATGGATAATAAAGAGAAATATTACATTTCTGTAGTGTATGAACAAAAAGCTTCTGTTTACGTGGATAATGGGTTGTATCAAGCGTTTGATTTAGGATTAACTAAGCATATGGGAGTTAACGTTTACGGCAGATTTGCAGAGTTTAGTAATAGTCGGCATGACCATTATTGGAACCCTCGACTTGACAGACTGCAGTCTAGGCGTGACCACTGCAAGAAAAAAAGCAGGAAATGGCATACTCTAAACAATGCGTATAAGAAGCATAAGCGAAAGTGCAGTCGGCAAACGAGGGATTTTCAGCATAAGCTTAGTCGCAGAATCGTTGAAAACACTAAAGCAAACACTATCATAGTTGGCGATTTGAACGTGAAAGGTATGGCTCAGTCGCCGAAAGCGACGAACGGGTTGAACAGGTCTACTCAAAATAATGGTCATTTATCGAGATTTGTTCGGTTTCTAACCTACAAGGCAGAGCTTGCGGGTAAAAAAGTGATAAAAATCGACGAATCCTACACGTCTAAAGAGTGTTATGCATGTGGCAAGCGTCACGATATGCCTCTTTGGGTTCGTGTTATGAGTTGCGATTGCGGAAACATCATTGAACGGGACAGGAATAGTTCTGTTTTGATTATGGTGCGTTTCTTATCGCAGAATGCCTTGTGGACGGGCTACTACAAGTTTTGTGGTAATTTGCGAAAAACAGGTCTTCCAACTCCAACGTTGGAAGTTCACTCGCAGGAAGCCCTACCATTTATGGTAGGGTAGTTCAAATACTAGTCACGCTTAAGAAGAAAAGTAGAAGAACTTGAAAGCGGGGAAGGGAATATCATGGAAAATAACTCTGAAGACAAAAAAGTCATAAACGTGAGAATTAAAAGGAAAAATGAACCAAAAGCAGAGCCCGCGTTACTTTTCAGCCAAAATGAGATCCGAAAATTCGTCACTGAATTCGTTTCTTCATGGATTAGAGGAGACATCATAATCCGCTTTCCAACCGCAGCGGAACTGGCGAAGAAGACGCCGTTTAGCATTGCGTTTCCAACAGACCCCTCTGTTAACGCGGAATTAAAAATTAAAGAACACTATGTGGACCAGTTATCCATTATTGCTGGAACAAAACCCGCATCTGTTGGCGAGCAGGAAAAAGCAATTTCAGAAGTTTTCAAAATGCTGCTTATGTTCCGCTCAGCAAACAGGATCGAAGGTAAAATCATCTCAAACGACCTAGAAAAAAGAATAGAGGAACTCGAGAAAACAGTCAAGAACCAGGGCAAGCTTGTTGAGCAAATAACTGGATTTTTGTTTAAGCCAAAAAACCAAAACAAGAAAGCGCAAGCTCGCTAAAGCCTGATTCTTGAAGGGTAAGGTTTATTCGAGTGAAAAAGCATTCTGCTTGATGCTTTTAAGCAAAAGGCTCCGGTAGTATAGCCCGGTCAAGTATACTGGCCTTTCGAGTCGGCGACCCGGGTCCAAATCCCGGCCGGAGCACCAATTATTCTTCTTCAAGAACTTGATCAAACACTCGTAATTTAGCTTAAAGCAGAAGTGTTTTAGTTTGTTTTTGTTGTTTTTCCAAGTATAAGTGTCATGGATTTTATCCATTGGTCGTGTACATCTTTGTTTGGGAATCCAAGAACTAGTTTTTCCATCGTTCCCATAAATAGCGCGGTGAAGAGTTCGGCTAGGGTTTGAGCTTCAACGTCGGTTCTCATCAGACCCTGTTTCATTTTCTCTTCTACAAATGCTTGAACCGTTTTGACATCTCTTTGGTAATCTTCCATGATGATTTTTTTAATTATGGGGTCATGTGAGGCCAAAGCGACTTGTTCGAAATGTCTGTGCAGGTTGCCCTTGTATCTTTCAGTCACCATGCTGTAAACATCTTCAAACGCTTGCGCTAAATCAGGTTTTTCGGATGCAGTACTGATTATGGTTCTGAGTGTTCGGTGGGTTTGCAGATAAGTCTCTTTCAGGATGTCTTCTTTACTTTTAAAATATGAGTAGAGGGCGCCTTTGCTTACACCGACTTCTTTGGCGACGTCGTCCATTGTTGAATCATGATACCCTTTTTTGGCAAAAACTATGCGAGCGGCTTCGACAATTTTCGATTTGGCTTCTTCTTTGTATTCGGGAACTACCTTAGGCATCTTTGACCGCCCTACAATATTTGCCATTTGGCTTTAAAAGATTCCTATTGGCGACGATAAGTATATTAATTGACTGGTAGTCGGTATTAAAAGAAAAATGTGAAACGAAATGGAAACGCCCAAAGTAAACCCAAACGCCAGCAGTCGTATAAGTTACCCTATGAAAGTTCTGCTAACCGTGACCTCAGTCGCACTGCTAGTCAACTACGTCGAAACAATGGTTATCCCCGGCATTCCAACCATCCAAGCGCATTTTTCATCGACAGACACCGTTGCCTCCTGGATTACGTCTGCCTTCCTAATAGTTGGAGCCGCAGTCTCACCACTGTTCGGAAAACTCGGCGACATATACGGCAAGAAAAAAATTTTCCTAACCGTCCTAGTATTCTACATTGTGGGCGTAGGCTCAGCCGGGTTCTCCACAAGCATATACATGCTTATAGCATCAAGAGCAGTGCAAGGCGTCGGCTTTGCCATAGTCCCATTAGGCTTAGCCATCATAACGGATATTTTCCCAAAAGAGAGAGTAGCCACGGCACAGGGCATAATCAGCGGAACCTTCGCCATCGGAGCCGCAGCAGGTCTAATCATAGGCGCCTACATCGTGCAGGACCTCAGTTGGGAATGGGCTTTCCACACGGCTTTTATTCTGAGCATCATCTTGTTCCTCGTTGCGGCAGTCATGCTTAAGAAAGACGTGCCTGGCGAGAAAAGCAAGGTAGACATCACTGGCACCAGCATGCTGATGGCAGGCGTAGTTCTTGTGCTTCTCTATCTGACTGAAGCGCCCAGCTTAGGTTGGCTATCGCTTGAAAACCTTGCGTTCTTCATAGTCGGCGTGGTCTTAACTGTCGGCTTCTTTGTGTTTGAAAACAAACAAACAAGCCCGCTGATACATCTAAAACTGCTGAAAATCAGGAATGTTCTTGTCGCAAATTTGGTCGGCATTCTATCGACCCTATCGATGTTTCTGCTATTTTTCGCTGTCATTTACTATGCTCAATACCCCAAACCATACGGGTTAGGATTAAGTATAATCAATACAGGACTGACGCTTGCACCGGCAACACTCGTAATGCTGATAGTTGGACCGATTATGGGCAGACTTGTAACCAGGATAGGCCCGAAACCCATTCTTTTGCTGGGCGCATCAGTCAGCATCCTTGGTCTGTTGCAGTTCACCTTTTTCAGGGCTACCACAGTGGAATTAACCATAGACGTCGCGGTGGCTCTCATCGGAGTCGTTTCCCTCATCATTCCCATAGTGAACATGATTGCGATGTCTGTTCCTAAAGAAAACACTGCTGTGGGCTTGGGGATGAACACGATGCTGAGAAACTTGGGAGGCGCAATCGGCCCTGTCCTTGCCACAACAATAATTTCTACTTATTATGACACTGTAAAGTTGCCTGTACCGCCGTACGTGGTCACGTTCGGGAACAAAACCGCTTTCAACATAATCTTCGGCATAGGTATAGGCTTAATGATAGCGATAATCGCGTTAAGCTTAACGGTCAAAAACTACACCTTTACAAAAAACAGCGCCGAAACAAAAACGCAGAAAATATAGAGACATAAAATTGAATGGCACAAACACAGCCTTTCCATTTTTATTTTCCAACTTAAAAAACAAATTCTAAGGCGCGATTCAGCTTGCGCCGTTCCTATTGGACGTTGGTTAAATGGAGAAAAGCTATATCCTCGTGGATTTAAGCGCTAAGAAAACTCGGCGGTAAATAGGGTTCACTTTTAGCTGGTGAATTAAATAACAAAAGGACGGGCGAGGGTAGTCAATTTTGTCGATGATTTACTATAGCTAAATTGAGATATGCGGGAGGCCTACTTTTTAGCTGGTAAAACTATATGTCTAAACAGTGAATAAGGGGGCAAATAAGCCTAATATGCTCCTCAAAAAGCAGGCTTTTAAAGTTGAGAAATAAAAAAGTGAGGTTTTTATTGTGGTAATTGTTTTCCGCAGTGAGGACAAAAAGTGGTGTTTGACGCTACAGGTGCGCCGCAGTTGGGGCAGTATCGTGTTGCTTGTGTTGGCTGTGCTACGGGTGGTGTAGGAGATGGAGTATAACCAGATGGTTGTGAAGCGTATGGTTGCTGTTGAAGTTTCATGGAGAAGAAGCCCATTGTGGCAAATATCCAAGCTATGAATATCAGTATTAAGCCAACAAAAATTATCGTTAGTATGGCGCCCCACCAAAGTAAGGTGCCAGCGGTAGCAAACGAGTTTTCTCCTGATTTCTGTGCAAGCACATTGAAAGTTTTTCTTAAGTGCATAGCTGCAAGTAAATAGAATACGAAAGCAACGACCAAACCAGCTATAGCAATCAATATGCCAAATCCAATGCCGATTATAGTTGCAAAGCTAAGTATGGCTCCGACAACTGCTACTGCTATCACAACTATAGCGATTATTAAGAATATGATGCCCATTAGGGCGTTTTGGTAGATTTCGTTGTCTTGATAGTAGCTTGCTAGCCCCTTGATACCTATTAGCAGCAGTATTGCGCCGATGATACCTAAGACCGCGCCTGCATCAGGAATTATGCTGAGTATGAGGAGTATTGTGCCGACGCCAGCTAATGTCTTACTAGATTCTACGTTACTCATTTGACTTTTCCTCAATAAATCGGATTTATAATGTCTTTGGATAAAAGCTTTTTCAGTCAGATTAGCGTCAATTTGATTACAGCGAACAATAAATAAACCGAATTTCAGTATAAAATACAGACGTGACAAAAGTGACCATCATCCGGTCTTATAATGAATTATTATCAAAAACTAAGGATGTTACAGTGTTTGGAACCGCTGAGGGCATAATTCACTGGGACATGGAAACCGTGATGCCGCCTGGTGCAGTGGAACAAAGAAGCCTGCAACTGTCCTTATTAACTCGTATTCATCACCAAATGAGCACTACCTCACAAATAGGAAAACTATTGGCTAGCATACTAAGCAAACCCCGAGTATGAAGCGCTGGGGCAAGCCGAGAAACGCAATATTTTCCTAATCAACAAAAGCTACCGAGAACAAACTAGGTTGCCAGAAAAATTGGTGGCTGAACTTGCTAAGCAAGAGGCAATAACAGTGAACGTTTGGAAAAAAGCTAAAGCTCAAAAAAACTTTAGCCTCTTCAAGCCTGATTTGCAAAAGCTTTTGAACTTAAGCAAGGAAGCTGCAGAAATCCTCATGAAGGTTAAGGAAACCAAAACGCCATATGAAGCCTTAATCGACAATTTTGAGCCTAAAATGACTGCTAACCAGATTACGGCAATATTTAACCAACTCCAAGGCGGCTTGAAACAGCTGATAAGTAAGATCCAAGCTAGCCAAAGCAAGCCCGATACAACAATACTTCATCGGCCAGTTCCAGCAGAGAACCAGCGCAAAATTGCGCAACTCTTAACACAGACATTAGGTTACGACACTGCCTCTCCTGCGGCACATGGGAGAATTGATGAGACAGAACACCCATTCACCACAGGCTACTATGATGATATACGCATAACAACCCATTATTACCCAAACAATTATGCTAGCTCAATCTTCTCTATACTTCACGAGAGTGGACATGCGCTTTACGAGCAGAACCTCAACCCAAAATGGAAATATCAACCAATAGGCTCAACATGCTCATATGGTATACATGAGTCACAATCACGCTTTTATGAAAACGTAATCGGCCGCTCGAAAGAGTTTTGGACAAGCTTTATGCCTAAACTTAAAAAAGCAGCGCCCAGCCTTGCAAACGTTGAATTAGACAAGTTTATCAGAGCCATCAACAAGGTTGAGCTTTCAAAAATCCGCATTGAAGCCGACGAAGTAACATACAACTTACATGTGATTATTCGCTTTGAAATTGAAAGAGACCTTTTCGCCGATAAAATCGCAGTCAACGAACTCCCTGAGGCTTGGAACCAGAAATATGCTGATTATCTAGGCGTGAAAGTTGAAGATGACTCTGAAGGAGTAATGCAGGACACGCATTGGGCAAGCGGCTTATACGGTTATTTCCCAAGCTACGCACTTGGCAACATTTACAGTGGACAAATAACAGCCACAATCAACAAAGACCTGCCGAATTGGCGCAATCAACTTGCAATGGGAAAACTAAACCCCGTTAACGATTGGCTAAAGAGAAACATTCACAGCCAAGGAGACCTCTATGACCCAGAAGAGCTAATCAAGAAAGCAACTGGAAGAAACCTGAATTCTGAACCTTACCTGCAATACTTAAATGAAAAATACAGCAACATTTATGGATTTTAAACAGACGGCTTCTTGGTCGATTCCTTGTAGATGTAAATAACAAGATAAGCTACGATTGCCCCGATAAACAAGTAAACGCCAGTGTAACCGACAATTGTATTATAAATGTTGGCGCCGTATAGGAACAGCAAAAAACCAAGTATGAATATTCCTAAGCATGCCCAGTCTAGTCCAAGACATTCGATTGCCTCATAATGAGGCATTCAATAAAACTTCAAGGTATATAGATTTACCGCTGACCTTTTCCCTGATGAGCAAGTCGTTTCGGCTGCTCAAAAGAAAAACATTAAACGACAACCTACCGCTAAAACCACCTTAGCCATCCGTAATACTGTTCAAAGCTTCCGACAGTTTTATATACAAGATAGGATAAAGAGAGCGCTGAGGATAAAAAATGTCGGGAGCAGATGTTAAAAAGCCAGAAACTCGAGAAGAATTTATAAAAATGTTGAATGAAGCAGCAAAAAAAGAAGGTGGCTCAAAAAATAAGCCGACAAAACCGACAGTTATTGGAACAGCAAAAGAAATGGACATTCACAGGGATACACTTTACAACTGGTTAAAGGAGTTCAATGTCGATTTCAAAGAGATTGTTGACCACATGCCGACAATGGTTGCCGACGGCGCTGAAGAAAATTCAGGAAGCGTTTACTTAATCGGCGAATCTCTGGTAGGAGAAGGAAACGAAGTTGCACACATTGACCTGATGATAGGTGACAAGAATGGTCCAGTTGGCCAAGCATTCGCTAATGGCATGACAAATTTATCAGCCGGTCATACGCCACTGCTGGCAGTCATAAGACCGAACTTGCCACCGAAACCCCATACGCTAATAGTACCAAAAGTAACAGTTAAGAACATGGAGGACACAGGAAAAATTTTTGGTCCCGCACAAGCAGCAGTTGCCAAAGCTATCGCTGATTCTGCAGAAGAAGGAATTATTCCCGCAGACAAACTTGATGACTGGGTTATAATTTGTAGCGTGTTTGTTCATCCGCAAGCAAGCGATTACCGAAGAATATACCAGTATAATTACGGCGCAACAAAAATGGCGCTTCAACGAGCATTAAAGAAGTACCCATCACAGGAAAAGATAATTTATGAAAAAGACCGCTCTAAGCATCCGATAATGGGCTTCAAAGTTCCACGCTTATGGAGACCACCATACCTGCAGATTTCTATGGATGCACCTGAGCTTGAGAAAACCAAGAAAATCCTAGCTCAGCTTCCAGGAAGTGACAGAATCATCATTGAAGCCGGAACACCATTAATCAAACGTTACGGAACAAAAGTAATCAGCGACCTCAGAACAGTAGCCAAAGACTCATTCATAGTAGCAGACCTAAAAACGCTCGATGTAGGAAAAGTCGAAGTAGACATAGCATATGAAGACACGGCAGACGCAGTAGTTGCCGCAGGACTTGCACCACCTGAAACGCTTGATGCATTCGTACATGAAGCCAAAAGACTGGGAATATACGGTGTCATAGATATGCTAAACGTTGAAGATGTCCTTGGAAAGCTCAAATCACTCAAAGAATTTCCAGACATGGTCATACTACACAGAGGAATAGATCAAGAAAGCGGGAGAACCTGCGGGCTAGAACGTATAAAAATAATCCGTGAAGCTTTCCCAAACAAGAAATTCCTAATAGCGGTTGCAGGCGGAATAGTACCCGAAACAGCCAAAGAAGCTTTAGAGCAAGGCGCTGACATCCTAATCGTCGGAAGATACGTAACACAATCAAAAGATATCGAGCGTTCAGTAAGAGACTTCCTTGAGCTAACACCAAGCTATGCGAGAAGACATCGACTTATTCAGAGTCCACACAGAATAAACCCGAGCGCAAGCTCACCAATTTTCTTTCATTTGTTTTCTTTTGTTTTTTACTTGCTACCCAACAGGAGCAAAAAAATGTTTTTCTATTTTTCGAATAATCCAAAACACACCAGTTGCCTTGAAGCTTACCTGCAGCCTACTGTTTGTGACAAAATTCCACCACAAAAAGGGCATGCAACTTGATGCTTTAACGGAACAGTTTCAGAGCCAAGAAGGCGACTAAGAAAATCACGGCGGTTATGACGAACATTGGAACATAATTCAGGTGAAAAGCAAGGAAAGGTCCAAGAAAAGCGCCCAGTGCGGATCCTAACCCGACCATTCCATCGAAAAGCCCCGCCTTGCCCTGCGGTATAACCTCCATTGACAGCGAAAGCATCATTATGTAGTACATGGCATATGCGAACCCGATAAAAATCAGCAGGACTCCCGTCATGATCTTAGGTGAAAGACCCAATAGAATAACCCCGACTAGTATGAAGATGATTATGCTGCGTGAAAGCACAAAACGGGGCATCTGCTTTCTTATATTCATTGACTGCGCCCGGCGACCAATCAGGAAGTAACCTGTTGTACCTCCAACAGAGTTTAAAATATACGCAACATAAACCCAACTTGTCGACAAACCTAAACCCTCCCTAAGAAAAATCGGCAAAGGCGTAAAGAACAGACTCGTCGCAAGAGCAAACAAAACTATTGCTACCACAAACCCAGCGAAACTTTCCTCCTTAAGCGAACCATCCCACCGCAACCCATCCATAAGCCTCGAAGAACCCTCAAAACCACGATTAGCATAATCCATCTTCCTTTCAATGCCGACCAGCCGCCTCTCAAAAATCATCAACGGGTCAGCAACCAGCAACATCGCCAGAATCAACGCAACCACGCTTAAGCCACTGCATAGATAAAGCGTGTAGGTCGACAGCACAGAGAAGCTAAGAGTAGACGCAAACATGAATATCCCCATAGCCAAGCCGATAATCGTGCCAATTTCGGTGATACCCTCATAAATCCCGAAAGTTCTCTCCCAATTATTGCGGCTGTAATGCTCAGTTACAAGAACGTTCTTCGGCGATTCATGCGCCACATGGAGCACTTGCATGATAATATACAAGACAACAAAAATGATTAGATTCTGAGCAAATGGAAGCGTCATGAGGAAAAGAATTATAGCGATTGAAGCGAAAGAAAGGAGAATAAACACTTTGTAGTGGCGAGTAGCGTCGCAGAGGTATCCCCAGAGGAATGAGGCAGGGATAGAACAGAATATTGCTATTGACATCATGACTCCCAGAGCAAGCAGCGGTCCACCTAATATGCTGGTATTTTTGAAAAATATTACGTATAGCGGTATGAAGACTGTTAGCAATCCGAACGCCATGTCATGGAAGAAGAACCCTAGCCGCCACATAGCCAATGACGACTTCAAAGTTAAATTAAAACGTTTACCTGAATAATCTAAACTCCCTAAAAAAGTCCGCGTTGAGCCAATAAACTTCATAAATCCTTAATAGATAACGATTGGAGACATCTCCCGCAAACACTCCCTTTTTTTATCTATTCGATTCTTCTCTCGCTCACAAACTATCTTCCTATCGATGGGGTATCTACCTACCTCACTTCTACGCATTCACTCTCTCAGGCGCAACTTAGCTGACTCGCCTCCAGTGCTAGAAACTTAAATGCTCAAAATTGCGCAATACCTAAATATGGATGGAACAAACAGTGGTCGAGAAATCGCATAAGAATTGGAATATTCTTGATGCGAAGTTCCTTTAGGGATGATGAAACTTGAACAGGAACATCAGATTTCTGGGTTTTGGAGCGGCAGTCAGGGCCCTTGGAATCGCCATGCTCTATCCTTTCATCACGATATTCCTTAGCAAGGTCCTAGGAATCGGCTACCTAAGCATCGGCCTGCTCTTGATACTTGTAGGCGTGCTTTGGCTGCTGGTTTCCCCATTCGGAGGCATGGTTGCCGACAGGATCGGAAGGCGAAGTGTATTTCTGCTTTCGTTAGGAGTTGAAGCCTTGTGCGTTGCGCTCGTTGCCGCATCAATGTTGTTTAAATTTGTTCCAGGAGTCATTGCCGCGGCCGCCGTGGCAAACGTGGCTGGTTTCGCCCTGGCTGGTCCTGCGCTTTCGGCCTACACGGCAGATTTGACGGCGGTTGAAGAGAGAAGTGCAGCGTACAATTGGCAAAGAATCGGCTTCAACCTCGGATATACGATAGGCGTGGCCGCAGGAGGCTCATTGATCTACTTCCTTGGCTACTCGGCTACGGGATTTTTAGCGGCGCTCTTCATGGGAATAGGTACGGTCATACTCGCCGGGGTGCTTTCCCCCTCGCCATATGATGTCGCATGTGCCAAAGGAGGGTTGGGCACCGATCTCCAGTCTCTCCAAAGACCATCGTCAGTCCGCGAAAGCTTTAGGATTCTAGCCAGCGACAGGTACTTCCTCCTGCTTTGCTCGGGATTTTTCTTGATTAGCCTTGCGACCGGCCAGTGGGCCAACACGCTTCCGCTATACTTAGGATCAGTGCTAGGTCTCCCCACGGTGATGGTGGGCGTGGCCCTTGCACTTAACGGTCTAGTTGTAGTGGTAGGACAAAACCAGGTGACGAAGTGGGCAACGGGACACATGCACACGTCAGCCGCCAACGCGTCAGTTCTGCTATACTCTGTTTCCTATGTCATGCTTGGCGCCATAGGGTTGGGAGGATCCAGCGGAGCGGCATTTGCACTCGTGATGCTAGCAATTGTCATTCTGACATTCGGGGAGAACTTTGGCGCCATACCGATGATGACGTTGCCCTCCAATCTTTCGCCACCCACAGAGATCGGCTCATACAACGGTGCCTTCGGGTTGTTTTTTGGAGCAGGATTGGTGTTCGCCCCGGCGCTCGGAGGCTTCGCCTTGTCGGTGACGAGCAACACCCTGCTGGCTTGGATGCTGATGATGATACCTGCAGTACCCGCGGTCGTCCTGTTCGCTTGGCTAGGAAAACGCCTTCCCAGAAAGGCGAATATCGTCTGAGCCACAGTGAGGGAAAGCTCTTAGCCCCAAACCAAAAAACCAGCCTAAGACACAAAGAACCCCGCGGAAAGTCTCAACTCTGCAAGGGACAAAAAGTTTCAACCTAATAATCTAAAACAAACAAAAACCAAAGCAGCAAAACAACAAAACACAAAAAACCAATTTCTACATAGAAAACACGCTGAATAACCAATTCCACCAAATTTTCCCTCATAAATCCTTAATAGAGAGAGCATCCAACTTCATACTCCGCTGGAGAGTTAATCAGCAAAATGGCAAAATTTAAGGTAATAGTATCTGATCCGGAAGCAGGAACTTCAAAAGTTGTTGAGCTCGAAGAAGCACGAGCAGCACCGTTCATCGGTAGAAGAATTGGGGAAACAATAGATGGAACAATAGTAGATTTACCTGCTCATAAAGTGCAAATAAGGGGCGGCTCAGACAAAGACGGCGTCCCAATGAGAGGAAACGTTCATGGTGGTGTCCGCCGAAGCGTGGTGCTTAGCGGTGGAGTAGGCTTTAGCCCAAAGAAAAAGGGAGAAAGAAGACGTAAAACAGTTCGGGGAAGCACAATAACAGATGAAATTGTTCAGATTAACATGAAAATTGTTGAAAAGTCAGCTCCAAAACCAGCCGCAAAAGCCACTGAAGCTAAAGCTCAACAGGCTGCAAAATGAGTATAAGTTTGACCGAGCTCATGCTTAAACCTTATAAACTCCCATAGTTCTTTCATAATTTATCATTCTTTATTTAAAGAAGAGAATAAGATGAGTGACACGAGTAAAGCCTTGCCTAAGCAGCCTGAAGTCAACATTGGCACCATAGGTCATGTAGACCATGGGAAAACAACGTTGGTGCAAGCGTTAACTGGTGTTTGGGCGTCAAGGCACAGTGAAGAACTCAAAAGAGGCATCACCATAAAACTGGGCTATGCGGACATGCCTATTTACAAGTGCCCAAAATGTGAGCCGCCCAAAAACTACACAATTAAGCCCTATTGTGAAAACTGTAATTCTGAAGCAGAATTTGTTCGAGCTATAAGTTTTGTTGACGCACCTGGGCACGAAGCGTTAATGGCCACTATGCTTTCAGGCGCAGCCATAATGGATGGTGCGATTTTGGTTATTGCAGCTGATGAGCCGTGTCCTCAACCGCAGACACGAGAGCACCTTGCAGCCGCTGAAATAAGCGGCATAAAGAATCTAATTATTGTTCAGAACAAGATTGACATTGTAGATGAGAAAAGAGCGCTAGAAAGCTATAAAGAAATCAAAAACTTCGTTAAAGGCACAGTAGCGGAGAAGGCGCCGATTATTCCAATCTCAGCTCAGCGTGGAATAAACATTGACGTACTCCTTAACGCTATTGAAACAGTTATTCCTACGCCCAAACGAGATGAAACTAAGCCGCCGCTCATGTACATTGTTCGCTCTTTTGACGTTAACAAGCCAGGAACCACCATCGATGAGCTAGAAGGCGGCATCGTCGGCGGAACAATAGCTCAAGGAAAATTTAGCTGTTGGAGAAGAAATAGAAATTCGTCCAGGCATCAGCGTTGAAAGAGAAGGCAAAACCGTTTACGACCCATTAATCAGCGAAATAGTTAGTTTGCACGCTGGCGAACAAAGTGTGAAAGAAGCCACATGCGGAGGCCTAGTTGGAGTAGGAACATTACTTGACCCATCCTATTCAAAGGCAGACGGCTTAACAGGCAGCATCGCTGGAAAAGCAGGAATGCTTCCGCCAACATTGACAGAGCTTACTTTGGAAACACACGTTTTGGAGCGCGCAGTGGGAACAAAAGAGCTTTTGAAGGTTGAAAAATTTAATCCCGATGAAGCGTTGCTGCTTCATATAGGTGCAGCTGTGAACGTTGGAAAAATCGTTTCAATAAAGCAAAACGTGATTAAAGTAAAGTTGACTAGGCCGATTTGTGCATTGCCAGATTCCAGAGTTGCCATCAGCAGGAAAATTACTGCCCGTTGGAGACTAATTGGATACGGACTTATCGTAAAGTAGGCAGCTAAGCTTATTCCGTCGGTTTTATTATGCCGTTTTTCTTTAGGAAATCGTGTGCTTTTTGCAATACGTCCTTAGCATTTTTAAAAGTTAGTTTTTCCATGGCATGCTGGTAATCTAGCCAAGCATAGCCTATGTGCTCGAAAGATAACTCCACTTTATCGGTGTACGCTTCCATTAGGAAGAATACAACTTCTTTATGGACTGTTAAGCCTTGTCTCCTGTAAAAGTAAGCGATTACTTCTCTGAAACCATCTAGGAATTGGGCCTCAGTTATGCTTGTTTCCTCTTTTAGTTCACGGATAACTGTTTCTTTTTCGCTTTCATTAGGTTCAACGTTGCCCTTAACAAAATCCCAATGCCCCGCTGCATAATTAAGAAGAAGATATTTTGTCGCATCATCCTTTTTTATGAATACTACAGCGCCACACGATTTCTCGCGGAGCATACATTCACCTGACTGTTGCTCAATTCATTTGCTCAAGGTATTTAAACTGAACGTAATTTTAAGACTATGCTGCACCTATCAACTGAAATAAGAGTTATGAACGAAATGTTTTAAGCATGCAAAAAATAACTTTTTTAGGAAACAGGAGCCATGGCAAGTGTCAGTTTCAACCAAGAGAAATGAAGCGTTAAAGGTTATCTTAGATTCAAACGCATTATTTGTTCCGCTTGAGTTTAAACTTGATATTTTCGTTGAAGTCGAGCGTTTGTTGAATCGGAATGTTGATTTTGTTTTGCTTTCGCCTGTTAAACGTGAACTTGAACTGCTGGCCACTAAGGATTCGCCTAAAATTCGCAGGGAAGCTGTTTACGCGTTGAAGTTTGCTGAAAAATGCAAGTACGTTGCGGTTGATGAAGATGAAAAGCTGTCGACTGACGATGTTATAGTTAAGGTTGCTAAAGCTTGGAATTCGCCTGTGTTCACCAACGATAGGCAACTACGGAGGAAGCTAAGAGATATAAGTGTGCCAGTGATTTATGTGAGACAAAAATCGCGTCTAGAGATTGACGGGTTGATATAACTATGTTTAAGCTCATAACACTACAGGACACTATCCGTATTCCGCCCGAAACCTTCGGCAACCCTTTAGAAAAAGTTGGTCGTGAACAGGTTAAGCAGAAGTATGAGGGAGTTGTAGATGAGGAATTAGGGTACGTCATCGCAGTTACAACTATAGAAGTAAGCCCCATTGGCAAGATAATTCCCGGCGACGGAGCAACCTATCATAAAGTGTCATTTTCTCTGTTAACGTTCTACCCGATAATTCAAGAAGTTGTAGAAGGAGATGTGGTTGAAATCGCAGATTTCGGCGCTTTCGTACGCATCGGACCAGTAGACGCGTTACTTCATGTTTCACAACTTATGGACGACTACATCTCTTATGATGAAAAACAAGGAGTATTGCTGGGAAAAGAAACTAAAAGAAAACTAACAGCAGGCGACCAAGTGCGTGTTAGAATAACTGCGGTTTCGCTTGGTAGAGCAGGAAGCTCAGGAAAAATCGGTGTCACCGCTAGGCAACCCTTCTTAGGTAAACTTGAATGGTTAAAGGAGACAGCTGAGGCACCTGCAAAGAAACAAGCGGAAAGCAAAGAAAAAGCTGAGTAAATGGGAGTGAATTGGAATGAGTGAAAAAGCATGTATTAACTGTCATTTTATAACTAAAGAAAACGTATGCCCTAAATGTAGGTCCACAAGTTTTAGCGAAGACTACAGCGGCTTAGTCGTCATGTTTGACCCTGATAACTCAGTTATTGCAAAAGCCATGAACATAAAAGAGAAAGGCAGATACGCGTTAAAAGTGCGCTAAGCGGCTTTTTTAGGCGTAGAACGGTAACTTCATACGACCCTAAAACTGTTTGTTCACTAAGGTTGAAACGATGACTATAGTCTACACTATAACACCGGAGCTCCGAACGAAATTCAAAGAACCATTCGGCATCTTAATTCAAGGTTCATTTGATAAAACAATGGGTAAAATGAAAGAGTTAGTGGACAAGGAGAAGCCGCCAAGAACAATTTCAGTGGGAGATGTAGTTTCCCGCAACCTTCATGAGCACAATATTCACCCACAACTAACAATTATTGACACTAAATTTCTCAGAAACCAAAACATGCCCGAAAAAGTCTCAGTAGAAAAAACAGTTCATGTGAATAATCCCAAAGGAACAATCACTGAAGAAGCAATTTTTGCAATCAAGGAAGCCCTAGAAAAAAATGAGCACACGCACATCGTCGTTGACGGGGAGGAAGATTTGCTTACACTCATAGCCGTTTTGTACGCTCCAGAAAACTCTTTTGTGGTTTATGGGCAGCCGTATTCGGGCATAGTTGTTGTTAAAGTTACTTCAGAAAAAAAGGCTCAGGCTAAGGAGTTCCTGAAAGCTATGAAACCCTTCGAAAAGCTAAATAGGAAGAAAACTGTATGAACTTACGCCTTAAGTGAATATTAATGCAAATCAAAATAGAATCAACCAAGAATAACCCGCTTCTGAAAAGGAAAGAAGTAGGCTTCACTATTATTCAAGGTCCAAAAGAAAAAACTCCTCCAAGGCTAGAAGTAAAAAAAGCCTTAGCCGTCGAAATGAAAATTGGCGACGAAGTAGTTTTCGTTAAAAGAATGCACACAAAAACGGGAACGAACATCACACAAGGAGTTGCTAACGTTTACCAAACAGTTGAGCAGGCTAAAGTAGTGGAACCCGAATACATCAGGAAACGTAACAGTCCACCTGAAAAGCCTAAAGAAGAGGCGACAGCGTAATGTCCAAGAAAGCACCTGCCAAAGAAAGAAGACAAACCAGCAGCAGCGCCAAAGGAAGAGGCGAAACCAGCGGCAACGGCGGAAGCAGCGCCAAAACCGCAGAAAGTTGAGAAAGCAAAACATGAAAAGAAGCACCGAGAAGAAAAGGGAGTTCATGCAATGTACAAGGTTGAAGATAACAAGGTTAGTAGGGCACGCCCAACCTGCGAGCGGTGTGGAGCAGGATACTTTATGGCAGACCACCATGACAGGTACACTTGCGGTCACTGCGGTTTTACTCGTTACAAACAGAAATAAACAGTTTTAAATCTCCCTTTCACGATTAGGTTCTGATGACCCGAAATGCTTAGAGTTAACGTTGTAATTACCAGCATTACTGCTGAACGTTTTTGGGATATAAGGAAGCCAATCCCGCCAATTCAGATAAACACTAACATCAACGTTGTCGGTATGGAAAAGAAACAGGATGAATCTTTGGAAGTACCGTTTGTCCTGTCAATCGCGTTTAATCCCTCCATCGCTCAAATGAATCTAAAAGGGAATGCTTACGTTACCGGCGAGAAAAACGAAATTGAAAAAGCTCTCAAAGACTATGAACAAAAAAAGCCGCCACCACAAATAATTATTCAATCAGTATCCAACGTTGTCTTCATTGAAGCAGTGCTCATATCAAGAATATTGAATATTCCGCCGCCGGTTCCGCTGCCGCAGATTCCTGAAGCTGGAAAACAGCCAAGCTCTAAGCCTGAAGGAAGAGACTACAGCGCTTAACTATTCAATCCGTTTACAGGAAAAAAGCCGTTTTATTTTAGCGGCACATACATTGATGAACGTGATGCGCCGATACCTGGTGTTCCATGCCTAACGGGCTTGTTAGTTATTGCGAATTCGCCTAGGTAATGCCCGATCATTTCAGGTTTGATCTCAACGTTAACGAATTCTTTGCCGTTGTGTATCTGGATTTTTATGCCCACCATTTCTGGCAGAATAATGAGGTCACGTACGTGAGTTTTAAGGTTGACTTCTTTGCCTTGTTTTTGGGCTTCTTTAGCTTCACGAAGCTTCTCCAGCAGTATGCGCTGTTCAGGAGTTAAACCGCGCTGTAAACTTCTTCTTTGTCGTGAAGGAAGCAGATTAATGAATTCATCCATAGACATGCCTATCAAACTGCTCAAGTTGTGTCCGCGGTAACTAAATTCTTTGGGCATTTTTCATCTTCACCTTAAACTCATTATTAAACGCTATAAACCTTCTGCCAATTCTTAGCGGATTGCGCGTTTCTTTTTCTGTCCTGGACCGCGTGCAGCGATCAACCCGACTTTTTGTCCTGGTGGAGCTCCATGTGAAGTTGTTGTGCATCTGCGAGCGCTTCGTTTGCTGCTACCATATGGATGACATGCTGGAACCATTTTGCGTCCGCTAGTTCGTGGATACTTGTGACCTTTAGCTTTCATGAGATGGAACATCGATCCTGCTTTCAGGAAAGGCTTCTCGATTCTTCCAGCTGCGGAGACTACGCCTACAGTTGTTAAGCAATAGTCATTAACGTATCTTGTTCTTCCAGAAGGCAAACGTATCATTGTGCCTTGTGGAGTGTGACCGACAACAGTAGCGTAGGCGCCTGAAGACTTCGCCATTTTGCCGCCGTCGCCTGGGCGGAGTTCTAAATCGCAAACTATGGTTCCTTCAGGTACTTTTCCTAAAGGAAGAATGTTGCCTATTTCGGCTGGAGCTTTTCCGCCGTAGCAAATTTGCTGTCCTATGAAAAGGCCTTCAGGGACAACTGTGTAGCAGGATAAGCCATTTTCAAATTTAACCAGTGACAAGGGTGCACCGCTTCCAGGATTATGTACAAGAGCTTCCACTTTGCCGACTAATGAAGCCTCAAAAGATTCTTTTGGCGCTATTGTAGGGTACTTTGCAGGAGCAACTCGCTTGTGGGTTGAAGCCCGCCAGTTTTGTCCACCGCGACCGCGTCTTTGAACACGAATTCGTTTTCCCATAAGTCATGCCTTCTAGTAATTTACAGTATTCCAAGTTTAATGGCGACGTCTGAAGCCTTGAATTCAGGGGTAAGCTTCACAAATGCTTTTTTCTCTCCTTGAGGAGTGATTAGCAGATTTACTTTGCTTACTTTAACTTCATAAAGTTCCTCAACAGCGTGTTTCACGTCGCTTTTTCCTGCTTTTAAGTTAACTACGAATACGAGCTTGTTATCCCGTTCAACCATTAAACTTGCGGATTCAGTCATTAACGGGTAAGAAATAACTTCCTTGCTGTCCATTATGCACTTTCCCCTTCGCCGTAGAGTTTATCTAATCTTTCAATAGCGCCATTAGTCCATAACGTTAATCGTCCCGGATGAGTCCCTGGCGCCAACATTTCAGTATTAAGATTAGCAACCGTAGTAACGTCAACACCTGGAACATTACTTGCAGCGTTCACTAAACCTTTATTCTCAACCACCACAATAAGCGGTCCAACGGCTTGCTTCATTTTTCTTCCTCTATGCTTGCCTTTGCCCGCGCGGATTTTTCGGCTGTCCCGCACTCGGGCAATGTCTTGTATGACACCTAAGTCTTGTGAGGGTTTCCTCAACTTCTTTAGCCTTCGTTAAACCTCAATAGCGTTGTCAACTATCAAGGGTATCTGAGACATTTTCGATCTTGTGACCACGTGAAGCTACTGTTTCTTTTTGCGCAGTTGCCGCAATCGCTGAAAATAATGCTAGTTTAGCCTCTTTCTTTGGTATGCTTTTTAGTATTTTCTTTTCAGCTCTTGGCGGATGAGGTTGCCTTCCTTTAACTGTGCTTGGAGCAAAAGCTGCTCTTCCACTGCCACCTTTAATGCGGGGAATTCTTGCAGTTCCGCTGCCTGTTCCGCGTGATTCTGCAGTGGTTCTTTTTCCAGCCATGGGGTCTCTGCCTTGCGGTTGTATACTGCTGGATTGTATGGCTAGCACTGCACGTTTTATTACGTCTGGTCTTAGCGGTGTTGAGAATATTTTGGGAAGTGTTATTTTTCCTGTTGATTCGCCTTTTAAGTCAAGGATTTTTGCAGTTTTTTGTCGTGGCATGGCTTTTCAACCTATTTTCCTTGTGGAGATTCCAGTGATATATATGTGATTTGTGGGGCTGCCTCAGGGATTTCTCTGGGCGGACGTGCAGGAACACGCAAGCGAATTTGGCGTTTTTCCGTTCCGGGGATGCTGCCTTCGATTAGTATGTACGGTCCTTTTACTTCTCCGTAGCGGATGTATCCGCCTTTAACTGTTACTTCTTTGCCGTCCTTGCCGATTTTTAGTATGCGTTTGTTGAATTCTATGCGTTGGTGATAGCCCATTTGTCCTGCTCTTGGAATAGAATACATTAAGTGATGCGGATTCCATGGACCTAAGGTGGCGATGCCGCGTTTTGTTTTTCTTCCCTTATGCTGCAGGATGGTTACTCCCCAACGTTTTACTGGTCCTTGGAAGCCTTTTCCAACTGTGACTCCTCCAATGTCTATGTATTGTCCGTCTTTGAATACTTCTTCAGGCGCAACTGTTTTGCCTAAAAGTTGCTTGGCATATTCAAATTGCTGCTGAATTGTGCCTCCGCCGATTTGGATTTCGCATGTTTCAGGCTTTTTCTTTGAGAGGCTGGTTTGAGATGGCTGCGTTGCTGTGATAACTCGGATTGCTGATGTTACGTCGAGGTTTTGCTGGATTTTCTCAAGCATTGCTTCAGTGTTAAAGTTTTCTGGAAGAACCAGGGTTCGGTCAAGGATTGCTGGCGGCTCTTTCATCCATGCTTCTGAAATGTTCTGGAGTCCGTATGGTGTTTTGGTGTAAGTTCGCATGCCACAGACAAGTATAGGTGGCGTTTCCAGTATGGTTGCGGCTTTCATGACTTCTTTTCCAAAGTGAGGTGAACGTTTACGGTCTTCAATAGTGAAGACATAAGTCATGCCTGCCTTGTAGGCTGAAAAACCTAAAAGTTTAGGAGAGTCAGATTTTATTTCTGGCCAATAACGGATTCGCGCAACTGGTTTCTTGGCGCGTTTCCTAGGTAAATAAGCAAGTGAACCATGTTTTGGAGCATGAGTTTTTCGATGTCCCATTATACTTCAGCTTCGCGCCTTTAGCAAATAGAAAATAACGTTATAAACGTTACCATTAAAAATAAGAAACTAAGGAAAATTTAAACATCTAGGCAAATTGGGGGTAAAAAAACTTAAAATTTTTTAGTTGCGACTTTTGGATGCGTGAAAGTTGCGACTTTTTCCGAGGCAGTTTTGGCTGCAGATAGTAATTTTTCTCGCCACTTGGAAAAGATGTTTTTGTTTTAGCCGAAAAGATTTTTACACCGCTAAGGCAATCGTTCTATTCAAGCCGGGGTGGCAGAGTGGTTAATGCGCTGGCCTTCCTCGCAATTTGATGTGTGAGGACCAGATTCGAGATCCAACATTGCATAAAGTGGGCAAGCCAGCCAGTGGGCTTCGCGCTCGCAAGGGTTCGAATCCCTTCCCCGGCGCCAACTTTAAGCTCAGCTTTTTTACGTTTTTAGGTCGCTTAGTTTCTTGTTTAGCTCGTCAAATATTTGTTGCTTTTTCTCTTTGGTTAAGTGAAAGATAACTTTGTTAGCCATTTCATTTGAAATCGTGAAAATGTAGTTTAGTTTTATTACGCTGTCTTTTATGGCGCCTTCACTTTTGGTCAGGGGTATCCCTTTCATCTTGAGATTACTAGTTACGCCTGCTACAACGATGTTTCCTAATTCTTCAAACAGAACTATCGCGGGCCTTACCTTGACTTCAGCGGTGTCAATAAATTGTACGCTTGCAAGTATAACGTCGCCAGGTTTAGGCATTTTCCCAAGCCTCGTCTTCCTCGTTATCCCATAATTCTTTCATTTTCGCCTGCTGAATCTTATGGATAAACTCGTCATATTGTCTTCTTTTTCTGGAGTCTTTTGCAATCTTTATTAAATCAGAAATTGTTTCGTTATAGGTTTCTCTTGGATACTTTCTTATGTTTTTTAGCTCCTTAACTACAGATTTCTTAAGCTGTATTGTAGTAGCATCTTTCATTATACATCGCCTATAATTAATATATAATTTATTATAATAACCCTTTCGGTCAATGCCATATGACCGCATAGCTATAAGCAGTGCCAGATACAACATAATTTACTAGTAAAGCGGAGTTCGAATCCCTTCCCCGGCGCCAACTTTACAATTCAAGCTCTATTTTTACTTATTTGCTTAAAATAAGCTAAATTACTGGTTTTTAACGAGTTTTGAAGGTCGAAAATGATATAAACAGTTTTTGTCCTACTGGTAACTGTGGTATAATGGCTGATAAGCTGGATAGCGTAGATAGAAAGATTTTGAACATGCTTCAGAAAGATGCTAGGGTTTCTTTTTCTCGAATAGCAGTCGAAGCGGGTGTAAGTGAAGCCACTGTTAGATACCGGGTTAAGCATCTGGAGAAAAACAACGTAATAAAGACGTACACTGCGCTGTTGAACCCTGTGAAAGTTGGTTTTTCAACTACAGGCATCATGATGGTTAAACTTGACCCGGCCATGTTTGAGCAGGCCGCCAAGCAAATAGGCGATTTAGCCGAAACATACCACGTTTTCCAGAACACGGGTGAATATGACATTGTCTCCGTCGTGCACACTCGCGACCTTGAGCATTTGGGCGAACTCAGGAAGAAGGTACAGTCGTTTGCGGGTGTGAGGGAGGTCACTGTTTCGGCAGCTACGCGGATTGTGAAGATCAAGACCTCTTTCGACCTCTAAACAGACTTTGCGGTTTTCGATAAAAAACTCGTTTTTTTTATCGAAAACCGAAACATTTTATAGCTACCTCTCGAACTGTTGTTCATGGGTTTGTCCATCCAGAACCCAAAGGAAGGAAACATATTGAACAACAACCAGAATAACAAACCAAGACGGGTAACTGTCTGCAAGAGGAAAAACAATTGAAGTGGTATTATTGGCTCGTCATAGCCATCTTAGTTGTTGTGGGAATTTCCACATTAATTCCAGCACCTGGAAGCCCATCAAACTTAATTGGGTACTCATCAGTAGATCCAGCTGCACCGATAAGCGGAATAATACTCTGGATTATCGCTGGAGCAATCTACTGGTTTGGAAAGAGAAAAGAAAAGAAACCATAATTTCCATACTTTAGGTGTAAAAGCTATAGTTTCTCAAGAAAGATCTATATCTGCTGTACCCGATATTTAGGCGAGCACTTAGCTGAAAGCCATTTCATTTTTTACCCCTTCACCCAAAAGTTGGGAGTACGGTTTTTCAATTTGACACATAGACGACACAGAAGAAACTCTAAAACTCAAGAAATTAGAAAATAAGATGAAAAATTTGTGATTGGATTCGAACCTGAAGCGGTTTGAGTCTCTATGGGATTTGAACCCATATTGTTAGTGGATATGTTTGCAATGATTTCAAAAATGATTTTTATCGGTAAAGTGGGGTTCGAATCCCTTTCCCGGCGCCATCAACAAAAGTAGGGTCCCTGTTCTTGAGAACGCTCGCCCTACGATCGACCAACCAAATTCGTAAATTGTTATTTTAGGGCATCATAAATTTAATATTGCTGTAAGGATAAAGAGAAGCTAGAAGACCCCCCTCCGGGGTCTGTCTCCGTCTGTCTATGTGACACACCATGCCGCTGTTTGAAACAAAAAAGAGCAATATACTGCAAGACCTTTCTGTACTAGACACACAATCGGATCCACCAGACGGCATACCGCTCTGCCGTGAAACGCTTATGACATTCATGGCTTCCAATGTCTCTAACATCTTTACAACAGGGCGTGCTAGAAACATGTTTATATGGGGTAGCCCTGGAACAGGCAAAACAGCAAGCATCCAATACCTGCTTAAAGAAGTGCAAAAACATTCCATAAAAACTAACTCTCCAGTAAGTACGGCATACGTAAACGCAGGCAGAACAAGAAACCCATACTATACCTTACTTGAAATCCTCAAACAACTAAACATATCCGTCCCAGAGGTCGGGTGGCAATTCTTCCGCCTCAAACAAGCCTTCGAGAATACGCTCAAAGAAAAATCAGTCTTGATAGCCATTGATGAAGTCGAAAACATACTCTTCAAAGAAAAAGAACCACTAATATACTACTTGAACCGTCAACCAAAAACAACACTTATCCTCATAAGCAACAAATTAAGTCAGGCTACCCAACTTCCTGAAAGATGTTTAAGTACACTACAACCAGAGATGCTCTGGTTTGATCCTTACCCAGAGAATGAAGCATTCCAAATACTAAGAGCTCGAGCTCAGAAGGCTTTCAAACCAAACGTTATTTCAGATGAACTTCTATGGACTATAGCAAAAGCGACAGAGGAAATGTCAGATATCCGCTTTGGCATATCCATGCTAATCACTGCTGGACAATCAGCTGAACAAAACCAAAGAGCCTCAATCAACAATAAAGATGTTGACTTCGCCATAGAAAACACTCGGAAAGTCAAAAACCTAACAGCAATAAATGAACTAAGCAAAAGAATAAAGAAACAAACAGGAAGAACAATCAATTTTTAAGAAGCCAGGACAATTCGATTTAACTTTTTGTGCCTTTCACCTTTTTTTCATCTTGTTGTTGCTCGGAAAGTAACCTCTAGCGCAATCTGGTAATTCTATTAATGGCCCAAAATACAACTGTTCAAAGAAAAAGGGGATGTATCTGCGGAGGTTTGGTGGCGACATCACCCTGCTCTCTGACGTTCGAACCCCTTCCCCGGCGCCAATTATTGTAATGCTTTTACTATCGCGTTGCCTAGCTGCCTTGCGGTTTCTATACCTTCTTTGTCGTTTAGGACTTCGCCTTTGTCTCTTGCGATGGCGTAGGCTCTGCCGCCGCTTGGAATTGCCACGCCAATGGCTGTCAGGAAAGTAATCATTTGATTGCATGTGCTGGAAACGCCTGATCTTTCGGGCTACGGCAATTGCCCCGCCGACCTTACCTGCAAAATCCGCCCTTTTCCGGGCTAAGGCCAAAAAACCTATGCGGTCAATGAATATTTTCATTTGTGCCGTGACTCCTTGAAAATAGGATGGGCTTGCTAAAACAATGCCGTCCGCTTCAGTAATCTCGTTGTAGAGTTTTTGCCAATCGTCCTTTATTGCACAATTGCCAGTTGCGAAGCATGCCATGCATCCATTGCAGGGTGCAAGGCTGTAATCGGAAAGTCGAATTAATTTTGTTTCGACACCGCTGGACTTAGACGCTGCCAAGGCTTCGTTTAGTATCAAGTCAGTGTTGCCGCCAATTCGTGGACTACCACTGACACCTAAGATATGCAACAAGATTGATCCCACGTTATTCGTATTCAATTATTGACTAATAAAACATTCCAAATTTACGCTAAACCGTCTTCATCAAATATCGACGGCTCGTTGAGCTTCGAATCCCTTCCTCAGCGCCAACACAAACAAAAGTGCTTTGTTTATAAGCGCTATAGGCGCCTACTATTCTGAGGAGATTTATCTGTGGCGCCCATACGTGTTTACCTTGCTGGTCCAGAAGTCTTTCTTGGTAATGCCAAAGAAATGGGAGAGCGCAAAAAAGCGTTATGCAAAAAATACGGTTTTGAGGGTGTTTTCCCTATAGACATTGAGGTAGAGGTCAAAGATAAAGACCCAAAAGAGGTAGGCTTGTGCATCAGTAGCATAAACGAGAACTTGATTAAAAGTTGCGAAATAGTAATTGCAAACATTACTCCGTTTAGAGGTCCTAGTGCCGATGTTGGAACCGCATATGAAATGGGATTCGCACGTGCACTCGGCAAGATAATCTTTGCCTACAGCAATACTGCCATGCCCTTTACTGAGCGGACAGTGAAATCGCTTGACTCTCAGGTTAGCCGCAGCACTGACGGAAAATTAAGGGATATCAATGGAATGTCTATCGAAGAATTTGGCCTTATAGACAACCTAATGATAGAAGGCTGTGTTAATGGTAGTTTCAACAAACTAGTGATTGAGAATGCACCTGCGAATGAACAATTTACATACCTTGATGGTTTTGAAAAGTGTTTGCTGTTAGCTAAGGAAGCCATACCAAGTCATGTTGACCATTAATTTTCATATAGTTTTGAATCCTTTCTCGGCGCCATTTTTCAGGTTTCAACCCTTGGAACACTGAGTTTGGGTTAATTTTATATGTAAATTTAAAGAGTACTCTTTAATGAGCGGATTTAGCAAAATGGAAAAGATTGCTGAAGGCATTAGTGACTTTGGTGATTTTGAAGCTGTTTTGTTCAGGTCTTCTGATGGCCGTCATTTTGTGAAGATTGTACCTTTAGAGGGTTTGGAAAAGCCTCATATTGAGTGGCTAGTCGGGGATGACCATTTAGAATGGCTCAGATGCTTGGCTCAGATGTCTGAGTAGATCAGCGCAGCATTGAACATTCAAAAAGCCTTTAGTGTTCTTAAAAAAACCTGAAATTGTGTTTGGCTAACGGGCAAAACGCGCAGCGTTTAACAAAGAAAACCGCTAGCAGCGCCTCGGCTGGGTTCTTGCCTCATGCTTATTCCGTCATGTATGTAATATCGTCCCACGGGTGTCTGTAGAGTCCTTGCTTGAGCCGCTTTTGGTCCAGAACATGTGCAGTCATGCCGATGGTTCTGCCCACGACGAACAGGCCGTTTAGGGCGCCCATCTGGACGTATTCATCAGCTTCCTTCTTCGGCATCTCGTTCCTCAGCATGTCGACAAAGCAAACCCCGATGCAGCCGTCCACGTTAAGGATAAGGTTGTCTTTCTTAGCTGTCGTAATCTTCTCCACCTCAAGGGCGAAATCCAAGAGCGGGGTGCTCTTGAAGTGCTTCTTAGCGTACTCTTTCAGGATGGTTACTCGCATGTCAGGATTGTTTACACTTTTTATCAAGTGCCCGATGCCTTGGATGTTCTCACCCTTCTTCTTCATCTCCTCGACGAATTGAACGGGAGTTAATCCCCTGTCATAGGCGTCAGAGAACATCTGTGCTGCACCGTCGATGGCGCCTCCGAACCTTGGACCAATGGTCAGAATGCCGCTCGCGACTGAGGAAATCAGGTCCTTGCCTGCCCTAGCCGCGACTATGGCGTTATGAGTGCCTGACACGGCAGGTCCATGGTCAGCCGTGACCATGATGGTCATCTCAATGAACTTGGTTGCATATGCTGGAAACTGACGCTTGAACCACAGGATGCTGAGTACCCCGCCGATTCCAATGTCCTTCCTGAAGACCTCGGAAATTGGCATCTTGCCGTAAAGCAGTTCTTCACCGCGGTCGTCCGAAATCGTGCAGATAAAGTTAGAAGGCTTCCTGATGAGTCCTTCCTTCACAGCCTTGGCGTAGTCCATTGGGATTTTCGGTGCCAAGGGTTCGGGCTTTGGCGTGATAATGCCCTTCTTGACCAGGCTCTCGTATGTGGCCTTTATCTTCTGGTCGTAGTCGTCATATGAGCTGGGGACTATGGCTCCAGCCCCTCTGAGCGCGTTGTTCTTTGCGTCAGCAGTCTCCACCTCACAGCCAGCTTTTGCCCCTGCATGGCCAAACTGAACTTCAGTCTTGAATGCCTTAGAGCAGGTCCCAGTTACCCAAATCACCAACGGTTTTGTTATCTTCTTATTCTTGAGCGCTTCAGCAATCTCGTACTCGCTGGTGCCGCCCACCTCGCCCAAACACACAAGCATCTTGACCTCGGGAATTTTCTCGAACCTGAGAAGGTGGTCCAGCAGAGTGGAACCTGGGTACGTGTCTCCGCCAATAGCGATGCCCTCGTACAGACCATCCGTGTTTCTAGCGATGATGTTGTACGCCTCATTGCTCAAGCCGCCCGATTTTGACACGAACCCCACAGACCCAGGCCTGTGAAGCTTAGAGTCCACAATGTTTTCAATCGTTCCGCCAGCGTTGCCAATCTTGAAGCAGCCGGCTTTTATTCCTCCGACAGTTGCGGGGCCGATGATGACTTTTCCTAGGTCTTTGGCTTTAGCGGTGAGCAGTTTCATTTTCCTTTCCGGTACTCCCTCCGCGATTATTACAATTGTTCTTATCTGCGGCGTGGCCAGCGCTTCTTCAGTTGAGGGTGCTGCCGACCGGAAGGATGCAAAGTTTATCATCACATCAACGTTGGGATGCATCTGTGCGGCTTTCTCTATGGTCTTGTAGACGGGTATCAGAATCTCGCGTTTGCCGAAGAAGAACTTTGCGAAACTGTCCGCGCCGGTGGGGTTGATTATTGCTGCGACTGAGGGGGTTCCGCGGCCTGACACGTAGTCGAAGTCCAGCATCCTCTGCGTTGCCATGACCTGATTGTTATAGATAAATGACTGAGTAGTCCTGTCAAACAGTTCAATTGCTGATGCCTTTTTGGCTGACTTTGCCTTTGCCATGCTAGTTACCTCCTTTCAAGGCCATAGAAACTATTTTGGTCATGTGGGTTTCTGGCCCATATACTTCAATCGGTACGCCTAGCTTCTCGGCAAGCGCCCTCATTTGTGACAGACCTTCTTGGTAGTTGGGTCCGCCTCTGCGGACGTAGATCTTGACCTTGTTCTCTTGGAGCTTCTCTCGGTGCTCTTTGAGAGCCTTGATTATGCCTTTGAAGGTGGCGGCTACGTCAGTGAAATTTGCAATCCCGCCGCCTATGAGTAGGAACTTGCCTTTCGGGTTTATCTTCCTGGTCATGAGGTCGAGGATTGTTTTGGCATAAAGATAAGTGAACTCCTCGCTCGGGTCTCCGGAGTATTCGCCGTAGTTGGCCAGTTCGTTCATGTAGCCAAGGTCGGTGATGGTGTCCGCGTAAATGACTGATGCACCGCCGCCAGCAACCATTGTCCAGACTCTTCCTTCAGGGTTGAGAACGGTGAGTTTGAGAGAAGCCCCAGTTTGTGAGTCCAATTCCTCAATGAAAGCTTCTTCTTTGGTTAGGGTCCGACCGAAGGGTGCAGGAAACTCTATGTTGCCCCACTTTCCACCGCTCTCGAACTCTGCAGTGCTGTCCAGCTTGGCTGCCAGGTCGAGTGGGATGATCGAATCCTGCGTCACTACAATCGGGTTTAACTCCAGGTAGGTGAAGTTCAGGTCTGCGTAGAACTTGAATAGGGCTTTGATGAAACTGGAAACGCGCTTTTTGCGGTCAGCCGGAATCTTTCTCAGGAGTTTATCCTCGATTTCCGCAGGCGTGGGGAAGGTGCCGATGGGAACTTCCAAGCGTGATGCCTTGGAGTCTACATCTCCGACGTTCACCCCGCCTTCATGGCAGAACATGATGGTGTCGCCGGTCTTGGTGGACATTATGGCAACGTAGTATTCGTCCGAATCCTTGTGAGGAACCATTGGCTCGATGATGAAGTGTGTGAGTTGTCCAATCGTCCCCTTCTCCGTCGGTTTTCCGTTTGCATCGAACTTGCCGTAGATGGTTATCGGACCTTTCGACTTCTCTTTTATCCACTCTTTGGCTTGGTCGTAGTTTGCGCCGACAAGGACGAGGTTGTTCTTCCCCCTGCGCTTTATCAGTTGGTCGGGTTTAACAACCAACTTCTCAATATTCAGCCACTTGTATTGTTTCGGCAACGCCGTCATGTCGGTGTCTGGTCCGATGGTGACAATCTTATCGGATATGTCGAACTTTCCGTCAGAGTACTCTTTGAACAGACGGGCGAGCATCCGTTTTCCGTCCGCTTCCCGGATTGCTTTGTGCGCCATTCACATTTTCCTCTATTCTATCTTCTTTTGGAGCCTTTTTGCCACCTCTGCAATGAACTCCTCGGTGTAAACCTGCCTGTTCTTCGGGGCGGGTGTGGCAACGAGCATCAAATCGCCAGTCATGATTCCGCTTTCAACAGTTTCGAGAGCTGCTTCTTCCAGCTTCTTCGCGAATTCGACAACTTCTGGTGTCTTGTCCAAGTCGCCTCTCTTTTTGAGGCAGCCAGTCCACGCGAAGATTATGGCCATAGGGTTGCTTGAGGTCTTTTCGCCCTTGAGGTATTTGTAGTAGTGCTTCTGGACAGTTCCGTGGGAGGCTTCGAATTCGTAGTACCCCTGAGGGCTAACAAGGACGGAGGTCATCATCGCCAAGCTGCCGTAGGCTGAGCCCAGCATGTCGCTCATTACGTCGCCGTCATAGTTTTTGCATGCCCAGAGCATGCCACCCTCGGTCTTCATTATTCTGGCGACCGCGTCATCGATCAGTGTGAAGAAGTAGTCGAGTCCGGCTTCCTCATATTTCGCTTTCCAGTTTTTCTGGTATTCCTCTTCGAATATCTTGCGGAATTGGGCGTCGTAGATTTTGGAAATTGTATCTTTGGCGCCCAGCCAAAGGTGAAGTTTCTGGTCGTAGGCGTAGGTGAAGCAGGCTTTGGCGAAGCTGGAAATGGATTTGTCGGTGTTGTGAATACCTTGGATGATGCCTGGACCTTTGAAGTCTTGAATGGTTCCGCGAAACAGTTCTTTGCCAGCGGTGTTCGTGAACGTTATCTCGGCTTTTCCGGCTTCTGGGACCCTATACTCGCAATTCTTGTACACATCGCCATACGCGTGCCTTCCGATGTGGATTGGTTTCTTCCAAGACCTGACTGCAGGTGGAACGTTCTTCACTAGAATGGGTGCCCTGAAAACCGTGCCGTCGAGCGCTGCTCTGATGGTTCCGTTGGGGCTTTGCCATTCCTGCTTCAGGTTGTATTCTTTAACCCTTTCCTTGTTCGGTGTGATTGTGGCGCATTTTACGCCGACACCGTATTTCTTTATGGCCTCTGCTGCCTCGAGGGTTATTTTGTCGTCAGTCTCATCCCTTTTCTTTAGTTGGAGGTCGTAGTATGCGAGGTTCATTTCCAAATAGGGCAAGAGAAGCTTGTCTTTGACCATCTGCCACATTATTCGAGCCATTTCGTCTCCGTCTATCTCGACGATTGTGTTCTTCACCCTTATTTTTTGCATTCAGATTCCTCCTTCCGTGTCACTTGACTGTGTACGAGAGCAGGCCGCCCTCGTAGAGAATGTCTTTCTGTCTCTGAGAAAGGTTGTATTTAAGCTCGATTTTCAGGTTCTTGGTCTTGTTCACCAAGATGACTGGCTCGTTGTTCTGCAGTTTCTTCTTGAGGTCTGGTATTTCAATCTCGTCACCCTGATCTATCTTGTCATAGTCAGCCATGTTTTTGAAAGACAACGAGATTATACCGAAGTTTACAAGGTTTGCCGCGTGGATTCGCTCCACCGACTTGGCAATGATTGCCTTGACGCCGAGGTACATCGGGCACAGCGCAGCGTGCTCCCTGGAACTTCCCTGGCCATAAGACTCGCCGGCGACCACGACGGTATGCAGACCTTTCTTCTTAGCTTCCATGGCCCTCTTTGGAAATGCTGGGTCAATCGGTTCGAAGACAAATTCCGAATACTTGGGCACGTTGGACCTGTACTTGAGCCTAGCTCCGGCAGGCATTATGTGATCCGTTGTGATTTTATCGCCGACCTTTATCCCGACAATGCCTTTTATTTGCTCAGGCATTTTGTCGTTAACAGGGGGCGTGCCGATGTTCGGGCCTCTAACGATTTCAACGTTCCTATCAGTATCCTTCGGGAATATGAACATGGAGTCGTCAATGAGAAACTTCGTTGGCATGCTGACCTTCGGGTACTCGATGCCAGCTTTCCGTGGATCAGTTAACTTCCCTGTGATTGCTGCTACAGCCGCAACTTCAGGGCTCACAAGGTAAACTTGTGCGTCCGCCGTGCCACTTCTTCCCTCGAAGTTCCGGTTGCTTGTCCTCAGGGAAACGCCAGATGTCATGGGGCTCTGGCTGTTGCCGATGCAGAAGCCGCATGCCGCCTCCAGCAATCTAGCGCCGGAGTCCAACAAGTCACTGACGTAACCGTCCCTTGCCGCCATTTGCAGGACCTGTCTGGAGCCTGGCGCAACTCCGAATGACACGTCCGGATGAACCTTTTTGCCCTTCATAATCTTGGCAACGGTGGCTATTTCTTTGTAGGAAGAATTGGTGCAGGAGCCTACCATCACTTGGTCTACCTTTACGTCCTTCAAGTCTCTAACTCGGACTATGTTGCCTGGGCTGTGAGGCGCCGCAGCAAGAGGCTCCAATTTGGCGAGGTCAAGGTCTACGACCCTGTCATATTCTGCATCATCGTCAGCTTTTAGCTCGACCCAATCCGCCTCCCTGCCCTGAGCTTTGAGGAACTTTCTGGTTTCCTCGTCTGAGGGGAATATCGAAGTGGTAACACCCATCTCAGCACCCATGTTGGCGATTGTAGCTCTCTCTGGGACAGAGAGGTTCTTTACGCCGGGTCCAGAGTACTCCATTACGACGTCGACATTGCCTTTCACAGTGAACATCTCCAGCATCTTCAGGACGACGTCTTTGGCGCTGACCCAAGGCTGGAGACTGCCCTTCAAGTTTATCATGTAGACTTTGGGGCATGTAAGGTAGAACTCGCCTCCGCCCATGGCCACAGCCACATCTAGTCCACCAGCTCCAATGGCTATCATGCCGATGCCGCCTCCGGTGGGTGTGTGGCTGTCAGAGCCAAGAAGAGTCTTTCCGGGCTTGCCGAACCTTTCCAGATGAACCTGGTGGCATATTCCGTTTCCAGCCTTCGAGTAAACGATGCCGTACTTGGCGGCCACTGACTGAAGGTATTTGTGATCGTCAGCGTTCTCGAAACCTACCTGGATAGTGTTGTGGTCTACGTAACTCACGGAGAGCTCCGTCTTCACCTGCTTAAGACCCATTGCCTCGAACTGCAGATACGCCATCGTTCCTGTGGCGTCCTGAGTCAGGGTTTGATCAATCTTTATGCCTATTTCCTTGCCGGGTACGTATTCGCCCACTACTAAATGTTTTTCCAGTATCTTGCGTGTAAGGGACTTGCCCATAATAACTCATCCTTAAGAAGGCTTTTTAATTTTCTATACATATATAAAAGTTGTCATTTACACGATGAATAGTCATAATCTTGTATTTGTTTGACAATAAATTGGGTTAATTTCGCATACTATAAATGCAAAGAAATAGTGTTAAAATAAAGATAATGACACGAGAAGTTAGTTAAGCCACCTTATTCGAAAACGATAGTTGAATGAACTGCAATTTCCTATGAAACCAAACACAGAAGAAGACATTTCCACGCCGAACGTAGTTTCATGTTGAGACGATGGCTTGAAGATTTCTTACTAGTAAAATGGGTTCGAATTCCTTTCCCGGCGCCGTTTGTAAATTTTTTTAGCGAAAACTTGGGTGCGGTTTGAAAAATTAAGAAGCCTGTTTTATGGGTAGTATGGGTTGTATTTGTAGGAGGTTTGGGTGACGATACCGTTTTGTAGGGTGCCCTGCCAAGAAACAAGGACTTCTCCTGGTGTAACTTGAGATGTATAGTTTGCCGTCACACTGTAGGTTGTGATGGAGCCTGGAGGTAACGCGACTGGATACTGGATTGTTACGTTCCAGCCTGCACTCTGATAGGAATACCACTGTCCACCTGTAAGGTCCGCAGGCGTTATGTTTCCGCCTGTCCACGAGAAACTTTTCATGTACTGCGCCGTTTCGTTATGGTTCGCTTTGATGTATGCCATGATCGTGTCTCGCACTTGCTCCACTGCGGGGTTGGACGTTGATTTATTCTGGTTTAGGTTCGCATAATAGGTCCAGACAAAGTATCCGCCCACAATTACGATTATAAGCACAACGGCTAAGGCTATGATTACTGATTTTCGCAAAGTTTTTTTCACCAGTACTTTCAAGATAGCGCTGAATAGGTGTTTAGCGCTTTCCTCTGAATTGCATCTACGCATTGTTCAGGCCCTCACATTGAGAGGGGTGCATCGTATCATCAGAGCATTTTAGGCAAATGTAATAGTTTATGAGATAGTTGCTCAGAAGATCATGCCTGTTTATGAAGTATGTGTTTCCAAAACGTTTTTCTTCTCACAGGCAGTCACAGGTCAAAGCCTAAGTCGCAAAGGCTGGCTAAACGGCGGAGGAATGAAAACCCTGCAGATACAACGCGCTATTTTGCTTCTCGGCGGACCAGATTTAAAGTGGAACCCAAAAGTTGACGATGACAACCCAGAGAGGTTCTACGAGCCTCTGCCTTCAGGACCCTGCAAGGGACAAGTCGCTGACAAGGCAAGCGTGAAACAGAAAGTGCGACAATACTATGAGCAAGCAGGATGGGACCAAAACGGCATACCTACATCCGAGACACTTAGCAAGCTAAAAATGGAGTATGTTGATAAAAGCTTAGGTAGACTAAGGAGCTAAATCTCCAGAAAAAAGTAAATATAAAATTTTCGGAAAATTCTGAATTCTAACCCATAATTGTTGGGTGCGCACCTTCTTCATTAATGTGATGCATAACATGAATCGCTAACCCTGTGGCGGCGCCTGCAGAAAGCCCTAAAAGCAAATTGTTAAGAGGCGCATACTGCCTGACCAACCCTAAAATTACAAGTGCATCGAAAACCAATGCAACTGCCAAGTAACCAACACACCACATTTTAACGCTCATTCCCCTAGGCTTGTTTATGCCAATGCCGCCTAACAAACCAAACATAATCAAGAAGCCAATTAAAGCATAGATCCAATCGTAACTCAATCATTTTCACCTTTTAATGGGCTTATGGTTAATTTAGAGCTTAATTAGCTTATCGAATACAAGCCTCAGATAAAGACACATTATTATTAATCCCAGTATTACATACCGTTAGGTTTTATTACCTTCATATGAGAATCTTAACTACCTTAAGGATGTGAATGCGTTAACAAAATTCGACGCGGGACAATGCCATAAATGGGCTCAGCTTTTGCTTGCAAGGCAACAAAAACTCAATCAAGCATTAACTGCAATAACAGAAGAAGACTTTGATTTAGCAAAGCTGTTGTTTTCTCAAATTTTTATGGGAGTAAACAGCGGCAAACAAGCTGATCCGGGCATGGCCGGTTCACTTTTGTATCACATGGCGATGGTAACAAAGATGGAATCGGAAACACGCGTGCTTATTGATGAGTTGCATGTAGACATGCCTGACATATCCCTAAAACTTAGCAAGATTTACAGTGATTTTGAATCTGACGCGAAAGAACTGACCGAGGAAGTTATGCCTTACACTTTAGACTTTCAGGAAATAGCCTCAACTCAACATCTTGGAACAGCTGAAAAAATCAACCTTTTTACAAGTTTAACCAAAGAAAACAAAATGGTCGAAAGCTTGCTAAACAACAAGAACCCCGAGGCATCTGCTTCACTGAAAAAAATGTTCCTTTCCTGGACCGAGCAGATTATACGGATGCGTTTAATCCAAGAGTACGAAACAATAAAGGGTTTACTAGTTACAGCTGAAATGGCAAAAAGTATCGGCGTGCCAGCGCTTGAGAATGCAATGGAAAGATTGCAGGACAAGTTCGGTCAAGAAACCGTTGACATAGCTCTTGACGTGACGCTTAAAGTTGGCATGAAAAGAGAAAAACTGCAGTCAATCATGTTAAGCGACCACTTCATAAATTACACCATGAGCACAGATACATTGGACGGGTACATGAAGTTTTTGAATTGCCCGATTTTCGGAAGCCACAAATATGCCGAAGAAAAATATGGTATAAACCCTCAAGTGTCTTCGCTCTTTTGTACCCATTTCTGTTTTGCTCATGCCAAAGCGATGCTGGACACGGTTCTTCCTTTCCCATTTACACTTTGGCAGCCTAAACGAATAGCGACACATGGCAACTGCGAGTTTTACCTAAAACTTTCATATTCGCCTGAGGCTAAGGCGTCTGAACGGTTTATTCCTCTGGTTATGTCATGGAACATCACGCGCGAATGCAACATGAAATGTTCCCATTGCTACATTAACGCTACAGAGAAAAAACTTAACAATGAATTAACCACTCAAGAAGCCAAAAATCTCATGGATCAAATCTACCAAGTAAGCGCGCCACTGTTAATACTGAGTGGCGGTGAACCTCTCCTGCGCCAAGACATTTTTGAACTCATAAGCTACGGCTCAAAGAAAGGTTTGAAGATGGGGCTGGGAAGCAACGGAAGCCTCATTGACGAAACAGTAGCGAGAAAACTTAAGGATGCTGGTATAGCCACTGTTTCAATAAGCTTGGATTCCAATATTCCAGCTCAGCATGATGAGTTCAGAGGAGTGGCGGGCGCGTGGGAAAAAGCGGTCGAAGCCTGTAAAGCGTTGAGGAAAAACAATGTTCTTGTTCAAGTCAACACAACATTAACCCAGCAGAACTACAATCAGATAGACGACATAATGTCATTGGCTGAGAGCATAGGCGTTGAAAACTTCCACTTGTTTTTCCTTGTTCCAACTGGTCGAGGCACAAAATTAACTGATATTTCCCCAGAAAAATATGAGGAAATGATTACAAAAACTTTCGCAAAAACCGCAAATCACAAACTAAACGTGAGACCTTCCTGCGCACCGCAGTTTATGCGAATCGCCAAAGACAGGGGCTTAGATATGCGACAGTGGATTCGCGGTTGCATCGCAGGATTATACTATTGCCGCATCTACCCGAACGGAGACGTAACACCCTGTCCCTACCTACCAATTAAACTGGGAAACGTACGGGAAAAAAGCTTCAAAGAAATATGGTTCAACTCAAAAGTCTTCAACGATTTAAGGGATCCTAATTTACTGAAGGGCAAATGCGGGGTCTGTGAATACCGCTCCTTATGTGGTGGCTGCCGAGCCCGCGCTTACGGTCTCTCTAATGATTTTATAGATTTCTGCGGAGACCTCCATGAACCCGCAGAGTTAAAAAACGACTATCTAACTGAAGATCCATGGTGCGTCTATCAGCCAAAAAAACTTACAAAGCCACAAACAAGGCGCTGATGACTTAAAGAAGCCTGCTTCCGCAGCCCAAGCGTGCAGTGTCGAATAGTTTGCATCTTTATTTCAGATTCATTAACACTATAAGCCAGTAAGCACCATTCATAATGAAAACAGTTTATTGTTGGTTAAAGAGAAGCGAGGGAAAAGAACGTTTACCTGCCCGAATCCTGCATGTAGGAAAACTTTCACTACGCCACTTAAAACCTTAAATTTACAGCAGGATTCAGCACAGACATATGCCGCCTGCCCATTCTGTTTAACAAAAATAACTGAAGCGCAAATAGAAGATAACAATAAACCAGAAAAAACACAAGTTGAAACAATTCTCTCTAAAGAGAAGCCAAATAGAAGCAAAGAAAAACCACCTGCCTGCCAATATCACCTTGGCTACTTAAGTGAACGAGAAAAAAATCAGCAAATCCCTGACGAATGCATCATTTGCCAAGATATCGTTGAATGCATGCTTAGAAAAATGAGAATGTAATTTTTAACAAACTCAGAATTTCTTGCGAAAGATATTTATAAATAAAAAAATTAAAAAAATGAAAGATAAGAAAAATTGAAGTAAGTTTATTTCTTTTTCTTAGTTGTTGTCGTCGGTGGCAGGTGCTTCATCGTTTGACTGGTGCTGGCTCTTCTGCTTTTGGTTCTTCTTTTTTCTCTTCAATTTCGGTTGTTATTTCTTCGATTGGTTTTGGAGGCGGTGTTGTTGCCATTGTCCAGCCTATCCATGCACCGATTGCCAGAATAGCGATAAATGCTATGGACACAAGAACCAGTACTGCATCTAGCCTGAACATTGGTTCCATTAAGTCCGAACAATTGTTGAGGAACACTTACTAGAAGGACGTAGACTATAGCGACTATAACGCAGACAGCAAGTATTGCTCCACCTATTCCTTGATCTTTGCTAACCATTTAAGTCACCACTTTATAGCCATGTATCATGTCAAGCAATTTAAAGTTTGTCATGGTTTTAAGCGTGCCCTCGTTTATGTTGTTCCCATTTCCCATGTTGAAAGGTACTTTTTCTGTTCAGCCGTAAGCTCGTCGATATTTATTCCCATCGTTTTCAGTTTTAGCTCAGCAACTTTTTCGTCGATTTCTTTTGGAACAGTGAACACTTTAGGCGTTAACTTCGCTGTTTTAGCTATGTATTCTGAGCATAACGCTTGGTTAGCGAATGACATATCCATGACTTCGGATGGGTGCCCTTCTGCCGCAGCCAAGTTTACTAGTCTGCCTTCGGCTAAAAGGTAGAGTTTTCTGCCGTCTTTTAGTGTGTACTCTTCTAGGTTGGGGCGCATGGTTCTTTTAGCTGGTTGACAGCGATTCTAAATCTTTTATGTTTACTTCCACGTTGAAGTGTCCACTGTTAGCCATTATGGCGCCGTCCTTCATTTTTTGCATATGCTCTTTTCGTATTACACTGATGTCTCCTGTGGCTGTTACAAATATGTCACCTATGGCCGCTGCTTCAGCTATTGGCATAACACGCAAACCGTTCATTACTGCTTCCAACGCGCGAGTAGGTTGGACTTCCGTTACTATAACGTTGGCGCCTAAGCCTTGAGCCCGCATGGCTATGCCTCTTGAGCACCAACCGTAACCGCCGACTACAAAGTTTTTGCCTGCTATCAATGTGTTTGTGGCCCTTATGATGCCATCCATGGTGCTTTGTCCTGTTCCATATCGGTTGTCGAAGAGGTATTTTGTGTACGCATCGTTTACGGCTACGATGGGGTATTTGAGGCTGCCGTCTCTTTCCATTGCTCTTAGGCGGATTACGCCTGTCGTGGTTTCTTCTGTTCCACCTTTAACATCTTTCAGTTGTGCTTGACGTTTGCTATGCAGCGTACCGACCAAGTCTGCTCCGTCATCTAGAGTTATGGATGGCTTGTAATCTAACACTTTGTCTATGCACTTGTAGTATTCTTCGGTGTTTTGTCCTCTCCAAGCAAAAACGTGAATACCCTTATCTGCCAAAGCTGCGGCTACGTCATCTTGGGTTGAGAGCGGGTTGGAACCGCATAACGCGATTTTGGCGCCTGCGGCAGTTAATGCTTGCACTAGGACGGCTGTTTCTTTAGTTACGTGGAGGCATGCGCCTAAGGTTAAGCCTTTTAACGGTTTTTCTTTTTCAAACCTGCTTTTAATCAGGTTTAGTACGGGCATATGACGTGATGCCCATTCAATCTGTAAATGACCTTGCGGTGCTAAACTTTTATCTTTAACTTGGAATTCTTCCATGAATATTCCTTCTTTTTAGGAAGAGTGTGTCTTCTACCTATTTAGAATTTACTTTAAGTTAAGGGCATTAAAATCAGGGAATGGTACATAACGCGGTTTATGGCTGGAAAAAGTTTAATTACAACTCGTCAAAAGCTAACAGTAAGAAGGGTGTATGATTGAAGGAACCTTTTGCCAAATTTATTAAAGACAATTTGGGACCCAAAACGTTACTAATCACATGCGGATTGCCTGGAACTTGGAAAACAGAAACCTCAGAGGAAGTCTCAAAAATCAAAGGGTACCCCATTCTTCGAAGCGATTTAATCCGCTTAGAAGTTTTAAAGAATGAGGATGTTTTTGACGCAAAAGTCGCAGGAAACATGAATAAACGCCTGTCTGTCTATGATGAAGTTTTTCGAAGAGCAGACGATCTTGGCTAAGAAAACTGTTCCCGGCATTATTTTGGATGCAACCTTTGTTGCTCAAGATTTAAGGCGGCGAGCGGCTGAAATTGCAGCGAAACATAACATGACGTTTGTTATTCTGCAAACAAGCTGTCCTGAAGAAGTGTCTGATTGCTAGGATTGAGCGACGTACCAAAGAGAAGTATGAGTCAAACGCTTTAACAGTAGAAGCTTACCTTGCTAATAAGAGCAAGTTTGAACCAGTTGACATTGATGACCTAAAGAAAAAGTATCCGACACTTAAGATACTGCATTTAACAGTTGACACTTGCCATGATAACTCTGAGGACTGGTACGTTATAGGGATGGAAAAAAGGTAACGGGGACACAGTTCAATAATGATAATCGACTTGCATATTCACTCCAACGCTTCAGACGGCAAGCTAACTGTTCAAGAAATTTTTAAGGAAGCAAAAAACCGAAACATCGGTTTCATGTCGATTACGGATCACGATTCTATCGGCTGCCAAACTCAAGCCATCGCAACAGCAAAAAAAGAAGGCATCCGATATGTTACTGGAGTCGAGTTAAACGTAACCTTTGTCGCACCCAAAGTACCATGAAGGCAAAGCTGTTTCTCTGGATTTCTTAGGCTACCAATTTGATGCCAACAATAAGACGTTGGAAAGCAAGCTTGAGACGATGGCAAAATATCGAGAAGAAAGAGCCGCAAAAATCCTTGACAACCTAAATGCGGAATTTAAGAAAGAACACATTGCAGCATTAACTAAGGATGATTTGAGGCAGATTGAAGAGTCAGTTGATGGAGTGCTTGGCAGACCTCACATTGCAGATTATTTGGTGAAGAAGAACATCGTTAAAACGAGGCAAGAAGCCTTCGACAAATACCTTGTAAAGTGTGACGTCCCCAAGTACCCGCTTTACTTGGAAGAAGCATCAAAACTTGTCAGGGGCGCGGGCGGAAAATTGGTTTTGGCTCATCCTAACGATCCGCATGGAACTTCGCTAGTTGCATTAACTAAATCGTTAGTTGAGCAAACGGAAATTATCCAAGAAAAAATGTTACCGTACATCGACGGCGTTGAATGCTGGCACTCGAGAAACACGGCTGAAACAACAAACCACTATGTAGCATTCGCAAAGGAACACGGGTTAATCATGACTGGCGGAAGCGACTGCCACCAAAAACCAATCATTATGGGTACAGTTCAAGTTCCCGATTGGGTAGCTAACCAATTCGCATAGTTGAATGATTGTTTACAGGTTTTTCGCGTAGTCGGCAGCAAGTTTGAAGTAGGCTTGTGCTTCTTTTGTTGCGGCTATCTTTTCCTCACTGCTAACGTTGGGGTCGTCAAGTTTGAAGCTGATTACTTTCCCACGTACATACGCTCTATAGCACTTGTAAAATGGGAGCAGCTTTGTTAATTGTTGGTCTTTAGAGTACAGTATGTATCTTTCTATGAAATAAGTTGACAGATCAGGCCGCTGTTGAAAATCTAGATCCATGCCTAAAAAGGCCACATCTGAGGCTACGTCAGAGTACCTGAAGCGATCATTGAATTCTATGGCATCAAAAATGCAGATTTTGTCCGTAATAAAGATGTTTCCTGAATGCAAATCGCCATGGCAGTCTCTAATTTTGCCGTTTTTTATTCTGTTTTCAAAAAGCGGCTTATTCTTCTCCATGAAGTTGTTGACTCTGATTTGAATAAATTGGTACTCAGCGAGCGGGATTGTTTGGTTGACGTATTTTTGGGTTTGCGAGAAATTTTCGTCCCAGTTAGTCTTTATGATTTTAAGGGAACCGTACTCGTTTATTTCGGTGTTTGTCTGTACTTTGGAATGAAATTGCGCGATTTTTTTTGCTATCTCGTCAATTGTTTTATTGCCCACTTTATTCTCGTTAAGGAGCACTGTCATTATTTTTTCTTGGGGCAAGCGCTTCATCTTTAAGGCATATTCAACTGTTTCGCCGACACCGTTTATCTTGATAATATTTGATTTGTTGATGGGCACAACTTCAAGATAGATGTCTGGGCAAAGTCGGCTATTGAGCTCTAACTCTTTTTCGCAGAAGAACCGCCTTTTTTCAAGTGTAGAAAAGTCTAGAAAACCAAAGTTTACGGGTTTTTTGACTTTGTAAACAAAATTTTTGGTTAAGAAGACAAATGATATGTGCGTTTGGATTAATTCGATTTTGCCTGGGTCTTCCGGGTAAGCTTCCGGACAAAGAAGAGCTTCTACCACTGGTTTTTGGGTTTGCATCTGTTATGTTTCTTCCCTTGAAGTGTATACTCTTGTGAAAACCATCCAATAAATATAGGGTATATCTATTTTAAGCGGTTACTTGATTGAGATATAACGAGGGATAGAGAGTGGAGAGCGACGAGCTAAAGGAACTTAAGAAGGCACTCATAAAAAGCGGTTATTCTAGTGATACGGTAGAAGAAATAGTTAGGTGGTATTGTTAACTTCTTGAAATTGTTTTACAAAAGCTAATACTTCATCAGCCTGCTCTTTCGAAATATGCTTATTGAGATAAAGTGAATCAGCGATCTCAGAGATTTTAGCTAAAGCATGAACTCTAAAGCCTAGCTTTTCCAAGTTTTCTTTGCCGCCTTGCTCCCGGTTAACAACAACCAGCAAGTGCTTAACATTACCGCCTAGTGCTTGCAGAGGCTTGATTCCTTCAACTTTGGATAAGCCTTCACTTATAACGTCATCGAAGAAAAGGATGTTATCGCCTTTGGCTACATCTGCGCCGGCGATTCTGCCTGTAACGCCGTAGGCTTTTTCCTCTTTCCTGACTACAATACAGGGCAGGTTTACTTTGCAGGCGATACTTGGCACTATTAGCGCGCCTTTAAGTTCAATCGAGGCCAATTTGTCTATTCTGTCAGAAACCATTATTTGTCTAACTTGTTTAGCAGCTAAATCGGCTATAAAGCACAATTGTTTTGGTGAAGAAAGCAAACGTGCAAGGTCAATATAGTATGGGCTGATTGCTCCAGACTTAATTTTAAAGCTTCCAAACTTTAAGCATCCAGAAGAGTAGAGAGCGTTAGCCACTTTATCGGTAATACTTGACATGTCAACCATCCTAGAATTCAATGCAAACCAGCAAATTTAACCCTTTACCACGACGAAGGATCAGGTAAAAGTAAGTTAAACGACTAAGTCTGCCATGTCAACACTGCGTTCATAAATCTGCCTAAGGAAAGATACAGCCGCCAGAACTTGAGGCATCAAATCTATAGAGGAATCTTTTGCGACGCGTTCAATATTCGAGTAAGTTGAATCCATTTTTCCTCGGAGGTCGCGTACATGCTCAGCTAAAGAGATGTCTTTAGTTACAAACGCTTTCAACGCTTGCTCATGAGCTTCAAAACAGACAGCTTGCAAATCAACAAGTAATTTCTGCATTTCCCCAGAAAGCTTCACTCCATCGAGTGCTATGGTTTTTGTCGCCACCTGAACACATGCGTCGCCTATGCCTTCAATTAAACTTGCAGCCAAACGATAATCTAAACAGTCTATTGGAGTAATTCTTAGCTTCTCACTTAAGCGTGGATTTTGAATTATTGTTCGTAAGATTCTAACTAATAAAAAATATAACCTGTTACTTTCGTCATCTCTGGCTATAACACTTTTGGCTAACTGCAGATCACCACTAACAAAAGAGTTAGCTGCGTCACGAATCATCCCGGCAACAATGGCGTAGTTGCGTCGCAAAATTTTTTCAGGCAAAAATCCAGATGGCTCCAGCAAGCACTGTAAAACTATTGCTGAAGACGTCTCTTCAACAATTTCTAATCCAATCAGTGAAGTAACCGTTGACTTCACCGTGTTTCTAACGTCATAAGCTATTCGGTCTTTTGCCTCAATACGAATCACGTCATAACCAAGCAGATAACGACCAATAATCTCCCGACCTAAGTAAGGACCAACATTTAAAGAAGCAAGTCTTAGGCTGCTGCTCAACATTGTATTCAGAATCAACAGTAAGCTTGCCATCACTAGTTACATCCACACTCACTAAAGCGCCCTTTTTTAAACCATTTTGTTGAGCCCAAGCTCTAGGCACACAAACAAAAAAAGTGCCGGTTGGTGTTTGTTGAACTTTCCGTAATTCACCCATAACGGTACCTCAAGCCAGATATAACATATCTAAACTATAGATCATTTATATAAACTAAGTTGATTTTGAATAATTAACGATTAATACCTAATCGACGCTACAGTAAACGCTAGCATACTTCACCAATAAAATTAACAGAATCCTTAAACTTCAAAAATTTATTCTGCAAACAAAAACAGTAAATAACGCAAAAGCATAAGAGCCTAAACATTAAGCTTGCACTTACCCCACTTGCTAACAAGAACACGATCAAAATGAGCGAAAAAGAAAAACTGCAAAAAGCAATCGAAGCAACAATCGTAGCGGGATACCAACTAAACAGCGAAGCTTTTGAATTCTTAAGTCAAAACTCAGGCACAACCGATCCAGTTGACATTATAAACTTAGCACTTCAAAAGCTAGCAGACTTGCAAGAAAAACCGTTCTTTATAGACAAAGTATTCTTAGAAACCTTAGTGCAACAGCTGACAGCACCCGCCATAGAAACACAGCCTCAGCAAAACGCCATAGAGCCACCAGCACCTCAGCAAATAAGTACAGTTGAAAGCACTTTTTATCCCTACGCCAAGGACATAAAAGCAAACATTAACATTCTGGAAGATTCAACAGGCAAACTTAGCTCCAACGGCACCCTTGAAGAATATCTGGAATATTTCCAGGACAGGTTTAAACGAATTGAACGTTTGCTTAGACAAAGAATCGACGTTAAAGCTGCAACACCAATACTAGAAGCGCTCAAATCTCCAGCTAAAACAAAACTCAAAATAATCTGTATGATAACGGAAAAAAGAGAATCAAAAAACCAAATGATACTATCAGTAGAAGATTTGCTGGGAAGTACAACTGTCTTAGTGCCGCAAAAAGCACCAGAAGAAGTCCGCAAAAAAGCGCTTCTTCTTTTGCAGGACCAAGTAGTATGCTTGGCAGTGATAAAAACAAGAAGTAACCTTTTCCTAGCTGAGGATATAATTTTCCCAGAAATAGGCAGAAAAACCCAACAAAGAGCCCAAGAACCAGTTTACGCTGTCTTAACATCAGACCTTCACATCGGCAGCACCAAATTCCAAAAAGAAGCATTCAAACGATTCATACTCTGGCTTAAGGGAAAATATGGAAACGAGCAAATGAAGGAAATAGCAAGCAGAGTAAAATATGTACTAATCGCAGGCGACATTGTTGACGGAGTTGGAGTTTACCCCAACCAAGCAAAGGAACTATCCATACGAGATGTTCATAAACAATACAATTTTGCCGCGAAATATCTGGAAAAAATCCCTGATTACATTGAAATAATTATTTCCCCAGGTAATCATGATGCGTCGCGAAAAGCTTTACCCCAGCCAGCCATACCAGAAGGCTATTTGACTGGGATGCAAGGTAAGAGGAACATTCACTCTGTTGGAAGCCCATGCCTGTTAAGTCTACACGGCGTAGAAGTCTTAATGTATCATGGTCGCAGTTTGGATGATATTATCGAAGTTATACCTGGAATGGATCATGACCACCCAGAAAAGGCAATGAGGTTACTTATGCAAAGCCGCCACTTAGCTCCAGTATATGGTGGAAAAACCATGCTGTCCCCAGAAAATCGTGATTACCTAGTCATCGATAGGGTTCCAGACATCTTTCATGCCGGGCATATTCACGTTTTAGGTTACTGCAATTATCGTGGAGTGTTGGTTGTGAATTCAGGCGGTTGGCAAGAACAGACTGATTATATGGAGAAATTAGGGTTGGTTCCTACACCGGGAAAAGTTCCAGTGGTAAACTTGCAAACGTTAGAGACTACTATTCTCTCATTTAACTAATTTTACAAGCGATTTAGCTAAGTATTACTTGATTCTTTATGCGAGGATTGCAGGGAATAATCAAGTAAGCTGCAAAATCTGTTATCGCTGCCAAATACATCCTTTATGAGGCTTCGTGAAATTTCAAGCCTGATTTTTTTGGTTCTGCCATATCGCCCCATACTCACAACCTTCGCGTTCACAAGTCCCATGGAATCAAGCTCGTTAATTAGCGTGCCTAATCGGCGTTGTGTCAGAAGACCAGCGCCCATCTCGCCGCACAATTCATTGTAAACATCGTATATTTCGCCTGTAGTAGCACTTGGCTTGTTCAAGTGATAAACGCTAAGAAGCCCCAGTTTTGAGTGCAATGTTAAATTTTTGAGCGCTTCAACAACTCGGTTGTGCTCAATATGCTTCTCTGCCTGACGCACATGCTCTTCTGTAATCAACTTAGCGCCTTGTCGCTCAGCAACTTCTCCAGCAACACGCAACAAATCCAAAGCTCGCCTCGCATCGCCATGCTCTGCAGCAGCCAAAGCTGAGCAAATATTTAATGCTGAATCAGACAAAACTCCTTCTTGGAAAGATAATTTTGAACGTTCAAAAAGAATGTTTCGAAGTTCAGCTGCGTCATATGGCCTAAAAACTAGTTCTTCTTCGCTAAGAGAACTAAAAACTCTAGGATCCAAAAATTCCTTCAAGCGTAGGTCGTTTGATATGCCGATTATCGAAACTTTGCTTTTACTTAGAGTTTCATTTATCCTTGTTAACTCGTACATAAACGCGTCTCCGCGGTCTTTAATCAAGGCATCAATTTCGTCAAGAATTATTATGAAAATTATTCTGGAAGAATCTAAACCTGCTCTGAATCTATCAAACACTTCGCCAACAGATAAGCCTGTAAAAGGTATAGTCATACCAAGGTTTTGGCTTAGACTTGCGAAAACTCGGTATTCTGAACCAGTCATTCGGCAATTTATGTAACAAAATTTTACGGGTGCACCATATTCCTTTGCCTTAGATTCTAGATGGCTTAAAACGTATTTTGTTACCGCTGTTTTTCCAGTCCCAGTTTTTCCATAAATGAAAATGTTAGAGCATCTCGCATTCTTTAGGACTGGCGCGACAGTTTGTCCTAATAATTTTATTTGTTCTTCTCTATGTGGTAATTTTTCGGGAAGATAATCGTGCCTCAGAACTTCTCTATCCTTAAACAGCCGAACTCCATTAACGAAGCTTTCGAATACATCGTCTAATATGTTTGGATTTCCCATTACCCCATCCCTCTCATTTTCAGAGGCTCAACCGTTATTTCGTGTGCAACAGATAAAGTATGCAGTACAAAAAACTGGTTTTAAAGCACAATAATCCTAAAGAACAATGAAAACATCAGATAACAAATAGATAAATTGAGAGCAAGGCACACCCCAAAGTTTCTACTGGAAAAAATTCTCGGGTTAATGTAAAAAACATCTATTTATTATAATTAAGTAATATACTCTGATAGTTAAGTACTAATTTTATATATTAATATTTGTTATCCAAGTTTTTAGATAAGATTCGTGCAAATTTTTTTCTGGTGTTTTCTTTACTCCTTTTTCACTTGAGGCTTCGACAGGAAACGTAGGGGTGCCTGTTTCGTGATTTTTAACATGGAGAATTATCTTTATAAAGATGGAAACAAAATTTTGTTGGAAATAATCTATTTAAATTCTAGTTAAGTAACCTTTCGCGAGTTTCGTTTTGAGCGGTTCTAAATTTTGGTTCACAAAATTGTGAATACATGTGAAATATCATTAAATTTGCCGCTTAATCTGTTTGCTTTTGCTTCATATTACATTTTTCTTGTCTCTTTACTGTGAACAAGCCACCCCTACGTTTCGACTGGAAAATACGGAATCAAGCAATAACTTTAATTTTCCAGTCATTCTGATTTATTGTGAAGCTCGTTATGCTGAACAGAATGAAAATTGTGGCGCTTTCGTAATAATAAGCTGTCTATTGCCTCTTATACTTTTCAGCCTTCACCGTAACAGCTATAAGCTGTTAAGTGTAAAGCTGTGAACAGCCCTCGTGGTGTTCATAAAATGCCCGCTCGTAAAATACGCGTTGAGCTGTTCGATAGCGACGGTAATCGATATACTATTGCTTTCGAGGGTCAAGTAACCCGCGATAAAGCTCTACGCCTTTTAGACCTTGTTGAATTGCTAGGCGGTGCACCAGGTGAGGGTCCGACCGTAGGTGCAGGGGCTTCTTTACAAAATCGCGTGCTTTCACGTTTTGAAAAAGTTCAGTTAGTGATTCAGAAAAGTTTTCCATTGATTTGGTTTTCTTCAAAGGATATCCAGTCCGTTTATGAGCAGGAGCTTAAGGAGCCAGTTGGCCTTAGTACCGTTTCAACCTATCTTTCTAGGATGACAAGTAAAGGTATACTTTTAAGGACTGGTGGACCAAATAGTTTAAAGTATAAAACTGCAAGCATTTCTCAGGCAACTATAAAGCAAAGAATAAAGTGACTTGAGCTGCTAAGTAACGCAAGCATAAAATAAATTTAGTATGGCTAAGGATTAATTTGCGAGTATTTACTGCGTTGGAAGGGAACATGGCTTAATGCTGTATTGATAAAGGCAGAATAGCTCTTGGAAATAAAGTAAGAGAAGAAAATTAATGTAGCGCACGCATATCCAGGGTACCTCGATAAGCTAGCAAGGGTGATTATGGGCTTCCTGATTCATCGAAACTAACGCCAGATATTTGAACGTATGAAACGGTTGAGCGGCCAAGAGATGCTTCTTTGTCATTTTATGTTGGTTGACTATTTTCGGGTTTCTTTAGCAGCTTTTCCATCTCTTTTTTGATACTGTAACTGAATGGTATTTTGCCTACTTCCCTTTCTAAGTATCCTTCTTCATAGAGTTTCTTCATTAGTCTTGCTGTGTGTTCTCTGCTAAGCTTAACTCTGCCTTTGATCTCTGGCGCTGTCTTGGGCCCCTCTGAAGATAACATTTCCAGTACTGTGATTTCTGTATCTGTTAATGCAGCCATTGCTTTATCACGTTTAATGGGCATGACGGGTTCACTAATTTCTGGGGTAACATTGAACTTTTGAATTTGCTCTTCAAAACCTGCTATCTTTACCTTTAATGTCTCTTGTGACGCTTCAATATCTTTGATTTTCAATTCTAAATTTGTTAATCCTGAAAGAATGTTGGTGCTGCTCTGTGAAGCTGTCTGTGAAATAGTGCCAATTTGATTTTCTATAGGCGCCATCCTTTTTTCTAAAATGTCCACTTTTTTTAGGCTTGTATCCGCTTTAGCCAAGTTTCCCTCTATTTTGAATGCGATTAAGTCTAATTTGTCTGCTCCACGCTTGAGCTCTCGGTTAAAACTAAGAACAATGTCTTCGACAATACCCTTGGCTTTCTCATACTCTTTTTGTGCCTTACGTATTTGCCTATAATACTCAACTGCCGCTACAACGGTGGTCACCAGCAAAACGCCTACGAGTACCGTTACAAAGTCAACCGTGATTTTTCATCCCTGTGATTTATGCGTGATTTAATCGGTTGCATCACACATCACAGTGATCCATGGACTTTTTAAGGGTTGCGGTGATGTCGGCGGATATCTACTATGATATCACACGTCACAGTTCCTCTCTTGGCTGTGGCTCTTTGTTAATGGCTTGCTGAAATATCCTCAATTTGAGCTTATTTTGATCTTTAAGGCTTGATGGCGGCGATTATATTTTGGCTTTATTACTCTGCTTTGTTGATTAAAAAATCGTTGATTTAATCTGTGATTTGTGACGTCACAAGGGCTGTTCTGATGGACTAGAAAGCCGTTTTAGGCTCGTTTCAAGCTCTTCCCGAATGATTTCTATGACTTTTAGACGATCTTTTAGTTCATCTTCCTTGTCGGGAGTCTCTTGGTGTGCCTCCACATATTCGTGCAGTTTATTGGCTATTTCGAGATATGGGTCAAGAGTTGTGCTGTCAAACACCCCTAAATACCCTAAAAGTAGTACCGTATAGATCGATTTTATCACGTTTTCTTTAGACTGTTTTAACGTCCTGTTAAAGGACCCGCGGCTTATTTTAGCCTTAGTTAGCCTTAAATTAGCTTTTTCATCGTATTTTAGCTGTTTCCCTGAAATATTCTCGGCTAAAATGTCTATTAACAGTGTTTCAAGCTGGGTTTTGGTTAATTGGCTGTTTTTAGCCAATATTTTCACAATAGGGTCGTTTAATGCCCCGTTTAACCAGGCTTGAACGCTGTCTTTTAACTTCAAACTCCTTGTCTCCTCACTACCTGAATGGATACACTTTTGTATACTGGATCGACTTCTTAAGTTTTATCCAAGCAAGAATACACCAGTTAGCCATAACTAATAAGGCAAAAAACGAATTAAACAGCGAAATACGGTAAATACGCCTCTTTTTTCCGATTAAAGCTATAAAGAGTGAAATTAACAGATAAAAGGCAAGATTAATGAATATTTGGCGCGAGATTTATCGTTAATTTTAAACAAAAATGTAGTTTTCCAAACGCTTTCTTGCTCAATACTCATGCTTTAGTTGGCAATTTTACGTTCCCTTTACTATCCTGTGTACTTCTTTTGGTAATCTTTAACAACTTACTTTTTTTATACCCTGCGTTAAGCTTGTGACGTTAATAGGGGGCGTGACGTCATCTATCACGTTGAAATCACGGTGATCTATAATTAAGTCAATTTGATATCACAGATTTTGATGGCTTGTGATGTCTTTGTGATTTGCCTTCCCGATATCTTTCTCAACGATTGCCGTTTACATGCCTGCTTAGAGAAGTTCTGAGTACTCTTTTAATTTATCAAAAAGTTCAGGTCGCAAGTCCTTTAAGGTAGGGATAAAAGTCTCTGCCGTTCTTAGGTCACTGTAATCTACTTCACAGGTGACAAAATCCTCTTCATCGTACTTTGCCTTTGCAAGAACATCACCAGCCGGGCTAACCAGTCTGCTTCCTCCCCAGAATTGCAAGCCATCTTCAACTCCGGTCAGGTTCACGTAGGCGAGGTAAGCAGTGTTTTCCAGTGCTCTGGCGCAAGTTAAAATTTCAAAGTAACTCCTACGCACCGCTGGAGATGCAGATATACAAACGATTAATTGTGCCCCCTTCAAACGTATAAGCCTAATCACTTCAGGGAAGAAAAGGTCATAGCAAATGCATAAACCAATTTTTCCCAAATCCGTTTGAAACACGGCTGTTTGATAACCTGGACGGAAATACCTTTTCTCTTCAAACACGCTGTGGGTTGGCAAATACATTTTACGGTATTTACCGATTAAACCCTCGGGACCAACAAAGACAGCAGTGTTAAAGACTGTTGCTCGGGTTTTTTCGCTTAACTCAGGCATCCCAAAAATAACATGCATTCCTGTCTTCTTTGCCAACGTCGCCACCTTCTCAACTGTTGGTCCAGGGATTGTTTCAGCCAACTCATAGAATTGATCCCTAACTACGTAACCAGTTAATGAAAGCTCAGGAAAAATGGCTAAATCTGCGTCTTGCTCTTTGGCTTTGAAGGTTAATGTTTCTATTTTCTGCAGATTGGCTTCTTTGTTTTCGCGTTTACTGCTTATTTGGGCAAGGACAAGTTTTATCTTATCTTTCATGTCGTTTCCACTTTCAATATGTATATCTTGGGAGCCTAAAATCATTTCCCACAGTTCTATACCCAATTTTGAGGGCTATCGGATTTCTCCTTTTATGTTCATTTGCTAGCCATCGGGCCTTAACTTTTTCTACAATTGATTTATGAATGAATAGTTGGTTAGCAATCTCTTCAGTAGCCATAAACCGCTCCAACCCATAAAGAATCAGGTCTAATTTTTCATATTTGATTCCAAGTTCGTTTTCTGCAGTTTGGCTTGGCCAAAGCGCTGGCGTGGAAGGTTTTAATGCAAGCTCCTCTGGGATTCCTAAATGAATCGCGAGTTTGCGGACTTGCGTTTTGTATAAATCCATAATTGGCGTTATGTCAGCTGCTGCGTCTCCCCACTTAGTGAAGTAGCCCATCATTGTTTCTGATTTGTCGGAGCTTCCGCAAACGATTCTGTTAAGTTTGTTACCGTAATAGTAGAGGTAAATCATTCTGGTTCTTGCTTTAATGTTACCTTTACAAAGCCTGTCTTTTGGCTCAAACACTGGAATATTCTTGTAGAAGCATTCTAAAACATTTGATATGTCACAGATTTGTGTTTGCAATTTAAATTTGTCTGCAACAACTTTTGCATCGTCGATGTCTTTTTGGTTAAAGTTTTCTTTTTCCGGTAGCATAAGAGCTAGCACATTGTCTCCGCCTATTGCAAGACTTGAAAGTGCTGCTATTGTTGCGCTGTCGATTCCTCCTGACATGCCAAGCACTATGCCTTTTGCTCCAGCGTTTTCCACGTACTCTTTAATAAAGCGGCAAATTCTTTTTTGAGCTTCTGAGAAATCCATTTCTAAAACAGAAGGCGTTAATTTCACTTGGCTTCACGCAGCCTCATATTCTTGGTTTCTAGGCAAGTATTTAAGGACAAGCATAAATATAACTCAACATTACCATCGATTTAGAAGGCTGTTATAATTGGGGCGAAGAAGGAAAAAAGTAGTTCATATTCCTAAGAAACGTTTACCTAAATTTTTCTCTTGCCCAAGATGCGGAAAAGAGACAGTAAGAGTTGAATTATTCAGAGAAGACGGTGGTCATGCCGTTGCACAATGCAGTGGCTGTGGTCTTAAAGAAGAATTCCCAGTTAAACCTGCCCAAGGTGAAGTTGACGTTTACTGTATGCTAACAGACCGCGTTTATGGTTCTACAAAAAGAACACCCGTAATAAACATAAAAAAAGAGTAATCGAAGGATTACCACTTTGCTAGGGCCTACCGAAAAGTACTTACTCCAAAAAATAAAAACCGATGGTTCAATCCACATAACCCTTATCGACCCGGAAAAAGTATCAGCCCTACAAGCTTCCCACATTGCTGAAAACTCTGAAAATAGCGGAACCGCCGCCATAATGATTGGAGGCTCAACATTTACATCTCAAACCCAACTTGACGACGTCGTAAAAGCCATAAAGTCTTCCGTAAAAATTCCTACAATACTGTTCCCAAACGACATAACTGGAATTAGCAGCTATGCAGACGCTATATGGTTTATGTCGCTTCTAAATTCGGTTGATCCTTACTTTCTCATGGGCGCCCAGATTCTTGGAGCCCCAATTGTCAAAAAATACGGTTTAGAACCCATCTCTATGGGCTACATAATCCTGGGCGAAGGCGGCACCGCTGGCATTGTAGGCAGAGCGATTTCAGTACCATATAACAAACCTGAACTTGCAGCCGCTCATGCTCTTGCCGGCCAATATCTTGGGATGCGTTTTATTTATCTAGAAGGAGGTTCTGGAGCAGCAAATCCTGTGCCCCCAGAAATGATTCGTGTAGTCAAACATTTGCTTGATATTCCTCTTATAGTGGGTGGGGGAATAAGAACTAAAGAGCAAGCGTTAGTTGCTGTCTCTGCAGGAGCAGACATAATCGTCACTGGCAACGTCACTGAGACGAGTGATGCTAAGCAAAAGGTTTCTGAAATCATCGAGGCAATTAAAGGGATTAAAGGTTGATGCTTAAAGTTTTTTCTTGCCTTTTGTATTTAGTTTTTAGAAAGCCAAAATAACCCATTACTCTATATGTTGCCACTGGAAGATGCGCGTTGGATATCAGCAAGGGCTATCAGAACTACGTTGAAACAATGGAAAATGAGCTAAAGCGATTGTATGCTATAAGCGACAGCGCTAGATCAGAAGGCTTTGATCCCTCGTTAAAAACTGAGTGCATTATTGCCCAGGACATTGCTGACTTAGTCGAAGGGCTAGTAGGACCCCAAGAACGTGGCGCTCAGTATCAGAGAATTAGGCACTAAAATGCAAAGAGAAGAAATCGCATTTAAAGTTGCTGAAGAAATCGTTCTGGGCAAATTCGGTCACATGGAACCTGAAAAAGCGGCTGAACAAGCAATTCGAACTGCCCTGGCAATTTTCACTGAAGGCTTAACTGCAGCGCCAATACAAGGTATAGCTCAAGTTAAAATAAAAACTAACGCCGATAGGTCACGCTATTTAGCTATATACTTTGCAGGGCCAATCAGGTCAGCAGGCGGAACAGACCAGGCGTTAACTTTGGTCGTAGGCGATTTTATACGTCGCCAATTAGGCTTAGATAGATACAAGCCTACCGATGAAGAAATCTCCCGTTTTATAGAAGAGTTAAGATTATATGAACGGTCAGTGGGTCGTTTTCAATATCACATTCCTGATGACGAATTAAAGAAGGCACTTAATCTAATTCCAGTTGAAGTCACAGGCACTGAATCAGACCCAGTAGAAGTCTCCTCATACCGAAACCTTCCACGAATAGAAACTAACCGTGTAAGAGGCGGAGCCCTAAGAGTAGTAAACGACGGCATCGTTGGACGCGCCCAAAAAGTTTTGGTAATTATTGAAAAGCTTGGTTTTCAAGGTTGGGACTGGCTAAGAGAATTAAAAAAGAAATCCGAAAAGAAATCAGGCGGCTTTATGGATGATGTGATTGCCGGGCGACCAATTTTCGCTTTTCCTTCAAGACGTGGTGGCTTTAGGTTAAGGTATGGCAGATCACGAAACACTGGCCTGTCAGCTGTAGGCATTCATCCCGCCACTATGCTTGTTGTAGAGAGTTTTCTTGCTGCAGGCACCCAAATGCGTTTAGAGCTTCCAGGAAAAGGCTGCGTTACACTCCCCGTGGATACTATTGAGCCTCCCATTGTTTTGCTGAAGGATAACTCTGTGGTCAGAGTAACATTGGAAAATTTTGCAGAAATTAAAGGTAAGGTCCAAAAAATCTTGTTTTTAGGGGATATCCTGATTAGTTTTGGCGATTTTCTCTACACCAGCAAGGGGCTTTCTCCTTCAGGGTACGTTGAGGAATGGTGGGTTAAAGACCTGCACAGGTCTCTTAAGGAAAAATTTAGCTTAGATTATGAGAAAGCAGCAGAAGTCACTCAGGTTTCTGTAGGAAGGCTAAATAGCTTTCTGGATGACCCATTTAGGAATAAACCAACGACTAAAGAAGCAATACTTCTCAGCGTGCACATGGGCATACCTTTGCACCCAACTCGTACTTTCTTTTGGTCAAGCTTATCCTGTGTTCAAGAGGTTGAGTTGCTGAAAAAGTGGTTGGCTTCTTGTGAAGTTGCCTTTGAAGATGGAATCGTTTGCAAAATTTCCGGCGAAGCCAACGAAGATGCTGTAAGGTTACTTAGGCGAATCTTTGCTCCACATAAACTAATAAGCAATAAGATCTTGATGGAAGGCGAAGATGCTGCCGCTTTAGCGTTTTGTCTTGGTTACGGTACCACAAACATGGTTAACAGCACCCAGACTGCTACGGTGTTCGGGGCAATTAGTCTGCTTTCAGGAGTGCAAGTTAAGGACAAAGCGCCTACCTTTGTGGGTGCACGCATGGGAAGGCCCGAGAAAGCTAAAAGGCGGGAGATGAAGCCTCTTGTCCAAGTTCTTTTTCCAGTAAGCTTGGCTGGCGGTTCGCATAGAGACCTTTTGGAAGCTGCAAAGCAGGGGCATGTGTTTGTCGAGATGGTTAAGAGAAAGTGTCCTAACTGTAAAACTTATACTTTAAGGGTAAAATGCTCCAGTTGCGGATGCGCCACTATAGCAGAGAATAGTTGTCCCCGTTGTGGTAGAGCTTTGAAGGATAACAGTTGCCCCACCTGTAAAACAGATGCTGTCCAGTACCAGCGGCAGCCGATTAACTTTAAAGAAATGGTTGATGTAGCATGCAAGTCACTTAATTATCCAGTTCCAAAAATGCTACGGGGCGTTAAAGGATTAATTAACCAAGATAAAACACCTGAAATCATCGAAAAAGGGGTGTTGCGGGCAAGGTACGAGTTATCAGTTTACAAGGATGGAACAATTCGTTTTGATGCTACAAATGCTCCTTTAACACATTTTACGCCTGCCGAAGTTGGAGTGCCCGTTGAAAAAATCAGGCAGTTAGGATACCGCTATGATATGCACGGCGCATCTTTGGTTGATCCTAATCAGGTTTGTGAGCTTAAGGTTCAGGATATTGTAATTCCTTGGAAGGCGGGGGAATACTTTATTCAGATCGCAGCTTTCATTGATGATCTGCTGGTAAGGGTCTACAAGCTTCCAGCTTACTATAACGTTAAGAAGCCTGAAGACCTTGTTGGGCATTTGGTTTTGGGCTTAGCTCCCCACACATGTGCTTGCATTTTAGGCCGCATCGTTGGTTATACGAATCGTAACGTGATTTATGCTCATCCGATTTGGCATTCAGCCAAACGCCGGGACTGTGATGGTGATGAAGACGCGATTATGCTGGCATTGGATACGCTTCTCAACTTTTCTCGTGTCTATTTGCCTGCTCAGATAGGCGGAATTATGGATGCTCCTATACTATTAATTCCGTTTGTTAACACAAAGGAAGTACAGAGGCAAGCGCATGATTTTGACGTTGACGCTTCTTATCCGCTTGAATTTTACCAAAAAACTCTAGAGAAAGCTGAAGCTAAATCAGTAAGCTCAATTATGGACGTTATCAGTCATAGGCTTGGGACTGAAGCGCAGTTTGAAGGCTTCCAATACACCACTCCCGTGACAAACATAAACCTCGGCAACGCTAACAGCGCCTACAAAGAATTCAAATCAATGATTGAAAAACTCAACATGCAACTGGAGCTAGGCGAAAAAATTGACGCTGTAGATGTTAAGAGTGTCGCCTTAAAAGTTTTAACAACTCATTTCATCAGAGACATAGCTGGTAATTTGCGTGCTTTCTCAACGCAAGCGTTTAGGTGCAAATCATGCAACAAAAAGTTCCGTCGACTGCCCCTCAAAGGGAAATGCCCCTTCTGTGGTGGAAAGTTAACTCTTACTGTTTACCGTGGTGGTATAGAGAAGTATCTGGTGGCGGCTCAGCAACTTGTTGACACATACGGTTTACCAAACTATTACACCCAGCGCATGGATCTCATAAAAGAAGAAATAGCTTCCATGTTCGATAACAAAAAGCCAAAGCAGGCCAGTCTTTCTGATTTTACCTAAGCTAAAGCTTTTCAATGTAAACCGCCTATTTATCTATCGGTGAAATGGTATAAGGGCCTCTTTGCATCCGAATGCCTACTTAAAAAATGTACGAAATGTAAGTAACGGTGTTAAAGCCAGAACCAAAATACTGGATACTCTCGAGAGCAAGCCATGTGATGGGGTAAGGATTGCAAAGGAAGTGTCTTTATCTTATGGTGTTGTCATGCATCACTTGCGCCTTCTTGAAAACGAAGACATAGTTCAACGTAAAGGACGTAGACCCTATTATTGGGTGTCTACGGGTTTGGGGCAGAAACGCTTAGTTAGTTAGAATGTGCATTGGCATGGTGATTGTTGGCATTTTGGGCATTTGTGGTTGTATTTGTTGATGGCTGCTTTTTCAAGGTCGATTCCCATTATGTTTGCAAGAGAGGCAAGCCACGCAATTACGTCTGCAAATTCTTTCTCAGTAGCCTCTTTATCTGTTCCTTTTTTCAATTCTTCCCCTAATTCTGCAACCTCATCAACAAGCCAATTGTATGTTCCGCTTACTCCACGTTCGGTGTCTCTTTTGAAATATAGTTGCCGCATCATTTCTTGGAATTCGTGTATGTGCATAGACTCACCAAATTTAGTGGTTACTCTTAACTCTGCGCAAGTTAAATATTATTAGTACCATAAAAAATTTGGAATCTGCGTAACATTAATTAATGCAAATAATACATTGAAAGGGCAGGGATATTTAGTGAGTATTAGACGAAAAAAGAAGAAAGACACAGGTCCAATGCCTGCAGCAAGTGCAGGTTTGCTGAGGTTCTTTGAGGAAGAGACCGAAGGAATAAAAATTAGACCTGAACTGCTTGTCGTCTTTGCGATCTCATTGATAGTTCTTTCTGTTTTAGTAAAAGTGTTCTAGGCAGGTTAAACGCTGACTTTACCGCCTAGGTGTAGTGGCGTGTAAAACTTCTATTCTTTGAACCGAATTTAAATGAAGAAATAGCTCGCTTCTTTCTTCTCGACTTGCAACTTGCGGGATAGGCTGAGCAATAGTTGATCTTAAGACAATTGCTTCTGCGTCTGAAAGCCAGATTCCTGATGGATCATGCGTTACGGCGGCTAAGGTGCCTTCAAAACCGTAAGCTGGATCTATAATAACTCTGATTTTCTTGCCCACGTTTCTCTCGAGCATGTGAAATATTGAGAGGGGCAAATCTTGATCTGACATAGACTTCGCAAACTAATATAATTGTTATTCTAAAGATAAAACAGTTTCCCTGTAAAAGCATGTTAACTTCTTGTTCAAAATGGCAACGTGGCGTTTTGTTTCCTTGCTTTTTAACTCCTTCATGCTAAATTACAACTTGCCCTAAGTTTGTGTTATAAAAAAATTTGTTTTTCCTGCTCCAAAATTAAGCGCTACTTAGCTAAATTTTAATAAGCCTCGCTAATTCCATAAGGAAGCCTAACTGAGTTGGAAATATGGAGAGTAAGAGTTCACTTAATCGCTCAATAGATGATGCAACGAAACACTATTCCTCCATGTTTTCCCTTCCATCATTCAAAAAAGCGCTCTTTGCAGTCGCTGTAATCTGTTTTGTAGTTGGTCTTTCCGCTTTTGTTGCTTCCCCTTCCTCGGGGATAAATGGTGTTTTGGTTCTTGGCTTTTCACTTTTTGTTCTAACGTTTTTAGCTGATTTAATAATAAACAAGCTGCTTCTTAGAGGTGACCCAATTTACTCTTTGCGTCGCGCTACCGTGGTCTCTTTATTCGGGTGGCTTTTTTGGCTCATTTTTCGTTGTTATAGGTGTTGCTTTAAGCTTTCCATTTGGTTTGATATTATGTGTTAAACTTTCCCTTTTAGGTTATGCCGCTGTCATAACTCTGAGAGCCGGTGTGTTTATTGCAACATCATCGGCTGCAACGTGGAGAAAACTGGTGTCCATTTTGCTAAATCCAACCCTCTGCATAATAGCATTTCTTGTTTTTTGGATTACATTTCAGACTGGCATTTCAAATGCCATTCTAAATCTGTTACCCTTCCTAGTTGTTTCTCCAATAATTGGCTGTCTTGCAGTTTTCCTGTTCCTTTCATCCCTAGACCGTTTGGGTCAAAAGACCTATTCGATGCCTTCTTTGCCACTATTTAGAGCTTTTATGCTTAACTGGGTAGTTGGCCTTAACGCACCTCTTGAAGAATTATTCGAAGAAACGGGCGAAAATGATGACATCGAAGTTACTCTTCTGAAATTTGACGCTTCCAAACCTAAGGCTGCCGTCATTGTTCCTCTTGTGCATCCCGGTCCATTCAAGAATATAGGCAGTAGTCTTTTGCCGTCTCTTCTTAAAAATGAATATGAAAAAGAATTTGGTTGTGACGCTTGTGTTCCTTTGGGCATTCTTGGGCATGAACTTGATTTAGCTTCGCAAGCACAGAATCACAAAATAGTTTCGCAGGTAATGGCTTCCGCAAAGTTTACGTCAACAGCTGACTTAGCCTCTTCTTTTGTTAAAGTTATTGAGGAAGCCGCTACCGCTTCATGCCAAATTTTCGGGGATACTGTGTTGCTCTCTTTTACGCTTGCTCCAAAAACAACTGAAGATTTACCGCAAGAGTTAGGACGCATGGTTAGTGAGGAAGCGGCAAAGTATGGGTTAAAATCAGCTATGGTTGTTAACACCCATAACAGCATCAACGACATAGTCGACACTGAAAAATATTTAGATGCCTTGCAAAAGGCAGCCTCTAAATGTCTTCAAAAAGCAGTTGCATTGCCAACTAAACCGTTCATGGTTGGCGCCGCCACTGTTTTCCCTAAAGAATTTAATTTAAAAGACGGCATGGGTACTGGCGGAATTACCGCAATAGTTGTTCAAGTAGAGAAACAGAAAACCGCTTACGTAGTAATTGATGGAAACAACATGGTTTCTGGTTTAAGGGAAAAAATTCTTGCCGCTTTAACTTCTGTAGGTTTTGATGAAAGCGAAGTTTTCACTACAGATACCCATGCTGTAAGCGCCATAGCTCGGTGGACGGCGTGGTTACCATCCAGTCGGTGAAGTTATGAGCCACGAGATACTGACTCACTATATCTGTGATGTGGCAAAAAAGGCAGAGGCAAACATGGAACCATCCAAGGCTGGATGCATGCATTTTGTTGTTCCCCACGTCAGAGTAATCGGAGAAGCCCGTTTGCAATCAATGACTACTCTTGTTGATAAGTCAATTAAAAAGGCAAAACAAATGCTGCTTCCAGTCTTCGGGTTGGAAGGATTGGTTTTAATTTTGCTTCTTGTGCTCCTGTAAGTTAAACGCTGTATTTCTTGGCGCGTAAAGGTTAATATTGCCTCTTCACTAGTCGCTTTTGGAGTTATTCGAAATGGTTGTTTATCCAAAAATTGTTGTTTCCCCGCCTGGTCCTAAAGCTAGAGAGCTTGTGCAGAAGGATGAACAGTTTGTTTCCCCATCATACACACGTTATTACCCACTTGTTGTTGAGTCAGCAAACGATTGCATAGTTAAGGACGTTGACGGAAATGAGTACATTGACCTTAACTCTGGCATATGCTGTATGAACGTTGGCCATAGTCACCCACGCGTGGTTGAAGCCATAAAAGATCAATGCAATCGTTTTCTGCATTATTCTAACACTGACTTCTACTACAAAGAAGCAATTAATCTAGCAGAAAAGCTAGTAAAAATTGCTCCTGGCGAATTTGAGAAAAAAGTCTATTTTGGTAACAGCGGCACTGAAGCGGTTGAAGCAGCAGTAAAGCTTGCCAGATGGCACACCCGTAAACCATTATTTATCGGCTTCATTAACGCTTTCCATGGGCGAACGCTGGGTTCGTTAGCTTTTACCAGCAGTAAACCAGCGCAAAGGAGACATTTTCCTCCTTTTATGCCTGGTGTATCTCATGTTCCTTATCCCTATTGCTACCGTTGCCCGTTCAAATTGGAACTGCCAAACTGTAACTATTGGTGCGCAGATTTTATTGAAGAGCAAGTGTTGCAAAAGTATATGCCTCCTGAAGATGTCGCAGCAATTCTTTTTGAACCAATCCAAGGCGAGGGTGGCTATGTGGTTCCTCCGCCAGAGTTTTTCCAAAAGCTAAAGAAAATCGTTGACAAGAATGGTTTACTGCTTATCGACGATGAAGTACAATCTGGCATGGGCAGAACAGGAAAATGGTTTGCCATTGAACACTGGAGCATTGAACCCGACATAATCTGTACTTCAAAGGCCTTAGCATCGGGCTTACCCATCGGCGCAACAATTGCTAAAGCGAAAATTATGGATTGGAGTAGCGGTTCGCACGCAAGCACTTTCGGCGGAAATCCACTATCATGCGCTGCCGCAAACGTAGTTATAGACATCATTAAGGAGCAGCAGTTACTTGATAACGCCAACAAGCAAGGAGCTTATGCGATGAAAAGGTTGGAGGAATTGAAAGAAACTAGCAGTATAGTTGGAGATGTGCGTGGTAAGGGTCTAATGATTGGCATTGAACTTGTTGAGGACAAGGAAACAAGAAAGCATGCCCCGCAGAAGGCTTCTCAGGTTATTTTGCGCTCTTGGAAGCGCGGAGTAGCAGTTGTTACTTGTGGTTCTTCAACGCTTAGGATAGCTCCGCCGCTTACCATACAAAGTGACTTGCTGGGCTCAGCACTGGATATCGTTGAAGATACTATTAATGAGGTAGAAAAAGAAACATAAGACTATCTTGCCTTCAAGCTTTTCAATGTTCTACGCGGCTTTCTCTTAAGCTCTGTACCACAAACTAGGCACTCCTTGGATGAACAGTTGACAGGGTATTCCCGATGACATGCTGGGCAGTATCTTATCCACTCTAAAAGGCGTTTGATGCCGAAAGTGGCGAGTGCTAAAAATTCTATTCCTAACTGCGTCGCAACATTCTGAATTGAATAGTCATCAGTAACAATTTGAGGCACATAACCAGTTGCTTTTAATTCTAAGGCCAAAGCTAAAAGCTGTGAATCAGTTTCCGATAATAGGAACGAGTCGCCGACTTTAGTTGATGAGGCTTTAACTTTATTTAAAAATTCTTCTGAAGGCGCTTTAACTTTTAACTTTCCGTTTTCCAATGCTGTTTTAAATCTTACCAAAATCATGGACTTTTTTCTTATTTCTTCCTCAACTTTGGGAACGGTTACTTGTTCCTCGCTTAGAGAGAAAGGGTCAAAGCCTGCCAAGAAAGCGGAAGTGTCCAGGACAATGACTCGTTTGCATTGATTGTCTGTCTGAGTTTTCATTCTGTTCCCTTAAAAAGCAGCCGACTTCTTAATCGGTCGTAAAAGTCAGTTTCGAAGCGGATAAAAGAAGTTACGTTTTTTGATACGGTGACCTTTAAGATTGGCGAGTTATCGTTTACAAGTTTACGGTATTTTCCGTCAATTAAGACGAGAACTTCCTTGGGTCTGAACACGTTAAAAGTAATGGTTGAGTCGGCTGGGAAAACAAGCGAAGGAAAGACTGTTAAGGAGCAGATGGGCGTGACAACAAAAGCATCAGCGGCTGGGTCCAAAACGGGTCCCCTCGCTGAAAGAGAATAACCGGTGGAGCCTGTTGGGGTAGCGACGATTAAGCCATCTGCTTGGCATTTGAGAATCGGCTTTCCGTCCTTGCATATCTGAGCATTAAAAATACTTGACGGTTCACCGGCGGAAATAACAACGTCATTTAAGGCATCTGGAAATGATTCCTCGCCTGCTGTAACAGACAGCTTAGCGCATTTTTCAATCTTGTAGTCGCCTTTCAAGATTTTTTCGACTGCTTCGCAGGCGTTTTTAGGCTCGACTTCTGTTAGAAATCCTCTGACTCCCATGTTAATTGCTAAAATTGGTGGTTCAGGCTTAGGCACACTTATGCATGTACGAAATATTGTTCCGTCTCCGCCGATTGTTATTATGAAGTCAGTTTTCATTTTTAAGAGAGGGACTATTTCTTCCTGTGTGGTAATTTTTCCCGCTAGGGTATCTTCTATGTAAACCTTCAATCCTTTCTTTTTTAGATACTCCGCTAGCTCTTCAGTAAGCTCTAAAGCTGGTTTTTTATCGTAGCGGGCGACTAATCCCACGCTTTTGAACACTGATTCCAACGCTCAGTAAATAGCGTAAACCTTAATCTATATATGGGTGTTGTTTAGAATTGCATTGAATAGAACTATACTGTTGGTGAGTGTATGAGCAGACCAGTTGATGTCGGAGAATTACGCGTTGGCGGCTACATGATGATTGAAGGCGAACCCTGCAAAATAGTGGACATTGCAAAGTCAAAACCTGGAAAACATGGGTCCGCCAAATTCAGAATAGTTGCCATCGGCGTGTTTGACGGTCAAAAAAGGCAGTTCGTCAAACCCGTTGATTTAGGCGCTGAAATTCCGATAATTGATAAGAGAGCTGGACAAGTTTTCGCCATTAACCCCACGGGAGTTCAAATAATGGATCTGGAAACCTACGAGTACTTGGATGCTCCATTTCCTGAAGAGGAAGACCTCAAAGCTAAACTTGCCCCCGGCGCAGAAATTGAATACTGGAAAATACTTGGACGAGTAAAAATCGTCAGAGTAAAATAATCAATTACAAAGTTGCTAATCTTCTCTTCTTACTTACCTGAGAGTAACGAGCCCGCGCTAAGACTTGTTCCATTAGTAGTTGCAAAAGGGTAAAATTAACCGACCATTTTTCTGTTATTTTTTTAAAATCTTGCTTTTTATAGATTGATTTGGGAAATCGTTATCTAGAGGTTTAATAATGCACTATACCTTAAATCGACAAAAGCAGGAAAGCGTCACTTGAGCAAAAATCAAATAAGGCTTCAGTACAGCGGATTTATTATTTTTACGTCGCAAGTAATAGGCATAATTACTGGGCTTATTTTTACGCTTTTGCTTACCAGAAACATGACCACACGCCAATTTGGTATTTGGACAAACATTTTTGATTACACGGGGTATTTTTTGCTTTTCAGCGGTTTGTTACCTTTCTGGGCAACCCGGTTTGTGGCAAGAGGTAAGGCGGGAACTGTTAAAACTAGCGTTTTAGCGCAATTGTCAATAGCTCTCATTTCAGTTGTTATTTATTTTCCTGCGATTGTTCTGATTTCAAGAGCAATTGGAACCGAAGTCTACTTGCTGATTTACTTGATCACAGGCTTTTACATTTTGAATACTTATATGGTCTCAATTTTTGAAAGCATTTTGACTTCTATTAAGCCCCAGGCAATAGGGTATGGTTTTTTGATTGAGGAAGTAGTGAAAGTGGCTGTTGCTTTAGTTTTGATACTTGGTTTAAGGCAGCTATTCCTCGGCGCAATATTAGGTCTAGTTATTTCCGCCTCAGTTCAACTATTATATTATGTGCGCCTTTTATGGGACGAATTTAAGCAAAAAACAAACTGGAGCTACCTAAAAGAATGGCTTAAGGGTTCAGCAGCAATTATGTATAACTCCCTTGGCGTGCAATTACTCGCGTTTGTCTTTATCCTGCTTTTCATCTATGGTGGAGCAACCCCTAGAGGCTACTACCAAGCAGCTTTAAGTTTTACGACCATAGTGGGCTATTCTTATTCTTTGGCGACGGCGATGTATCCTAAACTGCTGGCTAAAACTTGCCCAGACGAACTAGTGGGAACGTCGTTGAGAACAGTGTTAATGTTGGCTATTCCATTATCAACCATAACGATGGTTATGTCTACCTCGTTTTTAACTATTCTAAATGTATCTTACAGTATTGCTTGGCCAGTTCTCATTGCATTAACGATTAATACATTAGCGGGCGTGATAACTTCGTTTTACTCTTCACTCGTTATGGGCAGAGAAGGGTTCGACGCGGAAGGAAAAATTTCTCTCCGCAAACTTGTCGGAAGCAAAATCTTCGCAGTTTTCAGTGTTGGATACATTCAGGCAGCAATTGCTTTACCCTTGGTGTATTACGTTCTGACGCAACTGCGGGTGGCTGGAACACCGCTAGCGGCAGTTTACGTTATAGCAATACTCACTGGCGTCCAGCTTTCAACCTTTATTGGACTATACTGGATTTGGCGTCGTTCAATTAGGTTACCTGTTGCTTGGAAAAGCATAGCCAAATACGTTCTCGCTTCCATCTTTATGGGAGTTGTACTTTTCCTGCTTCCCACTACCTCAACACTGCTTTCTACAATAGGTAAAGCCATTGCGGGCTTTGCACTTTACGTGGGCTTATTGCTGACTATTGATCATCAAGCAAGAGAGCTGATTAGATTAATATGGGCAGAAATCACGGGTACACTACGACAGTTAACACATAAAGGCAATAATTCGGGTCAAAACGGTTTTGCAATAAGTGAAAATTAATATGTTTAAATCGCGGAGTGTAATTAAAGCGACTTTTCAGTTCGCTTAGTAAAAGGTTGACTCATCGTTGAAGGATGAATGCGGAATCTGCGGCAGGGTTCTCCGAGTAGCCTACATGCGTAAGTGCCAACGTTGCAAGAAACTATTCTGCCGAGACTGCATGGTGCCTGATGTTGCCACTGGCGATCCAAATGCCCTGTTGTGTTTGCATTGTGCTAGAAGAGTGGTTTCGCCGCGGTCAGTCGGCAAGTATGATGGGCTTGAGAGTCATTTGAAGTTTAGAGCTGCTTTCACTGGGTTGGTGAAGCTTTCTTTTGCGAGAATAGACGGTTTAATTGGCAGTAACCTTCCAATAAGCGCTTTCAGAGATGAAGATTGGTGGAGTAACTCATCATCGAGCACTCACGCTAAGGCTTGGTTGAATGCAGGCTGGGAAGTGCAGGAAATAAACCTCAAAGAAGGCTATGTTACCTTCAAGAAAGTACGTGATGTTCCATTTAAGAAGTCTAGACGGCGCAAACTTGAAATTACTAAGTCATTCACTCCTGTGCCTGTTCATGTGCCAAGGTCTAAGGTGCCGTCTAAAACTAAGGTATCGAAGCTTTATGCTAGGATTAAAAATCTTGAAAGGCAGCGAGCCATGGCGCGAAGTCAGATTAGAGGTTTTAAGGCTAGGGCGCGGCATTAGAAGTAGCTTTTTAGATCCAAAGTAGCAACTAAATGTTCAAGTCTAAGTGGTTCTATGGTTGAGTTATTATCCTTTTAGAAATTATGATTGCCGTTTATGTGCAGGCTGGGATAGACAGGTTGCAGAGGGGACCCTCAATTCACTGTTAAGCCGTGAAGCTGGGGACGCACTTAAAAAGTAGAATTTGCGGCTTAAGCTATTTTTTTGCCGCATTTCTCGCAGTATACAGCGAACGATTTATTGCTGGAGCCACAATAGATGCAGAATTTGTTGCTCTCTAAATTGGCATCTGCCACCTTGGGGCTGCTTGGTTCTGAGGAAACTGTTTGGTTAAGGGGTGACCTTTGCTTGGATTTGTTTGCTGTTTTAACGGTAATAGTTATCGAAATTACTATTGCAAGGATAATTAGTGTGAATAAAATAGGGTCGCTTGAGATTAAATTAACTGAAACTGGCAGAACTGGCTGGATTGTTGGCGTGGTAGGCGAAATAGTTGGATTGGTTTCAGTTGATGAAGTTGCCGTTAAATTTGGAACATATTGTTCGCTCTCATCTATCGGGTAGACATCAGCGGTTTGACCTGTAAATTGCTGGGGAAGCTCGCCAATTGTAAACCCGACCCCTGTGGTTTCGCAGTAATAGTAAGTTTGGTTATTGCAGATCCAATAGGAACCTTGAAGGTTATTTCCCAGTACGCCAACCGCTAAATGATCTGGAGGGTTAATGAAAACTGTACCGTAACCCATCATGAGCATTAATGTAGCAAAAAGTATGGAATGGGATTTGCAGTCTCCAACATTATCCACTAAAGTTTCAACGGGGAACCTTGGATAATCTTGATAACCTGTACTCGCATTGTCCAACTTGTAAGGTATGCTCTGTACGAAAGCTAAAACAAAATTTACTTCACTGCATGAGCTGTATCCAAGCTGCGTTGCAGTTTCATTGAGTTTGTCAGCAAGATTTTGCATGTAATTATCTTGAGTTGTAGTGAAAAAACCAAAATCTGCAAGTCCATACTGTATTCGAACTGAATCGGGAACTGCTACATAGGCATTATAAAGCATCACTGGAATACTCAGGTTCCAATCCCAATGGTTCCCGCCGTAATCCCACGCAAACTCTGTGTTGTAATACTGACTTTGAGCGGGGCTTTGAGCAGTAACAGCTCCAAAAGGACGAATTATTGGTAAAGAAACAATAAACGCTAACGCAAAGATAATTAATATTCTGACGAGTTTGCGGTTAAGTAGCGGTCTGCTCATTCAAACATCCACAGCGACGGTAACATGAATCAATCAACCGTTTAAAACTTCTCCCAAATCATGATTTTTGGTAAACTGTTGAACAGTTGTACCAAGTAGTTAAGCTGTAGGCAGCTAATGCCAAAAGGCAAAATAGCACTAACAATTTTAGAAATGAAAAAGCCTCCGAAAGCGAGAAAAATAGAATTGTTGTTGGAAGCGGAAAAAGAAGAAAATAAATAAAAACTATTAGCCCCAGCCTGTTTCCAACGCTTTCTTTCTTGACGTATCCTTTTCCAAAGAAAGCGCCTGCGAGTCTTCCAAAACCGCTTGTGCAAGTTTTGCATTTGTAACAGCTGCTGCAACCGAGCCTACGCAGAATAAGATAGATTACAATGGCTTCTAAAAGCAGGTATAACCAACCATAAATCTGATTGTAAAACAATACGCCAAAAAACGCTAGAAAAACCCATACAAGAAGCCCCAGATTTCCTAAAACAAGCAGCGGGCGAGTGAAGTCAAGTTTTTCTTCAGTCACTGTTTTGACTCCTTTTTCTATCTACGGATGGTTCCTCCTTATAGCTAATTTGTTTTGGTAAAGTTTTTGCTTAGATAGGATAGTGTGGGAGAAAAGGGGCTCAAAAATAATAGTGTAAGTAGTTGCAAAAGCCTATTTTTGCTTGATTATGCCGTAGCTTTGCTTTTTCCACGCATCCCTAAACTTATTATAGTAATCTATCGGCTGAAAAACAGGAGCATACGTCAATTGCCATTCAAGGCCACATTTGCAGACAACGTAAACTTCTTTCTTGTTTACATTCGCCAAAATCTGCAACAATTCCTTCCGGCACTTCGGGCAATAATAAGGTCCATTCACCATTTGCTTCGCGTCTTTAGTTAAAATTTTAATGCGGCTGTTAGGAACCTTACGCGCTTCTTTTCCCAAACCCATCTTCCGGCTCAATCCAATTTCTATTCATTCATAGACCAAGATATACCATTCCATCTTACAATCATGATTTTAACGATGGATTCACTATTTTTTAGCTGTCTCAAACTAGCAGGCGTTGAAAACAACTCATAAGCTTTAACCAAATTATCCTTCCCAGATAAACTTAAATTACGCTGAAGGATATGGACTTATCTTGCGCGGTCGTCGTCTAGTCTGGTTTAGGACATTAGCCTTCCAAGCTAATGATCCCGGGTTCAAATCCCGGCGACCGCACCAACTCCTCTTGTGCAGTTTGCCGCTTACTAGTATATCCATTTAGTTTTAACACCTAATGTCTTAAAGTGCAAGTCATCTGTGATTACATATTCTGCTGCCCCGTTTTTTACAAAGGAAGCGATTAGGGCGTCGGCAATGGGCACGTTTCGGTGTGCAAGAAGAAGGCATCCTGCAGTTAATGCATCTTTTTCATCTATAGGTATTATTCTTAATCCCTTCTCTTTGAGTAGCCTTATCCTTGTCCTAGCTGCATCTTCACCAATTCTTGCTCCGGCATATTTAATGAATTCAGTTATAACAATGGAGGGCGCAAGTAACTGCCTTGCGGTTTCTTTTTCAACAAAATCCTCTGCCTTTGCCGCAAGATCCTCGTTTGGCGGAAACTCTAGGGTAAGCAGAAGCCGTGTATCAGCTACGCTTGTCAACGCCAGTTTCTCCGGCCTTCATCGAGTTCACGGATAATTTTTTTATACTCTTCTTCACCCACAACTTTGCCTGCCTTCAATCGAGGGGTAGGTTTGAGTACAATTGTGCCTTCTTCTTCTTTAATTTCCAGAAGGGCTCCCTCCTCTATGCCAAGCTTTGACCTGAACTCCATTGGAATAGTAACCTGCCCTTTCCGTTTGACTCGAACTTGAGACGACTTAGTCATAGTCATACTTAGATGCAGTCATACTAAAAAGCATTTCCAGTAACAGTTCGTACCTAAAAATTAGCAGTGTGAAAGCGAAAAGGTGAAAAGGCACAAAGCACTTGTCTAATTTTCATTGGTGATTTTGAAATGAGCGACGTAGATATGGCAACAATTCAACTTAAAGGTGCAAAACAGGCTTTCATCTTGAGCGGTGAGAAGAATTTCAAGACTGGAAGCAGAGGCTATCATGCTCAGGGCAAAATGCAGGTTGGCGACAAAAACTATCAGGTGAACATTTTATGTGTTGAAATCGGTTCGAAGCCAAAGGAGAACGAAAAGACGAAAAAATAGCCTTTCTTTGATTTTTTTCTTTTTTCTCTCTCGTCAAGTATGATTGAAATAGTCTCATTATTGTACCGAGGCATGCAGCCGTTTCGGCGTTAAAGAAATGGCAAATTAAAAATAAATGTACCTTATGATAATGTGTGCTTAAATTAAGCAAATGCAGGAGCAACTCAGCTTTTCTAAGAAACTACCGTGCATGAGTTTATAAGAAATGCTGTCCTATTTATTGACGGTACGGTGCTGTCAAAAATGAGAGAAGAACTTCCATATCCAGACAAAGTTTTGCAGACACTACATAACTTATGCGCTACAGCCGCTGATTTGGCAAGAAGAGGCGACGACGTAGCTATGCTTATGCAGAAAGACCCAAATGAGATTGAGAGCATTTTGGATAGTTACAAGTCAGAAGGCTTCGCTGAAAGCTTCGTTGATAATGAAGGAAAAAAACGGTACTATCTTACTGGAAGAGGAATAATTAAAGTCTGCTCACTTTTCACGTAGTGGAAACATGCGCCTCATTATTTTTTCATGGGAGTATCCACCAAGAGTTGTAGGCAAACTCTCAGAATACGTAAAAGCACTATCAACCCAACTCGCCGCAAACGATGTGGAAGTCAACGTTGTAACTTATGACGATTCTATAACCGGTTCAGTACGAGAACCAACAGGAGTGCAAACAGTCCGAGTTTCAAACCCTGTTCGAACCCACATTGGAGTTTTAACGTGGGTTTTAACACTAAACCAGGAAGTTGAAAGAGCCGCAGCCAACATTTACTATAAAACCAACAAGCAAATAAACCTCGTAGATGCTTACGACTGGCATTTTATTCCAGCCGCGGTCACTTTAAAAAATGGACTTGGCATACCGTTTGTTTATTCTGTTGAAAGTTTGGAGGATCATCGGTCTCAAGCTGTAAATACGCCATATAACTTGGCGATTAAAAGTATCGAGTGGCTGGGTTTTTTTGAGTCAGAAAAAATCAGCGTTAAATCAGAGTGGATGCGTGACGAAGTCATTAGAATTTACAAGGTGCCTAAAGAAAAAATAGTAGTTATCTCCCCCACTTCAAATTCTTGGATAAAAGAAATCCTCAAACTATATAATAACGTTGTTGGAGGCTTAAAGAGCAAATGAAAGACGATTTAGCTGTTATGATGCTGAGCTGGGAGTTCCCGCCAAGAGTAATCGGAGGAATTTCACCGCACGTTTACTTTTTATCAAAAAGTTTAGCAAAGCAAGGTGCGAAGGTTTATGTGGTAACCTGCGATTTTCCTGATGCACCCTCACATGAAGTAATTGATGGCGTAGAAGTTTACCGCATTGACTCTTACAAGAATCCTGCGCCGGATTTCGCCACATGGGTTTACCTGATGAACTTGAACATGCAAAAGGAAACAGCTGCATTAACAAGAAAAATCGGAGACGAAATAGATGTTTTTCACGCTCATGACTGGCTTGTGGCAAACGCCGGAATAGGACTTAAACATGTTTTCCGAAAGCCACTGCTGGTAACCATGCATTCAACCGAAATAGGCAGAAGAGACGGGTTACATACCAGCACTGAAAAAATGATTCATGAAACTGAAGCTTGGCTCACATACGAAGCTTGGAAAGTAATCTGCTGCAGTGAATACATGATTTCACACGTTAAATGGGCTTTCGGGCTTCCAAGCAATAAGTTAGTTATGGTTCCCAATGGTGTAAACACGCTTTGTTATAACGATATTGACGGTGATTTAAAGGATTTTCGAAGCAAGTTTGCTTTGCCTGAAGAAAAAATAGTGCTCTTTGTAGGACGCTTAGTTTACGAAAAAGGCATCCACGTATTAGTTAACGCCGCTCCCAAAATTTTGGAGAAAGTCAACGCTAAATTCATAATTGTAGGTAGCGGCTACATGAAAGAGCAACTGTTAAACATTGTCCGCAGCATGAAACTTGAGCATAAAGTGCTTTTTGAAGGCTTTCTCGATGAACAAACTTTGCTTAAACTTCAGAAATGCGCTGACGTGTCCGTTGTGCCGTCGCTTTTTGAACCGTTCGGAATCGTCGCATTGGAAGCTATGGCAGCGAAAAGCCCAGTGGTTGCATCTGACACTGGCGGCTTGTCAGAAATCATTGAGCATGACGTGACAGGAGTCAAAGTTTACCCAAACAACCCTGACTCCTTAGCGTGGGGGGTAACAAAGGTTCTGCTTGATGACAACTACCGAAAATATCTCAGAGAAAACGCCTACAGAAAAGTTCAAGAAAAATACGATTGGGAAAAAATCGGTCAGCAAACCAAGCTTATATACGAGGGCGTTTTAGGTGAGTATTCAAAGAGTTTTTGGGCTTAATTGCCCTATAAGCGAGACTCTGCCTCTCTTTCACTATGCAATCAAAAAAACTTGACCTCAACGCTATTTTCCAATCACTCGCACATTTTCAACTTGAATCCACGGAGAAATCAACTGCCCCATCTGCCGCTCATTGCTACCGACCAAACTCACGTTTTTGAGAACCTCAAAAATGTTGCCTGCCAACATTACGCCTCGGCTGCAATGGACTATTTCTCCTTCTCTTATTTTCCAAGCTGGAGTTGCAACAACTGAGAATTCGCCGCTGACAGGATTACTGCTGTGCGCGCCTTGTAAATAATAGATTATTAAACCGTCATCTACTTCGCTTAGCATTTGTTCGGATGTTTTGTTTCCTGGCATAACGTGGAAGTTCGTGGTGTCGATGCTGGGTGTTGACAGGTAACCTGCTCTTGCCGCGTTCCCTGTGCTTTCTTTTGCTTCTTTTTTTGCCGAATAGTTATCATACAGGAAATTTTGCAAAACGCCTTTTTCTATGACCGCTGTTTTCTGATGAGGCACTCCTTCGCCGTCAAAAGCCATCGTGCGGAGCCCGCCGGGAAATAAGCCGTCGTCGTAAATTGTAAGGTTTTCTGAAGCGACTTTTTCTCCGATTTTTCCTTTAAACGGAGATTGATTCCTCTGAACACTATCGGCTCTGACCGCGTTAACTAGCGTGTAAGCGAAGAGGTCCTGCAATGCAAACTGCGTCATTATTAGCTTGGTGGATTTGGTTTCAACTGACCTTGTTTTTAGTGCTGAAACTGCCAGTTTCGCTGCTTCTTTTCCAACCCAAACTGGATCAATATCATAGTTTCTTGAAGCGTTAAATTCAAAACAAACAGGCGTGACTGCACTGCCTTCCTTAGCCAACGTCGCTAAACTGCATTCAATTACTGTTCCCTTGTCAAAACCTGAGATTCCGTTCGAGTTAGCGATGGCGTTAGAGATGTAAGCGCTGCCTATTCCACCCTCAATCGGGAAAACGCGTTTATCAACTTGCCCAGCAGAATCCAACATGGTTGAAGCTACATTAACTAGCTCTTCTGACTCAAGCTCAACAATTTTATCATCAAAAGTTTTTTCCAATGAAGCGTAAGGTTTCTTTTGCGGAAGTCCCTTCCAGTCTGCGTCAGGTTTGCTTGCTTTTGCAGCATTCAAAGCCCTAAGAATCACGCTTTCAACTGCTTTTTGGTCATCAAGGATGTTTGTGTAAGCAAAACCTACCGCTTTGTTAGCGGCCACGCGGATGCCTAAGCCTCGGTCAATTATCCTGTTGGTTTTGCTGATTTGCCCCAGTTCAATGCCGATGTTTGTTGCTTGCCCCTCGTAAACGTACGCTTCAGCTTCAGAAGATCCACTTTTTAAGGCTTCATTTACCGCGTTTTCCGCTAAACTTATCATAGTATCTTTTTTAAGCACTGCCACCAACAACCACCTCTTTAACTCTAATATGCGGTCCGCCATCAGAAATGAAGGCTGTTTGACCTTTCCCGCATCTTCCCGGGTCTAGCATGAAATCTTTCCCTACAGCATCAATCTTATGCAAGGTTTCAAGGGTATTGCCGCTTATCGACGCATCACGTACTGGTGCACCTATTTCTCCGTTGACTATTTCGTAGCCTTCTTGGATGCCAACTTGGAAGGTGCCGTCAAGGTTAGCTTGCCCACCCCTAAAACTCTTAAAGTAGTATCCTTGCTTTACTTTTTCCATTAATTCTTCAAAAGAATGGTCTTTTGGCGCCATGTAAGTGCAGCGCATGCGGATGATTGGTTCCACACGGAAATCTTCAGCCCTCGCATTACCCGTTGGTTCAGCATTGAATTTTTGCGCTGTTTCCCGGTTATGCATCAAACCAGCAACTACTCCGTCTTTTATAAGAAGTGTTTTCTGGGTTTGAACTCCTTCATCGTCATATTTGAAAGCGCCAAATGATCCCTCGATTGTGCCATCATCATAAAACGTTACCAAGTCTGAACCGATTTTTTTCCCCATGTTACTTGCTAAAACACCGCTCGAAAGAGCCAAGTCAGCTTCAGCTAAATGCCCAAACGCTTCATGAACAAAAACGCCCACAACGTTTGGACCCAAAACAACTGGGAGCCTTCCGCCTTTAAGTGATTTAGCACTTAACTGTTCAATCGCGTGTTTTGCAACTTTTTCGCCTAAAGCCTCGGGAGTTTGCTTATCGAATATTTCGTAGCCTGCTGTCGAGCCTATTTCTTCACGACTAAAAGTGAAAACGCCCTCGTTTAAGGCTGAAGCAGTTATTCTTGCCCAAACATACATTTTATCCTGCTCAATGCTTGTGCCATCGCTGTTTACAAAATAGCTGGTTCCAGTTAAATCAAAGTAATCTATAGTGCAACTTTTCACTCGCTTATCAAAATCTAAGCTTGCCTTGTTTACAGCCAAGGCAGTTTTAATTTTATCCTCCATCAAAATATCTGCTGGGTTCTTTTTCGGTTTTGCCTCGACGCGGTCATTAACCACTTTAGCTTCGGCAAGCTTAATCGGCGTTTTCAACCGTGAACTAGCCATTTTAGCCATTCTGCAAGCATCAGAAACAGCACTCTCCAAAATTTCACTATCAAATGAGCCAACAGAAGCAAAGCCCCACGCGCCATTCACAAGCACACGCAAGGCAACGCCATTTTCAATGCCCTGCTTCGCTGCTTCCACACGCTCCTCTTTGAGAGTAAGCATTGTTTTAAAGAGTTTTTGAGCTCGGGCTTCAGCGTACTGGGCTCCATATTTTTGGGTGGCTATGTTGTTGATTTTTGTTAGAAGGTCTTTCAAGAGTAATCTATCCTTTGTAAAGCTAAACCTTTTAAATAGAATTATTTGAGGGAATTAAATCATTTCGCTTTCGTAATGGCTGGAAAACGATTACTTGGATTTTTCCATTACCAGAAATCGGCAATGTTTAACTGCTTAACGGTTCCATGCGCGGGCTTAGGTTTAACTGCTGGAGCATCAACACCTAAAACAAGTTGCCCATAAACACCATCATATCCTGGCGTGACCTTGACTGTGCCGTTTCTAACTTTAACGATGGCTTCGGCAATCGGCGCATCCACCACTTTAACTAGGGCTTCCATTGGCGTGTCAATCAGCACAGTGTACTCGTCCCCGAATTTTTCAACAAGCAAATTATAGTTTTTCCAAACTGCTTGTGTCGAAGGCGAATCCGTGCCCAGCACTGTCGCGATTATTTCGGAGAGTGGAAGCAAACGCAAAAACCCTGGTGCATCTTCACGTTTGAAGTTTACGGGTCGGTCTGCAAGTTCTTCAACGCGTTGCTCTACACCTTTGGTGAGTTTTCTGTGGCAAACTGGGCAAACATTGTTGAATTTTATGGCTTCTTGGGGTGAGAGGGATACTTTGCAGTTGCGGTGTCCAGTCCAATGGTACTTGCCGTAGGCAGGGTCAACTTGAATAGTAAACTTGAATCTTGCTGGATCATTGTTTTTTATGGCGCCTGTAACTTCTTGGTAAGTGAATTTTTGGAGTTGGAAAACGTTGGCTTCTCTGCCGATGCGCCATGGCCAAAAACTGTGGCAGTCACTGTTAGAAAGAAGTGCAAATTTGTCAAGCTTGCTGAGGCGCCAGTTCATTGGTGAGTCGCTGCTTAAACCAGTTTCTAAGGCGTGAATATGCTTTGTCATGTCTTGGTAACAGTCTTCCATGCTGTCAAAGCCGCTAAAGGCTCCGAAAACGCTAAACCATGGGGTCCAGGCGTGTGCTGGAAAAATCATGTTGTCGCTTGAAATAGCCATTACTTGCTCGACAAGCTGTGGAGCAGTCATGTTAAGGATGGGTCTGCCGTCCGAGGATAAATCGCCAAAGCGCTTAAGCGCTTCATTAATTTGGACAGCTGTCTCCATGCTTGGCGTTAGAATGACGTGGTGAACTTTTTTGGATTCGCCCTTATAATCGAAGATAGTGCACACTTCGGTTGTTAGCATAAAACGAACTGGAGAATCCGCATTCCCCGTTAACTTGAAGAGACCTGTATCTGGTTCAGGCGTTAAGGTTTCTTTGATTTCCTTGAGCCACTGCGGATGAGTAAAGTCGCCTGTGCCTACAAGGTTTAAACCTTTAATTTTTGAGTAGCGAGCGATTTCAGTTATGCACATTTGCTCGCTTGTTGCTCGACTGTAACGTCCATGAATATGCAGGTCAGCGATGACTTTCAAAGTTTAGCGCCTAAATCCTAACGTGGTCTCTAACCATTTTAAGGCTTCGCAAAGTCAGCGCTAAAACAGTTAATCGTTAATCAGGTTTATTGTGGCTTACAGTTTAGCGTATTAATCCATGATACGAGTGCTTCAATCAGTTGCTTGATTAGCATTCTTGTTTGCTCGTTAGTTAACTTTCCATTTGCATCGACGTTCTGAGCAGCAAATGGCAACATGACTTCAGGCTTGTTTACTGGGTGCATGTTTAAAAAAACGAATGATTGACGCAGGTGATATTGTGCTCTGCCTCCCCCAAGCATTCCTGTTGACGCACTCATGAGGGCCACTGGTTTATTTGCCAATGAGTTATCTCGGTAGGGTCTTGAAGCCCAATCAATCGCGTTTTTTAAGACCCCCGGGATTGAATAGTTATATTCAGGGGTAGCAATCAAAAGCGCGTCGGCATTCCTGATTTTTTCTTTGAACTCCACAACTTTAGTAGGCGGGGTATTTTCGTCGTCTTGGTTGAAGGGTGGAATCCCTTCCAAATCGAAAACTTCCATTGATACATTTTCAGGTGCAAGCTCCACAGCCGCACGGACTAAGGCTTTGTTGTATGAGCCTTTTCTTAGGCTTCCAGCGAAGGCGAGAATTTTGAATTGTTTTTCCATGTAAATCACCCGTTTCTATGCAAAGATAGTTAACAATAAGCAATAAGCCGATTTAAGCTAACCGTTTTCTGTGTTGGGGGTCTTAATTTTGAAAAGCTTATGGTCGCAAATACAAATAGAACACGCGCCTTTCTCTTTAAAACCAAGATTGATTACCATATTCTTTTAAAGTTGCATAAAGTTAGGTTAGTTTATGCATGAATGGGCATTAGCTGAAGCAATCCTCGCATCGGCGAAGGAGATTGCTGAGAAGGAAAAGTTGAAGGAAATTACGGAAGTCACTATCAAGGTTGGCGAGCTTCAGCAAGTTGAGCCTGATATTCTGCGCTTTGCCCTCTCGCAAATGAAAACAGAAATTTTTAAGAACGCAAAGTTTCGCATCTTAAAAGCTAAGTCAACGCTTAAGTGCAGGGTTTGCGGAACTACTTGGCAGTTTAACATAAAAAAAGTCGATAAAAACACTGCTGAAGCTATCCATTTTGTTCCTGAGGTAGCGCACACCTACATTAAGTGCCCTAAATGTGGCAGTCCTGACTTTGAAATCGCCAGCGGACGCGGGGTTTGGCTTGAGAACATAAAAGGAGCCAGATAATAGTGGTTGACCCGCGGACAAGCGTAATTAACGAGCGTTTAAGCCGAATAAGCCGAATTATCGCCGTTTCAAGCGGCAAAGGCGGAGTTGGAAAAAGCATGGTCGCAACCACTCTTGCATTGACACTTGGCCAAAACGGCTGCAGAGTAGGCTTATTCGACTTAGACTTCACAAGTCCCTCAACCCACTTAATCCTAGGCGCCCAAAACGCCAACCCAAAGAGGAAAAAGGCATAGTTCCGCCAACAGTCCACGGCTTAGAGTACATGTCGCTTATTTATTTTGTCGGCGACAAACCCGCGCCCCTCCGCGGAGCCGACGTTTCAAACGCTCTAATCGAGCTCTTATCAGTTACGCAGTGGGGCACGCTTGATTTTCTGGTAATTGACATGCCGCCAGGAATCGGCGACGCCGTCCTTGACTTGGTGCGGCTCATTAAACGCATAGAATTCTTAATCGTTACCACGCCTTCCTTGCTGGCTTTTGAAACAGTCAAGAAACAAGTTGATCTGCTATGCGAGTTGAAAATGCCGATAATTGGCGTTGTTGAAAACATGAAAATGGACAAGTCAGAAGGCGTTGCAGACGGGAACCCGAAAAGCTGGGGCTAAGATATCTTGGCGCAATCCAGTTTGACCCGCAGGTAGAAGACGCAATCGGCAACGAAGAGAAGCTGCTTAACACGGCGGTTGGCAAAACACTCCAAAAAATCGCTGAAAACGCCATTTTGGCGAAAAAGAGAGAGCACTAAAAATGGCTTGCGCAAAAGCGGTAATATTCGATTACGTGGGCACGCTTGTCAACTGCAGAAGCTACAACATGGAAGCCTCAAGGGAAAAGCTGTACCGGGCACTCGTGAGCGAAGGTTTCGACGTTGCCGAAGACAGGTTCGTGGATGCTTACATATTGGCGCATGAGAAATACCGCAAAGTACGCTATGAACAGCTAAGAGAAGTAACAAACGCAGTTTGGGTGGCCGAAGCACTCAGCAATCTGGGCTTTCAGGTGACGGCGGATGATTTCCGAGTCAAAGCCGCCCTCAACGTATTCTTCCAAGACTTCATAGACACACTTGAGCTGCGGGAAGGCGCAAAAAAACTACTCAAGCAAGCCCAAGCACAGTGCAAAGTGGGCTTAATCTCAAATTTCACCCATGCACCCGTCATCTACACAAGCCTTCGGCAATTGAGAATAAACCAGTTCTTCAATGCCGTCGTGGTTTCGGAGGAAAACGGCTGGCGAAAACCAAGCAGCCACATATTCCAAGACGCCCTAAACAGGCTACAAGTCCAGGCGAACGAAGCAGTTTACATTGGCGACAGCCCAATTGAAGACATCAAAGGCGCTAAACAAGCAGGACTAAAAACGGTCTTTGTCCCCTCACAGTTCAACACGTTAAAGGACCTTTTGGATAGCCAGCAAAAACCAGACTTCATTGCAAAAGATCTCCAGTCAATCAGCGAAATCTTTTGAAGGTTTATTATATAGATTATATATTGTGTTTGGAAAAATTAGGATATGTTAATAAGTTAATAGTGTTTGAGTGGATTATGTAGTAAATTTTTTTAATTTCAATGCTGATTAGCTATTGCAAAGTTTTTCAAATGATAGACGACGTTTTCATCAATTTGGTAATAGTATTGGATGATGAAGATCTGAGGCAGGTGACTTGAAAAGCTTTTGAATCTGGTCACTCTTTTTTTATTTTTTTGGGGGTTAAGATATAAGACTGTCTATTTCACGTTTAAGAAGAATGATGTCTCTTTTCTTTTCCTTTAATTACTAATATAGGTGTAAACAAATAGGTATCTGTTCTCAGTTCGATCTTTGAAATGTTCCTTGCTCACTAATAATTTTCTGAAGGTTTTCTTTGAATTTTTCTTCATATAGAGGTATAGGTTTTTGGAAGAAGGGAATATCTTTAACTTTAGAAAAAGTATCAATCTCATCTATAGTTATTTTTTGGAAAGTACATACATTTGCTTTGGTAGATTTGCTATGGTTACCTCTACACCAGCAAACTTTGGATTTATCTTTGTAGGAAATTTATCAAGTGCTTCCTTGTTACTAGCAAGCCTCAAAATTTTTTTCTTATTGAGAAAATAAAAAGGGTATTTTTCATAGGTAATTTCTCAGTGGGTCTTTGTCTTTACAGCGATATTAGAATAAGTTAACTTACCTGCTTCTTATATACGAGAGAACTCAGATTCTAGGGATTAGCTTTGTTCTTTGAACTAATTCGGTAGCTGTTTTTACCTTCTGTTTTCCTTCATAAATGGCTGAGAAAACCTTTTTACAATCAATCGAACGCCCAATAACTGTGGCAGCATTGGCAATCAAATCATTGGCGTTAGAACTAGAGATCAGAGACTTCTAATGGCATTTTATTCATCCAGTGTTTTCTTTGTTTTTTTCATTGGAAACATCTTTCTGATTGCACTTGAATCTAACCCAACCGCATTGCCTATTTCTTCAGATGTTGCGCCGTATTTAATAAGAAGCAGAATAAGCAGTTTTTTTATTGATTGGAGTTCTTTTAGTGAAGGGTCAGCTTCAGTCATGCGGAACTCTCCTTTGATTGCGTGGTCTCTTCTTTGATTTTACTTTTTGCCTCTGTTTCAAAGGCATTTTTGACCTTCAGTTCTTCCATTTTTAGGCTTTCTTCGTCTTTTTCTTTTGATGTTTCAAGTAGTTCTACCCAACTTACTGGTACATAGTTAATCAAGCGTTTTGGCGGTTTTCCCCAGGGATTTTCAATCAAGCCACTTTTTTCTCCAGCAACAAGAAATCGGTTAACAGATTTAGTAGTAACGCCTGATTCGTCAGCGATATCCTTGGGTAATTTGACCCCATTTATTAAAACCCATATTTTTTTACGCTCGTCTGTGCTGGCGAGTTTTGAAATCTCTTTTTCCAAAGCGTCTCCATGTGCGAGTGACAATATTTTTGAAATCGTTTTTAGTTCCTGTAAAATCAGATTCTGGTCAGGCATGACTTGTTTCCTCTCCTTTTTTCGTTATCTTTCTGCTTATCGACTATGCTTCCCACTGATTCTCGAGTTTTACTGCCTTGTCCTAACAGATCAAGAGTTTTATGGTTAGGATTGGTGTCAGTTTTTATCTCTTCTCCTGCCACAGTTTTCTTTGAACTTGTTTTTGGCAGATCAATGCCCATGTCTTCTAAAGACATTAATTTCTGTGGTCTTCCTTTTCTTTTGCCACTTGGTTGAAGAATGCCTAGGTCATACCATTTGGCCCACCAGTTCTTTACTGTTGATTCTGGAACCCCTGTATCACTTGACACATCATAACGGCTTTTTTCACCGTCTGTATCCTCATACACTAACTTCTCTTGGTCTGTTTTTAGATTATCAAGTAGCAGCTTTCGGAGTTTTGGGAAACTTTCAAATCGTTGCCATTTCAGAATTTCTCGAAGTAATTCTGGGGTTTCAGGAACGATTTCCTTCTCAGGCATTGGTTTGTCCCTTCCTTTTCGCCTTGATTAACTGAAGTAGAGTTTGTTTTGGGTTTTGAGGGTTCTTCTTTAGCTTGTTGGTCTTGTTTTCCTTTCTTCTTGATTTCACTAACAGCTACACTAACAGTATTAGGGGTAGTTCCAAGTAACTTGGCTATCTGGGAAGGAGTAAAGCCAAATGAATAAAGATTTATGATCTTATCTTTTTGATTTTTGGCATCCTTAACAAGGTTTAAAGCCAAAAGATTAACTATTATGTCGATTTTTTCATTTATTTCCTTTAGTTGGTTTTCAGCCATTATTTAACACCTAAATGGGAAATAATTTTTTGTAAAATGTTCCTTTCGGTTTTTCAACCTCAAAAATTATCCCAAGTTCTTCCCAGTCCTGCAAGATTGGTGAAAGAGTGGGTTGCTTAACCCCTATTACATTGGCTATTTCGGTGACTGTACGAGTTCCATCACAAACGTTATAACCTTCAATGTATTTATCGGGATTTTGTTTCTTTTTTGTCACAATATCTCTAATATCCTCTTTCTTGAAATGCTAGACGTCCCAGCAACGAAATTATTACCTCGTTTTGTTTAATAATTTTCTTGGTGCCATCCATTTCACTCATTACTACACCTCAAGATTCTCGATATTTGAATACCTCTTACTGCGGCCTTTTCCTATACTAAGGATAAATCCTCTGTTTTCCCAACGGTAACATGGATTCTATGCGTACTGGTCCTATAGAATAGCCTGCAAACTTTGCTATTTCATCGATATTCCGTGTGCCGTCTAATGCTTCATAAGCTTTCTTTTGTTGATCCGTTTTGAGCAATTCCGTTTTTAACTCTTCAATTTTAGGGCGCGTTTGCATGTAAATCAACTTGTTTATCGAAATCAATCTTTCAAGCATTTTTTGGTCTAAACTCATTTAACTTGTTCCTCCTTTTGCATTTCAGGGAGTTCTACCCCCAATGATTCAAGCGAAGTAATTTTCTTAAACCTTCCTTGGTAACGTTCAGAGGGTTCTACTATGCCCAAAATTGCCCATCGTTTCCACATATTAGCAACTGTGGCATGCGTCAAGTTTATGTTCGTTTTTTTGAGTTCCTCAACTATCTCTACTAGTGCTTCTCTCACCATCAGATAACTGATATACCCATTTACTCGCATCATCCCGCAAGTTTTCTTCCACAGCTCTCCTGAGGGCAGGAAGTCCTGAAAGTCTTATCCACTTCTTGATTTCTTTTAATTCTTTCAAAATTTGCTGCATTGTGTTTTCTTCAGTCAAAGTAATCACTCTAAAGTTTTGGAGTAATATCTGCTACCGCCAATGTCTTCATAAAGGACAAGTCCTGATTCCAGAAGCGAAGATAAATGATATGAAACATTTGGTTGAGTAGTTTTTAATTCTTCAACAATATCTTTTACCGTATGTTTTCCGTCACAAAGATCATAGATTTTGTGTTTCATTTCATTTTGCAAAAGCTTTTCTTTAGTTTTGATTATTTTTTCATTGTTCACAAGTTTCAAGATGGCTAACACTTTAGTTAGCAAATTCTCAATATTTTTAATGCTTTCGTTTGTTTCACTCAATTAAGCCACCGATTACTGAATCATAATGCTTTGGGATTCTTTTATATTTATCTGTTTTTTACAAAAGTTGTTACTATATATAGGGCATATGATAACATACCGTATTTTGTCTAAAAATTAAATCCGACATAAGTCAAGTGAAACCTTTTCGAGACTTTGTGTTAAAAATAACTTGGCGTTTCAGAGCGATTGAAATAATTTCACATAAACCCATGAATAAAAACAATAATTTTACTTCGTTGATTGAGCAACCAAAATGGAAGATGTTCTTTTTGAAAGTTGCTTACTGAAATCATTTATAGGTCAGTATAAAATAATAAAAAAAGAAAAAGATTAGATTTTCTTAGTCTTAGTAGCTGTTTCTAGAGCTACAACGCCTGGCAGTTTTTTGCCCATTAGGAATTCGATTAGTGCTCCGCCTGCTGTGCTTATGTAACCGATTTTTTTGCTTAGGTCATATTCTTGTATGGCTGCGATGGTATTTCCGCCGCCTGCTAGGCTGAAAGCTTTGCTGTTTGCGATAGCTTCAAAGACTTTTTTGGTGCCGTAGTTGGATTCTTTGTTCTCGTAAACTCCCATTGGTCCACTCACAACTATGGACTTGGCACTTGCGATGAGGGAAGCGAATTCGTCAACAGTTTTCTTTCCAATGTCAAATATGCTGTTTTCAGTTGGCAGTTTGCTGACAGGGATTTCTTTGCGTTTGCCAGCCACATCCAAGGCTACATCTTCTGGCAGGACAATCTTGTTAGGATACTTTGCAAGGAGTTCTTTTATGCCAGGCGCGAACTGCATCAGTTCCTTCTTGGCGAGGAAATCCCTGGTTTTCTTGCCTAAGTCAACACCTTTCGCTGCGAGGAACAACTGCGAAGTGACTCCGCCCACAAGAACATAGTCTGCTATGCCGTTGTCTAAAACGTATTTTGAGATTTCAAGTGCATCGTCTGCTTTGGCTCCCCCCATAACGTAGAGGCATGGGTGCTCTGGCACCTCCAGCGACCTGCTCAGCGACTTGAGTTCCCGTTCCATGATTCTGCCAGCTGCCGAGGGTAAGACGGCGGTGAAGCCGACCATGGATACGTGTGCGCGGTGTGCTGCGGCGAAAGCGTCGTTAACGAACAAATCTGCGAGCGGCGCAAGGTTCTGCACCAAATCGGTTTTGCTTGCTTCTTCAGGAGTCATGCTTTTGGTTTCTTTATCCCAACTGCGCACATTTTCCAAGATGAGAATTTCTCCGCCCTGAAGGTTCTTGATAGCGGCTTTTGCTTTTTCTCCGAAGACATCGTCAACGTATTTTACTGGGCACTTGAGGATTTTCCCAAGGATTGCAGCGTGCTCTTTGAGCGTGGTATAGTCTGGGTCGCCTTTCCGTCCCTGATGCGCGAGGACAACGGTTTTGGCGCCTTTCTCCGCCAGTTCCTTAAGCGTCAATTCACCATGCGCTTTTATGCGTACGTCACTTGTGACTTTCTTGGTTGCGGGATCTATTTCTGAGTTGAAGTCTACTCTGACAAGGACTACTTTGTTCTTTACATCAAAATCATCCAAGGTTTTGTATTTCGCCATGTTAATTCACTCTTCTTTCTGTTTAATTGAAAAAGAAAAAGATAGGACGGATTTAAGCTGTTTGATTTGCTTAAAAACCTGCTTTTTTGCCGATCATTTCGATGAATTCAACCATGCGGTTGCTAAAGCCCCATTCGTTATCGTACCATGCGAAGACTTTAACGAAGTTGCTCTTTTCGCCTAAAACCATGGTTAATTGTGCATCGAGGACTGCTGAGTAAGTGCTGTGTAGTACGTCAGTTGAAACGATTGGGTCTTCAGTGTACTGTAAGATGCCTTTAAGGGGTCCTGCCGCGGCTTTCTTCATGGCTGCGTTAATTTCGTCTTTAGTGACTTCTTTGCCCAATATAGCGGTTAAGTCAACAATGGATACGTCTGGTGTAGGCACACGCAGAGAATAACCATTCATTTTTCCAGCGCAGCTTGGCAAAACTAAGCCAATTGCTTTTGCTGCACCAGTGCTTGTTGGGATGATGTTGATTGCTGCTGCTCTTGCTCTGCGCGGGTCTTTGTGCACAAGGTCTTGGACTTTTTGGTCGTTTGTGTAGCTGTGGCATGTTGTCATTAAGCCTTTTTCTATGCCAAAGTTGTCGGATAACACTTTGGCGACGGGGGCTAGGCAGTTTGTTGTGCATGAAGCATTGCTTAAGATATTGTGTTTTACGGGGTCATACGACTTATCGTTTACTCCTAGCACAAAGGTTGCATCTGGGTCTTCTGCTGGCGCTGAAATGAGAACTTTTTTTGCTCCTGCTTGAAAATGTTTACTTGCACCTTCACGGTTGGTAAACAAACCAGTGGATTCTACTGCTAAGTAAACTCCAAGGTCTTTCCACGGCAGTGCTACTGGGTCTTTTACGCTGAGACATTTGAGGATTTTGCCGTTGACGACCATGTCGTTGCCGTTGACTTCGACTGTGCCGGGGAAGTGCCCGTGGATTGAGTCATATTTGAGGAGATGAGCATTTGTTTTGGCGTCTGCGAGGTCGTTGATTGCTACGAAGTCAATTTTTGCGTTGCGTTCGAGTGCTGCGCGGTAAAGGAGCCTTCCGATTCTTCCAAATCCGTTAATTCCTACTTTTATCGCCATTAACTATCACCTATTTTTCTGAGTCTGTACATGAAAATCTAACTTAATTAGTTTTCCAACAAAAATACAAGCAAACCATAAGCAAACGTAATCTCCAGTGTTTGGAAAAAGCCCTAGCCTCCTTATCCAACCAACCACTGAAAAACAACGTTTGGATGATATTCAAGAAAACAGCTTTTGCAAGACAGTACCACATGGTTCAGTAATCATCGTGTTTTCTGTTAGGTTCAAGATGTAGGCTACCATTAGGTCAAGTCAATTTAGAGTGTAGGTATAATCGAAAACGAGTATACAGTATGAGCTTTTTAGCTTTCGTTTATTCCAAAAACTCAATTCCTTAGGCTTCGTAAGTTTTGAATCTGTACGAGTACTCTTAATTGCTGCTTCATAACGGATAAATCAATTCTAGACTGACATATTCATGATTGCTATGCGCAACAATTCAGATATTCCCTGCCTTGCTTGCCAGAAGTGGAATGCAACGGTAAAAAGTTTCTCCTGTAACCCCAACGAATGCAAAAAGCTTTCTGAATGGCTTTTTGAACACGCACAAATAGCGCCCTTGGAAACCCTGCAGGTTCTCGCAGTCCCAATCCAATACGTAGTTTAAAAATTAGTAAATTCCGCCTTCTCTAAAGTAATAGTTTTCTTCTTTTTTGGGGCCAAAGCTTCTTACGCCTTCACGTTTAAGCTGGCACAGTAGTTCTTCAGCATACTCTTGGGTTATTTCTCCTCTCTTCTGCAAATAAGCAATTATTTCTTCCGCTTGCGCTTCTGTGTCACATCGGCGGATAAAATCCACGGCACAAGGATTAAAATGACGCAATTTATCTGGCAAAACCGTAGGCTCAAATTCATCTACTTCAGCCTCACCCTCTTCAGCTTCTTGCGGGTTTTTTCGTACAGCGTTAATTGGAACCTTGCAGTCTCCTGTTTCAAGCTCCTTATAGAGGTGTGGAAACATTTTCTTGAGCGCTTTTCTATCCGTTGCCATTTTTCATCATTTATTCAAAAATAAATATTAAATACGTTCTTTATGTGCTTTTTTGATGAAAAACAAGATTCAGCAAGAATTATGATGGGAGGAATTGTTGGGTCGGGTTAGTTTTCAGAACTTTTTCGAGATCCTGAACCTTTAAACCCTTCATTTCGTCACCGAAAACCTCGCACTTTCTCTTTTTCCCTGCTTCCTCAGAGCTTCGAGCAACAATCTCGAGTCCATGTTTAGCTGGAGTCTCAGCGTATATATGAAATGACGCTAAAGTTATTCCACGCTTGTTTACGGTTGTCCAAGCTGTTTTTGAAATTTTAACTCTCTCAGCTTTGAGGATTTTTAAGATTTCTTCTGGCTCATCCGTATAAACGGCAATGTCAATGTCGCTTTCCTGCCTTATCGTTCCTCGCCAAACGCTCCCAATTAAAACAGGGCAATAAGCATCAAGAAGCTTCATCATCTTTAGGGCTTCCTTTCGCATTTGGATTAGGCGCTCTTTTCTTTTTGCGCCTTCGTTTTCTTCAGCTATTTTGTCCAGCTCAAGAGCAACTTCAAGGTTAGAAGGCAAAAAGTGAGCGCCTAAAGTTTTTGCAGCTTTTTCTTTAGCTTGTTTGTATTCTTTTTCAGCTCCAAAATAAAGTAAAGTGGCAGCTTCTCTTGCGACTCTGCACTTTAAATCAAAGTCAGCGGTCATTATTACCCAGCACTGTTATCAATGTTTCAATATTGTTTCATAAAGCTCCACGGTTTTCTCGGCAATTCTGCTCCAAGTGAACTCAGCTAAAACACGCTTTCTGCCATTTTTGCCAAGCACCTTGCGCTTTTCTGGGTCTTCTAAAGCGCTGATTACTCCCCATGCAATGTCAGACGGGTTATTTGGATCTACGTGGTAACCGCATTGTTCTTCACCGCAGCAAATTACGATTTCACGCATTCCGCTGACGCCAGCTGCGCCAACCACAACTGGCTTCTCCATGCTCATAGCTTCAAGAGCTACAATACCAAAAGGTTCGTAGTGGCTGGGGAAAACTGCTATGTCGCATGCAGCATAATGTAGTATTCGTTCTTCCTCTGAGATGAAATCAAAGCAGAATTTAACGTACTCGTCAAGCCGCATGATTCTAGTGAGGTTTGTTAAGTATTCTTGAAGGTCGCCTACACCTACAACTACCAGTCTTGCATTAGGAATCTTGGTTAGAATATGCGGAATCGCCATTATGAGTTTATCAACGCCTTTGACGCCTACGAGTCTGCCAAGAAAAAGAATCATTAATTCAGTATCTTTTATGCCGTATTTACTTCTGATTCGCTTAATGTCCTCGGAAGAAACGTTTTCAGGATTGTATTTTTGTGGGTCAACACCGTTGTAGCTTACTTGAATTTTTTCTCTTGGAAAACCAAGCTGTATAAGCTCATCCTTCATGGCGTACGATACTGTTACAACCATATCAGCCATTTTGCCCGCGCGCAATTCTATGTTACTAACTACGCTTGACCCATTTCCTAAGGTTCGACCTTTCTCAGTTGAGTGAACATGGAAAGCTAAAGGCAAACCAGTTTCTCTTTTAACTGTAATTCCGCCCATTGCGGAAAGCCAATCATGTGCGACAACAATGTCGTATTTCATGCCTTCTTTCTTTATCAACTCGTTGATGAGTTTAGCCGCTGACAAATAATTATAAACCATTAATTTACCGAAAAAATGTAATCCTCTGCCCCATTTTTTAATGTCTTCAGCAATCACGTCTGGAAGCGAGTCTGAAATGTCAATGTGCAACGGGCGATGAATCTCTATTCCACGCCAAATTTCTCTTGTCGGCAAAGAGCCTGCATCATCATTCATGGTAAAAACGGTTACGTCGTGATCGTCCAAAACGAATTTTCGTGTTATCTCCGCTGCATAGGTACCCAATCCACCAACTATTTTAGGCGGGTACTCATAAACGAAAACCGCAAGTTTCATTTTAAACTGTCACCAATTTACCATTAGCATTGGCAATCACTATACTAAAGCTTTGCTTATCTGCCGAAGCTTGAAATCGAAGGAAGCTCAAAAGAGTTAAGGAAAGTTTGATTAGAAGGTTCTGCATAAACACTAGCAGGCAAGGTGCTTGCAAATGAATTTATCACCCGTTAAACAAGAGATACTTGAAACTATGTTGCTATACGAAAGACCCACAAGAGCAGTGGAAATCGCGAAAGAAACCGAAAAAAAAGTTTCCTCCTGTCATGATGCATCTTTTAGGGCTAAAAAAAATGGGGTATGTAAGCTCACCTGAAAAAGGGCAATATGTTATTACTGAGAAAGGAAAAGAAGCCCTCGGTTTACCGGAAATCAACAAAGAAAAAGCCACAGCCATATTGGCTTATGCGCCACATGATAAATCATTCCACTTCTACGTTGACATTGGAAAACCATTAAACTTGCATGCTCACAACCTTCGTGATTTTGCCCATAAAGTTGAAAAAGCAGACATTGCATCAATAGACTTCCATACAAAACGTGGAGACTTTGAAGTCTGGTTCAACGGACTCGGAGACGTAGAATTAGCAAAAAAGGTTGCATTATTAAAACAAAGAAATGTGGTTGGAGAGGACCTGCGCATGCAATTGCATGAAATCGTTACGCAACGATATATAGCATTAGCTAAATTGGCAGACCAACCAGTTTACACTGAGTAAATTTAGCTTTTGCCCAGCAGTGTAAAGCATTTCTCCAGTTTCTGCAGAACCTGCTGTATTGTCGTACGCTTTTAATCCAACTGGGCATAAGTTGACCCTACGGCTTCCCCATATCAAAACTTAACTAAAATGGCTGTGTGCGCATTCAAGTTTTTCATAACGAGCGTTAGGTTATGGAAAAAATGAAATACACAAAGGCGAATATTACGTGGCTGAGGAGAGTCTCTGTTGAGTGAAGTTAGGATAGTTTCCGTCAAAATACCTGAAGAAGTCTACCTTGAAATGGCTCTGCGTATTCCTGAGGGTGACAGAAGCAACTTTATCAGGGAAGCTATAAGTGAGAAGCTTCAGAAAACGCCTAAAGCGGACAAACTTTTAGCGTTAGAAGATAGAATGGGCAAAATAGAGCAGGAGTTCGGGCAAATCAGAAAGTACCTTGCCGATTTGGAACTGCTCACGTTTCAGCATGGAAAGATTAACCCGCACTCTTTCTGCATAGATGAGGTGGACCATAAAATAATGGAGTATCTGCTTCATTACAAGAGCGCAACTACGCCTGAATTGGCTGCTTACGTTAAAACAAACAGGTGGCTCATACTTAACAGGCTTAGAAAAATCCAGAAAACTTCCAAAAAACAAGTTGGGAAACCAGTAGTCGAGTATTATGCAGGCGAAAGGTCTGGGAAGAAGAAGGCTTGGTGGATAGACGAAGAATTAATCCAAGAATAACAAGGTTAGCTTTAAATTAATTGGGCACGTTTGGTTTGTAAACTGTGGGCCCGTAGTCTTAGTACGGATTAAGGCGTCGGCCTCCGGACGCTTCTCAAAGCGGGGGTTAGCCGAAAATCCTGGGTTCAAATCCCAGCGGGCCCGTTTCTTTGCTTTACAATATAGTGCTGATGTGGTTGTGGTAGTGTGAGTGTGACAACAAGTTTTCTTATAGTGCTTTGATAATGTATACAAATAAACTCGCAAGAGTGCCTCTATGGTTAACTGTCAAAACTGTGGAAAAAAACTTACTAAGCCTGATAGGAAGCTGGAAAATGACTTGTTTTGTATAGCAGTTTACACTTGTGACAAGTGCGGTACCAGCTTCAAGATAGCATATTGAGTTGTTTCTGTGACTTCTTTAGGTTTATAGCTAACCTTTCACCTTTTTCTTTCTTTTAATGCTAAAGCAGACACTCACATTTGGCACCAGAAAGACGGGATAGGGTATCAATTTAGCAAGTGAATTTCTCTAGCAAAATTGAAATGTATTTTTCAGAAATATTTCGTTTCTGAGGTCAACATATTTTAGCCAAATAAGTTTCTGACATATTTCAAAATGAGTTGTGGCTGATCAAATGCTGTTTTCAACGCTTTCTGTGGATTTTTAATGAGATTTAGTAAAGATAATTTCTTATACTCCTCAAGCGCCTTAGCCGCTATCTCTTTCACTTCTTGAGAGGTAAAATCTTCAGTTGAAATCAACGGCATGCCTTTCGGCTGACGCGCCTCAGCAAAGGAGTTCCAAGTCAAATCTTCCTGGATATACCCTTTAGCCTTGCACTCATCATACAGTCGTGTCCCATATGAGGGAGTGGCGAAGAAAAGGTGCATGCCAACATCAAAATCACGTTTAAGCTTTAGGGCAAAATCAACGGTTTTCTGCATGTTCTCTTTCTTTTCGCCTGGAAAGCCAATAATGTAGAATGCGCCTGTTTTCAAGCCGATGTCTTTGCAGATTTTCGCAACTTCAACTACGCGGTTCAAGTCTAGGCTCTTGCAGATTACATTGTTTAAGATTTGCTGGTCGCCTGATTCAACGCCGAAAAAGACGCTTTGGCAACCTGACTTTTTCATTTTTTCTAGCAGATTCAAGTTTAAGCAGTCTGCTCGGACGCCGTTTGGCGTTTCCCAACCGATCTTGATTTTTTTCTCAATTAAGCCGTCGCAGACAGCTTCGAACCTTGAGAGGTCAAGGGTTAGGTTGTCATCTTCAAAAAAAATGTTCTTAACATTAAACTTTTCCACGACATATTGTATGTGGTTGAGCACGTAATTTGCGGAATGCGCCCTAAATTGCTTGCCCATGTGCAAATGGACCGAGCAGAAACAGCAGTTAAAGGGGCAACCCCTGCTGGTGATCATTGATATTGCCCTGTTTCTGAAGCTGCGGTAACCTATACTTTTGGGGCTTAGGTACTGCTCCATATCCACTAGGTCGTAAGCTGGGTAGGGAAGCTCATCCAAGTTTTCAATGAAAGGTCTCGGTGAATTTACTATGACTTCTCCATTTTTACGGTAGGCGATGCCGAGAATTTCGCCTAACTTTATTTTGCCTTCAAAATACTGAGCTAACTCAAGCATTGTGTATTCGCCTTCGCCTGTCACCGCAATGGCAACGCTTTTTGCCTCTTCAAGAAACTCCCTTGGCACCGTTGTGACGTGTGGACCGCCTACAACTGTTAAAATGCCTGAGTCAACTTGCTTGGCTAAGTCGCTTATTTTAACTGAGTTTTCTATTTGGCAAGTGAAGGGTCCTGCTATACCAACAATGTCTGGCTTCCGACTGTAAATTTCCTGCTTTATTCGCTCAAATGACATGCCAACGTTTAAGGTTTCGCCGTTTCTCCGGGATGAGCTATCACTCATAAAAGCATCTAAAATTTCAGTTTTGTAACCTGCTTTTTCAAGCATCGCAGCGATGTACATTAAGCCAAGAGGCAGATTGCCTGCTGGCTGATCAGAACCTGGATAAAATACTTGCGGCGGATTGATAAGAAGCACTTTCATTCAGGTTACCCAATGACTATAAAGTTGACCTGTCCGAGATATTTAAATTAACTCGAATTCTAAAGGGAAACAGGAAGGAAAGGCGGAGAGAGCAGAGGAAAGAGGCGTAAATAAAGCTCTTTTTCTTATAGCTTATTTTCTTGATCAATGACCGAAAGGCAAATATTGAAATAAGATCATTTTTTATTTGGTTTTATTATGAAAATTCTTGTTTTATATTATAGCAGGACAGGAAATACTGAAAAAATGGCGAGGGCAGTGGCTGAGGGAGCACAAATCAACGATAAGATTGGGGTAGAATTAAATTTTCACGTTGAACCTGAAGAACTAAGCGGTTTTGACGCTATAATTGTTGGGACACCTACTTATCACCATGACATGCCTATGGATTTCAAAAACCTTTTCGAAGAAGCTGCCGTAAAGGGCATAAGTTTGAAAGGTAAAGTCGGCGCCACATTCGGTTCATATGGTTGGAGCGGTGAAGCACCTAAACTTATTTTGGAAATTATGAAAAATAAGTTTGAGATGCAAATTGTTGAACTACCTTTACTTGTGAGGTATATTCCTGACGAAAAAATGCTTAGCGCCTGTAAGGATTTGGGGAAAAGAATTTCCGAAAACTTGATGAACGGGACTTAACATAAGCGGATGGGGGAAAAGAATGGAAAAACCAAAGAATAATCTCATCGAATTTTTGAAAAATCAAATAGTGATTGAAAACGAAATAGTCGCTTCCCTTGAAAAAGCGTTGGTTGACATGAAGAATCCGGCTGTTAAAGGCGTCTTGAAGGGTGTCTCGTTGGATTCTGTGAAGCACGCGGAACTTTACTCGGCAGCCGTTACCCTGCTCACCGGTACTCCCACAGCATTAACGCAGGAGCATCTTGATCAGCAAAGAGCACTCGTAGAAAAACACATTGAGATAGAATCTAAACTAATTAAGCGCCTTAAAGCCATGATACCTAATGTTGAAAACAAGAAGGTTGTGTTTCTCTTAAACTCCATATTGGCTGATGAAATCAGACATCACGCTATGCTGAAGATGGTTTTGGAGATAATTGTTCACGGAGAAACCATAACAGAGGAAGATTGGTGGAAACTGCTGTGGGAAAACGTGCCGTTTCACGGAGCTCCTGGTGGAGGATAACCAAAAAAGAAAGCTTTGAGGATTGTTTGCTAAGAGTTAGCGTTGTCATTCATGACTTGTTCAGAAGAACTCCATGTGTCTTCGACTATTTGCTGAAGCTCCTTTAGCACTGAAGCTAACATTTCACCTTTGCAGGTCAAACCGTAAGCTTTCGGAGTTTTCCTTACGAAAACCAGTTTTTTGCCTTTTAAGCTTCTGAGATACTTGTATGTTCTTCTCATTGAGAGCTCTGTTTCTTTGGCAAGCTTTCCAGCTGGAATTCCTTCACTCGGGATGGTATCGTAAACTTTTCGTTCGGGAATTGTGAAGGTTTCTTTGTTTGGGTCTCGTTTTGATTTAAAGAAAAATATGTAATCCCTTTCAATGGGAGTTTCTATCAAACCGGCGGAGCGTAAGCGTTTTAGTATTCGCGAAGCGATTTTTGACGAGATAAGTGCTTCAATATCTTCGAACGTTTTTGGTCCTGATAGTAAAGATTGTAAAAGAATTTCTTCATAGCACTCTGAGTGGGCTGGAAGCATTTCGGCAAATTCGGGGAAGCTTCCTAGTAGCTCGGTTAGCCGACTGCCAAACATGGTTGCGTAGTATTCATCTCGTGCTTCGGTGGCTAGACCTACTGCCATTAAAGGCTGCAAATATTCTTCGTTTATGGTGTCTTGGCTGTGGCTGTGTCCTGTTTTTTTTAGTTCTTGCTGTAATTGGCTTACTGAGTATCTACCGTTTACGATTGCTTGTAGAATATGGAGTCTTGTCTCGTTTTTTAGAACGTTGAAGAGCTCTTTTATGTAGTTCGGGTTATCCATGGTTTCGCGGAGTTTTCTTAGCTCGTTTTTTAGTTTGTATACTTGGCATCGGTTTATGCATTCTAAGGGTGTTATTGGAGCGCAATTTCTGCATTCGGCGTCAAGTGATTTAAGCATTACAACTAGGTCGCGGTTGTTTTCACTTTTTCGGGGTGGTAATAAGACATTGCCCATGTTTTTTCTTCTGTCCCGGCGTGTGTGGTGACGGGGGGGGGGGGGAAGGATAGAGGTTGTGCAAACTGTTATTTTGCGATTGATAGTCCGTCATGACACGCGTCATAAAATATGACAAGCGTCATATTTAAATAGGTTTTCCCCAGAAATAAGGGTAATTGGTGTTAAACTTGATACTACCGTGCGAAGTAGGGGTAAAAACCGTTTTGCCTGCAGTAAAAGCTATAATGGCAAGGTCAATCGTTGAAAAACATGGATTGAACGAAAAACAAACCGCAGAACTCCTTGGACTATCCCAATCTGCAGTAAGCAGATATGTAGGAAGAGAAAGAGGAAACCTTTTCATCATAGAAAACTCGACTGAAGTTTTAGCACTTATAGAGCAAATGGTAACTTCCCTCATAAAAGAACCAAACAACAAAGCAGAAATACTCAATCTCTTCTGCCAAACATGCACAACCATCAGGGAAAAAGGCTTAATGTGTCCATATTGCCAAAAAGAAATGCCTCCGCAATGGGCGAAAAACTGTCTTTTCTGTCGCTAAATTAAGAGCAATTAAGATTTATTAAAAACGAAGTTTTACTTTTTTTGGGGAAAATCAATGCCTTACGATGAGAACGCTTTTTTAGATACCATTGAAAAAGTGACCAAAAGCGTAGTTAACATGAGCGCCATAAAACTTGTCCACAACATTTTCTACCAAGCGGTACCAGTGGGAGGCATGGGTTCAGGCACTATAATCGATTCAAAAGGGTTAATTTTAACAAATAACCACGTGGTCGGTGGCGCACAAAAAATCAACGTCACTCTAGCCAGCAACGAAATACTTGAAGGTACAATTGTGGGCTCATGCGCCATTCATGATATAGCCGTGGTTAAAATTGATGGCAATAAAAGAAATCTTCAAGCAGCCCAACTTGGCGACTCAGATAAGATACGGGTGGGGCAAAGAGTCTATGCTATTGGTAACCCATTCGGCTTAGCAGGTGGACCAAGCGTAACATCAGGAGTAATCAGCGCGATTAATAGAACAATAGACTCTGACAGAGGCTTGATAGAGAACCTTGTTCAAACCGATGCCTCTATTAATCCAGGAAACAGTGGCGGTCCACTTGTAGACGTGACAGGCAAAGTTATAGCAATAAACACTGCAATTATACCGTTTGCTCAAGGCATAGGTTTTGCGATTCCCATAAACTCGGCGAAAAGCTGCACCGATGAAATTGTCACTGCAGGAGGAGTCAAAAGACCCTGGCTCGGCATAGTGGGATTAACTTTAACACGGGAAATCTCGCGCTACTACAGTTTACCAGTGAACCGCGGAGTATTAGTGACTAGAATTGCTGACGGCAGCCCAGCAGAAGCCGCTGGAATGGCTGAAGGAGACATCATTCTAGAAATAGGTGATGTAGAAACCAATAAAATAGAGGACTTGGTCAACGAGATTTTAGAGGAGAAAGATCGGAGACGTAGTTAGAATCCTTGCATTGCGCAATGGCAGGGAGCACTTTTTTGAGTTAAAACTAAGCGAAGCGCCATAAACGCATTTTTTAGACGATGGAGGTTTCCGTTGGGTCAAAATCAAATTAAAGAAATCTTAAAAATACAGTTATCGCGGTTGTTGGGTTATCCAAAGAACCGGAGAAAGACAGCCATAGAGTTAGCGCTTACCTAAAACAACATGGCTACCGCATCATACCAGTAAACCCCTTCGCGGACGAGGTTCTTGGCGAAAAAAGCTACAAGAGTCTACTTGATATTCCGCTCGAAATCCAGAAAACCATAGAAATAGTTGACATTTTCCGGCCCTCAAAAGATGTGCCGCCGATAGTGGAGCAAGCTATCAAGCTAAAACAGATTTATGGTAAACCTTTTGTGGTTTGGATGCAGCTTGGAATAGTCAATGAGGCGGCTGCTGAGGCAGCTAGGCGTGCTGGTTTGATTGTTGTTATGGATAAGTGCTTGATGGTTGAGCATCGCCGCTTAGCTTAGCAGGTTATATCGGTTCTTCTGTACGGCGCTAATGAAGAAGAAGTCAGGAGTCTATGTGATTTGTTCAAGAGTGTTCTGTATTTTCTGATAGTTTGGTTCAACTGCTGGGTTGTCTGAAACCCAAACATACCGTACTATACCTTGCGAGTCGATGACGAAAATTGAGCGTTTAGCGACCGTGTAACCGTTGAGCCCAGCAAAATTAGGTAACTCCAATTCATAGGTTCTGGTAACTTCGCGATTGTAGTCGCTTAGTATCGGAAAGGGGAGCCTGTTTTTTTCTGAGAATGCTTTGTTTGAGAATGGGTCGTTTACGCTTATTCCGATAACTTGAGCATTCAAATCGATAAGTTGCGCCATGTAGTCGCGGAATTCGCACATCTCCTTGGTGCATGTTGAAGTGAATGCACCAACGAAAAAGGCTAAAACGATTTTTTTCCCCAAGAACTCCTTTAGGCTTCTTGGTTTCTTATCGGTGTCGTACAAAGTGAAGTCTGGTGCCTTATCTCCGACTTTAATTTTGGTTGACATAAAAATCAATCCTTACTTTTAGAAAAAAGATAAGCAGGTATAAATGGATGGCGCTTTTTATTTTAGTCAAAAGTAAAAGCGGTTGGGCAAATCTTGTTGAGGACGCATATGTCGCATTTGGGTTTTCTTGCAATGCATGCTTGTCTGCCGTGTAAAATCAGCAGGTCGGTGAGTTTCATCCACTTGTCTTTTGGAGTAATTTGCATTAGGTCTTGTTCTATTTTAGCAGGATCATCGTGCTCTGTAAGGCCAAGCCGCTGTGAAACTCTGCGGACATGGGTGTCGACTGCTATGCCGGAGATTATGCCGTAAGCATTGTATAACACTATGTTGGCGGTTTTTCTTGCAACTCCAGGCAGTTCTAGCATTTCCTCCATTGTCTTAGGCACTTGAGAATTGTATTTTTCGATTAGGAGTCGGCAGCAATTTTTTAGGTTTCTGGCTTTGTTGTGGTAGAAGCCCGTTGAACGAATATCTTGTTCTAACTCTTTTATGTCAACGTTAGCATAGTCTTCAGGTGTGCGGTATTTTTTGAACAGGTTTTGGGTTACTATATTTACTCTTTCGTCAGTTGTTTGAGCAGAAAGCATGGTTGCTACAAGTATTTCCAATGGGTTGGAGTAGTTTAGGGCGGTTTTTGCGTTAGGAAACTGTTTTTCAAGCAGTTCGATTATTTTTGCTGCTCTCTGTTTGGTTTCAAGGTATATTTCTGGTCTTTTCATTTAGCGTTCTCCTTAGAAGTATGCCTGTTAATGTAGTGAACTGTGGGGAAATAAAAGTTTGCTTCGATTGATAATCGTTTTAACATTTGTTTAATAATATAGTTTCGCGCTTCAAATTTGCAAACATTTATCTGATTAGTATTGCGCAATGTTTATATAATTTCCAATAATCTGAAAATATGTTAATTGTAAAGTTGGTAGTTATGGTTAACCCGACAAGAATAACCGTTGCATTTGACAAAACAACAGCTGACTTACTAGAAAAAATAAGCGCTGACGCGCAAGTGTCACAAAGCGAAGTTATGCGTCGTGCCCTAAAATTCTACAACGAAAACAAGGCTCTCGAAGACCCCGCAATCAAGAAAAAAACTCTCGCCTACATGGATATGCTTCTTAACGGTGAACATGTCATCATAGATGTTGATCATTGGCTGATGTTCTTGCGGTTAATTGCTTCATCTCCTGAACAGGAAAAGTTTTGGAGCGAGCATAAGGAATTAGCTCGAGCCCATTGGGAACAGTTGAAAACAAAGGTGCATTCAGCAGAAGAAATGCTGGTTAGACTTGAGGCGTGCAACTTTTACCGTTTAACTAAGAACGCTCCAAACGATTACACATTGGTCTTAGTCTCGGAAATTTCAAAAGATTTCATCAGAATATTTCTTGAAGAGTACTTTGCGGCGATGGGCGTTAAGGCAGAGATAAAAGAGAACTTAACTAAACTCAGAGTAACAGTAAAACCCAGCGCACCAAGAATGTAAACAGGCTCCATGATTTTTTCAACTTCTAAGCCTCAGTGGTCTACACAAAACTTTTTACCCCTCGCATCACACTAACCAGCATTCTAGGTGACCAAATTTGAGCTTGAAACTAAAAGTTGATGGAAAAGAAATACCGCTAAACGAATTTGTTGAGAAAATCTTAAGCGGAACAATAACAGGCGCCGTGACTTCTCTTCGAGGAATAAAAGAGGACTGGAAAAAAATCGAGGTTGAAATCCAACAATAAATTTAACCATTAAATTCAACAGTGCTCTTAATTTCAACAAACATTTCCCTTTTAGCCTTGCATATTGGGCAAATGTACGGTGGGTCTTCCCTAAACACTACATATCCACATTGTTTGCAATACCATAACTTCTTTTTAACTCCCGATTGCGGCTTTTCTGCTTTAGCTGAGGGTTTTTCTTGTGCTCCTTGCGCGGTTGCTTGTTTAGCGGCGGCTGCTTGCGTTCCATAGGCTCTTTCTTGTTTCTCGAGTGGTCTTCGCTCGGGGACCTCAGGTAAGTCTTTGCTTTCGTAAACTTGTTTGTTAACATAGAGTCTGCAGTAACATGAGCCGTACTGGGCGACATCTGGGTCTCGATAGTCACAGGGACAAATTATGTCTCGGTCATATTCGAATATGCCTGAGGCAAGCCTGCAGGGGCATAAAGGGTAACCGTAGCGGTCTTCGTTTGTTTTTAATCCTTCAAGGAAGCCCTGAAGAAGTTCAGGCTGAGGAATTAGATAGTGCCCGTATGTTTTAGCGTCGGCTTCAGCTCTTCTGCGAACTTGCTCTATTGTGGTCAAATTTCAAGTGCCTCTTTGAGCTTGTCTTTGCGAAAACCGGTAATTACAATTTTATCATCGACAATTGTCGTTGGATAGCTAATCATACCGCCCATGTTTTGGATTGTTTCATGGATTTTTTGTTTATCTTTCTCGTCTTCTAAATCTACATCAACATATTCATATTCGACATTGTTCTCGTTTAGGAACTGCTTAGTCAACTTGCACCAAACACAAGTGCTTAAAGCGTATAGGAAAACCTTGTGTTTGTTGTTCTTGCCAGAAACCTTAGAAGTATTCATAACAAAACACTCTTGCTATAAACAGTTGCTTTCGGGGCAATATAACTTTTTAGATAGGCGTTGCTCTGTCTCTAATTTTGGTGCTGTTATTGTTTAGGTAGCGCAGCAACAGGTGTGTTGGGCTGTGCTGCCATTTTTTTCTTGTTGTTTTGGGTTGCTTTTTTGATTTAAAGCTTGAATCGTTTGCAGGCTGCGTATTAAAAAGTCCTAGAAAGTATTAAAATGTCCTAGAAAGTATTTGAAAGGTGGTTTGGTTGCCGTTAAGTCGAAGAGTTAATTTCAAAACAACATTGAAGGGGGCAAATTGTGCATTATAAAAAAATATTTAGAGACGGAGACGCATTTAACCGTTCAGGTTACCCTTAGAACGACTTTTAAAGTCTAATCCAGAAAGTGCAGAAGGGCTTTTGTTAAGCTCGATGGTTAAACTCTTAAAAGAACATAACGGTTCATTTATGCCGCATAAGAGTGGTGCATTGGGTATATTCCTGATTCTCCTAGCGATAATCTTTTTTCCTCTTGGAGCGGTAAGCCTTTGGCTTGGAGCAAACGGAATCGTAATCAATAATCCCACCGTTCATTTTGGCCCAACAACAACCGCCGAAATAAACACTGGATGGATAATGATATCAGTTAGTTTAGCGTTCGTGGTGATCTTCTTGGTGCTGTTTTTCTTTAAACCAGACGCCCTAAAAACAGAACTTCCTCACTATCCATGACTGGCAAAAGTCTAAATTAGGTTTCTCAAGGCATATTCGGCTGGAAAAACTGTGAGGCTACCACCGTTTACTTGGATTTCTTTTGAGGTTGAAAAGCCTCTCTTTTCCCTGCCTAAAAGCTCAAGTTTAACTTTCAAGCCTCCACCATAACCGCCTAGTGTAAAATCAGATTTAACAACTCTGTGGCAGGGAACGATTGGTGCAAAAGGATTAGCCGCCATAACATTTCCCACAGCCCTTGGTCCACCGCCTACCGCTTTGGCAATTGAGCCGTAAGAAGCCACATAACCGAGAGGAATCTCGACAGTTGCTTTAAGCACTTTTTGCGTGTAAATTGGCAAACGAGTCAAGGCTAACGAGAAGCTTGCATTAACATTTTTTCCCTCATAAATACTCTTCAAAGAAGTTAGAATGTTTTTTGCGAAACTTGAGGGCTCATGGAAAACCTGAAAGGGCACATTGAACGGTATATTTCCTAAAATGTTGCTTAACGTTAATTGTTGGCTTACACCAAACGATGATGTAACAATCTGCTGTCGAGCATAGGCTACTCCGAACCAAACGCCGCCAATGTTTTGAGTATAAATTTCTATCATTTGCCTTCCTTTTACAGCTTATACAGAGACAGAGAGAGGGGACTACTCCCTAATTAGCATAGTTAGAAAGCGGGGGGTTTGTTAAAAGTTTCTGCGGTAAGCTTATTTTGCTTTGCATTCCATGCATACAGCCACTATCTTAACATTCTTCATTGGTTGCTGGAAATTTAGTAAACCTTTTGCAAGCACGGTTATGTAACCGATTGGTTTTCCGCATTTTTGGCACCTTACTGGGTTAGACTCGCTCATGTTTAGCCATCTTGCCTGTCCTATAATGGTTATAAGTAAGCTTAATAGATTGTTTTGTGTATATCACCGAGAAAAGGCGAAAATTTATGGAAGGATACGGACCCCAGTTACCGCAAATACCACAAATCCCACAAATGCCACAGATGCAAGATCAATCACAACAAGCTCAGCAAGGCGGCTACCCTTGGATTCCAGGTGCCACTACAGTTGGAGTTGTCTTCTCAGGCGGAGTACTCTTAGCTGCGGAAAAAAGAGTAACATACGGTTATTTCATTATGAGTAAAGGCGGAAAAAAAGTGTTCAAAGTAACCGACCGAATCGGCGTTGCCTGCGCAGGGCTTGTTGGAGACATGCAAATTCTCGCTAAAGAAATGGAAGCGCAAGCTAATCTTTTCAGCATGGACACTGGCAGAAAAATTGGTGTGCGTTCAGCGGCAAAACTTATGGCAAACGTCCTCTTCAACCGTCGATACACGCCATTAATTACTCAAACAATTGTCGGCGGTTTAGATGAAGAAGGTCCATCGCTTTTCGTGCTTGATGTTTTAGGCTCGCTTATACCTGATAAATACGCAGTAGTGGGTTCAGGCACAGAAATAGCCATAGGTGTTTTGGAAGAAGGCTACAAAGAAAGCATGAACGCAGAAGAAGCAAAAGAACTCGTGACGCGCGCTGTAAAGTCAGCAGTAAGCAGAGATTCAATGAGCGGCGACGGCATTGACTTCCTTATTATAACTAAGGAAGGCATAGCAGAAGAATCCGTAAAGTTTTAAAACCAATTTTCTTCAATTTATCTTTCACTGGAAGATATCCAGCGGTGCCTATGCGTATGTTACTGAGGAAAGGGATGCGTTATGTCGTTTGAACTATACTTAGAGGAAGGAAGATTCTTAATTCGGCTCGCTCGAAGCGCAGTGAACGAAAAATTGGAGAAAGGCAAAACCATTCAATCTCCAAAAGAGACTCCTAAGAAACTTTTTGAGCAATGCGGCGTATTCGTAACTATAAATAGTCTAAGGAACGGGGAGAAGGAGCTTCGTGGATGCATAGGTTACCCTTACCCGACAAGTCCGCTTGTTGAGGCAGTCATTGATTCTGCCATTAATGCTGCAACACAAGACCCACGGTTTTATCCATTAACTTTAAAGGAATTGAGCAAAGTTGTTTTTGAAGTAAGCGTGCTAACGCCTCCAGCGCCTGTGGAAGTTAAGAACCCAAAGGAGTACTTGAGTAAAATTAAGGTTGGCGAAGATGGCTTAATTGTTGAAAGGGGCTTCTATCGTGGTTTGCTGCTGCCACAAGTACCTATTGAATGGGGATGGTGTGAAGAAGAATTTCTTTGCCAATGCTGCGTAAAAGCAGGGCTTCCCCCGGACAGTTGGCTAACGAAAGACGCTAAAATATACAAGTTTAAAGCTATCATTTTTGAGGAAGAGACCCCGCTGGGCGAAGTTAAACGTGTAAACCTTAGCAAATAACAATCGGCTTTAATCTAGTAGGGTTTCGATGATTGTAATTGCCCTGTCTAAACCTTTAAACTTGCTAGAGAACTCGTTGAGCACCAGCATGTTTCTGTCGAAGGATTCTTGTTCCTTTTCCATTCTCTCAACAGCCTTCTGCAATTGACCTTTGTTTTTAACAGTTATTGAGCAGTTTAAGTCTTGAAGTTTAGCAGCGTTGCCCAACTGTTCAGCTTGAGTTGGAATGCAGATGCTCGGCTTTGAATACTTGATGGTTTCAAAGCATGTTGCGTGCCCACCGCTAAAGATTACGAATTTAGCGTTCTTCATATAATCCTGCCTCTCTTCTGCAGACAACCATGTGTGAAGTTCGCAGTTTCCAATTTTGGTGGTAACTTTTTTGCCTGGTGTTCCTAAGCTGATGACGCATTTAGTTTTGAGTTTTTCAAGGACTGGAAGGAGGGTTTTCATTATTTTTGCTCTTGCGCCCGGTGGTCCGCTTATGGGTGCAAAAATGTGTTCTTGTGAGCCTTTAGTGTAAGTTGTGTCAACGAAGCTTCCTGTAAATTCAACTTTCCCGTTTAATCCTATATTATCCAAGTTTCCAACACTGTACTCGGAGATAGTGTACGGTGGGGGATTATCTGGGATGATTATTTTTGAGCACCGCTTTACATATTGTTCAATCAGTCGTTCGCCTGGATTAAGGAAAGCAGAGAATCCGTAGCTCGGTCTTATCATGTTAGCGATGTAAACTGAGGGAAACCCCCATTTCTGCGCAAGCCTAAGCGCGTTTATGTCACCATCGGAGATAAGAACGTCAGGCGCAATACCACGGATATTTTCTCTAAGGTCATAGTAACGATGTATAGTTTCCATTGTACTGGAATTTTTTATTTCAAACCTGTTTTTTTCGATGTTAAATAATGGAAGAGGAAATAAAACGTTGATTAGCGAGGCAGAAGTGATTATTCCATAGGAGTTCTCATACCAAGATACTGGTGTGCATTTGTAAACATTTCTAAATTCTTTCTGCAGCATCTGGTAAGCTTTGCCGCCTGAGAAAAAGAACAATTCATAACCATTTTTCTCCAGTCTTTTCCCTAATGGTATAATACGGGAAACATGGCCCAAACCAATCTCTGAGCAGCTTAACAGCAATCGCATATGAACACAAGATAGTCGGGGATTTATTTTAACTATGCCGTATTCTGCTTGAAAAAAGCAAGCAATTTAAGGTTTAAACACAACAGTACAATGTATGTTTGTTCCACGAAAAATTCTGGAAGAGAAACTCAGGCAAATACTTGCGGAAGACATTGGACAAGGCGATGTAACAGCGCAAGCAATTATTCCTCCAAATTTAACCGTTAAGGCAATAGTTATAGCTAAAGAAGAAGGCATAGCTGCAGGAATTGAAGAAGCAAATATTCTCGCTGAATATTTAGGATTAAAAGTTAAAGCTAAAGTTGCTGACGGAGAAAAAATAAAAAATAAACAAGTTTTAATGGAAATCTCTGGAGATGCCAAAACCGTTCTTTGCGCTGAGAGAGCAATGCTAAATCTTCTTTCACGAATGAGCGGCATCGCCACAGTTACACGATTTTTAACTGAGAAACTGGAAAAGGCAGGATTCAAAGCCAAAATTGCGGCTACACGTAAATCAGCACCAGGCTTGCTTTATTTTGATAAAAAAGCAGTAACCATAGGAAGCGGAGATTCGCATAGGCTTCATTTGGATGATATGATTTTGATTAAAGATAATCATCTAGTAATAGTCGGAAGCGTTGACGATGCGGTTAAAAAAGCAAAAGCGAACGCTTCTTTCAGCAAAAAAATTGAGGTTGAAGTTACAAGAGCTGAGGATGCACTGCAGGCGGCAAAGGCAGGAGCTGATATTATAATGCTTGATAATTTTTCGCCTAAACAGGCTAAGGATGCAGACGAAATGTTAAAGAAAGCCGGGTTTGCCAATGTGCTTTTGGAAGTAAGCGGAAAAATTACAGGCGAGAACCTTTTGGAGTACGCGGCAGCGGAAGTTGACATTATAAGTTTGGGAGAGCTGACTCACAGCGTTAAAGCTTTGGACATCAGTTTAGAGGTAGTGAAAAAGTAAAGCAGCAGCGTTTAGATGCCGAGGCTTATTAGCCAAGCTTCTAATGCTGCGCTACTGGCAAGTATAGCGCCGCATATAACTATCAGTATTACCATGTTTTTTAGTTCAAACCAGCGACGTTGCATTAGCCTGCGGCTTAACCAAATGCCTTCCGCCATTGCGGTGGAATAAGCGATGAATTCTAGCCAGTATATAGGTAATATCAGTTCTGATATCAATGCTACAAATGGCGGATAGCCTTTTACGGTTGATATTGCACCAAGCGCTATGCCTGTATCAAAGATTATGAACATCCCCAGGATGGGTCCAATGATGGGAATAAACATTAGCAGGCAAATTGAGAAATTATTGATGAAAATGTACTCCGTTAGGGAGCCAATGGACTTATGCGAATTAAGAGTCGCGTTTACGCCACTGGATATTGACTGAGCTTCTGAATGACTCAGTGGTACGTAGCTTCCAACTGCAGTAACTACAAAAGCAATTACAAAAACGATTATAATCGCGTAGATTCTTTTGCGCTTTGACGAGGCGTTTCTCCAAAATGCGGGATATTCAAGTTTCACGTTCTAACCTCCGCTAATTTAGTGGCTTAATTTTTAAGGCTCGAAATCCTCGGGCACAAGGGTTTAACATCTCGGGCAATTTAACCTTTCTTACAAATTCTTCCAAATCAACCGCAAAGCCACGACATTATGTCAGCCGCTGTAAGCGAGTGAAGGTACACGCGGTCTTCTTGCACTGTTGGTTAACACATTAAAGGTAAACCCAGCAAAACAGACTCCTTTTAATCCACCGCTTTTTTGCAAGCAAACAGAATTGCCTCTGCACCAGCCGTTAACTCCGCAATATGGACAGGAACACTGATGCAGAATCCGCCGATATAACTTTCAAGTCGTGCGCTTAACAATAATAGTAGTTAAGCAGAAAAAATTAGGTTTCTTGTTCACAGTTGCCCTTGGATTTTAAGCCTAAGGCTAAAAGGTACATTTCAGAGCTTTTAGCTCGGCTTGCCTGAGGTTTCACTATCTTAACAGTTTCGAAAAGGTTCTTTACTGTTTGGATAAAATCGTTGAGCATGTTACCTTCAAAAACTTTAACAAAAAAGTTTCCTTGGGGCTTAAGCAGGCATTGGGCTATTTCTAATGCTTTGTTTGCTAAGTCGATTTGTCTTGCGTGGTCAACTTCCCAAACGCCAGTAATGTTTGGCGCAGCATCAGAAATCACCACGTCCGCTTCATGAGGCAAAAAAGAGCGTATTTGCTCTACTATGTCTGGTTCCGTAAAGTCTGCAATTATTGTTCGGATGTATTCCTGCGTGAAGGGTTCTATTGGTTTTAAATCGACGCCTAGAACAAAACCGTTTTTTCCAGTCATTTTTCTTGCTGCTTGAATCCAGCCGCCTGGTGCAGCGCCTAAATCGACTACTACATCGTTTCTTTGTATGAAACCATATTTTGCGTTGGCTTGAACCAGCTTGTATGTGGCTCTAGAGCGGTAGTTTTCTTCTTTGGCTTTTTTGTAGTAGTATTCCCGTTTTCTATCTTGGATCCAAGCTTTCGGCAAGTGAATCATCCTCTTGTGTGCTTGGACCCGCAGGAGTAGTTGTGGCTTCTTTTCCTAAGGTCAGTATCCAATCGGTAAGTTTTGGGCAGCTTTTAGGCGAAAGCGCGGTTGTAGGGTCACACCTTTCATTGTCTGGGCACAATAGGCATGGGCAGTCAACGATGGTTTCTATTGATGCTGGAAGCCTTTTCGGGTAAAGCCGATATGTCCATCTGCCTTCTTGCAGTTCTTTTTCTCTGCGGATTAAGCCTTTTTCCTCTAGTTTAATAGAGACACGTGAGCCTTCTCGGCTGCTTGCGCCTAATTCACGCCATAAATCGGATTGAAGCACACCTTGATAACCAGTGTTTACCACATAATGAAGTGCTTTCTGTTCAAGGTCATTACGTTTAGGCATCTAATATCAATCCAAATAATGCAATTAGAATATAAGCGTTGAATCCAAATAAAAATATGTATCCCTTAAAAAACTTGGAATCCATGAAAAACATGCAGAGCAAACAGCGAAAAGAGGAAAATTACTGTTTAGGCATAGAGTCTTCAGCGGATGATTTTGGTGTTGGAATAGCCGCCTTCAACGGAGAAATACTAGCCAATAAATCCGACAGTTACATACCAGCGGAAGGCGGAATCCACCCTAGAGAAGCAGCAAGGCACCACTCCGAAATTGCTGACAAAGTGTTAAGTGACGCTTTAACGGCGGCGGACGTGAAGCCAAGTGACTTGTCGGTTATCGCGTTTTCTCAAGGTCCAGGTTTAGGACCATGCTTGCGCACAGGTGCTACTGTTGCCAGAGCTTTGGCGTCGTACCTTGAGGTTCCACTTGTTGGTGTTAACCATTCTGTGGCGCATATTGAGATTGGAAAACTAAAAGCTAGCGTTGACGACCCAGTGACCCTCTACGCTTCAGGCGGCAACACTATGGTCACAGCTTTTGAGGCTGGGCGCTACAGAGTTTTCGGTGAAACCTTAGATATTGCCCTTGGGAACTGTTTGGACGTTTTTGCTCGGGAAGCTGGTCTTAAGCATCGGAAGGGTTTGCCGCTTGGAGCTGCCGTGGAGCAGTTGGCGGCTGGAGGCAAGAATTTGGTTTCTTTGCCGTATGTTGTGAAGGGCATGGACTTATCCCTTAGCGGCTTATTGACTGCTGCGACAGCTCTTCTGCACAGGGGTGATTGTTGCTTGGAGGATTTGTGTTATAGTCTGCAGGAGAACGCTTTTTCGATGGTTACTGAAGTTACTGAGCGAGCGTTGGCGCATACGGAGAAGAAGGAGGTTTTGTTAACAGGAGGGGTAGCAGCCAATAAACGGTTACAATCCATGCTTGCTGTTATTGCGGAGGAGCATGATGCACGGTTCAGTGTGGTTCCGCTTGAGTTTGCAACTGACAACGGCGCCATGATTGCTTGGACTGGCGTTTTAGCTTACAGGTACGGGTTGGTTACGCCTCTGGACGAGAGCTATGTGAAGCTACGTTGGCGGGTGGATAAGGTGGATGTGCCATGGATACAATAGCTGAACAAACGCTGTTTAAGAAGGGCGCGGAAGCCAGCCTATACCTTGCCGACTGGCATGGACGAAAAGTGGTCATCAAGGTGCGAATCCCAAAAAGGTATCGCCCAGAGGCGTTGGATGAGCAGATTCGAAGTTACCGCACAGTACACGAGCCGCAGTTAATGCATGAAGCGAAAGCAGCTGGGGTGCCGACTCCGCTGATTTACCTAGTTAATGTTCCTGAAGCTTCGATTACGATGGAGTATGTAGAAGGGCAGCAGATTAAGCAGCTGCTCAACAGGATTCCACAGGACAAGCGGCGGGAATTATGCATCTCAATCGGCGAGTTAATCGGAAAACTTCACAGACAAGGCTTAATCCACGGCGACTTAACAACATCAAACATGATTTTGAGCCCAGAAGGCAAAATCTTTTTTGTAGACTTTGGGTTAGGCGAGAAGAACAGTGAATTGGAGGCTATGGGTGTGGATTTGCATTTGATGAAGCGGGCGCTGCAGAGTACGCACTACCAATTCTGGGAAGAATGCTTCAAAAATGTGTTGTGCGGTTACTCGTCGGTTCTGGGCTCGGAAGCAACGGAGAATGTTTATGAGAAAATAAAGGAGATAGAGAGGCGTGGCCGCTATGTCGAGGAAAGAAAACAATAATCAAACCTGTAGTCTCAATGGCAAGGTTGTCTTTTTTGCTACAGGCAACATTAACAAGTTCAACGAGGCACGCAGCATCCTAAGCAGCTACGGCTTTGCAGTCGCAATGCTGCGGGTGAAGGGAGACGAGATGCAAAGTGACAGCCTGAAAGAAATCGCAAAAACAAGCGCCGTAAACGCGTTTAAGCGAAGCCGCTTGCCCATTTTTGTGGAAGATGCTGGCTTATTTATTGATGCGTTGAGTGGTTTTCCGGGTCCTTATGCCGCTTACGTGTACAAAACAATTCACAACAGCGGAATACTGAGGTTGATGGAAAACGGGGCGGATAGGCAAGCGAGATTCCAGTCAGTTATAGCTTACTGCGACGAAACCCTTTGTGAACCAGAATGCTTTGATGGCGAATCCAAAGGCGAAATAACCACAACCGAACGCAGACAAAAGGGAAAATCAGCTTTCGGCTTTGACCCTGTTTTTCAGCCCGTTGGAAGCTGTAAAACGTTTGCGGAAATGACTATTGAAGAGAAGAACGGTTTCTCGCATAGAGCAATGGCGATACGCAAATTTGCTGAATGGTACAAAACAAAGCCTTGAATAATTTATCAAATAAATACTTTCAAAACGCAACGGCAAGCAACGGCAAAACGGAACCACCTTTTCTTTTTTACCGAATCATCTAAAGGCTTAGAATATAGGCAGACGCAAAATTTAAAATAAAGACAAGCATAAACTCAACCATGAAAACTATGAAGAAGGCTCCTCTTTGCCCTTCATGTTACGAAGAAATGACAGCTAAATATAACAGTGAAAAAAAGTTCCTCTATTATGAGTGCCCTAAGTGTGGTAACCGCATCATAGTGAGCCACGCAGGACATTAATATGTCAAATTGTGCCATTTTACCACGACCATGCAAGAGCCTTAATGTACGCGATAAACTGTAATTTATGTAAAACCTTTTAAGGTTACCAGGAGCAAATAGACAAGTTCTTCGTCATTGGGTGCATACTTGTTAGGAAGTGTAAAACAGTAGCTAGTGAGCCAAGACCAAAACATCCAAGAATATACAGATACGTGGCAATAAGGAACCAGAAGATTGCAATGGGAAAGAATTTCTACCTGAGTGTCAATTATAAATGTGATCTAATTTAGTTTACATAATATAATGGAAAGAGATTCCTACTCGTATGTCAAATGCACAGGAAGAACACAGGGATAATTTACTTGGTGGACTTGCGATTATGCTAATTGGAATACTTATCAGTTCATCAGCTATATGGGGATTAGTTGATAACGTCTATTCAATGAATAGTGGACTTGCAATAATGTTTATTATTTTAGGAATTGGATCAATTATTTGGGGTGCATTAATATTCATTAATAAGCCTGAGGCGTAAGCAATTGTTGTTTGGTCACGAAAAAAAGGCTACCCTTACAGGAGGCATAAACGATGAATTCGGCAATTAGGTGTATAAAGGCAATATATTGTTTAGTCAAAGCCGTGCTAGGTTTACCATATGTGCCTACGGGGATATTGGTACTGTTAGCCTTAACTTGGTTTAGCCAACCCCCTGATTTAATATTAACAGCTATGTTGTTGTTTGCTTTTCCAGTTTCTTGGTTATGTCGGCTTCAATGTGAGCGAGAACAGAGAGTTTATAAGAAGTTGTTTATGAATACCAAAAGCTTCAGACAAGCAACAAGTTCAACGCAAGTCTCGTCAGGTATAGCGAAAAGCTGTCCCGTCTGCAACAAAACCATCTCTTCAGAATATAATTTCTGTCCTTATTGTGCGACTGACCTCAAAGGGCAAAAGTTGCAACAGCTCTGGGTAAACAAACCGTGATCAGTTGGCCATTTCAAACCTTCATACGTCAAAACACTCTTAATTTTCACTCTGAGCTTAACGCGTGACCTAACTAGAAAAGCCCTACGCCTAACCTTCTCTCTGAGCTTTGACGCTCATAGTATGGCATGAGCGCCCAGCTCGTTTAACGCTTCTCATACCATCGCGCTATGACCAGACAAAGCAGTCTGCTCAAAATTCTTCAATACATAATAAAGGGACAAGGCAGCGCGCGAAAAGAAAAAAAGGTTATGGGTTTTTAGTTTATTCGAGAATTTAGAAATGAGCGTATTTTAGAGATAGACAGGTAGAGAAGGTAAAAGACGCAGAAGAAAGCAACTGCTATTTCGGTGTTCAGTATTAATGGATTTTTCTCTACTCCAAAAAAGAAGCCTTGTGTAGTGATGTCCATGAGTACTATAACTTGGAGAAAGACCGCCCCTGCCAGACAGCTGATGCCTATACAGTGAAAAGCCAGTAGTAATCCGAACATGTGTTTATTCGGTTTGACTTTAGCCATGTCTCACAAGCTCCTGAGATTCTTGGGAGATAGAACAGAAGTCTGTGTCTGGTTTTGGTGTTTCTTCTTTGTTCGCATAAGAATCTTTTGTTAATTTGAGTTAGTTAGGATATAAGCTTTGGTTTCATGCCTGTTGCAACACGTAATAGTATTGGATATTAATACTTAATATAAATTGATAGGCCTTGCCGAATCCCTCCCGAATAGCATATTTCTACGACAGAAATACAACTCCAAGATGTTGACTAATTGTCCACAAAGAACAATGCAGCTTCCTCAACGAGCCGTTTGCCGCTTTTAACATGCAATTTGGAACAATTCAAGCGGAACTGCGATCTCAGTCTCAACATTTATGCGTGCGATTCACTGTTGGTGAGTTTCCGTCTTTGGCTACTGTATTTATTGTGAAGGTTGATGAACCAGTGCTACAGGTGCTTTTTTTAGCGGGCAATTGAGGTTGCATCAAGATTATGTATTAAGTATTATGTATTAAATGTTTATATATGAGAAAACAGTATTGTTTATTACAACACGCTAAGCATGCAAAAGCTTTATTGCAAAATGAATTCACAAACTAAAAGAAAATGAAGGAAAAGAGCATGCCAAAAACAACTGCCTTCGAAAAAATGAAACAGAAAGTAAACGGGGGAATACACTTTTTCAGATGAAAAGAACATCGAAGGCGCATTAATAACTTCTGCAGTCGTAGTCAATCAGCCAGACTTGATAGATATTGATGACGTTAGAAGAAAAGACCCGGTACCCATTAAAACTCCAACACAATGCAAGTTTGATGAATATTTAATTGAATCGATTGATGAAGCAATAACATCATTGGGAGCACCAGTTAAAAACGCATTATACCTTGAGTTAGAAAATAGCTTTAACATGCCAAAAAATGAAATTCCAAATCAAATCGATGAATTTATCGATATTATTCATAAGATTTTTGGTTTAGGTGCAAGTCGACTTGAAATTAAATTTATGAAAAACCTTTGCGCGAAAATAAAAGTCAACATTGAATTGACTGAGCACGAATGGCCTTTGTCAAAGTGGATAATAGAAGAGATATCCTTTACAAAATATGTCTCTAGTGCGCGAAAAAAATATTGTGACATGCTTAAAAATGCAAGAGTTTCTCCAAAAGAAAATGGTTTGAGGTAATTTAAGTAGTGATGATAATTTGAAGGTGTTGTCTGTGAAATGCGGAGGTAAATGAGTTTGGATAAAAATGTTAGAATCATAATTGTTGATGACGACGAAAACATAAGGAAAACTATGAAAACTATACTTGAGGATGAGGGGTATGTTGTGGATTTGGCGGCTACTGGAAGTGAAGCCATCGAAATGACCCAGGAAACAGTCTATAACATAGCTCTTTTAGATATCCGATTGCCAGATATGGAGGGCGTAAAATTACTGAAACTGATTAAGGATAATGTTCCCAAGACCCGAAAAATAATGGTAACTGGATATCCGTCGATGCAAAATGCGATTTCAGCATTAAACATGGAGGCCGACGCATATTTGATTAAGCCCATTGATGTTGAGAAATTGATTAATTTGGTAAAAGAACAGCTGCAATTGCAGGAAGATGAAAAGAGTTTTAGCGAGCAAAAGGTAGCTGAATTTATTGAAACGCGAGCTAAAGAAATTTCTATCTAAAATCCAGACAATATCTTAAAGATCATACTCAGTACTCCTCACTACCACCCTTGAGATTAATCCAACCGAACTGCTTGGACCCTGAAGCTCTGAGCGCCTCTATTCTCTTCAAAGCAAGCTCAGCGTTAAACAGACTGCAAGCTTCTTACTTTTTGGATTGGTTAAGTCTCCAAATAAAATACGCTACGCCAGAAAACAAAAACGCTGAATCCAAGGCGTCAGGAAACATTGGTAGAAAAACCCAATGACCATAAAACGTCACAAGCTTCAAAGCTATGGCGACGGTACCACCTGAAAAAACAAGCAACAAAAGATTAGACACAAAGATTCTTAGGTTCATTGGCTTGAGCTTGAGTTTCCACATCAAATCTCCCAACATTCTGTTTAGATGTTTTACCAATTAAGCTTTGTCTAATAGCCTATCACTTGTCATTATTCTTCAGAAATACGCTATGCCTAAACCCTGAAGCCTTCAAGTGCTTATCACGGCAATCCTTTGCAGATAGTAGCTTGCCAAAGCTTCTGAAAGGTTTTACCATAGCGAGCGCTATTCTTGAGTAAAGAAATTATCTCGCATGTTCTTTACTGCTTAAGCTTTTGTGAATGCAATCCAAGACTCTACTTCTTCAATTGTCGGTCTGTCGTTTTCTGTGACTTTTCCTTTTGCGAGATTTACTTTAAAGATAGCATTTATTTTTTTGCCAAGCTCAATGGGATCTTGTGAAGAAAGTCTCTTTCTATCGGTGATATCAAGGTCTTCTAAGAGCAAAAGGTCCTTCTCTTTTATGCCTGGAATCATTTGGAGTTGTGCTCGCCCCTGCAACTTTTCAACAGTCTTTTCAGTTGAGCCCAAGCTATTTGCAACAACTTTAGGATCAGCCATTATAAGGTCGCTTGCACTTGTTATTCCAATGTTCTTGAGTTCAGCTGCCTTGTTGGGTCCTATTCCTTTGATGTCTTCTACGTTGCTGTTGCTTTTGAGCATCGACTTGGGTGCGACTATCGAAGCTTCCAATCGTTCCAGTTTTTGTGTGATTTCATCGATTTCGTCTCTTTGCTTCGTGATTGCTGTAATTGTCTTGCCGTTTTGTGATTCAAGGTTTGCCAAGGTCTCTTTGACATCGGTCAGCTGAGAGTCTACGTTTTTAGCTAAATTAGTTTTCATAGTTTTCATTAGTTCTGCCTGTTCGTCAAGTTTCTTTTTGACATCGGTCAAACTTTCATCAACGAGAAACATTCTTCCTTGTATGCCATCTATGAGTTTCTGCTGATTCTGATTTCCAACTTCTACAGTCTGCTTTATCGCTTCTCCTTGACTAGTAAGTTCTTCAGTAAGTTTTTTACCTGTGAGCTCTAGATTTTCGTCAACCTCAGATACCTTACTTTGAACATCCATCAAAACCATCTGTTGAGACTCTTGACTGGCCTGCAGCCTGCTAGTTTTGTCATCAATTGCCTTATGACCAGTCTCCCAGCTCTTCTTCAACGCATCTCCTTGGCTACTAAGTTCTGCAGAAAGCTTACTACCTGTCTGATCTACACTTTCATCAACCTGAGCTATCTTACTCTGAAGATCCACCAAAGTACCCCGCTGAGCCGCTTGACCAGTTTGCAAGCTACTCGTTTTCTCATCAAGCGTTTTCACCTGATCCACAACGGACAACTCACTTACGACCATGTGAGAAGCCCCAGCAAGCAAAGCCAAAGTCACAAGAATAGAAACCAATGCATAGACATAAACTGGAATCATCAAGCTGCCAAGCAAATAAAGCTTAAACGTGCTTGTCGGTCCGGTTGCGAACCACATTATTGTCGCATTAACTACGTTTGCTGCTGATAGAATAGAAAAGAATCCTAATATCCAAATATATATACCCTTCAAAGTCAAAACTCACCTAAATTTTCTTTATTTTTTCATTAATCTTAATTAGGCGAATTTGTTTTATAAATTTTCCCCTCGTGCGCTTGATATGTTAAGATTGAAGATTCAATTTTCCGCAAATTATATAAAAATACAGACTCAATTAGAGCTTGGCGGGAGAGAATCGATAAATGCCAGAGAGGCAGAAGTCAAATCAAACAGATGGCAGTAAGTTTGATGAAATTGTTGATCAATATCTTCAGAGAAGCAAGCCAGCAGATGATGAGAAGAGTTTTTACTCGGATGAGGGAAGTAATTCAGAAAATTATGCGACCGACTGCAGATTTAAAGACAATTGTTATGCGCTTAAGTTTAATATGGGCGCTTGCCCTTGTGAGCTAAAAGCGTAGTTTAACGAATAAGGCTGCATAGTTAAAAACGTTTGATAAGTTAGCGATGGATTACATCTTCCTCGATGATTTTTGTGTTAATTGTAAATCCATGGAAAATTGGTATTATTAAATATCAAACAATCTTAATATGCCTAAGATTTTAATTTTTTATGTCTACTTCTACCCTCGAACCTCTTGGCTTTTGCAAAAATAAGAATAGTTTAAGAAATGGCCTTTTTGGTTTTTAACTAGCCAGAGATATACGTGTATGTTAAGAAACGTTTTATCGTATTATTGGAAAGTAAGAATCCCTAACAAATTGAAAGGTGAATATATTGAAAGAATTTAAAACAGTATTGGAGAATGAAGACGCCGCAAGATTAATGAATTATTTCATATTCTACAAGGAAATCGTTAACAAGAATGAAATCATCGATATGACGAAGTAGTTTGCAGTTTAACAAAAATAGCTTTACCCAACTCACGTGCCTTCGCGCGCTTTTTGTTTCTTAAAGTTAGCGCGCGTGCTTTCCAGCAATCCTGTATTTGCTTGACAAAGTGTGCACGTAATATTTGACAATTTAATATGATAGTGTTTAGCTGATTCTGCGCATTGCTTTATCCGGCATTCACTGACTGTTGGTATTTTGTTTTTTGCATCATTTTGCAAAACGAAGAGGCTGCATTGCCCATTTATAGCGTAGTGGCAATTGGTTTTTTTTAACTCTCCAAAAAAAGTGGCGTTTGCTAGTATTTCTACCAATGTCAGGATTTCTTGGTTTTTTTGTTTTTCGAGTTTGTCTAGCCGCAAATGGAGCTCTTCTAATTGATTAACCATTTGTTATTTTTCATCCAAGCGTTAATTGCCTAAGTTGTCTTATATACTGCGAAAGAAATTTGCAATCTGCGGGAGCAACTTGGGATTTTCTAAAAAAGTTTATTTTGCTAGCGTCAGGGAAAGAATAGTGGGTCTTATGTTTTTGAAGATTCCATTAGTCTTCTGATTCTAGCTTCATTTGTGTACACAGTTCTTGCTGATATATGGAATATTTCGCCTATTTTTTCCTTTGAAATCTTCGCTTTATGGGTTTTACACGTATTGTAGAAGGCGCCAGCTGCAAAACCGATCGGGTTTCCACCTGCTCTTCTTATTTTGCACAAAGTTTCATCAGTTTTAACGATTAGCTCTTTATTTTGTGATATTTTGCCTGCATATTCGTGTAGGTAGTCGCTGGCTGTTTTTCTTTGGATTTTTAGTGGTTCTTTCTCTGTGTTTAACGTCTTGTTTAGTAACCAAGTTTGCTTCATCACGGTTCTACTATCGAGGCTTAGCTGTTTGCTTATTTCTGTTATTGGCCGCATCTTGTTGTATTCTTTTAAGATTAAGTGCATCAGGGCTGCTATTGTCGCTCGCTTGTTTTTTGAAAGTTTCTGTGATTTTGCCAATTCGCGGTGCTTGTTTCTTATTGTACGAGCTGCTTCTTCTCTGTATGGGTAATTAGGGATGTTCAGTTGGCAAGAGACTGCTCTTAGTGTGGTTAGCCATTCTTTGAGTGTTTCTGAGTCTTCTTCATCCCAGTTTGAGTACCACTCCGGTGTCCACTGAGCAAAGCCCTTGACTATTGGAGTTTGATCTATAACTAGTCCGCATTCACTGCAGATTTTTTCTCCGTCTGGACCTTGCGGGTAGATGAAAACGCTATTACATTTGTGGTTGTTCAGATTTTTCACCAATTGCAACTTTCGACTTTAACGTTAAAGCTTGTCTGAAGAGGCCATACGTTCCTGTGGAACGTAATTTTTCTATTTCGAGCTCAATTGCATTGATGTGTAAATATTCCTTCATACTTGTGGCACCTTATTCAAGTCTTATTAATTCATAATGTAGAATACTCTTATCTCTTACGAATAGTGAATCAATATTTGAAATCCATTTTCTCAATTTTGGAAAAAACTCCTTGCGAATGACATTTTTGAACGTGGTTTTGGTGAGAATGCGGTAAATTCGCTCTTTGTCTGCCTTACAGTAATCGAATTGTTACGATCATCGTTAAACCGAAAATAGGTGATGAATATGGACCCAAACCTTGAGAAAGTGCAATTCTTTCAGTTTGCATTCGCATTTATTACAAAGGTTACTTGCCAGCAATTTCATATGACGACGGTTAAGTCTTCAGATATGTTCTGAGTTTGGATACACACTATATAAGGGAACTTCTGGAATAGAATGTCAAATGACAGGTTATCGAGGTGAAAATAAAAAATGAATTACAAAAGAATGATGAAAAACAGTAAAGCTATCTCACCAATATTCGCTACTCTTATTCTTATTGCAATTGCAGTTATCGCTGGTGTTGTTGTTTACATGTTTACTAGCGGAACTTTGGCAACTATGACGGCAGGCGGAACAGCAGGACAAGAAAAAATAACAGTACAAGGAGCAAGCATAGTGAGCGGTACCGGCAGTGTAACAGTTTATATTGAGCAGACAGGCGGCCCAACTGCAACAATAAACAGTTTAATAATTAAAGACTCCACTGGAAGCACAGTAGGCGTCATAACAGCCTTAGCACCAAGTGCAACAGGTACACCAACAGCAAGCCCTATACCCTTAGGAGCTGGACAATTGACAACGATATCGGGCGCTACCCCGTCAGGTGTTGTTAAAGGTAGTTCATACAGTGTCACAGTGACAACGGCGGCAGGCGGCAACTTCATCTCAACCCAAGTAGTCGCATCTTAAGAACCCTAAGGGCACTATTTTTTGCCCAAAACTCTTTTCTCTCCTTAAAACCAAGCTTAGCTGCTTTTGCTCGTCTGCATCGTGTACGAACGCAACTTTAGCCAAAACCCGCCGAATAACCACCAGGCAAGCAACTGCAGAGCTGAGAAATAATTATTACGTGAAGCCTCAGAAGATTAAACGACAAGAGGATAATTGCATCGAGATTCGATATATTGAGTCTGAAGAAACGTAATTTATATGCAACCTTTTGGAATAGAATGTCAAATGAATATTTAGTGAGGAGGCGTAAAGAAAAAAATGAATTTCAAAAGAATGATGAAGAACTCGAAAGCCATTTCACCAATATTCGCAACTCTAATCCTCATTGCGATTGCAGTAATCGCTGGTGTAGTTGTCTACATGTTCACATCAGGAACATTAGCAACCATGACCGCCGGAGGAACAGCAGGACAAGAAAAAATAACAGTACAAGGAGCAAGCATTGCAAGCGCAACCCAAAAAGTAACGGTCTACGTTGAACAGACAAGCGGTCCAGCTGCAACCGTAAACAGCTTAATAATTAAGAACGCTGACGGAGCAACAGTATCCGTTGTATCAGGTACTGGATCTTTGTCGAACAACGGAGGCGCCGGCGCAGCTTCAATTGCACTAACAAGTGGAACACTCTACACCATAAGTGGAATTGCATCAGGGCTCACTTCAGGTACTTCATACTCGATCACAGTGACTACAGCGGCAGGCGGCAGTTTCGTTTCATCCCAGGTAGTGGCATCTTAACAACCCTAAGGGCACTATTTTTTGCCCACAGCTTTTCTATTTTTTAGTTTTTTCCAGAGGATAATCCATGTTGAAAGTGGTTAATTTTTGTTATATTTGTTTGGAACCTACTAATTTTTGACGATTGACATTGAAAAAACAAGCGTACCAAAAAATAGCTTCCCGAACACATAAAAAAACAATTTGAGAACTATCCACTATGGTCTCTAGTAGATGAGAACGTTGAAGACAAACCTTAAATCCGCACAATATAGATTGGCAAACATCGGCTTGCGCAAGATGATTTAAAGTTACTTCAAACTTTATCTTAAATGCGTAATCTGCATCTACTTTACATCCTGGATCAAGTAGGTGCGTTTTCAAGAAGTCATAATTATTTTTCTATATTTCTTGTTTAAACGGGTCCTTTCTCCATTTTTTTATGTATTCTGTTCTTTTCTCTTTCTTCGTCTTTTTCTGGGGCACTAGAAATGCTTTCTTTGTTCTCCAAAGCATTGAGCTTTTCTGAAAAAGTTTCAAGAATTCTTAATATTTCAGTTTCTCTATCAAATTGCCCTGTTTAAGAAAACTATCAAGTTTATTTGGCAAATCTTTATCTATCTTGAACTCTTCTTGCATTGTTTGCCTTCTCCTCAAACACTTTCTAGAAGTGAAACGCTGTTTAAACCTATTATGGTCTTGTTTGAAAGAACATGAAAACTTATCAAAAAAACGACATTTACAGTTGGAAACGTATGGCTTAGACTCTGCAACCTTTTTCCAGGGAACCATGAAACTATCACTTCTCAATACTCTGAGGCGATTGAAAATTTGGTACTTACAATAAAAAATGCACTTTAGCATTTCGCGTTGATTACTTGAGAAGGTTCTCTTAAATTCCCGTCACTTGCGCTTTTCCCCGGTGGTTCGATGTACATGCGATCAGAGGCCGACAATGCTGTGTGATTTTCCTCGCAGGAGTATGCTTCATTTTATTGGAAACAAAAAATTGAAAAAAGTTAGACTTTCGTGTTTAGTTGTTTTTGGAGTTCCCTTATCTTTTTCGCACGTGTTTGGCTTCCGCGTTGCATGAATAAGAACACGGTAACGCAGCATACAGCGATTACTACCACAATTGGGATTATCAGCGTTATTGAAAATCCGTTGGCTTGAGTAATGCTTCCCCCGATCAAGTTTATTGGCATTGTCATGGTTTTACCTGGAAAGTTCAAGGTTGCGTTTGTGGTTGGGTACCCATCTTTTTCAAATTCGAAAGTGTATGAGCCTGCTGTGACATTATTGAATGTGACGTACCCAGTTGAGTTCGTGATATCCATTAATGCAGTTGCTCCCTTAGGCTGAGTTGTTGAAGAGACAAGCGTGCCGCTTAGAGGTTGATTATTCTTGTCAAGGGTGCGCAGTGTCAAAGTTCCTTTCGCCGAGGCGGTTGACGTAGGTGTCGGTGTTGGAGTGGGGCTCGGTGTTGGAGACGGCGTTGGAGTAAGTGCTGGTGCGGGTAAAACAGTTATCCCGGTGGTTCCTTGCGAGCTTATGTACGCTCCAGCTTTTGATGCGGTCGCCGTAATCGTGCAAGTCGTCGATTGCGAGAAGTTTGGTGCCGTGAAGTTTGTTTGGTATTCACCATTGCCTTGTTCGCTTGTTGCAGTAAATGTTCCCCCGCTGTTTGATGTGAAGGTTACTGTTGCGCCGGTTATTGGGTTGCTATTAACGGTGACGGTCGCAGTTAGAAGCACCGTGTTTCCGCTAGTCACGCTGCTTGCATTGCTCTTCAAGCTCACGGTTAATGTTGAGTAATCGATGATGTAAGTTGTGAATGTTCCTTGCCCTGTTGAGTAGCCTGGTGCCTGAGCAGTTATTGTGGTTGTTCCAGGAGAGTTGGTAGTCTCCAAAGTTCCTACAGCCTGCGTGCTGCCAAAAGGAATTGTCAATCCGGAGCCGACAGTTCCAACGTCCGGCTCAGAGGAGAAAAGATTGATATTAACCGCTGAATTTGGGTTATTTGCTGGTTGTCCGTCTGAATCTTGAAGCTGAACTATTACGCTTTGGTAGTTTCCGTTATCCGCTGGCAAAGTTGACGGAACACAGTATACCGCTAGCTGTGACGGAGTGAAACCAACGGTAATTATTTGCTGGCTAGCGGTTTGAGTGTTATTGGCTGTTGCCGTTATGGTTGCGGTTCCAGCTTTGTAGGTTGTATTGAAGGTTGCTACGGCGTATGTTTGCGATTTCGAAATTGTTATTGTTGAGTTTATTTGGCCTATTGTTTGGTCGGATGATGACATGTCTACTTGGATACTTGACGGAGCTGCTACCACGTTGCCCTGAGCGTTTTGCAATTCGACCGCTATTTGGCTATACTGACTGTTGTCTGCCGGAATTTGCGTTGGACCTACAAGGATCTTAAGTTGAGTAGCACCTAACCCGAGCGGCGTAGTTGTGATTGTTGTCTGCCCTGATTTATATCCCCCTGAAATTGCAGTTACTGTTGCCGACTCCTGTTGGGACGCTGGCACTGTTGTGAAATTTGCTATAGCATAAGTTTGACCTGCAGGAATTGTAACAGACGAAGAGACTGTACCCACATTTATGGTGTCTGAACAGGTGAGAGCTACTTGTACTCCTCCTTGGGGCGCTCTTGCTGGCAAACCAGTAGAATCTTGCAATTGAACCATTATAGCTGGGTAATTTCCTCCATCGGCTGGGAGAGTAGATGGAAACCCGTACACTGCTAAAGCAGAAGGAATGGGTCCAATAGTAGTCATGACTGCCTGCACTGTTGCGTAGCCTGTGGCTGAAGCCGATATCGTTGTCGCTCCTGGCGTGAAGGTTGTTGTAAAGCCCGCTGATGCGAACGTTGATCCCTTGGATATAGTGATTGTAGGCTCAATTGTTCCTACATTTGTGGAGGATGACGTTAAGCTGATGGTTGTATCTTGTAATGCTCTGAATGGTTCCCCGTTTGAATCCAGCAGCTGAACGAAAACACAGGTATACGTGTTACCGTCAGCTAGAACGCTGGCGGGTCCAACGTAAATTTTGAGTTGAGAGCCGCTAACTTGTGACGCAACTGAGTTTGTCGGGGAAAAAAACACGAAACAAGAAGCTAAGATAATGAGCAAAATTGTTGCAGTTATTAGTTTTCTTTGCATTATTCTTCATTCCTGTTTTTAGTTTCCGTTGTTTTTTTGTTAGATTTTGCAAGTGAATTTGAATGGTTTCCCAAACTTTTTTTGCTTGAGCCTATTTCTTGGCAAAGAGAACAAGTTATATTCGATATTTCTATATGGGCGTGTGGAGCAGATTCTTTACAGTTTTCAATTCGGCAAGCGGTGACTATCGGAAGTTTATATTTCGTTTGATTCTCCAAAATAAAGAAGCTGCATTGGCCATTTCTTGAGTACTGGCATTTTGCCTTTTTTATTTCGCCGAAAAATGTTGCGTTGGATAATATTTCAATCAATGTCAAAGCTTCTTCTGTTTTTTGTTTTTCGAGTTTCTCTAGCCGTCTACTTATGTTATCTTTAGTCACCATTCTGTATCCTGCGTCCGACGGTTAATTGAGGAGGTTCGCTTATAAAGTAAGAAAATATTATGCAGGTTGTCCTTCCTGCTAAGTTTTGATTATTTCGAACCTGAAAATGGAGTTAGTAACCTGAGTTCGATGTTCCGTTTGCAGGAACGCCTTGACCGTGACCTCTATTTTCTGCGTCCCTAAAACTCAGCAAATATTGAAGCTTATTCTTGATGTCTTGCCAAGCTCTTTAACATCACTCTTGCGATACGTCAAATAGCAATGCATAAACAATACACCAAAATGGAGAAAATACTTAAAGCAAGAATTCTGTCACAACTTGATTTCAAGAGGGAAAGTTTCGACACAAGTGCTCAAAAATTCTTGGTTCGATGTTCCATTTTGCGGCATGGAAATCTCGGTGAATTTAGTCGTTAGCAGTCTTCTAATTCTTGTTTCATTTATGTAAACTGTTCTGGGAGAGATTCGAAAAGCTTCGCCGATCTTTTCCTTGGAAATCTTGGTTTTATTCTTTTTGCATACATCATAGAAAGCGCCTGCTGCCAATCCTATCGGATTACCTCCAAATCTTTTTATCTAAGCACATTGCTCTTTGCCTGTAGGATTAGTTCTTTGTCGGATGTTATTTTCCCGGCACATTCATGCAGGTAGTCTACTGCTGTTTTCCTTGGGATCTTCAGAGGCTCCTTTTTCTGTTTAAGCGCTTTGCTTAGCAGCCAAGTTTGTTTCATGACCGTTTTAGGATCGAGGCTAAGTTCCCTGCTAATTTCTTTGATTGGGCGCATCTTGTTATATTCTCTAAGCGTCAAATGCATCAAGGCCGCCACAGTGGCTCTTTTGTTTTTTGAGAGTTTTTGTGACCTGAACAGCGTTTGTCTCTGTTTTCTTATCGTGCGTGCTGCTTCTTCTCTGTAAGGGTAGTTTGGTATGTTTAATTGGCAGGAGACTGACCGCAAGATCGTTAACCATTCTTTGAAGGTTTCTGAATCTTGTTCGTCCCAGTTTGAATACCACTCTGGAGTCCATTGAGTAAAACCCTTGAAAGTCGAAGTTTCATCTATAACTGCTCCGCACTTACTGCAGATTTTTTCTCCTTCTAACCCTTCAGGGGATAAAATAGTGTTGTTGTCACAGTGGTGGCATTTCAATTTTTTCGCTTCTCATTTACCCATTTATTTTGGCGCTACCTCTAACAAACGGGTTCTAATTTCAAAATTAGGCCTAATAAAATTTCAGAATCCAAAATACATCTACTTGATCAACTTTCCCCATCAATTTCGCGCTTTCGAAAAATTACAACTGCTTCTATGTTGGTATTAATTCATAACGTGTCTTACAAGAACAAATCCAGTCCTAAATTCTCTTAACTAAATGGAACAAATTGAAAAAAATCCTATTCACACGTGCAACAGTTTAGTGAACTACCCCACGCTTGCGCATGGGGCTTCCTGCGAGTGAACTTCCAACGTTGGAGTTGGAAGACCTGTATTTCGCAAATTACCAACAAACTGTTGATAGCCCGTCCACAAGGCATACTGCGATAAGAAACGCACCATAATATTGACACTGCTATTTTTGTCACGGTCAATAACGTTTCCACAATCGCAACTCATAACACGAACCCAAAGAGGCATATCGTGATGTGCACCGCACACGTAACACTCTTTAGACGTGTACGCTTCGTCGATTTCTATCACTTTTTTACCCGCAAGCTCCGCCTTGTAGGTTAGAAACCGAACAAACCTGCCTAAACAACCATTATTCTGAGTAGAACGCGCGCGCTCCTGCTGCAATGATGGGTAAATCCTGATTTTCTGAGTCAGCCGCATCAGTTTTCCTCTGATTTTCCTATGCATACTCGGCAACTGCTAATTATAAATGTTATAGAGATTATCGGCTACCATCCCCGCCCTACCGAGGACGGGGACTTCCCGCTTTCGGTCATTAAAACTAAGTACGATCTCGTTTTGCTTCACTCTATTAGCGTCTATTTCTGACTTTATAGTAATTTCTTCAAAGCTTTTATATGGTTGATTTTTGTTGTAACCTATTGGGAGAAGGAGAATAACGCAAGGAGATTCCAGGAACGGGAAGCACCCAACAGGTAGGATAGATGGTTTATCCGACAGCAATAGCTTAGATCAACAAGCTGAGATACTGAAGGTTCTGGAAACTTTATCAGAAAGAATCAATGCTTTGGAAAATAGAGAAAATGAAATATTGAAGATTCTGGAAGGCATGTCAGAAAAACCTCGCTCTTTGGCAACTGATAAAGGCATTTCTGATTCAACAGAAAATAATTCAGAAGCCAATAGACGCAGAATACATAATGCTTGGGGTCACAGTTCATTCTATTAGACGTTGGGAATGATGGTTACGTACTGAATTGTCGCGTTCTTCATATGGGCGGTGCAGAGGCAACTTTTAATGATGCTACGTAGCTCGAAATAAAACTTAATAGTTACAGATTGTTTGTGGCTCTAACGAACTGGCGATTGAAAAAGCCTGATGGGCTTTTTAAAAAACACCTACTATATTAATCCACTACCTCAATAAACTGCCAGAACGTGAAGAATGCCAAGGATAGACCGTAACTTGCAGGTTAGAACAGAAAGGTGGTTTCATACTTCGAATCTTAAGCATGAAATTGACAACTCGTCACCTTTGGCTGCATTCTGCGTTGTCTTTCAGGAAATTGATTGGAGGCCAATTAGTGAACAAGCATACTCTTAGGTCAATTGATAGGCGAGGTCTCAGCCCGATATTTGCAACAGTAATCTTAGTGGCCATTGTAGTTGTTTTCGGTTCTTTCGCTTATTATTTCTCAAGCAATTTAACGAATAATGCTACCAATAATATTGTTAGTTCATCAGCGACCAGTCAGCAGTCCATTGGTGAAAGACTTGCCTTCGAAAACGTAATCTATCAGCAATCTACGCCATCTTCGCCTGCAACTTTAAAGGTTTACGTTCTTAATTGCGGCATTTCAAACAACTTGCAAATTGACTCGTTGTTCCTGTACAATAGCAGTTCCTCCACTCACACACTTCTTGCTTATTATTCTCATACTGCATTTAGTAGCCCAGGACTAGTTGATCTTAAAACTGGAAAAACTATCTCCAGCTTGAATGTAGGAGAAGAAGGTAACTTTACTGTCATTTTGACTTCAACGCCGCTTGGTTCTGTTCCCCCCTTGAAAGGTTCAATCTGTGATGTCCATATTACAACTAAAAGTGGGAGCGCTTTTGACTATGAATTTGCGCCGTAACCTGTTAAGCAGCAAAAAAGGAATCAGCACAGTATTCGGCATGGTATTTTTCATACTAATAGTGATGATAGTTTTTGCTAGTTTTATAATAATTCTTAACCAAAATACGAGCGTGCAGCAGACTGAAGCGCAGGCGAACCAAGCGGACTTAGCCCGCTACCAGGAAATGACCACTGTATCGATTGTGAATCCACAGGTGGCCATTGGAACCAAGGTAGTGTTTATAAACTGCTTTATTTCGGACGCTGGCCAGTTACCAGCTCAAATCATTCGATTATGGGTCAGAGACAACTCTACAGGAGTAGCTGGTAATTTAGCTATCTCCCCGGCTATGACCTTGCAACCTGGAGCAGATATACAATACTTTAACGCAATCGGTCTCACTGGTGTGTCTTCCACTGATAGTATTAGCTTTTGGTTTGTCACGACCAGAGGAAACGACATATCAGCTTCCCCGCCAACCAGCCAACTAAATACGTTCACCAACGGAGCATTAGACGGTCAGGCTTCTGGTTCCGCAAATGGGACCGGAACCATAGCCTTTTCACTCACAACTAAAAATCGGAATGACCTGATTTATTTGGCAGCAGTTTACGATGATGGCAACTATCCATATTCCACTCCTACTATCACCGTTTCCTCATCTCCCAATTTAGTTTGGACTTCAAGGGCTACTTCTATTTCGGATGAATCTTTTAGTTATGGTTATAATCAGCAAGGTGACAGCATAATCCAGTCATGGAATACCACAATGTCATCTCCTGGCACTGTAACCATCACTTTGGTGGAGAATAATGTCGATGATAATTATTGGGCGGCAGAAGCATTTGCTGTTAGTAACGTCGCCAATCCAACTTCACCTTTTGATGGCTCTCCCGTAACTACTGTAGGTTATTCATCACAACCAGCTATCACAATAACGACAAAAAACGCAAATGATTTAGTAATAGGCGCAGTCGGAATCGATTGGCAAAATCCTGTCGTAACACCAGGACTTGGATTTACGCAAGTGATGGGAGTGACTAGTACAAGCGGTGCCAGCGGGCTAAGTGAAACCGCTGCGCCCAGAACAATTTGGGTCGAATCTATGAACACAACAGTTGCCACAAAGAACTTGTCAGTAAATTGCACAATTTCCACTACCTTCCCTTGGGCAATTATTGCGGATGCAGTAAAATTAAGCAGTGGCTCCCCTATCACGCTTTCTCCCACTAGTGGTCCTGTTGGAGAGCAAGTTACAGTTACTGGTAGCGGCTTTGCAGCCAACTCCAAGCTTGTAGCTACCGTTAATGGCGTGCCAGCGTCGTTTAATGGCGCCACTGATGCGAGCGGCAATATCAAAGCTGGCGCCGTCTTCACTGTTCCTGTAGGTTCAACGCCAGGGAAGAACCTTGTTACAATCACCGACAGCAGTTTTAATACCGCTTCCACTAGTTTCACAGTTACCACTTCCAGCATAACACCACTGAGCCCAACGTCTGGCTCCTTTGGAAGCCAAGTCACGGTAACCGGCTCAAACTTTATTTCAAATTCAAATATAACCGTAACGTTTGATGGAACATCGGTTTTGACCACACCTTTTCCGTTAATTGCAAACGCGAACGGTGGCTTCTCAGCGACGTTTAAAGTTCCTTTAGATACTGCGGGCAGTAAGCAAGTTACTGCGAGCGATGGAGTCAACTCTGCCCCTGCAACTTTCACTGTTACTCCATCAATCATTTTGAACCCAACCAGTGGTACAATCGGCTCCGCTGTCAATATTCAAGGCTACGGCTTCGCTAGTTTCCTACCTGTAGGATTTACACTTACCAACTCTACTGGGACGTTTAATCTGCAGGTTGTTCCCGCAGGTCTTAATACGAATAGCTCTGGCTGTTTCAGCGCAACCTTTACTGTGCCATCAGGACAAACAGCTGGAGCAAAAACCATCTCTGCAAAAGACGCCAGCGCGAATCTTGCCACTGCATCGTTCTCAGTAGCTCCATCCATCACCCTAAGCCCAACCAGCGGCAATGCCGGTTCAACCGTTTATGTTTCTGGTCAAGGTTTTGCAGGCAGTTTAGGATTAAGTGCAACATACGCGGGGACATCAGTCGCAATTAGCGTCACGACAACTACAACATCCTCTGGAACATTCACTGGAGCCACCTTCACAGTACCGACCTCCACAACAGCAGGCGCTCAAACCGTTGTCATCAAAGATGCCAGCTCCAACTCGGCCCAAGCAACCTTCACGGTAAACACCGTATCCCAAACAATCAGTGTTACCATGCTCAATTCAGCTCCGATTGCTACTGTGACGATAAACGGCGGCTATCCTAATGGCAATCCTACTACCACCATCAACGCCGATGGAACTCCAAATAGCATATCCTTTGTCGCAGGTGCAACCTTTACCCTCTCCTTCACCAACAGTGGCAATACTCGAGACGGCTTTGTCGTTTCAAACGCTTTCTCCGCAACCTCATCCCAGTACACGGCTAATGGCAACTCAGTTTCTGCGACTGCACTCGAGCAAGTGCAGAACACTTTCAGTGCAACATTTAGCGGCGGTAACCCTGGTTCTGGAGACACTCTTGTTTTAACAGGCACATATCTCGGAGCGCCCTCATCGACTATTCTTTCTCTTAATGTTGCTGGCGTTCCGTCAGCGAGTAGTCTTGCTTGGAGCGATTATAACACGGCAGTTACTTTCCTTGCAGCTACGACCAAGAGTAGCTCAACTGAACAATGGGTCATAAACGGCGCAAGTCCAACTAATCCGTTAAAAACTGGCGGAAGCACATACTCTAAAACATATTATAACCAGTATTCGATAGCTTTCCAGTACTCTGGTGGCGGAAGCGGGTACTCTGCGCCTACGGTATCGTACACTCAGTTTGGTGGTGCTGGCGCTCCAGTCACTGCGGTGACAAGCGGAGCAACTGCCGTCTGGGTCGACGCTACTACAACCTACACCTACACGAACCCGCTTTCTGGATCGACTTCCAGTGTACAGTGGGCTACGAGCAGTGGGACGGGAACAGCAAGCGCATCGGGCACCGTGAGCAAGACTTACTACAACCAGTACAGTGTTACTCCATACTATACGCTGTCAGATTCAAGTTCGCCTACGGTAACTAACGTTGTTAGCTTCACACAGTTTGGTAGAGCAGCGACGGCAACTCCGACTAAAGGCACTAGTGGTGGCACAGCAGTCTGGATGGACTCTGGTTCATCGGTTACATATACTAGTCCGATTGTTAGTGGTTCTGAGCGGTGGATGGTGTCTTCTGCGGATACAGGTACTTACGCTGCAATCTCTTCAGTTTCAGCGTCTGGATCTGCCACAGTGAATTATTATGATCAATATTCGCTCACTGTCACTGCCAGTCAGAGCGGTGCCATAGGCGGTAGTTTCCAGATTACCTATACTCAGTTTGGAACCATTTACACAAACCAACCACAGACTACGTCTTTCAATTCATGGGCAGATGCAACCACAACGGCAACTGTTGGTAGCCCACAGAGTCTATACAACGGCTACACCTTTAGCAGCTACACAAACAATCCAGCAACTATGAACTCAGCCCAAACCATAACCTTACAATATAAGGCCACTCCGGGAGTTACGGTGTCGTTTAGCGTGAACCCCGTTAAAGTTGGTTCGGCTACTACGGTTACGGCGACTGTGACTGGTGCTGGAGGGGTTACTCCGACTGGTACGGTGACGTTCTCGGGTGGGACTGGTACGTATAGTCCGTCTAATGGGCAGGCGACGCTTTCTGGTTCAGGCGGCACGGCTACTTGCCAAGTGACGTTTACTCCGTCATCTACTACGGGCAGTCCGGTGACTATAACAGCATCTTACGGTGGCGATGGCAACTATTTGACAAATTCAGGTACAGGCTCGCTTACGGTGAGTAAGGCCACTCCGGGAGTTACGGTGTCGTTTAGCGTGAACCCCGTTAAAGTTGGTTCGGCTACTACGGTTACGGCGACTGTGACTGGTGCTGGAGGGGTTACTCCGACTGGTACGGTGACGTTCTCGGGTGGGACTGGTACGTATAGTCCGTCTAATGGGCAGGCGACGCTTTCTGGTTCAGGCGGCACGGCTACTTGCCAAGTGACGTTTACTCCGTCATCTACTACGGGCAGTCCGGTGACTATAACAGCATCTTACGGTGGCGATGGCAACTATGCAACGAATTCAGGTACAGGCTCGCTTACGGTGAGTAAGGCCACTCCGGGAGTTACGGTGTCGTTTAGCGTGAACCCCGTTAATGTTGGTTCGGCTACTACGGTTACGGCGACTGTGACTGGTGCTGGAGGGGTTACTCCGACTGGTACGGTGACGTTCTCGGGTGGGACTGGTACGTATAGTCCGTCTAATGGGCAGGCGACGCTTTCTGGTTCAGGCGGCACGGCTACTTGCCAAGTGACGTTTACTCCGTCATCTACTACGGGCAGTCCGGTGACTATAACAGCATCTTACGGTGGCGATGGCAACTATGCAACGAATTCAGGTACAGGCTCGCTTACGGTGAGTAAGGCCACTCCGGGAGTTACGGTGTCGTTTAGCGTGAACCCCGTTAATGTTGGTTCGGCTACTACGGTTACGGCGACTGTGACTGGTGCTGGAGGGGTTACTCCGACTGGTACGGTGACGTTCTCGGGTGGGACTGGTACGTATAGTCCGTCTAATGGGCAGGCGACGCTTTCTGGTTCAGGCGGCACGGCTACTTGCCAAGTGACGTTTACTCCGTCATCTACTACGGGCAGTCCGGTGACTATAACAGCATCTTACGGTGGCGATGGCAACTATGCAACGAATTCAGGTACAGGCTCGCTTACGGTGAGTAAGGCCACTCCGGGAGTTACGGTGTCGTTTAGCGTGAACCCCGTTAAAGTTGGTTCGGCTACTACGGTTACGGCGACTGTGACTGGTGCTGGAGGGGTTACTCCGACTGGTACGGTGACGTTCTCGGGTGGGACTGGTACGTATAGTCCGTCTAATGGGCAGGCGACGCTTTCTGGTTCAGGCGGCACGGCTACTTGCCAAGTGACGTTTACTCCGTCATCTACTACGGGCAGTCCGGTGACTATAACAGCATCTTACGGTGGCGATGGCAACTATGCAACGAATTCAGGTACAGGCTCGCTTACGGTTAAGGCCACTCCGGGAGTTACGGTGTCGTTTAGCGTGAACCCCGTTAATGTTGGTTCGGCTACTACGGTTACGGCGACTGTGACTGGTGCTGGAGGGGTTACTCCGACTGGTACGGTGACGTTCTCGGGTGGGACTGGTACGTATAGTCCGTCTAATGGGCAGGCGACGCTTTCTGGTTCAGGCGGCACGGCTACTTGCCAAGTGACGTTTACTCCGTCATCTACTACGGGCAGTCCGGTGACTATAACAGCATCTTACGGTGGCGATGGCAACTATGCAACGAATTCAGGTACCGGCTCGCTTACGGTTAACCCGCACATTGCGCTCGTTCAAGGTCCCAAGCGGGGAACATCAACATCAAGCACTATCTCAGTTACTTTGTCCAATACACCCACAAGCGGCGATGTTCTAATTGCAGTGATAGGCACAGATTTAACAAGCACCAATTTTAACCAACCATCTACCATAACAATTTCTAGCATTTCACAGACGGGTGTAACTTGGACCAAACAAGTGGTCCAAACAGATTCTGGTGGCTCTTATTTCGCTTGGTATGCTGCAGATGTCGAGATATGGCTTGGTACAGTCAGTTCTGGCGCTAGCACATCGGTTACTATTACCCTTTCAGGGTCGGCAAATGGCGGAGCCGTGGCTGATATTGGTGAATACAGTGGAATAGCAACATCGCCCCTAGACAAAACAGCAGTGAACCCAAGTTCCACCGCAAGCACTAGCACTACTACTGGAACAACGACTACGACGTCACAAGCTTCAGAATTGTGGATAGGTGGCGTAACAGTCGAAGCCGGTGCCACTCAATCATCATCAAATTCACAACCACCGACAAACGGCTTCACATTATCTGACGGCAGCGCTTACAATTCTGCAATGTCTGTCGCGTATCTTCAAAATATCGTATCGGCTACTGGCACGGCAAGCAGCGGAACAACAACAACCAGCAGCAACCGTTATGTGGGATGCATTGCAACCTTCAAAGCAGCTTAGCGCACCAGGCAAATACCCAAAATAACTTGGCGATGCTCTCGCCAAAACCCCTTTTCTTCATTGATTTAACAAATGGTTCAGTATGGGCTCTGTGAAGTTTCGGTCAACGGTTTTCGCCGAAGAGATAGTTGAGTCAGCGAGAAATACTAAGGGCAGTTTGACATATTTCCGTTCGACACTATGCTAATGGGCTTCGTTCTCTCTCGCGCCGTAAGCACACGGACCACAAAAATTCTCGCCTTATGTTCCAGACAAATTTACACGGTTTATATTGACACCTATAGAATTAATTTCGGAGACGCTATCTTGAAGTTATGGGAACGTAGCGGAAAACAGGAGCAGTCAAAACAAACAGCTACTAGTGATGCTTCAGTAATCGACGAGACCATTCCTGGTCCTGCAGTCGAGAATCCGACGGAAGACTCCGAGGCTCCTAAAGATCAAGAAACGTATAAGGAGCATTATCCTCTTCTGTTGCCGTTTTCTTACGCCGCAATCGTTGAAGATGAAAAGAATGATGTGAAGTATACACTTCTCGAACCGACATTAACGGAAGTTGATAGGCAATCGTTGACTGAGTTAAAGAATATCCTTTGGGATGAACTCACTATCAACACCGCAACCCTCAAAGACGAGCACGCCGACGAATTTTTGAAGATATAAAGTTATCGAAACCGCCGTAAAATACAACATAGATGTTAACAGCTAAAACATTGGGAAAATATCAGTATTATATTGCCCGAGATTTTTTGGGCTATGGAAAAATAGATGGAATAATGCGAGATGAAAACGTCGAAGATGTCTCTTGCGATGGAGTTAACTCTCCAGTATTCGTTTGGCACCGCAAATACGAATCCATCCCGTCCAACATAGTTTTCGAAACACCACAGGAACTGGAAAACTTCGTTTTCAAACTTGCTTATCTTATGCGGCAGGCATATCTCTATTGCACAACCAATCCTGGATGGAACGTTAAATGATGGAAGCCGCGCCCAAGTAACTTATGGAACAGAAGTAACGCCTAAAGGCAGCACATTCACAATAAGAAAATTCAAGAAGAGCCCTCTTACTATTACGGACCTAATAATATACAAGGCCTTATCAACTGAAATTGCGGCATATTACTGGTTTATTATAGAAAATAGGCACTCGGTCATGATTGGCGGTGACATCGGCGGAGGAAAAACCTCAATGCTAAACGCCATCAGCCTATTCATCAGACCAACACTAAAAATAGTCAGCATCGAAGACACGCAAGAAATACGCTTGCCTCACAAGAACTGGGAAATGATGGTCACAAGACAAGGCTTAGGTACTGGCGCTGGAGCGGTCGGTGAGGCTGGAATCGGAAGCATCAGCATGTTCGACCTACTTCGAGCTGCACTTCGACAAAGACCAGATTTCATTATTGTGGGCGAAATTCGAGGCGAAGAAGCTTACGCATTGTTCCAAGCTATGGCGACAGGACACTTAGGCTTAACAACCATACACGCTGAACACGTCCAAGGAGTCCTACACAGATTAACAACTAAACCAATGAACATCCCACATACGCAAGTTGAAAACTTGAATGCAATCTCAATCGTCCGCAGACTAGTCGTAAACAACGTTTCTTTAAGACGAACCATAAGCGTTTCAGAAATGGTTGGTTGGAACAAAGCAAAAGACGATTTTGAAATTCAAGACATATTCAAATGGGACACTGAAAAAGACATTTACGTAAAAGTTGGCAGAAGCCCAGCTTTTAGACAAGATAGCTGCCCAATGGGGATATTCACCTGAAGAAATAGATGAAGAACTAAAAATTAGACAAACAATTCTCGATTACATGATTAGAAAACACATACGATCATACGAAGACGTCTCAAAAATAATCCTAGACTACTTCTCAAACCCGGAACAAGTGTACAGGAAAGCAAAAGTGAGCTAAAAAAAATGAAGTTCGAACCCTGGACCATAGCTTACCAGAAACTTGGGAAAAAACTGGAGAGAATATATCCTCAATTTCAAGAGCTGCATATTCAACTTAAGAAGGGAGGCGTGCTAATAGCATTCAAGGCATACATTGCCTTTATGGTGCTAACCTCGATAATTGCATTTATAATTGCATTTCCAGTATCCTTCATGGTTTTACCGCTTTTAATGAAGATCCCGTACCTATCCGCAATGAATTTTGTATTCAGTTTGGCAATTGCTGCCGTAGCGGCTATGGCAACATTAATGGTAATGTATTTGTATCCTGGAATGAAAGCCAGCAACAGAAACGGGCCAATAGACAGAAATTTGCCATACCTGGCGAACTTTCTGACCCTCCTGTCAAGCTCAAATGTTCCGCCCAGCGTTATTTTTGAATCAGTGGCAAAGATTGATACTCTTAAAGAGTCACGCTTAGAATTCAGCAACATCATTAGAGATATCGAAATCTTTGGCAGTGATCTTATGACTTCCATTCTAGATAACGCAAAATTAACACCAAATGATCCCCTTCGCGAACTACTGATAGGTTATGTGGCAACAGTAAGAACAGGCGGAAATCCAACTGAATACCTCAAAGTTACATCAGAAAAAATAACCCAACAAAGAATGACCAAACTAGACGCAAATGCTGGAATCGCTATCGGCAATGGCAGAAATATACATCATGCTACTAGTAGCGGCTCCCCTGCTTTTCTCAGTTCTCTTCGTCACATTAGGCATGATAGGCAGCGGCGCAGTTGCCGGCATGAGCATGGGAACACTTCTCTATCTAATGGTCTACCTTGGAATCCCGATACTGGGCGGAACACTAATCGTTATAATGTCATCATTAGAGAAATGATCACAATGAAAATGACCAAAAAAACAATAAAACGAATACAAATAATTTCTGCTATAGCAGCAGTCATTTTCTTTGTAGCAGCGCTAATATTCTATCTCACATCTCCAACACTCGATTACATGATGGTAATAGCGATTGCGATTGGTGTAGTTCCTCCTAGCATAGGACAAATGATACACAATAGATGGAGAATAAAAATTGAAAAGGCAACGCCTGAATTCTTAAGAGACTTAGCAACTGCATCACGAACAGGTATACCATTGCAAATAGCTCTAGAACATGCTTCAAAACGAATGTATGGACCATTAACTGACGAACTAAAAATCCTTGTCGCACACATGAGCTGGGGCATGGGCTTTAACGAAGCCCTAACAGAATTCGCTGATCGACTAGAGTTACCTTTAATCAAAAGAGCAACCGTTTTAATTAACGAAGCTGGCAAACATGGCGGCGACCTCGCCGATATTTTCAACTCTCACCGCAAAATACCTCGATAACATGAATTCATGGAGTGAAAAAAGAAGAGTGCAAACATTTCCTTACGTAGCAATATTCTATTTTTCAGTTTTCATGTTTTTGTTCATAATTATTGTAATTTCAAATATGATGTTTGCTCCTTTGGCTCACACAACCATCGGGCGGCACCTCTTTCATAAAACCAATTCTAACACAAGCAGAATCAAGAAGATTATTCTTCCATGCCTCTCTGCTTGAAGCTTTGTTCGGCGGTCTCATAGCGGGAAAGATAAATGAAGACTCATTTCTCGACGGGCTAAAACACGTTGCCATATTAGCCATTGCCACTGGAATAGCATTTTATTTCTTCCTGCCTTAACAAAACATTATTTAAGTTACCTTGAATAAAATCATGAAACCCTGAGGACGCGAAAAATGAAAAAAAACCAACTCACAGATACTAAAACCAGTAGTGATGACGAACGAAATGTAGCATCCAAAATATCAAACAGGAACACAGAAACAATGCAAACGATAGACTTAGATGATAAAATAGAGCTTGAACGAAGAGAAGCGTACATCGAACCCAAAACACGTCAACTCCTCAGAGAACTAATTCAATGTGAAGAGAAAGATCAAATAATCCCAAAATACAATCCAGGCATTAGGTTTTGTTTATCAACTGAACAGAACAAAAAACTGAATGCTCCTGAAATGAGCAATATTCCAAAAGACTTTTTAGAAAACCTTGCAAGACTAGATATTCTCCACAAAGAATTTTATGATTCAGTATCGGTTTGTCCAAGCTGCTATTCGACAATAATCACACTTCATAGTCGGTGTCCAAAATGCAAAAGCCACAATATTGACAAAACAAGTCTAACCGAACATATCCCATGTGGCTTTATTGATCAAAGAAACAAATATGTCGGCAACATCTGCCCAAAATGTGGCGAGCGCCTAATAGAAGGCCAATTTAGGAACATGGGGCGCTGGTTCGTTTGCAGAGATTGCGGTGAAAGATTCGAAGATCCCGAATATGACCTAAATTGTCGAAGCTGCGGCAAAGGCTTCTCAATTAAAGAAGCACAACTATCAGAAATACCAAAGTTTTCATCTGAACCTAAATAGGAAAAGAGAGATCAGCCAAAATGTTGCCAGTTTAGAAAGCTTTAGGGAACTTTTGGTTGATCTAGGCTTCAGTGTTGAAATACCAGGACTTGCAATGGGACGAAAAAAGTGGAATGCAACATCACTTCAGCCTTATTGCAAAAAAACAAGTCAAAGGTCACGAAATGATTATAGCTCTTGATCACGCAGTTAGCGAACCTGAAGTTTCTTCCTCGCCGCTCATTCTCTACATCTACAAAACATCCGAAGTGAAGGTTGACATCCCGATTTTTGTCGCTATGCCTGCTCTAAACGAAACAGCTAAAAAAATTGCTCTGGGACATGAGATTCTGCTAATCGAAGGATCCGCTGAAGAAAAAGAAGTAATAGAAAAAATAAAATCTCAAATTGAATCGAAAATAGAAATGAAACTAATTGAAGCTGAAGTAAAGGAAAAAATGAAAAACGAAAAAGGCTCAACAAAAACCTCATTATTAGACAGAGTAGCACGCGCGCTAAAATAGCTGATTTAGGAAAAAAACTGAAAAACTTAGATTAATTGGCGTTTAATCTGTTTGCATCTTCCAACTGTATTGCTGTTGTGCTCAAGCCGCCATGTGTCTTAATTCTTAAATATTTATATATACGATACTTTTCTATTTACTTCAAATCTATATATGCAATTAATAAGGTTATAATTGTAAAAGATGCGTAATATGGGTAGAAGGAAATCTGATGGCAAGTTCAGTCGTAGAAAGTCAGGAATCAGAGAGAATTTACATCAAAGTGGAAGATCCAAATAAGGAGCAGTTCGATGACTTTTTAATTCAAGCAATTGATGAGGCTTTGGCGTCGTTAGGTGAACCGGTTAAAAACACCGTTTATCAGCACTTAGAAGTGGATTTTAATATACCAAAGAATGAAATTCCCGAAAAAATTGGGGAATTCTCCAGCATAATGCATAAAATCTTTGGCTTGGGCGCATGCCGTTTTGAGCGCAAGTTTATGAAGAATCTCAATTCAAAGGTTCAAGCCGATATAGATTGGCCTGAATGCGAGGGGTCACTTTCAAAATGGATTGTCAGCGAAGTATCGTTTGAAAAATACGTTATCAAGATACGTAAAAGTTACGAAACTCAGGGACTAAAAACTCTTTAGCGCGATGGGCTCAATCTATTAACATTGACTTAAACTATAATTATAAGTGGGTTAAGACATAAATTTCCGTTTAAATAATAATGAGGATGAGGGAGGCAGTTGAAAGAGGAACAATTTAAAGTTTTAAAAACTATGAGTGAAGCTACAAGTCGCATGGACCTGAACATGTTTGCTATGAAGATGAATTTAAGCCCAAACCAAACTCTACAGCAGATCCAAGAACTAGCTAAAGAGGGCTTTCTGAAAAGAGTCGGAAACGGATATGGCGTAACTGAGAGAGGAAAAGCAGCCCTCAAAGCGTTTACGCCTGTTCCAGAAGAAATGAGTTTCCACTTCTACTTAGGCAATAATCAGCCCGCAGACTTAAACTCGCAGACACTTGAGGAGTTTTACAGGGTCATAAAACAGGTTAGCGCAGTTTCGCTTGAATTTCACCTCTACAGGGGCGACTTTGAACTCTGGCTAAAAGAAGCCTGCAAAGAGCCAGAGCTTGCCAATGAAATTGGAGACGTTAAGGCTACCGGTTTAAATGGGGAAAAGCTTAGAGCAGAAATCTTAAAAATTCTTGATTCGAAATATGGCATCCAAGAACTAATATAATCTTCGCGTTCTTCTCGTTTAACTTAATCCAAGACTTCCTGCTTGGCAGAGTTTTCAGCCTGGAGTATAGTTTTAAGACATGTTGGTTTCCTGCGTACGCGTGCGAATTTTGAAAATGCAACAATGAAAGAGAGGTTTGAATGGGACTTATTTTTTGGTTTAGGTTTTGCTTTAGTTTCGTGTTTTTATTCTTTGACCTGTTCCATTGAGACATAGCAGCAGACTATCTCGCATCCTTCGCAGCCGCAAACATCCTCCAGTAAACGACACGCCACAATACATAAACTAACCCAGCTTTGATTTCTGAAGGATTTAATGTAAACCACTTCTAAATAGAAGTCTAATCATCGCTTCATTCTTGTCAATTAGTCTCATTTATTACTATGTGGTATGTTTTCGTTTTTCTCGCGTATCCAATGCGATGTTGGGCAATTGTCGTTGTTAATGCTTCGTTGAATACACCATTTGGCGCTACTTGGGAGGTAACTAAGCCTTTGTCTGAAACTGCCTCGTCGCCTTTTGTTTCCGCCAATTTAACGTCTTCTATGCTGCTTGTTTCTGATGAAGGCAGGCAGCTTCGCTTGTGGCGCCATAGCCTTGCAGTGTTTGAAGGCTTCGTTGAGCGTCCGCTCAAAGGTATTACGGAAATCAGAATAATCTGGCAAGTGGAACAAGCCATTAAATAAAATTCTGTTGTATATTATGACTTGAGTAAGGAGAAGGCGCTTGGAAACAACTGTAAAAAGGATAGAAGAACAAATAAAAGAATATGCAAAATGTTTCTTAAAAACAGAGTATGGTGATCAAGCACTAAAAAGATTAGAAATGTTTGACATAAAGGCTGTTGATGCTTACGACACCGGAGGAGTATCAGAAGTAACGGATAAAGACATTAAAATAGCCGCCAGACGAGACATAGATGCTGGTAAACTGACAAACACAACTAAATTAATAATAAGACACGAACTAGGACACATCCTAGATGAAAATTCACCAGCATTCCCTGAATTTGAGGAAGAAATTGAACACGAGAAAATAGCTTGGGTAAACGCAAAACCAAAAACTCCAGCAGAACATTGGTACAAAAACGTCTCAATAAGAACACACATAGATCCGTTAAAAATGCAATCGATAGGATTTCCAAGACCGGAAACAAAAGTTTCCCCAGAACTGCTGAAACAGGGAATAAGCATAGAACTAAAACGAATGAAAAGAAACAGCTTATTTGTTGACAAAATTTTAGCAGAAAGATTCGTATTGGCAAACTTGATTGAAGATCCGAATTATTATAATCCAAAGATATCTTAAGGTAACTGAGTGTTTGCGTTTTTATGTTGAGCGTGCCTACGTGGAGTTTATTATTTAGTGCGTGCTGAAAAACAATTATTTAATTTGACCGCGCGCCACTTCTTATGCCATCGCGCTAGTAGACAAATAATTTGTTTTTCCTACATTTTTATAAAAAACCTAGCAGAATACCTGCCGCGTTAGCGGCAGGATGAATGCGTCCAACCCGCAGTTCTATTAGTTCTACCAAACGATAGGTCTGTCACCATTAGATAAGGAGGTGATAGACTTGGAGAAAGCAAGATCATGTGCTTATCAAGCCAACTACCACCTTATCTGGGCCACTAAATACCGCCGCAAGGTACTCTTAGGCTCAGTTGAGGTTAGGTTGGAGGAGGTACTTAAGACGATTGCTATTCAAAGTGGTTTTCAGCTGCTCGCTGCTAAAGTTCATCGTGGCGATCATGTGCATGTGTTTGTTTCAGCTCCACCGAAAGTATGTATAACTGAGATGGTGCGTGTCTTGAAATGCAATTCAGCAAAGTCGCTTTTTGAAGAGTTTCCAGTACTGAAGGAGAAGCTTTGGGGTGGACATTTGTGGTCGGAGGGATATGCTGTTAGAACTGCAGGCGTCGTGACTAGCGCGAAAATCGAGGAATACATCAACAGGACGTAATTAAGGATGCTCGCCCCGTAACAGTAGATCAAAACTTTAGAAGGACGGCTCCCTAGGTTCTATAGGGTATAATTTTGAAGAACACTAGTTTTGTTGGTTTTGGAGCCGTCCCTCGCAAGAGGGATAGGGCTAAGGCATATTTGTACTTTAAGAGTCAAGCACAGTCGCTCTTTGACTTTGGAGAAGCCAGAAACGCCGAAGACGTCTTACGCGTTACGCTTCTCGCTTCCTTAAACAGCGGCTACGTCGAAGGATCAGCTGACACGTTGAGCCTGTGCGGCCAGACCGTACGTAATCACCTTAAACGTCAAGAACCAAACAGAATCTTTCAAGCCAACATAATGCTACTGCAGAAGATGAAGAGATGTGGCGCCTTCTCCAGATTGCTCACGTTAGCAATTGATTTGCATGATGAAATGTACTACGGTGATCCGGAAACGCAAGGCGTTGCTGGTACTAAACCAAAGAAGGGTTCATACTATGCCTACAGGTTCGCAACCGCCAGCGTCTTACTAGACGGTCAACGATTCACTTTAGCCGTCGAGCCAATTATCAAGTTAAGCGTCCTTGAACACGTCAGGCAACTGATAAACCAGGTACTTGACTTAGGCGTCAAAATACGGCTGATTCTCTTCGACAGAGGCTACTTCAGCACCGCGCTCATAAATTACCTGAACACGTTGCCCTTTGGCTACATTATTCAGTTGCCTGCCAGTATCAAGGGGCTAAAGGAAGACGAAGACCGACTCTACACGACCAGAAGACACGGAACACGAAAACGTGATCAAGCTACGTTTAGGCTTGTAACGTTTAGGGGAAAAGACTTTCATGGGAAGCTTAAGCTGTTCATTTTTGCGACGAATACGAGTCTTAAGCCAAGAAGGATTAGGCGGTTGTTTCGGAAGCGTTGGGGTATAGAGACTAGCTATCGGATGATTCGCAAATTCTTGGCTAAGACAACTTCCAGGCGTTACGGGATTAGGCTGCTGTATTTCTATTTGGCCGTTGTGCTGTATAATTTGTGGGTTAAGCTTAATTTTAGGCAGGAGGAACCGTTGTCAGCTGACATTTTGAGGGTGCACTTGGCAGTGTTTCTGGTGATTTCTTTTTTGCCAGATTTGGAGAAGCCACTTGATGGAGAGTTAAGTCTTCAGGAGGAACTATGAAGTTAATTTTTTGATCTACTGGTAAGGGGCGAGTAGTTCACTTTTTAATCCACCTGATAAAAAATGAAGAAAACAGGGAAAGAGAGGAGAGAGAGGAGAGAGGAGACTGCTGCTTATCTAAATTTTATAGGTCCTAAGTGTTTTTCATTTTTCCGTAAGAATGCACTTTCTACGCCAGTTATAACAGCCATTACTGAAACAGCGCCTTGCAGTTCTTTATCGACTCTCGCGCCCCAGATAATCTTTGTTTTTGGTGGCAAAGAGCGTTTCATTATTTCAGCAGCTCTGTTGACTTCGGTAAGTGTTAGATCTTCTCCGCCTGAGACATGAATGAGTAAGCCTTTTGCCTTTGTTACGTCTTCTATATCGAGGAGACGTCCATTCAGAGCTTTTTCTACCGCCTGTTCGACCCTGGTTTCGCCAGTGCCTTCTCCGATGCCTATTGAAGCTAAGCCTGATCCTGTCATGATTGCTTTTAAATCAGCGTAGTCCATGTTTATTAGGCTTGCAGTAGTAATCGTTTCAGTTACTCCTTTGACGAATTTGCCGACTGTGGTGTTTGCAACGCCTAAAGCTTCTCTAAAGGGCAAGTTACCAGCTACTTTTACTAGTCGGTTGTTGTCAATTACAACTACGGTGTCGCATGCTTCTTTCAGTCGATTTAAGCCTTTTTTTGCTGCCGACATTCTTGCTGTTTCAACTTCGAATGGAAGTGTGACTACACCCACGAGTAAAGGTGCCATCGGAGATCCTGAAGTCTTTTTGTGTAGTGTCTCAGCTAAAGCGACAATTGATCCTGTTCCTGTTCCTCCACCTAGGCCTGCTATCATGAATATGATGTTGGCTCTTGATAATTCATGGATGACTTCGTTAGCGGTTTCGTATAGTGCTTTTTCGCCTACTTCTGGGTAGCCTCCACTGCCAAGACCTCTGGTCAGTTTTTCGCCTATCAGGATTCTTTTGTCTGCTTTGGAAATCTTTAGGTGTGCAGCGTCGGTGTTGACTGCTACTAGTTTGCCGCCTGTGATTCCTTTTTCTTTGACCCATGTTATTACGTTGCATCCTGCACCGCCTAGTCCAACTGCGACTACTGTTGGCGCTGCCATTTTTGCAAATTTTTCTATTTTTTCTTCTTGAGTTTCTATGTATGGCGTTTCAGTATATTGATACGGTTCTTGTGATTCTATTTTTTATTCCCCCTATATATATCGTAATTCTCAAGATATAGCATATAAAGATTTTGAATTAGGATTTGAAATGCATATCTGTACAACGTAAAAACAGTTTGCTGGTTTCGTAATATACCTTATATACAACCTTGTTATCACAACGCAATGTGGGAAAGATAAAATGAAAAAGCTAACATTAATGAAGCAATTCATGAAAAATTTTGTTGGAAAGGATTTTCATTTAATTATAAAAGAGAAAGATGGCATTTTCAAGGTCCACACGATTGAAATTATGCAAAAGACCGATAATTCGTGTCCAGTTAAAGATATTTCAATAGGCGACTATTTTCTGCACCTGTTAGCAACGGGTCCTCAGGGAAATGAGGCTTCTATAGTCTGCAACTGGACAGACGAGCTGCTAAAAAATCTTGTGACAAGCCATAAGGATGCAAAGGATGCAAACTTTTCGCAAATAACGATGTTCAGGGATCCTCAATCCGATGACTTAAACAAGTGGCTTTTAACATGGGGAGACAGCACAGATGAAAAAAGCGATGACCCAATACCGTATATCAGCTAGAAACTTCGCGCGCTTCTTCTATTTTTTGAGTAATTTGATCATGAAAAGGTTATTTTTTAGCGCGGCGCGCTGTTCTCTGCTGCCTCTCTGTTCAGAACCAAGCAAGGATGCTAAAGAGCGTGTATGAAGCTACGCTGCCTATGCCTCTTACTTTGTTGACGGTTAGACTGTACTGTGTCTTCAGGAAGCCGTAGGACCGCCTCGATATGTGGCCTCTTATGATAGTGCGCGGCGCTAACTTTGGCATCCCATTTTTACCTCAATAAAATTTGGCTATTTCGCCTAATTAATATGTTCACTTAATAACGCACGCGATGCTGTCTTCTAACACATAATACATCTAATAGATTACACTTTGGAATGGAAGGGCGCCAACAAATCGCTTTAAAGAGAAACGAGAACTAACAAGAGCGCTAGTCGTACAGAATTGGCTTGGCTCTTGCGTCAGTAATGCCACGGGAAGCTCCTGACGGGTAAAATTCTGGACATATATCGATTTTAGTAATATTTCGGATTCTAAAATAACGGTTATATTAAGACTTGCGATAGTGGCTATGTGTAGGGAAGTGCAACACATGAACAGTACAACACAACTACAGAATAACCAAAATGCAGCTGTCATAATTAAACTTGAACCAGCATTCACAATGCATCTTAACAACAGAGGAGCCGACTCATCCAAGGCTGACTTTGATAGTCTGTTCTTAGAAGCGGTGGACTCCACTTTCTCAATGTTGGGCGACTCAAACAAGCAAGCACTGTATTTTCACCTAAAAAACAGCTTCGGTGTCAGCAGAGAAACAATGCCTCATCAAATTGAGTTTTTCGCAAATACGCTGGAACGGGTCTTTGGGCAAGGCGCATTACTTCTTGAGGCACAAATTATGGAGACGCTCAAACGCAAAGTCCCTCGCTTCAAGTTTTCCCCGAAACAAGAGGAGCTATCTTTTCTTGATTACTTGGAGAGTCTCCGCAGTTTCCTGTAGAATGTTACCAATTAGCGCCCGCTTTGCTCGTCGTATCGTTTTTTGAACTATACGTTGTGCTCGCGCTCGGTTTTTCTGTTGACCTGTTGTACAGTTCTTTTTAGGCCAAAGAAATGTTTGAAATATTGATTTTTAAGATCTATTTTACGTATTGACATGTTCTTGTGTTGGACAATTATGGGTTTTCAATGTGATTTGATATGCTTGTGTTATGTGTGAGGGTTTATTTAGTGGTTTAGCATTAATGAAGACATAAGAAATGTGTCTTAAAAAGACATATTGTGTACGTGTAGAACAAACCTACACAAATATGAGGAACAAAAAATGATTGACAACCACCCAAAAGAAATCCAAACTAAACTCACTAAAGGTCTACTCGACATGATCATACTTCAATTTCTCGAACAACAACCCATGCACGGCTACCAAGTAATCACCAAAATCCGTAAAAGCTTTGGCGTCTACTTCGGTCCCAGCACAATTTATCCCCTTCTGAATTCACTTGAAAAAAAAGGCTACGTTAAAAGCCAATGGAACATGGACGCTGAACGACCCAGAAAAGTTTATAATCTTACACATGAAGGAGAAGCTGCCTTGAATTTCACCGAAGGATCACTAAACCTCATTTGCAAAACCATTTCGTCTGAGAACAAAGTAAGAAGCGAAGCATCACCGGCGCGTGTGCTCCAAGCAAAAAGGTCCGAGTTCCCACCATTAGGAATTAATGTGAGATAAAAGCGACTTTTGAATTCCGAATAGTCTTTCACTTGGCTATAACTAAAATAAAAAGCTCATCCGCCCGAGCAGAGATTAGGTAGGCACTCTGATCATTCCGTACTGAACAATATACTGTTTCACGCGCGGCAGCCGAAAACATGGGAAGACATGACAAAGCAGCCTCACCGACCTATTTCAACATGTAATATCGGGACAAGACAACGCGCTCAAAGTGAACGGGAATAGAAAAAATGTGTTGTTGAGTTAAGAACTTTGAATTCGCTGGTTCCAGGAGGCTCTCTGTAAAAAAAACTGGCCGCCCCCTACTTATTTTGAAAGGAAGATATGTTTCCTAAAGTTAAGGTGGGCTTCAAAAGACAGATAAAGCAGTCTCACCGACCTATTTCAACACGTGATATCGGGACAAGGCGGCGCGCTTGGTAGGATACGGCTTCTCCATGTTAACAGTCTTAAGATGACTTGTTTATTATGAGGATACCTTTTTCTTTTTCAACTATTGCTTTAACGCGACCGTACTTCAAGTTTTTGTAGGCACCACAGTAATCGTCGTCACCATGCGTACAAGAATAGCAATTCAAAGAATAAAACTGGCATTTCTTAGCGAACTTGCAAGTCATACTGGGATGCTCCAATACTTTTGCTTTCCTTCACCCGTTCACTTTCCCCTAAGCGCACATTTTGGAACTAAGGGTCACACGTTTCATTATATCGTCAGCGTTTTTCTTTTAAGTTAAGCAGAGGAAACGCCATTCTTTCCATTGGAACTCTTGGTGGGTCTAATTACAATTTAACTCCATCGGCGGGAAGTCCCCGTCCTCGGTAGGTCGGGGATGGTAGCCGATAATCTCTATAACATTTATAATTAGCAGTTGCTGAGCATGTATAGGCGAATCAGAGGAAAACTGATGTGGCTGACACAGAAAATCAGGATTTACCCGTCGTTGCAGCAGGAAAAGGTTCTGTGGGATTTGTCGGAGAAGTGTCGGCTTATTTACAATTTTGCGTTGTTAGAGCGTAAAGAAGCCTACCTGAAAGGCGAAAAAATCAACTATCAAATCCAGCAAAACGAGCTTGTTCTCACTAAGCAAGCGTATCCTGAGTTCTGTATGGTTTACAGCAAGGTTTTGCAGATGACGCTTAATACTTTGGACAGCGATTACCGCTCGTTTTTTGCGTTGCGACGAAACGGCGATGTGTTAGCTCAACCGCCCCATTTCAAAAACAGAAATTTCTTCACAACAATGACGTATAATCAGAGTGGCTTCAGGTTTGAGCGTGGCTGTGTGAAGCTGTCGCATAAGCATCCGTCTGAAATTTCATTGTGCTTTGCTATTCCTGAGTCGTTCTCGTTTGGTAGAGTTTATCAGGTCACTGTTTTTCAAGATGAGAAAGAGCGTTTCTTCGTTTCTGTAGTGTACGAAGCGAAAGTATCCATGTACGTTGATAACGGTTTGTATCAGGCGTTTGACCTTGGAGTCACTAAGCATACAGCAGTTAATAATTATGGCAAATTTATTGAGTTCACTAATAGTCGTCACGACCAATACTGGAATCCTATTGTTGACCTGTTGCAGAGTAGGCGTGACCACTGCAAAAAGAAAAGCCGACGATGGCATCATTGGAACAGGGCGCTTAAGAAGGGTAAACGTAAATGCGCGAGGCAGACAAGGGATTTTCAGCATAAACTCAGCCGTAAAATCGTTGAAAACACGAAAGCAAACACAATCATAGTTGGCGATTTGAATGTGAAAAGTATGGCTCGATCTGTGAAGGCTACAAGTGGCTTGAATCGTTCTACTCAAAATAATGGTTATTTGGGCCGGTTTGTTCGGTTTCTCTCCTACAAGAGTGAGCTTGCAGGCAAAAGGGTTGTTGAAATCGACGAATCAAACACGAGTAAACTGTGCTTTGCATGCGGGAAACTGCACGCTATGCCTCTTTGGGTTCGTGTTATGAGTTGCGATTGCGGAAACGTGCTTGACAGAGACAAAAATAGCAGTGTCAATATTATGGTGCGTTTCTTATCGCAGAATGCCTTGTGGACGGGCTATCAACAGTTTGTTGGTAATTTGCGAAAAACAGGTCTTCCAACTCCAACGTTGGAAGTTCACTCGCAGGAAGCCCCATGCGTGAGCGTGGGGTAGTTCACCTGTTTGTTTAGTTGTCCTGTGCGTGTGAATGTTCTGGATTTCGGCGGTTTGAAATTGATATGTTTATTGCGTTTTTATTGATATGTGGATGTTATATGTGGAGATAGTTGCAGCTAAAATTGATTATGATCGGTTGATGGGAACTGAAATTATAGTTGGGAGATATACATATACGTGTTATGAAGTTTTATTAGTTGTCTGCGCCTATGGCGGCTCATGCCAAGGCGTAACAGAGCCGTATCCTTCCTGCTTGTGCCAATAGCGGTCTTTATCTGGTGTATTGGCTGGGGTCTTTACTGGGTCGGATCCAAAGGAGAATCAAGAAGGCCAAAACCAAAAATGTCTGTTCAGAAAGAGTTGGTTGTCTTTGTGCCGACTCCCGAGCAGAAGTATGCGACTTAACCTAAACGATAGTTGTGGGAACCTGCTGCGGATTAAAAAGGTAGAGTTGAAAATGTTGATATATTACCGTATTTTCCATAGCTTCTTAAATAAGAGTTCATTATTAGATATTACCTTTAAGGAGAGCTGATTATTGTTGGCGCGCGCGGCTTTGGATTCTGAATGGGAGAAGCTGGTTTTGAGGTGTGATTGTCAGTGCACAATAACAAGCATATTTGAGAAGTTAGCGCGAATAAAGTTACTGTTGGTTGTATTGACATATTTCCATTCTTGCAATATCGTCTTAAATAAGAGTTGGGCTACCAGATATAGTTGATGAATGGAGTTGATCTTAAGTGACGAAAGGAGAAGTGCACGGTGCCCCTTCGACGCAAGTTATTATAGCTGCGTTGAACGAGGAAGAAGGCATAGGTTTCACTATCGTTGAGCTTAAGGCCATCCTGGATCGTCCACGTGTTTTGGTAGTTGACGGCAGAAGCACCGATCGAACCGTCGAGGTAGCTAAGAACATGGGTGCCGATGTCGTTTTGCAGGATGGATTAGGTAAGGGTAATGCGTTAGCAAAGGCGATTAAGTGCGTGGATTTAACTGTTGATTACGTTGTTTTAACAGATGCAGATTATACGTATCCTGCTGAGTACGTTCCGGAGATGATTCGGATTTTAGAGGAGAACCCGGGTGTGGGAATGGTTTGTGGAAACAGGTTTAATAGTGAGCTTAACCTCGGCGAAAAGCATACTATACTTTACTTTGGAAACCGCGTAATTGCTTTCACTCACAACTTACTAAACGGAGTTCAATTAGTCGATCCGTTGACAGGGTTACGTGTAGTGCGTGCGGAAATTCTGAGAAACTGGAAGGTGAAATCCAAAGGCTTTGACGTTGAGGTGGAGCTTAATCATCATGTGGAGCGGGAAGGTTTTGGCATCATGGAAGTCCCTATTCAATATCGAGAAAGATTGGGTCAGAAGAAACTAGGAGTTACGAATGGTGCCGAAATTTTGAGGCGCATAATCTTAGAAACAACGTATTAAATCTGGATTCTTATGCTTAAAGTTAAATTTTAATCTGTTTGTCTGATGCGGTTTTATGGTTAAGTACCGTGGCATCTTGGACATGAGTATAGTTATCTTAATATGTCAGATTCACTATGATTTTTGAGGTGTTATTGGTGGTCTTAAGTTCTGAGGTAACAATTGCTGTTGGTGCGCATCCAGATGATATTGAAATAGGCTGTGGCGGAACTGTTTCTGCCATTAACAGGGCCGGAAAGAGGGTTGTTGCGGTTTTTTTGACTAAGGGCGAGTTGAGCGGGGATCCTGATGAAAGGTGCGAAGAGAGCAGAAAAGCCTTGGCTATTCTAGGTGTTAAAGATGTCTATTTTGGCGATTTTCCAGATTCGGAGATTCCAAATTCGCGAAAAACAATTGATTTTCTTGAGGATTTCTATGTCAAACTAAAACCTGGCACGATTTTGACTCACAGCGTTAACGACATGCATCAAGATCATCGGCAGGTGGGTTGGCTTTCAATGGCTGCCTTCAGAAATGCCCTTAGAATATTAGCGTATGAAACCCCCAGAGTAACTTCCTCGTTTTCTCCAACTTACTTTGTAGACATAACAGATTGTGTTAACGACAAGGGGAATGCTCTACAGTGTCACAAATCGCAAAATAAAAAGCGCTATTTGACTTATGAATCGATGGTTAATCTAACGTCGTTCAGAGGTAGTCAAGTGAATCTCCGATACGCGGAAGCATTTGAAGTTGTACGTTACGTAGAAAAACTGATATGACCGTCTGAGAGAGACCAGAATGGAAGGGTTTGCAAAAGGAGGGCATATGAGCCTCTTTGCTTATGAAAGTCTGAGTCAATTGTCTGACGATTGCGTAAAATTTTACAACAAAAATCTTAGAGAGAATACTGAAATATCTTCAAGCGCGAGGATTATTAAGAAACGGCGTGCACTCGCAAAATGGATCTGGAAGTTTCATCATGAGTGCGGAACAGTTAGTTCAGAAATTGAAGAAAGCCTTGGAAACTTGAAGGAAACTCCATGTTTGCTTCTGATGACTGCGCATCAACCGAACCTCTTCGCCTATAGTGGCGTGCTTCGCAAAGCAACTCTGCTTGCCGTTCTAGCCAAAAACCTTTTTGAGCGTTTGCATGTACCGGTGGTCTGTTTTTTTGGAATCGCAGATCAAGATTTCACAGATGACCGATGGGTACGATCAGCTACACTTCCAGATGTTGAAAGGCAAAATGGTATTCTCGAATTGCGAGTGAACCTCCCAGACAAGTTAATGATAAATAAGGTCGAGAAACCTTCTAAGCAAATACTGAATAATTGGCACAAAGAAATCGAAACATGGTATAGCCAAAAACTTTGTTATGTAGAGAAGTTTTGCAGAGATTCACAACTAAGTTTTGACACAAAACAATTGTGTTTGGCAAAGAATTTTGAAGACTTCTGGAAATTTGTAGAAAGAGCTTATGATAAAGCCGGCAACTATGCCGATTTTAACGCGTTCTTGATCTCCGAAATTGTTAACGATGCATGGGGTTACCCTATTCTCTTTGCGCGGTTTTCTGAATGTCAGCAGGAACTAGAGGAAGAATTTTGTTCCATGTTGACGCGCTTTGAGGAATACTCGCATCATGTCAAGGAAGCAACGCGGCAAAATGCGCAAGGCGGGGTTAGTCTTGACGAGTGCCATAACATCCCCTTCTGGTTCCATTGTGAATGTGGGGGCAAAGCCAGATTGACAGCTCGTTTGCAGGGTGACAATGTAGTGGGTATAGGTTCTTGCATCCGGTGTGGGAAGGAGCACTTAATCAATTTTGCTTCAAGAAGGGAGCCAGAGCTTAGGCATATTTTAGCCAGAATTTCAGCCAGAAGTATTTCAATGCCGCTCACTTTTTTCGAAGCTTTTAACGTTTGTGCTTATATCGGAGGTGCTGGAGGAAAAGAGTATTTGAGGCAGGCTAAATATATAGCTGAGCAAATGAATACGTCGTTTCCTCCAATTGTTGTTTGGCGACCAAGAGATTTTTACGTCGGAATTGGCCTGTTGGATGCCCTTATTAGGTTTCGATCTCTCTCTGGGACTTTTAGTATCTCGCAATACCCCAATGCGGTTAATAATCTGAGAAAGAAGCTAAGTGATGTGCAAGAGACTTTGGGAATGCTAGATTTGCAGAAAAAGGCACTTGTGGATAATAAAGGAATTAACCAGCAAGAAAGGGTTCAAGGGCTTAGAGCTATCTCAGAAAGACAAAATAAGATAAGATCAGAGACGGGGTTATCACTAATGGTGAGAAATCTGAAGCTTCTGGAAAACTTTATCAGCTTATTAAATCTTAATCCTTGCATTGTGGACTACGCAGTTAACATTGGCTTGTCAGAAACGAATGAGGCTTGGAAGACTTTTTTAAAGGAAAACGGGAGTCTTGCAACGGACGTTAACATTCCTACTTATCTTGGAAAATTTTTGGGTAACCTAAATCCCAAATTTGAAATTGAGTGGAAAGAGCTAACGAAGGATAGCTCTTTGAATGAATCGATGGGTACGGCGGTTAATCAAGCAAATTGAGAAAGCTGTAGTTTTATGGGCTTTTTAAGCCGTTTCTTAGTGTCATATCAACTTTCTAACTTTACACTCGTCAGTCTGCTAATCACGCCTAGACGGGTAGAGAGACCAGGGGTAATGCGTGGTTCAAACGAATTTTTCTTCCTTCACCGAGTGTCGCGCTACTTGTAGATTAACAGATAGAACTTAACGAGCATTTTTTGTAAGAATAGCCGACCTGAAAATTGCCTTGTGTTACTTTACCTCTCCTTCATAGCGAAAGTTCATCTTCCCGCCGAACATGTTAGTGATCATCTCTGCTAATATAATCCGGTAGCTTTTTTCATCCCCCTCTTCCTCTCCGACAAGCACCACATCCTCATGGGTTGCCTCCGTTGAGACTCGCATCATCCATTCGTAAGCCTCTGGGCTCCTGAGCTTCAAATCATAATTCAATGCAAAACCTCTTGCCGTTATTACTCCATTCCTATAGAGGTCCAGATCATGCTTGTCTGGGGCAACCGCGCAATTCTCAACGCCAGGCACAATATAGTAGTACTTCATCTTTCCTTCTTCTTTTCTCACTACGGATCTTGAGCCTGTGTAAAGCATCTTGATTTACAGCCTCCACCTTTCAGTTAAATACTAAATAATACGTTTCAAACATAAATGTATATACGTAGGAAAAAACAAGCATAACTACCCATTTGTGTGATTCGGATGGATGTCAAGAAGCTGACCTGTGAAATCAATGCTATAGCTAAGAAAACGGGGGCAGAACTCGTAGGTTTCACGCTACCAGAAAAATTGGAAAAAGAGTCTCCGCTCGGTCATAAGCCTTCAGATCTCATGAAAAACCCAAAAACCTTAATAATACTGGCTTGCGGGAGGAGTCTTAACGAGGACAGAGACTACATATACAATTGGGGTCCAGATTTCAGTCTAACCTACATCCATCTAAAAGATGAAGTGAAGTGGCGTCGAAAACAGGCAAGAGGCTGTATTAATGCTGTCAAAAGCTTTCTTGAACAAGAGGGATATAGCGTAGTCATCGAGTCTCATGGGTGGTCGGGAACACTATCCTTTAAGATGGCTGCTTACTTGGGTGGTCTTGGCGTTTTCGGGAAAGGTAGCTTTGTTGTCCATCCGAAACTCGGGCCATTAAACGTCTTGGCCTGCATATTAACTGACGCTCAAATGGAGTGTGTTGAACCCCTGAATGTGGATGTCTGCAAAGATTGCATGGAATGCATAAAAGCCTGCAAATACGGGGCGTTCAAGAAAGAAAACAGCGGCTATAGATGGCTTGGCGAAAAATGCAGAAGCTACGATTTGATAATGAACCCTGTAACTCTTAAACGGACTTACGGCCCTTGCGACTCGAAATGCGTCAATGCCTGCCCAATTGGAAGATAGGGTGTGAAGTTGGCAACAGACCTATTGCAGTGCTTCTCGGAACGACTTAGCGGTGAACATCGTGAAACTTCTGGACATAAGTTGTGGCGACATACCTAATGGGGTGTCAATCTGGATCTTTTCTATTATGGGAGGGAAAAAAACTTCCGTTGGAGAAGCCTACCACTTTGACCAATCAATCGAAACCATAAAAGCTTAAACAGGGCTGTGACAAAAGAATACGCGGTTGCAACGAAATGACAAGAGACGTAGTTTCAATAGAAAAGGTGTTGAACTCAAGATGTTCAAGCGAGCATCCCGGTTCCGAAAGAAGTCACTTTGGCACTTTCACCGACAAGTATCCACCAGAAGAGGCAATAAATCGCGTCCTCCGTTGCTGTGATATTCCCAGATTTTCGGATGGAAGGCTCCTACACTGGTTTGACAATGGGCATCTTTATCTCGGTTTCGAAAATTCAAATGATCCCAACACTCAACGCGTGCTTCACATCGAAAGCGGAATGCAACATGAAGCAGTGTACCTCGGGTGCGCTGCGGAAGGCGTCGGAACATGTATTCATAATCAAGGCATAAACGGAACAATGTACCAAGAAAAAATGGCGACTGCCAGCCTTCTAATCATGGAAATAGTTGATCCATATGAGACGGGCAAGTTTTCAGTGAGAGCTCCAGGACCACAAAAACCGTTTGTTCTAGGCAAAAACTTGACGGAACCTCATAGAGACGGTGACACAGAATGCCTAACGCAACTATCAAAACTAACGGCATTCAAGAAATCAGGTCTTTCAGCCACGCAAGAAAATGTGTCCCAGCTACTGTGGGCTGCAAAAGGAAGAACGCCGCATTGCGTCAAAATAAACAGAGGGAACCTTATGTGGGGACTGACAATCCCAACATGGGGAGGCGGCCAAAACTACACAACTGTTTACTTGGCAAAGGGCGGCAAGCAATACGCGTATGTGAACTGGACCAAAACGTTTTCTCTGATCAACAGATTGTTCCGAGAGAAATTCAGATGGACTAGAGGAAATCCGACCCATGACATAAGACTTGTTGGAAACGTGGACATTGGTTCTCAGATGCATGGATATGAGCAAGCAATCATTATTTGTCAAAACGAACCCACATGCCGTGCGCTTTGGGAAGTAGGTTACATGCTTGAAAACTTGTTTCTTCAGGGAAGAAGCCTTGGTATATCGTATGACTCAAGGATTTTCTCGACAGATGAGATATCGCAGCTTGGCAAAATGGGAGTTGCAAACGCTGCGGCAGCGATCTTTATCTAGACTAACAACGCAATAATTTGCCTCATCATTGAGCGAGAATTTTGGCTCTGTTATGAAGCGGTTTAGGCTGTTTGGGGTCTTTGGGTTCAGTGCGCGCTTGTAAACTGGGTTTGGCGGGTGTTTTGTGTTGTTCAGTTGGTTAGCTATTGTGTTTTTAGAATAAAAGTTATATGTAAGGCAGGGTGACGTTCTATAACGTCGAGTTGAGTGATGCAGATCATAAACCTTGCTGTTCCAGAACAAAGGTAAATTGTTCTGTATAATATGTCTGGGTTTGTTATCCTGCGATGGTTTAAATTACACTTAGCAAAAGGAGAGAAGATAGAAAGAAGAACTATGGTACGCTTGGTTTAGGCGGGTCTTTGTTCGTATCTGCTCCTGTCAGGGAGGGATTCGTTAGAGATGAGTCTAAAAATGGAATTTGATTTTGAAAAGTTACGCTTTCTATTAACTCTTGGAATGTTTTTTCTCAGCGACAATTGTAGTCGTTGTTCAGCGGCGTTGCTTCATGGTTCTTTGTTTATGAGTTTTTGAGGAATAGATTTGGGTAGCTATAGAGGTAAACTGGACATAATAGCTGACATTCTTAGTGTGGCTAGTCGGAAACCTAAGAAGACTCAGATAATGTATCAAGCCAATTTGAGTTTTCGTGTGTTGCAGAAGTATTTAGCTCAGATGAGCGATTCGTCTTTGATTTGTTTCGAGGATGAAACTCATTGTTATGCTTTGACGTCGAAGGGTAAGGCGTTTTTAGAGACTTACAAGCAGTATTCAAAGACAAACAGGCGGGCTGAAAAAATCTTTTATGAAGTTAACTCAAAGAAGCAAACATTGGAGAAGTTGTTCAATCAATAGCACGTAATGCGCGCCAATTAGGAGGAAACATAGAATAAAAACCTACAGCAAAATGCTCCTCAGTGTGCTATTAATCATAGCTTTCAGCACAAGCTTCTTCACCATGCATTTTGGGGTTGCCCAAACTGACCAAACGGCGTCGAAGCTGCAGGTGGCCAATACCGCTGTTGAGCAGACTTTTAATGCTGTTTTGGCGGCTGAAAAAGCAGGCGCAAACGTTACTGGTCTATTGGCTCAGTTAAATGATGCTGCCGGTATTTTGGCTCAAGCAGAAATCTCATATCGAACTGGAGATTCCAACGCAGCCGCAACTCAAGCAGAAAGCGTACTTCCAATTGCACAAGAAGTAACAATCGCCGCTCAAGAAGCCAAACCAGCTGTCTCAGTTTCCAGTCAAAACGCCTTCTGGTCCACCATATCATTTACAGTAATTGGTGCTTTCGTATTCGTTTTTGTTTTGTTTCTGGTTTGGCGTTGGTTCAAGGAGAGGTACATTAACAGTTTATCTGAAGCAAAACCAGGGGTGAAGAGCCAATGAAGCTTGAAGGTTACAAACTTGTTTTTGTTGCTGTTGGCTTAATTGGCGTTTTGCTCATTGCAACTCCTGCACTTGCCGGTGCTATTCGTCTTCCTGGTGGAGCGAAGTTTTCTGAGCTTTATCTTTTGGGTCCAGATCAGATGGCTGCGAATTACCCGTTCAACATTGCAGTTGGTCAGAATTACTCGGTTTATGTAGGCGTCGGAAACCAGTTGGGGTCTTCAGCTTACTATGTTTTATATGTGAAGCTTGGTAATGAGACTGATCAAATGCCGAATAATACCCTTGGGACGCCGAGTTCTCTTCCGCCCTTGTATGAATACAGGTTTTCCATTCAAGATAGCATGAATTGGGAAAGTCTCTTGACTTTTTCAGTTTCTAACGCTTCAATCCAAGGAAATAATTCACAGATCAACACTTTACAAATAAACGGTATTGCATTTAATGTAGATAAGCCCGCCATGTGGGATTCAAATAGCACCACATTCAAATATCAACTTTTGTTTGAATTGTGGATTTACAACGACAAATCCAACTCAATCGAGTACAATAACCGTTTTGTAGACCTAATGCTAAACCTTACAAGTAGCGCACTTGCGCCTTAAGATAAGATTGAATTTAATTTTGGATATTTGCATTCTAGAAATATGACTTAAATAATAGTTTAAATTTAAGGTCAACTTGGTGAAAGAGAAAAATGGATCGAATATTGGTTACAGGTGGCGGCGGCTTCATCGGAAGCCATTTAGCTAGAACCCTAAAACAACAAGGAACCTTTGTACGGATAGCCGATATAAAATTCGACGACTACCTGAAAGAGAAGTATTACTCTGAGAAGCTGACGTTGGACCTTAGAGTTTGGGAAAACTGTCTCAAAGCCACAGAGGGCATGGATAAAGTCTACAATCTTGCGGCCAACATGGGTGGGATTGGGTTTATCACAGAAATTGGCGCCGAAGTCATGCACGACAACGTTCTAATAAATACGTTCATGCTTGAAGCAGCTAGAATAAATAAGGTAAAACGATACTTATACACCTCATCAGCATGCGTTTACCCGACCTATCGTCAAACAAACCCTGAATTGCTTGGGCTAAAAGAAGAGGATGCTTATCCAGCCGATCCTGATAACTTTTACGGCTGGGAAAAACTCTACACAGAAAAATTATGCGAAGCTTATCAACGTGACTACGGAATGAACATTCGCGTTCTCCGATATCATAACATCTATGGACCTGAAGGAACATACAAAGGCGGACGAGAAAAATCCCCTGCAGCGATTTGCCGAAAAATAGTTGAGGCAACAAACCCTGGCAAAATAGTTATTTGGGGTGACGGGAAACAAAGCCGCAGTTACTGTTACATAGATGACGCAGTAAGGGGCACAATTACTTTAATGGAATCGAGCTATACAAAGCCGATAAACATAGGCTCAGATAGGCTAGTTACAATAAATCAGCTTGCAGACATCGTAACCAAAATTTCCGGAAAAACAATTTCCAAAGAATACGATCTCACGGCTCCGCAGGGTGTAAGAGGAAGAAATGCCGATTTGACTTTAGTTAAGAAAGAGTTACATTGGGTGCCAAAAGTAAGTCTGGAAGAAGGGCTATCCCGAACGTATAAATGGATAAGTTCACAAGTCGAGCAAGACAAGAAGAAGGCGTGATTTCGTTTTGCAGTCATTCGCTGGCAAGAAAGTTCTCGTAACTTGAGGAGCCGGATTTATAGGAAGTCACCTAGCGCGTGCTTGGCGAGCTTTTACGCCGAGACGCTCAGGTCAGAGTAATCGATGATTTAAGTAGGGGTAAATTACAGAACCTTGAACATTGCTTCGAACAGATAGAGTTTTGCGTGCTCCTAAAATTTTTTGTGGAAACTTTATTTATTCAATCAACAATTAAATAGGGGTGAATAAGCTTGAATTTATCTATGCCCAAAACGTTAAAGAAGCAGGACGGAAAAAAGAAAATAAATTTGGGTAAAAAAGGCAAAATTGCAATCTCGTTAGCGTTGATTTTTATTATAGGTTTAAGTAGCGAAATCATCATTACAAACAAATTTTTTGGAACAACAGTTTCAACAAAGCCTAACTTCTTGAATGTTTCAATTTTAGGTACTAAGACTCTTGGCGTGAACGAAACAGGAACTTACACGGCTTCAGTTAATAATTCTCAGAGTAACAGCTTAAGTTTTTCTTGGAGCATTACACCACAGGATAATAACACGGTTTTGGTTGCTGACGGATCAAAATGCAATTTGACTTTTATCCAAGCCACAACTGAATCGTACATGTTAAGCGTATCCGTGAAGGATAATGTTGTTGAAAACACGGGCTACGGCGTAATAACAGTTTTTGATCCTTACACAGAACCAGAGCTGAATCTTGACGTTTCAACCGCGCCTTTTTCATACATGATTGAAACTGACGGACTCGGCTGGTACCAAGCAGTCAACGGAACAAGTGGAGGTATTGTAACCAGTTGGTCCTCAACGGTTCCAACGAATGTTATAAATAATGCTACGCGCGCTACAACTAATGGTATAATAATATTTGAAGGAACTTTTCCTCTTGGTTCTCCCGTTTACACCTACAATATTGGGACGACGTTCACTGGTTCACAAGCAATGTTGACCTTGACAAATGGAGCGAACTGCCCTATAATTGTTGTTAGAAACAGCAACACAACTATAACCAATCTGGTTTTAGATGGTAATTTAGCACAGCAGACAGGAGGAGTAGCAGCAATAGACATTGCCTCTCCAGTCCAAAACTTAGTTGTAAATCAAGTCACTTTCCAGAATGTTTGGCAAGCTGGAATCAAAGGGGTAGGAACCGCCTTAACAAACATTGTTAACGGTCTTTATGTCACAAATTGCAAAGCTACAAACATTCAAGATGGCACAAGTCACGCTGGAGGCGTAGTTTTGGTTTACTACGGAACAAACATTTATGTGGATGGCATAATAGCCAATAACATCGGAGATTCTGCAAGCACATATTTGGATTGTATAGATATACAATGGTCGAGTAAAATTCAAATCTCTCACATTCAAGTTTATGGAGGTTATGGTCACGGTGTTTTTGTCGGTTATGGCAGTAACGACACGCAGATTTCAGACGTTACCATGGATAATGCTGTTGGTACTAACTTAGAAGCAGTCTGTATAGAGTTTTGTTCCAGTGGAACTGACATAGGCTCTATTCCTAACAGAAATGTGAATATTCAAAACGTACTTTTTATAGCGAATAACGGTGGAAATAACGGAATGTACTGCTCAGATACAGACGGGTTGACTATTACAAACTATCAATGCATCGTAAATAATGTTGCTCTAAGCGGGTACGCAGGACTTTACATGATAAACTGCAATTACACCTCAATAACCAACTATAACGGAGTAAGCAAAAATGCCATAGGCGCATCTGGATATTTCTGGGCTAGCAGTTGCAATAGTTTAGCCATGAGCAACTGTATTTCATCAGGCTTTGGAGGCATAATCACATTTAGTTTGTTGTCTTGCAACAACGTAACGGTTTCAAACAGCATAATCGAAAACAGTCCATATTCTTCATCTGCCAATGAAGCTATTTACATACTAACATGCAACTCGGTAACATTTCAAGGAGTAACCCTGCAAAATATAAATTGCATGTATTATCCTATTCGACTCGACGCTGGCCCTTACAACAGTATCACCTTCAATGGCGTAAATATTGAAAACGTGAACATCGGGAACAGTTATGAAGCCGTTTACTGGTTCAGCAACGCAAATAACGTGTTAATAACTGGAGGCATCATAGAAAATATCCGAAGTTCAAGCGGCAATCCTGAATATTGCGTTTATACAGACGGCAACATTAACACCTTCGTGGTAACCAATAACATTTGGAACTCAAGTGGCTCTACAGTAATGCGAGGATTTTACATAGATGGAACGAATAACCAAAACATTTTGTTTGCAGGCAATAGTATAAACGTAAACTCGAGGCCTTTTGATTATACTAATATTCCATTAGATTTAAAAATTTACGACAACATGGGATACAACCCGCATGGTTTACTCTCAACGCCCATTTCAGGCAGTTATCTTGTTGATTCAGGGAGTAGTTCGACATGGACAAGCGGAACTACTTATACCAACAGCGGTTCTCCTAAAGTTTTGTATGTTTCGGGGGGAACAGTAACCGTCATAGCAGTTGATGGCACTACCTTGTACACAGCAGCTACAACTTGTACCATCATACTTCAGCCAGGCGACACTTTCAGCGTAACCTTCACTTCAGCTCCGACAATCAAAGTTTTCGCGCAATGATTTGGTTCTATTTAAACAATTAGCGCGCTTGAAAGAAGATGGCGTCCTAAAGTGCGGTAGCAAAAGCACATGTCAGGCTCAAAGAATGCTTGATTAAGTAGAAGTACATTGAATCTGTGTTGAATGAGCTTGAGGCACTAATATGCAAAAAGATTGCCTTTCTGAAAATTCGATTCAAAAGCTATCCTCGGATCAGTGTTCAATGGCATCTATAATAATTTCTAACTACAATGGAGAAAAACATTTGCATGAATGCCTTTCATCACTTATGCAATTAGATTATCCGCTATACGAAGTGATAGTTGTAGACGCTGCGTCAACTGACAATTCCGTAGCGATTATCGAGCGCGATTTTCCTGAGGTTCGCCTTATCAAAAAAGGAAAAATAGGCATTGGTGAAGCACTAAATTATGGTATATCCGTGGCCCAAGGTGAATTCATCGTTTTTGACCTGAATAACGACGACATTGTGGATAAAAAATGGCTAACCAATTTGGTAAAGGTTCTTGCGAGCTCGCCTGATATAGGTGTGGTTTGTGGAAAAAGATTCAAGTATGGAAGCAACAACATTTTGGATTCAGCAGGTGGGCGTATAAGTTTCTTAACTGGAAGCACTCCTACAATAGGTGGCGATGAGCTGGATTCAACTATGTACAATGTTCAAAAGGAAGTCGACTGGGTTCCAGTTATTGCGACGAGGAGAGCAATCTTAGAGAAAGTCGGGTTGTGCGATCCTTCCTATTATTTTTATCAGGAGGATTCGGATTTTTGTTTAAGAGTCAAGCGGTCTGGGTATAAAATCGTTTTTGTGCCCTCTGCTGTTTTTTGGCACAAGGGGAGCAGTACTGTCAGACAGCAGAGTCGTAAGAGTTACTATTATTCTTACCGAAATCAAATACGCTTTATTTTGAAAAACTATCCTGTGCATTTTATGATTTTAGCTCTTTTTTATAGTTTAATCTTACAGAATCTTCTTGACCTGCCTTTAGCGGTTCCTCTTATTGGAAAAACAGTAACAAAATTTACACCATTTTTTAAAAATCGTGAGTGGAGTAAGGATGATTTAATGTTTCTCAAGGTGAGAAAAGATGCAATTCTATGGATTGTTAAAAATCTTAAGAACACAATTGTGACTCGATATCAAACTATGTATTAAATAGCTTTAGGCTTATTGTGTCCCATTTTTCAGAAGATCACTTTATAAATTGACAATTCTTATGGACATAAGGGCAGGTAGCGGACAATCCTGAGCAAGGATCCACGTAAACAAAATCGTTGATTTATGCTTCAAACTTGGTGTGCGTAAACATGTTCAGTTATATCATGATTTATCCTGAGCAGATTTACTGCAAAAATAAGCTGACACAGATATTCTTGCTTTGCTGTCGATGTTTGAAGAGTATGGGTTAAACGTAGCTGAAACATTAGCTGATGGAAACCGTTGCTTGACAGCTAACAACCTATCATTATATTGGATTGATAACAGTAATTGCTTTGGAATTGGTATCCTATTGATCTTGAAAAGTTAACGGAATTAATCAATTTAATAATTAGTAGACAAGATGCAATCTCATTGAATGCTGAGCAGCAAATTCTTGATTGGAGCAAAGTCACACTACATTTGGAAAATGAAGTGTGTTCATCGCATTAATTAGAATATTGTTTTTATGCTTCTAACGAATGAGTGATCAAGCCGTTTTCTTTATGTCAAATGCAATATGTAAGCGACTAGACATTTAGTTAAGCTTAAGAGTCGATTTGGTTGAATATTCTTTTTCTAAGCGAGTTGTTCCCTCCTCACGGAGGGGGCGCAGAACAGGCTACATATCTGTATGCAAAATTATTAACAGAATCAGGTTTCAATGTGATTGTGATTACCAATAAATTTGCTGGAGAATCAAATTATTCCTTAGAGAGCGTCAATTTCCATGTTTATAGACTTGATCTTTTTGGGAAATATGATAGCGTTAGGTACTCTGTTTTGTTTCGTCCTGACGTTTTGATCTCAGCTTTATGATTAAGCTGATGGGGTGGGCTGATGTTGTGTACATTCCCAGGATTTGGTATTCTGCAATCCCCTTTGCCAAGAGTCATAAGAAACCCGTGATTGTTCACTTGCATGACTATGCACCCATTTGTCCGTTATCCAGCATTTATGATGCCTCAAAAAATACACTTTGCGAGAATAAATTCCCCCTCTGTTCAATGAAATGCATCTATGTTTCTGAGAAGAAACGCGGAAGAAATGTCCTCGAGCTTTTGAGCTCGGTCGCATTGAATTCGACTTTGGCGCATACACTCGGTATGTCTGTAGTGTTAAGCGACGCAATTATTTGTGTATCAAACAGACAGCGCGACCTCATTTCAGAAAGATTCAGTTTGCTTAAACCGAAAATTTCTGTTGTATATAACCCAATAGCTGAACTGCCTGAAACAAAAGCAACGGGCGATGATTTTGGATATTTTGGAGGCTCACTACTTTCAAAGGGGATTCAGATACTATACAAAGCAGCAGCTTCTCTCGATCATAATAAGCTTAAACTTAGAATTCATGCGACAAATTTTGGTAAACTCAGTGATGATACTATACATTCGTTTAAGAAGGTAGGCATAATACCCTATAGAAGGCTTGTTTCATCGCCCTTAGATAGACTTTATGATAAGCTTCGTGCAGTGATAATCCCTTCTATTGCGCCTGAAACTTTCTCCTATGTAGCTTGCGAAGCCGCTTTAAGAGGCAAATTAGTAATTGCTTCAAAAATTGGCGCCATTCCTGAGTTTCTAAATGGTAGTAGCGGTGCTTTCTTTTTTGACTCTCAAAATCACCTACAATTAGCTGAGCGTTTAGTATACGTAAATGGACTGAGAAGAGAAATCGCTGTTGACCTTGGGTCTAAAAACAGGGAGATTCTCTCTAGGCGGTTGAATAATAAAACTACAATTGAACGTTTTATCCGCGTTTGTGAGAAAGTCTCTAAATAATTTTGGTGTGATACTCTTTCCATCATTAACATTTAGCTTGGAAGCAATAACGAATAAGCAACTGTTGCAAACTTTTCGCTGTCACCGTATTCGTCTTCTTGGCGCTTGGCTCTTGCCTTAATGCGGGCATTATATTTTTGCCCAAACTGACCCGACTGAATCAAAGCTACAAGCAGCCAACGACGTCATCAAACAAGTTTTCAACGTAGTCTTAAACGCTGAAAAACCCGGAGCAAACATCACCAGTTTGCTAGACCAATAAACGATGCAGCAGGTCTCTTAGCCAAGAGGAAAACGCCTACAGGACCAGCAATAGCAACACAGCTGCCAACGATTCAGACGTCGTTCTCCCAATCGCGCAACAAGTTACAACAGCAGCACAAACTGCAAAAGAAACCGCTTCAGCTTCGACTCAAACGGACCTTCGGTCTACCATTGCAATTACACTCATCGCGCGCGGCACACTATGCAGGGGGCGTTGGGGTTGATGTCAATAATATTACTGTGTAACCGTTCATGGCGATTGGAGAAGACAAAGATATCGATCCCGTTTGGAGTTGAGCGTTTAGGAATGAGTAGGTGTTGTCTATTTTTTCGTAGTTGAAGTTTCCTGTAGCGCCGCTAACAGTTGTTGACACGGTACCATTAAAAGTGTTAATCAGTAGGATGTTGAGGTTTCCATTGTCTATCCATGCTAAACCAAAAACGCTTCCTGAATTAATCGAAGAAACAATCGAGTCGCCAACTTGCAAATTGTTCCCTATCATCTTATAAACGTAGTATGGATACCACGGTTGGTGATTGTCGCTGTCGATTAACCCGAAACCGTAACTTGGAGGCGAAAGCGACTGCTGATATCTTAAACTTGCCTGCCAAGCATAATAAATATTAGTTTTTACATTATTAAGAATTTGAGTCTTCAATGAAAGCGCAAGCCAGACTGCACCAGTCATCTGTACTATTATCGGATCAGTATTTGGTGTCCACTGATAGTCCAAATTGCTTTCTGTATCGAAAAGAGGCAGAGTTACACCTTTCGCATCATAATACATCTGCTGTGCAAGAATGGGGTTGCTTCCGCTCCCAAAACCTGTTCCGCCTCCTGTATTAGTTAGCGTTTGAACCGTTCCGAACAGTTCTACATTGTTTTCTTGACCAACTGTACCGATAGTGTAGTCATGATAATCTATACGGTCTAAAGGCGTTCCAGTATAATCAGCCAACCACCAACTCATCATAGCGCTAGACCATGCAAAATCATAGCTCACGCTTACGGCGGAATTAATCGCTTTCATTGCTGTTACAGAAGCGTTGTAATCTGTAGCAAAATATCCAGCCAAGGTATCGCCTGCTGAATTAAGGGTAGTCCATGTTCCAGTATCGCCGCTATTAAACAGCCATGTGTTAATTTCGTTTCCGATCTCGTAGTACACTACTGGGTATCCCATAGTCTTCATCTGTGTAACCCATGATGCTGCATAGCTTGCTGCATCTTGCGGAGAAGGCAATCCACCCAAAGCATTGTCATACGCCATTCCATTGGTAAACACCGAGGTCTTATCAACAGCACTGCTTGCCATGTTCGACATTAAAACTATTAACGGTTGCGCGCCAGAGGCATATATCGCTTGAATAACTGGGTTAACAACAGTCCAATTGTATGTTCCAGTATGAGAGGCTTCATTCCACCCCAGAACTAACGGGGTGCCTATTGCATCAAGATCACCATCAAAAAGCCTTACGAGTTTAATGCCTGCGTCATTAATCAAAGTTTGTCCTTGACTGTCGGTAGGGAAAGTTTTCATGTCGTAAAATGAGAGCTGAGTTCCTAATGTTAGATTATTTGTTCCTATTATGTTGGAAGGCGTCACTGTCACTGTTGCAGGCGGCTGAGAAGAAGCATAAAAAGTCGCTATGCAACCAGTCCAGTAAACAGAGCCCGCAAAAGTATCTCCAGCATCTGCCCTACTATCAGCAGTAACAATTTTATACAGGTATCCATCTGACACATAGCCGCCGTTTAAATATTGCTGCGACCCATCAAGTAACGTAAACCCGTTTGTAGGTGACGACTGAGCCACCATATTTGGGTTCCCAAGCCCCGCACATATAGTTCCGATCAATAACTCGTTAGCTTGCAATGTTATGCCAATGGTTCCAGTATCTCCAGTAGATGATGGAGTGCCGTCGCTTCCAGGATTACTCGCAGTTTGGTCGAGTGGAGTCAAAGACAACCCAGACCACTCACAAACATCAGCGATGCTACGGCAATTACTGCTTCCACCTGCAATAGTAATAGTTATTGTCGTTCCAGCACTTGCCCCAAGAGGAGCATACCAAATCTCTACATCTCCATCATAAATCACAGCAATAGCCCTTGCCCAAGTGACTCCAGTTTGACTTATGCTCGATATGGTTGCACTAGGGCTGCCAGAACTTGCATAACACAGAATAAGCGTGTTGCCACTTGTAGGCGCTGTTCCTAAAGTCACCGTGAAAGTGCCACTTGCTATACCCGTTTTTCCCTGCGCTGGACCTTGAACTAACGTTATCGCGCTCGCGATAAGTGCTTTTATAGTCCCGCTTGAAGAAATAGTTTGAGTTGTGCTGAGTTGTCCAGCTGTCGTTTGTGTTAAGAGTAATCCTATTAATATGATTGCGACTATCATCCCTGTAGCGAGTTGAGTTGTCATTGCGTTTTCTATTCCTTCCAGTGAATACTGGAGTAGCGCGCATACTTAAGTCTTAAGTATTAATAAACATTATTTATGACTCAACTACACAATGACGTGAACTACACAAATACAACAACCACAAACGCAAAAGCCAAATTCACACAAACAAATAGTCAAGAAACGTTAGGTATCTTGGCTCAAGCAGAAAACTCATACCGAACTGGAGATTCCGACACCACCGCCCAAGCAGACAGCGTACTCCCAATTGCGCAAGCAGTAACGTCCGCTGCTCAAGATGCCAAAACGCTTTGATTTCTAGTCAAAACGCCTTCTGGTCCACCATTGCATTTAATGTTATTGGTGCTTTCGTATTCGTTTTTGTTTTGTTTCTGGTTTGGCGTTGGTTCAAGCGGAGCTACCTTAACAGTTTATCGCGCGAGGTTTCCTGAGCCATCTCAATTCACTATAGGGAACATAACAAGTTGCTAACCAGTTCATCCTCGTCAAATCTGCCAACAACTTACTGTTCACCTTATCAGTTTTAACATCTTCTGTTTTACACTTCACCTTCACTGGATTTGCAAGCAACACCTCAAACTCCAATTCATTAAGAAAGTCAATCCAGGATCAACAGAAACCCACGGACTTCAACGCCACCTTACTGCCTTTAGGGGCGGATTCAAGACTATTTCGCAGCTCAGCCTTGCTAGTCTTAACTCTTTCCTTTTTCACTATTTCCCCATTCATCTTCATAACTGTCACCTGAGTATTCTTCAGGTGAGCATCCAACCCCACAACTACCTCGCCCATTTTCCATTTACCTCCGATCATACTATGGCTTATCGGAGGTCCATCCAGAAAAAAAACCTTTACATCCCGTCTGTTCAGAACCAGGCACAAGAGGCTGTAAAGCGCGTATGAAGCAACGTTCTTTGCGCCTCTGACCTTGAATTTGATAACCGGTTTGTCGACCTACACGTAAACTTTACACAATGTGTCTAAAATTAACTTGTATTCTATTAATCTTTGGTGAGCGATTATCTGTGGAGAAAGTTTCAGTTATTATTTCAGCCTTTTCGATTGAAAGGGCATCTACAATAAAATTGTGTATTGAATCACTAAAAAAGCAAACTATACAGCCAAAGGAAATTATTTTGGTTCTTGATCCGATAGATTCTGTAATTGAGTTTTACAAAAATTTTGTGCCGTCTTATGTTCACATTGTCGTTAGTAAAGGATTTGGGATGTCGAATGCGCGCAATTCTGCAATCAAGTGTGCCAAAGGCGACATTGTTGCGTTTATCGATGATGATGCATATGCTAGCCCTGAGTGGCTGGCTAATCTAACTAAAGCCTACGTGGATCCTCTGGTTGTTGGTGTTGGGGGTGTAGCCAAACCTGTATGGGAAGGTGGTTATCCCCAGTGGTTTCCGGAAGAACTTTATTGGGTTGTTGGGTGCTCTTATGAGGGGCTCCCTGAAAACACAGGGACAGTGCGAAATCCAATCGGTTGTAACATGTCCTTCAGGCGGAATCTGTTTGAAGAAGTTGGGTATTTTACATCCGCTATTGCTGTAGGAAAGAACGCGTGGTACCATAACCTTATCGGTGCAGAAGAAGCTGCTTTTTCACTCAAAGTACAAAAGCAATATCCCTGTTCAAAAATCCTTCATGAACCCTATGCAATTATTTATCATAGAATTCCCAAGCGGCGAGCAACACTAAATTACCTCTTGATACGGTCTTATCGAGAAGGCTATTCTAAAGCATTAATCACCAGAACATCTTCAAAAAATCAAAATGTTTTATCAACAGAAAAGAACTATATGGACACTCTGCTGACAAAAAGTATTCCAAGGCGATTAAAGAAATTATATAACCCTAAAAATACTTTACAAATGCTAGTATTGTTCTCCGGAATCGCTTTCGTCTTTTTGGGTTATTTGGCATGCACCTTGAGCAAATCTTATAATTGAATCCAAACAAAAGAAAAAAGTATATTGGATGCTTATCTGTCTCCATCCCTTTAAAGGGGAAAACAACTTCACTGGTCGTTATATGACTATTCTGCTGGCAAATGCTCCTACGTCATCTTTGAGGGTTTTTGAATGAAAATTCTTCAGGTGTGTCCAACTTATTATCCCAGTTTGGGCGGAGTCGAGGAGCACGTCCGCAATATTAGCGAGAGATTAGCTGCAAATCACGAAGTAACAGTCGCAACTACTGATCCAACTGGAAAACTTCCTGAGAACGAAATAATAAACGCAGTAAACATTTTACGATTCAAGTCATGGGCTCCAAACGAGGCTTACTTTTACTCAGGTGACCTCAAGAAATACTTAAAGGTCCATTCTGCAGATTTTAACGTTGTTCACGCACACAATTATCACGCTTTCCCTGCCCTATATGCCGCGCAAGCCAAGAAAAAAAGTAATTTATTCATTACTTCGCATTATCATGGAACTGGACATACTTTCTTGAGATCATTACTTCATAAACCATACAAACTTTACGCTAAGTTAATTTTTGAAAAAGCTGATAAAATAATTTGTGTTTCGAGATATGAGCGGAACTTAATTAATGAAAACTTCAAAATTAAAGAGTTAAAAACAGAAGTTATTCCAAATGGGATAAAAATCAGTGAATTTAGCGGTTTAAAGCGGCATCACAATGATGGCAAGACAATATTATACGTCGGTAGATTGGAAAAATACAAAGGAGTGCATAATTTAATAATTGCCCTTACCAGATTAGATGATGAAGTGACCTTGAATATTGTTGGTAACGGACCCTTTAAGGATCACTTATTTAAAATGGTTGCTGCACTGAAATTGGAAAAGCGCGTACACTTCGAGCAAGATTTGCCCCGAGCGGTACTACTACAGAAATACGCTGATTCTGATCTTTTTGCTTTACTGTCGGAGCATGAATCTTATGGTCTCTGTGTAGCTGAGGCTCTTGCTGCTGGAACGCCCTGTATAGTAGCTAATACATCTGCTTTAAGCGAATGGATTGATGCACAAGGCTGTTATGGAATAGATTACCCTATAAAAATTGACGTCTTTGTTAATTGTGTAAACAAGGTTTTAAGTACACGAGTAAGCAATGTTAATGCTGCACTTCTTGATTGGAATGAAATTGTAAAAAAACTAACCCGATTATATGAAAACGCGGCAAAATAGTTTTTAATTAGAGTTCTATTTTCTAGATAGAACATAAGTATGATAAATTCATAAATATTATTAGAAAACAATGTTAATTCTACTCATAGGCAAGGAAGAATTTGTTTCAGGAGACAAACAAGTGATAATCAGTAAAACTCCTTTACGCTTGACGTTAGGTGGAGGTGGGACAGATTTACCATCATATCAATCCAAATATGGTGGCTTTGTCGTAACCTCTGCAATAAATAAATTCATTTACATAGTAGTCAAGCGAAGGTTTGAAGAGGACATTAGGTTAAGCTATTCAATAACAGAAATTGTGAAAAACGTAGATGAGCTTAAGCACCCTGTTGTCAGAGAAGGTTTAAGACTTCTTCAATTAAAAAATCATCTCGAAATAGTTTCCATAGCTGATATGCCAGCAGAGACCGGTTTAGGTTCGTCGGGAAGTTTTACAGTCAGCCTTTTGCAAGCACTTCACTCTTTCAAAGACGAAAATCTACTTAGGCAAAAACTTGCAGAGGAAGCTTGCACTCTAGAAATGGATATTCTCAAAGAACCAAGCGGCAAACAAGATCCATATATTGCCGCTTTTGGCGACTTCATATGTCTAGACATATCAAAGGATGGCGAGGTAGACGTTTCAAAATTGAAAATCTCAGATGACACTATACATGAGCTTCAAAGCAACCTTCTTTTCTTTTACACAGGATTAAAACGAAGTTCTACGATGGTCCTGCAAGATCAAGGAAACCTCGTAGCTGTAGATAAGTCGGTAGCACTGGACTCTATGCACCGGATTAAAGAAATAGGATACAAAGTCAAACAAGCGCTTGAGCAGGGGGACTTGTCCGAGTTCGGCAGACTTCAAAACGAACACTGGCTAGCTAAGAAGGCTACTTCTGCTAAGATTTCAAACAATCCAATTGATAATTACTATGAAATAGGTATCAAAAACGGCGCTTTAGGCGGCAAGTTGATTGGTGCAGGGGGCGGAGGCTTCCTTATGTTTTATTGTGAAAATGGTAAAGATAAGTTGCGAAAAGCATTGGCAGATAAGGGTCTAAGTGAAGTAAGATTCGGTTTTGAGCGAGAAGGCTCTAAAATAGTAATTAATTTGTAGGTGAAATCATGAAAAATGATGAATATATTAACCAATACCTTCAAGACATTGGTATAATAACCACGCAGATATCGAGAAGTGACATCAGCAGAGCTGTAGACCTATTATATGCTGCTTGGGAAGAGGGAAAACAAGTTTTCATTGCTGGGAATGGCGGTTCAGCTTCCACAGCCGCACATTTTGTCTGCGATTTGTCCAAATTTGCCTCTGTAAAGGGCAAGAAACGATTTAGAGCCATATGTCTAAACGATAATATTCCTTTAGTTTCGGCATTAACTAACGATTCAGGTTGGGAAAATGTTTACCTAGAGCAGCTAATGAATCTAATGCAAAAAGGTGACATCTTTGTGCCTATAAGCGTTCATGGCGGTTCCGGAGCGGATGCTGCGGGTTTGTGGTCTCAGAATCTCTTGAAGGCGGCGAAGTATGTGCAAGAAAACGGTGGAAAAGTGGTGGGCTTTGCTGGCTTTGATGGTGGTGCACTTAGGCAAATTGCAGACGCCTGTGTAGTAGTACCAATGAATTCAACTCCTCATGTTGAAGGTTATCATGCGGTTCTTACGCATCTCATATGCGCTAGGCTGCGTGAATTGATCGGCGGGTCCTAAATTTGAAGCGGATCATAATCTGGGTAGACAGTGACGACAAAGAGCATGAGGAAGTACTTCATAAGATTAAAACAATACTGAGTTTAGTTAATGCGAACTACACCATAGTTCAAATAGTCGATGTGATGGATTACGACCCTGGAGGACAATGAGTGAGTCGCGCGGTGTTTCTCGACAGAGACGGAGTCATAAACGAAATAGTGTATTTTCCCGAACTAGGTCTGCCAGATTCACCTCTTAACCCAAAACAATTTAAACTCTTACCTGACGTTGCCAAAGCAATAAGAATCTTTAACAATTTAGGCTATAAGGTAATTGTTGTGTCAAACCAACCTGCCATAGCTAAGGGCAAGATGACCCCTGTGCTCTTTGACCAAATAAGACTTAAAATGAAAACTGAACTGGGAAAAAAAGGAGCTTGCATAGACGGTGAATACTATTGTTTTCATCATCCGCAAGCCACATTATCGGAATATAAAGTTGATTGTGATTGTAGAAAACCAAAGCCTGGTTTGATACTGAAAGCTTCAAAAGATTTTGACCTTGATCTGTCTCAGTGTTACGTTATTGGGGATAGCCTAGCCGATGTTGAGGCAGGCCAAGCGGCGGGCTGCAAGACCTTACTAATTGGAAGTTACAAGTGTGATTTATGCAAACTAATGGACGAAAAGAACATTAAGCCGAACTACATAGTGTCCAGTTTACTTCATGCATCTAAAGTGATTGAGGGGGTTAAAGATGGAGATATTTCTTGATACAGCAAACGTAGATGAGATTAAAGCAATTTTGCCTTGGGGAGTTATAAGTGGCGTCACAACAAACCAAAAAATTTTCTCAACTGAGAAATACATCAACTTTAAAGACCGCGTAATGGAAATCTTGAGCTTAGTAAACGGACCCATAAGTATAGAAATTACTAAAACTACTGGAACAGACGAGGAATTGATAGCAGAAGCTAAAGATTACGCTGGCTGGGGCAAAAATATAGTAATAAAAATACCAATGTGGGGTGACGGGCGAGGACTAAGAATCGCTTCAAAACTAAAAGCACTAGGAATAAAAACTAACGTTACCTGTTTAATGTCTACTAATCAAGTAATGCTAGCTGCCAAAGTAGGCGCCACATACGCAAGCTTATTCTTTAATCGCATAAAAGATTCTCAAGCTAATCCTGTTAAAGTAATACAGGAATCTAGAGCAATAATTGAAGAAAGCAATTCGCCGACCAAAATCATCGTGGGCAGCATCCGCAAACCCGACGACGTGAGAGAAGCAGTAGTTGCAGGCGCACACATTATGACTATACCATACAAAATACTGACACAGATGCCTTATCATGCAAAAACCGAAGAAACCATAAAAGAATTTGACGAAGCTTGGTTGGAGTTTAAGAAAAATGAGAAATATCAATAAGTGAGCTTGATGATTGCAGTAGTTCTTGCTGGCGGATACGCAAAGAGACTTTGGCCGCTAAGCCTAGATAAACCCAAAGCTCTGTTACCTGTGGCAGGGAAACCTGTAATCGACTATATTTTTCAGAAAATCCTCAAGATCACCCCGCCTGTAAGCAAAATTATCGTGTCAACAAACTTACGATTTCAATCACAGTTTGATGAATGGCTAGAAAAAAGCGGATACAGTAATGTCGAGCTTGTTCCGGACAACTCAAGGAGCGAGAGTGGCAAAATTGGGGCGATTAGAGCTTTGTCAAATGTCATTTCTGGAGAGGCTGAAGACTTCCTTGTTTTGGCTGGAGATTGCCTTTTTCTTGATGAACTGACTGGTTTCGTGCATTTTTTCGAGGAGAATCATGCGCCGGTGGTGGCTCTTTACACCGCTAGAGACATAGCTGAAGCAAAGAGGGGCGCTACAGTATCATTAGACAGCGATGGTCGAATAGTGAATTGTGTCGAGAAGTCCGAAAATCCCAAGACAAAACTGGTTGGTGCCTGCATCTACGCTTTTCCCGCGAGAATCTACAAAAGGCTGAAGGAGTATGTCTCGCTTGGGTTGCCTCAAGATCAGCCAGGCAAGTTCATTGAGTGGCTTTGCAAAGTTGAGGCAGTTTACGGTTTTATGCTGAATGGTTCTCTTTTGGACATAGGGACGCTTGAATCATACAAGGAAGCAGAAAACCTCTTTGGAATAAAACAATAATGGTGATTGTTAGATTGAGCAAAAACATTTAATACGAGAAATCTAGCTACTCTAAACCTGTGTTGAACATTATTAAATGTAAAGAATGCGGCTCAGAAGAAATTCGGTTGGATGAGTTTATCGTTCGAATCGATGCCTATTCACGCGCGGGAGTAATGCTAACTTGTCTGAATTGCGGGTTAAGAAGTTATCCAGATTAGGCGAAATCGTACTTGGAGATTAAGGGAATTGATGAACTGTAATCGTACTAATCGTCAAGTGAGAGGTAAGTTATGAAGGCCTTCGTTACTGGCGGGGCAGGTTTTATCGGTAGTCACCTTGTTGATCAGTTAATTGCTGACGAAAACTTTGTAACGGTCTTTGATAACCTAAGTTCTGGTCGAAAAGAATTTGTCGAGCATCATTTTGGCAATCCTTGCTTCAAGTTAATTAGAGAAGACCTTCTTGATTTGGAAAAAACCAAGTGCGCTATGGCTGGGCATGATGTTGTTTTTCATTTTGCCGCTAACCCTGATGCAAGATTAGGCATAGCTAACACTGACTTAGATCTAAAGCTAGAGACCGTTGTAACCTATAACGTCCTTGAAGCAATGCGAGTGAATAAAGTTAGGAAAATCGTGTTCTCCTCTAGTGGGACGATTTACGGTGAAACTCCGATAATTCCTTTGCCTGAAAACTATGGTCCGGTACTCCCAATTTCTTTATACGGCGCAGGGAAATTAGCTTGCGAGGGTCTAATTAGCGCCTTTTGCAATGTGTTTGATATGCAAGCTTGGATTTTTAGATTTGCTAATATTATAGGCAATAGAGCGACCCACGGGGTAATCTACGATTTCATTAACAAATTGAAACAAGATCCGTCCAAACTGGATATTTTAGGAGACGGAAGTCAACGCAAGCCCTATTTGCATGTTGATGACTGCATTGATGGCGTACTCTTCGGGTTTAGGGCCGCTCGGGACAAAATCAACGTTTTCAACTTAGGGTGTTCCACTACTACCGACGTCGCCACAATAGCTAAACTTGTTGTTAAAAGCATGGGGCTTAATAACGTTCAATTCAAATACGCGGGCGGTGACAGAGGTTGGCTTGGAGACGTACCACAAGTAAGACTGAATGTGAGAAAAGCCAGCAAATTAGGGTGGACTGCAATAAATACCTCCAATGAAGCGGTAAAAAAAGCAATAAGAGATATCCTTAAAGAAACCTCTCCTAAGGAATTACTAATGAGATGAAACTACGCAACTATGCATGACATATTCAAACCTGTTGATATTTTAGTTAGATCATAAAAATTGGCGTAAATACTATGAAATAAACTAATCGGAGAATAGCGATGTTTTTGTGGTTGAACTTAAACATGGATACTTTGAGCGTACTACCTGCGCCCATCAAGATTAGATGGTTGTAGAGAAAATAATGATGGAAAATCACATTTCATTAACGCAAGAAGTGCTTTTAAAGTATGATAGATTATCCTTTGTAGTCCCAATGCAGACTGGCTTCTTTGAACCATATTATGCGATGTTTTCTTGGTGAGTACAGGCAGCTTTTGGCTACAATCCACAAAGGTGATGTTGTCTTGGATGCAGGTGTAAATACTGGAATTTTTTCTGTATTGGCGCGCTGGCTTGTCCCGAAATTGGTGTAAAATGGTAATAAGTCTTATTTTTTGATTTGGAGGCTTTTTAACCTCTAAAGGAATGATTCGCACCTTACCAACGAATTGGGCAACATGGAAAACAAACGCTCAGACCCAGCCATGCTATGTCCTCAAGAATTAGTCTGTCAATTGAACACCCAAAAAGACGACTTTTAACCATTTTTAACCATTAAAGGACAAGGCGGCGCGTTTTGTCAATGGTCTAAAATTGGTTTCAAGAGCCTATGAACGAACCCACAGAAAGATATCCTTTCTCATTCCATTGCACTGTGTTTTGGCAAACATATCTTGGTGGTTTGGATTTATCAAAGGACACAAAGATGGTTATGGCATGGAAAAATCGTGTGACAAAATTCGAAATCCGCCGAGAAGTTTTTTCTATAATTAATGAAAAATTCGCTCAACACGTATGAGTCCCGATTCAAAGAATTAAGCTTTGATAGTTCAAAACAAATTGACATTGAGTTAACGCTGAACATGAGAAAAATCTTGATAGTTATACCAATTATGACTTTCTTTGCGGATATTGCAATTTTGTTAGATATCCCAATTCTCAGAGAAATCATTGTTTTTATCTTCCTATCATTTATACCGGGATTTGCCATTCTCAGACTGTTCAAACTGAAGGAAACCAGTTTTCTAGATGCTGTTCTCTTCTCGGTAGCTCTGAGTATTGCATTTGTAATGTTTATGGGTTTGTTAGTTAATGAGTTGTATCTATTTCTTGGTCTTTCTCAATCTTTGTCGGCTATTCCACTAACGGTAGCAATATCTGCTTTTACATTGACTGTTTTTTTCATCGAATACAGACGCGATTTGTCAGAAACTTTGAAGCCGAAAACAAGTTTTGAAGGCGAACTAAAAAACGTTTTACCTTTATCCATAATCCTATTTCTTCTTCCTCTTCTCAGTGCACTAGGTGTTTTGTATCTTAACGTCTTCGCTATTCTCCTTTCAGACGCAATAATCGCCGCTTTGTGCATAGTGAGCGTTGTGTCCAGAAGACTGGTTCCAGAAAAACTATTCCCCTTTTTGATTTTTTCGATTTCCATAGCTCTTGTTTGTCAAGTTCTGTTATATTCAAAATATGTTGTGGGCTGGGACGCTAACGTTGAATATTACGTTTTCAGGTTGACCCAGATAAATGGGCACTGGGGTTTTCTTAATGCGAATGTTAACTCTTTGCAAGCGCTCGACTACAACTCTATGCTATCGATCACCTTGTTGCCAGCAGTCTATTCCGCTTTGATGGGCGCTCAGGGCGAAATAGTATTTAAAATCTTGTACCCTTCCATCATTTGTCTCATACCGCTAACTCTGTACCGAATTTGCGAAAAACAGTTCGGAAAATTGATTGGGATTCTCTCTGCACTCTTCTTTGTTTTTTCTTCTGTATCTTTTTACGGTGAACCCTTAGGTCTCAATCGGCAAATTGTTGGCGAACTTTTTCTCCTTCTTTCTGTTTTCCTTTTGATAAGCAAGACCATACCAGTGACAAAACGAAGGTTGCTCTTGATTATTTTTGGGGCCGCTTTAGCAGTATCACATTACTCCCTTGCTTATATTTATCTGGCTATCGTAGCTCTTGTTTTCATCATCTCAAGACTGAAGCCTAGATTTGATGACACACTTAATACTGTAACTGTATTGCTTCTTTTTGTGATAACTTTCTCATGGTACGCTCTAACCAACGCGCTACTGATATCATTGGCAAACGTCATTAAAGCGACTTTCGTGGAGTTAATTACAGGTGTGTTGCCTAGTACTGCATTGACAGCATCTACTGCGTTCCCTATTTCCAACGTTTTTACGGTGACCAGCTGGATTAATCATTTACTGCCGGTTATCACAACTCTTTTCTTGATAATAGGCGTTCTCGCGATAACATTGAGACCAAAAGGAACAGGAATTTTTGCCCAGTACAGAGTAATGTCGATTGCAACTGCAATCATCCTAGCTGTTGCGTTTATCGCTCCAAGCATTGCCACAATTCTCGATTTCACCAGAGTATACGGCATAACTCTGTTATTTTTGTCGCCTTGCTTTGTTTTAGGAGGCCAGGCACTTCTGGCAACAATAGGAAAAGCATGGGAGAAAATTAAGCGACCTCTAAAACGTCAGAGTGCCTCAAAAAGCAAGAATATAGACCTAGTGCTCTTGCTAATTGCGATCTTGCTGTGTGCATATTTTCTTTCGCAAGCGGGATTTGTAAATCGCGTGACTGGTAGCGAGGTTCACTCTTATAATGTTGATTTTGATAGAATGACCACGTCGAACGAAAGCCAAGTCAAAATTACTCTTTATGGTGAGTACATGCCAGAGCAAGACGTATTCAGCGCATCTTGGTTATTAAACCATAAACTTGAAACAGCAGAGGTATTCGGTGATGACTTATCTGAAACTCACGTACTTGTTAGCCACGGCTTAATTCCAAATAAACTATTACTTCCCTTAACTAATACAACAATTCCACCGCAAGGTAGCTTCGTCTACTTAGGAAGTTTAAATATAGTGAATGGTGTCATAACTACTATTACTGGATCATTCAACGCATCTGAAATATCGTTCCTTCTCGATCAAAACAATCTAGTGTATTCAAATGGCAATAGTGAGATATGGTATGTTGCTCCTGCCCCTTGATTCATCGTAGGAATTCAAAAGCCAATTATTTTGAATCATGAAAAACAATAAGAAAAGGCAATTTGGTGAAGCGCGCAAAAAAGGTAAAGGCTTATTTCTAGCAGATAATACAAACCCAAATAAATATCGTAAGCTAAATAACAAACCTCATGCTGAGATTAGAAAAAAATGTAGAGGTTTAACAACGAATTTAAATAATTCGTGATCTATATTAGGCGAGCCTGACCTCGTCATTTTGATTAGAAATGGAAAGAGAGCGCGCCAATCTAGTAACGGCAAAAACATAAGCTTGTTTAAACGAATGGTTGCCCAGTACGGTGGGGTTCAGAACGCTGTAGCATTTGATTCTTATTCAAGTGCTTATGAAATTCTGATTGAGCTTTTAGACTGCTTGTCTTCAAACTGCCACTTGAATGCAGACCAAACTTGTTTTTAATTGATTCTGGCAGGTACACAAGAAGCAACTTCTAAGAGCTCCAATTATGAATATACTTTTTCAATCGGTTTTTTTGTGCTATTTCTTTCTAGCCAGTCGTGACTATGAAGAAGCGCTTTTAGTTACCTATCTGTATTCAGTCCATAAAACAGACAGAATAAGGACGATGCACATATTTGAAGTTTACAGCATCAGACTAAACAAACATACATACATAAAATAAGGTTGAGAAAGAAAAAAGATGAGCAAAGCCGCGGAAATGGCTAAAGTTACAACAAAAGGCAGCTTCCACCTACTATGGGGTCTAGTAATCTCCACAGTTATCTTCGCAATTGCCACGATTTTCATAGCGAGACTACTCGGATCAGACCTATACGGCCTATTCGGAATCGTGCTGATCACACCCAACCTCATAGGAGTATTCCGAGACTGGGGCATAAACTCAGCAATGGTCAGATGCACAGCCCAATTCCGATCAGAAGACAGAGAATCAGAAGTCAGAAGCATACTCGTCTCCGGAATAATCTTCGAAATAGCCCTCGGAATGGCATTATCCGCAATATCTTTCGCGCTCTCAGGCTATCTCGCAACAAACATATTCCACCGCCCCGAAATAACTTATTTAATCCAAATAGCCTCCATCACAATCTTAGCCGGCGGACTCATCAATGCAGCCACAGCCGCATTCACCGGCATCGAGAAAATGGAACTCAACAGCATCATGCTCATCTGCCAATCCACAGTAAGAACCATCATCATGATTACACTAATTATCTTGGGATTAGGTACCTCCGGAGCAGTCATAGGCTATACAGTCGGCATGATAATCGCTGGACTAATAGGTCTGGCACTTGTGTGGACTCAATACAAGAACCTACCAAAACTAAACAAGGTTAAACTCGAAATAAAAGCCTACACTAAACTAATGCTATCATATGGCACGCCCCTGTCGCTTTCAACAATCATAAGCGGCTTTCTAAGTCAATATTACGCTTTTCTGCTGCCAATTTTCTACGTCGCCAACAATTCCGCAATCGGCAACTATGGAATAGCCAGCAATTTCGTCGTTCTAATAGGATTCTTTGCAACACCGATAAGTACAATGCTGTTTCCAGCATTCAGCAAACTCAACCTGCAAAAAGACAAAGAAACCCTGCAAAACGTCTTCCAATTCTCAATCAAATACGCATCACTCCTCGTAGTGCCAGCTGCGGCGCTCGTTATATGTCTAGCTGAACCAGCAGTTTCTACACTGTTTGGGAAAACATACTCAACGGCACCACTGTTTTTAGCGTTGCTTTCAATCAACTACCTCTACTCAGCCTTCGGAAGCCTAAGCACAGGCAACTTCATCACCGCTCAAGGAAAAACCACGTTCTTCCTGCACTTAACCCTAATCACAGCAGCCATCGGCCTCCCCATGGGTTACATTCTAATTTTGCGGTTTGGGGTTTTAGGACTGATTGTAACTTCTCTAGTAGCTACAATTCCTTCCTTTGTCATAGAGCTTTATTGGATAAGAAAACATTACGAGGTGACCGTAGACTGGCGTTCGTCAGCAAAAATTCTGCTGTCATCAGCCATAGCCGCCGCCTCAACCTATGCTCTCATCTCAGAGCTGGGCTTCTCCAGCTGGATACGGCTAATCATAGGCATAGTATTTTTCGCTTTCGTATTCGTCGCCGCAGCCTTGTTAACCCAAACAATAAACAAATACGACATAGAAAACCTACGTGGCATGGTAAGTGGACTTGGAATAATTGGCAAAATATTCAACCATGCTCTAAACATCATCGAAAAACTTATGGAAACCCTCAAACCCTAACCCGCACCGCACAATCAACCAAACGCAAAAATTCCATGTTCAATCAAAAAAACATTTTCCCACTTCGCTCTAGGATTTTAGCGCGCGCTCTGTTGTTGAAGAGGCGAAGTTTTGAACATTGATGGCAACGGAGAGCAGACCCGCGACCTCATACATGTAAACGACATTGTTGAAGCGTTAATCTTGGCTTTGCAGCATGATGGATTGACAGGTGAAGCTCTTAATGTTTGCATAAGTGTACCAACAAGCGTTAATCAGCTTGCTGCGACTTTGAAAGCGGTTACTGGCAAAATCTTAGAATAAAGCATAGTCTTGTAAGGTTAGGTGACATAAAAACAGTTATGGCGATACTGCCAAGGCTGCAGAGAAATTAGGCTATAGGGCAAGTATCGATTTATCACAGGGGTTGCAAACATTATTTGAAAAATATTTTTTGATAATTACATATCCATATTAGTAATAAACCTTAAGTAACACGGAAGAAAAGTCATTGAAGGGCGAATCGTTATGAGAAATAAAACTTTATGCTTGCTCTTGGCTGCAATTCTTTTGTTTACCTATGTGATAGTTTCAGGATCCGCAGTTAATGCTCAAGAGAATTTTTTCTGGTACGGAAACGTCTATAGCGCCACTGGTGCACCTACGGTAACTCCAACTTTGGTTTCAGGAACAGAATATCGTATTGTTGCTTCAACTGTTTTCTGGTATAACTACTCTGCCGGTCTTCAAGCCGATGCGCAATATTACACCACAAATAGTACAGGCTGGAATTGGGTTAATTACTATCCTGCACCTAATGGTCACTCGTTTTTACAGATTAACGGGGGAGACGTGAATTGGGGATCATTTAGTAACGGAAACACAAACCACACGTACTCCATCATGTATATTGGAGAAGGCGCGCCCATCAGTTTTCAAATCTACGATTGGGTGGACCAAGACTTTTCTAATAACAATTGTCACATAGAAGTCTCAATTTATGAAGAGCAGTCTGTAACGAGTTCTTCAACTCCAGTTGTGCCTACTACTATTCCACCTTCGTCTCTCATTGTAACACCTTCACCAACGGCAGCGTCATTAGATACTCAGCCAACACCCACGACTTCAACTCAGCCAACGACCACCGCGCAACCTGAATCAACGACGAAACAGCCAATTACTATGCCAATTATAATTTATGCGGTAATAGCGCTTGTAATACTGTTGATAGCAGTAGCTGCATCATTGCTTATTCTCAGGAAGAGAAAGAAGAAAACGTAATAGCATGTGCGCTAATTTCCAACGTTTACCCGACTATTTAACTAAAACAAAATAAGAACAAACAGGTACATATTGTTCTCAGTATCAAAAGCAGAAAAACATTCAATTAATCATAAATATTACTGACAAAGTAGAGTTAACAAGAGGGCTGTACAAATTGAATAGGAAAATAATATTTCTAACAGTTATTTTGCTGATTATCATAATTGCAAGTGTAGTATTTTTCTATCCTGGTCGTCGAGCATCCAGTGTCATAGTTCTGTCAAGCAGTGGCTGGATTGATTCAGTGGGTGATTATCAAATAGCTGGTGAAGTTCAGAATACTGGTTCTACTAATGTACGTTTTGTTAAAATTTCAGCGACATTTTATAGTGCAAACAACAATACAGTTGACACACAATTTTCGTATGCTTACCTCACCTATGTGCAGCCTAACAGTAAATCGCCATTTAACATCGTAGACATAAATTCAAACTTAGTGCCACAATTCAATCATTACACCCTGCAGGTATCATACACGACTGGTAGCTCGATTCAGCAAGGGTTAAAAATTTTGTCTAATAGCTCTTACACCGATAATAAGGGAGGCTTTCACGTTGTCGGTGAAATTGAAAACACTGGTAAAGCAACATCGTCTTCAACTGAAGTATACGCAACTTTCTACGACTCAAGTGGTAAAGTAGTGTATGCATCATTGGCATTTGCTAACCCAGAAAACATTGTTTCTGGCGGCACGTCGTCATTTGAGATTAAGTTCACTGATTCTTCTCGTGTGCCATTGATTGCAAGTTACTCTTTGACTGCCGAATCAAGCGACTATTCAATGGTTTCGCCGAATTCATAAGCGCGGATGCTTTAGGAGGCATTACAAATAATGTCTTTTCAATAAAGTCTTTTTCTGGTTTAGATTTGGCCCTTAAAGTTTTAGTGGAAGTTTAAGCCTAGGAATAGCCAAATCGCAGACGAAATAGGCGAGTTCAGATAGCTGTGCGCCGCCTATATATTGCGATTTCAAGTCTAGAAGTCAAATGGTGTTCAAAGTTGCGACTGAAGTTAAAAAGTGAAGTTTTAGCGTTTCTTTTTGGTGTATTCATAATTCTGTTAAATTTCGGTGATGATCACACTGATCCAACAATCGGTAATTTGGATACTATTTTCGGACTGCGACTTTGGCCATTGATGGACATTATCTATCCTTTGGCTTCAATCCTTATTTTTCTGGCTTACGGTGAAGCAAAGGGCAATGGAGACTTGAAATTCAGCGCCAAAACGGTAATGCTCTTGATAGTTTTCTTACTTGGCCTTTTTCTAATTAGTATCGATGATGTTTCTCAGGTTTTGAACCTTGGGTTCACCTTCCCAAAAATATATTGGATAGCGATGATGTGGCTTTACCCTATCATTTCATTCCTTGCCTTCTTTAGCTTTGGTGAAGCAAATGAAAAAGCAAGCTAAAGAAGAACTAATGCGCGCTGCGCGCTGGTTTGTCCCTAAATTAATTAATGCAATTGGGGCTCGTATTCTCTGAGCACGTCCAAGCTCAGGAGGTGAATCCTAGCGGGACAAGATGAACACGAGACCCTAGAAACCCTCTTTCGAAACATAGACTTAAGCTTTGCCAAAACAGCCCTACGCAGTTGCTTCCACACCGATGGACCTGGCAGACCGCCCAGAAACCCCGTTGGGCTTTTCAGAACCTTCATCGTCATGCGCATGAAAGGAGTTCGCAGCCTAAGAGAAATGACAAGAATACTCGACGCAGACCCAAGGCTTAGACGACTATGCCTCATCAAACCATCCGAAAAAGGCTACCCACGAAGCGTCCTCAGCAGGTTCATTCGCAAACTAGGCGAAACCCGCCTCCTCAACATAATAGACGAAAAAGTTGTCAAGCTCTCGAAACAAAACGGTGCAAAAAACGTTGATTCCATCTTTGATGCGTCCTTCATAGATGCGTGGAGCACACGCGATCCATTGGACAACCAGACTGGCTATTCAGACAAGGAAGCCAGAGTTGGACCAGCAGGCAGAACATTCGGACTCGGATACAAGCTGCACTTAGCCATCGATTCTGCGACTATGCTTCCTTTAGCCTGCATTTTTGCTTCCGCCAACCAGAACGAACAGAAACACTCACTGAACCTGCTTGAGAAGACCAAGCTGATTCTCAAACAGTCTGAGGCTAAACTGAGAAGTGTGATAGCTGACAGCCAATACAGCGACAGCAAACTCAGAGACGCTGTCGACGCAGCGGTGATTCCGTATCGTTCAAACCAGAAGCGAAACGTTGAGGGCTTGCTGAGGGTGGATCGGAAGTTTCGATCCTATGGGCCGGAAGAACAGAAGAAGGAGTACCACAAAAGACCTCATGTAGAGGCGGTCTACAGCTTCCTAAAGACACAGTACAGTCTAACCATCAATAAGGTAAGAGGCTTAGGCAACGTAGCTTCATACGCGCTCTTTAGCATTCTATGCTTGGTTCTGAACCGAGAAGCAGCAGAAAACACTGGAAGATATGATAAAGCAGTCTCACCAACCTACTTCAACACTTAATATCGGGACAAGGCAGCGCGCCTTGTCCAAGCGCTCGATCTATGTTTATTTTTAAGGTAAACCTTGTATTTTTGAGTAACGTCCAAGTTTGGAAGGTGAGTCCTAGCAGTACAAACCATCGCGCGGTTTAGCGCGCGCTTACTCTCTGGTCGAGGGGTGAGACAGTTATCTTTATGCAATGTGCGACGCATACTTCGGTTAGAAGGTCAATTTTCGGACCTTTAGCCTAATCGTAAGTTACTCTTGGTGGTTAGTTACATATCTTTTTTATAGCTTCCACCCCACTCATGTCTCCCTCCATCAACTCTCGCTGTTCAGCAACCATTACCTATAGCACGCGCCGACCTTTAGCCCAAGAACCACGACGCCAAACGCTTCTATTGAACTGGAAACGTCTTCTTCCGCTTACTAGTTAACTGAAAACAGCCCATCTAAAACCCTCTAGCCAACTGCTTACGTAGCCAACATCACAAAATGTTTCTAATAGACTGTCAAAATCTTTTCTGTAGCCTAGCGCGTTGCCTTGACCGCATATTAGCGCACGCGGGCTGGTTTGTTTTGCGATTTTATTCGCAGTCTGTTGTCTCCTGTTTCATCTGCAGCATCTGTTTTTGATACTGCACAGTCAAGTTTGATTCTTCCGCATACTCAAAAAACATTTTTAGTTCAAACAATTCACATTTCTGTCGCGCATGAAATCTTAGCGAAATGGAAAAAGTTTTTTGATATGTTGCGGTTTTGGAAATATGGCTTATAGCGCGTGCTAAAAGAACTCTAATCAAGAGTGAGCTGAGAATGCCCCGACAAAAAAGAACGACCTTTAGCCAGATAATCATTTTTGCTATGCTATCGCTAGGCAGCGGGATAATGGCGGTTTCAGCGTTTTATGCTTCATCGTTTTTAGCCCTACTTGGCGTGATCCTCATCTTCTGGGGAACCATACTCCTCTACGTTACCCCTTCCAAGCACGTGCCCTTAACATTGCTGAACGCTTCCGACGAAGCAACCTCAGCCAACATCGAACGGCTAATCTCTGAACTGAACCTATCCGAGAAAGGCGTCTACTTACCCCCCAAGAACCTCAAGAACATCGAATCCAGCCTCGTATTCATCCCAGAAACCCTCAAAACCCCGCTACCCACGCCTGAAGAGACAAACGAAAAACTATTCACAAACGAAAAAACCGGCGCATTCGTCGCGCCGCCCGGATTTGCCCTCTCACGCCTCTTCGAAAGGGAACTGGGCTTTTCATTCACAAAAACCGACCTCAACCAAATCCAAAACAAACTTCCAAAACTGCTCGTCGAAGAGTTGGAGCTCGCGGAAAACGCCGAAATCCAAATCCAAAGCAACGCAGTCACCATAGAAATAACCGGCAGCATACTCGACGAAATTTGCCAACAAACCGATTCCCAACCAAAAACCCACATGCAAGTCGGCTGTCTCATGAGCAGCGCCATCGCCTGCGCCTTAGCCAAAACCACAGGAAAACCCGTAACCATCCAAAACGAAACCCGCAACCAAGAAACCAAAACCACACACATAGAATACCAAATATTCGAAAACCAAATATTCAAGGGTAAAACCATGCAACTCCCACCTTTAACCTTCTCAGACACGCCCGCGCTTAATGATGGGAAAGTCAAAAGCAGTCTAAGCGGAAATAGTGACGCAAACATTTTAGAAATCGAGATTGACCCCAAAGCACTCAATTATCTTAAGAAAAACGGTGATGTTTTCATACTTACAGCCGCTGAAAATCCACAATACTCATCCTACAAGATTAAAGGTTATGACGCTGATGCTAATCTTATAATTAAATTCGAAGAGTTTGTCGAAGCCTGCAAAACATATTATGATTCTCAAACTAACATAAACAACCCACGAACAGAATTTACTACTAAAACATTTGACGCAACGTCTCCAGCAAATTCAAAGCATTATGACTTAACATTTTACGTTGCGAAATCAGGTTTCTCAACGGTTAATGATTGGTTAAAAACATTAAAAGCTGATGATGAAATTCCACAATGTTCAACTGGACACAACAAAATATTCTATCTTTACCATATTCAGCGCGCGCTACCAAATGCTTGAGGAATAAACCATGCAACTCCCACCTTTAACCTTCTCAGACCTCAGCTTACTGCTGGCAGTGGGTGCCATTATTCTCCTTATAATGTCGGAACTCGCATCGCCCTCTTACGACCCAACAAACCTTACTATAAACAAGAAAAAATTACGGACTGCTGCTTTAACCATCGGTATACTATTTTTAATAACTGTTGCCACCAGAATAATTGGCATAATCGCCTAGTCCTAACCAAAGCGGCGTATGAGGCACTCGAAATTACCAAGAACCAATCCAATACATTCAAACGAAGAACCAAACCGAAAAAGTTATACTAAATAGGGCGGAATCAAAAGCCCAAAACCGCTCAACAGTTAATCAAGATAGTGCAAGAAAAACGATTTGCCTCTAGAAGAAAATAACCTTGCTATTACACACCTGCAAATTTTTTCAACTTTAATCATGAAGACGCAGCCCAAAACACGCTTTGCACCGCCGACAATTTTTTTGAAACCTTTATTCTGGTTAATCGTAACTATGCCCGTAATAACGCTTCAAGATAATTTAGGTTTAATCTTTCGTTACTTGGTTTTTGATATGTTACGGTTTTGGAAATATACCTTATATGCTTTTTGGCGGTTTGCTTTGTTTAAGGAGAGAAAGAGCTCGAGGAGAAGGGAAGGCTTCCATACTGCTTTTAAGAGGGAAAGAGGGAAGGGTGCAAATCAAAGCGCGTGCGCTGCAAATCAAAACAGGCAGAGAGGTAAACATAAATGACCCAAAAAACCACAGATGAAATTCGAAAACTTCTAAGCAACGCCGAGCTAGATTTTGAGTCAGTAGAGAATAAGGCTTTGAACGATTATCTTCTCAAAATATTTCACAGCTGCCCCTTTACAGACGAGCCATGCACAACAAAACAATGCGTAGAATGCGCAGTCTTCACCGACGTAAATAAGCGAAAGTTAGAGGCGAAAGTCGGAAAATCAAAGTAATCTGCATGTTGCCTTATTATTTTGCAGATGGAAAAATAGATGTAAATATCATCAAATATATTTACTACTAACAGATAAGTAAAGAATCCCCCTGTATTCATTTAAAGAGTAAATCAGGGCGGAGAAGAACACGGTATGAAGAAAAATCAGCCAGCAGCAGCGAATATGCTCCACTTTTCAGCAACATTTTACATACTCCATTTCTTGAACTCTTCAGGTTCTGGAAGCGTAGCTTATATTAAGATGCCAGACTCTCATAATACAAGCAAACACATGAACCCTACCCCTATGCCGAGAGCCCAAATCTAAGTCAACAAGAAACAACAGGATAAAAAAATGAAGAAACTACAAATCCTAATAATCGCATTCCTAATTCTGTTATCAATCTGCGCACTCGCAAGTATGCAAGCCAAAGCTCAAACAGCTAGTATTTCTTTGAGTCCGAATAGCGGGAATTTTGGTTCTACGGTTACGGTGTCTGGTAATGGCTTTGCTGCTTCTTCGCCTATTACGGCGACGTTTGATGGTTCGCCGGTGACTTTGAGCGGTCCGACGACTACTGATGGATCAGGTAATATTCAGTCTGATGTGACCTTTACGGTTCCTGCTTCCACTGATGGTAGCCAAACAGTGGTTGTAACTGATGGCAGTTCAAATTCTGGTTCTGCAACGTTCACGGTAACGCCTTCTGTGACTCAGTATCTGGTGACTTTTGCTCAGACGGGTCTGAATCTTGCTGATGCTTCTGGGAGCTTGGTGAGTTTCACCGTTAGCGGCGGCTCATATTCTGGTGCTACTAGTCCGATTGGCGTGGCTGGCGGTTCCATCTTGGTTGACAGCGGCGCATCCGTTAGCTACAGCTTCGCTAATCCTGTTACGAGCACCAACTCTGGCGAGCAGTACAAGCTTAGCGGCGTTACTGACCCTAATTTTGTTGATACTACTCCTGTTACTGGCGCTAGCACTGTTACTGGCAATTATGTGACTCAGTACCAGGTGACTTTTGATGCTTCAAGCAACGTTAAAGGTGATAGTTCCGCTACGATTGTTACGGTTAATTCTGCCCCCTATGCCGAATCTGCTTTGCCCATCAGTTTATGGGTTGACAGCGGCAGTTCAGTTATCTACAGTTTTGCGAGTCCTGTGACTTCTACTGCTTCGCCTACGGATACTCGGTATAGATGGGATTCTACGAGTGGGCTTGATACGCTTCAATCGGATACTTTGACTGTTTCTGGTGCGGGTACGATTATTGGCAACTATAAGACTCAGTACTACCAGACGGTGACAAGCAGCCCAGCCACGGGCTCCGGTTACATTACCGTTGATGGTGTCGCTCAGGCGACTCCCTATCAGGCGTGGTGGGACAGCGGTTCAAGCCACACGATAGCCGCAAATTCCCCTGTCACTCTCGTCTCAGGTAAAAGCCAGTATATCTATTCAAGCTGGAGCGATTCTGGGGCTCAATCCCACTTGGTATCGCCAACAGCGGTTACGACCTATACAGCCAGTTTCCAACTGCAGTATTACCTAACAGTTACTGGCGGCAACTCGCCAAGTGGTCAAGGTTGGTATAATAGTGGAGCATCTACAACAGCTTCATCTAATTGGATTTGGAACACTGTTGCAGGTCAAAGCAGAACTGCAATTACTAATTGGCAACTTGACAGCACTAATCAAAATCCAAGCAGATCAAACACAGGCAACCTAACAACATCGTCTATTACAATGTTAACTTTTCACACAGTAAATTTTGTTTCAACTACTCAATACTATCTTGCAGTTTCAGGTGGAAACTCAATCAGTTATGGTACAGCAAGCCCTACTTCTGATAATTGGTATGACTCTGGTTCAAGCACCACTGTGAGTTCTAGCTGGGTTTGGGGTACTGTTAGCGGTCAATCAAGAACCGCTTTAACGAATTGGCAGTTAGACGGAACCAATGAGAATCCCGCTAGAGCCGACAGCGGAACCTTAACCACTTCAAGCATATCTTTTTCAGCATATCATACCGTTACCTTTGTCTCAGTAACTCAATATTACTTAACCGTATCTGGAGGAAACTCTATCACTTTTGGTACTACCTCACCTACTGGTGACCAATGGTATGACTCAGGTACTTCTACAACGGTTAGCTCCAACGGTGTTTATAACAGAGCAGGCGGATTAGGGACGCGGGTTTCTTCTTGGAATCTTGATGGTGGCTCAAACACCAACGTGGCCACAACTGGCACAGTGACAACATCCTCTGTCTCGCTGTCAACGTATCACACGGTCAACTTCAACTCTGTCACTCAGTATCAGGTAACGTTGGATTCTGGAGCCACTTCAGCTTTAAGCAGCATTACATCACCGACAATCTCTGGAGACAACTACTGGTATGACTCAGGAACAGCAGTTACACTTACTTTAAACGGAGTCTACGGCAGGTCTGGAGGATCAGGAACAAGAATTAGCGGATACAAAATTAACGGAGGCTCCAATAACCCAGAATCTACAACAGACACCTTCGCCGTCCTTAATGCATTAAGCATCAGCTCAGCCCAGTCAATAACAACCATAACGGTAACGCAGTATCAAGTTACTTTAGATTCAGCTTCAACATCTGCGTTGAATTCGATAACCAGCCCCACAGTAAGCTCTGACAATTACTGGTATGATAGCGGCACATCCGTAAGTGTCGTCTTAAATGGTGTTTGGGGTAGGAGTGACAGCGTAGGGAACAGGTTGACTGGTTACGTTCTTAACGGCGGAAGCAACAACCCGACTTCAACCGTTAACACTGTGACCGTGTTCTCTGGAGCAATTTCAAACCATGAATTTGTTACATCAACATCTGTAACTCAATATTTCTTGACGGTGTCTGGCGGCAACGGAATCACTTACGGGACGGCTTCTACAATTTCTGGCGATACTGGCTGGTACGATTCTGGCACAAGCACAACAGTCTCTTCAAATTGGGTTTGGGGTGTTTCTGGTTCAACGCGTACTGCATTGACAAACTGGAATCTTAATGGTGGTTCTAACCAGAACCCGACTAGGGCTAATTCTGGAACCCTGACAACTAGCCTTGTTACTATGTCTACAGCTAACACCGTCAACTTCATTTCAACTACTCAATACCTTCTGACGGCTAATGGTGGAAACTCTATAACCTTTGGGACTGCTTCGCCTACTGGTGACCAATGGTATGACTCGGGTTCTTCTACCACGGTCAGTTCTAACGGAATTTATAACCGAGCAAGCGGAACTGGAACTCGCGTTTCATCATGGAACATTGACAGTGGCTCAAGCACTAATGTAGCAACAACTGGAATCGTTTCGACATCTTCCGTCTCGATGTCAACATATCACACTGTAAACTTCAACACGGTTACTCAATATCAAGTGACGCTGGATACTGGTGCAACCAGTGCACTTTCATCTATTACTTCACCAACAATAAGTGGAGATAACTATTGGTATGACAGTGGCACTACAGTTACAGTTACTCTCAATGGTGTCTATGGAAGAGGTAGCGGCACAGGAACAAGAATCACAGGATATGAACTTAATAGCGGTTCAAACAATCCTGAATCTACAACAGGTACGTTTAACGCTTTTAGCAGTGCTATTTCAAATCACGAATACGTTACGACGGCAACTGTAACTCAATACCAAGTAACTTTAGATTCAGGTGCTACACTGGCTCTAATCTCTATCACGACCCCAACAATAAGTGGCGACAACTATTGGTACGACTCAGGCGCATCAGTTACTTTGGTTCTTAACGGAGTATATAGTAGGTCTGGAGGCTCAGGAACGAGAATCAGCGGATACAAAATTAACGCTGACTCCAATAACCCTGAATCCACAACTGGCGCTTTCGTCGTCCTTAATGCATTAAGCATCAGTTCAGCCCAGTCGATAACAACCACAACCGTGACACAGTTCTTTTTGACGGTGACTGGTGGCAACGGAATCACTTACGGGACTGCACCCACAATTTCAGGCGATACAGGTTGGTATGACTCTGGAACTTCCACGACCGTTTCATCCAATTGGGTCTGGAACACAGTCGCTGGTCAAAGTCGAACTGCCCTTACAAATTACGCCATTGATTCTACAAATCAAAATCCTACACGATCAAACACAGGAACTTTAACGACCTCTTCTATTTCCATGACTACATTCCACACAGTTGCGTTCGCTTCGACAACACAATATTATCTCTCCGTCAGTGAGGGAAATGTTGTTTCTTATGGAACCGCTTCACCCACTAGCGATAATTGGTACGATTCAGGAAGCTCTACTACTGTTTCGTCTAACTGGGTGTGGAATGTAGTTTCTGGTCAGTCCAGAACAGCGATAAATAATTATGCGATAGATGGCTCAAACCAGAATCCTGCGAGGCAAGGCTCTGGTACATTAACTACCTCTTCAATCATCATGTCCACTTTCCATACAGTCGTTTTTGCATCCACAACTCAGTACTATCTGATGGACACGACGATTTCTGGGTCTGAATACTCAATCACGTCTTCTCAGACGAATGACGGCTGGTATGACAGCGGAACTAACGTTTACGTGGTGCTGAACAATGTTTGGGGTGTCTCGGATGGGAGCAGAAGCAACCTTGTTAGTTACACGGTTGACACTACCACTACGCTGGTTTCTAGGAGTGACAGTGGGACCGTTTCAGTGCCGGCCATAACGATGAGTACCCCTCATTCAGTCAGCGATGCAGCTCAGACTCAGTACCAGTTGACGCTTTCCTACTCTGTAAGCGACGGCGGTTCTGGTTATTCTGCCCCCTCGTTTACGGCTAATCAGTTTGGTTCTCCGTACGGTCAGACTTTGACGACTTCTGCTACAGGTTACTGGTTTGACGCTGGCTCTTCGTGGACTGAGACAAATCCATTGGAAGGTTCAGGAGGAACTGAGCGTTGGCAGACTAATCAGGCAGTTTCTGGTTCCGTCAGTTCCGCTCAAACCCTTGCTTTCGTTTATTATCATCAGTATCAGGTAACTTTTGCTGTCAGTCCTTCTGGAAGCGGATCAACATCTCCTGATGGTACCAATGTTTGGGATGCCGCTAGTTTCTCTTGACATATCTGCCACAGCAAACAGTTTTTATGCGTTCTCAAATTGGACAAGCAGCACGGGGTCAATTACATTTAACAACGCAACCTCTGCATCTACGACCGCGACCATAGGTGGATCTGGGGTAATTACAGGTAAATTTTCACCTGTTCCGGATCACTTTGTCTTTAACGCAATTGGTTCTCAGATTGCGGGTACGCCTTTTACTGTAACGATTACGGATGAGAATTCTTCAGGGGGAACCATTACAAGCTATAATGGCACGCCAACTTTTTCATACTCTGCGGGGTCTATTACTCCATCTTCCGCGACTGGAGGCTTCTCAAATGGTGTTTGGACTGGTATGGTTACGGTGACTTTTGCTAGTTCAGGCGTTACTATTACGGCTACCGATGGCACTCATGCTGGAACGAGTAACTTGTTTACGGTTACTCACGCTGCTGTAGTCGCTAATGTTGTGATTTCTCCTGCTGGTTCATCGGTTACGGCTGGATTGCCTGAGACTTATTCGGCTACGGCTTCTGACGTGTATGGTAACAGTTGGGATGTGACTTCTTCAACGATTTGGAGCATAAGTTCTGGTGCTGGTGGTTCGTGGAGCAGTAACGTTTACACTTCTGCGAATGCTGGTTCTTGGACGGTTACTGGAACCTACGCTTCTACAGCTTACACTACCGGTTTGACGGTTGACCCAGCTGGTCTGGATCACTTTATCTTTACTACTGTTTCGACTCAGACTGCTGGTTCTGCTTTCAGCATAACGGTTACTGCTAAGGACGCGTACGGCAACACAGTTACAAGTTATACTGGTACGCCGTCTTTGACGTATTCTGCTGGGTCGATTAGTCCTGATGCTATGAATGCTTTCGTTAATGGTGTAGGATCCACTTCGGTTACGGTGACCGCTGCTGGTTCAAGCGTTAATATTACGGCAACCGACGGCGTTCATACTGGGACTAGTAACTCATTTACGGTCACGATTGCACCAACACCCACTCCAACGGTAACTCCCACTCCAACACCAACCCCAACACCTAAACCTACACCCACTCCCACTCCAACACCATCACCTACTCCAACTCCGTCAGCAACAACTGTAACGGCGAAGACAAATAGTGGCGCAACAGTTGACCTTGCAATCAGCGGAAACGTAACCAGCTCCCAGATATCCAGCTCCACAATCACATCATACCAATCAATCACAACAACCTCTATATCCCTGATAATAACAGGACCAAGCGGAACAGTGGGCTTTGTCAACATGACTATTCCGAAGACAGCCATACTCTACGGGACAAGTCCAGTCGTATACATAGATGGCCAGCAAGCTCCAAACCAGGGCTACACGCAAGACACTGATAACTTCTACGTATGGTACACGACGCAATTCAACACAAGTCTCGTAAATTGGGGGATATTGGGAGGTTTACAAGTGATAATACAATTCACAGTACCTTCAACGCCGCTAGCGGCATCATTAGGACTTACGCTTGCCGTCGGCATACCAGTCGCCGCAATCATCTTAATCTTCACTGTGATAGCCATCAAACGTTTAAGACGAAAACCTAACATCGTGATACTAAACCCTTAAAATTAACGCTCATTTAGCAAGCCCGTTTTTGGGCTCATTTTCTTATTATTTAAACTTTAAGGCGCACCTGCCACTACTGCAAGAAAGCACCCATGTCAGAAATGAATACTATCACGCCCGCTGCCTTCCTTTTTACTCAAAATTCCCGGTAAAGTTTGAAATAATTGAAGTGCCTACAAAGTGGGCATTTTTGTGGTAATTTGCGAAATACAGGTCTTCCAACGCCAAAGTTGGAAGTACACTCGCAAGAAGCCCTATCATTCATGGTAGGGTAGTTCACTAAAACCCAAACAATCGATTATTCAAGCGTTTGATGAGTTCTCTGGATTAGAAAGTTTATAGCATTAGCCAACGCATTAGAGGCTGCTTGCCTCGCGTCTATGGATGTGTCTATTTCTAGTTTTTCGAGTTCTTTATGTAACCTCTCTGCACATTCAGCCATCTCTTTATTCTTCTTTTCATATTCTTCGTCAAGATTCTCTTGGTCAACACTAAAACTCTGCAATGCAACTTCTAACTCGTTCTTTTTTGACTTGAGCTCCTCTTTGGTTCGGTCAAGTTTTTCTTTAGCTTTTTTTCTTGCAATATTATATTCTTTTCTTGACTTATATTTGAAAACCCTGCGTGCGTTTCTTCTTACTTCTTGCTTTGTTACTTCGTTTTCTAGTTCATGAATCCGTTTTGTTACACGTTCAACTTCAGCGTCTCTTTTGGAGTTTAGTTCTTTTGTTTTCTCAGCATAATCTTTAGCCGTTTCCTCAAAAAGGATGTTGTTGTCAGATAGAGCCTGCTCATCCTCACTAAGGCTTGATTCTTCAAGCCTTTTTTGGGCTAAAGCACTTTCAACATCGAGTAAAATCTGCGAACGATCCTTAACAAACTGTTCATCCACTTTTATAGTAGAATTTGACTCAAATTCCGATACCAGCTGCCGCAGATTAACAAGCCAATTGTCAAAATATTGACTGAAAGGTGAAAGAGGAAAGATCTGATTTCCAAGCTTGTTTGATTCAGCGAGGGTTTTCTCTACAAGCTCTTTTGCAGAAACTTTGGTCTCTTCTTGAAAAGATATGTCGTTTGGCTGCTGCTTTGTTCCCTGTTCCAACAGGATCTTTACCGATTCAATTTCCTCTCTTAATGAGGCAACTTCATTTTCTAGAATAGCAGCTTTTACGTCAGCCATCTTTTGGAGTTCTTCAATTTCAGCCAAAAGATTTTTCTTTTCAATCTCTAGGTTTCTTATTTTTTCATTCGTATCTTTGAGACCGCTCATCGTTTGTTCGCCTTGACAGTTAATATATTATCTTTTTTGCACTTAAGATTTTTGCGCGCACGTTTTTTAACCTCTTTGGCAAGATTCATTCCATATGTTTCAGGAAATTCAATAACAGTCTTAAGGAACATATAGGACACCAGAAGCAATTCCACGCCCACGCCTAACAACACATCAAACCCTGAAAATTAACCTCGAACACAACACTTCATTTTCTATTTAATAATCCGCCTTTGAGGCAGAGGCAGCCCATCGAGATGAAAATAGGAGGGGGTAGGGGGTGTTTTTTCAAGGGAGAGCAAAAAATGAAAGCAAAAACGCGTTAAAACACTCAAGATCGCTTGAAGCTTGAAGTTGAACGCGTGGACTGAACATACAAGGAATTAGTTACGCAGAGCGCGCGGCATTGACTGAATGGGCAGTCGACAATGCAAAAACTACAATGAGTATTAAACTTAAAATCTACCAAACTTTAACTTTCTAAACATTCCTTAACCTTTCAAATCAGCGCGCGCTTCAATCAAACGCGCGCTTGATACGTTACGTTTTTAGAAATATGCCTTATATGCTTTTTGCGGTTTGCTTTGTTTAAGGAGAAAAAGGGGGCTCAAGGAGAAGGGAAGGCTTCCACACTACTTTGAGGGGGAAAAAGGGAACCGCGCGCGCTTTTGGACAGTATTGCAAAAATCAAGCGCGTACAGATTAGCCAATATAGAAGCAAATCCTATATAGTTATATTAACAACTCAGGTAAAGATATCCCGCTTAGGAGAAACAGAAAATGAGTAGCATAAAAAACACGATTGAAAAAATAAAAAAATTAGAAGCGGAAAAGAAAAACCTCTTACTCGAAATCGAAGAACTCCAAAAAATAGCTGACGCAAAAGCCACTGCCTTAGAAAGTGAAGTTAGCGCACTGAGGGACGAAATTAAGTCGCTAAGAATTCTGATGGGCGGGTCAGAACCAAGCGTAGGCCAGAGGTTCAAAAAATAAATTAGTTTGCAGAGTTAGTTAAGCGTTAGAATAATTAAGCTTGTTAGCTCGCGCTACATTAACAACTAAGATACAAGCGCAATTAAGGATTAATTAGCGTTCAATTAAAGGGTAAAATAGGGGAGATTTAGTCATGTCGCTTATATCGAAAAACTTGACTCGCCTAATATAACCAAACAGGTGAGCCCACCTATTTGGCAGGAATCCAAGTCTAAGTCAACAGCGTGTGCGTAAGAAACATCAGGATAAAAAAAATGAAGAAATTACAAATCCTAATAATCGCATTCCTAATTCTGTTATCAATCTGCGCACTCGCGAGCATGCAAGCCAAAGCTAATGGTTCTGCTGTCAGCATCACAGTTTCTCCTGCTACAGACTCAATTACCGCTGGAAACTCCGTGACCTATACGGCTACAGCAACCGATGCTTATGGCAACAGTTGGGATGTCACTAACTCAGTTACGTGGAACATAAGTTCTGTCGCTGGCGGTTCATGGAGCAGCAACGTCTACACTTCCGCGGTTGCTGGCTCCTGGACAGTTACAGCCGACGACGGCTCCTGCGTCACCGGCACGGCATCTTTAACGGTTACCCCCGCTTCTGCTGTCAGCATCACAGTTTCTCCTGCTACAGACTCAATTACCGCTGGAAACTCCGTGACCTATACGGCTACAGCAACCGATGCTTATGGCAACAGTTGGGATGTCACTAACTCAGTTACGTGGAACATAAGTTCTGTCGCTGGCGGTTCATGGAGCAGCAACGTCTACACTTCCGCGGTTGCTGGCTCCTGGACAGTTACAGCCGACAACGGCACTGGCGTTATTGGCACCGCATATTTGACTGCTACTCCAGGTGCTCTGGCTCATTTTGTCTTCAGCACTATCAGTAGTCCTCAGACTGCTGGTACGGCCATCTCTGGCGTTACGATTACGGCTGAGGATGCAGAAGGGAATACGGTTACGAGTTATGCTAGTTCTACAACTTTGACTGAGACTGGTGGTGGCGCGGGTGGAACTGTTACTCCTTCATCAGTGACGTTTTCTGGTGGTACGTGGTCTGGTTCTTTTACGTTAAGTAAGTCGGGTTCTGCCGTTACGGTTACGGCTACTGGTGGTGGTCAGTCGGGTACGAGTAACTCGTTTACGGTGAGTGCTGGTTCGCTGAGTAAATTTGTCGTTGGCGCTCCTAGCTCAGCGACGGCTGGCACTGCTTTCACCCTCACGGTTACAGCTGAAGACACTTATGGAAACCCGATTCTAAGCTACAGTAGTTCTGTTGGTTTAACTGCTTCATCCGGGTCGATTAGTCCAACAAGCACGGGAACTACTGGATGGTCAAATGGCGTCTGGACTAGCACCTCGGCGACTTTGACTGCTGCGGGCTCCATAACTATTACCGCCAATGACGGCAGCGGTCACAATGGCACGGCTACCGTGTCGGTGAGTGCTGCTGGTGCTGCAAGCTTTGTGGTTTCCGGGTTCCCAAGTCCAGTTACTGCTGGTACTGCTGGCTCTGTTACGGTTACGGCGAAGGATGCATATGGAAACATAGCGACTGGCTATAGTGGTACGGTTGCGATTACTTCAAGTGATCTCGCAGCGGTTTTGCCCGCGAACGCTGGCCTCACGAATGGTGTTGGTTCTTTCACTGTTACTTTGGAGACTGCTGGTTCTCAGTCGATTACTGCCACTGACACGGTGACTAGCTCGATTATTGGTTCTCAAACTGGCATAACGGTGAATGCTGCTGGTGCTGTAAGCTTTGTGGTTTCTGGGTTCCCAAGTCCTACCATTGCCGGTGTCGCTCACAGTGTTACGGTGACTGCTTATGATGCGTATGGTAACGTGGCTACGGGTTATGCGGGTACGGTTGCGATTACTTCAAGTGACAGCCAAGCTGTTTTGCCGCTGAGTGCTGGCCTCACGAATGGTGTTGGTTCTTTCACTGTTACTTTGGAGACTGCTGGTTCTCAGTCGATTACTGCCACTGACACGGTGACTAGCTCGATTACTGGTTCTCAGAATGGCATAACGGTTACTCATGCTTCTGCGGTCACTAACGTTGTGATTTCTCCTGCTGATTCATCGGTTACGGCTGGGTTATCTGAGACTTATTCAGCTACGGCCTCTGACGCGTATGGTAACAGTTGGGATGTGACTTCTTCAACGACTTGGAGCATAAGCTCTGGTGCCGGAGGTTCATGGAGCAGTAACGTTTACACTTCTGCGACTACTGGTTCCTGGACAATCACTGGAACCTACGCCTCAACAGCTTACACTACTGGTTTAACGGTTAATCCGGCTGGTCTGGATCACTTTATCTTTAGCACTGTTGCAACTCAGACTGCTGGTGCTGCTTTCAGCATAACGGTTACTGCTAAGGACGCGTATGGAAACACAATTACAAGCTACAGTGGCACACCATCTTTAACGTATTCTGCCGGAACGATTAACCCAACTGCTATGACCGCTTTCGTCAGCGGTGTAGGCTCAACTTCAGTAACAGTCACTACTGCAGGTTCAGACGTTACCATAACGGCTACTGACGGCACCCATACTGGAACGAGTAACTCGTTTACAGTGACTGCTGCACCAACACCTACTCCAACTCCAACGCCAATTCCAACTGCATCACCCATGCCTTCTCCAACCACAATACCTATACCTACAGCCACCCCTACTCCAACAGCAAAGCCATCACCTACCTCGACTGTAACTCCGACCCCTATATTTACAGCCCACCCAACTCCGTCAGCAACAACGCCGCCAGCACCATTATTAGGACTTGCGCTTCCCGCCATCATAACCGTCACCGCAATCATTTTAATCCTCACATTAATAGCCATCAAACGCCGAAAACGAAAACCTGACAATAAATTACAGGAAATAGCCAAACTTAAAAACACGATTGAAAAAATAAAAAAATTAGAAGCGGAAAAGAAAAACCTTTTACTCGAAATTGAAGAACTCAAAAAGAAGGCTAAGGCTAAGGCTACTGCTTAGAAAGTGAAGTTGGGGCACTGATGGATGAAATTAAGTCGCCAAGTGCGCGCTGGTTTGTCCCGAAATTATTAATGTTTATGTTTTAGTTGGGGTCTCGTATCCCATCGCGCTAAAAAACTGTCCTCTTCAACCAGCTAAAAACCCAACCATTTGGCGCACCTTTTTCAGGAAGGCTACATTTGAGGAAAAACCTGTTGAGGTGGTATCCACCTGTAATCCTTATGGGAAATGAATACGCAGGTCAATGACGGCTGTACCGGCAAACTTGTCAAAGTACCTCATGAAGGTAGCGTTTTTCAGTAGCCGACCAAAAAGTAAGTCAAAGGGCAGCAGGGGTAAAATTTTCCCAAAGTTCCTTATTGCAGCATGGTCATAAGACATTTTCTTTCCGTCAGTTCTAACGACTTTTAATCCCATCATGCGTTTTCCTATGCTTTGACCATTAAATCCTTCAAGTAGAGTTGAGTAAAGCCAAAGCAGCCCTATGGTAGTGAAAAGCACCGCGCTGATTCCCCCGTTGAGAAAGGTGGCTGGAGACAAAGAAAGGACTTGTGGCAGAAAAATGATTGTCATTGTTATCGCTAATATTATTGCAAAATCTATTAGAAAAGCGGAAACTCTCTTTCTGAAAGAAGCAAGCGGAAGTTGACTTTCTTTTCTCTGAACATCCGAAACTTCAGCCCACCCTTCGACATCACGTATAACTCTTACAGCGTTTTCTCCAGCCCTGCTTAACTTATACTTGCCACTGGGAGTTTGCTCTATAAAAACCGCTAACGAACGAAGGTGAAAACTTAATTTTCCAGTATCAACCTTCAGAAAGTTCAGCAAGTCGGTGAAAGATGACTCGCCTTTTTCGCTCAGGTTCAGTAGTATTTCCCTTCGCAACGAATGCGAAAGGATTGAAAGTATCTTTGAAATGTTTTCTTGATCTACTGCCATACTTCAAAACCAAGGCTTTCACAATTGAACATGTGCTAATGATTGAGGTTTGGTATACAGCCAATAACAGATTAATAACTTCCATATAAGTCCAACCCAAAAAAAATTGTTAATGCCAAGTAAACATAGTTTTAATGCGCTATATTTTTCCAGAGGAAATAATAACGTTCTTAAGGTGAACTACCCCACGCTTGCGCATGGGGCTTCCTGCGAGTGAACTTCCAACGTTGGAGTTGGAAGACCTGTATTTCGCAAATTACCACAAAACTTGTAGTAGCCCGTCCACAAGGCATTCTGCGATAAGAAACGCACCATAATATTGACACTGCTGTTTTTGTCTCGGTCGATAACGTTTCCACAATCGCACTTCATAACACGAACCCAAAGAGGCATATCGTGACGTGCTCCGCATACGTAGCACTCTTTAGATGTGTAGGATTCGTCGATTTCTATCACTCTCTTACCCGCAAGCTCTGCCTTGTAGGATAGAAACCGAACAAACCGGCTTAAACAACCATTATTCTGAGTAGAACGATTCAGACCCGCTGATGCTTTAGGCGACTGCGCCATACCCTTAACATGCAAGTCGCCGACGATAATGGTGTTTGCTTTCGTGTTTTCAACGATTTTGCGGCTAAGCTTATGCTGAAAATCCCGTGTCTGTTGACTACATTTACGTTTATGCTTCTTATACGCATTGTTTAGAGTACGCCATTTCCTACTTTTCTTTTTGCAGTGGTCACGGCGAGATTGCAACCTGTCCAAACGAGGATTCCAATAACTGTCATGTCGACTATTCGCAAACTCGATGAATCTGCCGTGAACATTAACTCCCGTGTGCTTAGTCACCCCTAAATCAAACGCCTGATACAAACCATTATCCACATAAACAGAAGCTTTCTGCTCATACACCACAGAAACATAATACTTCCCTTTCTCATCCATAAAAACCGTAACCTGATACACCTTGCCAAACGATTGCAATTCAGGGATGGCGAAACAAAGCGGAGTATCAGACGGATGTTTATGTGACAGCTTCACGCAGCCACGCTCAATTTTGAAGCCGCTCTGATTATAAACCATCGTCGCAAAGACCCGTTTGCTTTTGAAGTGCGGCGGCCTAGCAGTTACGTCGCCGTTTCTTCGCAACGCAAAAAACGAGCGGTAATCACTGTCCAACTGGTTTAGCGTCATCTGCAAAACCTTGCTGTAAACCATACAGAACTCAGGATACGCTTTCTTAGTGAGAACAAGCTCGTTTTGTTGAATTTGATAATTAATTTTCTCGCCTCTCAAGTATACTTCCTTACGCTCAGCCAAACCCAAATTGTACAAGCGACGACACTTCTCAGCTAAATCCCACAGTACCTTTTCCTGCTGCAATGATGGGTAAATCCTAATTTTCTGGGTCAACCGCACCTGTTTTTCGCTTCTCCTATGCGTCATGCTCGGCACTTGCTAATTATAAATGTTATAGAGATTATCGGCTACCATCCCCGCCCTACCGAGGACGGGGACTTCCCACCGAAAGATGTTAAAAGAAAGGGTTCTTTTATTCAGTTAGGATGAGGTTTACGTGGATTAAGTTCTCTCTTTAGAATATTTTAACCTTCTTTTTTGTTATCGCTTTCTGAAGCGCACGTGCTAATAAGAAGAAAATGATTGACATCGCTTTAGCGTTGCTGTCTACTGTATGCTAACCAAATTTTTTACTTCAATTTGGGAATTGGGCCAATTCTGTACAGAATCTCAGGTTCATGACCGTCGTTTTCGAAGTCTTCTTCGTTAAACAATACATTTTCTTCGCATTTGGTTTTTAGTAATTGGGCTAATTCGCAGAAATTTCTTTTAGATGCTTCATTTGAAGGATTTACGGTGCCTTCAATATATTTTGCGCCTGTTATTCTGATTTGGCGAAGAAGCATGCGTTTTTGCAAGCCGTTTCCCCGGTAATCTCTGTGAACTACTACTTCCCAGTTGAAAAAGGTGTCTGGCCTGTCTGGTGGTACGTATCCTGAAGAAAACGCGATTATTTTGTCATTCTGTTCGGCAACGACGCAGGTATCTGAGAAGTCTTTAGCCAAAAGAAAATAGGTATATCGAGAATTTAACCCTACGTAAGGTCTATTCGCTACAAGCAGTTTGTACACTTCTTTTATGTCCGGCAACGCTATGTTTCTGATTCTAAATTTCAAGTATCTTTTAATTCTCTGCATTCAGAACACATGTTCCTTTGCTTTTTTCTCTTCGTTTCATTCGAAGGTTTCCTTTCGGTATAAGCGATATTTCATCAGCATCGGTTAACAATTTTTCAACGCCTACTGCAATTTTTTCTTCTTCTTCTAATTTTAGTTGCAGACATTTGTCGCAGTTTCTGTCGCATGGAATTGATTTGTAGTTGTCAGGTTCTTTGTATGTAGTGATAACGCCTTCATAGTTTCTTAAGACCACTTTATTCGTGGACCAAGAGACAATGTAGTTTGGCATAAGAGGAATTTTTCCGCCGCCCCCGGGAGCATCTACAACGTACTTTGGTATTGCAAACCCGCTTGTGTGCCCTACTAGGCTTTCCATAATTTCAATGCCTTTTCCAACGGGTGTTCGAAAATGAGTGAGCCCTTCTGAAAGGTCACATTGGAACAAGTAATATGGTCGCACTCTATTTTGTACAAGTTTTTGATTGAGCTTTTTCATAATCTGCGGGCAATCGTTTACACCTGCAAGCAGCACAGATTGATTTCCTAATGGTATTCCCGCATCTGCTAACTTTCTAAGGGCTTCTCTGGCTGATGGTGTCAGCTCTCTTGGATGATTAAACTGAGTATTCAACCATAAAGGATGATGTTTTTTAAGCATTTGCACTATCTCGTCAGTTATTCTATAGGGAAGAACAACAGGTATTCTTGAGCCAATCCGCACCACTTCAACATGTGGAATGCTGTTTAGCGCTGTTAGAATCCAATCTAGATAATCATCTGGCAGCATGAGAGGGTCTCCTCCAGAAAGCAGCACATCGCGTATCTGAGGACTGTTTTCTATGTAACGAATTCCCTCGATTATTTGTTGCTTTGAAGGGATGTGTTCAGGATCGCCAACTTTTCTTTTTCGCGTGCAGTGTCTACAGTACATTGCACAACGGTAACTGACCAGAAAAAGCACTCTGTCGGGGTATCGATGAGTAATTCCTTCGGTGGGGCTGTCTTTATCTTCATGCAGGGGGTCTTTCATGTCATATTTCGAAATTTTTAGTTCGGCTGGATTAGGAAACGCTTGCTTGAATATAGGGTCATTACGATAATTTTCTTTTTTTATTAACGAAGCATAATATGGCGTTATGCAAAGCGGAAATTTGCAAATTGTTTTTTCAAGTTCTCTATGTTCTTTTTCTGCGAAAGTAATACCGGTAAACTTTTCAAAAGCAACAACAGTTTTTATCGAATGACTTAATTGCCATTCATAGTCCGTCCACTCACTAACAGTCGTATAAGGTTCCACATTTTTCGGGATGCATGACTGATAGCCCACAAAGGTTTCAGCTTCTTCAAGAACCAATTGTTTCTCCTCTCCCGCTTTCTTGCACCTTTCGATAGACATTTTAAGAGTTTATAGCTTTTTGACAACTGAAATTCACTAAAAAGTCAAATTAGCTTAAAGTTAGCGAACTGCACTTCGCAAAAAAGTCAAATAATCAATAATCTTAACAAGCACACATGTTTTCACTTAAAATTCAATCAACAGATAAGCTTAAAATACTTCTTAACCACCCGTAAAAATAGCGCGCGCCTTGTCCCTTTATTGCGGGGACGCATTGCGGTAGGCACTTGTTCAACCTGCTAATCTTATATACAACTTAGCTTTAACGCTAATATTGTGCTTTTCCTAACTTCAAAATGTAATGTGTGGGGGGTGAAAAGAGAATGTCCGTAGAGAAAATGATTCCTCAAAAACCCGTTCTTGAAGTGCTATGTGCAATTCAAGGTGCCTTAGGCGAAGAAAATCAGAAGGTATTCGCGAAAGCCAGTATGACACTTGGAAAAACCTGGGGTAGAACCGTACCTCCAGCCGAAAATCTGGATGTGTTGATGAAGCAGATTGCAGATTATCTCCGCGACGACTTGAAGCTTGCCGAAAGCATTACTGTGGAAAAGCAAGGACAAGATTACATCGTGAAAAATCGCGGTTGCTACATATGCCATGGCAAACTCGTAAAAGAAAGATACGGCATCATGCCCGCCTGCGCCATGTCTATGTTCCCAGCGGGAGCGCTTACAGAAAACCTTAAAATAAAAAATGTCCGCCTGAAAGAAATTCGCAAACCTGGTCCAGTCGGTGACTGTGACTGGGTCTACGAAGTGACAAGCTAATTTCGGGACAAGCCAGCGCGCTTCTCAACCAGTCTTTAACGTCTGATGAAACGAACTTTCAGCGCAGTAGAGAGTTAATTAAAAGCTCGCTTCGATTATATGTCTGCAACTTTAGGCATTTAAGTGAGTGACGGGTTTTTTACAAAAACTTTAGACACTTGAGTCTTTCTCGTCGAAGGAAACTCTAATAATTTTTCCTTTACACGAGGAGCGCTGTTTCACACATCGCAAAAGAGAAGTTTCCCTTAATAGCGATCGGCTGGAGAAATCGTTTACATTCGCCTTGACAGAACCCAAGCGTGAGTATAACACAAGTTGAAACATCTTTGTTTTGAAAGCAAAACGCATTAGAAGCAGAAAAATCGAAGTTAGGTTAATATAGCCGAGGAAAATAATTGCTTTCGTCTTCGGTAGTTTCCGTAAATAACCTACCTTAAAAAACCCGGGTTGAATGAAATGAGATTAAATACTAAAAAATTAGCAGTTGTTACTGTTTTTGCCGCTTTGTATGCGGTTGGAGTTGTTTTTTTGGCGCCGATAAGTTTTGGAATCGTTCAAGTAAGGGTGGCTGATGCGATGTTGCCGTTGGCGATGATTTTTGGGCTCCCAGGCGCGCTGGGTCTTAGCTTGGGCTGCCTGGTTTCTAATGTTTTTGGCGGGCTTGGAATTGTTGATATTGTTGGCGGTGCTTCTGCAAATCTTGTTGCTTGCACTTTGGCTTGGTATATTGGCCGTAAGGGGAGGAGTGCTCAGCGTTTTCTGGGAACTGTTGCAATAACAGTAACCGTTGGTTTGATTGTTGGCGGATACCTCTCATGGTTACTTCAGGTTCCTCTGGAAATCAGTCTCTTAGGAGTACTTATCGGCGAAATGATAGCGGTAAACCTTATAGGCTTCCCTCTAGAAGAAGCAATTAGACGAAGCAAAATTTTTAGAAAATACAGCTAGAAGCTACTTTGTCCCAAAAAATAAATTTGACTTTAGAGACCTGTGTGCGCTCTCTCAGATATTTCCAGGTAGGTCAAAATATATACGGTTTTTAGTTCTGAATAATGCGTAATGCTTTTAAGAATGGCGCGTAATTGCAAATTAAACTGATTACTCAGTCGAAAGTCTGGTTGTTTAGACATTTATCAGGGGCGTTTGAAAATGCAATATAGAACAGTTCCAAAAAACGGCGATAAGTTGTCAGTTCTAGGATTCGGGTGCATGCGGTTACCCTTAAAGGGACAAAACATCGATGAAGAACGCGCAATAAAACAAATCCGCTATGCAATTGACAACGGCGTAAATTACGTTGACTCAGCCCCACCATATCACAATGGCGAAAGCGAAAAATTGCTTGGAAAAGCTCTATTAGGCGGCTACCGTAAAAAAGTGAAAATCGCCACTAAACTTACGCCTTTTCTGCTAAATAAAGCCGAAGACATGGATAAAATGCTAAATATGCAATTGCAAAAACTCCAAACAGATTATATTGACTATTACCTTCTACATGGGCTAGAAGAAGAATTTTGGAAAAAACTGCAAGGTTTTGGCGCTTTAGATTTCTTAGAGAAAACGAAAGCTAATGGAAAAATCATCAACATTGGTTTCTCATTTCACGGATCACTCAAAACTTTCAAAGAGATCATTGATGCTAATGACTGGACGATGTGTCAAATATTATACAATTTTCTAGATGAAAAATTGCAGGCTGGAACTTTGGGTCTAAAGTATGCGGCTTCAAAGAATCTTGCTGTTATGGTTATGGAGCCGCTTAGAGGCGGAACATTAGCGGGTAAGCTTCCAGATGAAGTAAAACAGTTTTATGATAACGCTAAAATTCAAAGATCTCCAGCTGAATGGGGTCTTCGCTGGGTCTGGAATCATCCGGAGGTAACGGTTGCCCTTTCAGGGATGAACGATGAAAAACAGGTTGCCGAAAACATTAAAGTCGCTGAGACTGCTCTGCCAGGCTCAATGAAAGCGGATGAACTAGCTATAATCAAAAATGTAGCTAAATCCTATAAGCGTCTCATGAAGGTTCCATGTACAGGCTGCCAATATTGTATGCCTTGTCCTTCCGGAGTGAATATTCCTAGCAACTTCAGAATTTATAATGATTATTACATGTTCGGCGAGAAACAAAAATCACGCGCAATGTATGCGATGATGTTAATGGGTGGCCTAACTGGTAAACGGTCTGATGCTTCGTTATGTAAAGAATGTAAAAAATGTATGGAACGCTGCCCACAGCATATTGCAATTCCTGAACAACTTAAATTGGTTTTAAATGATCTTGGGGGTCCTAAAACAGAGGCGATACTTGCCATGCGAAAAAGCGGGCATCTACAAAACCCAGCGAAACCTGCATGAACAGCGCACGTTTGAGTGAATTGTTATTGGCAGCTTGGTACTTTGCAATTGACTTTTCTATAAGACGTTGGCGTAAGTTTAATTGATTAGAAGTTTGATTAGTCGTTATGCCGCGTTTGTGGTTTGACAAGGGCACACTCCTCTTGAAAGGGGAAGTTGGGACTCCATATGGTAAATGGGACAGCCGAAGCGGTTGTTACCGACTTAAGGCTAGCCACTACAAGGACGCCTTGGAATATTTTAAAGAAAGCAAAATCCGATACGAAGACGAAGTTCCAAATCCGCCGCCTCTCGAACAAATAAAGAGTAACGTGGAGCTAAGGACCTACCAAAACAAAGCGTTAGACAACTGGCAACGCGCAGGCAACCGGGGGATACTAGTTTTGCCCACAGCCGCCGGAAAAACATTCATCGCACTAAAAGCAATTGATCTGCTCAGAACACAGACGCTGATAATCGTTCCCACTTTGGATCTAATTGACCAGTGGAGAAAACGAGTGAGGGAATGCCTCGGCGTGGAAGCTGGCGTTGTAGGCGGAGGCGAAAACATCATACGAATGGTTACGGTTTCAACCTATGATTCCGCTTACTCTCAGGCGGCGCAGTTAGGTAACAAGTTTATGTTCTTGATTTTTGACGAGGTGCATCATTTGGCTTCCCCTGGTTACATGCAAATCGGCGAAATGTACATCGCACCTTATCGCATGGGCTTAACCGCCACTTATGAAAGGAGCGACCAGAGACACGCACTTCTTCCACTGATTGTAGGCGACCCAGTTTACTCCATCGACATTGAAGAACTCACAGGAAAACACCTCTCACCCTACACGTACGAGAAAGTATCAGTTGAACTAACCCCTGAAGAGCAACAAACCTACGAAGCCGAGATGAGCGTCTTTAAAAACTATCTTCATCAGAGACGAATCGTCCTCAAAAGCGCCGCTGACTTTCAGAGGTTCATAATGACCACTGGCAGAGACCCACAAGCTCGAGAAGCGCTTCTTGCTCGAAACCGCGCCCTAAGAGTTGCAGTCAACTCCGAGGCAAAACTCAACCTGTTAGCCCAAAGACTTGAAGCATATAAGGACGAGAAGATTCTGATTTTCACCCTCTACAATGACTTAGTTTATACGATTAGTAGGCGTTTTCTGATTCCGGCCGTTACGTATCAGACTCCGAGGGAGGAGCGCCGCGAGATATTGGCCAACTTCGGAAACGGCAAATACAAAGTCATAGTTACTTCTCAGGTTCTGGACGAGGGCGTGGATGTTCCAGACGCGTCAGTTGGCTTAATCCTAGGCGGAACTGGAAGCGCACGGGAATACGTGCAACGACTAGGGCGACTCCTCAGAAAAAAAGAGGGCAAAACCGCCAAGCTAGTGGAGATAATCTCCAAGGAAACCGTGGAAGTCGGCATCAGCCGCAGACGACGCCTAAAAACTGGAGAGGCATCATAATTGCTTCCAAGTAACCTGCTTGTGGTGTGGAAGAGGAAAGGCGAGATCCTGCCCCGCTACGCCAAACTCTCCAATAACAATCTCGAAGTTGCAGATGGCCTTATCGAAGTATACAAGCAACATGTTGGAGAAAAAAAGAAAATCCTAAAAGCCGTAGTCACTGACCTTGAGAATAAAGGATACGAGTATCGCTTCGTTAGAGGGTTAGCTTTGCTGCTTGACCGAAAAGGCACATTTATCTGCAACAGCAAAATCAACCCCGTTGACTTAAGAAGGAAAATCTTTCAGATAACAGAAAAGGTTGGTTTGCCCACAACTTCAGAAAAGCGACAGAGAATAATCGATGCCGTCGCTTCAGAAATGGCGTTGACATCGGAAAACTTTGAGGAGTATCTGTACGCTGACTTAGATGATGAGTTAATTCTTGAAAAGTTTGCTCCTCCCTCAGCGTATGAGCTGCTGGAACAGTACAATCTTAGTCTGTCACAGACGCTTCTATTCGACTCCACAGAACTGAGTTTCACGGCTTCTGGCAACTGGCAGAGCCTGTTTTATTTCGTGAAAAAACTGGGTTTAATCTACGAGGTTTACCGCGATAATGGTTTGTGGGTGAAAATAGACGGTCCAGCCAGCCTCTTCAAACTCACAAGAAGATATGGAATTAGCATAGCTAAGCTGCTGCCCATAATCGTCGCTAATCCCGAATGGACCGTCACCGCAAAGATACTGTGGAAGTACACAAACGAAATCTGCAACTTCAAAATCGAAAGCCAAAAACACGGCTCACTGCTAAAGAAACCAAATTTGCCAACTGTAATCTATGATAGCGCTGCCGAAGAGAGCTTTGCAAACCAGTTTCAAGCCGTGAAGTCCGGATGGACTTTGAAAAGAGAACCGGAACCTGTTCCCGCAGGCAACCAGGTGATAATACCTGATTTTTCCCTTGAAAGAGCCGGCGTCAAAATCTACCTGGAAATTGTAGGGTTCTGGACTGAAGAATATATACTGCGAAAAGCAGAAAAGCTAAAGCTAGTAGAAGCCAAGATGCTTCTGCTAGTCAATGAGGCTCTGGCGTGTGAAAAGCTCACTGCACTGGAGAAACGACCACAGTTGAACTTCATTTATTATCATGATAAAATTCCCCTCGCTTCAATACTGCGTTACTTGAAAACCGCTTTCGAAGGAGTCAAAGATAAGGAGATCAAATTCTTAGAGAACCTCTCAGTTAAATTTACAGAGCCAGTTGTCTCCTACGACGAATTTGCCGCCAGAATTGGCATTTCCACAGAAGCCGCAAAAGCTGTTCTAACAGTCAATCCTCCTCCAGGCTACGTGGCAATGCCTAACATTTTAGTAAGCAAGGAAAAGCTAATTCAAATCAACAAACCAATCGAAGAATGCCTAAAACAGTCAGGAAAGCTACCTCTTACCGAAGCAATACGACTCATCGAAAGTGAGGGAGTAAGCGACGCGTCCTGCGCCTTAACCCAACTTGGTTATAAAATTACTTGGCGTGGAATAAACAGCGAACAAGCCGAAGTCTCCAAGGTTTCCAAAAAAGGATAACGCGAAAGACAATTGAAATAAGCTAAGCATGTAGCTGATTACTTTTGTGACCATAGAGACGACTCTGAAGGTCTCATGGCTTTGATAGTTTTATTCGCCATATGAAAAATCGTCACCTATACTTCGAACAATTTCATAAACGCTAAAACCATAGATCCTCCCAATTCATAAACTGTCGATCCAAAAAAGGGGTTATTTAAGTTTAAGAAGCTCAGATTATGTCCAGTTTTAGTGCGCCTGTTTCTGGAAGATACATTTCCCGACGCGCGTCAGGCGCACTGAAGAGTTGTGTCGCTTTCAGAAAAGCGAGGCTACGATTGCAGTTACTGTTCCCTGAATATGTGAGACTTCTTTTTGTATTTTTAAAACAAGTCGTTTTAGGTCTTCCTTGTCGCTTGCTTTGACAGCGCATATTACATCGTAGGGTCCGAAGACCGTATCAGCCGACAAAACATTAGGAATGCTTTGAAGCTCTTTTTGGACCTGTTCGATATTTCTAGGCTGGGTGTTAATTAACAGGAAAGCATATGGCTCCTCAGTGTATGATTTGCCTTCTGATATAACTATGAGAGTTTGCGTTTTCTCAATCATGGGTTCTTGAGGGGTTATCGCTCTAATAGGATTGAACCATTTGTTGATGAATTCGTCAAGATCTTTAAAATGTACTTGGACAAGAATGTCAACGGGGCCAAAGAGCAAGAAGACATCTTTCATGGAAAGACTCATTTTTATTAGCTCTTCCAAGAACTGTATTAATTGCTAGCTCATCCAAGATCGTGTTAAAAGCGCCTGTTTTGCAGGATAACGTCATATATGCTTTCATCGTTGATCATCAAAAAATTAATTGCGCTCCTACTTGATAAATTTAACCTCAGCAAATAACCATAATGGAAAGTTTTAAATTGCAACCACACTCTACAGGCACTTTTTTATCTTTTACACTTTATAGACAAAAAAGGCACCCGTCGGAACAGAAAGCCCTGACGGCACATTTTGCGCATCATAGGTTCAATGATGAGGGAGTAGTCAGTACAGTAGCTTACCTGCCCGCTACTGCGAACTGGAAAATTCGAGGGCAAAGAAAATTCTGCTAGAAGCTCAAACTACCTTAGCAATTATGAACATACTGGAGGTTCATAATGTTTACGCGCATGCAAATATAGTTCTTTGCTGTCTTCAAAATTTGAGCCACACCACGGGCATTCAAAATCATCTTTCATGATTCCTTCAAACTAACTAAAACTGTTTTGTTTTTAAATTTATGTGGTTGGCTAGTGGATACAACAATTATTCAATCTAAGAATAAAACAGCAAAATTAAGAAAACAAAGCTTTCAGTGCATTCAGTTCCACCAATAGCACGGCAACTAATCAAAATCGCAAAAAAATGAAAACCTTAATAACTAAAAAAGCGCTTATCAAGAAACTACTTCAAGTCGAAGGGAAGATAATTTGAAAAAGATAGTAACTGTGGTAATTATTGCAGCCTTAGTTTTAGCTGCGTTTATTACGTTGTCTACACAAAACGTGAAGGCGGCCTCACCGGAAGCCACTGTTGTTTCTTACAGTTGGTATACTGCTCCTTCAAATACTGTCCTAGCATCAGCAGCTGGCGATTTTATCGTCGTAGGTGAAATAGAGAATGTGGGTTCCGACATCATAGGAAACGTAACTGTCACAGGCATTGCTTTCAGCTCAAACAGAACGGAGTCGGCTACAACCACCACCCAAGCATTTGTGTATGACATGCTTCCTGGGCAGAAGGCTCCTTTCTACCTAGACTTCACTGCCGCGAGCAGCATCACAGACAGCTTGAGCTGGGTCTCCTCAGTCAGCTCTGTCACCGTTACAGTTACTTCCGTTACTAATACCGATGACAGACAATACGCAGGACTGGAAATTCCAAATCCAGGAGGCAGTACTCCTTACATCCCTAGCAACGACACATATTATATTGACGGAACCATCAAGAACAATGGCACCCAAGTGGCTCAAGATCCCTGGGTTGTAGCAACATATTATAACAGTAAGGGGACAGTTGTAGGTTTGAATTTCACAGATTATTTAACTAGCTCGCTTGCCCCTGGCGGCGCTTGGAGGTTTTTTGCATCACCCGCAGATGACACATCTCAATTAACAAGTGAAATAGCTTCTTATTCTATACTGATTGATTCAAAAACCTTGTCGAATTCTACATCTCCTACTTCTGCACCCACCCAAACACCTTCAACATCAACAGCAAAATTCCCCACATTACCCATAGTAGTCATAGTAATAATCATTGTAGTAGTCATCGCCGCTCTGATGTTACTAAGAAAACGCCAAAAGACACCTCCACCACCACCTCCTCCACCACCAACCAGTTAACAGCCTCCACCTAGCTCAATCTTTTTTCTTCTCAGTTTATTTCTAATCAAAACACTCATGCTAAGCATGAGAGCATATATAGTAACGTTTTCTGCGGAAACCAACAAATCTAAGTTGCCTGTTGATTTCCACTCTTATTATTATGCAGTTCCGATAATCTGAGAAGCGTCTCCTTGTAGACCTGAATGGCGTCCAAGTACTCGCTTATGTCAATGTGCTCATCTAAAGTGTGATCTAAGTGCGAGTCGCCTGGACCATAAGTGACTATTGGCAGGTTCATGGCTTTGCCAAGGATGTTCATGTCGCCGGTGCCTGTTTTGCGCAGAAGCGTCGCAGGCTTGTTCAGCACTTTTCTAACAGACGACGACACTACATGCACTATTGGTGAAGCCTTGTCAACTTCGAACGGCTCGACAGTGTCAAGAACGGTTGCTTTCACTGTAACCTTTGGATTGGCAGCCTGGTACTTTGAAATTATCTTCTCTATCTGCTCAAAAACCTGAGCCGTCGTAAATTGTATTGGCACTCGGACGTCAAGGTTCATCTCAGCCTCAAAGGGAACAACAGATGTTGCTCTACCACCCGTAACTTTAACCAAACAGGCCGTAACAGCATTAAATGGGCTTTCCGAAGGATCCAACGACGGATATGAAGAAGCATTTTTAATTAGTCCCCAAACCTCATACGCTTTCTCCAAGGCATTATCGTAAAGCCAAGGCGTAGACGAATGTCCCGTCTCAGTTTTGCAAACGATTTTGAGCTGGATTTGCCCCTTGTAGCCAATAGTTACGTTCTCAACGCCGCTGGGTTCACCGAAAATAGCGTAGTCAACCTTAATTCCCTGAGTTATCAGATGCTTAACACCTCGGCTGGTAGCTTCCTCTTCCACAACGCTGGCAACCAAAATTTTACCCTTAAACTCAGGCTCCTTAGTAGCCGAGACTGCAGCCATAATCATTGCGGCAAGCGGCCCCTTCGCGTCCACAGCGCCTCGAGCGTAAATTTTGCCTTCTTCAATCCGAAGCGGCAGATGGCCGGCTACTGTATCCATATGCCCGCATAATAGGATGACTGGTTCGCCCTCGCCGACAACACCGATTACATTTCCGATAGTGTCTTTGCCAACCTCAAAACCCATCCGCTTCATTTCATAAGCTAGGAAGTTGGCTGCGTCCTCTTCTTTTCCTGAAGGACTGTAAATTCCCAGAAGATTAGTTAGGAACCGTATTGCTTGCTCGCTCATTTTCCTCTTCCCCCAAAACCTCATCCAGAACCGAGACTGCCCAATTGATCTGTTCTTTCTCAATTACCAAGGGTGGCAACAGTCGAACCACGGTTCTTCCAGCATCCAGTACCAATACACCTTTTTCCGCCGCTTTGAGAATTACGTTTTGAACGTCGAAGCGCAGTTCCATGCCAAGCATTAATCCTAAGCCGCGAACTTCCTTGATGATTTTATGCTTAGCCTGCAAACCTTCCAGTCGCGCCTTAAGGTACTTGCCCATTTCCGCTGCTCGCTCAGTGAGTTTTTCTTCTACAAGGGCATCTATGGCAGCGCATCCTGCGGCACAAACCAGCGGGCTTCCACTGAAAGTGGTCGTGTGTTCACCTACTTTAAGCGCTGACATAATGTTCTCCTTGGCAACGGTTATGCCGATTGGTAAGCCGCCTGCAAACGGCTTCGCCAAACACATAACGTCAGGCGTAACACCCCAGTTTTGGCATCCGAACAGTTTGCCCGTGCGCCCGAAACTGGTTTGCACTTCATCAAAGATTAACAAAGTATTCTTTTCATCGCAGATTTGCCGCACCGCCTGCAAGTAACCGTCGGGTGGAACGCGAACCCCGCCTTCACCGCGGATTGGCTCCATCAAGAGTGCAGCTGTTTTCTCAGTTATCGCTTCACGGATTTTATCGGCGTTGTCAGGGGCTACATGCTTGAAATCGGGAACCAGCGGCATGAAAGGCTCGCGGTATTTTTTGTCCCATGTTGCTGATAAGGCTCCCATGGTTTTGCCGTGAAAAGCACCCATTAAAGCGATTATTTCTGGTTTGCCCGTGTATTTGCGGGCTAGTTTTATGGAGCACTCGACGGATTCAGTTCCACTGTTTGAAAGGAACGCTTTGTCTAAGCCTTTCGGCGTTATCTGCACAAGTTTTTGTACAAATTCTGCGCGTTTATCATTGTAGTAGCCGCTGTGACATGTAATAAGCTGCGCTGCCTGAGCTTGAATGGCTGCTACAACTTTTGGGTGGCAATGCCCCAGTAACGCTACACCGTAGCTGCTTGAACAATCCAAGTATTCTTTGCCGTTTATGTCCCAGACAAGCGCGCCTTTGCCTCTTGTTAGTACGATTGGTTTTTTGGAGAAAACATTCGCCATGAACCGATTTTCAATATCTATTATGTCTTTGTCATTCACCAGTTATCACTGTACCAACTTTATGATTCAACGCGCAACTAATAGGCTGATTTCCCGTGCCCGCGGTAACTAAGACCTCCTTGACGCCCTGGTTTAAAGCTTCCAGCGCCGCGTGGACTTTGGTGCTCATGCCTTGCCCAATGCTTGAGATGACCTCTTTAACCTCGGTTGCACTAATTTTTGGAACGCACTCGCCCTTGAGCATTAAGCCCGCTACGTCAGTGAGCAGGATTAGGCGGTCTGCTTTGAGGGCACCTGCGATTATGGCGGCTGTTCGGTCGCCGTCCACGTTGAGTGGTTCAGAATCTTGGCTAATCGCTATAGGTGTCACAATTGGCAGGTAGCCTTTTTCAAGCAGAAGGTTTAGTAGTTCAGAGTTGACGTGGGTTATTTTTCCTGTATAGCCGCCGTCGATTACTTTTTTTCTGCCCCGCTCGTCGATGTGGATGAGTTTGGTTTTTCGTTCAGCTTTTAATGTTGCCGCATCTAAGCCAGTTATGCCTACAGCTTGGATGCCTTGGCTTTGCAATGCTAAAACAATTTGCTTGTTGATTTTGCCTGCCATAACCATCGTGTAAATTTCGATGGTTTCTTTGTCGGTATAGCGGCTTCTGAATCCTTCGGGTGAAATTATGAATTTCTGTTCTTTGCCCAGTTTAGAAGCGATTTCGGTGACTTCTGCGCCTCCGCCGTGCACAAGGATAACCTTGTTGTCTTTGGCTACGTCTTTTAGGTCGGCGACTAAATCTTGCGATGCGCCTTCTTTGAGTATGCTTCCGCCCATCTTAATTACAAGCAGCATAGCTATCACATCGGATGAAAGCCAGTACTCTTTAGCCCAGTTGTCTCGTCAATGCCCATGAGAATGTTTAGGCATTGCACGCCTTGACCTGAAGCACCTTTGCACATGTTATCCAGCGCAGAGAAAAGCAAAAGCCGATTCGCATGCTCATCAATCTCAAAGCCGACGTCACAGTAGTTTGTGCCTAGGGTCACTTTCGGATCAGGCAACTGGTAAGGTCCCTTCTGGTATTTCACTAAGCGTATAAACGGTTCATTTCCATACATTCCGCGGAACGCACGCCAAAGGTCTTTGTTATCTAACTTTTGCTTTGGAAAAGTGTGAATTGTTGCAAGGATACCGCGAACCATGTTCACGGCATGCGGAGTGAACGAGATTTTTATTGGTTCATTCGTTAAGGCGTTAAGCTCCTGCTCAACCTCTGCAATGTGACGATGCCCAACTACCTTGTACGGACGAACCCCACTTGATCGCTCTGGATGATGCGAGGCAGGTGAAGGCTTGCTGCCGCCTCCAGAAGAACCAACCTTTAGGTCTACGACGATTTTGTCTTTGTCAACAAGTTCCGCCCTCACTATGGGTGCTAAGACCTAAAATGGCAGCTGTTGCCTCGCAGCCTGGACAAGCGACGAGCTTCGCCTTCTTTATTTCTTCTCGATGAAGCTCGGGCAAGCCGTATGCTGCTTCTTTGAGCATTTCTGGGTGGGCATGTTTCCAGCCGTAGTAGGTTTCGTAGTCGGCTGGGTTTTTTAGGCGGAAGTCTGCGCTCATGTCGATTACTTTTAAGCCTGCATCTAAGAGTTTAGGAACCAAGTTAACTGAACCTCCATGTGGGGTTGCGGTGAAGATTAAGTCACAGTTTTTCTGCAACTCAGCCATATCTTGGGGCACAAATTTTAGCTGTGTCAATCCTCTCAGGTTAGGGTGTACGTTGAAGACGTATTCTCCTACGCTTTGGCGTGAAGTAACCATAGTTACCTCTGCCTGCGGATGAAGCAGCAGCAACCGCAACAGTTCGCCGCCAACGTATCCTGAACCGCCGATTATTCCAATTCTTAACATGCTGTTTACCTTTTTTGATTAATGGTCAATTAGGCTTTGGGCGCCTCTTAAGAGTGGAACCGCCACGTTGAGGCCTGTTGCGAGCCGAGTGTTCTCCCAGAACTCTGGGCAAGAATTCGACTCATGAAACACTAAGGCACTCTTATTATTTTCTACGCTTTCTTCAATTATCTTTTTAACATTTTCGTAATGCTCACTATTCGCATAACCTTGGAACGCTTTTTCTAGTTTACTGTTCCAAGCTTGGAAGGCAGTTAGGCGAGTCTCATCCTGCTTAACCCTTTGAACAGGCAAAAACGCCTTTGCAGCTTTATCAAGTTCTCCTTTAAGGTAAGCGTCGTCAACCTGTTTGTTTTCTTTAACGTTTACCATGGCGTCTAAAGCGAAAATCCAAGCTTCGCTACCTTTGCCAAGGGTTTTGCCACATTTCACCGCAAGCTCCTGAATGCTTCTGGGTAATTTGGCGCCGAAAACCAAGTTGCCCAAGAAAGTGTTTGTTCTAAAATCCTTGAAGCCAGCTCTTGACATTGCGTTGGGATAGCAAAAGGGTTGTTTACCTTTCTCTTTGTGAACGATTATTCTTAAATCGTAAAACCATTTCTGAACCAGTTCCTGCGCGACTACGCCGACAGGGTTGATTATTGAGGGTCTGGTTTCTTGGATGTTAATGATGAGTTCTTCTTGGCTTTTTGCTAGCATGATCATTTTGCCGTGGGTTCCAGCGTCGGCTTTAATTACTATGCCTTCTGAGAGAGGGATTTCTTGTTGAAACAGTTCTGCAATGTCTTTCTCGTTGTGAATTTCTTTGCCGTTTTTCATGGTGTCGGTTGGGTCGCAAGGAACGTAGACTGTTTTGGGGATTGGGACGCCTTCTTTCCACAGGTTTAGCAGAGTGCGTAGTTTGCTGTGGCAGACGAATTCTATTTGAGAGCTGTTTAGTGTTCTTTTGCCGAGCATTTCCATGATGTAGGAGGCTTGGAGGCGACGGTTTTTGCTTTGCGCACGGTTAAGCACGACAGCGATATCTTTGATTATGCTTGTGTAGCCTTTGCCTTTGGTTTTAGCGCTAAAGCCTTCTTTGGAAATTGATAAAGCGATTTTTCTGAATGGCAGAAAAGTAAGGTCAATGTCTAATTGCTGCGCGGTTAATTTTATACCGTTTTCGTCGTTTTCAGACCGCTCATACAAGAGTGCTATGCTCATCGCTTTTCTGCTCCATTAAAAAAATTAATTCAAAAAACTGATTCAAATAACGAAGGCTGGCTAGTGATACTGTCTATTCGCCCCAGTCTTCTCCTTCAATGGTTAATTCTTGAAGGTCTACGCATCCGCCTTTTACTTGTTTAACTTCAAGTTCAAGTCCGCAGCCTGGACAGCTTAGGATTTCTCCTTTTTCTGTATCTTCTGGAACATCAAGCTCTGCATCGCAGTCAGGGCATCTTGCCTTGTTTATAACCTTCACCTCTTGAGGGTTTGCATTTACTGGTTTAATCATTTTTATTCGTCACTTTATTATATTCGGAAATGTCTTTTTCAATAAACTCGAGTTTCTTTTAAACTTTTTGACTTATTTGTTACAAGTTGGACTGTTAATGTTCCATTTGGTGCAGCAACAAACATGCAAAGGGATTGAGAAACTGAAAAACGTACAATAGCACGTAAGCTACAACGAAATCCGTATCACGCTTCAAGCGTTGACAAGGGAAATCGTTAAATTTTTCCCGCAACAATAACATTCGGCGACAAAAAATGGACGAGAAAGACAAAGAGATAATCAAACTCTTAAAAGATGACGCAAGAGCAGGCTACGGCGAAATAGGCGCAAAAGTAGGCTTATCCGAAGGCGCTGTACGTAAAAGAATCAAAACACTTGGCGACGACGGAGTCATACGTAAATTCACTGTTAAAATCGGCGTTGCCGAAGGCGCCCAAGCCATAACTTTACTTACAGCCAGTCCTGCCTTTCCAACACAGGAAGTGTCAAAGAAAATCCAGGCAATCCCAAATGTTGAAACAACCTATGAAGTTACCGGCGAATTTGACATCGTTGCAGTTATCAGTGGTATGAATGTGACGGAAGTTAATGAATGCATAGAAAAAATCCGCAGGGTCGAAGGCATAATGAAAACCAACACAATGATCGTCCTACGCAGCTCTTAACAATACTTCAGCCTATAGGCAAAAGACGGAAAAACTTGTCTAAGCCTTGCCTGCTATTTCAGCGTATATTTTTCCGTTTTGTATCTTACATCGGTAACTTTCCAAAGCTATTGCGTTGTTTTCCACATACTGCCCATTTCGTATATCAAACCACCATCCGTGGCATGGACACATAACTAAGTATTCCTTAAGGATGCCTTTGTCAAGTGAACACCCTTCATGAGGGCAAATGTTCGAAACCCCAAAAACTTGACCGCCCTGTCTAACCAACAAGATAGATCTGCCACGAACTTGCACACGCTTCATTTGACCCTCTTTCAACTCACCCTCCTTTAAGCATGCCACAAAATTATCCGAAACCACATTTCAACCTCCTCAACAATTAACTAGTTATCCTTCCAAAGTTTATGTCTTCCCAAAATTCGCTTTTTGGTTTATTAGTTAGCGCGCACGTTCTCAACGTTTTATCAGAACAGAAACAAAAAGAAGGAAGCTGAGAGCTTTTTAATATCTTTATTAACGAAGAAAAAAATAAGAAGTTGAAAACGATTGAGAGGGTGCAATGAAGCTAAGGATGAGGTGCCTTGAGCAGTTTGGTGGCTTCGGACTCTGTCCAAGCCTTCATCGTTGTCGTGCGGATGTTTCCCATGCTGCCTAAGCACAAAAGAATTGCCGCCATGTCCTCATCTTTGGGAATTTCAACTGAAAGCACAAAATCATATTTTCCCATGGTTGTGAAGAACTGCATTTTTCCACCAGCTTTTTCAATCATTTTTCTGGTTGTCTCTGACTCTTTCCGGAACCTCTGCGACATTTTTTATGCCCTGTTCAGTCCAGTTTCCAAGAACAATAAAATTCGACAAAATTGTCACCAATATGACTTTGAAAAGCAGACTATAAAAGTGTTCTGACAGACGAGGGACGCCTCTGCCTCCTAACAAGTTCCGACTGAAGAAGCCAAGAAAACATTTGAAAAGAGTTCCTAACAACCCCCTCAACCCTAATTAGAGCTAGTTGTCAGGCATAGCTACCGCAATATCGAGATAAAATATTGACCGCTTCCATTTACAGCATTTTGTTGTGGAAGCATGTAGGGGCTCCAGTGTGGCATACGACTCCTTTCTGCTCAACCACATACAATAGAGCGTCAAAGTCGCAGTCGGCTGTAACAGACACGATTTTTTGGGTGTGCCCTGAAGTTTCGCCTTTTACCCATAATTTGCCTCTGGAACGGCTCCAGTAAGTGGCAAGTCCTGCGCTAAGCGTTTTCTCTAATGCTTCCTTGTTAGCGTAAGCAAGCATTAGTGTCTCTTTTGTTTTTGCGTCTTGAACAACCACTGGGATTAGCCCATTGCCTTTTTTGAAATCTAACTTTTCAAGCAGTTCAGCTGTATTCATTGTCTAATTATCACCCCTTCCTTGCGTAAGAAACCTTTGATGACTGGGACAGGGTACTTGTTGTAGTGGAACACTGAAGCCGCTAACGCTGCATCCGCTTTTCCCTTGGTAAAAACGTCAAGGAAATGCTTTGGAATTCCGGCGCCGCCGCTGGCGATAAGTGGAACATTAACCCTCTCAGAGATAGCCCTTGCCAACTCGATGTCGTAGCCGTCTTCTGTGCCATCCTTATCCATCGAAGTAACCAGAAACTCGCCTGCACCAAGCTTCTCGGCTTGCAGCGCCCATTGTATGGCGTCGATTCCTGTGGGTTTCCTCCCCCCGTAAGTGTAAACTTCAAACCACACTTTGCCTTCGTCTGTGTCAACCATAACCTTGCCTTCGCTTGACGTCCTGTTTCTTTTGGCGTCAATGGCAGTGACGACACATTGCTGACCGAAAACCTCAGCTAACTCGGTAATGACTTTGGGATTTTCAACTGCCGCGGTGTTAACCGAAACCTTATCGGCGCCGCTGCACAAAACCAGCCTTGCGTCTGCGACGTTGCGGATGCCGCCACCGACAGTAAATGGGATACTGATTGCCCTCGCTACACCTTCAACAACTCCACGCAAAATGTCCCGCTTCTCAGAGGATGCTGTTATGTCGAGAAAAACCAGTTCATCTGCGCCTTCGTCTGAGTAACGTTTAGCCATCTCAACAGGGTCGCCTGCCCGCTTTGGATTGAGGAAATTTATGCATTTGACTACTTTTCCGTGGTCAACGTCGAGGCATGGAACGATACGTTTGGCAAGTGGCACCTTTTAGGCTCCTATTTTTTGTATGGCTTCTTTTAGAGTGAATCTGCCTTCATAAAGGGCTTTCCCGATAACTGCGCCTTCCACACCGATGTCTTTGAGAGCTGCCAAGTCGCCTATACTGCCGATTCCACCTGCCGCAATGATTTTGGCGTAGGGGTATTGAGTGGCTTGGCTGAGCGTTTGCAAGTCTGGACCATTAAGCATGCCATCTTGGGCAATAGACGTTATCAGAAAGTTGCGAACGCCAAGGGCTGTGTATTTTTCAAGCGCTTCATCCATGTTCATGGTAGTTGCGGTTTTCCAGCCCTCAACCATGATAAGCCCTTCTTTATTGTCTAAGGCAACGATTACTGAGTCTATGCCGAACTTTTTTTGGATTTTGCCGATGGCTGAGGGGTCGCTGAAGGCTAAGGCTCCGAGGATTACTTGGGTTATGCCAGTTTGGAAGAGTTTTTCTGCTGTTTCATAGCTGCGTATTCCGCCGCCGACTTGGACGGGTAATTTAATATTTTTTGCAATTTGGGCGATGACTGAGAGGTTATTGCTTGTCCCAAAGGCTGCATCCAAATCGATAATATGTAACTTACCAGCGCCCTCATCACGCCAACGCTTTGCCGCTTCAATTGGTGTGCCGAATTCGGTTTCATAGAATTTGGCGGTCCTTGCTTCTCCGCGGGATAACCTGACGATTTTGCCATTCATCAAATCAATAGCTGGAATTAACTGCACTTCAAAGTCACCTTACCACAATTTTGGCGAAGTTTTTCAGGATTTTTAATCCTATGTCGCCTGATTTTTCTGGGTGGAACTGTGTGCCGTAAACGTTTTTGCAGGCTATTGCTGAAGTGAAGGTTGTGCCGTATTCGGTTTGTGTGCAAACTATCGTTTTGTCAACGGACACGGGGTAGAGTGAGTGGACAAAGTAAACGTAAGAGCCCTCCGCCACGCCGTCGAACAGCTCGTTTTGCCTAATGATGTTTAACGTGTTCCAGCCCATATGCGGCACCTTAACAGTGCTGGGCAGGCGGACTGTTTTGCCCTTGAAGAGAGCTAAGCCGTTTCCTGGTCCTTCTTCGCTTTCCTCAAAGAAAAGCTGCAACCCCAAGCATATACCGAGCAATGGAGCTCCGCTCTGAATTTTGTTGATAATTGTCTCTTTGACCGTGTCCAGTTTTGATGCCGCGGGGTTGAAAGCTCCGACACCCGGCAAAGCAATCGCATCTGCATCGCGCAGTTCTTTCGCAGAAGTCACAACTGATGCTTCTAAGCCCACTTTTTCCAGCGCAGTTTTCAGGCTAAGCAGGTTTCCTACTCCATAGTCGAAGATTACTGCCTTTGCCACTGTTAAATGACTCCTTTTGAGCTGGGCACACCTTTGCGTCTAGGATCTAGGGCTATTGCTTGTCTGAGCGATAGGGCGAGGGCTTTCACTGCTGCTTCTGCCTTGTGGTGGTCGTTGCTGCCGTACTCGACAAAAACGTGGACGTTTGCCTGTAGCGAGGTGGCGAAGGATTCGAAGAAGTGGTTGATGTCTTCGGTTGGCATGTTCTCTACTTTTTTGCCTCTTAGTTTAAGGTCAATTTTAAAGTATGGGCGCTTCACAAGGTCCACGGCTGCAAATGCTAAAGAGCAATCCATCGGTGCCGCTGCGTTGCCGAAGCGTGTGATGCCTTCTCTTGTGCCTAAGGCTTTGTTTAATGCTTCGCCTAAGCCTATGGCTAAGTCTTCAACAGAGTGGTGCACCAAATCGCCCTTCACAGAGGCGGTTATGTCGATTAGGCTGTGGGTGGCAAGTGCAGTTATCATGTGGTCAAGAAAAGGCACACCTGTGGTCACGGTTGACTTTTCCTTCCCCGTCAAGGTTCACTTTTACTTGAACTTCTGTTTCTTTGGTTTTTCGGTTAACTTTTTCAGTTCTCATCTCATTTCACCTTGAATTTGCTTTAACGCTTCAATTAGTTTAGCATTCATTTCTGGCAAGCCAACTGTAACGCGGAAGCAGTTATCGTACTGGAGGATTTTGCCCCATTTCTTGAGCATTATACCCCGTTTTAGCAGCTTCTCGTTTACTTCATCGGCGGGTTTTTGGGTGTTAACCAATAGGAAGTCGGCTTGCGAATCGAAAGCTTGCACTCCACCTATTTTGTTTAGTGACTTTATCAGCTTTACCCGTTCCCTTATTAATTCTCTCACGGATTTCCTCATCAAGTTAACGTTATCCAGCATTTTGCTGCCCATCCGCAACGTGAAACCGCTAACTGGATAAGGCAACGGCGATTTTTCTGTGAGCACTTTCGCTAACTCAGGATTTGCAACGGCGTAACCAAGCCGGAGCGCTGCTAACCCAAAGGCTTTGGAGAACGTTCGCAGAATAATCATGTTTTGGAACTCCTTTATTCTTGGCACAAAAGAGTAATCTGCAAATTCACCGTAAGCCTCATCCAAGATGACTATGCCTGGGAAGGCTTTGGCTAAGGCTTCAATGTCTTCCATCCTGAACTGGGTTGAAGTTGGGTTGTTAGGTGAACAGATATAAAGTAACCTTGTTTTATTGGAGAGCTTGGATAGCAAGCCTTTCACGTCAAGTTGCAAGTTGCTTAAAAGCGGCACTGTAACGTATTCTCCTTCTTGCCTTTTTACACAAAGTTTTGGAATGCTAAATGTTGGTGCAAACGAAAGCATAACTTCTCCTTTTTCCACAAAGAGCCTTACTATGCGGTCTATTAATTCGTCGCTTCCGTTGCCAACAACGAGGCAGTTCTCTGGGGCTCCAATATAGCTTGAAAGCTTAGCAAGAAACTTGGGCACTTCATCCTCAGGGTACAGGCGCAAGATCAAATTCATCAGCCAATTCCTTAACCAGCTCCGCCTGCTTAGCTCTGTCAACAAACAGGCTCTCGTTAAAATTCAGTTTCACAATATCGGCTGTGGAAACGCCTATTTGCTTCGCTACAGTTTCAGGCGTGGCTCCTGCTGAGTAGCAGTCTATTGCTTGAAGCTTCACAAGTTTATCTTTTAGCCATTTCCTGTATGATGCACTCATTTTTCAAACCTTGCCTCTATCGCTTTGTAGTGATTTGGAAGATTTTCTGCTTCCGCCATAACCTTAATGCTGTCTTTTACTCTTTCCAGACCTGTTCTTGAGCTTTCAACTATGCTTACTCGCCGCATAAAGTCCAAAACGGATAAGCCTGAAAATGACTGCGCGAAGCCGCCTGTTGGTAGCACATGGTTGGTTCCACTGCCATAATCGCTTAGGGCAACTGGGCTGTATGGACCTAAGAGTATGAGACCAGCGGTTAGTTTCTCTGCAATCTCCTTGGGCTTAGCGGTCATGACTTCTAAGTGTTCAGGAGCAAACTGATTAACTAAACTGACCGCCTCTTCCATGCTTTTGCAGACTATTATGAAGCCGTATTTGGCTAGTGCCTCTGAGATTTTTTCGCTCCTTTCTGCTGAAGCGGCAACTGTTGCGAGATTCTCTTGAACTTGCAGTGCAACCTTTTCAGAAGTTGTTATGAGTCCAGCAACGCTGTCTCCGCCATGCTCAGCCTGCGAAACCATATCAAAAGCAATGAACCGTGCATCAGCCGACTCATCAGCCAAAACGAGCACTTCGCTTGGGCCAGCCGGCATGTCAATCGCCACATCCGTTGAAACCAGAACCTTCGCCGCTGTCACGTATTTGCTGCCTGGACCGACGATTTTTCGTACAGGCTTTATGGTTTTTGTTCCGTAAGCTAAAGCGGCGATGGCTTGGGCTCCGCCAACCTTGTAAACCTCATCGACTCCGCAGATATCGGCGGCGACAAGAACGAGCGGGTTAACTTTGCCTTTTGCGTCTGGCGGTGAACAAACGACAATCCTTGGGACTCCTGCTACTTTGGCTGGAACCGCGGTCATGATAAGCGTGCTTGGGTAAGCGGCTTGTCCTCCTGGAACGTAGCAGCCGACACTTTCGATTGGACGCAGAACAGTCTGAACCCATATGCCATCGCTTGAGGTTTTGATTTCAGTTTGGGTGAGCAGTTGCTTTTGGAAGGCGTTGACTTTTTCTTTCATGAATTTTAGAGCGGAGACTTGTTCGAGGTCAGCTTTCTTGTAAGCTTCCTTGATTTCTTCCGTTCTGACTTTAAGGGTTCGCAGGGTTAGTTTGGCTTTGTCAAATTTTACGGCAAACTCAATCAGCGCACCATTGCCGTTATCTTTAACTTGCTTTATGATGGCTTTAACGTTGTTTTCAACTTCTTGAGCTGCTTTCTCGTCCGCTTTTTGCCGTTTAAACCAGTCAGGCGGCAGCGCTTCTGCTTTCCAGACTTTCACTTGGGCTTGCTTTTGCACGGGTTCTCCTCTCTTTTGCTAATCTCGTCTAAAGCCAGCACCTGCCGCGGCTCATACACTACTAAGCCTTGAGCAAGTTTGCGGATTTTTGGCAAGAGCTCAATTAAGCAGTCTTTCTCGATTACGGTGTTAACGCTAACCCAGTTCTCATCGGCTAGCGGCGCTATCAGTTGGGTTTTTTAACGCTGGCAACTCCGTTAGGAGTTTTTGCAGGTTTGACTTTTTGACGTTGACAAATATGTGGATTCTCTTTGACCCATCAACGACTCCTTTAAGCAAGGCTAATATGTCGTGGATTTTTTCTCGTTTCTCAGGGTCTTCGAGGGCTTTCTTGTTAGCGATAAGGACTGCTGAAGATTTCATGACGGTGTCTATGATTCTAAGGTTGTTAGCTTCTAATGGTTGTGCCAGTTTCAGTTACGTCCATTATGCAGTCAGAGTTTTCCGGCGGCTTCGCTTCAGTTGCGCCGAAGGACAGGAAAATTTTTGCTTTCGGGTTGTCGCCTTTTCTCCACCAAGGGGTTACAATCATGGGGTCGGCATTGCCAAAGCGTTTCTTGTATTGCGGGTGTGTTTTTCAGGTATTCGGAGGCTATGTTAAGATATTCGGTGCTGATTCGGAAGTTTTTGCCTTGACTCCAAATGGATTCCATGAACTCGCCCATCGTGGTGTTTTCGCTAACGCTTTTTGGCACGGCTATGACGAGCTTGATTTTTCCGTATTCCAGGTTTTGCAGGATTTCTACGTCTGCCCGGTTTTCTTTAACCCAATCTTCCCCCGTGATGCCAAGGTCCTGTAAGCCTTCGCTGACGAAGACGGGGATTTCTTGGGGTCGGAGAACCTTCATTTCGATTTGCGGGTCGTTTATCGTGGGTCGGTATGTGCGTTCAGTTCCGCAGATTTTAAATCCTGAACGCGCGAAGAATTCCGCGGTTGCTTTTACTAGGGAGCCTGCTGGTATAGCAAATTTTATTTTATCCATAATTTTTCACCTAAATTTTTAGAGAAACCTCTAAGGGTTTTTTGTTTTGATAAAACGGTTTTTTGAAGGAATGCGCCTAATGCCAAGTAGCTTTTCGTTTTTAGACTTAGACGGTTTGGATTGCTTTTAATGAACGCAATCGCCTTGTATGAACGCAATCCCTCATCATTAACCACTGAAAGACACCTGAATGTCTAGCTTCCTAATAAACTGTTTTCCTAATATTTAACTGTCGAAATGCTAAAAAGGCATTAAACTGAAGGCGGCTTCCGTTTTTTAATTTCAAAAACCAGCGGCGGCACCGAATTTCGGGTTTCTAACTCTACACTTAATAATCCTTCCATGATGCCCTTCCAGATTTCGCAATCATTAATAAATGGGGTTTTCAAAAGCAAAAACTTGTCTTTCAAATAGAAATCTCCGAATCCCTGCACTTTCAGCCGTTCAAATATCTTTTCCCAATTTTTCTGTTCACTTGCTTCAATTCCTAGCGTTGATTGGATAGAAACTTTTAGGGCGTCACCCATTTTTTCGCCAATCTCAAGCCACTTTTCCTTAGGAATCTGCTGTGTTAGGATGTTGAATAATTCAACGTTAACAAGGGCTATGCGGCTTATTCCACAGTAGTATTCGCCGGGGAAACGCCAATCATAAATCATCATGCTTCTGTAAATGTCAAGCATTTTGGAGATGAGCGGTTTGATTCCAGGCTCTTTCCCATCTTTAATTAATGATTCAATGAATTCTCGTTCGCTCTTTTCAAGGATAATCGTTGTTCTTTTTGCTTCTTCATTTTTCTCTTTGGGCGCATCAGAGCTTCTTCGGTTGCTGTCCTGCATAGAAACTATTTCTACGTTAATATTTAATATGACTTATGTATTCAGGAAGTATATTTACAGTCAAGTTTCTTTCCGAAAGTTCAACGAATAGTTAAATAAAACAGGTTATGTCTCTAGAAGTTGCCGATGAAGAATCCAAAATGCTGATTGATGATGCACCCTGGGGTATCTGAGGCAAACTTAGATTGTTATTAGCTTCTTTCTGATAAGGAACAGCATGAGTACCATGCCTACTATGAATAGGATAATGCCAGCGCCTATTGAGACAAAATAGTTGTATTTTAAGGACTTTCACCATGGCGTATGGAACGTAAGTTGGACCCACGAAGATTAGAAGCATTGATACAACTACTAGTGTGATTCTCCAGAATTTCGAGTATATTCCGGTAACATTCGCGTTTTCTTCATTTTCAGTCATGAGACACCCAACTTACTGTTCTTCTGGTGCATTGTTTTCTACTAAACCTTCTTTTATCTCTTTTCCTAAAGCCTTCATCAAAAACTTGAAAACAAGAAATCCAGCTTCACGGTCTGCTCTAAAACCCGTTGTTGTTCCAAGCAAGCTAACCCCTTCCAGTTTTCTTTCCTTCGCCATCGCCAAGGTAAGCCCTGTTCCACCAACGATTCTGCCTTTGCTGTAAATAACCGCGCCTTTTTCCATAAACTCAGTTGCCAACCTCGGTGAAGTAGCGGCAATGTAAACTTGAGCTTTATCCTCAGCTATCGGTATCCCGCCCATGGTTACGATGAAATGGCAACCTAACGTTTCAACAAAATCAATCACTTCTTCACAAACCTCATAATGAGCAACCACATCATCAAACGAAGGCTGAATTTCACCCGTCATTATAACCAAATTGTTTTTCACCATAGGAGCATAATAAAACTCGTACCGCGGCAAATGACATATGCCCTTAGCATTTATTGAAACATAATCTGGAAAAGAAGGCGAATACAACTCCGCAAAAGGCTTAGCATCACAGAACTTTATAAGAAGATGCGCCGCAATTCTCCCAACATTCCCAAATCCCGGTAATCCTTGAACAAAAAATGGGTTTTCAAGAGTCGGATTTGAAAGCTTACGCAAATACGCCTTATCCATCAGCAACATCCTTCGCTCCATAGAATATTAGTCGCCTCTAAAATGCTTTTGCCGACAATGAAAAAGAAACTATTAATATTCGACAAATAAACTAATAGGATGCTAAAACAATCTTTATAGAATAAATATAGCGGGGTGGGGTAGCCAGGATTAACCCGCTGGGCTCATAACGGCGCTAAGTGCTGTGAGACACCCAGAGATCACTAGTTCAAATCTAGTCCCCGCTACCAACAAAATCATTCTGTTTTTGCGGACATAATTTAGGGCTAAATGTTGTATGATGTTATATTGAGCTTTAAAGTTACTATATAAAATATTTTGGGTAACCCTAAAAGCAGGAGGCTTTTTGAACATTAAAGAGGAGTCGAAAAATGTGCAATTTACCTATTAATCTACCTATCGATGCAAGGATGAAAGTAATTGTTATTCCAGAAAAAGAACAGCCGTCAAAACAAAACAAACCGAAAGTCACCTTTGCTGCTGGTGCTTTCTTGCCTGCATTGACAGGCAACTAGAAGCTTTAGTCACTTGTAACATGATAACTTCGCCAAAGTACCGTTTTCACCCTGTTGCGGCAGCTATGCTTTTAAAAGACGCGCCCGCCAAAAAAATTGCCTTCTTAGCGAAGATTGGAAAGGCTGCTGAGGTCAAATAAACAAGCCTATAAACATGAAGAAAAAGATTTTCGGGTTGATAAGTACTTTAATGAAGACGCGTCAAGTCATACCATTTCTACGTCTTATTTTTTAGGCTTAATAGCTAACTTGACTGTAACTTCCACGTTATATTGGTTTTCTGCTTTTCCAACTGAGAAATGCCAATCTTTGACCTCAACATCCATATCCTTGAAATGGGCGACCAACGCATCCCTGTAGCCAGCAACCGTCTCACCAATTTTTTGCAGTCTCTCAGTCATGTCAACACTTTTTTCAGGCACATTTACACCTCCAAATAAGTGATGCTGAATACATCTATTACACTTCAGAAAGCTAATAAACATATGTTGCTTTACCACAAAACTCGTAATCTGTGTATAAAAAATTATGGATTTATTTGTCTGATGCTTAAAACGAATACTCCGCCGACGATGCCAAGTAGTGCTCCTATGAAAAAGCCGCCCATGCCTACAAAGCTGACTGCTGAGAACACAATAATGACTATTGCCCAGATCATGTGCTCTTGCGGCTGAACTCTTAGCATGATAGCGCTCATCATCACAATGACGCCGCAGATCACAGCTACCAGCGAGATTCCCGCAAGAAAACCATTGGAGCTGCCGTTGCTGCCCATGAAATTGTGGTAGCCATCCATCATTCCGCGCATGTAGCTGCCGTATCCGCCAAAGTTTGGAGCACCTGAACTATACCAGACCACATTGAGTATGCTGGCTATTAGTATGATTAAGCCTCCAACCAGCGACACAATGAACGCGAATGTTATTCCTTGATTTGTTGCCATAATTTTCACCTCACAAAAATCTCCTTGGATCAGTATCGATATCCACTATCGCTGGCTTAGTGGATGAAAGCGCTTTGTCAACGGCTGCTTCAAGCTCGTTTGGCTCAGTAACCTTAATGCCCATGCCGCCTGAATGCTCAGCAAAATCAGCAAAACTGAAATCGTACAAATCAGTTTGCCAGCTCTCGAAGCCTTCAACTTTCTGCTCCTGCATAATCATCCCCAACCGTTTATTATTCATGACAAAAACTTTAACCGGCAACTTGTACTTCAAAGCGGTTAAAAAGTCGCCCATAACCATCGTTAACCCGCCATCACCAGTCAAACAAACAATCTGCCTGTCTGGATAAGCCAACGCTGCAGCCAAGGCGCCTGGCAAACCAAACCCCATCGTAGCCAAAGTGCCGCTCATCACCATCTTCTGAGACTTTTTCATCATAAAGTCTCTGCCAAACCACCAGCAGTTTTCACCAACATCCAAAGAGATCACTGCGTCATCAGCGATTTTCTGGTTCAAAACTTTGATTATGTATTGGGGTCTAATCGGCTTCATGCTTGAGTCGGCTTCTTTTTCCAGTTGGTTTAGCCATTCCTGCTTTAACCTTGCAATCTCAGCCAAGTAGTCAGCGTTTTGTTTCTCCTGAACTTTCTCGGTTAACTTGGGAATGAGCACTGCGCTGTTGCCAAGCAATCCAACCTCAACAGGGTACCTGCGTGCAATCATAAGCGGGTTAATATCAATCTGCACAGTCTTCTTCTGTGGAATCTGCGATAGATCAGAAAATGAAGAACCGATAGCTATTAGCAAATCTGCTTTTTGCATAAGCTGTCGCCGCGGCAGTTGAACCGATGCCGCCATGGCATCCAACATACAGAGATTCATGTTCATCAACAACGCCTTTAGCCCTGAAAGTTGCCATAATCGGCGCAGAAATCTTCGAAGCCAACTTTAACAGCTTGTTGCCTTGACCTCGAGCGCCAAAACCCGCAAGAATCACTGGCCTAACGGCTTGGTCAACAACCTTTGCTGCCTTCTCAATCAGCCATTCTTCCTGTCCATAAGCTAGATTAGGCATTCTGCCCTCAAACGGCAAAATCTGCGCTTCATAAGGCAACTTCTGCACGTCATTAGGAATCCCAATGTGCGAAACACCCTGATCTAAAAGCGCATGCTTAATCGCCAAAGTCGCCAGCGTAGTAGTTTGGTCTTCAGACATCAAAATCTTGTTAAAAACGCAAATTGGCTCAAAAAAGGCGGCTTGATCAATCTCCTGAGTTGAACCTGGACCCATCAGTTGCCTAGCAACCAAACCAGTCAACGCTAAAACTGGCGAATGATCCAGCTTCGCATCATACAAGCCAGTGGCTAAATTAGTTGCGCCTGGACCAGAAATTCCAAGACAAGCGGCAACGTGACCAGTGAGTTTCCCATAGGCTGAAGCCATGAACGCTGCAGTCTGTTCATGCCGCACCTGAATGTACTTTACTTTGCCATTGGTTTTTCGTATAGCGTCCACAACGCCTAACGTTGAAGTGCCTGGAATACCGAAAACGTATTGAACTCCCCACTCGGCAATTTGGTTTATCAGAACTTGTGAAACGGTGTGTTCAGCTTTTTTCTCTTCAACTTGTTCAGCTAACAACACGAAAACGGATTTAGGCGCTCCACAAACGGGGCAAACCCATTCTTTAGGCAAATCACTAAACTTCTTTCCTTCTTTTGCTTCATCATAAACATAGTTGCAAACCGTGCACCTGTACCTTGCCATAATTAACCCTCAAAAATGTCTATTAGAATTAAATTGATTCGCCCTTATCAGTGTATTGGAGTTAACCAAAAACAATCCGAACAATTCATAAACTTCCCCGATTCACTATTCTCTTAAGAGATGCACAGCATGGAGAATTGGGACGTCATAATAATCGGTGGCGGATCCGCGGGTTTGGCAGCTGGAATTTACGCTGTTCGAAGCGGACTTAAAACTTTAATTTTAGAAGAAAAGCTGCCTGGCGGAACAATCGCTGATGCCTCAATAGTGGTGAATTATCCAGGATTTGCTGAGATTAGCGGTGGGGAACTTGCTGAAAAAATGACAGCTCATACCAGAAAGGTTGGCGCAATCATTCACGATTTGGAGCCTGTTACTGAATTAGAGCTTATGGGTGAAAAAAAAATTGTGAAAACCTCGAAAGCAACTTATGAAGCTAAGGCAGTAATTTTTTCCACAGGTTCGCACTATAAAGAAGTCGGCATCAAAGGTGAAAAAGAATTCCGCGGCAGAGGCGTAAGTTACTGTGGAGTCTGTGATGGACCATTTTTCAAAGGCAAACGAGTGCTTGTTATTGGCGGTGGAAATTCAGCCTGCATCACTACACTTTACCTTTCAGGCATAGCTTCCGAAGTCATTGTAGTTCATAGGAAAAAAGCTTTCAGAGCAGAAGAATCTCTGGTGACTGATATATCATCAAAGAATAATGTGACTGTATTATGGAATACTGAAGTTCAAGAAATCAAAGGTGACAAACAAGTCAAAGCAGTCACTTTAATCGATAACACGACAGGAAAAACAAGCGAACTAGCAGTTGACGCGGTTTTCGTGCAAGTCGGCGAAGCACCAAACAGCCAACTAGCCAAAGCCGCCGGAGTAGAAACAGATGAGCATGGATACATCAAAGTTGACATGAGCCAACAGACAAACCTCTCAGGAGTGTTCGCAGCAGGCGACGTTACAGATCAGCCAATTAAGCAGGTTGGGACAGCCGTTGGTCAAGGCATCACTGCAGCCCTTGAAGCTTACAGTTACATTAAACGACCTTATTACAGAAAATAGAGAGAAAGGATTATATGATTCTAAAGCCCTTTTCATGATTTCAATAGCTTTAGGCTAGCATGCTTAAGCTTAAAGTAGCAGCGGTGTATGAAAAGAGGTTTCAGAATGAGTGAAAAATGTCTCGCTGTAGTAGAAATCGACCAAGACTTATGTAGCCGATGTTGTGTTTGCCACTCAATATGTCCTTATGACGCAATAAAACGTGACTCAGCTGGAAAAGTTGAAGTTAACAATCAAGAATGCCAAGTTTGCGGCATATGCTATAGCGCTTGTCCGTCTTCAGCCATTAAAATGCAATATTACACTTACGATAATCTTTCAAACTACGTTAAACAGGCACGTGAAAAAGCTAAAAGTGATGTTGACACGCTTGTTTTAATGTGCCGAGGAAACTCGCCTTCAACAGGTGAAGTTCAAGATATCCTTAAAGAACAAGGATTAAAGGTTGACAATTATATTGCGTTGCGTTTGCCATGTTCAGGCAGAGTTCCAACTGACTTTATTTTTGAAACGCTGAATTTGGGCGTAAAAAACATTATTTCTGTTCAATGCGAAGACCCATTCTGCCGCTACAAAGAAGGCACAAAAATAAACACTCGAAGACTCGTTTTAGCCAAAGACGTCCTCAAACAATTAGGCTACGACGAAAACGCAGTTAGGATAGTAAAGTTCTCCCGCAAAGCAGTTTATGATGTTCAAAAATGCGTGGGATGCGACAAATGCATCTTCATCTGCCCGTATAAAGCGATTGAGTTTGAATCGTTTGCTACTCCAAAAGTAATCGAGGAAAAATGTGTTGGCTGCGGCGCATGCCAACTGGTTTGTCCACATCAGGCTATCGAAGTGAAGGGCTTTGAGTTTGAAAATGTGGTTAACCGTTATGGAGATTCAATTGCACAGTTGAAAGCTAAAAAACAAGGTCCAGCAGTTCTTGCGTTCGTTTGTCAATGGTCAGAACTTCTCAGCTTTAGACAACCCTAACAGCGCGTTTGCAGGCAAAAACGTGTTAGCTCTCGAAGTTCCATGCTTCAAATCCTTAGATCCAGTACACGTAATCAACGCGTTAAACTGCGGTTTCGACGGCGTAATGGCAGTAGTCTGCTCAGCACAAGACTGCAAGCTTCAAGAAGGCAGAGCCACCGCAGAACGCAACTTGGCCGTATTATGGAATGTGTTGAGAAAGAACAATCTTCTTGACCGATTCGAAATTTACGAGGAGTCACCAAGATGCGCTGACGAGTTCAATCAGAAACTGGATGCTTTCTACAAAAAGATTTCAGCGTTACCAAAACGTGAAATAACCGTGGAGGCGAAAGCAAAACGTACAAAATAGTAACTAAAAAAGAACTTGTTCCAAAAATAAAACTGTTCGAAGTTGAAGCTCCAGACATTGCAGCTAAATCGCAAACTGGACAATTCCTAATAGTCATAAACGGCAAAGCAGGCGAACGAATACCCCTGACAATATGCGGATACGACACAGCGAAAGGAACAGTCTCGTTTGCTTTTCATGAAGTCGGCAAAACCACAAAAGCACTTGGCTTACTAAACCAGGGCGAATGCATCGACAACGTTACTGGCCCACTTGGCAATCCATCTGAAGTCAAAAACTTCGGTAAGGTTCTTTGTGTTGGCGGAAGCGTGATGATTGCGCCGTTGCTGTTGCAGGTTAAAGCCATGAAAGCAGCAGGCAACAACGTAACCACAATTCTTGGCGCTAGAACAAAAGAGTTCATAATGATGGAAGATGAAGCTAAAGCCATGAGCGATAAAGTTTACATTGCAACGGATGACGGTTCAAAAGGCTACAAAGGTTTAGATTTTCTCAAAGACTTACTTAAGAAGGAAAAGTTTGATCGCTGTGTAGTTATGGGTCCAGTAATCCTGATGAAGGACGTTAGCGAAATCACCAAGCCCTATGGCATACCAACAATTGTAACTTTAACGCCTATAATGATTGACGGCATGGGTATGTGCGGTGTATGCCGAGTCACGGTTGACGGCAAAATGCAGTTTGGCTGTGTTGACGGACCAGAATTTGACGGCCACAAAGTTGATTTCGACCAGTTGATTCGACGTCAGCGTACAATGTTGCCAGAAGAAAGGTTAAGTTCAGTATTGTGGGAAATGCGAGGAGGTTGCAAGTGTGGCAGAAGTTAAGCCTAAACCAAAATTAAACAAGAAAGCCGTAGAGATGGCTAAGCAAGAATCCTAAAGTAAGGGCTAAAAACTTTAACGAAGTCGCTTTGGGTTACACTGAAGCAGAAACGCTTGAAGAAGCAAGCCGATGCTTACAATGTCCAAAACCTCAATGCATGACTGGGTGCCCAGTTGAAGTTCCCATTCCAGGGTTCATAAAACTAATTAGAGAAAAGAAGTATGCTGAAGCCATAGCGTTGATAAAAGAGAAGAATGCTTTGCCCGCTGTTTGCGGAAGAGTTTGCCCTCAAGAAGTACAATGCCAAGCCAAATGTGTCGTGGGAAAAATGGGTGAGCCAATCAGCATCGGACGACTTGAGCGTTTTCTTGCAGATTGGGAACGTGAAAATGGCTCACAGGTTCCGCAGAAAGCTCCACCAACAGGCAAGAAAGTAGCAATTGTCGGTGCTGGTCCTGCTGGATTAACTGCTGCAGCCGACTTGGTTAAGCTTGGTCACGATGTTACAATGTTTGAAGCGTTGCATGTTGGCGGTGGAGTGCTGTCATATGGTATTCCCGAGTTCCGTTTACCCAAAGCAATCGTGCAAAATGAGGTTGCTTACATCCAGAAACTGGGTGTTGATTTGCGCCTTGGCAACTTGGTTGGCAGAATCCACACAATTCCAGAGCTCATGAAGAACGGTTATGACGCAGTATTCATCGGCAGCGGCGCAGGCTTGCCGCAGTTCACTGGTTGCCCAGGAGAAAACCTTGGCGGAATCTACTCAGCTAACGAGTTCCTAATACGCGTTAATTTAATGAAAGCATTCCAATTCCCAGACTACGATACTCCAATACGCATAGGCAAACACGTAGTCGTCATTGGCGGCGGAAACGTTGCCATGGACTGCGCAAGAAGCAGTTTGAGGCTTGGAGCTGAAGTTTGCTTACTTTATCGACGTTCACGTGCTGAGTTGCCAGCAAGACATGAAGAAGTCGAGAACGCGGAAGAAGAAGGCGTGGTCTGCAAGTTCCTTGGTGCACCCCTCGAGTTTTACGGTGACGAGAGCGGCTGGGTTAAAAGCATGAAATGCATAGCGATGGAGCTCACTGAACCTGACGCGAAAGGCAGACGTGGAGTAAAAGAAATTCCAGGCTCAGAATTCACAATGGATGTTGATACAGTAATTGTTGCCATCGGTCAAACACCAAACCCAATCATACAGCGAACCACAGATGGGTTACAAAGCGACCCAAGACACGGAACAATATGCGTTAACGAAGTAGGCAAAACCAGCCTTGACGGAGTTTACGCAGGCGGAGACGTCGCAACAGGAGCAGCAACAGTCATCAGCGCAATGGGCGCAGGCAAACGCGCAGCAAAAGCAATGCACGAGTACCTCATGAACAAGAAATAAGTTAGTCTCTTTTTGAGACTTCCCGTTTAATTTTTGTACGCTTCATTTTTGCTCTTATGCTTATCACTGCAAGCACTGTTATCACGCATGCGACTAAAGCATCTATCAAAATAGGCGCAGTCAAGGATTCGTGTAGCGACTGGTTTGTTTTTGCTGACGTGCCATTTACAAGCTGAGGCAGCGTTGTTAGCGATGTTGAATTTACCTGTTCAGCGGCTGTAGCTGGGATGTTCGCTATGGGTTGAGTTCCTCGTTCATCTTGCAGGTCACAGAAGACGCCATCGTCAAAAGATAAGATGACTTGGGCATACACAACTCCATTCACCGTGCGTGTCCAATGGAAAAGTACAGAAAAGGTTGAATTGGAAGGCACAGGCGCTGGTATCCCATTGACTGTTCTGGAACCTACTATATCAGGCATCTGAGATACACTAAGACTAACGTCACCTAAGGACACATTCGCTGACGTGGTGCCTTTTACAAGGTTTAACGTGTCTAAAAGGCCGGTTGAATCAAGTCCAGTCTGTTCCTGATGCGCTTGCAGTATGCGGGCGGCAACATCTTCGACGTTTGCGTAAGTTCTATCGCTAACTGGCGGGGCACCTGTAGTGCTTACACCGCACTGATGCAAAGCACCGTTAACATATACACATACAACGTGGATTGTGCTGTCGCTAGAATTTAGATCAATATCAACAGCTTGAGTAATAGTTGGGTCATTTGGCGCCGACGAAAGAGAATAAGCGCTGCTAACAGTAACTGTATAGTGGCTCATGTCAAAGGGGAGAACATTCTCTACATAGGCGAGCGCTTTGCTCTCAAGCGAAGCCATTTGAGCATGAGCTATTTGGTAAGGCTGAAATGCCAAAATTAAGACCATTAACATAAGTGTTGACATGGCGATCGTTGAAGCTCTCATGATTCGCACCATCCAATGCAATAGTTAGAACCACAATTTAGCTCTCCCCAAAGAACGCAGTGTTCCGCAAGAAGAACACAGTCGCAGCTTCACAAATTCAACGCAGAAATTGCCCGAAAAGTTGCTATACAGTAATATATCCTTAAACCGATTGAAACCTACTTGGAGCTGTTAGCGCATGAGGAAAATGAAGGGGTCAAGCAGCTACCTGAAGAATCAGGTTAGAAAAAACTTGGCAAAAGCGATTCTCTGCATAGTCTTATTTTTCTTAATCTTTTTCTCCTCAAGTTTACGAGTCCTCTTAACACTGCGATTGGATATCTTTGATGAGGTTGGACTTTTGGTTTCGCTGGTGCCGTTAGCTGCGTTTTACTTTTACCTGCGCAAGTACAGAATTTACAATGCCGGTTGGGCAGGCGAAAAACAAGTAGCCAAATTTCTAAGCAGCAGGCTTAGCGATGAGTATTTCCTCATAAACGATCTATACCTGCATAATGGCGGCGACATTGACCATGTCGTTCTTGGTCCAAGCAGCATCTTTGTTTTGGAGACTAAGAACTGGAGCGGCGACATTACCTGCAATGGTGATGTGTGGCAAAGAGCTGGAAAGAGTAATTTCAAGGGCAGCCCCAGTCGGCAAGTTAAAAGGAATGCCGCCAAAATAAAACACTTAATCGATTCTTCGCAGGCTTTTAGGTCGCTGGATGTTTGGGTTGAAGGCATCGTAGTTTTCACAAATAACCATGCGACTCTCCACTTAAACAACCCCACCGTTTTAATCCTTAAACTTCCGCAACTGCCCAGCCACATAACCATGTACAGAAGCCCGAACAACTTTTCCCGTCAGCAAATTGAAGCTATGGGAAAAGAGATCCTTGGACAAAAAAGCTAATGTTGGCTTATTTGTGGAGGGGTGATTTTGAGCCATGCTTTTCTTTTTACGCAAGCAAAAGAAGTGAAGCTTGTTACCAGCAAAGTGCCCATAGTGACAAAGTTGGCAATGTTTACTTCTAAATGATAAATGGAAAAGGATAAGATTGCGAGAAAAATGTAGAGCGTAACTATACCCGTAATCAACTGGAGCACATGGAAGGCTTTTCTTACTCTACAAGCTTGCGACTTTATCTTGTTTAAAGCAGATTCAACTCTTTTTGAAACGTCTGGAAGATCGTCCAAGAATAAGGTTGCCCCTGTTAATACAAAAAATCGTCCAGTGTTAATCGCTACGTCTCCAGTGTTCACCAGAAAAAGACTTACTAAAGAAACGGATGTAAACGCCAATACATAGATGGCGGAGAATACTAAAACAAAAAAGCCGTAAACGTAATGGTGAAAAAAGAGCCGCCCAGTGTGCAGGGCTCGTCCTATGCTTGCGCTGGGGAAAATATTAATGAGTGCAGCAATTGCAGCTATTAAAAAGAAGTTGCCACTAATCAGCCATGGCGTGTAAGGTTTCCAGCCAGGCCAAGCAAAGTAAAAACCATACAGGATTCCAGTAATGGAAGCCATAGTTATAAAAGAATTTAGGATTAACGTTAAACTGAACACTTTTTTCAAGTACACGAATACTGAACAACCCATGGTTAATCCCAGAAACTGCTGTTGCTACCTTTTTTCAATTTTTTTATAAGATACCTAACAATAACACCCATTTAAAATTAACGTATGTAAAGGATTAAAAAAATGTAGTGAGTCACTAACATAAGCTATCATTCGCTTGAATGTGCCAATACAGACGCTGCTTTTTCAATTTGGCTTGAGGCTTTTACCAGCTTTCATTATCTGTCTAACATGAAGGATTTCTCGTGTGAAAGCTTTTCAGGCACCTGATCCAAAATCATCTTTTCCGCAGGCTTCTTAGTTAACGCGACAGGCGATAATTGCCCAGCAAGCTCCAGCGCCGAAGCCAACTTACTGCTTCGTTCAGCATACACTTCAAACAAGACGCCGTCTTTATGGACAGCTTCGCCAAGTTTCGCGTATAGCACAATGCCGGCGCCCTTTTCTTTGGGTGCTCCAGCTTCTCTTGCAATCCGAACGATGTCCTCTGTACTGAGCCATATGACTTTGCCAGGGTGTTGTGACCGCACTTCAGCCTTTTCCGCTCCGACAGGTAAATCGTCAGGTTTAACCGCTGGGTTTCCGCCTTGAGCAGCAATGATCTCCCGCATCTTCTTTTCAGCTTTGCCAGAATCAAGCATATCCTCCGCTTTGGCTGCTCCGTTTTCAACTCCGACCATCTCGAAAAGCATGCCTGCAAGACTAACAGCTTTCTCTCGCAGGTCAGGGGGGCCACCGCCCATCAGAGTCGTTAAAGCTTCACGAGCTTCAAGGGCAGGTCCGATGCCGCAGCCTAAAGGTTGATCTCCAAAAGTCAAAGCACATTGAATGTTTAAGCCTAAACGTTTTCCCAAATCCACAAAATCAGAAGCTAAAGTGTACGCTTCGGTTCGGGTCTTAATTTTAGCGCCCATGCCCGTTGGAATGTCGACGGCGACGTGCGTGGCTCCGATGGCTTTTTTCTTGCTAAGAATGGAAGGTAAAAGCATAGGGTCAATTCCCAAGGGGTATTCAACTTGAATGAAAAGATCATCGGCTGGTGCAAGTTCCAAGGAGCCGCCCCAAACTAAGCACCCGTTGGTTTTCGCTACAACTTCCTTTATCTCGTTGATGGATAGGTTTACGGGGCAGAGGGTTTCCACTCGGTCTGCGGTTCCAGCCGGCGAAGTAATCGCCCGCGAAGAAGTTTTGGGAATAGTGAATCCTGCAGCTGCCACAATGGGCACGACCAGCATGGAAGTTTTGTCGCCTGGTATGCCGCCTACACTATGCTTATCTAGTATGGGTCCTTCGCCGAAGCTAAGTGTTTTTCCCGTTGCAACCATCGCCCTTGATAGTGCCTCATTCTCACTCATGCTTAAACCGTGAATGCTAAGCGCGGTTAAGAAAGCGGCTATTTCAGCCGTGCTCAAATGCCTTTCGACAACATCCTTTACAATGGTCACGATGTCTTTCTCTCGTAAACGTTCCCCATGCAGTTTAGCCCGAACGTTAAACAGTGATTCAGGAAGCGGAGCCAACTGCACATTGACAGTTTCATCTTCCTTTACCCCGAGTGCCTGAGCGGTTTCCTCGTAGAGTCCAATGCGGTTTTGGGGAAAATTTTCCGCTATATTTGCGATAGCAATCATTTCTTGGTTGCCACATGTTATTCTTATTCTGTCTGAACTATGCACGTCTAATAGGTTGGCGCTTTCTTCACTAAGAATGGCGATTCTGCTTCCGCCAGTGGTGATGTTTAAGACTTCAACTATTAGCTCCATTTTGGACCACGCCAATTATTATTAGATTTAGGAATAGTTAAAGATTTTAAGGAAAAACCAGTTCTCACTAACCTGAGAGGAACAATTTGAAGTACCTTGACTTTGTAGATTTAACTTACGTGCCGAAAGAAACCGATTTAACCTGCACTTTTTACTTGGAGCCCGAGGACATCAGCCTCAAAGAAGCCGCAGGCGGCGTTGCCGCGGAAAGCTCCGTTGGCACATGGACAGAACTAACAACAGAGACAGCCATACGTGACTCGGCTGGCAGCTCACGTGTTTAGCATAGAAGGCAACGTAGTGAAAATCGCTTACCCAATTGAACTCTTTGAGCCAGCCAACATGCCAAACATTCTAAGCAGCGTTGCTGGAAACGTTTTCGGGCTAAAAGCGCTCAAAAACCTGCGCCTCCTAGACATTCAGATGCCCAAAGACCTAATTAACAGCTTTAAAGGCCCAATGTTTGGCATAGCTGGAATTCGCAAGCTCCTGAAAGTTCCAGAGCGCCCGCTTGTCGGCACAATAATTAAGCCTAAACTCGGATTAAAAACTAAAGACCACGCCAAAGTGGCTTATGATGCTTGGAGCGGCGGCTGCGACATTGTAAAAGACGATGAAAACCTTAGCAGCCAAAAATTCAACCCCTTCGAAGACCGCCTTTCGCAGACTCTGGAGAGCCGAGACAAAGCACAACAGGAAACGGGTGAACGCAAAGTTTACATGGTTAACATCACCGCTGAAACCAACCTCATGCTGAAACGAGCAGAAGCCGTCATCGCTCAAGGCGGAGAATACGTTATGGTGGACATCTTAACCACTGGCTGGTCAGCACTTCAAACCCTACGCGACCAAAACTAGCAAACTCGTTATTCACGCGCACAGGGCGGGGCATGCTGCTTTCACAAAAAACCCAAAACACGGCATAGCAATGCGTCCCATCGCAACGGTTGCAAGAGTAATCGGCGTTGACCAACTTCACGTAGGCACCGTAGTGGGCAAAATGTCTGAAACGAAAGCTGAAGTGCTTGAAAACATTGATGCTTGCAAAGCTGAGTTGGGCGAGTTAAAGCCTGTTTTGCCTGTTGCTTCAGGCGGACTGCACCCACGATTGGTGCCTGCTTTACTTGAAACGTTCGGCAACGATGTTGTCATTCAAGCCGGCGGCGGAATTCACGGGCATCCAGATGGAACAGTAGCAGGTGCAAAGGCAATGCGACAAGCCGTTGACGCCAAATTGAAGGGATTATCCTTAGAGGAATACGCTGAAACACACAGGGAACTTAAAGCTGCATTGGAGCTATGGAAAACCTAAGTGCGCTTAAGAACCCACGGGTAGCTTCGATTTACCGCTTCAACTATTGATTGAGGCGCGATTACGCCTTCTTCACAGATTAACCCATGAATGTAGCGGCTTGGGGTAACGTCAAAAGCTGGGTTCCGAACAGACAGTTTTTCGGGCGCTTCCTTCCAGACTTCGCTAGGGTTTCGCTGCTCAATGCGTTCATATGCTCCGTAAAGCAGTTTCTGGGTCGAACTTTAACAGTTCCGAAACAACATAGAATGGCTTTCTAGCTTCGTTAGCCAAAACTGCTATGCTGCTAGTGCCAATCTTGTTAACCACATTGCCCTCAGACGTGATGGCGTCTGCTCCCACAACTACAAGGTCAACGTCGCCCATATAGGACCGTGCGGCTGAATCAACAATAAACATGGTTTGAACGCCAAGCTCAACCATTTCCCAAGCGGTTATTCTCCCTTGGAAGGCTGGTCGCGTTTCAGTGCAGATAACGCTAAAACTTTTGCCGTCCGCTTTGGCTTTGGCAATCATACGTGTCACTGTTGACGAGTGGCAATGCGTTAAAATCAACATGCCATCACGGATTCGTCTGGCCCCTATTTCTGCCGTTAGTTCTCTTGAAGCTTCAAGATTCTGCAAAAACAAAGCTACGTTTGAAACAACCATCGCGCTTAGAACATCAACCTTTTCAGTGCTGCTGTCTTCGGTCTGAGTGATTATCCAGCGGATGGCATTTCTCATTAAGGGCTCAGTTTCTCTTGACGCAGAAAACACTGCTTGCGCTTCTTTAAGCTCGTTTAAGAAGGCTGTTTTGTTTTTAGCTTTTGTCTGCTCTGCTAACGTTTGGATGGCTTTTAAGGTGGCTATTGCAACGTTTCTTGCACCTTGAACTTCAAGTCTTCTTATCTTTTCAGCTGTCATGCGAACTGTTTCGGTCATAATTTTTCAGCCTCTAAATCGCAAACGTTTTGGCTGTTTATTTATTCAAAAAAGAAGCATATAAGCAAATTCTAACTTTACTAGGCTGTTTTTAGGATGGCTAATGAGATGTCGAAAATTTTTTCACTGGAGTATGCACGTAAATAGCGCCACTTATGATAATTATGCCAATTATAATTAGCATAATAGCTAAGTTTTGACCTGACGCTAAGAAACGATTAGTTAAATATAGTTATAGCGAAAACGCCTACTGTAATCAGTATTAAACCGGCGACTAGATAGGTGACGACGCCATATTGGTTTTTGTCTTGGATTTCGGCGTTCGCTGGGTTCTCATGTTTCTCCTGCTTTTGGATATTTAAACTGGCGGTGGCAGTGAGCGCAACGGGTGCTGCTTGACTTGGTGTTGTCCCTTTTAGTGCTGTTCCACATCTTGGGCAGAAAGCCATTGTTTCGTCAACGTTATTGCCGCATTTCGGACAATAGGCATGCGAATTCTCCTAGCCTTACCTGTTATCGTCTCAGAGTATTTAAAACATGCAGTTTTTGCTTAAAGAGAAAGATATATTTGCTCAAGCTCCATACTCGCATGGGACCAAAGGGGTTTAATTAACATTGAACCTGCAGGCGTTAACAGATAAGAAAAAAGAAGCCTTGATTACTGCTGTCTATATCGGGTTTATTTTTATTCTGCTTGCCGTGATTTACTTCATCAATCTTCCCCACAACGTTTGGAATAGCTTTGTTAATTTTATCGGTTCTTTTGTTCTCACTCAAGTTCCAGGCACTAGCATTTCTCTTCCTGCGCCTGCATATCCAGCTGTAGCTTCTTACGCAGTGCTCTACACTGCTATTTTCCAGTTTTTTCTGGGTTTAGGCATTTTAGAAATCGGAATATTAGCTCTCAGGATTATGCTGCATTCGTCCCTTCCAAGGAAAGCTGAAACTATTGAAAACATTGTTTTCGGATTTGGAACAAGCTACTTAGTAATTACTTACCTTGTTAACATGACAATAATGAGCGAGTGGTTTGTCTTTTGGGCTGGAATAATTCTAATTGCCGGTTTATCATTGGTTGCTAGAGCGTTTGTTCTTATAGCTGGGCGACCCAGTTAGCCCTCATGTTTTATTTTTAGTTTCCACCAGAGCTTCATTATCTGCCAAAACATGCTTGATGAATCTTTGAAGAAGTTAACTTTTGTGTCCGTGCCGCTTTTCCATTCTACTGGAATCTCTTTTACCCTATAGCCGTGGCGATATGCTCTTACAATTATTTCCGTGTCCCAAAACCAGTGAGTCGCTTCTACCTCGCCAAGTAACTGCATAAGCGGTTCCCTTTTGAAGGCTTTAAAACCACATTGGTGATCCCTGACTTTGGAGCCGAGCATGTGCCGAACGAGGAAGTTGTAACTTTTTGAGCTCGCCCTTCTACGAAGGCTGCGTTCAACCTTACTTTCCGGTAGCATTCTTGAACCAGTTGATAAATCGTAGCCTTCAACCGTGATGGCTTCGACAAGTGGCTTAAGAGATTTGAGGTCTGTGGCTAAGTCCAAATCCATATAAACCAAAACTTCGCCACTGCCCTGCCTAAACGCATTGTTAAGTGCGGTTCCCCTTCCTAGACGTTTTTCACGGTGAATGTGCTTAACGTATGGGAATTTTTGCGCTAGCTCTTCAGCGCGTTCGGCGGTGCCGTCGGTGCTGCCGTCTTCAGCAATAATAATCTCATAGCGATACTCCGTTTCTTTTAGGGCTTGGCTTATTTTCGTTACGGCTCCTTCGAGTTTGTCTGCTTCATTGTAAGCTGGAAGAACAACTGAAACCATCGCTTTGTTGTTCGGAGCGGTTTCCTTCTCCATTTTTAGAACACCCAGCTTTTGAACCAATGTAAACTGTTAATAAATGAGGTTGATGTGGGTGCGCCTGAAATAACTGGGTAGAAAAGAACAAATAAACCAACTACAAGCGCAAAGTAGGCTATAGCTAACATTTTTCCCCATTTGTTGCTCCAATACCTGTTTACTATAAACGCTGAGCCTAAACAGAGGAAAGGCACGTTCACGTAGAAATGATAGATGAAGACTACTCGGGAAATAAAAATGTAAACCAGCCACTGGAAAAAGAAGATTACAAGGATAAATACGGCGGGCAAGTTGTTTTTCAGGCTAAAACTAAACTGTTTCTTAAAGATTTTTGCCACGGTGAAAACTGTTAATCCGATTATAGCGGCAAAGCCAAGCCACCAAACAGCCGGATTACCCAGCAAAACAATAGTTGATTCAGTGCCGTTAGGAAGGGATGCTGCTTCTAGCCAAAGTGGAACATGCGTTGCGGCATTGAAGGGATTAAACATAAAAGGCCAACTGTACCATGGAGACGCAAAAGGATGTGTTGCCTTCAAGGTTGACTTGGTAAATGTACATTTGATCTTGCAGGTTTAAAACACCAAGAAATGACCTGCCAGCAAGCATGTCTGGAATATAAATTATTAAGTAAATTCCAACCCCAAGTAACAGGAAAGCAACAATTTGAGAATACGGGCGGTCAAGTAAAGCATAAAACTTTGCCGTTATGTTGCCTTTCAAGTTTTTAACTTCACTAAGCCGCATTGACGCAAGAATAGCTAATTGCCCTAGAAAACCGAATAGAACAAGCCACTTTGTGGAAAAACCTAACGAGAAAAAGAAAATAGCTAAAAATAAAGGTGCAATGCTGGTTTTCCAGCCTTTATCAAGAACATTTTTCAGATAAATCAAAAAGAAAAGCTGGGAAGCCAACGAAAAGAAAACCACGTAAGTGTCGGCTGTACCCATCCGCGCCATGGTGAAATGCATGAAGTCAAAGGTTAACAAAAATGCTGATGTGAAACCGCCAATCCATGTGCCGAACAGTTTTTTGCCTAACAGGTAAATGAGCAGAATCATAAGTGTGGCGAAGATAACACCCATTATTCGCCATCCGAACGGGTTGAAACCGAAAACTAGGATGCCTGAGGCTTGGATTAGTTTCCCAAGCGGCGGATGCGTCCACTCGTATGGCAACTGTGAATGCAAGTATTCCTCTGCTGTTCTAACGAAGTATATTTCGTCAAAATAGGTGTTCTGCGTGTAATCTGAGGGGTACTGAACCAAGTTTTGCTGCATTAATAAGATTATTTAGGTCTGGACTTCCAGTGCCGACATTTGTTATTGATGTAATGTTGACTTGCTGGTTATTTTGGTCTATAACTGCTATTTGAGCTATTTCCGTCGGTTCAGAGTCCTGTTGGGCCAACGTCAACTTTCAAATACTGTGTAGTTTGGTCAACAGGTATTTCGTGTCCACTTGTAATAATCCTCTGACCATACTGAATTGGAATAGGGCCAAGGGTAGTTGGTTACTTCTGTCCAGTTGCTTGGTGAACCTGAAGATACAGTGAAGTTGTAAGCGCCAACATCCATTAGAACAATCAAATATTTAACATTGGTTGAATTGCCGAGGGTAACATAGAAGCTTTGTCCAGCCGTAAGCGTAGTTGTGTTCGTGGGGATTTGGGTTGCGCCAAGATTCCATGCGGCTATGGAGAAGAAAACTACTGCAAGTAAAACAATAGTTATCAAGTCTTTTTTGTTGATTTGCATTCCAAGGTTCATTTTGGTTCACCTCTCTCTTGGCTTTGGCTTAACGTGGGTGGTGGTGGGGGTTCAGTTTTGAGCCACTCCGTGCCCTCTAAGTTCATTCCACATTAATATTGAAGCATAAAGGAACATTAATAAATTAATGGCGCTTACCGCCAGAACCACTGGGTCTCCAGTTAAATTAGGACCAGCACTGGGATAGGAAACATTAAGCCAATAGAGAACGTAGGCTTGATTGATTAGAAGAGTCGCTGTTAAAACAGCATATAGTGGGCGGGTTCTTTTGAGGAACGGAAACATCAGTGCCAAAACGCTTATGGCTGGAAACAGGTACCGCTCATGAATTCTAGTTGGAAGCATGAAAAACGCAAAGAAAAGCATGAACGCCCCGAAAATTGCCAGAAACTCATTTGAAGCATGAAACCGTTTATACAAAAAGTACAAGGTGAAAACGGCGAAAGCCCCAAATAATGCCCAACCCAAGATATAGAGGCCTCCGTCAGGTATCCATAAGCCATACAAACCCCACAGGTTAAAAGCGTTTACCGAAGTAACGGCGTATTCACCATAGGCTCCAAAGTAAATGTTATTTAAGAAAGTCAGTGGGTTACTCCATTGGAAAGGAAGAATAACTAAGAAAACCGTCCCAGCAAACACTAGCGTAGAAAATAGCAGATTTTTCAAGCCGTTTTTCTTATAAATCAAGAAAGCTACCAGAGGAGCTAAAACTATTCCCTGCGGCTTAGTTAAAAGCCCTAATGCGAAGGCTACTGCGGCAAGTTTAGGTTTAGATTTAAGCGCAAGCATGAGCGAAAGTATAAGGAAGAAGGTGTAAATTGCGTCATATTGGCCCCATACCGCCGTGTTATAGATTACAGCTGGGTTAAAAGTGTAGAGCGACATCGCCAGCAGGGCGGATTTGAAACTTGCTTGTTTTCTAACAAAAACGTAAATTAGCAGCGCCGTTGCTAAATCGAAAAGGTTAGGAATCAACTTAACGATATTTGCTGTGCTAATGCCAATTGCCTTTCCGAAGGAGCCGAATGCCCAGAAAATGTAAACGTTGAAAGGCGGATAATCAATAAATCCGGCCAAATTGTAAAATGGTCTTATACCATGTTGAGTAGCGGTGTTAATCCAGGAGGTAAAATCTCCCGTGTCAACTGGGTAGCCTTGCAGCGGAAACAAGAGAACCCTAACTACGAAGGAAACAAAAAGCAAGACGGCTAAAATAATAATCTCGCGTTTTGTAGACGAGACGTTAACCGCGTTTCCCCTCCTTTTTATTCAAAACAGTTGTAACAATGGCATAAGAAGGTTTTTAAAAACCAGGAGCAAAAATAATATTTTTGAGCAATTGACTGGAGCCTCGAGCGGGATTTGGACCCGCGACCATTACCTTACCAAGGTAACGCCCCACCGGGCTAGGCTACCGAGGCTCAATGTGTGTTCCCGTGAAAGAACTGCTTCTTGGCAATAAAATGCTTACGGTTAAACCTGCCGCAAACGGTAACGTTCAAGCCACTTCGGTTTCGATAACGGGGAAAACCTTCATATTAATTGGTTGGTACAGAGATTATCTCGGCTTGAAAGCAAAATAAGCTCACATATTAAGTTGCAGGGGTCTCCAAGCCAGGTCAACGGAGTAGGGCTTAGGACCCTATCGCGTAGGCGTTCGTGGGTTCAAATCCCACCCCCTGCACCTTTATATATATAAACTGCGGGGGTCCCGCCAGTGGCGACGTAAGGATTTTTGTTGTTATAGTTTTCTTTTTCTGAAGATTTTTGCGCCTTGAAACTCAGTGACGTATTCAAAGCCTGCGTCGATTAAGCTGCAGATTTCTTTTTCTGTTTTGGCGACTTTTGATATGTAGCTTGTTTCGCCTTGGAATAGTGCTTCTTCAAGTTGGATGTAGAGTAGGGTGTTTTTGATGTTTTTGTGGCCTAAGCGTTGCATTACGTAGTAGATGTCTTTGGTTTCGTGGTAGAGCATTGTGCCTTTCCAGTATCGGAAGGTGTGGAAGTGGATTTTCAGCAGTCGTGGGTTGCCTATTTTGTGGGCTATGCGTTTTCTTTGGCGTTGAAAGCTTATTGCTTGGCTGTCGATAAGTGTGTGTGCCTGTGAGAAAATTCTTTCTCCGTAATTTCTCGGTAGTTGTTCCAGCATGTCTTTGAGTTTGTTGCTTAGATGTACGACTCTTGGGTTGCTGTTCTTCTCCGGTGTTATGTTCACCACCTTACTTTCGAAGTCGATATCTGACCATTTGAGCTGCCAGATTTCTCCGCATCTTGCGCCTGTTTCTTTGAGCAATTGGAGGAAGGTTGCTGTTCGGGAGTTGCATCCTGCTATGAGCTGATCGATTTCTGTTTCTTTTGGAATGAAGGGTATCTTGCGAACTGTTTGGTAGAGTGGTGCTTCCCACGTGCCGCCCGCCATTTTTAGGAATGAGGAGTAAGCGTCGACTGCGTTGTTTTTTCTTCCGTTGCTCCAGGGTTGCGTTGCTATTGCGTTTTTGATGCTGTCAGGATCGTATAGGTTTGCGCCTCTTTTAGTCAGGATCTGTAGGATCTTTGTTCTTCCTCTGATGGTTGAGTCGCTTTTTCCGTCTTTTTTGAGCCACCAAGCATATTCGATGATTTTTCCTTTGACATCGTCAATTTTGTTCCTAAGCAGAACTTCAGTTTTCTGTTGTTCTGCAACCAAGTTTTTCGTCTCCGTGACGCATATTTGGCGAGTAGAAACTATGTCGTCTCTTGCTTTTATTTCATTGGCTGATGAAATTCTTGTTGCCTTTTCTTTGGTGCTCCAGGCATTTTTGACATCGTTTGGGTCTGAGAATCGGAGACCGCACTCTCGACAGAGCCATCGTTGTATTTTGTCTCCAAAATCAGTATAGCGCAGGGCGTCACGCCAGAGTTTTTTGGATCCGCATTGTGGGCATAGGGGGCTGGCGCCGGCGGAACAATCTTCCCGTTCCGACTTACCGCTGTTAGGACCGGCTTCTTTGCCAAATAATGCGTCTTCAGACGAAGGTTGTTGTGTAAGTCCAGCCATTCCCCACCACTCAGCGTACGCTATTTCCTCTGTGGTAAAGTACGTGATCTTGGTAAAGCACATAAACTAGGGATTTGAGTTCAGCCTGTGAGGCCCTTCTGCTAACCTGTCCATGGGTTAACGCTTTTGCATCAATAGTTTCGGTTACGCCGTTCAAACATTTCCCTCGTTCAAGAATACCAAATCCTGCTATCCTACATGTAGTTCAAACGAATCATATAAATTCGTATCCTACATGAAGGACTCTATCGAGTATACCACTTTATGCACAAGAGGCATTTGGAGTAATCCGTCTTTTTATCGTATTCAAATCCCAACCTGCACCACCGGAGATCTTCGCTGAATATTGGATGGTCATGAGGTCGAAAAGAACAAGGACGCCTACATAGTCATGGATGGGCCCAGAAGAATGGCGTGAAGAATATCGAAAATTTGGGTCTGCCTTGACTTTCAAGATGCAGACGCTACAGGATTACTATAGGCACCGTTACCTATATAGGCATGGTTCCCTATGTTTTGACGTGAAAATATGCCAGAACCCCCATTCATAGTCGGTAGGCCAGTTACAGGCGAGTACTTCGTAGACAGGGAAGACGAGCTCCGCCGGCTTCAGACACTTATCGAAGGTATCCAAAAAGGAGCTTCTAGCAACTCCGCTTTGATCGGGCTCAGGAGGACCGGAAAAACGTCCATTTTGGAGAACCTTGAAGTTCTGCTAAAGCCGAATGCGAAACTCATCCCAGTAATTGCAAATTGCTATGGAATAGCCGCGAAGAGTCGCCTTGCCAAAGTATTGGTCGACAAGACAATCGAGAGTTATGTTTGCAAGACCAGTGATAGCGCCTTTCTTAAACGAATAACTAAGGCAATTGGGCAAGCGGCCAAATCTGCAATTGGGCGGATAAGCGAAGTGAAATTCGCAGAGTTTTCTTTAAAGCTTCAAGACAAGAACACGGAGGAGGATTCCCTAATTGAGGAAGCTCTGCAGTACATAGAAGCCTTGGCACAAGAAAAGGACGTGTTCTTTGTCGTAATGCTGGACGAATTCCAAGATGTTATCAGATGGGGAGATGACACCCTCAAACGGATTCGCACAGTCGTACAATCACAGAAGAGAGTATGCTATGTCTTAGCGGGTTCCGCGACAAGCATAATGCGCAATCTAGTCTACGATCACCGATCTCC